>NZ_DATBBJ010000065.1:0-1804 GCF_036271055.1 Scandinavium sp. | reverse complement strand
CTGCATCACTCTATGCATCCCGAGTCCCCCAAGTCGTTGGGGTTTTTAGGAAGTATATACACTAACGAACGGGCATGGAAACCCTTGCGTCCACGCGGTAAACACTCAGAGAGACGAGAAGACGAAGAATGAAGTGTTCAGTCTCCGGCTGCCAAACCGAAGCTAAATATAAGTGTAAAGGTATGTGTGGAATGCACTACAAACGACAGTGGCGGCACGGTGATACAGACCTCAATCTTAACGAACTAGTTAAGTATGCTCCAGATCAAACCTGTTCTGTAGAGGGATGCAACAAGCTCGCTAAAGATAATGGTATGTGCAGTGCCCACGGAAACAGAGTACGGCGGCATGGAACACCAAACTTAGTTCGTCGAGCGAATGGTACAGGCGCTATAAACGCTGCTGGATATAAGCTCATTACTGTAAATGGCAGGCGTGTTTATGAACACATAGCCGTCGCCGAAAAAGCCTTGGGTAAACCGTTACCTAACGGCGCAGTCGTACACCACATGAACGAGGATCCGTTAGACAACTTTACCCCATTCAATTTGGTGATCTGTCCAAACCAAGCCTACCACTTACTGCTACACAGGAGAACAGAAGCGGCGAAGCTAATAGACTTCTGAAATAGATCGCGTGGAAGCCTCTCCGCCCACGCGGCAAACACATGGAGCGGAGAGAGGATGAAGAATAATGTCTAAGGAACCGTTCACGCCCAGGGAACCTCATACCCTTCCTCGAGAAGAACCCCGCCACACAAAGGCGAAGCCCCGTGACGATCTTCCACCGCCCGACTATACAGGGCCAAAGTGGGATTTCATGGTGACAGCCGGTTTCGACTCTTTGAACGCTATGGGCGGAATGGGTTGGGAGTATCTAGAAATGTGGGACGCTCCGACCACCGTGACAAGTCATGGCCCGATCCACCGAATAGGGATTGAACCCTTCTTCATTTGGCGGAGGCCAGCGGCTTAATGGCCGTGATCTGGAGGACTGATCAGCCCCACCCCAACTCCGCGGCGGTAGCCGAGCAAGTCTATAACGGCCTGGACTCCTGCGTTACGTTGGAAGTGCTGGAGGCACTTCTTCCTCAACTGAATGAGGTGACAGAAAGAATTTATGACTTTGAACGGGCGCTTCAAGCTCCCATCCTCGAAATGCAATGCAGGGGAGTTCTCGTTGACCAAACAGAAAGGACGAAAGTCTACGCGTACTACGAAGGGATCAGGAACGAACTTCAATCCATCTTCGACACCATCGTTCAAGAAGGGCTCGGCGTCAGCCCGATCAACGTCGGATCCTGGCAACAAAAACAGTTCCTCCTATATGAAGTCTTACGGCTCCCGCCAGTCCGTGAGAAAGGCAAGATCACGACGAACCGCAAAGCACTAGAACGGTTACGTTCCAACTTCTACGCCGAGCCTATCTGTAACCACATCCTAGCTCTGCAGGACGTACGGAAGAAACTAGGTTTCTTGAAGACTGGGATTGATCCCGATGGCAGGATACGGACCTCTTTCAATATCGGTGGAACTGAGACTGGTAGGCTATCCTCCTACCAGTCGTGCTTCGGAACTGGAACAAATCTCCAAAACATTACGGGAGAAATGCGAAGGATTTTTGTCGCTGACCCAGGGAAAAAGTTCGCTTACATTGACTTGGAGCAGGCCGAGGCTCGAGGAGTTGGAGCAATTATTTGGAACCTGTTTAAGGATAGTCAGTACCTCGACTTCTGCGAGAGTGGAGATCTCCATACTTCTGTCTGCATGATGACCTGGCCGGATCTAGGGTGGACACACGATGC
>NZ_DATBBJ010000064.1:0-9333 GCF_036271055.1 Scandinavium sp. | reverse complement strand
CCCGGGGATTTCACATCCGACTTGACAGACCGCCTGCGTGCGCTTTACGCCCAGTAATTCCGATTAACGCTTGCACCCTCCGTATTACCGCGGCTGCTGGCACGGAGTTAGCCGGTGCTTCTTCTGCGAGTAACGTCAATCGCCAAGGTTATTAACCTTAACGCCTTCCTCCTCGCTGAAAGTACTTTACAACCCGAAGGCCTTCTTCATACACGCGGCATGGCTGCATCAGGCTTGCGCCCATTGTGCAATATTCCCCACTGCTGCCTCCCGTAGGAGTCTGGACCGTGTCTCAGTTCCAGTGTGGCTGGTCATCCTCTCAGACCAGCTAGGGATCGTCGCCTAGGTGAGCCGTTACCCCACCTACTAGCTAATCCCATCTGGGCACATCTGATGGCAAGAGGCCCGAAGGTCCCCCTCTTTGGTCTTGCGACGTTATGCGGTATTAGCTACCGTTTCCAGTAGTTATCCCCCTCCATCAGGCAGTTTCCCAGACATTACTCACCCGTCCGCCGCTCGTCACCCGAGAGCAAGCTCTCTGTGCTACCGCTCGACTTGCATGTGTTAGGCCTGCCGCCAGCGTTCAATCTGAGCCATGATCAAACTCTTCAATTTAAGTTTGATGCTCGTGAATTAAACTTCGTAATGAATTACGTATGTTCACTCAGAGACTTTGGTATTCATTTAGCGTCTTGCGACGTTTAGAATCCATGTCACTTTGAGTGCCCACACAGATTGTCTGATAAATTGTTAAAGAGCAGTGCAACGCGGCTTTCGCTCACCGTTGCGAGGTGGAGTATATTACGCTTTCCTCTTTCAGAGTCAACCCTATTTTTCAGGATTTTTCTCTTCAACCGAACCGGCTGTTTGTGTGAAGTGATTCACATCTGCCGTGTCGATGGAGGCGCATTATAGGGAGTTCTCGAGGCATGACAAGCGGAAAAATGCATTTTTATTTCAACCGCTCATCTTTTCGCCCGAACGCCTATTTATTCTGCTTTTTGATGGCTGCAGGCAGTGCCGCCAGGCTATCAATCACCCAATCCGCTGCATTTTCAGCCTCGTCGGTCACAGGCTTACCGGTGCGCACCAACACTTTCGTCCCTACACCTGCAGCAGCAGCTGCCTGCATATCTTCAATTTTGTCGCCAACCATAAAGGAGGCATTCATATCTATATGCAGGAAATCGCGAGCAGAGATGAACATGCCTGGATGTGGCTTACGGCAATCACACACCTGACGATATTCTTCTACTGTGCCCTGCGGGTGATGCGGGCAGTAATAGATACCGTCCAGATCAACACCACGATCGGCAAGGGACCAATCCATCCACTCAGTTAATGTTTCAAACTGAGTTTCAGTAAACTTACCACGAGCGATTCCGGACTGGTTCGTCACTACAATCAGCGCATAGCCCATTTCTTTTAATTCGCGCATGGCATCAATGACGCCATCAATAAATTCAAATGCGTCAATTTCGTGGATATAGCCATGATCGACATTAATCGTGCCATCACGGTCTAAGAAAATAGCGGGTACGGTTTTTGCCACCGGTTTACTCCTGAGATAAGGCTTGTAGCGCTATTATCTCATGTTTCCCGCGCCAATAAAGTGCTCATTATTACTGCCCGGATTGATTTAGACGTCTGGATGCCTTAACATCCATTTTATTGAGGGTCGCTGCACCTCTGCAGCAGCAGAAAATGCCACGGCAAATCACCATACGATAATAAATAGCTAATGATAAAACTTTCGAATATCACCAAAGTGTTCCAGCAGGGCCAGCGAACCATTCAGGCGTTGAATGATGTGAGCCTGCACGTCCCTGCCGGTCAAATTTACGGCGTCATCGGTGCATCAGGTGCAGGTAAGAGCACGCTGATCCGCTGCGTCAATTTACTTGAACGCCCAACCCAGGGAAGCGTTCTGGTTGATGGGCAGGATTTAACCGCCCTTTCCGAATCACAGTTAGTAAAAGCACGTCGCCAGATTGGCATGATTTTCCAGCACTTTAATCTGCTGGCCTCACGTACCGTGTTCGGTAACGTTGCGCTGCCACTGGAACTGGACAACACGCCGAAGGAAGAAATCAAACGTCGTGTAACGGAACTGCTGGATCTGGTGGGTCTGTCGGATAAACACGACAGCTATCCGGCCAACCTTTCCGGTGGACAGAAACAGCGTGTGGCGATTGCTCGTGCATTGGCCAGTAACCCGAAGGTGTTGCTGTGCGACGAAGCCACCAGCGCACTGGACCCGGCAACCACCCGTTCTATTCTCGAATTGCTGAAAGACATTAACCGCCGTCTCGGCCTGACGATTCTGCTTATCACCCATGAAATGGATGTCGTGAAGCGCATCTGTGACTGTGTAGCTGTCATCAGTAACGGTGAGTTGATTGAGCAAGACACTGTCAGTGAAGTGTTTTCGCATCCGAAAACCCCTCTCGCGCAGCAGTTTATCCAGTCCACTCTGCATCTGGATATTCCGGAAGATTACCTGGCTCGACTGAAACCAGAGCAGGTGTCCAGCAGCGTTCCGATGCTTCGCATGGAATTTACCGGCCAGTCCGTTGATGCACCGTTACTGTCAGAAACCGCGCGTCGCTTCAATGTGAATAACAACATTATAAGTGCGCAGATGGATTACGCGGGCGGCGTTAAATTCGGCATCATGCTGACTGAAATGCACGGAACACAAGAAGATACGCAAGCCGCGATTGCCTGGCTGCAAGAAAACCATGTGAAAGTAGAGGTACTGGGTTATGTCTGAGCCAATGATGTGGTTACTGGGGCGTGGCGTCTGGGAAACGTTGGCGATGACCTTTGTTTCCGGTTTCTTTGGTTTTGTGATTGGCCTGCCGGTCGGCGTGTTGCTCTATGTCACGCGCCCTGGGCAGATTGCTGAAAATGCCAAACTCTACCGTACGCTTTCTGCGCTGGTGAATATCTTCCGTTCGATTCCGTTCATTATTTTGCTGGTGTGGATGATCCCGTTCACCCGCGTCATTGTCGGGACTTCTATCGGTCTGCAAGCGGCAATTGTTCCATTGACCGTGGGCGCAGCACCGTTTATTGCTCGTATGGTGGAAAACGCACTGCTGGAAATCCCGACTGGCCTGATTGAAGCCTCACGTGCGATGGGCGCCACCGCGATGCAGATCGTCCGCAAAGTCCTGCTGCCCGAAGCGCTGCCAGGTCTGGTGAATGCGGCAACCATTACCCTGATTACCCTGGTCGGTTACTCCGCAATGGGTGGCGCCGTCGGTGCCGGTGGTTTGGGTCAGATTGGTTATCAGTACGGCTATATCGGTTATAACGCTACGGTAATGAATACCGTTCTGGTATTACTGGTGGTTCTGGTTTACTTAATTCAATTCTCTGGCGATCGCATCGTCCGGACTGTCACTCACAAGTAACGTTACACACAACAGACAACTCTAAGAGTTAAGGAAGAAAAATGGCGTTCAAGTTAAAAACCTTTGCGGCAGTGGGTGCCCTGATTGGTTCTCTGGCACTGGTGGGTTGCGGTCCTGATCAAAAAGACCCTAACCACATTAAAGTCGGCGTGATCGTGGGTGCAGAACAACAGGTTGCTGAAGTTGCACAGAAAGTAGCAAAAGAGAAGTATGGCCTCGACGTTGAACTGGTGACCTTCAACGACTACGTGCTGCCAAACGAAGCTCTGAGCAAAGGCGATATCGACGCCAACGCCTTCCAGCACAAACCTTACCTGGATCAGCAGATCAAAGATCGTGGCTACAAACTGGTTCCGGTCGGCAGCACTTTCGTTTACCCGATCGCGGGCTACTCCAAGAAAATTAAATCTCTGGACGAACTGCAGCCGGGCTCACAGGTTGCCGTGCCGAATGACCCAACTAACCTCGGTCGTTCTCTGCTGCTGCTGCAGAAAGTGGGCCTGATCAAACTGAAAGACGGTGTTGGCCTGCTGCCGACCGTTCTGGACGTCACTGGCAACCCGAAAAACCTGAAAATTGTTGAACTGGAAGCGCCGCAGCTGCCACGCTCTCTCGACGATGCACAAATTGCGCTGGCGGTTATCAACACCACTTACGCAAGCCAGATCGGTCTGACGCCAGCGAAAGACGGCATCTTTGTTGAAGACAAAGACTCCCCGTACGTAAACCTGATCGTCAGCCGTGAAGACAATAAAGACGCGGAAAACGTGAAGAAATTCGTTGAAGCGTATCAGTCTGATGAAGTGTACGAAGCCGCTAACAAGATCTTCAATGGCGGTGCCGTTAAAGGCTGGTAATCTTTTCACAAAGTAATATCATTCAGGACGGGCTTTATGCCCGTCTTGTCATTTTGGCGAGCACCTGATTTATTAAGTTCGGTTTTTTATTCATTGAGGAAATACTATGCGTGCTTTACCGGTCTGTTTCTTAGCGCTGATCCTGAGCGGCTGTTCCATGTTAAACAGAACTCCTGTAGAGCCTGTACAAAGCACAGCAACGCCCCCGAAAACCGAGCCTGCCAAGCCAAAAGCGCCGCGCCCTGCTCCGGTGAAAATTTATAACAGCGCTGAGGAGTTGGTCGGTGCCCCCTTCCGCGATCTCGGCGAAGTGAGCGGCGAATCCTGCCAGGCCTCAAACCAGGACTCTCCGCCAAATATTCCAACGGCCCGTAAGCGCCTGCAAATCAATGCGGCAAAAATGAAAGCCAACGCCGTTTTGCTGCACAGCTGTGAAGTCACCAGCGGCACACCGGGTTGCTATCGTCAGGCCGTTTGCCTCGGAACTGCGCTCAACGTTTCGGCGAAATGAGTGAATTTTCCTTTGAGCGGATAGGCGTTATCCGCTCGCCTTATAAAGAGAAGTTTGCCGTCCCGCGCCAGCCCGGTCTGGTGCAACACGGAAACGGCGAACTTCACTTGCTCCCGCCGTACAACCAACCTGATGCCGTTCGTGGTCTGGAAGCATTCAGCCATCTTTGGCTGCTGTTTGTCTTTCATCAAACGATGGAAGGCGGCTGGCGTCCGACCGTTCGCCCGCCTCGTCTAGGCGGTAATGCCAGAATGGGCGTCTTTGCGACTCGCTCTACGTTTCGCCCCAATCCGATTGGTATGTCGCTGGTCGAACTGAAAGACATTCGTTGCCATAAAGATCAGGTAATTCTGGAGCTCGGCAGTCTCGATTTGGTTGATGGTACGCCAGTCGTCGACATCAAACCCTATTTGCCCTTTGCCGAAGCGCTGCCGGATGCCCAGGCGAGCTACGCGCAGCAAGCGCCAGTTGCCAGTGTAAATGTCAGCTTTACCGCCGAACTCGAAAACCAGTTACCCACACTTGAGAAGCGTTATCCTCATCTGCGCGCTTTCATCAGTGATGTGCTGGCGCAAGATCCTCGCCCGGCATATCGCAAAGGGGAAGAAACGGGGAAAACGTACGCCGTCTGGTTACATGACTTCAACGTCCGCTGGCGCGTCACTGACGCGGGGTTTGAAGTCTTTGCCCTCGAAGCACGCTAATTTTCTCCTCCTCTCTTTTGACAACTCTGCCAGGCTGATAAACTAAACCACTTTTTTTGTATCAGGCGGGCACACTCCCGCTTGCGCCGATCGTTCAAATGGAACCGTAATATCATGCGTACTAGTCAATATCTGCTCTCCACGCTGAAGGAGACACCTGCCGACGCCGAGGTTATCAGCCACCAGCTGATGCTGCGCGCCGGGATGATTCGCAAGCTCGCGTCCGGATTGTATACCTGGTTGCCGACCGGCGTGCGCGTCCTGAAAAAAGTCGAAAACATCGTGCGTGAAGAGATGGATAACGCCGGTGCCATCGAGGTGTTAATGCCTGTGGTACAGCCTTCTGAGCTGTGGCAGGAAAGTGGACGCTGGGAACAGTACGGCCCGGAACTGCTGCGAATTGCTGACCGTGGGGATCGTCCGTTTGTTCTCGGTCCAACGCATGAAGAAGTCATCACCGACCTGATTCGTAACGAGCTGAGCTCTTACAAACAGCTGCCGCTGAACTTCTATCAAATTCAGACCAAATTCCGTGACGAAGTCCGTCCACGTTTTGGTGTGATGCGCTCCCGTGAGTTCATCATGAAGGATTCCTACTCCTTCCATACGTCTCAGGAATCCTTGCAGGAAACCTACGACAAGATGTATACGGCCTACAGCAACATCTTCAACCGTATGGGTCTGGATTTCCGCGCCGTTCAGGCAGATACCGGTTCTATCGGCGGTAGCGCATCGCACGAATTCCAGGTGCTGGCTTCCAGCGGTGAAGACGATGTAATTTTCTCTGATGAATCTGAGTTTGCTGCCAATATCGAGTTCGCCGAAGCCGTTGCGCCAAAAGCACCGCGCGCCGCTGCCACTCAGGAAATGACGCTGGTTGATACGCCAAACGCGAAAACCATCGCCGAACTGGTTGAGCAGTTCAACCTGCCGGTTGAAAAGACGGTCAAAACCCTGTTGGTGAAAGCCGTAGAAGACAGCGCTTATCCGCTGGTTGCGTTGCTGGTGCGTGGCGATCACGAACTGAACGAAGTGAAAGCGGAAAAACTGCCGCAAGTAGCAAGCCCACTGACTTTCGCAACAGAAGAAGAAATTCGAGCGGTAGCGAAAGCTGGTCCGGGTTCACTCGGCCCGGTTGGTCTGAACGTGCCAGTGGTTATCGACCGCACCGTTGCTGTGATGAGTGATTTTGCCGCAGGCGCGAACGTCGATGGCAAACACTACTTCGGCATTAACTGGGATCGCGATGTCGCCACGCCAGAAGTCGCTGATATCCGTAACGTCGTCGCAGGTGACCCAAGCCCGGATGGCAAAGGTACGCTGCTGATCAAACGCGGCATCGAAGTTGGCCACATCTTCCAGCTCGGCACCAAATATTCTGAAGCGATGAAAGCATCCGTTCAGGGTGAAGATGGTCGTAACCAGACGTTGACGATGGGTTGTTATGGCATCGGCGTAACGCGCGTAGTGGCAGCAGCGATTGAGCAGAACCATGACGAGCGCGGGATTCTGTGGCCAGATAACATCGCTCCGTTCCAGGTCGCTATCCTGCCAATTAACATGCACAAATCCTATCGCGTTCAGGAACTGGCTGAGAAGCTATACAGCGAACTGCGCGCTCAGGGCATTGAAGTGCTGATGGATGACCGTAAAGAGCGTCCAGGCGTGATGTTTGCTGATATGGAACTGATCGGTATTCCACATACCGTCGTCATCGGTGACCGTAACCTCGACAACGACGAAATCGAATACAAATATCGTCGTAACGGTGACAAGCAGATGATCAAAACTGGGGACGTAATGAACTTCCTGGTGAGCAACATCAAGCGTTAATCTTGCCCGATGTTGAAATCGACACGCCCGTCATTTTCATGACGGGCATTTTTTTGGGGCTTAAAAGGCGTTTTTCAGCTTAAAGACTGCAACCGAGTGAGACAGCAGATTTGATTGCTCCTCCACGCCAGAAGCGGTGGTTGCTACTTCTTCTACCAGCGCGGCGTTTTGTTGCGTGACCTGATCCATCTGCGTAATCGCCACACGAATCTGTTCTACGCCGCTGCTCTGTTCTTCAGAGGCGAGCGCAATCCCTTCCATCATCGCGTTCACTTTCCCAATAGCCTGGCTGATTTCACCGATAGTCTGACTGGTTTTATTCGCCAGATCTGCGCCGTCCTGAATATAGCCGGTGGATTCATTAATCAGCGTGGTGATTTCTTTCGCGGAATCGGTACACCGCTTCGCCAGATTGCGGACTTCACCAGCGACCACGGCAAAACCTCTGCCAGACTGCCCGGCACGAGCGGCTTCTACCGCCGCATTCAGCGCCAGAATGTTGGTCTGGAAGGCGATGCTGTCAATCACGCTAATGATCTCCACCATCTTTTGCGCGCTTTGGCTTATCGCACTCATTTTGCTCATCATGTTCTGCATCTGCACTTCGCCGGAATTGGCGATGCTGACGGTGCCACGGATCATTTTCGATGCCTGTAAAGCGCTGTCCGTATTGAGTTTCACCGTCGAAGAGATTTGCTCCATGCTGGAGGCGGTTTGTACGATTGCCGCGGCCTGCTCTTCGGTTCGACTGGAGAGGTCACCGTTTCCGGCAGCAATTTCACGGGTGCCGATATTAATCGACTCAACACCCTGGCGAATGCTTTGTACCGTTTCGCTAAGCCCGCTTTGCATCTCCTGCAATGCCGCACACAATTTCCCGATCTCATTGCCATTGGCCACGGTAATCACTCCCGTGAGGTCGCCTTTACCAATGTCATTGAAATGCTGTGTAACTTTCTCCAACGGTCGAACCAGCGTACCGCGAAGCCAGAAATGAATAGTAAAGAAAAGCACGACGGCAATTACCAGCATCAGGATCATCACCCAAATCGCAAAATGATATGCGTTATTACTCCCCTTAACGACTTGTGCAAGGTTTCGCTGCGTGGCTGACATGTAATTATGATATTCAGTATCCCAGCCAGAACGAGCCTCTGCGGTGGAGGCATTATTTGACGCTACCGCCTGTTTTAACGCATCCGGATCGGTAATGGTGGTCAGAAGTTCGCTGTTATGACTGAGAATAGCAACCTGCTGTTCATAGGCTTTCTTCACCGCGATCCCTACATCAGGTTGCGTCGTCGATAGCCCTGGAATATTCCAAAAAATCTGGAATTGATCAGCGGCGATAGCGAGTTGCTCACGGATCTTTGCCGCCGCCTGAGCAGCATCCACATTTTCATGATGGATTTTCCCCTGAACGGTTGCATCAAACAACGTCCTACTGACGATGAAAGCATCACGCGTCGCATTTAGCGCTTTTTGCTCTCCTGAGTTATAGCTCAGTGCCTGAATATCGTGGTTAGTGTTTTTCAGAAAATGAAGCCCAAGCCCGCTGGAAAGCAGCTGCAATAACGTAAACAGGCCGAGCACAAACAAGAGTCCGATGCTGATTTTTATGTTTTTCACAAAGTCGTTCCTTTTCGATTAGAGTCAGAATATCCACCTCAATTTCGGGGTTATCGGCAAGGAGAGTGTGATGTTGATGGAGAATATCGAAGGAAATGGGCTAAACAGACAATACGAACGCATCTGCTTATTGCGTGGTTTTTCTTCGCATGAAAATTTGATGATCCCAGCGCGAAGTTTGCAGCTGACCAATAGACCGGTGGTACGTGATTAACAAAAAAAAGACTCATCATCGGATGTAATGCCAGTCAGTTAAGCGACTGACTGGCTGTTTTATATGGCTTTTCTGTACTTGTAGGGCCTTTCCTTTACCACTCCCGGGAAGGCTCTTTCTCTTCTTGTTGGCAGTTTTACCATCTGCGCCATGCTTTCCATATCCC
>NZ_DATBBJ010000063.1:0-227957 GCF_036271055.1 Scandinavium sp. | reverse complement strand
TGGTCGGCGAGAGAGGATCACTCGCCACTGCGTGGCTCGCCCTTCGGGCCGTTGCTGAAGCAACGTTCTCTCGCTGCGCTCGAGTCGAACCTCCTACCCCGGAGCTTCTCATCCTCATTTCCTACAGACGAAAAAAAACCTGCTTTAAAAAGCAGGTTTTTCGAATGTGGTCGGCGAGAGAGGATTCGAACCTCCGACCCACTGGTCCCAAACCAGTTGCGCTACCAAGCTGCGCTACTCGCCGAATGCGGAGCGCATCTTACTGCTGAGATGCTAACCCCGTCAATCTCTTTTCGACAAAAGACAATCCGATTGGCGATAAACTCGCCGTTGATTTATTGGCCTTTTGCTGGAACATGGCACCAGTTGTTGTTCTCGTTAATCCCGCCGTCTGGCGAGGTGTAACCGAGACAACCCATGATGGTGTCATACAGTTCAACATGACGACGCGGTACTTTCATCTCGGCTTCTTTCTTCAACTGCGTAAACGCCTGTTGATGTGCCGGGTTTTCCAGATACTTATCGGACATCCACACCATCATCGGCACACGGAACTGTTCCGGTGGTGCCAGCATGCGCGGCGTGCCGTGCAGATGCTCTTTCTCGTTGATGGATTCGCCGTGATCCGCCGCATAGAACACAATCGCTTTTTTATCACGCAACTGGTCAAATACGCGGCTGATGAAGGTATCAACATACAGCACCGAGTTATCGTAGGCGTTAATCAATTCCTGCTTACTGCAGTCTTTGTTGATGCCGACACACTCCGGCTGCCACTTCGCAAAATCGCGTGTGTAGCGCTGGTAGTAGCTGTAATGCGACCCTTTAGTATGCAGAACAATGAGATGCTTGCCCTTAGGATGCCCCTCGAGCGACTGAGACACTTCGTTCAGCAGCAGCATGTCGTCCACGTCTTTGCCACGGTTACGCGGCTCTGCGCCAATCTGCTCGCGGTAAGCGATGTTGTCCGCCATGGTGTTGCTGTAGAACCACATTTCGCTCTGCATCGCGAACAAGTCTGAGCTAAATCCGAGCTGCTTCAGTACCGCAAACACGTTCTGCTCTTTAAGCGTACGCTGGGGATTATCATCCGCACCGCCCTGGCGCACAAACATGCAGCGCAGAGACAACTTGGTGGCCGTATCACAGGAATAGCCACGGTAGGCCGCCAGGTTTTTCTCCTGCGCCAGTTTCGGCGTGGTATCCCGGTCATAACCCAGAATGCCCATGTGATCCCAACGGGTGGTTTCACCGATGATAAACACTACATAGGTATCATCCAGGTCATTGCCCGGAGCAACATAGGTGAATTTTTTCGCCGGGTTGATGAGGGACTTGCTGTCTGAATTTTCATCGACCTGCGCCCAGGCATACAAGCCTAGCGCTGAAACCCAGTTCGAAGGCAAATACGAGTTAGCCACGACGCCGCCGTAGCTTGGCATATCAACACCGGTCGCTTTTTCTATTTTCTTCTGCTGCTGTTCCATCAGGCGAATCGGCGCCCACACCAGCAGGCCCGCCATCAGAACAACAGCGAGATTGCGCACGCGCTGGCCGCGGGTTCGAAGCTGGCGCAGCAAGGTATAGCGGCAGCGGTTGCTCCAGATAAGAAACAGCGGAGGCAAGCTTGACAGTACAGTCCACATCATCAGGCCACGCCCGACAACTTCTTTTGACAGGTCAATATCCGTCGTCATCACCGAGGCGACGATCCCGTAGCCAATCACCACATTCATGAACGTCATGTAATAGCTGGCTGCGGCGGAGATCACCACCACCAGCGAAGCAAGAACCTGCCACGGGCGACGACCAAAGAGAGATAACAAACGTAACAGGAAGAAGGTGACCAGCACCGAGCCGAAAACTTCTATGAGGGCAAAAACGCCATTTCTTGCCGTGAAATGTTCAAAATAGCCTAACAGTCTTCTGACCAATACCGCGCCGTTCAAAAACAGGCCGATATACATCGCAAGGAACAGACACAGCCGTTGTTGCGTTAATGATTTAATATAATTCATGCGTGCAAACCCTGGGAAAAGGGGTACAAAAAACCGACTTCGCTGTCGGATGACAGTAAGCAGATTAAGTAATTGCGTAAGGGACAGTTATCAGAAACGTCTATAAGCGCAACAAGTAGACCATAGCGGGGGGAAAAAGTGTCAGCAGGAAGTGTGATCCGGGCAATATTTACAAAAATAATGGCCCGGATGGAAGGATTTATTAGAGCAATGTGTTACGCATTGCTCTGAGAGGCGCTGAAACTCAGGCGTGCGCCTGTTGCAGCGCCAACGCTTTTGGTTGGCGAATGGTGGTCGACAGCGCCAGCGAAAGGATGAGCAGCGCGAAGATGACGCAGAAGGTGACGTAGAAGCCGCCGAACAGGGACGCAATGATCGAGCCGCAGATACTGCCAATCCCGAAGCCGAGGTAAATAACACCGTAGTTTTTCGCCAGATTATTCAGGCCAAAGAACTCACTGACCAGCGATGGGAACACGGTAATGGTGCCACCAAAGTTAAAGGCTACGCAGGCGATTGCCGCAAAGAAGGTCATCGCATTCAGCGGGGCAAACAGCAATGCCGCCATCCCAACCAGGGAAATGACCTGACCGATGGTGATAACGCGGATACGAGCGATCTTGTCAGACAGGATCCCGAGTACCAGACGGCCACTCAGGTTAGCGATGGAAATCACCGTCACCGCATTCGCGGCAGTCATGACGTCCAGATGAACCATGCCCTGTGCAATATCTTTCGCCACACCGATGACATACAGACCGCTCATGCAGGCGGTGAGGAACATTACAGCCAGCATCCAGTACTGCGGTTTACGCATCGACTGCGCCAGCGTGAAGTCGTTCTCTACCACGCCGTTGGTGGTTTTCACTTCCTGCTGCGGCGCGTCTTTCATCAATGTCGCCCCGAAAACAATCATCACCAGCACAATCGCGCCCCAAATGATGAAGGTTTTCTCAAGACCTACAGTCGCGAGCAGTTGGCTGTCGATAAATTTAAAACCAAGACTGCCGAGACCATACGCGCCGATAGAAAACGCAGAGATCAGCCCTTTACGCTCCGGGAACCATTTCACGCAATTCGACAGCGTCAGCAGATAACCCGCGCCATCGGCCAGACCCACCAGCAAACCCGCGCTCAGCCACAGCATCATCAGGCTATTGGCATGTGCGGTAAGGAAGAAACCGACGCCGAGCAGGATCCCGGAAGCCATCGTCACGCGCTTCACGCCAAAACGCTCTTGCAGTTTACCGGCGACAGAAGAAGAGAGTGCCAGACCGAGGCTCAACAAACCGAAGGAAAACGCGACCTGACTGACTGGTGCATCCAGTTTGTTGGAAAGCGCGCCGTTGAACAGGCTCCAGGTATAAACCGAACCCAGCGCGAACTGAGTAATGATGGTCCCGAACAGCGTCAGCCAACGGGTAGAAGGACGGATTGCAGCGTTCATCGCTATTTTGCCTTTTAAAAATTAACTGCGGCTAAAATAACGAAGTGCATTCCATGCAGGGGTAAAAAAGGCATGAACTGCCGTCAGTACGGAATGAAATGCATTGAAAGCAGAATGAATGGCATTGCCGAAATGAAAAAAATCGAAAAGTTAGCGGTAACTATCACGCTAAGCCTTGTCACTACTGTAAACAAACGGAATTAGAAATGTTTTTCGAACGATATTGAATTGTTAAAAACGCGCGCTTACACCCATGATATACAGATAATTCGCCCCTTCGCTCAAATTATCAGCCTGAGAAAGCGACGCATAGGCCGCAATATGCGGATTCAACAACATATCCGCGCCTAACGTCACATCCACCCAATTGCCATCCTGCGTTGAGGTTGGTGTGCGATTTAAACCTGACTGCGATTTCCACTGGTTCTCGCCAAACTGCTGGTTGTAGCTGATTTGCGCCCAAGGATGCACGCCCCACAGCGGTTGCGAATCCACGCGCCAACCCAGCGTACTGACACTGGCATGCCACAACGGATCGGTCAGCGCCGTGGTGCTGGTGCCGCTGTCGCCAAATTCATTCCATACCGATGTGGCCGAACCGTCATAATGCCAGCTCGCCACCGGTCCGGTCGAAAACAGCAGACTCAGTGGAATATTCCAGCCCACACTCAGCGTACGAGTCGCATCCAGAGGTGTATCATCGGGTTGATTCATAGCAACGCCGGGCTGTGTTTGCGCCGCGTCTATACGCTCCGCAAGAATATCGTCATAACGTGGTTGGTGATCGCTATCCCAGGTATAGCGTTCAGGGGTATTACTTTGTGGGTCAGTAACGATATATTCCTGTTGCCAGGCAAATGCTGATGTCACAAAAGACATCCACACAAAGACAGATGCCGGGTATAGACCACCCCGGAAGCCAATGCATTTCTGAATTATCATTTTTTTGCGACTCCGAAAGAGCCAAAACCGGCATTGTTGTTATGATTTTTTACGCGATTGCGTATTACTAAATATTGTCATTTTATTTCTGTCGTCAAGGCAGGTTGAACATTTCTTCATCGACATCAAAAAAGTGGGAGAATCAGATGGAACGTTGCGGTTGGGTAAGTCAGGACCCGCTTTACATGGCCTATCACGATAGCGAATGGGGCGTCGCCCAGCGGGATAATCAAAAGCTGTTTGAAATGATCTGCCTTGAGGGCCAGCAGGCGGGGCTTTCATGGATAACGGTGCTGAAAAAACGTGAAAACTATCGTCAGGCGTTTCATCACTTCGACCCACTAAAAGTGGCGGCGATGACCGAAGAAGATGTTGAGCAACAGGTACAAAATGCCGGGATCATCCGTCATCGCGGGAAAATTCAGGCCATTATTGGCAACGCCCGTGCCTTTCTGGCGATGGAAGCGAACGGTGAACCGTTTGCCGATTTCGTCTGGTCGTTTGTCGATAATCAAACGCAGATCCGTCACGCCGCAACGCTTGCCGAAATCCCCACCAGTACTCCCGCGTCAGATGCACTGTCAAAAGCGCTGAAAAAACGTGGCTTTAAGTTTGTCGGCACCACTATTTGCTACTCCTTCATGCAGGCCTGCGGGCTGGTCAACGACCACGTCACCGGCTGCTTCTGCTACCCAGGGGGCGACGATGATCCGCAAATGGCAAAGTAGCGATCGCCGCCCGCTGTTAAAGCTGTGGCTGGAAAGCACCATCTACGCACACCCGTTTATTGAAGAAAGCTACTGGCACGAAAGTGAACCGCTTGTGCGCGACGTGTATCTGCCCGCCGCGCATACCTGGGTGTGGGAAGATGAAGGCGTTATGCAGGGGTTTATCAGCGTCATGGACCAGCGCTTTATCGGCGCGCTGTTTGTCGCGCCAGAGTGCATTGGTCGTGGAGTTGGCCGGGCGCTGCTCGCGTTTGTCTGCGATCGCTACCCGGATTTAAGCCTTGAGGTGTACCAGAAGAACAGCCGGGCGGTGAATTTCTACCATGCGCAGGGCTTCCGTATTGAAGACAGCGCATGGCAGGATGAAACCCGGCAACCGACCTGGATTATGCGTTGGCAGGCGGATCGAATGCTGTAAGCTCCAGCGCTGGTCCGTGGTATTTCTCCAGCCACACCAGCGCCGTATTCCCCGCACAACCGTTCCCCAGTTTTGAGCTGGGCAGATCTTTGGTCAGCACGTTGACCGCACCGTTTTTGCAGATACCACCGGCTTCACGATCCAAATCCGGCCACGCGCCTTCGTGCAGACAAATCACGCCTTCGCGAATACCCTCGGTCACCACCGCGCCCGCCAGCACTTGCCCGCGTCCATTCCAGACTCTGACCAAATCGCCATTGGCAATTCCGCGAGCTTGAGCGTCTTTTGGATGGAGCGTCAATGGTTCACGCCCCGCCACCGCATACTGCTCGCGCAGCGACGTGAAATTCAGTTGGCTATGCAGACGGTGCGCCGGATGTGCCGACAACAATTGCAACTGCCCGCTCTGCGCATTGCCGTGCCACTCATCCGGTTCAAGCCAGGTCGGGTGACCGGGGCAATCGGCATAATTAAAGCCCGCAATCCGCTGTGAATAAATCTCGATTTTGCCACTGTCAGTTTTGAGCGGATTGGCGAGCGGATCGTCACGAAATGCCGCGAAGCGCACGAATTTGGCGTTCTCCTCACTCTCTGGCATTTCAATCAGCTCATTCGCCTCCCAGAATTGCTGGAACGGCGGCAGCGTCACTTGTTGGCTTGCGCCGCGCTGTCCGGCTATCTCATAGAACGTTTCCAGCCATTGCAGATCTGTTTTGCCCTCGGTATAGCGCTCGCGCCCGCCCGTTTCCCAGCGTTCACTGAGTTCCGCAAACACGTCCCAATCATCGCGCGCTTCATCGCGAGGCGGTACAATGCGTTTCATTGGCACCATATGCTGGTTGCTGTAGTCGCCGGTCATGGTCAAATCGTTACGCTCAAACGAGGTCGTGGCTGGCAGCACAATGTCTGCATGGCGCGCAGCGGCGGTCCAGAAACACTCCGAAATGACGATAAGTTCTGGCTTTTGCCAGGCACGGATCAGGCGATTAGTGTCCTGATGATGGGTAAAGTTCGCCCCGCCTGCCCACCAGACAAAGCGAATATCCGGGAAGTGTCGGTCCATGCCGTTGTGTTGATATGGCGCGCCGGGATTTTCCAGCGCTTCGACAATGCGCGCCACCGGGATTTTATCTACTGCGTCAGTGCCGCCCGCGATGCTGCCCTGCATTGATGCCAGCACTGCCGCGCGGCGCGTTGGGTTGCCGCCATTGGAAAAGTGATAAGAGAGGCCAAAGCCGCCACCCGGTGTGCCGATTTGCCCAAGCATCGCCGCCAGCGTCACCAGCATCCAGTGTTTCTGCTCACCAAACTGCTGACGCTGCATACCCCAGCCAGACATCAACATGGTGGTATTTTTATGGAATATATCTGCCAGTTCGCGGATTTTCGTCGCATCAATGCCGCAAATATCTGCCGCCCACTCGGCGGTTTTCGCTATGCCGTCACGCTCGCCGGTCAGGTATTCAGCAAAATGTTCATAACCGGTCGTGCAGCGTTCCAGGAACGCCGTGTCGTGCCAGTTGTTTTCCACCAGCGTATGGGCAATGCCGAGCATCAACGCAACGTCAGTGCCCATGTGCGGAGCCAGCCATTCCATCGACTCGCCGAAGAAATCGACGGTTTCCGATCGCATCGGATCGATGCAGATCAGGCGTTTGCCGCTGTTTCGCAACTTATCGAAAAACGTAATGCCCTGCTCGTCCGACGCATTCCAGGCAATTTTCAGGGTGTTAAGCGGGTTGGCGCTCCACAGCACCACGACGTCAGTATGTTCCAGAATCAGCGGCCAGCTGGTCTGCTGCTGGTAAACTTCATTGCCGCCGACGACGTAAGGCATAATCGCCTGCGCCGCCCCGGTGGAGTAATCCCCTAAATGCCCGGTATAACCCTCTGCCAGGCTCATATAGCGCTGTAACAGAGTGGCGGCTTTGTGCATCACGCCGACCGATCGCCAGCCATAGGAACCCGCGAAAATCGACGCCGGGCCGTGGGTTTCACGAATTCTTTTGTGCTGAGCGTGGATTAGATCCAGCGCTTCATCCCAGCTCACCCGCACAAACTCATCTTGCCCACGCACGCCCTGTGGATTACTCGGCGATGCGAGGAAACCTTTGCGCACCATCGGATAGCGCACCCGCGTTTTACTGTGCACCTGATCGCGCACCACGCTTTGCAGTGAGTTCTCGAAAGTGTCGGCAAGCGCGCCACGGGAAGAGAGCACGGTATCGCCCTCGGTTTCGACCAGCATTGGCCCCCAGTGGGCGGCAGTCAGAACGGTTTTTGTTGCAGATGAGTTGGCCAAAACAGGCTCCTGGTTAACGAAGGCAGGTGGTGCGACGGCGATTTTTTTCATCACTATTTTTATTTATTAATAAATTTCAGGAATGCTTTTGGAATTTTCTCCACAATCCAGCGTCATAATCAACCACCACGGTCACCGTGGCAAAGAATAAAAAGGATTAAGGAAATAAGATGAAAAAACGCGTAATCATGATTGCTGCAATGGTAAGCGGCGCGCTGGCCCTGTCAGGCTGTACCACCAACCCTTATACCGGCGAGCGTGAAGCGGGTAAATCCGGCATTGGCGCAGGCATCGGCGCGCTGGCGGGTGCAGGTATTGGCATGCTCTCTTCGTCGAAGAAAGATCGTGGTAAAGGCGCGCTGATTGGCGCAGCAGCAGGTGCTGCAGTCGGTGGTGGCGTAGGGTATTACATGGATGTGCAGGAAGCGAAACTGCGCCAGAAAATGCAAGGTACGGGCGTCAGCGTGACACGTAATGGCGACACCATCGTGCTGAATATGCCGAACAACGTCACCTTTGACAGCAGCAGCGCTAACCTTAAACCAGCGGGTGCTAACACGCTGACCGGCGTGGCAATGGTGTTAAAAGAGTACGAAAAAACCGCCGTCAACGTTGTGGGTTACACCGACAGCACGGGTGGCCAGGATCTCAACATGCGTCTGTCGCAACAGCGTGCGGATTCCGTCGCCAGCTCCCTGATTACTCAGGGTGTCGCAGCCAACCGTATCCGCACCACCGGTATGGGCCCGGCGAATCCGATCGCCAGCAACAGCACTGCTGAAGGCAAAGCGCAGAACCGTCGCGTAGAAATCACCCTTAGCCCGTTGCAGTAAACCGTATCTGCCCGGTTGCCTCCTGCAATCGGGCCATTTCTCTCTTCCCCCCGAAAATCTGGACTGGCATTTCAGTCCGGCGTTGGCTTACTCTGACTCCTAAGCCTGCTAACGATCAGCGCTACAGCTGAAGCCTTTCTTATGGAGATCAGAATGAAGCCGTCCGTTATTCTCTACAAAACGTTACCTGACGATCTACTGCAACGCCTCAACGCCCATTTCACGGTCACAACCCTACCGGATATCAGCGCGAATACGGTTCAGAACCATGCTGATGTGTTTAAAAATGCCGTCGGGCTGCTCGGCTCCAGTGAAACCGTCGATGCCGCTCTGCTCGACAAAATGCCTGCGTTACGCGCGGCTTCAACAATTTCAGTGGGCTACGATACCTATGACGTAGAAGCGCTCAACGCCCGTAAAGTGCTGCTGATGCACACCCCAACCGCCCTGACCGAAACCGTGGCCGACACGCTGATGGCATTGATTTTGAGCAGCGCACGCCGGGTGGTGGAAGTGGCCGAACGTGTAAAAGCCGGAGAGTGGACCAAAGGCATCGGCCCGGACTGGTTTGGCACCGACGTGCACCATAAAACCATCGGCATCGTCGGGATGGGCCGCATTGGGCTGGCGCTGGCGCAGCGCGCGCATTTCGGCTTCGGCATGCCGGTGTTATATAACGCACGCCGTCAGCACAAAGAGGCGGAAGAACGTTTTAACGCGCGCCATTGCAGTCTCGACACCTTGATTCAGGAAGCCGATTTTGTCTGTTCGATCCTGCCGCTGACCGAGGAAACTCGCCATCTGTTTGGCGCACCAGAGTTCGCCAAAATGAAATCCTCGGCTATTTTTATTAACGCCGGGCGTGGTCCGGTAGTAGATGAAAATGCGTTAATCGCCGCGCTAAAAGCCGGTGAAATTCATGCCGCAGGTCTGGATGTATTCGAACAGGAACCGCTGCCCGTCTCGTCTGAATTGCTTACACTGCCGAATGTCGTGGCGCTGCCACACATTGGCTCTGCCACCCACGAGACACGCTACAATATGGCGGCCACAGCGGTAGACAATCTTATTGCTGCGCTGAAAGGCAATGTGGAGAAAAACTGCGTCAACCCGCAGGTCGCGTAAAGCCCTCACCGGCCCGGCGGCGCAGGCTGACCGGGCAATTTCCCCGCCTCTTACAGCGACAGAAAACCACTCACAGGTTTGACTATGCGCTTACTCGCCGTTTTTACCGCCCTGACTGCATTGCTGATTTTTCCGTTCGCCCATGCAGAACCTATATCGCGAAATGGCTGGGTCGCCAGTTGGACCGCCAGCCCACAAGCCATATGGGGCAAGGACTTCGCCTTTCCCACCAATATTCCTGCTGTGATTGAAGGCCAGACCCTGCGCCAGGTGGCCCGCATCAGCCTTGGCGGAAAAAAAGTCCGGCTGGTGTTTTCCAATGCGTATGGGAAACAGCCGCTGAAAATTGGTGCGGCCACGGTGGCAGTGACAGATAAAGCGTCGTCGATGCAAACCGCGACACTGAAAACAGTCACATTTAGCGGAGAAACATCGGCCACGATCCCTCCTGGCGCACCGCTACTCAGTGACCCGCTGGATTTGCCCGTGAACGCCTTATCGCACATGACCGTCAGCACGTTTTTACCGGATAACACACCGACCACCACTTTCCATTGGGATGCACGGCAAACGGCCTGGCTGGCGGCAGGTAATCAGGTATCTGCACCCACGCTCACTTCTGCCACCGCGATGACCACCCGCACATTGCTGACCGGCATTGAAGTGCAAACGGCACAGCCCGAGCCGCAGGCGATCGCGGTGATTGGTGATTCGATTACCGACGGGGACGGCGTAAGCGTAGATTCCGACGCGCGCTGGCCTGATTTCCTGGCACAGCGCCTCGCCCCAAAAGGCATCGCGGTGATTAACGCAGGGATTTCCGGTGGACGGTTACTTTCAGATCAAATGGGCGATAACGCCGTGGCGCGGTTTGCGCGGGATGTTCTGGACCAACCCGGCGTGCGCACTGCCATCGTGCTGATTGGCATCAACGACATTAGCTGGTCAGGCACGATTTTCGCGCCCGACGCACCACTTCCGACACTGGAATCCTTGCAGATGGGCTATCGCCAGCTTGTCGCTCAGGCGCACCGCCGTGGCGTAAGGATAATTGGCGTGACACTGACACCGTTTGAAGGTGCGCTGCACGATTCCCCGGTTCACGGCTATTACACCGCAGACAAAGACGCGCTGCGTCAGAAGCTCAACGCCTGGATCCGCGACAGCGGAACGTTCGATGCGGTGATTGATTTTGATAAATACGCAGCCGATCCCGCTCATCCCTTACGTTTAGCGCCAGCCATCGATTCCGGCGACAGTCTGCATCCGGGTGATGCGGGTAATCGTATGCTTGCAGAGAAAATTCCGCTGGAAGTGCTGATGTCGTCAGGGAAGTAAAACAGAGGAGATACCGGGCAACAGGACGTTACCCGGTCGTCAATCTTAACGCGTGGCGTTAACCGCCGCAGTCCAGGCCTGATTAAATGCCTGATGCTGAGACGCCAGCGGCCCAATCAGCGAGTTGTACTGGCTCGCCTGCTGAGAGGTCGGGAACTGAATACCGTTGGCCACAAAGCTCACCTGAGTATTCTGCTGCGCGACGAAATCGCCCACCTGCACTAACTGCTGGGTGAAGATCTGCGCGGCTGGGATCAGCGGCTGAATCGCGTTGGCTGGCAGCGTCACGACTTTATTGTAAACCTGGTCAAAGACCGGCTTCAGGTCGTCGCTCTGTTTCAATGCAGAATGCGCGCCATCGGCCTGCATTTTGGCATTTTCCAGCTGCTGGCTCAGCACGCCGAGCGCACCATTAGCCTGACGCAGCGGTTCACGCTGAGTCATGTAATCCTGTGGGACACGAATCGCATTCACGCTGTCCACAACCGGACGCAGACCTGCATCCATTGCCTGGCTCACCTGCTGAGAATAGCCGTAGATAACGGCGTAATCAGAGACGAACGGGCCAAATTGTTTTTTCTGATCGGTGGTCAGCGTTGGCAGACGTTCGCCACTACGCATCACGGAATTTTGCAGGAAGTCGATGAACGCTTTGCGCTGATCGCCTTCTTTATCGAAACACCCACTCAGGCTAACTACCATCAATAACGCCGCAACAGACGCAAACCAGCGAGAGCAGGACTTTCCTGTCGCCATTTTCATACTCCTTCAGCCAAAAAAAGCGCAAACTGGCACACACGTGCCTGACGGTGACAAGGATAGTCCACGAGCGCCTCGCAAGATACCCTTTCCTTCAATCGTGGTGGGAAAAGTCGCACACTTCCTTCTCCTGACGATAATGTTAATTATTTGTTGTATTCATCACAATTTATAAGATTATCCTTTTCAGCAATTTCATTTTTAACTTATTGAATTACGCTTATTTTATCTCCCGGAAAAGCACTGACGTTGCGCCATCGTACGATAATCGCACGCTTCCCCCCGCCACCCCGTTGTCGAAAAAGCGCGCGGATGGTTTGATTGAATGAACGATTAACGGATTTACGTTCGGTAATCGCACATTTTCCTTCCAGGAATCGCGCCATGACCAAGACAACCACCGATATCCAGGCCTTTATCAACGACAATCCGTTCACGAAATACCAGTGGCTGATCCTCGTGCTGTGCTTTACCACCGTGGCGATGGATGGCTTCGATACCGCCATCATCGGCTATATCGCCTCTGACCTTGTGCAGGAATGGGGTGTGCAAAAATCGGCGCTCGGCCCGGTGATGAGTGCTGCGCTGGTTGGACTTGCCGTCGGCGCGCTGACCGCAGGCCCGATGGCAGACCGCATAGGCCGCAAAAAAGTGCTGATCCTCTCCATTCTCGTTTTCGGTGGTTTCAGCCTGCTGACTGCGGCGGCCACCAGCCTGAACCAGTTGACATTGCTACGCTTCCTGACCGGGCTTGGCCTCGGCGCGGCAATGCCTAATGCGGCGACACTGATGAGCGAATATGCACCTGAACGCCGTCGCGCGTTGCTGGTGAACCTGATGTTCGTTGGTTTCCCCATCGGCTCTTCGCTCGGCGGGTTCATTTCTGCCTGGCTTATCCCGCAATACGGCTGGCAGAGCGTGCTGATCCTCGGTGGCGTAATGCCGTTGGTGCTGGCAGTGGTGCTGATTTTCCTGCTGCCGGAATCCGTGCGTTATCTGGTGGCCAAAAACAAATCGCCGTCACAGGTCGCGACGATCCTGCGCCGCATCGCCCCGCTGCCTGCAAAGGCTGACTTTGTGCTGCATGAAGCGGGGAATATGCCGGGTAAATCCGCACTGGGGGTTATCTTCTCGCCGCGTTATGCGTTGGGTACGGTGATGCTCTGCCTGACCTACTTTATGGGCCTGCTGATTTTCTATCTGTTGACCAGTTGGCTGCCGCTGCTTATCCGCGAAACGGGCGCGACCATGAGTCAGGCATCAATCGTCACCGCCCTGTTCCCGCTCGGCGGCGGGATTGGCGTACTGGTGCTCGGCGCGCTGATGGATAAATTTAATCCGAACAAAGTCGTCGCCGTTGGCTGGCTGTTGACGGGCGTGTTCGTCTGTCTGGTCGGTTTCTCCACCAGCAGTCTGGTATTGATGGGCGTAATGGTCTTTATCGCGGGCAGCATCATGAACGGGGCGCAATCTTCCATGCCGGCGCTCGCAGCAGGATTCTACCCAACCCAAGGCCGGGCAACCGGCGTGGCATGGATGCTCGGCATCGGGCGCTTCGGCGGCATTCTCGGGGCCTTCAGCGGCGTGTTCCTGATGCAGGCGCAACTGTCGTTTGAAACCATTTTCATGCTGCTGGCGATCCCGGCGTTACTGTCTGCCAGCGCGCTGATGGTCAAATACGCAATGACCAAACCCAACAGCCGGCCAGGTAACGGCAGCCGTGAAGCCCCTGAGGCGACGCAGAAAGCCTGAGGGTAAAAATAACGGCGGGGCCTCTCCCGCCGTTTGCCACTTTTTTACTTATGATTTACAAAAAAAGTCCTGAACAACTTTCCCGTTTCTTTATCAAATAATTAGTGGCGACTTCGGGCAGGCTGAATCGCATCAAGAGAAATATATCGCACAAATAATCACTCCCGTTACCACCCCTCACCCATTTTACTGACTATTCTTAAAAGGCTCTCAGATGTTCACGATCCCGTTGTGATGTAGAGGAGTTCTCAATGGAATATAAAGATCCTATGTTTGAACTGCTGAGCAGTCTTGAACAGATTGTTTTCAAAGACGATTCACAGAGAATTACCCTGACCCAAAAGCCCACCGCCTTTACCGAGTTTGAGCAACTGCGTAAAGGCTCCGGTTTGAAAATCGATGATTTTGCCCGAGCCATGGGCGTCAGCGTAGCAATGGTTCACGAGTGGGAATCGAGACGAGAGAAACCGTCGCCCGCCGAGCTGAAGCTGATGCGATTGATTCAGGCCGATCCACGATTAAGTCGGCAGTTGATGGAGTAACGTGTTTTGCCACTCCCGGTCAGCACAGCGCCACCGGGAAAAGAAGTGAGTGTTAACTTTTGTGTACCCAGCCCCCGCCATGCGGGGGTTTTGGTTTATAACGCATTGAAAAATAGTTCTGTTTACTGCTATTTCGGCTATAGGATGCGGCGAATCGCCTCGGCATAAACTTCATACTTTTCGCGTTTGCCAACAGCGACGACAAACACCACAATCTGGTCATCAAGAACCTGATAAATCAGGCGATAACCGGACTGTCTAAGTTTAATTTTATAACAGTCCGGCAAGCCACTCAGTTTATTCGCCTCAATCCTCGGAGCGCTGAGGATCGACGACAGCTTCTTTTTAAACTGCTCACGAACGGTTGATCCCAGTTTGCGCCATTCCCTGAGCGCCCGTTCGTCAAAATCCAGAAGATAATCCATTAAAGGTCGTCCAGAGTCACTCTCACTGGTTTCGGATCACGGAGGCGTTCCTTAACAATCTCAAGGAGTTCGGCGTCTTCATCACTGAGTAGCGCCTGTTTAAAAGGAAGACGACCATTGTCAGCGATATATTCAAGCATCAGTCGTAGCGCCTCAGACGGCGTCACGCCCAGCTTTTCAAGGGCTGCGTAAGAGCGGGTCTTCAGGTCATCATCAATACGAAGATTAATGCTTCCCATGGTATTCACCTCGGTGTGTATTTACGTTTGTCATTACAATTATCATGACAAGCTTTATAAATAGCAAGACCGACAGACCAAGTCACGAAGAACCCTGCATTAACCTTATTCTTCATCGGGTTTTGCGAGCATGCTCGTGAAAATGATAATATCCACAACGACATAGCGGAAAAACGTTGTCGTCAGATCGGGTCAGCAGTATTGTCGCCTCGCACCTGCCTATCAGGTGCCGGGATTGACCTCCTGCTAACTTCATCGGCGGCATAGCGCGTTTATGCTGTGCGCTCTGCTACACCTCAATGGTGGGCTGAGTGAGGGCACTTTCGGGTGCGCCGGTATCCGATGAGGCCGGTAAGGTCAACTTCGCTCAGTCTGCCACCAGGTGATTGACCTCACGGGTGGTGGTAATAAAAATCACTCATCGGAGGCTGCCTCTATGGCGATAACCCCAACGCTTGACCA
This sequence comes from Scandinavium sp., assembly GCF_036271055.1. Lineage (GTDB taxonomy): Bacteria > Pseudomonadota > Gammaproteobacteria > Enterobacterales > Enterobacteriaceae > Scandinavium. The sequence continues at coordinate 212,627 of NZ_DATBBJ010000063.1, read as the reverse complement.
CGCTTTACTCAGCGTACCACTGAGTCACACTACTGATTTCACCGAGCTGGCAGACAACTGCGAGCGCTTTGCCGAAGTGATGGTGGAATGCGACGATCCGACACAAAAACTGGCACTCTGCGGACGACTTTCCGCGTGTCTGGCGTTATTACAGCCCACGCTGCTGGAACCCATACCGGATTATTTGAAATCCAGCCTGACCGTAAATGAACCGCCACTATCCCAGCCTGCGTTTGAACCCGAGGCCGATCAGCTCGGGCAATACTGCCAGACGCTCACGCAACTGCTGATAGGCGGTTCACTCAGTCAGACGACCGAACGGGTGATGGGCGATTTGCTCCACGAGCTGGTTTGCTATTTCGCGGGAACGCTTAAAGCACCGCGTTGGCTCAGCACGGAATATGGTGTAGTCAGTCTGGAAGAATGGTACTGATTGCCCGGCGGTGCTGTGCTTGCACGGGCCTACGTGAAAATCGGCACATCCGTAAAAATGCCGACATTGTTATAGCCGGATCGTAGGCCGGGCAAGGCAAAAGCCACCATCCGGCGAACCGAAAACTGATCTGCACAACCGTAACCATAAAAAACCCGCCAGCAGGCGGGTTGGTTTGAAAATAAGATGACGGTGAGGAAGTTCACAAATCACCAGTCGCCATAGGGGTATGTTTTTCCTTTGATGGCATCTTTAGTTTCTTGTGTGTAGCCATCCGGGATATCGTAATCAAAATTTGCCAATGTAATCCCTTTACAGCCATCCAGTTTATCGCCAGACAGCGTGGTGATTTTTTGGGGCTCCACAGGCAAGTTCTCACCTCCCCCTCTATTCTTTTGCAACCAAATTTTGACAGTACCTCCCGGGGCAAGACCAAACAGTAGAGTGCTATACCATATAGTTTCTGCATACCTACTTTTCCCTGAAGATAAGCTCATTCTTTTCCTTAAAGATTCTGAAAACGTGACCCGTGTTTCATACGTTTTTTTATCAATAATCGAATCCCAGCAAAACATCATCACAACCGGTGGATGCAGGGCTTTGTTAAATTGTGCGAAGCGTGTATAGCGTTTATTCCACTTCCCACTGCTTTCAGAATCATTTTCCGTTTTGTCGAGATTACTGAAAGAATAAAGAATTTTTTTAGCATCAATGATTCCAACATACGTCACTCTGGCGGGAAGTGCTTTCGGAGTAAAAAATGCAAACCCCCACTTGCCATATGGCATTTCACCTGTTTCTTCTGGTGTTGTTGGTACGCCCGAATGACAACCAGAGAGCGCCAGGAATAAAATTGCAAAAATTACTCGTGTTCTTTTCATTTTTTATTTCCATCCATGCTTCCAACCATTACATCCAGCCTCACCAATCGCCGTACGGATAAGTTTTTCCTTTTATAAAATCTTCCGTCGTTTTGGTATATCGATAGCCTTGAGTGTGCTGCGTGATGCCTTTGCAGCCCTCTAATTTTTCCCCCGACACTGTGACAATTTTTACCGGTTCTATCGGCAGGCTCCCGTTGCCACCAACTGTATTCTGCAGCCAGATTTTGACCTTCCCTCCAGGAGCAAGTCCAAATAATAAGGTGTTGTACCAAGCTTTTTCGCCGTAGCTATCGAGTCCTGTTGAAACACTCATTCTTTCACGCATCGACTCGGGGAAAATAGCCTTTGTCTCGTAGGTTTTTTTATCTATGGTTGAGTCCCAGCAAATCAGCATAGCAACTGGAGGATGCCGGGCTTTATTGAATAGTGCATGTCGTCTTACTTTGTTACTCCAAGTATCCACTGTTACCCAGCTGTCTTGCACACTATCGAGTGTTCTGAATGAATAAAGGATCTTTCTATTATCAATAATGCCGACATAGACCACATCGGCAGGTAGAGATTTGGGGGTAAAGAAAGCAAACTCCCACATCCCGTAGGGCATTTCACCTGTTCCTTCGGGTGTTGTTGGTTCACCAGAATGGCAGCCAGAGAGCGTCAGAAGTAAAGCAGTTAAAAGCAGTTTTGCTCTTTTCATTTTTTATTTCCATCCATATTGTAAATTGTTCGCTGCCAGTTTTCGTCGGGCCTATTAATAAACCCCAATAGCTCTGACATTGAAGTACCGCCGTAATTTTTACCTTTTCTATCGAAAGTAATACTGTTCCAGCTTGCTGAACAGTGAATTAAGTCGCGAGCGATAAGTTCAATTTCCTGTTGATTAAAACTTACCCCCCCGCCTCCTGAGCGGCTTTCTTTCCCTGCGATGATTGCTTTCTCATTTAGGGCTAATAGATCTGACGAAAGATTTAGCGCATCGTTAGTGCTAAGTTCGTTAAACACCACACCTGCATCCTCTGCCGCCGCAATCATCACCCGCAGTACCACCTTCGACCAATCGTTTTTCACGACCCGCTCTTTCATTGTCAACGCCGCAAATACTCGCTTTTGCATGCCCTTTACGGGGTCTGTTGGCATTCTCTCATCAGCCCAGACGTCTGCGCTGATGTCATTGGTACGTATGATTGGTGCTAATGCGGTGGCAGCCCCAAGTATTGGTAACTGCTGTATTGTGTGATGGTAAGCCCGCGTTTTCTCAGGCGGAGTTGCCAGGGGCACAGTTTCCGCTTCCGGACGAGTCAGATAGACATTTTCGCGCACCGCAGGCAGATAACCGCCGCCGATGTCCGAGTGAACACCAGGCAACGCGAGTTCAGGCCATGCAGGTTTCACACTGTTGAGCGCGAAGTTAAAACGACACTCATGCTGTGCGGTGATATGAAACACTTTTTCCGCAACACCAGGGCGCAGAACGATGTTCACATTGCCGGTATCTGCAGTATGAGGATTCAGACCGTTTTGCGGGGTGCCGATGGCAGCAACGGTATCAAAAATACCGATAAAGCGGGTTTTCCCGGCTGGTGCGCCTGCATATTCAATGCCACTCATACCCTGGCGAATGGCGTTAATAATCGCCACGTCTTGGGATTGTACGCGATTTGCGAAATGACGGGCTGCCGCGGCTCCGCGGCTAAAGCCAAAAATATCAAACTTTAACGAGGTGATTTTGAGTGAAGGTACGGACACAAATTCTCTTATATCATCAAAGAAATTTTTCAATGCCCCTGCAATCTGCTTCACCGCAATATCCGTCTTCGCAATCACCCCGGTATCTGCCACGCCAAAACTGAGGCCGACCATACTGTCCGGTTTTCCCGCTTCGGTGCCGATGCCTTCAATATAAATCGCCGTCTGCGCCTGGCCGGAATCGATCGGCAGGTCCGTTTTGTATAATTGATTCAACCAGTGAATATTCGTATAGCCGCCGGTGTAGCTCGTCGCGCCGGTTCCCGATACGCCCATTTTCTCTTGCGCGGTGCGGGCGAGAATACTTGCGGCATCGGGGTCAGAAAGGTCGAAATGCGCGGCGGTGCAGGCCGTTAGCATATTGAGCGTATTCACCGCGTTATTACCGGTTCCGTCAAAAAAGACGCCAAGAGTTAACGTTATATTACGCTTGTCGGGCTGGCGTATTTCATTCGCCGGAAAAAGCTGCGGGTAATTATCTGGCAGGATCAGGTTGCTGAATTCAGTGTTGGCAATAAGATGTTTACTGCGAATATATTCATAATTGACAGTAATACTTTCTTCATCCAGCTTATCAAGAACAAATGATGTCGAAATGGCCTGAACCGCCGCGCCACGCAGTTCGATATGATAATATTTTTCCAGATGACCGGTTCGACTCACGCGATAAAAGTCGAAGCTAAGCTTGAGCTTCTCGTTGTTGTTTATCGCGTTTGCCAGCAAAGGCGAGCTTTTATCTATTGGTTTGATAAAGCGTAGCCGCTTATCGCTTACACCGTACCCGGAACTTCGGAAGCCGGCATCCAGTTTATTAACCTTGATCTCATTTTCATGTCGATATTGAAAGCGGTTACCCAGTGATTTTTCGGTTCCACAACCAGCTGATATTTCCCCTTGCTGTTCACCCGTCAACCTGAGATAGATAATGTCACTCATTTAATGACGTCCTTTTCATAGATATAAATAATATATTGATGAATACTTTCGCCACGCAGTATAGGCTTTTTATCGGAGCGTATATTGCCGGTCGTGTCATATATCTATTAAAAGCGAGAAAAATAAGAAATAAAAAAACCCGCCAGCAGGCGGGTTGGTTTCAGGCGAATCAGCGATTACTGCAGCAGGGAAATATCCGCTACTTGCAGGAACAACTCGCGCAGTTTGCTGAGCAGCGTCAGACGGTTAATACGCACGTCTTTTTCGTCGGCATTCACCATCACGTTCTCGAAGAACTCATCGACCGGTTCGCGCAGCGAAGCCAGTTCGATTAGCGCGTCCTGATAACGGCTTTCGTCAAAGAACGGCTGCAGTTTATCGCGCAGTACAACCAGATGGGTTGCCAGCTTGATTTCTGCCGCGTCTTTCAGCACCGAGGCGTGAACGGTGTCGTTCAGCACTTCGTCAGATTTCGCCAGAATGTTGGACACGCGCTTGTTGGCGGCGGCCAGAGCAGCGGCTTCTTCCAGCGTACGGAAGTGAGACACCGCTTTCATGCGAGCATCGAAATCTGCCGGACGCGTCGGACGACGCGCCAGCACCGCCTGAATGGTATCAACGGTATAACCTTCGTCCTGATACCACGCGCGGAAACGACCGAGCATGAAGTCGATAACTTCGTCGACGACTTTGATGTTGGTCAGCTTGTCACCGTACAGGCGAACCGCTTCTTCGGTCAGCGTTTGCAGATCGAGGTTCAGGTTCTTCTCAACGATGATGCGCAGTACGCCAAGCGCCGCACGACGCAGGGCAAACGGATCTTTGTCGCCTTTCGGATGCTGACCGATACCGAAGATCCCCGCAAGGGTATCCATCTTATCGGCAATCGCGACAGCGCAAGCCACCGGATTGGACGGCAGATCATCACCGGCAAAGCGCGGCTGGTACTGCTCGTTCAGCGCAACGGCAACGTCTTCGGCTTCGCCGTCGTGACGTGCGTAGTGCATGCCCATGATGCCCTGAGTGTCGGTAAATTCGAACACCATGTTGGTCATCAGGTCGCATTTGGACAACAGGCCCGCACGCGTCGCGTGGTTCACGTCGGTACCAATCTGCCCGGCGATCCAGCCCGCCAGGGCCTGAATGCGGTCAGTTTTGTCGCGCAGCGTGCCAAGCTGTTGCTGGAACAGCACGGTTTGCAGGCGCGGCAGATGGTCTTCCAGACGCTTTTTACGGTCGGTATTGAAGAAGAATTCCGCATCTGCCAGACGCGGACGAACCACTTTCTCGTTACCAGAGATAATCTGCACCGGATCTTTCGACTCGATGTTAGTGACGAAAATGAAGTTCGGCAGCAGTTTGCCGTCGTTGCCATACACCGGGAAGTACTTCTGGTCACCTTTCATGGTGTACACCAGCGCTTCTGCCGGAACGGCGAGGAATTTCTCTTCGAATTTAGCGGTCAGCACCACCGGCCATTCAACCAGTGAAGCGACTTCTTCCAGCAGGCTTTCGCTCAGGTCAGCGTTGCCACCGATTTTGCGCGCCGCTTCTTCTGCATCGGCTTTGATTTTGGCTTTACGCAGTTCGTAATCGGCCATCACTTTGCCGCGTTCCAGCAGAATTTGCGGGTACTGATCGGCATTGTCGATGGTGAATTCTGGCTCGCCCATAAAGCGATGACCGCGAATCACGCGATCGGAGTCGATACCCAGAATGGTTGCCGGAACGACTTTGTCGCCGAGCAGCAGGGTCACGGTGTGCACTGGACGCACGAATTGCACGTCGGACGCACCCCAGCGCATCAGTTTCGGGATAGGCAGTTTAGCAAGCGAGGTGGCAATCATGTTTGGCAGCAACGCTTCCGCGCTTTCGCCTTTCACGTGAGCACGATACAGCAGCCATTCACCTTTATCGGTGACCATACGCTCGGCCTGCTCAACGGTGATACCGCAGCCGCGCGCCCAGCCCTCTGCCGCTTTGCTCGGTTTGCCTTCGGCGTCAAACGCCGCAGAAACCGCCGGGCCGCGTTTTTCAACTTCGCGATCTTGCTGAGATTCAGCCAGCGCCGCGACTTTCAGCGCCAGACGGCGCGGAGCAGCGAACCACTCCACGTTGCCGTGAGCGAGACCGGCGTTATCCAGTTCCGCAGTGACGTTCGCAGCAAAAGATTCCGCCAGGCTGCGCAGGGCTTTTGGTGGCAGCTCTTCAGTGCCGATTTCCACCAGGAAAGTTTTTTCAGACATGGCCGCCTCTTATTTATTCTTGTTGCACATCGGGAAGCCAAGGGCTTCACGGGAAGCGTAATAGGCTTCTGCCACGGCTTTTGTCAGGGTACGAATGCGCAGAATGTAGCGCTGACGCTCGGTGACGGAGATGGCTTTACGCGCATCCAGCAGGTTGAAGCTGTGCGCGGCTTTCAGAATACGCTCGTAGGCAGGCAGCGGCAGTGGGTTTTCCAGCGCCAGCAGCTCTTGCGCTTCTTTCTCATACTGCTCGAAGCAGGAGAACAGGAAGTCGACATCTGCGTATTCGAAGTTATAAGTGGACTGCTCCACTTCGTTCTGATGGAACACGTCACCGTAGGTGGTTTTACCCAACGGGCCGTCATTCCAGACCAGGTCGTAAACGCTGTCTACGCCCTGAATGTACATCGCCAGACGTTCCAGACCGTAGGTGATTTCACCGGTCACCGGCTTACATTCCATGCCGCCAACCTGCTGGAAGTAGGTAAACTGCGTCACTTCCATGCCGTTCAGCCACACTTCCCAGCCCAAACCCCAGGCACCCAGCGTTGGGTTTTCCCAGTTGTCTTCCACGAAGCGAATATCATGGATGGTCGGATCCATACCCAGCTCTTTCAGCGAGCCGAGGTACAGCTCCTGAATGTTGTCCGGTGATGGCTTAATCACGACCTGGAATTGGTAGTAATGCTGTAAACGGTTCGGGTTTTCGCCGTAACGACCGTCGGTTGGGCGGCGAGATGGCTGCACATAAGCAGTGGCCATCGGCTCTGGGCCCAACGCGCGCAGACAGGTCATTGGATGAGAGGTGCCAGCGCCTACTTCCATGTCCAGTGGTTGAACAATGGTGCAGCCCTGACGAGCCCAGTAATCCTGTAAGGTCAGGATCAGGCCCTGGAAAGTCCTGGTATCAAACTTTTGCATATTCTTCTGTGCTGGATACGTGTGGATTTAAGGAAGGGTCAGTATACCCGCTGGCTGCGAGATATACAGTATGAATGGCAGTTGTTCTCGGAAAATTGAGGGAATATTGGGGAAACCTAAGACATTCCCCGCGTTCATCTTCGCCGCTTAGCGCATCGAAAGGTGCAGAAACTGACCGTCTGAATCGAAAGAACAGACGAAGTTCTCTTTCTGGGGAGTAAAGCCGCGCAGCTCATAGCTGCCCTGGAACTGCTCAAAACCGGTCACATCGACTTGCTGTGCATCGGTGTTATAGCGCTGCGCTGCGTTGTCCTTGCACAACTGTTCCATGTTCAGTGAACTCGCCGGGGACATTTTCGCTCGCTGCGCTTTCTGTTCTGGAGCCTGTGGAGAACTGCACCCAGCCAGGAGAGCGACCAGCAGTAAGGGCATGTAATACTTCATCATCATTTTTAATTACGGCCTTATTCTTTGCCTGTTATTGTCATTTTAAGACTAGATGGTTTTTCTGACCCCGCATTCTGCAAATCCGTTCCCTTGTCGACAAGATATCGGCGACAAACTCAGATTTTTCTTCGGAAACAGCGGCTACAATCACAGGTCAGAGTTTTATCGCCTTAACACTGAGGAACGGATGTCGGGAAAGATTAGCTGGATAACCAACCTGCGAGGGATTGCCTGTCTGATGGTGGTGATGATCCATACCACCACCTGGTATGTCACCAACGCCCACAGCATCACTGCGCTCAACTGGGATATCGCCAACTTTCTGAATTCCGCCTCCCGCGTCAGCGTGCCGCTGTTTTTCATGATTTCCGGCTATCTGTTTTTTGGCGAACGCAGCGCCGAGCCGCGCCACTTCCTGCGCATCGGCCTGTGTCTGCTGTTTTACAGTGCAGTGGCGCTGACGTATATCCTTTTGTTTACGCACATTAATGCCGGGTTGTCGTTGAAATACCTGCTGCAAAAACCGGTGTTCTATCATCTCTGGTTTTTCTTCGCGATTTTCGTGATTTATCTGCTTTCACCGCTGATCCAGGTGAAAAGCGTGAATGGCTGGATGTTACTGGCGTTGATGCTCGTCCTCGGCATCGTGGCGAACCCGAATACCGTCCCGCTAAAAACGGGCGGGTTTGAGTGGCTGCCAGTGAACTTGTATATCGATGGCGACACGTTTTATTACGTGCTGTATGGCCTGCTAGGGCGCGCATTAGGCATGATGAATACCGACAAAAAACCGCTGACGCTTCTCTGCGCGGGCTTGTTCGCCGCATCAGTTTGGGTGATTTCTCGCGGTACGTTGCATGAGCTGAAATGGCGCGGCAATTTCGCCGATACCTGGTATTTGTATGCCGGGCCGATGGTGTTTATCTGCGCCGTCACACTTTTTACGTTTGTGAAAGACACGCTAAATAGCCGCGAACTGCCGGGATTACGCACCATTTCTCAGCATTCCTTGGGCATTTACGGTTTTCACGCGTTGATCATTCACGCACTGCGATCCAATGGCATAGAGCTGAAAAACTGGCCGTTGCTGGATATTCTGTGGATTTTCGCCGCGACGCTGGCGGGCAGCCTGCTTCTGTCAATGCTGGTGCAGCGTATCGACACTCGTCGACTGGTCAGCTAGCGCCCTTTGGCGTGCGCGGTGCAACTGGCGGGCCGAGGTAAAGCCCGCCGCCTGTGCCGCCTGCTCCACTCCACTGCCCTGCAGCAAGCGCTGTTCTGCCAACGCCAGCCGCAGTTGTTCCAGATAATCACGCACACTTATCCCTAAATGCTGTTTAAAAAGGCGTGTCAAATGACGCGGCGTAACATGCGCCCGTTCGGCAATATCCACCAGCGGCCACGACCGCTGCGGTGCAGCCGTTAAGGCATCCTGCGCCCGATGAATAGCCGGATGGAGATGATTGCGATAACGCAGCCACGGCGAAAGCTGCGGGTCATCGCCGGAGCGGCGAAACCACACCACCATTTCGCGTGCGACCGACATCGCGCGCTCCGGGCCGTACAGTCGGTTAATCAGATGCAACGCCAAATCGATACCAGAAGTGATCCCGGCGCTGGTCCAGATGCCTTTGTCTTCAATAAAAATACGGTTCTCTTTGACTATCGCACCCGGCGCGGCGGCCTTCAGACGTGAAATTACATCGTGATGTGTGGTGCATTGCACGCCGTGCAGCAGTCCGGCTTTCGCCGCCAGCAAGGAACCTGAGCACACGCACATCAGCGTGAGTTGCCCGCTGTGTATCATCGGCTGCTGACGTGTCAGCCAGCGGCGCACGAGTTCGGCCTGCGATGTGGAAAAGAACTGGTTTGAATCGCAAACGCCGGGCAGCACCAGCAAACTGCCCGTCGGGAGCGTATCTGGCAGCGGCTGAATGTTGCCCATCGTCATGCCAATGGATGTCGGCACCTGTTCGTCCGGCCCGATGTAGTGCAGGCGAAACGCATCCCCCGCCAGCACAAAGGTTTCTGCCGGGCCTGTCATATCAAGCGATAGCACGCCGGGCAGCATCACGAACCAGACATCGGTTGTCATAGCGATTCAAGTGTCTCCGTTACGGTTTTCACGTTGGCAAAGCGCCCTTCCAGCACGGTTTCAGTGCGGTGGCGCAGCGTTTCTACATCCAAAGTAACGCCTTTGTGGGTCATCGGGAAGGTTAGCGTCGCTTCAGTGACGAACGTTACCCGATAACCGAGATCCGACGCCACGCGCGCCGTGGTTTCACAGCACTGTTCGGTGCGCAGGCCGCTGATAATCAAGTGGTTAATATCACGACTACGCAACCAGTGGTCCAGCCCGGTGTCGGTAAAAGCATTATGCACATGTTTAAAAAAAGTGACGTCTGGCTGATGGCGTAAAAAGGACATCGGTGTGACGAAACCGCTTTCCAGAGAAAACGGCCCCTGGTCATCCACGTGGAAGATATCCACAATCGGGATATCACGCTGCTGGCAGCCCGCAATCAGTTTCAGCATGGCGGCCTGAAAGGCTGATAAATCTTCCGTTTGCCAGAAAGGACGGTGTTCGAATGATTGCTGAGTATCGATGTTTATCAGAGCGGTGCGGGACATAATCAGACTCCTTTTCGTGTTGGTGTAAAACCATTGTGGACACGAAAAGGGGTCTTGCGAATGTCAAAAAAGGACAGCTACCCGCGCATTCAGGACATCAACGGTTTGAGCTGCTGATAAAGCTGACGGAAGGTTTCCCGGCGAGGAGCATAGGCGCCATTTTTGGCCGCATCCGGTTGATGGGTTTGTTCCAGCGTCAGTTGCGGCAACAACGACGAAACGGATCCGCCCGGATGCATCGCCAACTGTGCCAGGCGCGCCGCACCGAGCGCAGGGCCAACATCACCACCGGTACGGTATTCCAGCGCAATCCCGCTGATATCGGCCAGCATCTGACGCCAGTAGGCACTGCGCGCGCCACCGCCAATCAGCGTCACGCTTTTCGGTGTAATCCCGCAGCCATGTACCACATCCATGCCGTCTGCCAGTGCAAAACCCACGCCTTCCAGCACGGATAGCGCCAGCTCTGCCGGGCCGTGCTGATGGGTCAGGCCGAAGAACACCCCTTTCGCATTCGGATTGTTGTGCGGGGTACGCTCGCCGGAAAGATATGGCAGGAACCACACCGGGTCAGCATTTTTATCAGCCGTTTGCGCCGCTGCCAGCAGCGAAGGTACATCACCAAGCCCGGTCAGTTTTGCCGCCCAGTCGAGACACGACGCAGCGCTGAGCATCACCGACATTAAATGCCAGCGCCCCGGCAACGAATGGCAGAAGCTATGTACTGCGCTTTCTGGTTTACTGAGGAACCCGTTACTGACGGCGAAATACACGCCGGACGTGCCAAGCGACAGCATCGCCTGACCAGCATCGGCCATTCCGACACCCACGGCGCCTGCGGCGTTATCGCCGCCGCCCGCCACCACTGGCACGGCTGGCATGTTCCACGCCTGCGCCACTGATGGCAACAACGACCCAGTGATTTCGCTCCCTTCAAACAACGCAGGCATGTTGTCACGACTGAGACCGCACGCCTGAAGCATTTCGTCACTCCAGTCGCGTTTCGCCACGTCCATCCACATCGTGCCCGCGGCGTCTGACATATCGCTGGCAAACTCGCCCGTCATTCGCAGACGCAGATAATCTTTCGGTAACAGCACCTTATCGACCTGCGCAAAAACCTCTGGTTCATGGCGTTTGACCCACAGCAGCTTTGGCGCGGTAAAACCGGGCATCATTAGATTACCGGTGATTTCCCGCGAGCGAGGCACTGCCGATTCAAGCAGCGAACACTCTTCACCGCAGCGCCCGTCATTCCACAAAATGGCCGGACGCAGCACGCGTTGCTGTTTATCCAGCAGCGTCGCACCGTGCATCTGCCCGGCGATACCCAACGCTTTCACTTGCGCCAGAGAGTGCTGAACACTCAGTGCTTTCATGGCGCTGTCTGTTGCCTGCCACCAGTTCTCAGGATCCTGCTCGGACCAAAGCGGATGCGGGCGCGAAACGGTGAGTTTCTCGGTATGCGAGGCAAGCACATCGCCCTGCTCATTGAGCAGAATCACTTTCACCCCGGAGGTGCCAAGATCGATCCCGATATACATAGTGACGATTCCTTGATTAAACATGCCCGGTGGCGCTGTCGCTTACCGGGCCTACAAGGCCTACGGGGAATCTTTTGGCTTTTGTAGGCCGGCGAACAGCAGACGCTTACTTGTCAAACAGGTAATGATTGACCAGATTTTCCAGCAGCTCCTGATGCCCGCTATGATGCTGCGGCATCAGGTTATTCTGTTCAGCGTACTTCGCAATGTCTGTCAGCGACATCTGCCCTTTCAGGATCTGCTGGCCGAGCTCACCATTCCAGCCCGCATAGCGACGCGCCACGCGTTTGTCCAGCTCGCCATCTTCAATCATGCGTGCCGCCACTTTCAGCGACAGCGCCATGGTGTCCATCGCGCCAATATGACCATAGAACAGATCATATTTATCGGTGCTCTGACGGCGCACTTTGGCATCAAAGTTCAGGCCGCCGGTAGTGAAGCCGCCAGCTTTGATGATTTCATACATCACCAGCGCATTTTCTTCCACGCTGTTCGGGAACTGGTCGGTATCCCAGCCGAGCTGTGCGTCGCCTCGGTTCGCATCGACAGAACCGAACAAACCGAGCGCGATGGCGGTCGCAATTTCATGGTGGAAAGAGTGCCCTGCCAGCGTGGCGTGGTTGGCTTCGATATTGAGCTTAATCTCTTTTTCCAGACCGAACTGCTTGAGGAAGCCGTAAACGGTGGAGGCATCGTAATCGTACTGATGTTTCGTCGGCTCTTGTGGTTTCGGTTCAATCAGCAGCGTGCCGCGGAAACCGATTTTATGTTTGTGCTCAACCACCATCTGCATGAAGCGGCCAATCTGCTCGCGCTCCTGACGCAAGTCAGTATTCAACAGGGTTTCGTAACCTTCACGCCCACCCCACAGCACGTAGTTTTCACCGCCGAGCTGATGGGTCGCGTTCATCGCCGTCACCACTTGTGTCGCGGCCCAACTGAACACTTCCGGGTCTGGATTCGTCGCCGCGCCTGCACCATAACGCGGGTTGGTGAAGCAGTTCGCCGTCCCCCACAGCAGCTTCACGCCGCTCTGCTGCTGTTTTTCTGCCAGCACATCAACCATCTGCGCAAAGTTATTCAGATACTCTTTCAGCGTGGCGCCTTCCGGGGACACATCCACATCGTGGAAGCAGTAATACGGCACATTCAGTTTATGGAAGAACTCAAACGCCACGTCTGCTTTACGTTTAGCCAGCGCCAGGGCTTCGCCTGGCTGTTGCCACGGGCGGTCAAAAGACCCTACGCCGAACATGTCCGCGCCGTTCCAGCAGAAGGTGTGCCAGTAGCACGCCGCAAACCGCAGGTGATCTTCCATGCGCTTGCCGAGCACCAGCTCGTCCGGGTTGTAGTGGCGGAATGCCAGCGGATTTTGCGATTTCGGGCCTTCATAACGAACACGATCGAGTTGGTCGAAATAAGCTTGCATAATTGAACTCCATTAGACGCGGCGAATACCAGGTTGTGGCGTAATACTGTTACCAGTTTTACGGTTGCTCAATTACGTTATTTCACACTGCGATTAAGAGAATCCACAAACGTGCGCTGGCTCGCAAAATAATCGCCCCTCGTCGACTTTTACGATCATGCTTCCATACATCCATGCAACGAATGGCTGAAACGATTTAAAATCAGATCACGGTCATAAATTAGCAAATAAACCAAATATCGTAACCAGAAGATAAAAATCTATAATTGCCATAAATCCTTCCCGTGCTAAAAATTTGCTGCGTATCCGTCATGTCTGTTTCTTTTATCGCCAATCTCAACACCCTACAATCAAAAGGCCCTACGATGATGAAGATAAAGAATCTCTGCCTCACGCTGTGCGCTTCGCTTCTGCTGACAAGCTTTGCGGGCATCGCCAAAGAAGTGAAAATCGGGATGGCTATCGACGACCTGCGTCTTGAACGCTGGCAAAAGGATCGCGATATATTTGTCAGCAAAGCCGAATCATTAGGCGCAAAAGTATTTGTGCAATCAGCCAACGGTAACGAAGAAACACAGATGTCGCAGATTGAAAATATGATTAATCGCGGCGTCGATGTGCTGGTTATTATTCCTTACAATGGTCAGGTTTTAAGTAATGTCATTAAAGAAGCCAAACAAGAAGGCATTAAAGTCTTAGCCTATGACCGCATGATTAATAATGCAGATATCGATTTTTATATTTCCTTCGATAATGAAAAAGTCGGCGAAATGCAGGCCAAAAGCCTTGTCGATAAAGTGCCACAGGGCAACTACTTCCTGATGGGCGGCTCGCCGGTTGATAACAACGCCAAACTGTTCCGCGCCGGGCAGATGAAAGTCTTAAAACCGTATATCGACGACGGCAAAATCAAGGTGGTCGGCGATCAATGGGCTGACGGTTGGTTGCCGGAAAATGCGCTGAAAATCATGGAAAACGCGCTGACTGCCAACAATAACAAGATAGATGCCGTGGTGGCGTCCAACGATGCAACGGCTGGCGGGGCCATTCAGGCACTGAGCGCGCAAGGGCTGGCGGGTAAAGTCGCCATTTCTGGCCAGGATGCCGATCTCGCAGGCGTTAAACGCATTATCGCAGGCACGCAGACCATGACGGTCTATAAGCCGATCACTCAACTCGCCAACACTGCTGCCGAAATAGCGGTGGAGCTTGGCAATGGTCAACAACCTAAATCCGACACCACGCTGAATAACGGTCTAAAAGATGTGCCTGCGCGTCTGTTAACGCCGATTGAAGTCAATAAAACCAATATTGACAGCACCGTGATTAAAGACGGCTTCCACAAGAAGAGCGAACTGTAATTCCGCGCGCCCCTTTCGCGAGGGGCGTTTCCCCTTTATGTGGAACGCTTCGTGGAGCCAACATGCCTTATTTATTAGAAATGAAGAGCATTACCAAAGCCTTCGGGTCAGTGAAAGCGGTGGATAATGTCAGCCTGCGTCTGAACGCCGGAGAAGTGGTTTCCCTGTGCGGTGAGAACGGCTCGGGAAAATCGACGCTGATGAAAGTGCTGTGCGGCATTTATCCTCACGGCAGTTATGACGGCGAGATTGTCTTTGCCGGAGAGCCGGTGCAAGCCGCGCATATTCGCGACACCGAACGTCGGGGTATCGCCATTATTCATCAGGAACTGGCGCTGGTTAAGCATTTAACGGTGCTGGAAAATATCTTTCTGGGTGCGGAAATCAGCCGCTTCGGCGTTCTCGATTACGACCAGATGACCCTTCGCTGCGAGAAACTGCTCGCCCAGGTGAGCCTTGCTATTTCGCCTGACACGCGCGTCGGCGATTTAGGGCTGGGGCAGCAACAGCTAGTTGAAATCGCCAAAGCGCTCAACAAGCAGGTGCGGCTGCTGATCCTCGATGAACCCACTGCCTCGTTGACCGAACAGGAAACGGCAATCCTGCTGAATATTATTCGCGACCTGCAAAACCACGGCATCGCCTGCATCTACATTTCGCACAAGCTGAATGAAGTGAAGGCCATTTCCGACACTATCTGTGTGATTCGCGACGGGCAGCACATCGGCACTCGTGATGCCAGCGGCATGAGCGAAGACGACATCATCACTATGATGGTGGGACGCGAACTGACAGCACTCTACCCGAGCGAGCCACACACGCCGGGTGATGAGATCCTGCGCGTTGAACATCTCACCGCCTGGCATCCTGTTAATCGCCACATCAAACGAGTGAATGACATTTCCTTTTCCCTGCGGCGCGGGGAAATTCTCGGCATCGCCGGCCTGGTTGGGGCCGGACGCACCGAGGCCGTTCAGTGCTTGTTTGGCGTCTGGCGGGGTCGTTGGGAAGGGAAAGTGTTTATCGACGGTAAAGCGGTGAACATTGCGAACTGCCAACAGGCGATTGCCCACGGCATTGCGATGGTGCCTGAGGATCGCAAAAAAGACGGCATCGTGCCGGTGATGGCAGTCGGGAGGAACATCACTTTGGCTGCACTCAATCAGTTCTCCGGGCCGTTAAGCGCGCTCGACGACGCCGCAGAACAGAACTGTATCCTGCAATCGATCTCACGCCTGAAAGTCAAAACCTCAACGCCAGAGTTGGCGATTGGCCGACTCAGCGGCGGCAATCAGCAGAAGGCGATCCTGGCTCGCTGTCTGCTCCTCAACCCACGCATTCTGATCCTCGATGAACCGACGCGCGGGATCGATATCGGGGCGAAATACGAAATCTACAAATTGATAAATCAACTGGTGCAGCAAGGCATCGCGGTGATCGTCATCTCTTCCGAACTGCCGGAAGTGCTGGGACTGAGCGACCGCGTGCTGGTGATGCACGAAGGCAAACTGAAAGCGGATCTGGTCAACGATAACCTGACCCAGGAACAAGTCATGGAAGCAGCCCTGAGGAGTGAACGTCATGTCGAAAAACACGCCGTCTGAACTGAAGCTCGACGCGCAATCCCCTGCCGCTTTCACAGGGCTAAAAAACCTCAATTTGCAGGTGTTTGTGATGATCGCGGCAATCGTCGCCATCATGCTGTTCTTTACCTGGACCACTGACGGCTCGTACCTCAGCGCGCGTAACGTCTCAAACCTGCTGCGCCAGACCGCCATCACCGGCATTCTGGCGGTGGGAATGGTGTTCGTGATTATCTCTGCGGAAATTGACCTGTCGGTAGGCTCGATGATGGGTCTGCTCGGGGGCGTAGCGGCGATTTTCGACGTCTGGCTCGGCTGGCCTTTACCGCTGACGATTGTGGTGACATTAGCGCTGGGTCTGGTGTTAGGTGCCTGGAACGGATGGTGGGTCGCCTATCGTAAAGTGCCTTCGTTTATTGTGACGCTGGCAGGCATGCTGGCGTTTCGCGGCATTCTGATTGGCATCACCAACGGCACTACTGTATCGCCCACCAGCCCGGCGATGTCGCAAATCGGGCAGAGTTATCTGCCGGACGGCATTGGCTTCATCATTGGTGTACTGGGGCTGATGGCTTTTGTAGCCTGGCAATGGCGTGGGCGGATGCGCCGTCAAGCGCTGGGGCTGACGAACCCGGCCTCCACTCGCGTAGTGGGTCGCCAGGCATTCACTGCGATTATCGCGCTCGGCGCTATCTGGATGCTGAACGATTATCGCGGGGTGCCAACGCCTGTGCTGTTACTCGCACTGCTGCTGTTAGCCGGGATGTTTATGGCTACGCGCACCGCTTTTGGTCGCCGTATTTACGCCATCGGTGGCAACCTGGAAGCAGCGCGGTTGTCGGGCATCAATGTCGAACGCACCAAACTGGCGGTGTTCGCGATTAACGGCCTGATGGTGGCGATTGCCGGGCTGATTCTGAGCTCACGCCTCGGGGCCGGTTCTCCTTCTGCCGGGAACATTGCTGAACTCGATGCTATCGCCGCTTGTGTGATTGGCGGCACCAGCCTCGCAGGCGGCGTGGGCAGTGTTGCAGGCGCGGTGATGGGGGCGTTTATCATGTCGGCGTTAGACAACGGAATGAGCATGATGGACGTGCCCACTTTCTGGCAATATATCGTTAAGGGCGCCATTTTGCTGCTGGCGGTATGGATGGATTCTGCCACCAAGCGACGGGCCTGATCGCGACTGTTTCCGCTACGATGGCGACACTTTCGGGTGCCGCCATTCTTGTCTCTTCAGGAATGCAAAATATGTTTGAAAAGCGCCACCGGGTCACGCTGTTATTCAATGCCAACAAAGCCTACGACCGCCAGGTGGTTGAGGGCGTGGGTGAATATTTGCAGGCGTCGCAGTCGGAATGGGACATTTTTATCGAAGAGGATTTTCGCGCCCGCATTGAAAATATCAAAGAATGGCTCGGCGACGGCGTGATTGCCGATTTTGATGACCCGATCATTGAAGCCATGCTCCGCGATGTGGACGTGCCTATCGTCGGCGTGGGTGGCTCTTATCACCGTCCGGATCAATATCCAGCCGTGCATTACATCGCGACCGACAACCACGCGTTGGTGGAGAGCGCTTTCCTGCATTTGAAGGAAAAAGGCGTTCACCGTTTTGCTTTTTATGGTTTGCCCTCGTCCAGCGGCAAGCGTTGGGCAATGGAGCGCGAACATGCGTTTTGCAAGATAGTGGCGAAAGAGAAATACCGTGGCGTGGTGTACCAGGGTCAGGAAACTGCGCCGGAAAACTGGCAGCACGCGCAAAACCGGCTTGCGGACTGGCTGCAAACGCTGCCGCCGCAAACCGGGATTATTGCGGTGACCGACGCGCGTGCGCGCCACATTCTGCAAGCCTGTGAGCATTTGCATATTCCGGTGCCGGAAAAGCTGTGTGTGATTGGTATTGATAACGAAGAACTGACCCGTTACCTGTCGCGCGTGGCGCTCTCTTCCGTGGCGCAAGGCACACGTCAGATGGGCTATCAAGCCGCCAAACTGTTACACCGTTTGCTGGATAACGAAGCACTGCCGCTACAGCGGCTATTGGTGCCGCCAGTGCGTGTGATTGAGCGCCGCTCTACGGATTATCGCTCGCTTGACGACCCGGCGGTGATTCAGGCCATGCACTACATCCGCAATAACGCCTGCAAAGGCATTAAGGTCGAACAAGTGTTGGATGCCGTTGGGATTTCCCGCTCGAATCTGGAGAAGCGCTTTAAAGAGGAGGTCGGCGAGACCATTCACGCAGTCATTCACAGCGAAAAACTGGAAAAAGCGCGCAGCCTGTTGGTGTCGACTTCGTTGTCGATTAACGAGATATCGCAAATGTGCGGCTACCCGTCACTGCAATATTTTTATTCAGTCTTTAAGAAAGAGTATGACACCACGCCGAAAGAGTATCGCGAGCGGTTCGGGGAAGCGCTGGTGTAGACAGCAGATGTAGAAAACAAAAACGCCTTCCAATGGAAGGCGTTTCAAATGAGTACCGGACAATGTTACATATGTGCCGCAATCAGACGCTGATTATCCTGGTACATACTGAACAGGTAGTTGTTGTAGCTCGACCCACGGGTCGAATAACCTTTCAGTTTGTGGATCATCGCGCTGGCCGTCACTTCCTGGTCCGTTTTACGCAACTGTGCACGGGACTTACGGAAAGAAGAGTAAGCCGGGTGCGTGTTCAGGTTTACTGCATACGCCTCAACGGACTCTTTTACCGAGTCAAAGTGAGTGTAGCCTTTCACCTTACCATTCCCCGCCGGGCATTTGCCTTTACCGCACTTCATGCCGAACAGGTTATTGTTGCTGCGCGCCAGCTTCGACGTGCCCCAACCACTCTCGGCTGCGGCCATGGTCGCGACCATGCTGCCAGGAATGATATCTACACGCTCAAGTAGCGAGTTCCATGGGATCTTACGCGTATTCCCGGACCAGCTGATTTTATAACGCTGGGCGATACCTTTCAGGCGAGTGCGCTCTGTCGGTGACCAACGCCCGTCGTACTGCTTGGAAACAAGCCAGTTACGATCGGCGGTGATTGCCGCATTTTGACTGGTAATATAAGGCATTACTGTCCGGAGAAACGCTTTTTTACGAGGTATTCCGGAAGGGTATTTTCGCAAATCAGGAAGTGAACTACTCTTTGCACTATTGCGAGAATACTCTTGTTTACTGCTTACCTTACTACTACTGCTTGTCTTAATTACTGGGGCTTTGTGACTCGTTGTTGCTGTGTGCGTCTTTGCTAGCACCCCACCTGAAAATGCACAGGTGAGTAACATGAGTATCGCGGCCCCATATCGTCGTATGGGAGTCGATATCATTAGGTCTCCTGGTCGGATTAAATCATTCCAACGCCTTGTATTATTCACATAACTGCGAAATGAATCGCAAATCATATCAAAAATACCCCGTCAACGCACTCTAAGAAATAGTCCAATTCTGAAACGATGTCACGCACTAAAGACACGCTTTCGCCTCACAAGTCTGAAAATACACACTTTATCGCAGAAATTCGTGTTCTGATTTGAGGCAGATCACTCACCCTGCGATGTCCTCCCTGGTAATGCCTCCGAGGGAGGAGGGATTGCATACCGACTGCTGGCAAAATGTTCAAAAACTGACTTCAGGTGACTGGAATGAAACTTGCTGCCCTTCTCACGCTCCTGCTACCCGGCATCGCGCTGGCTGCCTGGACCAGCCCGGATTTTCCTGAGTTCAAGCCCGATGGCAGCGGAAAATTTGTCAGCCAGAAAACGCTGACGAAGGGTACTCGCCCTTTAACGTTAAAGTTTGACCAGCAGTGCTGGCAGCCCACCACCGCCATCAAACTCAATGAGATGCTCTCGCTTGAACCTTGTACCGACACAGCACCGCAATGGCGACTGTTCCGCGACGGCGAGTACACCCTGACTGTCGATACGCGTTCCGGCACACCCACGCTGATGGTGAGCGTGGCAAGTACGCCAACAACTACCGCAAACGTTGAGGTTCGCCAGTGCCCGCGTTGGGATGGCAAACCGTTGACGCTGGATGTCAGCAAGACCTTCGCAGAAGGCAGCAAAGTTCGTGATTTTTACAGCGGGCAAACCGCAACCGTTAATGGTGGCAAAATCACGCTGCAACCTGCCGGCGGCAGTAACGGGCTGCTGTTGTTGGAAAATGCGCAGGCCAGCGCCCCCACAGCTTTCACTTGGCATAACGCCACCGTGTATTTTGTGCTGACCGATCGCTATGTGAACGGCAATCCGGAAAATGACAACAGCTACGGTCGCCATAAAGACGGTTTGCAGGAGATCGGCACTTTTCACGGCGGTGATTTGCAAGGGCTGACCAGCAAACTCGATTATCTGCAACAACTCGGCGTGAATGCGCTGTGGATAAGTTCCCCGCTGGAACAAATTCACGGCTGGGTAGGCGGTGGCACCAAAGGCGATTTCCCGCATTACGCCTATCACGGCTACTACCCGCAGGACTGGACCAAACTTGACGCCAATATGGGTAACGAAGACGACCTACGCCATCTGGTGGATGAAGCCCACAAGCGCGGCATCCGCATTCTGTTTGACGTGGTGATGAACCACACCGGCTACGCCACATTAGCGGATATGCAGCAATACCAGTTTGGCGCACTGTATCTGAAAGGCGATGAGCTCAAAAAAACGCTTGGCGAGCACTGGACCGACTGGAAACCCGGCCCGGGTCAGAGCTGGCACAGCTTTAATGACTACATTAATTTCAGCGATAAAACGGCGTGGGCGAACTGGTGGGGCAAGAAGTGGATCCGCACCGACATCGGCGACTACGACAACCCCGGCTTTGACGATCTGACGATGTCGCTGGCATTCCTGCCTGATCTCAAGACTGAATCAAAAGAGGTTTCTGGTCTGCCGGTGTTTTATCAGCACAAGCCAGATACCGCCGCCAAAGCCGTCGAGGGCTATACGCCGCGCGACTATCTGACTCACTGGCTGAGCCAATGGGTGCGTGATTACGGCATCGACGGATTCCGCATCGATACCGCCAAACACGTTGAACTTCCGGCATGGCAGCAGTTAAAAGCGCAGGCCACCGAGGCGCTGGCCGCGTGGAAGAAAGCCAACCCCGGAAAATCACCGGACGACGGGCCGTTCTGGATGACGGGCGAAGCCTGGGGCCACGGGGTGATGCAAAGCGCGTATTACAGCAACGGCTTCGACGCCATGCTCAACTTTGATTATCAGGATCAGGCGGCAAAAGCGGTGGATTGTCTGGCGAATATCGATCTCACCTGGCAGCAAATGGCCGACAAACTGCAAAACTTTAACGTCCTGAGTTATCTCTCTTCGCACGACACCCGACTGTTCCGCGAAGGCGGTAGCGAAGCGGCAGAGCTATTAATGCTCGCGCCTGGCGCGGTTCAGATTTTTTACGGCGATGAGTCTGCCCGCCCGTTCGGCCCGACCGGTTCAGACCCGCTACAGGGCACGCGTTCAGATATGAACTGGCAGGACGTCAGTGGCAAAGAGGCCGCCACCATCGCCCATTGGCAGAAACTTGGCCAGTTCCGCGCTCGTCACCCGGCTATTGGCGCGGGTACACAAACTACACTCTCACTGCCAGAGAGCTACGGTTTCGTGCGAGAAAAAGGTGACGATAAGGTGATGGTCGTATGGGCAGGTAAGTCCTGACAAATGCTATGCCTTTACAGCCTCAGAAGAGTGAAAAACTGCCTTACAAAATATAAACAGGATAAATAGCCAAAGACAAAATCATTCACTGGTTTGCACCTCGCTGGCGCAGAGGTTATGGTTAGCCCCTACCCAGAAGAGCTACAGAACACCTGCATATGACTTTTTCACTGTTCGGCGATAAATTCACCCGTCATTCCGGCATCACCCGCCTGATGGAAGATCTTAACGATGGCCTGCGCACGCCAGGCGCCATCATGCTTGGCGGCGGTAACCCGGCGCAAATCCCGCAGATGAATGATTATTTCAATAAGCTGCTAGCGGATATGCTGGAAAGCGGGAAAGCCACTGAGGCGCTGTGTAATTACGACGGCCCACAGGGCAAATCCGAGCTGCTGACGGCACTGGCTGATATGCTGCGTGACGAGCTTGGCTGGGATATCGGACCACAGAACATTGCACTGACGAATGGCAGCCAAAGCGCGTTTTTCTACTTGTTCAATCTGTTCGCGGGTCGTCGGGCCGATGGCACTACACGCAAAGTCCTGTTCCCACTGACGCCGGAATACATCGGTTATGCCGATTCTGGCCTGGAAGATGATCTGTTTGTTTCCGCGCGTCCGAACATTGAGTTGCTGCCAGAAGGCCAGTTCAAGTATCACGTCGATTTTGAACATCTGCGGGTAACCGAAGAAACCGGGATGATCTGCGTTTCCCGTCCGACCAACCCGACGGGCAACGTGATCACCGACGAAGAATTAATGAAGCTCGACGTGCTGGCGAATCAGCACGGCATTCCGTTGGTTATTGATAATGCTTACGGCGTACCGTTCCCGGGCATTATTTTTAGCGAAGCGCGTCCGCTGTGGAATCCAAATATTGTCTTGTGCATGAGCCTGTCTAAGCTCGGCCTTCCCGGCAGCCGCTGTGGCATTATTATCGCCAATGAGAAAATTATCAGCGCTATCAGTAATATGAACGGCATAATCAGCCTTTCCCCTGGCGGGATTGGCCCGGCGATGATGTGCGAAATGATTAAGCGTAATGATTTACTGCGCCTGTCTGAAACGGTTATCAAGCCGTTCTATTATCAACGCGTGCAGGAAACCATCGCGATAATTCGCCGCTACTTACCGGAAGAGCGTTGCCTGATTCATAAGCCAGAAGGGGCTATTTTCCTGTGGCTGTGGTTTAAGGATTTACCCATCACCACCGAAATTCTCTATCAGCGCCTGAAAAAACGCGGCGTGTTGATGGTGCCGGGTGACTTCTTCTTCCCCGGCCTTGATAAACCGTGGCCTCACACGCATCAGTGTATGCGTATGAACTATGTCCCGGAGCCGGAGAAAATCGAAGCAGGGGTCAAAATTCTTGCCGAGGAAATAGAAAAAGCCTGGCTTGAAAGCGGATGTTAAATATTAAGGGCTCTGAAATTAAAGAGCCCGCTTTGCACAATGCCTAAGGTCAGAACGTGGTCCAGTTGTCCGGATCACTGCTGCTTTTTGCTTTCTGTTTTGCCGGGTTCGCGGTTTGACTCGCCGTGTTACGACGTGATTTCGCCATCGGTTCGTTAGAGATCCGGAAAACGGAAACCGCTTCTTCCAGTTTCAGCGCCTGTTCTTCCAGACTGCTGGCTGCGGAAGAAGACTCCACCACCAACGCGGCATTCTGCTGCGTGGTGGTGTCCATTTCTGCCATCGCCTGAGCTATTTGCGAAATGCCACGGCTCTGTTCATCGGTCGCCGACGCAATTTCATTCATGATATCGCGCACCTGACCGACGGACGTTTCGATATCCGCCATCGCAGTACCCGCCTGTTCGACCAGCTTAAAGCCAGTATCAACAATGCCAACCGACTCCTTGATCAGCGTTTCAATTTCTTTCGCCGACTGGGCGCTGCGCTGGGCGAGATTACGCACTTCACCCGCCACCACCGCAAAGCCTTTACCCTGCTCTCCCGCTCGTGCCGCTTCTACGGCTGCGTTCAGCGCCAGAATATTGGTCTGGAAAGCGATCCCGTTAATGACGGTCGTGATTTCAGAAATCCGGTGCGCACTGTTTTGCACAGAGCGCATTGTCTCCACCACAGCACGTGATACTTCGCAGCCCTGACTGGCTTTTTCCGCCGCCTCTTCTGACAGCGTTCGGGCGTGCGTCGCATTTTCCGCGTTGAGCGCCACAGTAGAAGTGAGTTCTTCCATGCTGGCTGCAGTCTCAACCACCGCCGCCGCTTGTTGTTCTGTGCGCGACGAAAGGTCAATGTTGCCCCGCGCTATCTCCGTCGAAGAGTGCGTGACGTTGGCGACACCATCGCGGACATCGTGAATGATGCTTTTCAGGTTGCCATTCATCAGCGCCATCGCCTGCATCAATTTACCCAGCTCATCCCGACGCTGACTCTCAATAGAATGGGTCAGATCGCCATCGGCAATCCGTTGAGCCAGATTCAGCGTTTCGAGTAAGGGCCGCGTGATCGCACGGGTAATGAAATAAGCGAGTACCACCCCGATGAAAATACCGAGCGCGGCCACAACCTGCATTGACCATTGCACCTGATGCACGATGTGCTCAATCATCCGCTCCTGTTGGGTATGGAGCGCATTGATAGAATCTGTCAGTTCATTGGCTCGCGCGAATAATTTATCGGAAGCCACGCCCAACTGCGCCCAGGCCTGCTGATAGGGTTCAAGCGCATCAAGATATTGATTGAATGCCGCCATCGCGGTCACCGTAATGGCACGTTCTTTTTCTGGCAGCCAGGACTGCATCGACTGCGCATGACTAATGCCTTCCTGCAGCTTTTCTTTCATCGCTGCGAGTGTGGCTGATACAGGTTTTAGCTTGTAATCTGTCAGCCGCGAATCTATATCATTAAAGATGAAAGCCAGTTGAGCGGCCTGGTATTTTTGTTCAATAGAGAGCGAGTCATTAAGGCTAAGAGCAGCAATGATGCGTGAGTCATCACAGATCACAGCCGAATCAAGTAATTGCTCGGCTTCAATTTTTTTCTTCATTGCCAGATTAAACGGCGCACGTTCAGCAATGTAGTTGTTTACCGCATTCTCCGTACGCAACAGAAGCTGGCTACCGTCCTCAGACCAACTGAAATTTTTCAGCTCTTCCAGGATAGCCACCATTTTATTGATGGCTTCGGTATTTTTCTTCAGGTACGTCAGATCTCCCGTGTACTGGTAGCTGGTACGGCTTAGACGGGCATCAAAAAGATCGTTAATCAACTCAACGTTAATCGATCCTTTGAGGACTTTTTCCTGAATATTTTTCAAGCCTAAAATGCTGGTCAGCAGAATAGCAATCATCATAATGATGACGACCATAAACCCCAGCGTGAGCTTGCTGCCGGTTTTGAGATTTAAAAAATAGGATGAGATATTCATAGAATCACCTGATTCAGTTTTATAAACAGACTCAACTCACATAACAATGCGAGTTGCGATGTGCCAATCCCTTGGCTTTTTTACGAAAACTAAAACAACAAAAAAAGAATAAAAAAATTCCCCGGATAGGGCCTATCCAGGGAAAAGCGTGCAGGAAGACATCACTCTCCCAACGCAATCTCTCAATTTATTTCACTTAAATCGCCGGTTCGTTTTCTTTATAGTAAACAGGGCGAATCGTGTCGTCGGTTATACGATAACCGTCGTTTCGGGTATTACTGATAAAATCGACAGGTAAGCCGAGCATTTCCAGTTTTTTATTCAGGTTATGCAATACCTGCCATAAGCGCTGGGAAGAACAACTTAAATCATTTTCTTCCCACACTTTTCTTATTAATTCGTCTTTACTGACCGCCCGTTCGCGGGCATGGATCATTAAGTAAAGAAACAGTTCAAGCATGGTTTTATTTAAACCAATGGTCACAAATACAATACTTTTATCAGCATGCCGTGACGGTAAGCGATACAACCTTTGATTCTCAATATCAAAGTGGATCTCTTTCCCAATAAGGAAACCATGTAACTGATAGTCCATCATTACAACCTACAAGACGTTAAAGGCCATCGAGCACCGGCACATCATCTAAACTATTTCATTACAGTTTGTGCGGTCTAATATAAATCAATCAAAGAGACTTTCAATATCCGTACGAGCATGAACATTACGCTATAAAAAAAGCCATAATCACACATAAAAAAGCACACAAAACCATACTGGCAGAATAAAACTCCACGCCCATCACCTTTAACAGGTTAAGAATGTTCTCAAGTTGCGATACGTTAATAGCTCAACATAAAACAACATATTAATTCTCGATTGCAGGAATTTATTCTGCATGCCTCCGCTGTCATACTGGCTCGGCACTATACTGTTGATAACCGCGTTCCCTGGTGAGGCGAGAGGTTTCAACGAGGCTCATCATAGGTGATCGACCTCACAAAAGAGGAGTGAAGTTACCTGATCTCTCCTGATTCAGGATCTTGTAGTGAGAATTCATACCCCTAATCTGCACATTCTGGCGCTGTAAAAAACATGAAAAATGCATACCTTATCAATGAGATAATTTTATTTAGCCCGGAAAATTGCAGTCTGGTTCATCGGAATAGCTATCCATCGGGAAAAGTAACGCTGCACGGACCTGCTTCAGAGTGCCTTCACATTTTGCTGAGTCACGCGCAGCAGCCCGTCACGCAAAAGATGCTTTTCGAGCAAGTCTGGGAGAGAAAAGGCGTAATTGTTTCGACCAACACGCTGTACCAAAGCATTGCGTCAATTCGCAAGGGCCTGAAAGCGGTGGGGCTGGAAGAGGATATTATCCGTACGTTGCCGAAACAGGGTTTTCAGTGCAACGCCACGGTTCAAAGCGGACAAATAGATGAGTTTATTAGCCCACCCGCGGCCCCGATTACGGAAGTTATTCCCCCGGTAATAGAACCCGTAGCAACGACGACAGCGACGGATAACGTTTCGCGTAATAAATACGCATACGCTGCCGTACTGAGTGGCCTTATCACTGTCGCTATGGCAGGAAGCCTTTTTTATTGGCTAAATCAGACATCGCTCCCCCTTTCTCCTGAATATTTTTCTGCTGGAAACGTTGAAAAATGCACGCTGTACTCCTCCTGGTCAGGAGAAGAATACAGTCAGGAAGTCTTCAATGAGTTACGCCTGAGGCACCCCATCGACTGCGCCAAAAAACATACGGCTTATCTCACGATAAATCGCCTGCAATATGGTTCCACCTTGATGATTTGCAATCAGCCTCTCGAGCAGGAAAGCGTGAAGTGTCGCGCCATCATATTTAAGGATGATGAAGATGAAAATAAATAAACGGCTTTGGCTTTTCCTCATTCCATTTATGACTGGTGTGCTGTGTTTAGCTTATGCCGGATTGACCTCATGGAAAGAAACGCATTTTGCTTGTGATAGTCAACTGACGATGATCGATGCTTATGGCAATGACGATATTATTATGCACTTCCGCTTTGATGGTAAAACGGGGCATGTCGAAACCAGAGGAAAATATACCCCGTTAAAGGGTCAGCAAATCCAGACAAGTAATAAAGTAAGCTTTACTTTCTGGCGAGACGGCGATTCATTGGTGATGGTTTCAAATGATACCAATCGGCTGCCTAAAACTTCGCCGCCTGCGTTTGCTCACACGCCTGATTTCTTTAGCTCGCGTGAACGAGGGATCCGCCTCCAGGTTATTCGTAAAAACAAGGCGGGATACCTGTTCCTTTATGACGGCACACCCGCGCTCTATTGTGCGATAACCGACTGAAGGCTTAACCCGAATTAATATGCTCTTTGCAGTAGCGTCGCTTCCACGCTGCCGGGGTTAAACCCGTGTGCTTGCGGAAAATCTGTCGAAAATAGCCGGTGTCACTAAACCCGCACTGGCTGGCGACCTCTTTCAGTGACAGCGAATCGCTGATCAACAGTTTTTCCGCCGCCATAACCCGCTGTCGGTGGAGCGCTTCGGTTAGGGTTATGCGGAACGTACGCCGATAGACACGACCAAGGTAATCCGCGTTGCAATGCAGTTCTTTTGCCAGATGTGACGTAGAAAGCGGTAGGTGATATTGGGTGCGAATCGCTTGCTGTGCCCGGTACGCCAGCGCGACGCCTGGGCTGTCGCTGGGGTTCTCCTGCAAACTCGCCGCGGATAATTGCTGCAAGATGAGCAACAAAATACACTCCAGCGCGAGGCTGCGGTGCACGTTTTCCTGCTCGCTCAGGAACTGACGAAAAAGCGAGATGATGTACTGCGGGCTGCTGACGCTTGTGTGTTGAGGAATGCTCAGCAGCGTGCGACGCAAAGCTGAATGCGTTGCCTCATCCAGCCAGTCAAAGTGCAGCCAGTAAAATTTCAGATCCGCCGGAAAGGCCCCTTCGCCCACATGTTGTAGCCCCGGACGCAACAGCAAACTTTCTCCCGCCTGAACGGTAAAAAGTCGCCCTTCTTCGCGAATACTGAGCGTGCCCTGCTCCACAAAAACCAGCTCCCATGAACTCAGTTTTCGCGCCGGATGGCTGCCCATACCGCGTGAAATAAACAACCCGCCGTTTTGCACGTGAATCGGAAATGCTATGGATAATTCGAGCATGGATATTCAACATCTCGCTTTTTAGTTCAAAAAACTCACTCTTTCTCTTTGATTATTAATCATAAGTACCATTTTCACCGGATCATGATCACACTTTGTGCATCAGGTCGGAATTGTCACCTTTTTATACTTTCCTCTTCCCTTGTTGGTCTGCGCTTTCCAGGCAAAATTAATCAGGTGCTTTACACATCACACAATAAGCCCGCCTTAAAGCGGGTCACGCACTCTGACCTACGTGAGGAGTTTTCAATGACTTCTGCTCCGATTACACAGACCGATCTCGCGCAACAGACCGCCAACGACGCGTTGTCGCTGCGGGAAAAAATCGGTTACGGACTGGGCGATGCCGGTGGCACCGTTATCACCTGTCTTATCATGAATTTCCTGACCTTTTTCTATACCGATGTCTTTGGCCTGACCCCGGCGCTGGTCGGCACACTGTTCATTGCGTTACGCGTATTTGATGCGATTTCCGACCCGATAATGGGCGTGATTGCTGACCGTACACAAAGCCGCTGGGGGCGCTTTCGCCCGTGGCAACTCTGGATTGCAGTGCCGATTGGCATCATCGGCGTGCTAACTTTCACCGTGCCCGACGTCAGCATGAACATGAAAATTGTTTGGGCGTTCGGCACTTATCTGCTGTTGTCGGTTAGCTACACCGCCATCAACGTGCCTTACTGTGCGCTGATCAACACCATGACCACGCGCCATACCGAAGTGCTGGCCTGTCAATCCTGGCGCTTCGTGTTGTGCGGTGTAGCGGGCTTTTTGGTTTCCGTCGGATTGCCATGGCTGGTTTCTTCGCTCGGTAAAGGCGATGTCGCGCACGGCTATCAAATGGGCGTCGGCATTCTGTGTGCCGTGGCAGTGGTGATGTTCCTGTGTTGTTTCTTCTGGGTTCGCGAGCGCGTACCACTCGACACCATGGGCAAATTTACCCTGCGTGAGCACATCGCCGGACTGCGTAAAAACGACCAACTGCTGTTGATGCTGGTGATGTCTTTCCTGCTGATCAACATGTTCAACATCCGTGGCGGCGGCTACATGTACTTCCTCACTTACGTGTTGCAAGGCAGTACAGCCTACATCTCGCTGTTCTTCACTATGGTCACGTTTGCCTCCATTATTGGGTCGATCCTCGTCAATCCGCTGACCAAACGCGCCGATACCGTCAAACTTTACTACTACACCAACCTGATTTTGGCAGCACTGGCCGTCGCGATGTGGTTCCTGCCTGTCGGTCCTGCGTGGCAAACATTGTGGCTGGTCGTAATCCTCGGCAACGGCATTATCCTTGGCTTCACTTTGCCGTTGCACTTTGGGCTGATGGCCTTCGCCGACGATTACGGCGAATGGAAAACCGGCGTGCGCTCGTCGGGCATGAACTTCGCCTTCAACCTGTTTTGCATCAAGCTCGCCTGGGCGTCCAGTGCCGGGATCATCAGCCTGGTGTTTATCTTTGTGGCCTACCAGCCCGGTACGGGGAATCAAACCGCCGCTTCGCTGCACGGCATGACCGCGATGGAAACACTGCTGCCTGCGGTATTCCACCTGCTGTTGGCCTTCACCCTTCGCACCTGCAAACTCAATAACCCTATGATGTCGCGTATCGCCACCGATTTGCGCGTGCGCCATGTTCAGTCTTAAGGAGAACGTTATGTCTGTGATGGAAGTCGATCTGCACAAGCTCAAAGTCAACGATCCGTTTCTCGGTCAGTATCAGCAACTGGTTCGTGACGTGGTTATCCCGTATCAGTGGGACGCGCTTAACGATCGCATCGCGGAAGCGGACCCAAGTCATGCGATAGAAAACTTCCGTATCGCCGCCGGGCAACAGCAAGGTGAGTTTTACGGGATGGTTTTCCAGGACAGTGACGTAGCGAAATGGCTGGAAGCCGTCGCCTGGTCGTTGTGCCAAAAGCCGGACAGCGAACTGGAAAAAACCGCCGATGAAGTTATCGAACTCGTGGCTGCTGCGCAATGTGAAGACGGTTATCTCAACACCTATTTTACCGTCAAAGCACCACAGGAACGCTGGACCAACCTGGCAGA
The DNA here is from genome assembly GCF_036271055.1 of Scandinavium sp. Taxonomy (GTDB): domain Bacteria; phylum Pseudomonadota; class Gammaproteobacteria; order Enterobacterales; family Enterobacteriaceae; genus Scandinavium. The sequence continues at coordinate 182,175 of NZ_DATBBJ010000063.1, read as the reverse complement.
ATGCCATGAGTTGTACTGCGCCGGGCACATGATCGAAGCGGGCGTGGCGTTCTTCCAGGCCACAGGCAAACGCCGTTTGCTGGACGTGGTGTGCAAACTCGCCGACCACATCGATAGCGTGTTTGGTCCGGCAGAAAACCAGTTACAGGGCTATCCGGGACACCCGGAAATCGAGCTGGCGTTGATGCGCCTGTATGAAGTGACGGAGGAGCCGCGTTATCAGACGCTAACAAATTTCTTCGTCGAACAGCGCGGAAAACAGCCCCATTTTTACGATGAAGAGTATGAAAAACGCGGAAAAACCTCGTACTGGAATACCTACGGCCCGGCATGGATGGTCAACGACAAAGCCTACAGCCAGGCACACCAGCCCATAGCGGAGCAGCCAACCGCCATTGGCCATGCGGTTCGTTTTGTCTACCTGATGACCGGTGTGGCGCATCTGGCGCGGCTCAGCAAAGATGAAGCGAAACGCCAGGAGTGCCTGCGTCTGTGGAACAACATGGCTCAACGCCAGTTGTACATCACGGGCGGTATTGGTTCGCAGAGCAGCGGCGAAGCGTTCAGCAGCGATTATGACTTGCCCAACGACACGGTATACGCCGAGAGCTGCGCGTCGATTGGCCTGATGATGTTCGCCCGACGAATGCTGGAAATGGAAGCAGACAGCCAGTATGCCGACGTGATGGAGCGTGCGCTGTACAACACCGTGCTCGGCGGTATGGCACTGGACGGCAAACACTTTTTCTACGTAAACCCGCTGGAAGTGCATCCGAAATCACTGAATTTCAATCATATCTATGATCACGTGAAACCGGTGCGTCAGCGTTGGTTCGGCTGCGCCTGCTGCCCACCGAACATCGCCCGCGTGCTGACATCGCTCGGGCATTACATCTATACCCCGCGCGAAGATGCGCTCTACATCAATCTGTATATCGGCAACAGCGCCGAAATCGCGGTGGGCGATGAGGCATTGCGCCTGCGTATCAGCGGTGAATTCCCGTGGAAAGAAAAAGTGACCATTGCCATCGACTCCGCTCAACCGGTACAGCACACGCTGGCGCTTCGTTTGCCAGACTGGTGCGATACGCCGCAGGTGGCGCTCAACGGCGTACCGGTGACGCAAGATATCCGTAAAGGTTATCTGCACATTAACCGCCGCTGGCAGGAAGGCGACACCTTGACACTCACGCTGCCGATGCCAGTTCGCCGCGTTTACGGCAACCCGCTGGTGCGTCACGTCGCCGGAAAAGTGGCCGTTCAGCGCGGGCCGTTGGTGTATTGCCTCGAACAGGCCGACAACGGCGAAGAATTGCATAACCTATGGCTGCCAGAAGATGCGACCTTCCACACCTTTGAAGGCAAAGGCTTATTTTCCCATAAAGTGTTGATTCAAGCCGAAGGCACCAAACAAACCTCCGCCAAACCCGAACAACAAGCGCTGTGGCATTACGACCGCTCACCCGCCAGTCGTCAGATGCAGACGCTAACCTTTATTCCGTGGTTCACCTGGGCCAACCGTGGCGAAGGGGAAATGCGGATTTGGGTGAATGAGGGGTAATTTTCTGTAAGAAGTTACCTTAATTTAAGTCCAGGTATCAGAGCTCAGGAAACTGAGTTCTGATAACTTCCAAATAATTCCATTGTTTTTCCTGCGTTTAGCATGAGTTGTGACCTTCTTCTCAGACATCCCCCCTTGCAATATGAACAATTATATTTGTGAAACACCATTTTATTTATTATTCAAATAACAACTTAGGCTACATTTTCAAAAGGTTATTGCCATGGAATTTAATGAAAAGTTATACGCATTGTCTGCCAAGATAAAACAACAACAGGATGCTATTGTCACCGAAGAAGCCACTAAAAACGCGTTCGTTATGCCATTTATCCACAACGTGTTGGGATACGATGTTTTCGATCCGACAGAAGTGACACCGGAATTCATTTGCGATGTTGGAACGAAGAAAGGTGAAAAAATTGACTATGCCATCCATAAAGACAATGAAATTCAGATCCTCATTGAATGTAAAAAGATTGGAGAGCCTCTAAACGTTAACCATGCTTCGCAGCTGTTTCGTTACTTCCATGTGACTAACGCAAGGATTTCAATTCTCACTAATGGTCAGATTTATAAGTTTTTCACCGATCTTGATGCGCCAAATAAGATGGATGAGAAACCTTTCCTTGAGATTGATCTGCTTGATATTGACGATAATCTCGTACCGGAGCTGGTAAAACTGACCAAAGTGTCCTTCGATTTGGAATCGATAATTAATGCGGCTGGAGAACTGAAATATGTCAGCCAGATCAAAAAAATCCTCCATGCTCAGTTGAATAATCCCGAGGACGACTTCGTTAAATTCTTTGCCTCACGTGTTTACGAAGGCATGCTGACGCAGAAAGTCCGCGAATCCTTTTCAAATCTCACCCAAAAAGCGGCGAGCCAGTACATTAACGACCAGGTAAACGAACGCTTAAAATCGGCCATTACCGGTGTAAACCCCGTAAGAACCGCTGTCGAAACAGAGACTAAAGAAGCAGAGCCTGAGCAGCTACGTGATGAAAATGACGTCATCACTACGCAGGAAGAAATTGAGGGCTACCACATTGTCAGAGCCATCACTCGAACGGTTATCGATGCGCAGCGAATCACACACAGGGACACGAAGAGCTACTTCGGGGGTGTTGATTGACGATAACAACCGTAGACCACTTTGCCGCTTGCATTTCAATCGTTCGCAAAAATATCTCGGCCTGTTTGACATCGACAAAAATGAAACTCGTCACCCGATCGAGACCCTCGATGATATTTATTCGTGGGCAGATGTGTTGAAAGCAACCGCCGCACTCTATCTCTGAGCATTCACCCGAGCAGCGCCCTGCGTGCTGCTTCGGCCAGAAAAGCACTACGATTGCTGAAGCGCGGATGTTCGCGTACGAAACCATCAATTTTAACTAACAGGCGGCGCGGTAGGGTGATGTTGATTCGCTCTGCGCGCCCATCAAACTGGTTCATATTGATATCGACCAGCAGCCACTGCCCACCGGCAAAGTCCTCTGGGCATTTTTCCAGATGATGTTCAACGATACCCGGATGAGGGATCTCTTCCTGCATCTCGCATAGCGTTTCAAAATGCGCCGTTAACGCACTTCTTGCATCCTGAAAAGCGTCATCCAGCGTGTCACCCGCAAAATAGCAACCAGGCACGTCGGGGAAAAATCCGCTGGCGCTGCCGTCAGCATCGGTATGGATATAGGCCGGATAGAACATGGGCGCTCCTGATAGTTAATGTTTGAGACCTGCCTGCCGCCAAATTTGCATCAACGTCCCTTGTTTGATGTCTTTTCGCGGATGTGGAACGGTGACCAGACCGGAACGTTCGGGGTGATGAAACTGATGATGGCTTCCCTTCGTACGTTTTTCGATCCAGCCGTGCTGTTTCAAAATCCCTATGACTTCTGCACTGGTCACTTTGCCTGCCTTAAATGATTATACACATCATACACACAACATCAGTTACAGGCATCACGATATCGCGACCTGTAGCATCCGTCTGCCAGCAATTCTCCATTTCAGAAAGCCCCACGCACAAAAGTTAACGTTCACTGCAAACGACAGATTCTTTTGCGCTTCTGCCCGCAAAACCGAATCTCTCAGCAGTTTGTCAATCTGTGTGCTTTACGCTGACACTGTTTGACAATTCATGACCAGGCAGTAATCATTACTTTAATTACTGACCAGGCAGCTATCATGACGACAGACTCACAACCCCTCAGCAAAAATCTGCATCTGGGTTTACTCTTTCACCTGACCAACCAATTTAAAGATCATCTCATTGGTCATTATTTTTCGGGGGCAGGCATTACCGCGCCGCAATTTAAAGTGTTGATTAACATCTATAAAGGCAACACCAGCCCGGCCGAGATCTGTAAAAGCCTGTTGATGGATACCGGAGCGATGAGCCGGATGGTTGAGAGAATGGTGAAAGGTGATCTGATTGAACGCCATCGCAACCCACAGGACAAACGCCAGGTTATTTTGGCGCTGACAGAAAAAGGGCAAACGCTCTGCAAAACGTTTGAAAATGAAGCGCTGAGCGCAATCCTGGCTGATTTAACGGCCCGTCTGACACCGGAAGAATCCCAACAGCTGCGAGCACTGCTCATCAAAATGCTGCCGGATGAATTCACGGCTCCCCATCGCTAAATATAAATAGAAAGGCCATTATCATTATGGAAAACAACACCCTGGAACCTGCAAAGCGTCCCAGCCGACGCAAACGCAATTTCGCCATTTTACTGCTGATCCTCATTCTGGCCGCCGCTGGCTGTCTGGCGTGGTATCTGCTGTATGCCCGTTATTACGAATCGACCGATGATGCTTACGTCAACGGCAATCAGGTCACGCTCACGCCACAAATTGCTGGCACGGTTACGCAAGTCACCGTTGATGAAGGTGATTTTGTGCAGAAAGGGCAGACGCTGGTGCTGCTTGACCCAAGCGACACCGAGATTGCCCTGCAACAGGCAGAAGCCGATCTCGCCAGTACCGTTCGTCAAGTTCGTGGCCTTTACAGTACCGCTGATAACTATCGTGCTCAGGTGGCGGCGAAAAAAGTCGCGCTGCAAACGGCGCAAAATGACTACAACCGTCGACAGAAAATCTTTGCCACAGGCGCTATCGCGGCGGAAGAACTCTCCCATTATCGCGATGCGGTCACCAGCGCGCAGAGCGATTTAGCCTCTGCTCAGCAGGCGTTGAAAACCAACCAGGCCATGGTTGATGACACCGTTATCGACAGTCACCCGGAAATTAAAACGGCTGCCGCCACGCTGCGTCAGCGCTATCTCGATAACTCCCGCAGCACGATTGTGGCCCCGGTTAGCGGCTATGTTGCGAAACGCGCGGTTCAACTCGGGATGCGTGTGACATCCGGCACCACGCTGCTGTCTATCGTGCCACTGAAAGAAGTGTGGGTTGATGCCAACTTTAAAGAGAGCCAGATGCAGGACATGCGCCTGGGACAGAAAGTGACGCTGAATGCCGACCTGTACGGCGATGATGTGCAATATAAAGGCACCATCGAAAGCCTGGGGATCGGCACCGGCAGCGCCTTCTCACTGCTGCCTGCGCAAAACGCCAGCGGTAACTGGATCAAGATTGTTCAGCGTCTGCCCGTGCGTATTTTGCTCGACGAGCATGACATGCAGAAACACCCGCTGCGCATCGGTCTGTCGATGAATGTGAAGGTGGATATTCGCGATCTCGACGGGCATCTGCTGCCGCAAAAAACCGTCAGCGAGCCACGTTTCACGACCGATGTGTACGACACGCCGATGGCCGCCGCCGACAAACTGGTTGCCCAAATCCTGCATGACAACAGCAGCGCCGTAGCCGCCGCGCAGCGCTAAGAGAGAAGCAATGTCAGAGCCGAAGGCCGCCTATACGCCACCCAGCCTGTTTCTGGCGACGCTGGCGCTGTCGCTTGCCACGTTTATGCAGGTGCTGGATTCCACCATCGCTAACGTGGCCCTGCCGACCATTTCCGGCAATCTCGGGGTCAGCGCCGATCAGGGCACATGGGTTATTACCTCCTTTGCGGTGTGTAACGCCATCGCCCTGCCGCTCACCGGTTGGTTTACCCGACGCTTTGGGCAGCTACGGCTGTTCATCGCCTCGGTGGTGTTTTTCACCCTGACGTCATTCCTGTGCGGTTTCGCCCACAGCATGACCGAACTCATTATTTTCCGTGCATTGCAGGGGTTCTTTGCCGGGCCGATGTTCCCGATGTGTCAGACCCTGCTGCTGGTTATTTTCCCGCCAATGAAACGAAGTATGGCGCTGGCGCTGCTGTCGATGGTGACCGTGGTCGCGCCCATCGTTGGGCCCATTACCGGCGGCTGGATAACCGATAACTATTCCTGGCCGTGGATTTTCTACATCAACGTACCGATCGGGATTTTCGCCTCTATCGTGGTCTGGTCACAGCTACGCGGACGCGAAGAAACCACGCAGTCGTCGCCGATTGACTATATCGGTATCGCACTGCTAGTGCTGGGCGTCGGTCTGCTGCAGGTTGTGCTGGATAAAGGTAATGATGAGGACTGGTTCGCTTCCACATCCATTATCGTGATGTCGGTTATCTCGGCTGTCAGCCTGATTTCGTTTGTGATGTGGGAGCTTGATGAGCGCCATCCGATCGTGAATCTGCGCCTGTTCAAAGACCGCAATTTCGCGATTGGCACGCTGTCATTGATGCTCGGCTATGCGGCATTTTTCGCCATCAACATCATTCTGCCGCAATGGCTACAAACGCAGATGGGCTACACCGCTATTTGGGCCGGGCTCGCCGCTGCGCCGATGGGCTTTTTACCGTTGTTGCTCACGCCGATTGTGGGGCGCTACGCCACCAAAGTCGATTTGCGCATACTGTGTTCGGTGTCATTCCTGACAATGGGCGCGTCGTGTCTGATGCGTGCGCAGTTCAGTACCGATGTGGATTTCCGCACCATCGCGAGCGTGCAGATGTTTATGGGGATCGGCGTGGCGTTCTTCTTTATGCCATTGACCACCATTGTGCTGTCCAATTTGAGCGGTAATGAAGTGGCGGAAGGCTCTGGCCTCGCGACCTTCTTCCGCGTGCTGGGCGGCTCGTTCGCGTCCTCGCTGACGACATGGATTTGGCAGCGTCGTGAAGTGTTCCATCATGCCAATCTGGCGGAAAACGTGTCGCAATATCATCCTGCGGCGGTGGATTACGTGCAGAAAATGGGTGGCCCGTCGCAGCAGAATTTTGCTTTGATCGACAAAACCATTGAGCATCAGGCGTACATGATGTCGACGATCGATTATTTCTGGATCCTCGGTTGGGGCTTTATGGGGCTGATCCTGATTATCTGGTTCACTCGTCCGCCGTTTGTGAAATCGGGTGGCGCGAGCGCGGCACCCACAGCGGCACATTAACGGTATTTTGCCCGGTGGCGCTCACGCTTACCGGGCATTTTTCGTCAGAACAACCCTAACGGTTTATCGGAATAACTCACCAGCAGACATTTAGTTTGCTGGTAATGGTCGAGCATCATCTTGTGGGTTTCACGGCCAATACCCGACTGCTTGTAGCCGCCAAATGCTGCGTGCGCGGGGTAAGCGTGATAGCAATTGGTCCATACGCGTCCGGCCTGAATGCCACGACCCATCTTGTACGCCAGATTCCCATTGCGACTCCACACCCCCGCGCCTAATCCGTATTGCGTATCGTTGGCGAGCGTCAGCGCCTCTTCCATCGTTTTAAACGTTGTCACTGACAGCACCGGACCAAAGATTTCCTCCTGGAACACCCGCATGTTGTTTTTACCAAACAGAATGGTGGGTTCGAGGTAGTAACCGTCCTTCAGGTCACCGTCGAGCATTTTGCGTCGCCCGCCGGTCAGCACGTCAGCGCCCTCTTTTTTGCCGATATCAATGTAGTTGAGGATGGTGTCCATTTGACCGCTGGAAACCTGCGCACCCATTTGCGTCACGCTGTCGAGCGGATTACCGCTGCGAATGCTCTCCACCCGACGAATGGCCCGCTCCATAAAGCGGTCGTAAATGGATTCATGCACCAGCGCGCGGCTAGGGCAAGTGCAGACTTCGCCCTGGTTGAAAGCAAACAGTGCCAGCCCTTCCAGTGCTTTCTCAAAGAAAGCATCCTCCTCATCCATTACGTCGGCAAAGAAGATATTTGGCGATTTACCGCCAAGCTCCAGCGTGACCGGAATGATGTTCTGTGTGGCGTATTGCATGATCTGCTGACCAACTTCTGTCGAACCGGTAAATGCCACTTTGGCAATACGCTTTGAGGTTGCCAGATATTCACCGATTTCACCGCCTGCACCGTTAACCACGTTCACCACGCCCGGCGGCAGTAAATCGCCGATGATTTCCATCAGCATCAACACTGACAGCGGTGTTAATCGCGCGGGTTTGAGCACGACACAATTCCCGGCAGCCAGTGCGGGTGCCATTTTCCAGCTCGCCATAAGCAAAGGGAAGTTCCACGGAATGATTTGCCCAACCACGCCCAGCGGCTCCTGGAAATGGTAGGCGACGGTGTCGCTGTCGACTTCGCTTATCCCGCCTTCCTGTGCACGAATGCAGGAGGCAAAATAGCGGAATTGATCGATAGCTAACGGCACATCAGCGGCTGTGGTCTCGCGGATCGGTTTACCGTTGTCCCAGGTTTCCGCCGCCGCCAGCAGATCGATGTTCTGCTCCATGCGATCGGCAATTTTCAACAGCACAGCCGCTCTGTCCTGGACTGATGTTTGCGCCCATTTGTCTTTGATTTTGTGCGCCGCATCGAGCGCCAGGTCGATGTCTCTTGAACTGGATGACGCCACTTCGCACAGCAGTTGGCCGGTCACCGGGGTCAGGTTTTTGTAATACTCACCGTCCGCCGGGGCAACCCAGTTGCCGCCAATAAAGTTGTCATAGCGCGCTTTGAGCTTGAGGGGATAACCATAAACACCGGGCTGGATGCCCGTAGAGGGAGGATTGTTGGTCATTATTGTCTCCTTGCAGTGGGGTACTCTGTAAGGGTAGACGGGGCTGGCGATTTCTTCACCAGCCAGGCACTACACTCCCAACCGCTCCGCGAGGTGGAAAGTGTCAGTTATTCATTACAGTACGTGGCGATTTACTCGAAATTGACCAGGGGATATCCAATAAATATGAAGAAAATAAGAATAAAGGTAAGCCCGAAGAATATTTAAATTAAAACAAGAACAGCCTGTCAATATTCACCGTATTCGTTTACTAATAAGGTAAGCACCTCAATACGGAAGTTAACGAATTTATAAAAATGACGAAATCATATTACGAGTACCGGTCTGAACAGGGATGATGACGCGTTGCTCTCCATGCGAATATGAAAAAGTGTCATTTCGTGCTGCCAAATATACTTAATTCATTCCAACAACGCCCTGTGCTAATAATATTAGGGCGACATTATAGAGATAATACTTTGAAAAAAATTATTCTGACTTTAGCTCTCGCAACCATGACTCTTCCTGCCATTGCTGGTTATCACCCGGTTGCCCGTGGCGCAGCCATTGCATCATCCGACCATCCTGTTGCGATGGCCACTGCCACCAGCGGTAACGGTAACAACCCTGTTGCCCGTGGCGTCGTGGTAGCGAATTCCGACAATCCTGTGGCAATGGCCGCAGCGACAGGTAATAACGGTCGTCACCCTGTTGCCCGTACAGCCGTCGTGGCTAATTCCGACAATCCAGTTGCGGCAGCTGTCGTCACCGGTCATTGATCGATTCCCCGGCTTTTCGCCGGGGATGTTTTACACTTTGCCGTTATCCGCCTGCGGGAACAGCATCGCGTCACGTAAAAGGTGATCGTTGCCTCGACGGCGGGTGAAACCGATACGGTCGAAATATTCGAGAATTTGGATCGCCAGTTTGCGCCCAACGTTCAGACTGTCGCGGAAATCGGCTGCACAGGTTGAGCCTTTCTCGGTGTCGAGTTCACGAATCAGTCCGGCAAACTGCACAATTCTGTCATTGCGATAATAACGGTCTTTCACGATCGCGGTGATCATCCCTTGTTGCGCCGCCTGACGCAGCGTGACCCGCATGGTCTGTTCGTCTGCCCCAACCTGTTGCGCTAAATCACGTACCCACCACGGCTCATCGCCAAACATCGATTGTACTTTTTGCCACAGCACCGCCTGTTCCTCGGTGAATCCGGCTTTGTGGTCGGGCAAATGCAGCCAGCCATGATGACTACCAATCACCCCCGCCCCGCGCATTTGCTCCAGCAGCGCCAGCACCAACGCTTCATCTTCCATCGGCAGCGCAATGCGCCGCAGACGTTCGCGGCCCGGCCCCGGTTCATCACGATGCTGATCGTGATAAATCGTCAGCGCAGCGAGCAGTTTTTCCTGCCAGCGTGTCGCGAGGGTGTTACTCAGAATACTGTCGCCTGCTTTCAGCAAATCGAACTGTTGAGTCAGTTCTGTCAGACCCGTGTCGTTGAGCTGTCGCGCCCAGCCAAATTCACTCAAACGAACCGCTTCACGCTGTAAATGAATCGCCAGCGCCTGGGCATCACTTTGCGCCACAGTGAGTTTTGCCAGCCAGGCCAGATATTCCGGTTTACGTTTACCGCGACGCGGTGGAGTGAGGGTGACGACTCGCGCACCCGCTAAAGTCGTTCGGGCAGAGATATCGCGTAGCACCAAACGGTCGTTATCTGCCAGCCACAGCGGCGTATCGAACACTAGCTCTGCCAGATTATTTTCCAGCAGTGATACGCGTCCGGTAATGTGGCTTGCGGCGTGATGAATATGCAGCGGCTGCCACTGGCTGAGCGGCGCGTGGCAGTGAAGTTCAACAATCACACGCTCAGACGGCTCACCGGGTTGTTGCGCCAACAGCCAGTCACCGCGATTCAGTTCTTCTTTCTGTGCATCGCCAGTGATATTGAGCGCGATACGCTGCCCGGCGAGCGCCTTTTCTACAGGCTGATTCTGCGCATGCAATCCACGCACGCGCATCGGTTTATCAACGCCCGTCAGCCATAATGTATCGCCGATATTCACTTCACCAGAGAGTGCCGTGCCCGTCACCACCAGCCCCGCGCCTTTGACGGTAAACGCCCGGTCAATCGCCAGCCGAAAACGCTGATGCGAAACCTGCTGGCGTTCAGCCAGCTGTAAAAGATGGGCGCGCAATTCATCAATACCCTGCATTTGCGTGGCAGCGGTGTCGAACAGCGAGACATCCACAAAACCATACTCACGCAAAACGTCGGTAATTTTCTGGCGAACGTCGGCGATACGCACGGCATCCACGCGATCGGTTTTGGTCAACGCCACGGTTAACGTGGACTTGCCCGTTAGCTGCAAAATCGCCAGATGTTCACGCGTTTGGGCCATCACGCCATCGTCACAGGCCACCACCAGCAGTGCATGATCAATACCGCCGACACCCGCCAGCATATTCGCCAAAAATTTTTCGTGGCCCGGCACATCGATAAACCCTGGTACACGCCCATCGGGTTGCGGCCAGTAGGCGTAACCGAGATCGATAGTCATGCCACGCGCTTTCTCTTCGGGTAAGTGCGAGGCATTCACCCCGGTAATAGCCTGTAGCAGCGTGGTTTTGCCGTGGTCGACGTGCCCGGCGGTGGCAATAATCATTTCAGCACACTCTCCAGAAAGCGCGGTTGATCCTCAAGACAGCGTAAATCGAGCCATAAACGGCCATCGCCAATGCGCCCAAGCACAGGCGTGTCGAGGTGTCGCCAACGTTGTGCCAGCGCTTCGAGTGCCGCACCCCGTCCATCTTTCGGCGTGAATGTCAGCGCGTAAGAAGGCAGACGGTCAACAGGCAATGAGCCACTGCCAATCTGCGATAAGCACGGCTCAAGCTGAACGGTGAATTCAGGATAATGCGCCTGGAGTGGGGTCAGCAAGCCCTCGGCTTGCTTGCGGATCTCTTCCTGCGAGCGCGTTAGCAAACGCAATGTCGGCAACGCCTGGGTTAATTTCTCCGGATGCAAATAGAGGCGTAACGTGGCTTCCAGCGCGGCTAATGTCATTTTGTCTGCACGTAATGCGCGCTTAAGCGGATGCGATTGCAATTTTGCAATCAACTCACGCTTGCCGACGATAATTCCGGCCTGCGGGCCACCGAGTAATTTATCGCCGGAGAAACTCACCAGGCTCACACCGCTGGCAATCAGCGCCTGCGGCATGGGCTCTTTCGGCAAACCGAACTGGCTCAAATCCACCAGCGAGCCGCTGCCTAAATCCGCCACTACGGGAATGTCGAATTCCTGACCTATCGCCGCCAGTTCAGCTTCGTCCACCGCTTTGGTGAACCCTTCCACGCTGTAGTTACTGGTATGCACTTTCATCAGCAGACCGGTGCTGTCGTTGATGGCCTCGCGATAATCACGCGCGTGTGTGCGATTGGTAGTGCCCACTTCGCGCAATACGCAGCCTGCCTGACGCATGACATCGGGAATACGGAACGCGCCGCCAATTTCCACCAGCTCACCGCGTGAAACCACCACCTCTTTGCCGTTCGCCGTCGCCGCTAACATCAGCAGCACCGCAGCCGCGTTGTTGTTGACGATACAGGCATCTTCCGCGCCCGTCAGTCGGCAGAGTAAATCTGCCAGCGCACTATCGCGATGTCCACGCCCTGCGCCGTCGAGTGAATATTCCAGCGTCACCGGGGAACGCATTACTTGCATAACCGCTTCAACGGCGACTTCTGCCTGCAACGCACGGCCAAGATTGGTGTGCAACACGGTGCCAGTGAGGTTAAACACCGGGCGTAGCGGGCTTTGGGCATCTGTGGATAAACGCTCGGCAGCGGCCTGATGCCAGTCGTGACACCAGACGGGCAGCGTGCCGTTATCACGAATCACCGTGCGGGCTTCGTCCTGCAACTGACGTAACACATTTGCCACCTGGCTATGCCCGGCGTTTGCGATAAGCGATGAAAATGCCGGATCGCGCAACAGGCGATCGGTGGCGGGAATTTGACTGAACAGCGAAGGGTTTTCGGTGGTCATGAGTAAGCCTGTGGTATGCCCCCTCCACACGGGAGAGGGGAATAAACGTGCGCGAATTGTACTGCGAATGCGGGTAGCGCGACATTGATTAGCGTTACGCTTTTGGCGGTTCTGTGCGGGCAAAACTGTCGCGCTGGAACAGCGTTTCCACAAGCTTCACCAAATGTGGACGCTCGGCGCACCAGCCCGGAGAGAGACGACGGAAATTGAGATAGCCCACCGCGCAGGCAACGGCGATAGTGGCCAGATTGAGTTCTTCGGCTTTCAGCGTGCCATCGGCGACAAAGCCGTCCAGCGCATCCAGCCCACGGGTGACTTTCTCACGCTGGCGCAGCAGTTCTTCCGGCGATTGTTGTGCCACCGGACGGGCCAGTTCACGCACGATAACCAGCCCGGCATCCATTATGCCGTCAGCCAGCGCTTCGAGCTGACGCGTGTGCAACGCAGCTTTCGGCTCGCGCGGCACCATTGCAGGCGCGATATCCAGCAGTTCGATGTACTGCGCAATAATCGGTGAGTCGTACCAGCATTCCCCCTCGCCGGTCACCAGCGCCGGGACTTTGCCGAGCGGATTGTACTTGCCGACACCGTTTTCGGCGTTATAGGGCATCTCGTTGATAAACTCGAAGGTTATCCCCTTTTCCAGCAAGATCACCGAAATTTTACGCACAAACGGGCTGGTATAACTGCCGATCAGTTTCATCGCCTGCTCCCTATCCTGAACAAAGAGATCAGTATGGCGCAGGCGAGGTAAAAATTCAGGTTAATGATCGAGATACAGGTAGTGCATCCAACTGGTCATCCGCAAAAGGACTTTGCGCATGACCGCCACGTGGCTGAAATGATCTGAATAGACCGCGACCTGCGCGAAAATGCCGTCTGGCAAGGCTTCCACCTGCGCGTTGGGATCAAGTTCAATCAGCGCCTGAACGGCATCAGTACCTGGCACGACGGTCAGAGACTGGAGCGTGCCTTGCGCCTGATAAGAACCGCCGGGCACAATCGGAATAATGGTCGTCAGCTTGCCGACAAAAACCTGACCGGGCAGTGCATTAAACACCACTTCCGCAACGTCGCCGGGTTCCAGGCGTAGTAAAGAATTCTGACGGAACTGCGCGACTATTTGCCGTTTTTGTTCGGGAATAAACACCATTACTGGACGCAGTGGTATCGCGGCGGCGTAGGTGCCAGGGCGTATGAGAACCTGCGTGGCATAGCCATCGCTGGGCGCACGCACGACGGTTTGATCGAGATTGTAGCGGGCCTCCGTGAGCTGCGCGCGTAAACTGGCTACCTGCGATTGCTCACCGTTCACCATGCTGTCGAGCTGGCTCTGGACCTGGGTTTGTTGCGCGACAGATGATTTCACCACCGCATCCTGAGCCAGATAATTTTGCCGCGCGTTGTCGATATCACTTGCCGCGAATGGGTTCACTTTCGCCTTACTGCCTTGCAGATAACGCTGATAATCTTTATACAACTTGTCGCGCTCGGCACTGGCACGCTGGGTATTCGCCAGCGCTTCGCTTAATTGCCCTTTCATCGCCTCGGTATTGTGAATAGCTGTGACTAAATCAGCCGCCAGACGATCAACGCGGGCCTGATAACGCGTCGGGTCAATTTTAAAAAGCACTTCACCTTTTTTAATCAGCGCATTTTGTTTATTGGTCACTTCACTGACGATGCCCGTCACCTGCGGCGTAATGGCAATAGAGATCACCGCTTTTTGCGCTTGCGCGGTATACGGGTGGTTATAATTCATTAATAAGATAAGCCCGCTAACAATAAACACACCGCCTAATGCCGCCGTCGGTATCGTCCATTTATTTACCGGGATTTTGAATATTTTAAATATCGCCCAGGCCAGCGCGACGTAGGTCAAAATAATGAGTAAATCCATGATGTTTACTCCGCAGACGAGCGTTCAGTTTCAGCGACTTTCTGTTCAAGTTCGGTGACGCGCTGTTGCAACAGGATGAACGCGTCATGCTCGTTTTGCATACCCCAACCCCGCTCTGGGCGGTACAACGTGGCCCAAATCCACAGAAATGGCCAGATAACATGAAGCGTAAAAAGGCTCACCCAACCCGCGACATGAATGGCGTCGGCGTGAGGATGATTACGCGATTTGGCGATTAAGTAGGGAATGTCATGCAAAATAATGATCCCGTAAAAAATCACCAGGAAAACGAAAAGCAGCACACCCAACGCAAAATAATTAAGAAACATAGCCGCCTCGAAATTATGACACGCCCATCGGCACGCACCCCATGACGGAATGCCTGAGTGATAACGCTAAACTTATTGTTAGTCGGTCATATTGCTATAACACAGAATCCGTAAACTCGCCGTCCATCTGAAGTGTTACTCCGTGACAGCAGAAACCAGGAATTAGCGAGAGATCACAATTGCCTTCGAGCGAACGAAAATACTTTGTGACTCACGTCACACAACAACAACAAACAGCCAATGATAAAATGTGATAAATGTCACATTAAGCACTCTATAGAGGCGATTTTTCAGCCTTCGTTCTTTTTTTACACAGCCATTATGTGATGAAGATCACCTCAACTACGCCTCATCACCCACCATTAGCGTGACAAGGATCACATCAAAGGGCGCTAACTGGACAGTTGAACGATTCAGTGCCAGATTTCGCATTAACAACAGGGTCCGGCTATACCTCTGCCGCCAATTAACAATAAACCTCGGGCGTTTAGCCTGCGCGACAGCAAACAAAAGAAGGGGTGTTTTTTATGTCATCCGATATCAAGATCAAAGTGCAAAGCTTTGGTCGATTCCTCAGCAATATGGTGATGCCTAACATCGGCGCGTTTATCGCGTGGGGTATCATCACCGCATTATTTATTCCAACAGGATGGTTGCCAAACGAGACGCTGGCGAAACTTGTTGGCCCAATGATTACTTATCTGCTGCCGCTGCTCATCGGTTATACCGGTGGTCGTCTGGTTGGCGGTGACCGCGGCGGTGTGGTCGGTGCGATTACCACCATGGGCGTTATCGTCGGCGCTGATATGCCAATGTTCCTTGGCGCGATGATTGCCGGTCCTCTGGGCGGCTGGGCGATTAAACGCTTCGACATTTGGGTAGACGGGAAGATTAAGTCCGGCTTCGAAATGCTGGTGAACAACTTCTCTGCGGGCATCATCGGGATGATCCTCGCGGTGCTGGCGTTCCTCGGCATTGGCCCTGCGGTTGAAGTGCTGTCGAAAGTGCTGGCTGCGGGCGTTAACTTCATGGTTGTGCACGACATGCTGCCGCTGGCGTCTATCTTTGTTGAACCGGCGAAAATCCTGTTCCTCAACAACGCCATCAACCACGGTATCTTCTCGCCGCTGGGTATTCAGCAGTCCCATGAGCTGGGCAAATCCATCTTCTTCCTGATTGAAGCGAACCCGGGTCCGGGTATGGGTGTCCTGCTGGCATACATGTTCTTCGGTCGTGGCAGTGCTAAACAGTCTGCGGGCGGTGCGGCAATCATTCACTTCCTGGGCGGTATCCACGAAATTTACTTCCCTTACGTGCTGATGAACCCACGTCTGATCCTCGCCGTTATCCTCGGCGGTATGACCGGTGTGTTCACCCTGAGCGTACTGAACGGTGGCCTGGTGTCTCCGGCTTCCCCAGGTTCTATCCTGGCAGTGCTGGCGATGACCCCGAAAGGTGCTTACTTCGCTAACATTGCGGCGATTTGTGCGGCAATGGCTGTCTCCTTCGTGGTGTCAGCGATTCTGCTGAAAACCAGCAAAGTGAAAGAAGAAGACGATATCGATGCGGCAACCCGTCGTATGCAGGACATGAAAGCCGAGTCTAAAGGTGCAGCGAACCCGCTGACCGCAGGCGACGTGACCAACGACCTGAGCCACGTGCGTAAAATCATCGTTGCCTGTGATGCCGGTATGGGTTCCAGCGCGATGGGTGCAGGCGTACTGCGTAAGAAAGTCGCTGATGCGGGTCTGAGCAATATTTCTGTCACCAACAGCGCTATCAACAACCTGCCGCCGGATGTCGACCTGGTGATCACTCACCGCGACCTGACCGAGCGTGCGATGCGCCAGGTGCCACAGGCTCAACATATTTCGCTGACCAACTTCCTCGACAGCGGTCTGTACACCAGTCTGACCGAACGTCTGGTTGCGGCGCAGCGTCATGAAGATAACGAAGTGAAAGTGCGCGAAACGCTGCAAGCCAGCTTCGAGCCAGACGACAGCCACCTGTTCAAACTTGGCGCGGAAAACATTTTCCTCGGCTGTAAAGCATTCAGCAAAGAAGAAGCCATCCGTTTTGCCGGTGAGCAACTGGTGAAAGGCGGCTACGTTGAGCCAGAGTATGTGGCAGCGATGCTTGAGCGTGAGCAACTGACTTCAACCTATCTCGGTGAGTCCATCGCGGTTCCACACGGCACCATCGAAGCGAAGGACCGAGTGCTGAAAACCGGCGTGGTATTCTGTCAGTATCCTGATGGCGTGCGTTTCGGCGATGAGCCAGACGACATTGCCCGCCTGGTGATTGGCATCGCGGCGCGTAATAACGAACACATCCACGTCATTACCAGCCTGACCAACGCCCTGGACGATGAATCCGTTATCGAGCGTCTGGCAACCACCAACAGTGTAGGTGAAGTGTTGGCCCTGATTTCGGGTAACCGAGTCGCTTAAGTAATCATCCCTCTCCTTTCAGGGAGAGGGTTTCGGTGAGGGAGAAACTCCACACGCCCTCACCCGAGCCCTCTCGGGTAAAAACATTGATGAAGGTTAATACTATGAAAGCATTACATTTTGGCGCAGGTAATATTGGACGTGGCTTTATCGGCAAACTGCTGGCCGATGCGGGTATCACCCTGACGTTCGCCGATGTGAATCAGGTGGTGCTCGATGCCCTGAATGCCCGTCATAGTTATCAGGTGCATGTGGTCGGTGAAAACGAGCAGGTCGAAACCGTTTCAGGCGTGAACGCGGTCAGCAGCATTGGCGATGATGTCGTCGATTTAATTGCTCAGGTGGATTTAGTGACGACCGCCGTCGGCCCTGTGGTGCTGGAGCGTATCGCCCCGGCAATTGCGAAAGGTCTGGCGAAGCGCAAAGCCGCTGGCAACAACACTCCGCTGAACATTATCGCCTGTGAAAACATGGTGCGCGGCACTACCCAGTTAAAAGGCCACGTTGACGCAGCGCTGGCTGATGAAGACAAAGCCTGGGTTGCCGAACATGTGGGCTTCGTTGATTCCGCCGTGGACCGCATCGTTCCACCATCTGAATCTGCCACTAACGACCCGCTGGAAGTCACCGTTGAAACCTTCAGCGAATGGATTGTGGATAAGACCCAATTCAAAGGCGCGCTGCCAAACATTCCGGGAATGGAATTAACCGACAACCTGATGGCGTTTGTCGAGCGCAAGCTCTTCACCCTGAACACCGGGCATGCTATAACCGCCTACCTCGGCAAGCTCGCGGGTCATCAAACCATTCGCGATGCCATTCTTGATGAGAAAATCCGTGCGGTGGTGAAAGGCGCGATGGACGAAAGCGGCGCGGTGCTGATTAAACGTTATGGTTTTGATGCCGATAAACATGCCGCCTATATCCAGAAAATCCTCGGTCGCTTTGAGAACCCGTATCTGAAAGATGACGTTGAGCGCGTGGGCCGCCAGCCGCTGCGTAAACTGAGCGCAGGCGATCGCTTGATTAAGCCACTGCTCGGCACGCTGGAATACGGTCTGCCGCATGCCAATCTGGTGAAAGGCATTGCTGCCGCGATGCACTATCGCAGCGAGCAAGACCCACAGGCACAAGAACTGGTGGCGCTGATCGACGAGAAAGGCCCACAGGCTGCTCTCGCACAGGTCTCCGGACTGGACGCCAATAGCGATGTGGTCGCACAAGCGGTTGCGGCGTATAACACAGGCGCATGATGCAGGACCCGGTGCTGCTGTTACAGCAGCACCCAAACAAAAGATTGTCAGATATGCAGGCAATAATGGAAAAAACGCAAGCCTTTGAAAACCGTGTGCTTGAGCGTCTGAATGCTGGCAAAACCGTACGAAGCTTCCTGATCACCGCCGTCGATTTGTTAACCGAGGCGGTGAACATGCTGGTGCTTCAGGTGTTCCGCAAAGACGACTACGCGGTGAAATACGCAGTTGAACCGTTGCTCGACGGCGAAGGGCCGCTGGGCGATCTGTCGGTGCGCCTCAAGCTCATCTACGGCCTCGGCGTGATTAGCCGTGCCGAATACGAAGATGCCGAACTGCTGATGGCGCTACGTGAAGAGCTCAATCATGACGGCAGCGAATACGCGTTCACCGACGACGAAATCCTTGGCCCGTTCGGCGAACTGCATTGCGTTGTCGCATTACCGCCGCAGCCTGCCTTCGACACCAGCGACGCAGAGCTGTTTGCTATGCAAAAACAGCGCTACCAGCAGGTGGTGCGTTCCACCATGGTCCTTTCCCTTACCGAGCTGATTTCACGCGTCAGCTTGAAAAAAGCCTTTCAGAAATAAGCCGTTCAGTTCTGGCTTTCGCTTTCCTGTTCACATACCGGTTTATACAAATTCCGATAATATTCTAATCTTTCCAAAAACAACGTCGCTTTTGCCTCTGGGATCTGTTCAGGGACACGACTCATACGCGGGGATTTTTTCAGATACTCCATGAACGCCTGGCTGGAAGCCATGAAATCCACTGCTTTATCGATGACCTGCGGTACGTTCTCACCTAATTTAGCCATCACCTCACCTCCTTTCCGGTTATCTCTTTCAAGCCTGGTCAAACCGTTGCGCTTACGTTGGGGAAAATGTGCCTTTTTGTCTGCTTAAAGGTCAAAAATGCGATCGCGCAGACACTTTATAAAATAACTTTATTTTTCATTGCATTAGACGTAATCATTACGCATTACAGGCCAGCGAATGACGTCAATTTTCGATAATTAACTATCAGGAAAAGCGCTCAACGCGCATACTATTGAGTATCGATATTCTTTTACCCGCAAAAGCCATAGACCATGAAAGAAGTAGTGAAGAACGAAATCAAACGCCTGAGCGACCGTCTGGACGCCATTCGCCACCAGCAGCCGACCCTTTCTCTGGTCGATGAAGTAGAGAAATTCGCGGAGCTGGAAAAAGAAAAAGCCACGCTGGAAGCGGAAATCGCACGCCTGCGCGAAGTGCACACCGAGAAGCTGAGCAAAGAAGCGCAGCAACTGATGGCACTGCCGTTCCGTCGTGCTATCACCAAGAAAGAACAGGCCGACATGGGCAAGCTGAAGAAAAGCGCGCGCGGCCTGGTGGTGGTCCATCCGATGACTGCGCTGGGTCGTGAAATGGATCTGAAAGAGATGACCGGTTTCGCAAAGACCGAGTTTTAATGACTACAAATTTGCAATAGGTAATCGCTAAGATTTTAGCGAAACTGTATTAATAGCCTAATATATAATTCATTCAAATATATTGGGCTATTATATTCTTAAAAACTATTTATCCCCATCGATAATATTTATTGTGAAATTTTATTCACAACGCCTATGATAAAGCGTAAAGTTACCGCTCTTCCCTGTATATAAAATCAATTCACACGGCATATTTATGAGTATATATCTCATAAAGTTCATTAATTTATTATTGATCAGGCTATAGCTCGTATGACATCAGATGAAACCACTGTATTTCAGGATAGTAGTCTCTCTTTAGCGCAAAAACTTGAAAGAGCCCGCTCCGAACTCCTCGATCTCAGCGCCAGGAACCGATTGCTTAATATCCCTCGCTCCAAAAGTTCTCGATATCTGGATGTTATCGATGAACGCTCGGAACAGATTTACCGATTGTTAGTCAGTGAAAAAAAAGCTTTTACCTTTCTGCATGGAAAAACTGGCAAAGTAGATTCAGACAACTCAGAAAACCAGGAGCAGGAAGAAGATGATACAGGCTATCATTTCGATGAAGACAGTCAGGACATAAAATCTCAGCATCTTGATACCAGATTGCAAACCCGACTAACTCCGAAGGGGTTGCAACAACGCCTGCTCGATCTCTATCACGACTCAAAAACACTCGAGGAAGAACAAGGCGTTAATCTCCTGTATCTGGCACTTGGAATGCTGAAATGGGTTGATCCTATTAACAAAGATAATATTCGTTATGCGCCACTTATTCTTATCCCCGTAATGCTTGAGCGAGGCAATGCCGGAGAGCGGTTCAAGTTAAAAACACGTGGCGATGACATTATACCTAACCTCTCTCTCGAAGCATTCCTTGAACGCATTCACCATATTGCTCTCCCGGAAATGCACCTCGATGAAAATGATGAAATTAACGTCAGCGAATATATTGATGCCGTGGCTCATGCGGTTTCGTTAAAAGCAGATTGGGAAGTGAAAACTAACGATATAACATTAGGCCTGTTTTCATATGCTAAGTTTCTGATGTACAGAGATTTAGATCCTGAGAATTGGCCTAAGGATGAGTCTCTCATCGACAAAAAAATCATTAGTGCACTTATGGAGGATGGATTTGAAGAAAGAGAGGATTTACTTGCTGAGGATTGTCCGATTGATCCTTTAATCTCTCCGAAAGAGATGCTTCACATTATGGACAGCGATAGTTCACAGACACTTGCTATCCATGATGTACGCCGGGGTAAAAACTTGGTTATTCAGGGCCCACCTGGTACCGGCAAATCTCAGACTATTGCCAATATTATTGCAACGGCCATAGCTGACGGAAAAACAGTCCTATTTGTCGCTGAGAAAATGGCTGCCCTGGACGTGGTTAAACGTCGGTTAGACCAATCCGGCGTTGGCGATGCCTGTCTTGAATTGCACAGCAATAAAGCGAACAAACGTCTGCTTCTGGAAGAACTAAAACGCGTCTGGGAGTTGGGTTCCCCCCGTGGCGAGTACCCGGATGAGCTGATTGAAAATTTAACCGAGGCTCGAGATTCGCTTAACGCGCACCCTGCCAGATTACATAAAGTGTATTCCCCCTCAGGCCTGACTCCCTTCCAGGTTATGGGGCAATTGGTTCGTCTGCGACAACAAAACCAGACCCCCATTGACCTTAAACTGGAGCAATTTGAGAACTGGAATAACAGCGACCTGACCAAGCGCATAGCGTTGGTCAAAGAACTCGTTGAAAGATTGGAGGAAATGGGCCTTCCGAGCGAACATCCGTGGTACGGCGTGGGTCTGGAGGAAATATTACCCGGTGAGGTTGATAGGCTTATCCCCCGTCTGGAGACACTGAATAATCATCTTCTTATTTTGAGTGAAGATCTCAAATCGACAGCCAAAATAGTCGCCGCGACACCTGAGCCTGATAGTTTATCGGATGTAGAAAGACTCCTCTCACTCGCGAAAAAGATTCACGATGCGCCGGCCCTGTCGCCCTTAGCCCTTGCTTCCCCTGTGTGGTCGACCTCATTGCCAGATATTAGGGCAATGATTGATTTAGGCAAAAACTACGCTGAATGCTTTGATGACATTAACGGTAAAATTCATCCGGGTCAGGCAGATACCCCACTGCTGGACCTTCGCGATGATTTGAAAACGGTTCCGGATAATCTGCAGCCCTCAGCCTTTTCAAGCGCAAATCAGCTGATTGTATTGATCCCCAAAATTCAGGCTGAGGTTGAGCGGTTGACACAGGAGCTCGGGACGCAGCCCATTTACCATTCTCTGAAAGACATCTCGCGTCTGCTGGAACTGAGTTCGCGAGTGGCTGACGCGCCAGATGCAAGCCCTGAAGCTTTCATCGCCTCTGTCTGGGAGTATGGCGTTGAACAAGCGTCCGGGCTTGTTCATGACATTATCCAGCTGAAAGAAATCAAAATTAAACTGGGGTCTCAGGTAGTTGAAACCGCCTGGGGTACAGATGTCAGTCAGGTTCGACATAACCTGGCCGTTCATACAGGCTTGCTACGCTTTATGAACGCTGAGTGGCGGCACTCTCGTACCGTCGTACGCAGTCTTCTTCGCGATCCTTCTCTACCTCTGACACAACAACTTGAAATACTCGGGCACCTGATTAAAGCCCAGGCCTTAAGCAAAAAAATTACCGAAACAAACGACTTTGGCGCGAATGCATTTAGCCATCACTGGCGTGGAGAAAACAGCGATTGTGACATGCTTAAGGCTGTAGTTGAGTGGATGGCGACATTGAAGGATGTCGGGCCGGAAGCCCGCTTACTCGCCAGCCGCTTGTCAGATCGAGACATGCTGAGGCACCTGACAAATCAGCTAAAAGAAACCGCAGAACAGGTTCAATCCGCATTAAAGATCCTGTGGAAAGCACACGGTATTTCGCCTGAGCAATGGTTCGATAATCATTTTTCTTTCAGCAGGGTTCCATTGGCATTTATCAGCACGATGGGTCAAAAACTCGTCCGTATTGACGCAATATCCCATCAGGTCCTTCGAGATCCCGCTGAGCATCTTGATGAACGGCTCTTAATGGTTGAAGAAATCATCAGCCTTCAATACCTGAAAGCTTCCGTCGCGTCACATCAGGATTTGGCGATAACCGCGTTTGCCGAGCTCTGGCAGGGTCCTCAGTCAGACTGGAAGGCACTTGAAATCCGCTATGAATGGATCAAAGAGAATCCGGAGTTACGCTTTATCGCGGCAACCATAGACGATCGGGAGGCATTGCTCCAGCAAGCCACCGCATTATACGAACGCAGCAGTAACTTCCAGGAGGATATCAGAGCGCTGGCCAAAGACCTGGCTTCAACAATGGAATGCTTATTCAGCGTTGGGGCACAAAACTCGCTCTCCATAACGCATTTGAGGGAGAAATTATCAACCTGGATCCTCTCCTCAGAACAGCTCTCTAAATGGGTTATGTGGCAACACCGTGTTGTTAAAGGATGTAAGGAAGGGCTGACAGACGTTATTGATCAACTTGCAGATGGTCGTCTACCATTACATCAATGCCAATCTTCAGTAGAATACGCTTACTATGAATCTCTGCTTCGCCTAATGGTGTCAGAAGAGCCTTCTCTTGCACGTTTTGACGGTGAGCTCCACTCGCGTAAAGTCAGCTATTTTGCTGACCTCGATCTCAGGCGTATCAAAGCATCCAGCATTGAAGTTGTCAGAGCCCATCACAGGCGTATTCCGTCAAAAACAGGAGCTGCAGGCCCAGTTGGTGTCCTGAGAGCTGAAATGGCGCGCAAACGAGGCCATTTGCCGATAAGACAGCTAATGTTGAAAGCCGGCCCTGCCATTCAGGCATTAAAACCGGTCATCATGATGAGCCCATTGTCTGTTGCACAGTTTCTTACCCCAGGAAAACAAAAGTTCGATCTATTGGTAATGGATGAAGCCAGTCAAATTCAACCTGTAGACGCAATTGGCGCAATTGCACGTTGCCAGCAAGTGGTTGTCGTGGGTGATGAGCGTCAGCTCCCCCCCACAAGCTTCTTCTCACGTATGACAGAGGTCAGTAACGACGACGACGATTCGTCCCAAGTTGCCGATATTGAGAGTATTCTCGGTTTGTTTGTGGCAAGAGGATTACCACAGCGAATGCTACGCTGGCACTATCGTAGCCGCCATCAGTCACTGATTGCCGTTTCAAATAATCAATTCTACGAGAATAAACTGTTTATCGTACCGAGTCCTTATACGCAGGAAGCTGGCATGGGACTCCTGTTTCATCATATTCCTGAGGGTATCTTCGATTCAGGTGGCAGTAATGCCAATCTGATTGAAGCAAAACGAATAGCCTCCTCCATCCTGGTTCACGCGCAAAAAAATCCAGATCAGTCGCTGGGTGTTGCAACCTTTTCCGTCTCGCAACGGAAAGCCATTCAGGATGAGCTTGAACTTCTCAGGAGACTTAATCCGCAGTGTGAAGAGTTCTTCATGAACCATCCTAACGAACCCTTCTTCATCAAAAATCTCGAAAATATTCAGGGAGATGAACGTGATGTCATCATGATCTCCGTGGGTTATGCAAGAAATAAGCAAGGATATCTCGCGATGCGGTTCGGTCCGTTAGGGTCGCAAGGAGGTGAGAGACGCCTCAACGTTTTAATCAGCCGAGCCAAACGGCGGTGCGAGGTTTTTGCCTCAATCACAGATGAAGATATCGATCTTGAGAGGGCTAAAGGTGTTGGGGTTTTCGCCTTCAAATTATTCCTGCAATATGCTCGTACTGGCAGACTCTCCTTGTCGCACCAGTCTGGTAAACCAATGGACAGTATTTTTGAAGAACAAGTCGCCTCGGCATTGCAACAAAAAGGATATCAGGTCCATGCTCAAGTCGGCATCGCGGGATTCTTCATTGATCTTGCTATTGCCGATCCTGAGATGCCAGGCCGGTATCTGTTAGGAATAGAGTGCGACGGTAGCGCTTATCACTCCTCTCGATCTGCCCGCGAACGCGATCGACTTCGTCAAAGTGTTCTCGAAGATCACGGTTGGATCATTCATCGCATCTGGAGTACCGATTGGTTCCAGCGCCCCGATGAACAACTGCAGAGAGTGTTAAATGCCATTGATAGTGCTAAAAAAGCTCTCGCACATCGTATAGAGCAAGGATATGCCTCTCAGCGTGCGGTACCGGTGGAAATTGTCACTGTAGAACGTGAAGATGTTGTAGAACTTGGCCTGGATAGTGCAAAACCAAAAGAAAATATTTCCGCTGAATACAATGAGTCGGCGCCAGTCGCGAGCTCCGAATATGAGCTTCATGAAACCCCTGTTGGTATATTGTCAGATTTGATTGAAAAAATTGTTCTTCAGGAATCACCAGTACATATCAATGAGGTCATAGTGCGGTTACGTACGGCATGGGGACTCCAGCGTGCTGGTGCGAGAATTGACTCCACGGTCAGAAATGCCGCGGCCATCGCCTGCAAAAAAGGATTGATAACCTTTGACGGTGATTTCTTACTCCATAAGGAAACTGAAATCCAAATTCGCAATCGTCAAAATGTTTCATCAACTGGGCTGCGAAAACCGGAAATGATACATCCCCGGGAAATTGCAGAAGGGGTGCTGGCCATTGTCGCCCACAATCTAGGGGCGACAGAGGATGAGATAGTTACCTCAGTTTCAAGAATGCTGGGCTTTAAAGCAACCAGTAGCGCACTCAAACGCGCCATTACGGATGTCATTGGTCAATGCCTTGCAGAAGGAAAATTGCTGCGCAATGATTTACTGCTCGTGGCACCTGAACCAACCGAACTGATATCAGCCTGATACAACGCTGACCTTCTCTCATAACGGAGAAGGTCAGCCTAAATTGGCCCTACCAATCCCCCGTTAATCTGCCCGGCTCCTCACAGAACCCCATTTTCACGCAACATATGCATTGCCTGACGGCAACATATGGTTAACCATTCTTTGGCATTACCCTCACACCACATTATTGGCAGGACCACTTTTACATATCGTGTGACGCGAAGCTGAGCGCAGACTCGCCCGCGTGCACGTTCAGTGGTTCTCTGGAGACCTGCATGAACCTCTGGCAACAAAATTACGACCCTGCGGGCAACATCTGGCTCTCAAGCCTGATTGCTGCGCTCCCAATTATCTTTTTCTTCTTCGCACTCATTAAGCTCAAGCTGAAAGGCTACGTTGCCGCGAGTTATACCGTCGCTATCGCCCTTGCCGTCGCACTGCTGTTCTACAAAATGCCCGTCGATCACGCGCTGGCCTCTGTTGTATATGGCTTCTTTTACGGACTCTGGCCGATTGCCTGGATAATTATTGCCGCCGTTTTCGTCTACAAAATTTCGGTGAAAACCGGGCAGTTCGACATCATCCGATCATCGATATTATCGATTACGCCGGACCAGCGCCTGCAAATGCTGATTGTCGGGTTCTCTTTTGGCGCGTTTCTGGAAGGGGCTGCGGGTTTCGGTGCACCCGTCGCCATTACCGCCGCATTGTTGGTTGGGCTTGGGTTTAATCCGCTTTATGCAGCTGGGTTGTGTTTGATCGTCAACACCGCACCCGTGGCGTTTGGCGCAATGGGCATCCCGATTCTGGTGGCCGGACAAGTGACCGGGCTCGATAGCTTTGAGATCGGTCAGATGGTTGGCCGTCAGTTGCCTTTCCTGACAATAATTGTGCTGTTCTGGATCATGGCGATTATGGATGGCTGGCGTGGCGTGAAAGAGACCTGGCCTGCGGTGATGGTGGCAGGCGGGTCGTTTGCGATTGCACAGTTCCTTAGCTCCAACTTTATCGGCCCGGAATTGCCGGACATCATCTCTTCGCTGGTGTCATTGGTCTGTCTGACGCTGTTCCTCAAACGCTGGCAACCGGTGCGTATTTTCCGCTTCGGCGACGTAGGTGCGTCGCAGGTGGATATGACGCTTTCGCGCACGAAATACACCGCCGGGCAAATCGTTCGCGCCTGGTCGCCGTTCCTGTTCTTGACCGCCACCGTAACGCTGTGGAGTGTGCCGCCGTTCAAAGCACTGTTTGCATCGGGCGGGGCGCTGTACGACTGGGTGTTTAACGTCTCCGTGCCGTATCTCGACAAACTGGTTGCCCGTATGCCGCCAGTCGTTCACGAAGCGACACCTTATGCCGCGGTGTACAAATTCGACTGGTTCTCGGCGACCGGCACCGCCATTCTGTTCGCCGCATTGTTGTCTGTCGTTTGGCTGCGCATGAAGCCGAAAGACGCGGTGATAACGTTTGGTCATACGCTCAAAGACTTAGCGCTGCCGATTTACTCCATCGGCATGGTGCTGGCATTCGCCTTTATCTCTAACTACTCCGGGCTGTCGTCTACACTTGCGTTGGCACTGTCGCATACCGGCAGCGCGTTCCCGTTCTTCTCGCCGTTCCTCGGCTGGCTCGGCGTGTTCCTGACGGGATCAGACACATCCTCGAACGCGCTGTTCGCCGCATTACAGGCTACGGCGGCCCAACAAATTGGCGTTTCTGATGTGCTGTTAGTTGCGGCCAACACTACCGGCGGCGTGACCGGCAAGATGATTTCTCCGCAGTCGATAGCCATCGCCTGTGCCGCCGTGGGGTTGGTCGGGAAAGAGTCAGACCTGTTCCGCTTTACGGTCAAACACAGCCTGATTTTCACTTGCATGGTGGGCGTGATCACCACCTTGCAGGCCTATGTCTTAACCTGGATGATCCCATGATTGTGATGCCCCGGCGTCTGGCAGACGAGGTTGCAACCCGTGTGCGAACGCTGATTGAAGAACAACAGCTGGAAGCGGGCATGCGTTTGCCCGCCGAACGCCAGCTGGCGGTGCAGCTCGGCGTTTCGCGTAATTCACTGCGCGAAGCGCTGGCAAAACTGGTGAGCGAAGGGCTGCTGATCAGCCGTCGCGGAGGCGGGACGTTTGTGCGCTGGCAGCATGAGCCGTGGTCGGAGCAAAACATCGTCCAGCCCCTGAAAAGTCTGCTCGCGGATGACCCTGATTACAGTTTCGATATCCTCGAAGCGCGCCACGCGATTGAAGCCAGCACCGCGTGGCACGCTGCATTACGCGCCACCGAAACCGATAAAGAGAAAATTCGCCTGTGCTTTGAAGCCACGCAAAGTGACGATCCGGATTTGGCCTCGCAGGCCGATGTGCGCTTTCATCTCGCCATCGCCGAGGCCTCGCATAACGTGGTGCTACTGCAAACCATGCGCGGCTTCTTCGACCTGCTGCAATCTTCCGTAAAACAGAGCCGCCAGCGGATGTATCTCGTGCCACCCGTGTTCGCAAAATTGACCGAACAACATCAGGCGGTGCTGGACGCCATTCTCGCGGGCGATGCCGAAGGCGCACGCCAGGCGATGATGTCGCACCTCGGCTTCGTGCACGCCACCATTAAACAGTTTGATGAAGACAGGGCCCGTCAGGCGCGGATCACCCGCCTGCCCGGCGACCACAACGAGCATTCCAGGGAGAACCATTGATGATTATTTCAGCCGCCAGCGATTATCGGGCCGCAGCCCAACGCATTCTGCCGCCGTTCCTGTTCCACTACATCGACGGTGGCGCGTACAGCGAGCATACCTTGCGCCGGAACGTGGCCGATCTTTCCGAGGTGGCGCTGCGCCAGCGCGTGCTGAAGAACATGTCCGATCTCAGCCTGGAAACGAAGCTGTTCAACGAAACGCTCTCGATGCCGGTCGCACTCGCGCCAGTCGGGTTGTGCGGTATGTATGCCCGTCGTGGTGAAGTGCAGGCGGCAGGTGCGGCGGATGCCAAAGGCATTCCGTTTACCCTTTCCACGGTGTCGGTGTGCCCGATAGAAGAGGTCGCGCCAACCATTAAACGCCCGATGTGGTTCCAGCTGTATGTCCTGCGCGATCGCGGCTTTATGCGCAACGCGCTGGAACGCGCCGAAGCGGCGGGCTGTTCCACGCTGGTTTTCACCGTCGATATGCCTACGCCGGGCGCGCGCTACCGTGATGCGCATTCCGGCATGAGCGGCCCGAACGCCGCACTACGCCGTTACTGGCAGTCGGTCACACATCCACAATGGGCGTGGGATGTGGGCGTGAATGGCCGTCCGCACGATTTAGGCAATATCTCGACCTATCTCGGCAAACCGACCGGGCTGGAAGATTACATTGGCTGGCTGGCGAATAACTTCGATCCGTCCATTTCATGGAAAGACCTGGAGTGGATCCGCGAATTCTGGGACGGCCCGATGGTGATCAAAGGGATCCTTGATCCGGAAGACGCGCGCGACGCGGTGCGCTTTGGCGCAGACGGTATTGTGGTGTCGAATCACGGTGGTCGTCAGCTCGACGGCGTGCTCTCTTCTGCCCGCGCGTTACCGGCTATTGCTGACGCGGTAAAAGGCGATATCGCTATTCTTGCTGATAGTGGTATCCGTAATGGGCTGGACGTGGTGCGTATGATTGCGCTGGGTGCCGACAGCGTGTTGCTGGGCCGCGCCTATCTGTATGCCCTGGCGACGCACGGCGGCGCGGGTGTCACTAATCTGCTGAATCTGATTGAGAAAGAGATGAAGGTGGCAATGACACTAACCGGAGCGAAATCCATCGGTGAGATTTCCCGCGATTCTTTGGTGCAAGAAGCAAAACATCTGGCGTCGCAACTCGCTCCCGTGAGCCGTGGAGATGCGGCATAATCTTTTCCGATCTGCTATTCTGCCCCCGCAATTAAGGGGGCAGCATGCTTAACATCGTTTTATTCGAACCAGAAATTCCACCGAATACCGGCAATATTATTCGCCTGTGCGCCAACACCGGTTTTCGTCTGCATATCCTCGAGCCGATGGGCTTTGCCTGGGATGATAAGCGCCTGCGTCGCGCGGGGCTGGATTATCACGAATTTACCGCCGTAACACGCCACGCCAGTTATGAGACATTCGTTGAAGCGGAACAGCCGAAACGCCTGTTTGCCCTGACCACCAAAGGCACACCTGCTCATAGCGCCGTAAGTTATCAGGCAGGGGATTATCTGATGTTTGGCCCGGAAACACGCGGGTTGCCTGCGGCGATTCTGGATGCTTTGCCGCCCGAGCAAAAAATTCGTATTCCGATGATGCCGGACAGCCGCAGCATGAACCTGTCAAATGCGGTATCGGTCGTGGTGTATGAGGCCTGGCGTCAGTTGGGCTATGCGGGTGCGGTGTTACGCAGCTGAAAGCGTTCGCTTCACATGCCCGGTGGCGCGATGCTTACCGGGCCTCTGGCAGACAGATAACGCGTTAAATCCCGTCGCCAAACTCAAACGTATGGTGGATCCCGTTAAAGTGCTGATCCATATCCATTGCCGGTTTATCGCTGTCCGGCTTGCCGACGATACGCGCGGGTACGCCAGCCGCGGTGGTATGCGGCGGTACGGGTTGTAGCACGACGGAACCCGCGCCAATTTTCGCACCACGCCCAACTTCGATATTGCCGAGAATTTTCGCGCCCGCGCCAATCATCACCCCTTCACGAATTTTCGGATGGCGATCGCCGCTGGTTTTGCCTGTCCCGCCAAGGGTGACGGATTGCAGAATGGAAACGTCGTCTTCAATTACCGCTGTTTCACCCACCACAATGCCGGTTGCGTGATCGAGCATGATGCCGCGACCAATTTTCGCCGCCGGGTGGATATCAACCTGGAATGTAACAGAGACCTGATTTTGCAGGAAAATGGCTAACGCACGACGCCCCTGGTGCCAGAGCCAGTGACCGATGCGATAAGCCTGTAGCGCGTGGAAACCTTTCAGATACAGCAGCGGTGTGGAGTATTTATCAACGGCAGGGTCACGGGTGCGCACGGCCTGAATATCACAGGCAGCAGAGGCAATCATTTCCGGGTCGGCGGCGTAGGCTTCTTCCACCACTTCGCGAATGGCTATCGCGGGCATGATCGAGGACGCCAGCTTGTTGGCGAGCATATAACTCAGCGCGCTGCCGAGGTCATCATGCTTGAGCAGCGTTGCGTGGTAAAAACTGGCGAGCATAGGCTCACAGTCAGCCAGCGCGCGGGCTTCGGCTTTGATATTGTTCCAGACAATTTCCAGTTCTTCACACGGCATTGCAAACTCCAGCGATAGACTAATGACCGGCCAGTTCTGCGCTGACCGGGTCATTGAGGTGACCTGCTATTAGTGGTGGCTACGCTCTTCCTTGCTGGCACGACCCAATAAGGTCAATGCTGCCTCGCGAGCTTCTTTTCCGCAATACAATACCTGATAAATTTGCTCGGTTATTGGCATTTCGACACCAAATCGGTGAGCAAGTGCCCTAACCTCTTTGGTATTGCGGTAACCTTCAACCACCTGACCAATCGTGTCCTGCGCGGTTTGCACATCTTTGCCCTGTCCGAGCATCATGCCAAAACGGCGGTTACGCGACTGGTTATCGGTGCAGGTCAGCACCAGATCGCCAAGACCCGCCATCCCCATAAAGGTCGACGGATCTGCGCCCAGCGCCGCACCCAGGCGTGACATTTCAGCCAGCCCACGAGTGATCAACGCCGTTCGGGCATTCGCGCCAAAACCGATGCCGTCAGACATCCCTGCGCCAATGGCAATCACGTTTTTCACCGCACCGCCCAACTGCACACCGATGAAATCCGGGTTGCTGTAGACGCGGAAGCTTTTGCCGCAATGCAGCAGTTTTTGCAGATCTTCTGCAAACTGCGTATCGGTCGACGCCAGTGAAATCGCTGTTGGCATGCCTGCCGCCAGCTCTTTCGCAAAGGTCGGGCCGGAAATCACTGCCAGCGGGATGTCGTCACCCAGCGCTTCACGTGCGACATCCTGGAGCAGACGTCCGGTTTCAGCTTCAAGCCCTTTCGTTGCCCACACCAGACGCGCATCAGAACGCAACAGCGGTTTCAGTTGACGCAGCACATCTCCAAACACGTGGCTTGGGACGACGACCAAAATATCGCGGCTGGCGGCAAGCGCTGTCGCGAGATCGGCTTCAAGGTGCAGCGTATCAGGGAAAGGCACATCGGGGAGGAAGGCCGCGTTGCAGCGGTCTTGTTGCAGGACCGCGAGGTGTTTTGGGTCGTGTCCCCAAAGCACCACCTCGTGGCCATTTCTTGCCAGGGTGATGGCAAGAGCGGTGCCGTACGAGCCGGCACCGATAACAGTCATTGCAGCTTTAAGTGCGTTCATCAGGCATCCTGATGTTGTTCGGCACCTTCGCCAGCTTGCTGCTGCAGATAGTTCATGAACAGCGCATCAAAGTTCACTGGCGCAAGGTTCAGTTGCGGGAATGTACCGCGAGAAACCAGGCTAGTGATGCATTCGCGAGCATACGGGAACAGGATGTTCGGGCAGTATGCACCCAGGCAATGCGCCATCTGGTTGCCGTCGATGCCTTCGATGGAGAAAATGCCGCCCTGCTGCACTTCACACAGGAACGCGGTTTCTTCGCCCAGAGATGCGGTAACGGTCACACGCAGTACGACTTCGTATACACCTTCTGCCAGTTGGGTAGAAGCAGTATCCAGATCAAGTTTAACTTCTGGCTGCCAATCTTTCTGGAAAACGTGTGGCGCATTTGGCGCTTCATAGGAAACGTCTTTGGTATAAATGCGCTGGATCTGGAAAGTCATTTCTGGGTTAGTTTGTTCTGACATCTTTTTTGTCCTTAAAAGGGATTATTTCAGCAGGGGATCAAGTCCACCACGCGCGTCAAGTGCATACAAGTCATCACAGCCACCAATGTGCTGTGCATCAATAAAAATCTGCGGCACCGTGGTACGGCCACTACGTTCAATCATCTTTTCACGCCCTACCGCATCGCCGTCAATGGGCAATTCCTGGAAGGTGACGCCCTTGCTGTTCAGCAGCGCTTTCGCACGGTGACAAAACGGGCACGTTGCTTTGGTGTAGATCTCAATATTGGCCATGACGTTACCTCAGAAAATTACTTACCACGAACCAGTGGCAGGTTCTCACCGCTCCAACCCGCAACGCCTTCTTTCAGCACAAATACGCGCTCGAAGCCCGCTTTGTTCAGCGCTGTAGCTGGATCCTGAGCCTGCATACCAGAACCATCAACTACGATGATGGGTTTATCTTTGTGTTTTTCAAGCTCACCGACGTTATTTGCTTTAATTTCAGCAGGCAGCAGGTTAACAGAACCGGCAATGTGGCCTTTACGGAAATCATCGCGTTGGCGTAAATCGACAACGACGGCATCTTCTTTGTTAATCAGACGCGTTGCTTCACCGCGAGTGATCACTTTGATCTTGGAGGTCAGGCCTTTAAAGGTCGTGAACAGAACCGCAGCCAGT
Source organism: Scandinavium sp. (assembly GCF_036271055.1). GTDB lineage: Bacteria > Pseudomonadota > Gammaproteobacteria > Enterobacterales > Enterobacteriaceae > Scandinavium. The sequence continues at coordinate 148,882 of NZ_DATBBJ010000063.1, read as the reverse complement.
AAGCCAACCCAGGCGATACTCAGTATGGGATGACGGCTAACAAATTGCATAATTTCTTGCATGGGGGGTGATAACTCCCGACTCAGTGATTAAAAAAACAGGAAAGGAGTATACCTGTGCAAGGTGGCAAATACAGCAATCCGAACATAAGCTGATCCAATTTCTGCGGCCTGATTCGTGAAATTTAAGCCAAAATTAACCAATCTCATCCTTAGAGTCGCCCGATCGTTGATCCTTCGAGGCAGATTTATCGATTCAGCTGTAGTAAAATCACGCAAATTTTTTCTCTTTGAGCATGAGGTTGTCGCAATGTCGGTTACTAAAAAACCTATGGTACTGGTGATTCTGGATGGCTATGGCTACCGTGAAGACCAGCAGGATAACGCCATTTTCAATGCAAAAACGCCGGTTATGGATGGCCTGTGGGCAAAACGTCCACACACCCTGATTGATGCTTCCGGCCTGGAAGTTGGTCTGCCAGACCGTCAGATGGGTAACTCCGAAGTGGGCCACGTCAACCTGGGCGCGGGTCGTATCGTGTATCAGGACCTGACCCGTCTGGACGTTGAAATCAAAGAACGCACCTTCTTTGAAAACAGCACCCTGGTAGGCGCAGTCGATAAAGCCGTTGCTGCGGACAAAGCCGTTCACATTATGGGCCTGCTGTCTGCCGGTGGCGTTCACAGCCACGAAGACCACATCATGGCGATGGTTGAACTGGCCGCAGAGCGTGGCGCAGAAAAAATCTATCTGCACGCTTTCCTTGATGGCCGCGATACGCCACCACGCAGCGCAGAACCTGTGCTGAAAAAATTCGAAGACAAATTTGCTGCGCTGGGCAAAGGCCGTGTGGCATCCATCATCGGTCGTTACTTCGCAATGGATCGCGACAACCGTTGGGATCGCGTTGAACAAGCGTATGACCTGATGACCCTGGCTAAAGGCGATTTCCAGTTCGATACCGCTGTTGCTGGCCTGGAAGCCGCTTACGCTCGCGATGAAAACGACGAATTCGTGAAAGCGACCGTTATCCGCGCTGAAGGTCAGGCTGACGCAGCGATGGAAGATGGCGACGCGCTGATTTTCATGAACTTCCGTGCTGACCGCGCCCGTGAAATCACTCGCGCATTCGTGAACAGCGATTTCGACGGCTTCGCTCGTAAGAAAGTCGTTGATCTCGACTACATCATGCTGACGCAATATGCGGCGGATATCGATGCCCCTTGCGCCTATCCACCGGCTTCCCTCGCAAACACCTTTGGCGAGTGGATGGCGAAGAACGACAAAACCCAGCTGCGTATTTCTGAAACCGAGAAATATGCGCACGTGACCTTCTTCTTCAATGGCGGCGTGGAAGAGTCGTTCGCAGGCGAAGATCGCATTCTGATCAACTCCCCGAAAGTGGCGACTTATGACCTGCAACCTGAAATGAGTTCGGCAGAATTGACTGAAAAACTGGTCGGCGCGATCACTGGCGGTCAGTACGACACCATCATCTGTAACTATCCGAATGGCGACATGGTCGGCCATACCGGTGTGATGGAAGCAGCAGTTAAGGCGATTGAAGCGCTGGATCACTGCATTGCCGAAGTCACCAAAGCGGTAGAATCTGTTGGCGGTCAAATGCTTATCACCGCTGACCACGGCAACGCGGAACAGATGCGTGACCCATCAACCGGTCAGGCGCATACCGCGCACACCAACCTGCCCGTTCCGCTGATTTACGTCGGCAGCAAAGCAGTGAAAGCAGTCGACGGCGGTAAACTTTCCGATATCGCGCCAACCATGCTGACCCTGATGGGCATGGACATCCCGCAAGAGATGACTGGCAAGCCGCTGTTCATCGTGGAATAATCCCTCCCCATGAGGGGAAAGGCGATTGTTTCAACCACATGGATCGCGACGGCAGTCCGATCCGTTTGTTACGCCAGCGCACTTAGCGCTGGCGTATTGCTGTGCGCATCAGCCGCTCATGCGGACGATCGCGACCAGCTAAAATCTATTCAGGCCGATATCGCCAGCAAAGAAAAGGCGGTTCGCCAGCAACAACAGCAACGTTCAGCCCTGCTCGCCCAACTCAAAATCCAGGAAGAAGCCATTTCAGCCGCCGCTCGCAAGCTGCGGGAAACACAGAATACCCTTGCCGATCTCAATAAGCAGGTTGATGCGATGAACGCGTCGATTGCCAAACTGGAAAAGCAAAAAGCGACCCAGGAACGCAATCTTGCAGCACAGCTTGATGCCGCATTCCGTCAGGGCGAGCACACCGGTATTCAGTTAATCCTTAGCGGTGAAGAAAGCCAGCGCGGGCAGCGTCTGCAAGCCTATTTTGGCTATCTCAACCAGGCGCGTCAGGAAACTATCGCCGAGCTGAAACAAACCAGCGAAGAAGTCGCGTCGCAAAAAGCCGATCTGGAAGAGAAGCAGAGCCAACAGCAAACATTGCTGTATGAGCAGAAAGCGCAGCAGGCGAAGCTTGAGCAAGCGCGTAACGAACGTAAGAAAACCCTCTCCGGGCTTGAGTCGTCAATTCAGGCGGGCCAACAGCAGCTTTCTGAACTGCGGGCCAACGAAAACCGGATGCGCTCCCGCCTCGCACAAGCCGAGGCCGCCGCCCGCGCCCGAGCACAGCGCGAGGCCAACGAAGCACAGGCGGTTCGTAACCGTCAGCAGGACGCTTCGCGTAAAGGCACCACCTACAAACCTTCCGAAAGTGAACGCTCACTGATGTCGCGTACCGGCGGGTTGGGCTCACCTCGTGGTCAGGCTTACTGGCCGGTTCGTGGCCCAACGCTGCATCGCTATGGCGAACAGCTGCAAGGTGAACTACGTTGGAAAGGGATGGTTATCGGTGCGTCTGAAGGTACAGAGGTAAAAGCGATTGCCGATGGTCGCGTGATCCTTGCCGACTGGCTGCAGGGCTACGGCCTGGTGGTGGTGGTTGAGCACGGGAAAGGCGACATGAGTTTGTATGGCTATAACCAAAGCGCGCTGGTCAGCGTCGGGACCCAGGTTCGCGCCGGTCAGCCGATTGCCCTTGTGGGCAGCAGTGGGGGTCAGGGCCGACCATCACTCTACTTCGAAATTCGTCGCCAGGGTCAGGCGGTCAATCCACAGCCGTGGTTGGGAAGATAAGTTTTGCTTCAATTTCGCCCGTTAGTGTTGTCTGTCGCCGCCGTTCTGGCGGTTATCTCCCCGGCCCACGCCGGAAAACTTTCGATAGTCATTGATGATTTTGGCTACCGTCCTCAGCAAGAAAATCAAGTATTGGCGCTGCCCAATGCGATCTCTGTTGCCGTGTTACCGAATGCGCCTCACGCCCGAGAAATGGCGACCAAAGCCCATAACGGCGGGCATGAAGTGCTGATTCACCTGCCGATGGCACCGCTCAGTAAGCAACCGCTGGAAAAAGATACCCTGCGACCGGATATGAGCAGCGATGAGATTGACCGTATCGTTCGCGAAGCCGTTGCTAAAGTGCCGTATGCCGTCGGGCTGAACAATCACATGGGCAGCGCAATGACCTCGAGCCTGTTCGGCATGCAGAAAGTGATGCAGACGCTGAGCCATTACAATTTCTACTTTCTCGACAGCATGACGATTGGCAACAGCCAGTCGATGCGGGCTGCCGCCGGAACCGGCGTGAAGGTGATTAAGCGCAAAGTGTTCCTCGACGATACCCAAAACGAAGCGGATATCCGCGTGCAGTTTAATCGGGCCGTCCAACTGGCAAGGCGTAACGGTTCGGCGATTGCGATCGGTCACCCACACCCGACAACAGTTCGCGTGCTTCAGCAAATGGTTTACAATCTGCCACCGGATATCACCCTGGTGCGACCAAGCAGCCTGCTCAACGAGCCTCAGGTGGATACTTCTACTCCGAATAACGCAGCGCCAGTAAAGACGACTCAACCGCGCAACCCGTTCCGGGGTGTGAAGCTGTGTAAGCCGAAACAGCCGCAGCAGCCGGTGTATGCCAGCCGATTCTTTGATGTGTTAAGCGACAGCATCTCTCACAGCACGCTGGTGCAGTACATGCAATTACAGTGGCAAGGTTGGGATAAGCCGTGACAGCCTGAATGTCCTGTTCAGACAGTGCGAGAATCCGTGTGCTCTTCAGCCGCGGATTTTTGCTTTTCGGGATACGCATACCAGGCTTTGAAATATTTTAGGAAACTATAGAAAGTGGCATAAAGCCCTGTGACTAAACCCACTCTTCCTTCGCGCCAGGCCCCGCTAAATACGTACCATTTGAAAAAAGCCCCTATCGCGCTGATGATACCTCGCCCAATCGATGGCCGGATCTTGTGATATTTCACCAGACGTGACGTATAACTATTTAATTTATTGAAGATCTCATGCAAGGAATAGAAAGTATCGTGCCGGACGTGGCCTTCTATACGGGAAGTGTGAAGAGAGCCTTCTACCTGATCGTCTACTGGCCGGAGGCTAAAACGCGCATGGCGTCGGTTAAAAAGACGGACGGGGAAATCCGGTGAAGACACAGGGTAGATTGTCCGCACCTGTTCGCCGAGTACGTACCAGTACCGCGACAACCGCCAGCCGTGGTCTTCGGACGGCTCATCGCCTTTCTTTAATGCCTGGATAAAGGCCACTGTTTGGGCGTCGAGTATTTCATCGCTATCCATACACAACACCCAGTCATGGGTGGCGCGAGCGATAGCCACATTCATCTGCTCGCCATGCATATTATAAGGATGATAAATTGGCACCAACCCATATTCACGACAAATAGATAAAGTTTTATCCGTGCTACCGGAATCAATAATAACAATTTCATCCGCCACATCGATTAAAGGGGCAATGACTTTATGCAACAAGCGCTCTGAATTATACGTCAAAAGACACACGGTCAAGCTAAGCATTTCTGCCTCGACATTCTGATGAGAATTAACAATATTCAGAAAATTATAGTGGGAAGCATATTTTCGAAAAAGAGTCGGATTCACACCTCAATTATTATTGATTTTAAATAAAATTCCACATCCAAAAGCCTGAAGAAAAAAACGCTGATTATCCTGAAGAGTTCCTTATAATGCGGGCTGGTTTTTTAATATGAGAATCAGAGAGCATGACGCCGCAAAAACGTAAAATCCTGCTGTTTGACAGCGGCAAAGAGTGGGGCGGTGGCACGAACAGCATGCTGGAGCTGCTTAAGCGCATTGACAGGCAACGTTTTGATATTACATGTTGTTTTTATCATAACTACGCCCGGGCTGGCGGTGAAAGTATCGAGCAAGTCCTGCATTCGCTGGGTATTCCTATGGTGCTACTTCCCGCGCGCCACCAGCCTGGCTGGGCTAAACTGACCAAAGAAGTGGGTCGTAGCCTGCTCTTTTTCTCGCGCGATGCTCGCAAATCTTTCACCCGAAAAATGGATAACCTTTGGCGGATCCAGCCTGACGCGCGTCGTCTTCGACAACTACTTCAGGACGGCGGGTACGATATTCTGTACATGAATAATCAACCCGGCTCCAACGAAGAGGGTTATCACGCCGTGAGCGGGCTCCCGGTGGCGTTGGTGCAGCATTGCCGTATTGAGCCGGTGCTTTCGCCTTCGCTGGTCGAACTGGTGAATGCGCAGATAGACAAAATCATTGCGGTTTCACGCGGTGTAGAAAAAGTTTTACTGAACAATGGGGTGAAACGTCAGTACTGCGTCACGGTGAATAACGCTATCGATATCCACCAGCCCTTGCCGGATCGCGAATCCATGCGTAAAACGCTGGATATTTCCCCTGACACCTTTGTCTTTGGCAGCATTGGCTCGCTCATCGCACGTAAATCGAATCACCATACGCTTGATGCCCTGGCCCAGTTTTCGCAGCGCCATCCCAACACAGACTGGAAAATGATCCTGATTGGTGAGGGGCCGGAACGCGCGGCGCTGGTCTCTCAGGCGAAAGCGCTGGGCATTGCTGAACATCTTATTTTCACCGGATTTCGCAATAATCCTTTTGAGTATCTCGCCACCTTTGACGCCTTCATTCTGGCCTCAAGCAGCGAAGGCCTGCCACGAGTGGTTCTTGAAGCGATGCTACTCGGCATCCCGGTCATCGGCTCCGATGTGACCGGCACCGCAGAGCTTATCGACCACCAGCGCACAGGGCTGCTGTTCCAGTGGAGTGACAGCCAGACACTGGCGCAGCATCTTTCGCAAATAAGCAAAGACGCTGAATTGCGCCAACAGCTTGCCGAAAACGCGCGCCAGCATGTCCACGACCACTATGCTATTGAGCATTATGTCGCTGGCGTTGAACACGAATTAGCCTCTATTTCTTCGAGACGAACAGACTATGTTTAAATTTCTGAATGCCCGCTACCGCCATATCACGGCGCGACACAACATTCCTTATGCCTCACTGGCCACGTCTTCGAAAAGCGTACCGGTGACATCGGTGGTCATTCCCTGTACCGGTGCGGACTACGTGGAAGAAGCTTTGCTCTCTGCCACCTTTGCCGAGCGCTATGCACCCGAGCTGGAAGAGATTGTCATCGTCAGCGATCAGCCGGAAAGCGCGTTTGGCGAGCTGCCGCCAAAGACTCGGGTCGTCACGCTCGAATTGCCTAAGCGCGAAGAAAACTACCGCTATAAGCAAATTTACCTGAGTCGCCTGGTCAAACTGAACGCACCGTTACAGGCTCGCGGCGAAGGTATTCTGATGATCGATTCAGACCTTAACCTGCTGCAAATGCCGCGCTTTCAGGTCGAAGACCATCACATTTACTCCAGCTTCCGTCAGGGCAAAATGATTGCCAAGCTGGAAGGCGCGCCTGCCGACAAGGTGCCCGCCTACTACAAAGAGACCGTGCGTCCGTACATCGTCGATCACGTCAACGGTGCATTCCTTGCGACTACGCGCAAAACCTGGCGTCGTATCTGTCCGTTGTGGTTGACGTTGTTCCAGGATACCTGGGAGCTGATGGATGACAGCCAGCCGCCGACCGATCAGCTGCCGCTGGCTGCGCTGCTCGATATGCTGGATTTAAAAACGGTGAATCTGGGTGACTGGATGAACTGGCCGGTTTCGAAAAAAATCGGCGGGCAAGAGGCAGTTATTCCGGAACAGGTGGTGGGCGCGCACGGTGGCTTCCCGCTGTCTGAGTGGCAAAAATACCTGGAATCCCCTGAGAACAAATTGCTGTTTAAAGGCCAGGATTACACCCGCAAAGTCCGTTACCTGACGGATGCGGAAAAAAAGAAACAAGCATAAAAATGAAGGGGCCAATTGGCCCCTTCATCATTACTTGTCCCAGCTCAGAATAACTTTCCCTGACTGGCCTGAGCGCATCGCATCAAAGCCTTTCTGGAAGTCATCAATACCGAAGCGATGGGTAATGATTGGGGAAAGATCCAGGCCAGACTGAATCAGCGCCGCCATCTTGTACCAAGTTTCGAACATCTCACGGCCATAAATGCCTTTGATGAACAGACCCTTAAAGATGACTTTGGTCCAGTCGATGGACATGTCTGACGGTGGAATACCTAACATCGCGATCCGGCCGCCGTGATTCATGGTGTCGAGCATGGTGCGGAATGCCGGTGGGGCGCCAGACATTTCCAGGCCCACGTCAAACCCTTCGGTCATGCCCAACTCAGCCATCACATCGGTCAGGCTCTCTTTGGAAACGTTAACCGCGCGGGTCACGCCCATTTTGCGTGCCAGATCCAGACGGAATTCGTTCACATCGGTAATCACGACATTACGGGCACCCACGTGTTTCGCCACTGCCGCAGCCATGATACCGATCGGGCCTGCGCCAGAAACCAGCACGTCTTCGCCGACCAGGTCGAAAGAGAGCGCCGTGTGGACCGCGTTACCGAACGGGTCGAAGATGGACGCCAGATCGTCAGAAATGTTGTCCGGGATTTTGAACGCGTTGAATGCAGGGATCACCAGATATTCGGCGAAACAGCCCGGACGGTTCACGCCCACGCCCGTTGTGTTACGGCATAAATGGGTGCGGCCCGCACGGCAGTTACGGCAATGGCCGCAGGTGATATGACCTTCACCGGAAACGCGGTCGCCGATTTTAAAGCCCTTCACTTCCTGGCCGATGCCGACGACTTCGCCTACATATTCATGGCCCACCACCATCGGAACCGGAATGGTTTTCTGAGACCATTCATCCCAGTTGTAGATGTGCACATCGGTGCCGCAGATGGCGGTTTTGCGAATCTTGATCAGCAGGTCGTTATGACCGACTTCCGGCTCCGGAACGTCGTTCATCCAGATGCCTTCTTCAGCCTTTAATTTCGATAATGCTTTCATCTCACATCCTCAGGCAATCACGCCCAGTTGCTTACCGATGCGGGTAAACGCGTCCACCGCACGTTCAATTTGCTCAGGGGTATGCGCCGCAGACATCTGAGTGCGGATACGCGCCTGACCTTTTGGCACCACCGGATAGAAGAACCCGGTGACGTAAATCCCTTCTTTTTGCAGTTCGCGCGCAAAATCTTGCGCCACGGTCGCTTCACCGAGCATCACTGGAATGATCGCGTGATCGGCACCGGCCAGCGTGAAGCCTGCAGCGCTCATTTTTTCGCGGAACAGACGGGCGTTGCTCCAGAGACGGTCACGCAGTTCCGCGCCTGATTCCACCATTTCCAGCACTTTGATGGAGGCAGACACAATCGCCGGGGCCAGAGAGTTGGAGAACAGATATGGACGCGAACGCTGACGCAGCCACTCAACCACTTCTTTACGCGCCGCCGTATAGCCACCGGACGCGCCGCCGAGCGCTTTGCCCAACGTGCCGGTGATGATGTCTACGCGACCCATCACTTCACAATATTCATGCGAGCCGCGCCCGTTTTCGCCAACGAAACCGACTGCATGGGAATCATCGACCATGACCAGCGCATCGTATTTATCCGCCAGATCGCACACGCCTTTGAGGTTGGCAATCACACCATCCATGGAGAATACGCCATCGGTGGCGATCAGCACGTGGCGCGCACCGGCTTCACGGGCTTCTTTCAGGCGCGCTTCCAGTTCCTGCATGTCGTTGTTGGCATAGCGGAAACGCTTCGCTTTGCACAGGCGCACGCCGTCAATGATGGACGCATGGTTCAGCGCATCGGAAATAATGGCATCTTCCGGGCCGAGCAGCGTTTCAAACAGGCCGCCGTTGGCGTCAAAGCAAGAGGAATACAGAATCGCATCTTCCATGCCAAGGAACGTCGCCAGCTTGTTTTCCAGCACTTTGTGACTGTCTTGCGTGCCACAAATAAAGCGAACCGACGCCATGCCGAATCCGTGACTGTCCATCCCGGCTTTTGCTGCGGCGATAAGCTCCGGATGGTTCGCCAGGCCCAGATAGTTATTGGCGCAGAAGTTGATGACATGGCTGCCATCGCCGACGGTAATGTCCGCCTGCTGGGCAGAGGTAATGATGCGTTCTTCTTTAAACAACCCTTCCGCACGGGCGGTTTCCAGGTCGCTGGTTAACTGTTTGTAAAAATCACCACGCATTGCAACTCTCCAGATTCGGCAAAATTTGGCACATATTACCCAAACCTCTACGCTGATACGAGATGACTCAGCACCCGTTCCCCGTTTTTGCAGCATAAATCACGTGTACCCCTGCGGCTTGTCGGTGAATGTGAAGACTCCGCGTAGTGATGGTATGATAAGAACCATTAGCGTCCGGGAGTGGCCCGGTCACCCACATTTCAAAGGTTATCGTTATGATCATCGTTACCGGCGGCGCAGGCTTCATTGGCAGCAACATCGTTAAAGCCCTGAATGATAAAGGCATCACTGACATTCTGGTGGTGGACAACCTGAAAGATGGCACCAAATTCGTCAACCTGGTTGACCTCAATATCGCCGACTACATGGATAAAGAAGACTTCCTGATCCAGATTATGTCAGGCGAAGAGATGGGCGAAATCGAAGCGGTATTCCATGAAGGTGCCTGCTCTTCCACCACCGAGTGGGATGGCAAGTATATGATGGATAACAACTATCAGTACTCCAAAGAGCTGCTGCACTACTGCCTGGAGCGCGAAATCCCGTTCCTGTACGCCTCTTCTGCGGCAACTTATGGCGGACGCACGTCCGACTTTATTGAATCCCGCGAATATGAAAAACCGCTGAACGTGTACGGCTACTCCAAATTCCTGTTCGACGAATATGTGCGTCAAATCCTCCCGGAAGTCGATTCTCCGGTGGTGGGTTTCCGTTACTTCAACGTCTACGGCCCGCGTGAAGGACACAAAGGCAGTATGGCGAGCGTGGCTTTCCATCTCAACACGCAACTGAACAATGGCGAAAGTCCGAAACTGTTCGAAGGCAGCGACGGCTTTAAACGCGATTTCGTCTATGTTGGCGATGTGGCGGCGGTGAATCTGTGGTTCTGGGAGAACGGCGTATCCGGGATTTTCAACCTCGGCACCGGTCGCGCAGAATCCTTCCAGGCGGTGGCCGATGCGACGCTTGCGTACCACAAAAAAGGCAGCATCGAGTACATTCCGTTCCCGGAAAAACTGAAAGGTCGCTACCAGGCATTTACTCAGGCTGATATGACCAATCTGCGTGCCGCTGGCTACGACAAGCCGTTCAAAACCGTTGCAGAAGGCGTAACGGAATACATGCACTGGCTGAACCGCGACAATGATGCAAATTCACAAAATCATTCGAGCAGTATCAAGGCGGCAACTAAGTGAATCTCCGGGAGCTTACTAAAGTAAGTGACCGGAGTGAATGCAGGCAGCCAACGCTGAGACAGCTTGAAGGATGAAGTGAATGAAAATACTGGTGATTGGCCCGTCATGGGTGGGCGACATGATGATGTCGCAAAGTCTCTATCGCACACTCAAGGCGCGCTATCCCCAGGCGATCATTGATGTGATGGCTCCCGCGTGGTGCCGTCCTCTTTTATCGCGTATGCCGGAAGTGAACGAAGCCATCTCAATGCCGCTCGGTCACGGGGCGCTGGAAATTGGCGAACGCCGTCGGCTCGGGCACAGTCTGCGCGAGAAACGCTATGACCGGGCTTATGTGCTGCCTAACTCTTTTAAATCGGCGCTGGTGCCGTTTTTTGCCGGGATTTCACAGCGTACCGGCTGGCGTGGCGAGATGCGCTACGGCTTGCTGAATGATGCGCGCGTACTCGATAAAGCCGCCTGGCCGTTGATGGTTGAGCGCTACGTGGCGCTGGCGTACGACAAAGGCGTGATGCGCTCGGCGAAAGATTTGCCGCAGCCGCTGCTGTGGCCACAACTTCAGGTGAACGAAGGCGAAAAATCACATACCTGCTCCGCTTTTAATCTTTCAACAGAACGCCAGATGATTGGCTTCTGCCCCGGCGCAGAATTTGGCCCGGCGAAACGCTGGCCGCATTTCCACTATGCAGAACTCGCAAAACAGCTGATCGATGAAGGCTACCAGGTGGTGCTGTTTGGCTCCGCTAAAGACCACGATGCCGGCAACGAAATTCTTGCCACGCTCAGCCAGGAACAGCAGGCGTGGTGCCGCAATCTGGCGGGCGAAACGCAGCTTGAACAAGCGGTGGTATTGCTTGCCGCGTGTAAAGCCGTGGTCACCAACGATTCAGGCTTGATGCACGTTGCGGCAGCGTTGAACCGCCCGCTTGTTGCGTTGTATGGTCCAAGCAGCCCGGATTTCACTCCGCCGCTGTCGAACAAAGCCAAAGTCATTCGTCTGATTACGGGCTACCACAAAGTCCGCAAAGGTGATGCCGAAGAGGGCTATCACCAGAGTCTGATCGACATTACGCCGGAGCGCGTACTCGAAGAACTGAACCAGCTCCTGCTGGCCGAGGACGTATAACGGATGCGAGTGCTGATCGTAAAAACGTCCTCCATGGGCGACGTGCTTCACACACTGCCCGCGCTGACCGATGCCGTGCAGGCCATTCCAGGCATCCGTTTTGACTGGGTTGTCGAAGAAGGCTTCGCACAAATTCCTGGCTGGCATGCTGCCGTGGATAAAGTGATCCCCGTGGCGATTAGGCGCTGGCGCAAAGCGTGGTTCTCTGGCCCGGTAAAAGCCGAACGCCTGGTGTTTCGCCAAAAAATTCAGGCCGAAAAATACGACGCGATCATTGATGCTCAGGGGCTGGTGAAAAGCGCGGCGCTGGTCACTCGCCTTGCTCGTGGCATCAAACACGGCATGGACTGGCAAAGTGCCCGCGAACCGTTGGCGAGCCTGTTCTACAATCGCCGTCATCACATCGGAAAACAGCAGCACGCCGTTGAACGCACCCGCGAATTGTTTGCGAAGAGTCTCGGCTATTCAAAGCCAGAGACTCAGGGCGATTATGCAATTGCCCAACATTTCCAGCACTTACAGAAACAGAATGCTAAGCCGTATGTGATATTCCTGCATGCCACCACCCGGGACGATAAACACTGGCCGGAATCGCACTGGCACAAATTGGTAGAACTAATGCAAGACACGGGAATTCAGATTAAACTCCCGTGGGGCGCAGAACATGAACGTCAGCGCGCTGAGCGCATTGCCGCGGATTTGCAGCATGTCGAAGTGCTACCCAAATTGACGCTGGCGGAGGTCGCTGCAGAGCTAGCCGGTGCGGAGACAGTGATTTCTGTCGACACGGGCCTGAGCCATTTGACAGCAGCGCTGGATCGCCCCAACATCACGCTCTTCGGCCCTACCGATCCTGGGTTGATTGGGGGCTACGGTAAAAACCAACAACAATATGTAAGTCCGACGGGCAAGATGGGAGATATCACGGCTGATGCAATTTTTAACGCTTTACAGGGCAACCTGCAACGCGCGGGCAAGGAAACGTAGTCGATGAGCTATGTCATTCTTTTTATTCTCTTTCTCCCAATAAAGCTTGCTGGGAAACTGTTTCGCAAAGAGACTGGCAAGAACCTTGTCATCCAGACGGCGAAGATCGGCGATTTTGTCAACGCCACGCCGCTACTCAGCTATTTGCAAAAAAGTGATGTTCTGATTAGCCGCGCAGTAGAGCCGCTGGCCAGTCGCGATGACACCATCGAAACACTTTTTTTGATCGGTAAAAAGAAGCGCAATATTTTTGCCAAATTCCAGTTTGCCTGGCAGATTATGAATCGTTACGACAACGTCTATCTGCTGCAACCCAACAGCACCAACTTGTTTTTTGCGGCTGTGTGTAACGCGAAGAACAAGCAGTTTTTGAGTATCTACACGCGCCGCTGGTATCACGCCATTTTCTACGCAACAGCGAAAGGCGTAGTCAACCACGGCAAAAATACGCTTTCCGTGACCAATTATCTTCAATTAGCCGATCGCTCACTCAGTTGGCAAGACGCCCCAAAGCACGCCACGCACCCGCTGTATCAGCCAAAAACCTGGCCTGAGGTGCTTGAGAAACGTGGCGTCATTCGGATTGGACTCAGTATTTCTGCAGGTAATAAAGCCAAAACGGTTCCTCCTGTCATCTGGAAGCGCATTTTCGATGCTCTCGCAGACTTACCCTGCCATTACTACATTTTTGGCACTGAGAGCGAACAGCCGTGGTTAGACGAACTGTACCGAAACATCGGGGAACAGACGAACATTACCAGCCTATTGGGTCAACTGCCGCTAGAAGACGTTCCTTGGGCCATTTCTAAAATGGACTGCTACATCGCATCAGACTCGGGAAATGTCTACATTGCCGATGCCGTTAACGTCCCTGTTGTGCTGCTGTTTGGCCCATGCTGCTATCATGAGCAACGCCCATTGGGTGACACGCTATTGATAGGCAAAGATGAGAACATCAGCTCTTACGTGTTTGAAACGCGCTACTACTTTGATAAGTCGCGAGAAGATTTATTTCAGCTGACCGATGAAGAACAAGTACGGCTATATCACTTCGTTTCCAGCCTTCCTCATCGTGCTCAGAATAATAACTCTCCCGCAGCCGGAATATAATTGAATGGTCTTTATTAGCGTCATTATTGCGGCCCACAACGCAGGAAAAACCCTTACTCAAACACTTGAAAGTTTGATTTCGGCCATTGATACTGCATATCCGGAAGTGGAAGTTATCATTCTGAATGACAGTTCAGACGATAATACTCAACGCATCATAGAGGCGAACGCCTCGCGCCTACCGGGACTAATCACCCAAGAGGTGGTCTTCAAAAACATCGGACAAGTCAGAAATTATGCCGTATTGCTGGCCAAAGGCCAGTATATTACCATGCTCGACAGTGATGATTTGCTGAAGCCAGGTAGCCTGCGCGATGCGAGTGCCTTTTTAAAACAGCACCAGCCCGACATGCTGTTAACTCATCTGCTGGAAATTCGCGACATGGCGAAGATAACCGATGACTGGAATGGTTTTTCCCCCATCAGTTTGACCTCGCCAGAAGCCATACGGCGTTTCTTGATCCATAAAGATTTTCAGGCTCATCTGATCGGTCAGTTTATTCACCGGGATCTTTATCAGAAAGCTCCTATACCGCCGCTCATTTGTTATGAGGATTTTGCGGTTTTCCCCAGCATGCTTGTTGAAGCGCGAAAGATCTTTTTCCAACGTGAAGGGCACTATTACTACATAAAACGCCAAAGCAGTCTTTCCAGCACGCTGGATGCACATAAAATCAGTCATCTGGTAGCGTGCACGCTTAGCATGGAAACGGTGTTCCCTGAAAAATTCCAGCCACTGATCAACTGCCATTGGCTGGATATCTATACAAACCATAAATCGTATTTAAATCCTTTGCAATTGGATGAAGTAAAACGCCGGGTGTTAAGCTTATATACCCTTGGTTTTTTCTTTTCTAAAGATGTTCGCTTTAGCTACAAAAAAAGGGCTATTAAAGCATTATGGAAAAAGTAAGAAAAAATATATATCATCTCACCCTCCTAATGACGTTTATCTCTGTCGCGTTCGTTCTAGTGAGCTCTGGAAAACAACGAGAGTTTTTTTATATTGCTATTTACCTCAGCATTATCGGGCTGATAATTGAATATAAAAAATTAACATCCAGACCATTCAGCATTGCTATTCCTATTCTGCTGATAGGCATCCTGAATCTTGGATGGTACTTTATGTATGAATATCAAAATGAAGGGATAAATGTTTTTAGTGATTATATTGGCTCAAGTAAGAAACTTATTCTAGGAAGTTTGCTCGTTTTATATATAGATCGCTTCAAGAGTTATATTCCCACGGAAAAATTTAAAGTTTATTTTCTAATCGCTACTGGGACTGGATTACTCATGGCGACTGTCTATGGGTTTTGGCAGAGTTCTCAGGGTGTTATCCGTGTTGAAATGGCAACTAACCGTGCAACCATTTCAGCTTACGTATACTCTGCACTCTCTCTGGCATTCATTTATGGTCTGTATTTACAGAAAAAACGAGGGGCATACATACTCGCTGCCGCAATCATTCTAATCTCATATGTTATTATCCTGATGACGGGAACCAGAGCTGCCATGGGCATATTTATCATTCTTGCCTTTGTGCTGACCCTATATCATTTCAAAAAAATACATATTAAATCATGTATAACTCTGCTTGTCATTACAGCAGCAATAATAACAATAGGATATAAACCTTATATTGCACCTAAGTTGAAGCAAACTACTATTGAAATCGCCGATTTTAATAAAGGTAACGATAACACTTCACTTGGTGCCAGATTCTCTATGTGGATAGTAGGTGTAGAGAATGGTCTTAGTCATCCTCTTGGTCAATCAATAGAAAGCAGAAAACAATGGTCTGCGGGTTATACCGAAAAACATCCACATCTAAAAACAGCCATGCAATACATGGATATTCATCTGCATAATGAATTCATCGAAAAATATTCTCTGCAGGGGATTTTGGGCGTCATTTTGCTATTATTTTTCTACGGAGGATTATTATCCTCAGCCATTAAAAATAGTAATAGCTTGTTGTTTATCACAACATTGTCATTATTTATTTATGGTTTTACTGATGTCCTTTTAATTAGTTCTGAAGCTGTCATTTTCTATATCACTTTATTTGCTCTTAGTACGCATTTATCTCAAAGAGAAAAAACCATCATCACATAATTATTTAAACGCCGGTTACCCGGCGTTTTTCGTTTTATGCTGATAAAACTCCGCCAGCGTCATTCCCTGGGTGCGGGGTGCAAGCCAGGCGAATAGCTTCTCCAGATCCTGATACAGTCCTTCGATATCGGCTTCATTCTTAAATGTCGGGCTGCCGCCGGGCATAAATTCGGATGAGTGCAGCATGAATTCGACATAGTCATTGCCTTGGGCCAGACATTTTTCGGCGACGGAAATCATCTGATCGGCATTCCCGCCTGTCGGGCGTAACCAGTTCACAGAAGGCGAGCGATATTTTCCGCGTAACCGATCGTAGCTTTGCTTTATTCCATTGAGCCAACCCGGATGTTTGTAGTGAATGCTCATTGGCACTTCCAGCAATGGACTTTTTCCGGGCTGATGGATGGCGTTTTCATCCATAAAATAGGCGCGATCAGGAAAATGCTGGTAATCCGTGCCGCCATTTCCCTGTGGCGCGCCTTTGGCATTGCGCCAGTTCACCCGAGGCGTTACCGAACAATCCACCTGATACCCTAGTTCAATGAGCAACTTAGCGTAACGGCTATCGAACGCCCAACGCCCGGCTCGGTGACTGAGCATTTTGGTCTGGAATGTCTCTTCCAGGAGTTGCGTCATAAACAGCACTTTCTCGCGCAAAATATTGTCCGGGAATTCAATCAAGTAGGGTTGCCAGCGCCAGTCATCGCCCGTCAAATCATGTTCCGGCGGGCTGTTCCACGCATGCAGATGCATCCCCACTTCCCCCTGACCACGAGCAATGACATCTTTGGCGAAGTCGATATAGACCGGATCAACCGCCATTTCATAGTTTGTTAACCAGACGGGTTTGAAACCATATTGTTCACAGAGCGCCTGAAAGCGTGGCAGGAAACGGGCATTTTCAGTGTGAATGTGCCGGTGGTTCTGCCACAGGTTATCGCCTTCAGTATCTATGGTGATGATAAACGCAGGTTTCGTCATGGTTATCCCGAGAGTTAAAGAGGGTTGTCGCTATGTTAGCACTCTGAATCTGGAGTAAGAAGTCACCCATAAAGAACCGGGGCTGTGGAGAAAAGATGCAAGTGAGCTGCATGTCTATTAGAATTGCAGGCATTGTGGTCCCGATAAGATGATGATGAATAAGACACTCAACGCGCCCGATTTACGCATTCTATTGATTAAATTACGTCATCATGGCGATATGCTTCTGACTACTCCCGTTATCAATTCTTTGCGTCAGCGCTGGCCCCATGCGCAGATCGATGTCCTGTTGTACGAAGAAACGCGCGATATGCTCGTTGCCCATCCTGAAATACATAAAGTCTACGGCATCGATCGTAAATGGAAGCAGTTGGGCACGCGTGGGCACTTGCAAAAAGAGTGGCAACTGCTGACGACGTTGCGAGCGCAACATTATCATCTTGTTCTGAACCTCGCCGATCAATGGCGAAGTGCTCTTATCAGCCGCTTTACCGGCGCGCCGGTTCGTATCGGCTTTGATTTTAATAAACGTCGCGGTCTAATTTGGCGTCATTGCCATACCGCGCTGGCGTCAGTCAGCGGTCATCAGCAGATGCACACCGTTGAACAAAACCTCTCTATTCTGGCGCCTCTCGACATTGCGCCGGTTGCCGCTGTCTCAATGTGCTACACCCCTGAAGATGAGCAAACCGTCTCGACGAAGCTGACGGAGAAAGGCGTAGATGGCCGTTTTATCGTGGTACAACCCACGTCGCGCTGGTTCTTCAAGTGCTGGGATGAAGGCAAAATGGCGCAAACTATTACCGCCTTACAGCAGGATGGACATTCCATTGTGCTGACCTCCGGGCCGGATAAAAAAGAGCTGGCGATGGTCGAGACAATCCTCGCAGCCTGCCCTCAGGAACGCATTTATTCTCTCGCAGGCCAGCTGACGCTGCGTCAATTAGGCGCACTCATCGACAAAGCTGCCTTGTTTATCGGCGTCGATTCTGTGCCCATGCACATGGCTGCAGCTTTGCAAACGCCTTGCGTGGCGCTGTTTGGCCCGTCGAAACTGACATTCTGGAGCCCGTGGCAGGTAAAAGGTGAAGTCATTTGGGCCGGTGAGTACGGACCGTTGCCCGATCCCGATGCCGTCGACACTCGCACGAAAGAACGTTACCTGAATGCCATACCGGTTGACCGCGTCGTGGCGGCCGCGAGGAAATATCTGTGACCAAAAAGCATCGACTTGCGATTGTCAGACAGAAATACCGCCCCGATGGCGGTGCCGAGCGCTTTGTTTCACGCGCCCTTAGCGCGCTGAGCAATCAGGATCTCGAATTGAATGTCATTACCCGCCAGTGGCAGGGTGAGAAACAGGACGACTGGCACATTCATATCTGCAACCCACAGAAATGGGGCAGGATCAGTCGCGAGCGCGGTTTTGCGAATGCGGCACGCCAACTCTGGCAGGCAGAACAATTTGATATTGTGCAGAGCCACGAACGTATTCCTGGCTGCGACATTTATCGCGCAGGTGACGGCGTTCATCGCCGCTGGTTGTTACAACGGCAGCGAATTTTACCCGGCTGGCGTGGAAAACTGCTAATGCATGACCGCTACCATCGTTATGTGATGGAAGCTGAAAAAGCGATGTATCAGGCTCCGGAGTTGAAAGCTGTTATCTGTAATGCGACGATGATCAAAAATGAAATCATTGAAGATTTCGGCGTCGACGCAAAAAAAATCCATGTGATTTATAATTCAATTGATTCCAGCCGCTTCGTTCCGGCACAAAACGTGAAAAGATCGGCGCTTCGCCAGCAACTGGGCGTTCCGCATGATGCCGTTGTACTCTGTTTTGTCGGTTCCGGTTTTGAGCGCAAAGGGCTGGCGGCGGCCATTAAAGCCATTGCGCATACTGATCGCTACCTGCTGGTCGTCGGTCAGGATAAAGACGAAAAGCGTTATCGTGATCTGGCTCAGTCAGAAGGTTGCCGTGACCGTGTCCGTTTTTGCGGTGTGCAAAAAGAAACATTATCGTTTTACCAGGCGTCTGATGGCTTATTGTTACCAACGCTGTACGATCCGTTTCCCAATGTTATTCTGGAAGCGATGGCCTGCGGGCTGCCCGTCATAACCTCAAACACCTGTGGTGGGGCGGAGTTTATTGAGCAAGGTAGGAATGGTTTTGTCTGCGATGCCCTCGACATCTCACGCCTGAAAGAAGCAGTGATGGCTATTCCGGCACAAGATAAAGATAACGAACTGGGCATGGCTGCCCGCCATAAAGTCAAGGATGCAACACCGGAACGGCTCTCGAGCCAGCTCATTTCGCTTTATAAAACTTTATTGGATTAATGATGCGCATCCTTATGATTATTGATGGTTTGCCCGGCGGGGGGGCCGAAAAAACGGTACTCACGCTTTCTCGTGGGCTCGTGGAAATGGGGCATCAGGTATCACTGTTTTCGTTGCGCAAGGTGTGTGATTACACCATTCCGGATGGCGTGGATTACCAGATCATTCAGGATACGTGCAAGAAGCCATGGCGTAAGCTCACTGAGCTTTGTCGCAGGGCGCGACTGCTGGACGATGCCATCAATAAAGCACAAGAAACGGGCAAGTTTGACATTGTCTTCTCGCATCTGCATAAAACAGACCGAATCGTCGCTCATACGCGCGCGGTCGATCGCGATAAAATCTGGTATTGCGTCCACGGGATGTTCTCCTTCTCGTATTTACGCAACCGTCGCGGCTTGTCCCGGTGGTTAAAACACGCAAAAATCCGCCACATCTATGAAAATTCGCAGGTTGTCGCTGTTTCCAACGCGGTGCTGCACGATCTCAGACACAATCTGGGCATTCATCTGAAACGCCATGCGGTCATTCATAATCCGTTTGATATCGCGAGTATTCAGCAACTTGCCACCGAACCTTTCGAGTTACAGGGGCAAGAGTACATTATTCATGTCGGCCGCTTCCATGAACATAAGCGCCATGACCGACTGCTGCGTGCCTTCGCGAAAAGCGGCATTCAGACCCAACTGGTGATGATGGGCAATGGCAATCAAAAGCAAATGGAACAGCTGCAAGCGCTGGCTGCTGAGCTCGGTATTGCTGAACGTGTTCAGTTCCGTCATTTCGTGCCGAACCCTTATCCATGGATTAAAAACGCAGGCCAGTTGGTGCTGAGCTCCGATTGTGAAGGGTTTGGCAATGTGCTGGTTGAAGCGATCATTTGCCAGACCCCGGCGGTCAGCACGCGCTGTCCTGGTGGGCCGTCAGAGATCCTGACCGGTGAACTGGCCCGCGGACTGAGCGAAATGAGTGATGACGGACTGGCGACGACGATGCTGGATATCTGGCAAAACCCGCCGTTCATCGACAGCTCCACTATTTCTGCCTATGGCATTGAGGCCATCTGCAAGCAATATATTGCTCTCGCAGACTCAACACGGTAATCAGGTATTTTATGCAACACCCAACCTCACCACTGCTTAGCGTGGTTGTCGCTGTCTACAACGGCGAAAAATTTTTAGAGCAGTTCTTCTCATGCCTGCTCGCGCAGAACATTGACAGCATGGAAGTCATCATCGTTGATGATGGTTCGACAGATAACTCCATGGCGATCGTGGATAAGTGGCGCGAAACATTCCCGCATATGCAGGTCATCGCTCAGCAAAACGGTGGGGTCTCTGCAGCCCGCAATGCTGGCCTTACGGTCGCCACTGGCCAGTATCTCTCGTTTCCGGACATTGATGACTACTTCAAGCCAGGCATGTATCAACGTTTACTGGATATGGCGCTGGCGAACAATCTCGATGTGGTGACCTGTAATGGTCAGTACGTCTGGGAAAATGATAAGAAACCGACCCGTCCTATTTTCCCGGCGGATAAGTTGCAGTCGACGGGCGTCCTGAGCGGCCCCGCCTGGCTGAAACAGGCGCTGGATTCCCGTAAATTCCTGCATGTGACCTGGTTGAATCTGTATCGCCACGATTTTATTCGTCAGCACAATTTCCATTTTGAGCCCGGTCTGCGCCATCAGGACATTCCGTGGACTACTGAAGTGCTGCTGGCCGCTGGACGCGTGCAGTACACCAGCGAGCAGTTCTACGATTACTACATCCATTCGGCGTCTGTCTCACATATGCCCGACAACGATGAGACGTTGATCCGTTCTGCCCGCCATTACATGAAAATTCTGGAAATGCTGGACGCGATTAACCAACGCTACCCGGAACAAGTAAAAGGTATTGCTGCCTGTCACTGGCAGATCGCCAAAGAAGGTCTGGGGATCATTCATACCTTCGACAATATGAAAGATCCGCGTAAAAAGGCGGCGATCGTCCGTGAATTTTTTGATCGCGGCATCTGGAAACTCATCTGGAAGAGTGCGAAAAGCCCGCGTTTGCGCTGGCGTTTAGGCCGTCGCTACTTCCGTTTGAAACGTTATCTGACCGATTGAACGTCCAGAACCCCAAAGGGATAGCTTTAAGCACGGTAAATGCTTAGAATTTGCCCGCCGAAGTATAAAAACGGATAACTCGCTTGGAATTTCTGTATACCGCTTTGCTCTACCTCATTCAGCCGCTGGTCTGGCTGCGATTGTTACTGCGCAGCCGCAAGGCGCCCGCGTACCGTAAACGCTGGGCTGAACGCTATGGCTTTTGTAAAAATAAGGTAGTGCCTGATGGCATACTGCTGCATTCCGTTTCTGTAGGTGAAACACTGGCGGCAATCCCGCTGGTGCGCGCGCTGCGTCATCGTTATCCGTCACTGCCGATTACCGTCACCACCATGACGCCAACCGGTTCAGAGCGGGCGATGTCTGCCTTTGGTAAAGACGTGCAGCATGTCTATCTGCCTTATGATTTGCCCGGCGCCATGAACCGCTTTTTCAACACTACACGGCCAAAACTGGTTATCGTGATGGAAACGGAGCTGTGGCCGAACATGGTCGCGGCATTGCACAAACGCAAAATTCCACTGGTGATTGCCAACGCGCGCCTGTCCGAGCGTTCAGCGAAGGGTTACGGCAAGCTCGGTAAATTCATGCGCCGCCTGCTGAGTGGCATCACCCTGATTGCCGCGCAGAATGAAGAAGACGGAAATCGTTTCCTCTCTTTAGGCCTTAAGCGCAACCAGCTCGCCATCACCGGTAGCCTGAAAT
Organism: Scandinavium sp.; assembly: GCF_036271055.1. Taxonomy (GTDB): domain Bacteria; phylum Pseudomonadota; class Gammaproteobacteria; order Enterobacterales; family Enterobacteriaceae; genus Scandinavium. Next base: position 126,706 of record NZ_DATBBJ010000063.1, on the reverse strand, counting down.
TCGATATCTCCGTGACGCCAGAACTGGCGGCGCGTGCCATAACCCTTCGTCGCCAGTGGGCGCCTCGCCGTCAGGTATGGATTGCCACCAGCACCCACGACGGCGAAGAAAAAATCATTCTCGACGCCCATAAAAAGCTGCTGGAACGCTTCCCGGATCTGCTGCTTATTCTGGTCCCGCGCCACCCTGAACGTTTTGCCGATGCCCGTGAACTGGTGCAAAAAGCCGGCATGACATTCACCCTGCGCAGCACGGGCGAAATCCCGTCTGGCAGCACTCAGGTGGTGATTGGCGATACGATGGGCGAACTGATGCTGCTGTACGGAATTGCCGATCTGGCGTTCGTGGGCGGCAGCCTCGTTGAACGCGGCGGGCATAATCCGCTGGAGCCAGCCGCCCATGCGATTCCGGTGTTAATGGGGCCGCACACCTTTAATTTCAAAGACATCTGCGCCAAGCTGCAACAGGATGACGGACTGATCACCGTTACCGATGCCGACACGCTGGTGAAAGAAGTTTCCACGCTACTGACTGATGAAGATTACCGCCTGTGGTACGGCCGCCATGCCGTCGAGGTGCTGCATCAGAACCAGGGCGCGCTTGCCCGTCTGCTACAGTTACTGCAACCCTATCTGCCTCAGCGGAGCCATTAATGCCAATTCGCCTGTCGGTGGTGATGATCGCCAAAAACGCTGCCGATCTGCTACCGGATTGCCTGGCGTCGGTTAAATGGGCTGATGAGATTGTCCTGCTGGATTCCGGCAGCGACGACAACACGGTTGAACTGGCACGCAGCCTTGGCGTACAAGTCCATATCAACACCGACTGGCAGGGTTATGGCGTTCAACGCCAACGTGCACAGGCACTCGCCACTGGCGATTACGTATTGATGATCGACACAGACGAACGCGTTACACCTGAGCTTGAAAAATCCCTTCGTGAAACCCTTTCAGCCCCTGAACCCGGTACTGTCTACAGTATTGCGCGTCGTAACTATTTCCTCGGTCGCTTTATGCGGCATAGTGGCTGGTATCCGGATCGCGTGATGCGTCTTTACGAGCGCAGTCGATGGCAGTACAACGATAATCGTGTTCATGAATCGCTGGAGTGTCGCGATGCAAAAGTCATTGAGCTCAAGGGCGATCTAAAACACCTGACCTGCCGTGATTTTGCTGACTTCCAACGTAAACAGTTGGCCTATGCCACGGCCTGGGCGCAAGAACGCCATCAGAACGGCAAGAAAACGTCCCTGACGGGCATTTTTAGCCACACGGTAGGCGCGCTCATGAAAACGCTGATTCTCCGCGCAGGCTTTTTGGATGGCGCTCAGGGCTGGCTGTTGGCCGTCGTGAATGCACAATATACGTTTAACAAGTACACCGAGCTGTGGGCGCTGAACCGCGGCTTTAGCAAGAAGGCGTGAGTCATGAGCACAAAAGCCATCTATCCAGGCACATTTGACCCTATTACTAACGGTCATATCGACATCGTTACCCGGGCCAGTTACATGTTCGATAAGGTACTGCTCGCGATTGCCGCCAGCCCGAGCAAAAAGCCGATGTTCGATCTCGCGGAGCGCGTAGCACTGGCGGAACAAGCAACATCGCACCTGGCAAACGTGGAAGTGGTGGGATTCAGCGATCTGATGGCGAATTTCGCCCGCGCGCAGCAGGCCAACATTTTGATTCGTGGTTTACGGGCGGTGGCAGATTTTGAATATGAGATGCAGTTGGCGCACATGAATCGCCATCTGATGCCTGAGCTGGAAAGCGTATTCCTGATGCCGTCAAAAGAGTGGTCATTTATCTCTTCATCGCTGGTGAAAGAAGTGGCACGCCACGACGGCGACGTCGCCCACTTCCTGCCTCCGGCCGTCCATCAAGCGCTGATGGACAAACTCAAGTAGTCACTTCTGACAGCGGCGGCAGTAAAATGTCGCCCGCTGTGCATGCTTAGTCGCAATAATTGGCGAACCGCACACCCGGCAAGGCTCATCTTTCCGGCCATACACCTGCAACTCCTGGGCGAAATAACCCGGTTTTCCGTCGCTTTGCAGGAAATCCTTCAGCGTCGTCCCGCCTTGTTCGATAGAACGCAGTAACACAGCCTTGATGACCCGCACCAGCAACTCGCACTCTTGCGCAGAGAGCGATGACGCCAGCCTGTCAGGGTGAATGCCCGCCGCGAACAACGATTCACTGGCATAAATGTTACCCACGCCGACCACCAGCTTGTTGTCCATCAGCCACGGCTTGATCGGCGTTTTCTTTTTCGCACACTTCTCGCGGAAATAGTCCGCGTTAAAAGCGTCGCTCAGAGGCTCTGGCCCGAGATGCGCCAGTACGCTGTGACCTTCCAGCTCTTTGGTCCACAACCATGCACCAAATCGGCGAGGATCGGTATAACGTAGCACTTTGCCGTTACTCATCACCAAATCGACATGGTCGTGCTTCTCCGGAGGGCGTTCCTGCGCGAGGATACGCAAACTGCCAGACATGCCGAGATGAATGATTATCCAGCCGTCGGGCAGTTCCAAAAGCAAGTATTTAGCGCGCCGTTGAACGCTGAGTACGGGTTTGTCGCTGAGACTATGAATTTCCGTGGAAACGGGCCAACGCAGACGGCCATTGCGAACAATTGCGTGCAGAATGGTCTCACCGACCAGATGCGGCTCAATACCGCGGCGGCTGGTTTCAACCTCAGGTAATTCAGGCATGACGTCTCCAAAGACAATGCAGGATGCTTTCTATTATGGGGACGAGCAGAAAACAAAAAACCCCGCCGAAGCGGGGTTTTTGTACAAGGAGACTAAAATTATTTAATTTTAGCTTCTTTGTAAAGTACGTGCTGACGGACAACTGGATCGAACTTTTTCAGTTCCAGTTTTTCCGGCTTAGTACGCTTGTTCTTCGTGGTGGTATAGAAGTGACCAGTACCAGCAGAAGAAACCAGCTTGATTTTCTCACGAATACCTTTAGCCATGATTTAATTCCTCTTAGTACTTAGTACTTTTCGCCACGGGCACGCAGTTCGGACAGAACTGTATCGATGCCTTTCTTGTCAATTACACGCATACCTTTAGCAGATACACGCAGGGTGACAAAGCGCTTCTCGCTCTCAACCCAAAAACGGTGAGAGTGCAGGTTCGGCAGGAAACGGCGCTTAGTCGCGTTCAGTGCGTGGGAACGGTTGTTACCGGTCACCGGACGCTTGCCAGTTACTTGGCAGACTCGGGACATGTCTATTCTCCAAAAATCAAATTAGCTCGAGCTTCGTATAGGGTATTGGCGCCTCGTCAGGCTGCTACAGCCCGGTCTGACGGTTCTAAGTGAACTCGTATAGCCAGGCCCAAATGCCAAACCCGAGATTCTCAAAGGTGGCGTAGTATACGCTGACTCCGCGGTGTGCTCAAGTCCCGAACAGACAAAGATCCCAGTGGATCGCTAAATCCATCCGTGTTCAGCAAAGGAAATCACCTCACCTTTGCCGACAATCAAGTGATCGAGGACGCTTATCTCCATGAAGTTGCAACACTTTATCACTCTTTCCGTGATGATTCTATCCGCTTTACTGGGTTGAGCACTTCCTGAAGGATGATTGTGCGCGAGGATCAGCGCAGCGGCATTCACCTTAATCGCCTCACGCACTATCTCACGGGGATGCACTTCTACATGACTGAGCGTCCCACTGAACAACCGACTGTGCTTCAACACCCTGTTTTGGTTGTCTAAAAAGATAACCATAAATATCTCACGTTCTTCATTTGCCAGCTGACTTTGTAAAAACTCACGGGTGGCATCTGGGCTGCTCAGCGGGTCTTCAAGCATCATCAATTGAAGATTAAAAAAACGTCGGGCAAGTTCAGCAATCCCTTTCAACTGGGCATATTTGGCAATACCAATGCCATCCATCTGAATGAGATCTTCTTCGGATGCCAACAATAAACCGTGCAGCGAACCAAAGTGTTCGAGCAAATAATGCGCAAAGGAGAGCACATCCCGCCGCTGTGTACCCGTGCGTAAAAACAGGGCCAGCAGTTCAACGTCACTCAGCGATTCAATCCCTGTTATTTGCATTTTTTCACGGGGCAAAACCTGTCCATCATCTTCCATGAGCCCTCTCCTTTTGACAAACGCCAGTTTGCCACGCCCTCTCAATCCCGACGACAACACATTTCCACTCTTGCGTAATGCCTCGCAAAGTGGATTTTCCTTAGCAACACGACAACCGAGGGATTGTGATAAAATGGCAGCATTCCGATGTACTTCACAGGAAAGAACCATGATGAGCCTGGCCGGTAAGAAAATCGTTCTTGGCGTCAGCGGCGGTATCGCGGCATACAAAACGCCAGAGCTGGTGCGTCGTTTACGTGAACGAGGCGCAGACGTACGCGTCGCCATGACCGAAGCAGCAAAAGCCTTCATTACGCCATTAAGCCTGCAAGCGGTTTCCGGCTATCCGGTTTCCGACAGTTTGCTCGACCCGGCAGCCGAAGCGGCGATGGGGCATATCGAGCTTGGCAAATGGGCGGATTTGGTTATTTTGGCACCGGCCACTGCCGATCTCATCGCTCGTGTTGCCGCAGGTATGGCGAACGATCTCGTCTCCACAATTTGCCTGGCAACGCCGTCGCCTGTCGCCGTCGTTCCGGCAATGAATCAGCAGATGTATCGGGCAACTGCAACCCAGCACAATCTGGAAACGCTTGCTCAGCGTGGATTATTGCTCTGGGGCCCGGACAGCGGGAGTCAAGCCTGTGGCGATGTCGGTCCAGGTCGTATGTTGGACCCGTTAGTTATTGTTGAAATGGCCGCAACGCATTTTTCGCCTGTCAAAGATCTGCAACATCTCAATATCATGATTACTGCAGGCCCTACCCGGGAACCGTTGGATCCGGTGCGCTACATCACCAATCACAGCTCCGGTAAAATGGGATTCGCGATTGCAGCAGCAGCGGCTAAACGTGGCGCTAACGTCACGTTGGTCAGCGGCCCTGTTACGCTTGTAACACCACCTCTTGTGCAGCGTGTCGATGTTACAACCGCGCTGGAAATGGAAACCGCCGTCCAGAAAGATGTACAACAACACCACATTTTCATCGGTTGCGCGGCCGTTGCAGATTATCGCGCAACCGTAATTTCGGATGAGAAAATCAAAAAGCAAGGCGATGAATTAACGATAAAAATGGTGAAAAACCCGGATATCGTTGCCGGTGTTGCCGCATTGATGACCTCTCGTCCTTATGTCGTAGGGTTTGCCGCAGAAACCCATAATGTGGAAGAATACGCGCAGCAAAAACGCGCCCGCAAGAACCTTGATCTGATTTGCGCGAATGACGTATCGCAAGCTAATCAAGGCTTTAACAGCGACAACAACGCATTACATCTATTCTGGCAGGATGGAGATAAAGTCTTACCGCTTGCGCGAAAGGAACTCCTGGGCCAACTACTACTGGACGAGATCGTTACCCGTTATGATGAAAAAAATCGACATTAAGATTCTGGACCCGCGCGTTGGCGAGCAATTTCCGCTGCCAACTTACGCCACCTCCGGCTCTGCCGGACTTGACCTGCGAGCCTGTCTTGATGACGCCGTAGAATTGGCCCCTGGCGCAACCACGCTGCTGCCCACCGGGCTGGCCATTCACATCGCGGACGCTTCTCTGGCGGCAGTTATACTGCCTCGCTCTGGTCTGGGCCATAAGCATGGCGTGGTGCTCGGCAATCTGGTCGGCCTTATCGATTCAGATTATCAGGGCCAGCTGATGGTTTCCGTCTGGAACCGTGGTCAGCAGAGTTTTACCATTGAGCCGGGCGAACGCATTGCTCAGATGGTGTTTGTTCCTGTCGTTCAGGCAGAATTCAATCTGGTGGAAGAGTTTGACGCCACCGATCGTGGCGAAGGCGGCTTCGGCCATTCAGGACGCAAATAAGCGGTTCTGAAGCAGCATCCTGCAGCGCATTAATGCAATAACATCACCGCAAGCGACAGTTTGCGGTCGCTGTCTGGATGCGTGCCTGGCGAGTGTTTATTTTCAGGGGTATTTGACAACATGGCAGAAAAACAAACCGCGAAAAGGAATCGTCGCGAAGAAATACTTCAATCTCTGGCGCTTATGCTTGAATCCAGTGATGGTAGTCAGCGCATTACTACGGCAAAACTGGCGGCTTCGGTCGGTGTGTCAGAAGCGGCACTTTATCGCCACTTCCCAAGCAAAACCCGGATGTTTGACAGTCTGATTGAGTTCATCGAAGACAGCCTGATCACCCGCATTAATCTGATTTTAAAAGATGAAAAAGACACCAGCGCCCGCCTGCGCCTGATTGTGCTGTTGATCCTCGGTTTCGGTGAACGTAACCCTGGTCTGACGCGTATTCTGACCGGTCATGCCCTGATGTTTGAGCAAGACCGACTACAGGGGCGAATTAATCAGTTGTTCGAGCGTATCGAAGCTCAACTTCGCCAGGTATTACGCGAAAAGAAAATGCGTGAAGGTGAAGGCTACACGATGGATGAAACGTTATTGGCAGGTCAGTTGCTGGCGTTTTGTGAAGGAATGCTCTCCCGCTTTGTACGCAGTGAATTCAAATACTGCCCAACGGAAGATTTTGATGCTCGCTGGCCGCTGGTCGCAGCACAACTGCAATAAGAAAACCGGGCGCGATGCCCGGTTTCGTTTTTATACGCCGAATTCTTCGCGATAAGCGCGAACCGCTGCCAGATGGTCAGCCATTTCAGGCTTCTCTTCCAGGTAAACAATCAGGTCTTTCAGAGTGATAATAGAAATCACCTTGCAGCCATAGTCGCGTTCAACTTCCTGAATTGCAGAGATTTCGCCACGACCCCGCTCCTGGCGGTCCAGCGAAATCAGCACACCCGCAAGTGTCGCGCCATTAGCCTGAATAATTTCCATCGATTCACGGATAGCCGTGCCCGCAGTGATGACATCATCCACAAGCATCACGCGTCCTTCAAGCGGGCTTCCCACCAGATTGCCGCCTTCGCCATGGGTTTTGGCTTCTTTACGGTTAAAGCAGTACGGCACATCACGATCGTGATGGTCAGCCAGCGCAACGGCGGCAGTGGTTGCAATGGGAATGCCTTTATAGGCCGGACCAAACAGCAGATCGAAATCAATGCCAGAATCCACCAACGCCTCAGCGTAGAAGCGGCCTAACAATGCCAAATCACGCCCGGTATTAAACAGCCCGGCATTGAAGAAGTAAGGGCTCTTGCGCCCGGATTTCAGCGTGAACTCGCCGAACTTCAATACCTGCTTGCTAAGCGCAAACTCAATAAACTGGCGCTGATAGGGTTTCATGGATTCGCTCCTCATCTTACTTTGTATTTGCTTTTCTACGGACAAAAAAAAGGGCGACATCGTCGCCCTTAATATCAATTTTCTAATGCCGCTTTCTGCGCCGCTACAATGGATTCGATCCCCCCTCGGGCCAATGCCAGTAGGGTCAGTAGCTCTTCATGGGTGAACGGCTCACCTTCTGCCGTACCCTGCACCTCAATCATGCGGCCATCTTCGGTCATCACCACGTTCATGTCGGTTTCTGCTGCGGAATCTTCAACATACTCCAGATCGCACAGCGCTTCACCGCCAACAATGCCCACGGAAACTGCGGCAACCATTCCTTTCATTGGGTTGGTTTTCAGCTTACCAGCCGCTACCAGCTTGTTCAGCGCATCGGCCAGCGCGACACAAGCACCAGTGATGGAAGCAGTACGTGTACCGCCATCGGCCTGAATAACGTCGCAGTCCAGAGTGATGGTGAATTCGCCCAATGTCTTCAGATCAACAGCCGCACGCAGTGCACGAGCAATCAGACGCTGAATTTCCATGGTACGACCGCCCTGCTTGCCTTTAGCGGCTTCACGGGCGTTACGGGTGTGGGTCGAACGCGGCAGCATGCCGTATTCTGCGGTGATCCAGCCCTGGCCCTGACCTTTCAGAAAGCGCGGAACGCCTTCGTCAATGGAGGCAGTGCACAGCACTTTGGTATCACCGAATTCGACCAGCACGGAGCCTTCAGCGTGTTTGGTGTAGTTACGGGTCAGGGTTACGGGACGCACCTGATGAGCGCTACGGCCTGCTGGACGCATGATGATATCTCCGGCTTAAAACGAATGTGGCTGCGCATTATACGGATTAAACGCGCTTATTCCTATCATGAGAAAGCCCCGCTAGCTATAATCCCCCCATCTCTCCTTTAAAAACAGGAACGTCTATGATCCGCAGTATGACCGCCTACGCCCGTCGTGAAATAAAAGGTGAATGGGGCAGTGCCGCGTGGGAACTGCGCTCGGTAAACCAGCGTTATCTCGAAACCTACTTCCGCATGCCGGAACAGTTCCGTAGCCTGGAGCCCGTCGTCCGTGAGCGTATTCGTAACCGTCTGACCCGTGGCAAGGTCGAGTGTACGCTGCGTTTTGAACAAGACCCGAGCGCGCAAGGCGAGCTTATCCTCAACGAAAACCTGGCAAAACAGCTGGTCAACGCGGCCAACTGGGTAAAAATGCAGAGCGACGAAGGTGAAATTAACCCGGTCGACATTTTGCGCTGGCCAGGCGTAATGGCAGCACAAGAACAAGATCTCGATGCCATTACCACTGAAATTCTCTCAGCCCTTGATGGCGCACTGGATGATTTCATCGTTGCCCGCGAAACCGAAGGTCAGGCACTGAAAACGCTTATCGAACAGCGTCTTGATGGCGTCAGCGCCGAAGTCGTTAAGGTTCGCACCCACATGCCTGAAATTCTGCTGTGGCAGCGTGAGCGTCTGGTTGCCAAACTTGAAGATGCCCAGGTCCAGCTTGAGAATAACCGTCTTGAGCAGGAACTGGTGATGATGGCTCAGCGTATCGACGTCGCAGAAGAACTGGATCGCCTGGAAGCCCATGTGAAAGAGACGTGGAATATCCTGAAGAAGAAAGAAGCCGTTGGCCGTCGTCTCGACTTCATGATGCAGGAGTTCAACCGCGAATCAAACACCCTGGCCTCTAAATCTATCAACAGTGAAGTCACCACTTCAGCGATTGAGCTGAAGGTGTTGATTGAGCAGATGCGCGAGCAGATCCAGAATATCGAGTAAGCCTTTGAAGCCCGGTGCTCCGGGCTTTTTGCTATTGCGTCATCGCCAAAAACTGCTCAGCTGTAATCAGCCCCATTTTCTCCAGTTGAATTGCCACTGCGCGCGTTGAACGTTCGAACTTCTCGCTTAACGCCTCGACAGTTTCATCTCCCTGGTAGCCTTGTTCGAGCAATAGCTTTTCTGCTTCCGTCCACGGGAAATAAGCATTCGCGGGTCGGCCCTCGGCTCTATTTTTTAACTGACGCTCTTCAACGGTCAGTTTGCTCTTCTTCTGTTTTTCGGGCTCCAGAGTCAGTTCATCAGCGACGGCAAACAGCATTCTTATGACGTCAGGCCGATGAGCCACAGACCCTGGAGCCAATACTTCCCCTGTATCCGGATGCACACCATTTGCCAGTACCTTTAGCATTGCGGAAAAACTCATCGTTTTTTGCTCCATCAACATTTAGTAAATGACATACTTTTTCTAATCCATTTATCATTATGAAAAACGAAAAACCCAGCCATAAAATAAATATAGGATTAGAAAAACTAATTCATTTCAATTCACCTTAGAAAATCTCAATCGTTATCTTCTATGCAAATCGTTAACCTGCCGTCCTCATTTGCGAGGGCAATTATGCTGCTACATATTCTCTACCTGGTTGGGATCACCGCCGAAGCGATGACAGGCGCGCTTGCCGCTGGGCGTCGCCGGATGGATACCTTTGGTGTGATCATCATTGCGACCGCCACCGCACTTGGCGGCGGTTCTGTGCGCGATATTCTTCTTGGTCACTATCCGCTCGGTTGGGTTAAGCATCCCGAGTATGTGATCATTGTGGCTGTTGCTGCGGTTCTCACCACCATTCTGGCCCCGGTAATGCCTCATCTGCGCCGTTTGTTTCTGGTACTCGACGCCCTCGGACTGGTGGTTTTCTCTATCATCGGCGCACAGATTGCGCTGGATATGGGAGAAGGCCCGGTGATTGCCTCCATTGCTGCAGTAGTGACTGGCGTGTTCGGCGGCGTATTGCGCGATATGTTCTGTAAACGCATCCCGCTGGTATTTCAGAAAGAATTGTATGCAGGAGTCTCTTTCGCCTCCGCTGTGCTCTACATCGCGTTGCAGCACTACGTTAGCAGCCACGATGTGGTGGTGATTGCGACGCTGCTGTTTGGCTTTACGATGCGCATGTTGGCGCTTCGCCTGAAGTTGGGTCTGCCGGTGTTTCATTACAAACACAACGCTCATTAAGCCTTAAACCCGGCGATACCCTGCATGGCAAGCCACTGAGCCAGCTTGACCACATGCGGATCTGCCAGCCAACGCAGCAGTTGGCTGGTTTTGGTTTTACCGGTCATCGGCAGTTTTTGCCATTCCTCTGGGTCCATCATCAAAAGTTTCTCCCACGTATATCCCGACAGCGCTGCTATTGCTTTTTGATTGAGCGGAATGCCCAACGCCAGCAACCATTGCCTGAATGGCTGCTGTTTCGCCAAATCAAACTTATGCCAGAGCAGACGAGCCCTGTCGGGCGAGATACCCGGTGTTTGCCGAAGTTGTGCTTCGCTCAACGTCAGCCAGGAAAAGAGATGTTCGAAACGGTGCGTTTCATGCAGTAGTCGCCAAAGCGCCTCACCCACACCGTCCACATGCAATTGCTGACCCACCCAAGCTAACCGGGCCAAAAACTGTGGCTGGCACTCTTCTGAGGCCCAATAGCAGGTCATGAAATTGAAAGTTCCTTGCGGCGGTTTGGGTTTGGCTCGGTCCATCGTTCGCCAAGCCACATTGTCAACGCGCGGGATCCCTTGCCCGGCAAGACTGATACTAAGCCGATCGCCAGCGACAATGTCCCATTCTTTCAGGCGGTTGAGCGAACCGATGTTCACCCGCCGAACCTGTTTATCATCCAGCAAAACAGGCTCCAGCAATGCCACAACTGCCACTTTCCCGGTGCGACCGACACTGAATTCAATAGATTTAACCTCAGCGATTTGTGTCACAGGTGGATATTTCCATGCCGCAACCCACGTCCCTTCGCCCGGCAACCAGTGACGCGCTTCTGGCTCTTTTGCTGTGCGCACCACCACACCATCAGTCGCAAAAGGTAATGGCGAGCTAAACCAGCGTTGACGCTGAGCGGTGACGTCGGAGATATCCTTCACAGGATGTGAATACTCCGCTACCAGAGGAAACCCTGCGTCATGCAGTAAGGTCAACCGCTGAGACATTTGGGCAGGGCCATCCGGCCAGGCCCAGATAAACACAGCTAACTCATCAAGCAGCGCTGAATCCGCTTTGCGCAGCATGGCGCCTGCGACTTTAGAACGGGCATTCATACCACCCATTTGCTGTTGAACATGCCCTTCTTGCAGAAGAAATAGCTCTCCTTGTAATACGCTATTGGCGAGCAAGCCCTGAACGGTTTTGGGGATTGCGGGGATCTGACGGACTTTATCCGTCCAGTCCTCCCCGGCGAGCCCATTTCCTCTACTGATTGCCTGAGTCAGTTTCCCGTTGCGGTAGACTAACGTGATCGCCACACCATCCACTTTCGGTTGAACCCATAAATCCGTTTTACCGTTCATCCATTGAGAAACCGCAAAACTGTCTTTGAGTTTGCGGACCCCCGTATGTGCAACAGGGTGAACAACCGTGCCGTTAAGTCTGGGGACATCTGACTCTTCGGCATCTTTGCTGAAACAGTGCTGCCACTGTTTTAACTGTGCATTGAGCTGATCGAATTCGTCATCGCTGACTTCGCTGCTGCCCGACTGCCAGTAAGCCTTATTCCATTCGTCTATTTGCGCTCGCAAACGCGTAATTTCCTGACCTGCCCGGGCATCCGACCATTCAGGGCAACTCCCCTGCGCAGTGAATGTCAGCGAAGCCAGTAGCAGTAGTAAAATCCCTCTTATCCTTGTCATATCTCTTCTCCTGCCCAATTACGGCTGTTTGTAACGTGAAGGCAGTTGGCAAGCGAGGCGGTATTTTCCGGATTGCGAGAAGCGTTCAGAGGAATCAGCGTTGTTGCTGCAACAGGCAGAAAAATCGGGAAAGCAGCACGCAAAAAGGAAGAAACTCATGCAAAAAGTGTGACAAAGACTACGTCACGCAGCGGCGACGTGTATAATAGGCTCGTATGTAGACTTTCTTTCGACTCACATACACAAGACTCTCATGGCTCAAGGCACGCTTTATATTGTTTCTGCCCCTAGTGGCGCGGGTAAATCCAGCCTGATTCAGGCATTACTGAAAACCCAACCGTTGTACGACACCCAGGTTTCTGTTTCACACACCACGCGCGCGCCGCGTCCGGGTGAAGTTCACGGTGAGCACTATTTCTTTGTCGATCATGCTGAATTTAAAACGATGATTGGCCGGGATGCGTTTCTTGAGCACGCCGAAGTTTTTGGAAATTATTACGGAACTTCGCGTGAAACCATTGAGCAGGTTCTGAAAAGCGGCGTAGATGTGTTTCTTGATATCGACTGGCAAGGCGCGCAGCAAATCCGCAAAGCCATGCCAGAGTCGCGTAGTATCTTTATTCTTCCACCGTCGAAAGACGAACTTGACCGCCGTCTGCGTGGTCGTGGCCAGGATAGCGAAGAAGTCATCGCCAAACGTATGGCGCAAGCTGTAGCGGAAATGAGCCACTACGCTGAATACAACTATCTGATTGTGAACGATGATTTTGATACCGCCCTTGGCGATTTGAAAACCATCATTCGCGCTGAACGTCTGCGCATGAGCCGTCAAAAGCAACGCCATGACGCTTTAATCAGCAAACTATTGGCAGACTGAACCCACATTCAGTATCATGCCCAGTCATTTCGTCATCTGTGGAGCTCTTAAATATGGCACGCGTAACTGTTCAGGACGCTGTAGAAAAAATTGGTAACCGTTTTGACCTGGTACTGGTCGCCGCGCGTCGCGCTCGTCAGATGCAGGTAGGCGGAAAAGATCCGCTGGTACCAGAAGAAAACGATAAAACCACCGTTATCGCGCTGCGCGAAATCGAAGATGGTCTGATCAACAATCAGATCCTCGATGTGCGTGATCGCCAGGAGCAGCAAGAGCAGGAAGCCGCAGAACTGCAGGCCGTAACCGCCATTGCTGAAGGTCGTCGTTAATTAACTCTGCGGGTCGCCCTTGTATCTGTTTGAGAGCCTGAATCAGCTGATTCAAACTTACCTGCCAGAAGACCAGATTAAGCGTCTTCAGCAGGCTTATCTCGTTGCACGTGATGCTCACGAGGGACAGACACGTTCAAGCGGTGAACCCTACATCACGCACCCGGTAGCCGTTGCCTGCATTCTGGCCGAGATGAAACTCGACTATGAAACGCTGATGGCAGCACTCCTGCATGATGTGATTGAAGATACCCCCGCCACCTACCAGGATATGGAGCAGCTGTTTGGTAAAAGCGTTGCTGAACTGGTAGAAGGGGTCTCTAAGCTTGATAAACTCAAGTTTCGCGATAAGAAAGAAGCCCAGGCCGAAAACTTTCGCAAGATGATTATGGCGATGGTGCAGGATATCCGCGTCATACTCATCAAACTTGCTGACCGCACCCATAACATGCGTACACTGGGCTCTCTTCGCCCGGACAAACGCCGCCGCATCGCTCGCGAAACGCTGGAAATTTACAGCCCATTAGCACACCGCTTAGGTATCCATCACATCAAAACCGAGCTTGAAGAGCTGGGCTTTGAAGCGTTGTATCCCAACCGCTATCGCGTGATTAAAGAAGTGGTTAAAGCCGCTCGTGGCAACCGTAAAGAGATGATTCAGAAGATCCTTTCTGAAATCGACGGGCGTTTACAGGAAGCCGGCATTCCGTGCCGCGTCAGTGGTCGCGAAAAACATCTCTACTCCATCTACTGCAAAATGGTGCTCAAAGAGCAGCGTTTTCACTCGATCATGGATATCTACGCTTTTCGCGTGATCGTGCAAGATTTCGACACCTGCTATCGCGTTCTGGGGCAGATGCACAGCCTGTACAAACCGCGTCCGGGCCGAGTTAAAGACTACATCGCCATTCCGAAAGCGAACGGCTATCAGTCTTTGCATACGTCCATGATTGGTCCACACGGCGTGCCGGTTGAGGTACAGATTCGTACCGAAGATATGGACGTCATGGCCGAGATGGGTGTTGCCGCTCATTGGGCATACAAAGAGAACGGCGAGAGCAGCACAACCGCGCAAATCCGCGCTCAGCGCTGGATGCAAAGTCTGCTTGAATTGCAGCAGAGTGCCGGTAGTTCGTTTGAATTTATCGAGAGCGTAAAATCTGATCTCTTCCCGGATGAGATTTATGTTTTCACGCCAGAAGGTCGTATCGTCGAACTTCCGGCAGGCGCAACGCCAGTCGACTTCGCCTACGCAGTACATACCGATATCGGACATGCCTGCGTCGGTGCGCGTGTCGACAGACAACCCTATCCACTGTCACAGCCGCTCACCAGTGGGCAGACGGTGGAAATCATTACTGCACCGGGCGCTCGCCCGAATGCCGCGTGGCTGAACTTTGTTGTCAGTTCCAAAGCACGCGCAAGAATTCGCCAGTTGCTGAAAAACCTTAAGCGCGATGACTCCGTAAGTCTTGGTCGCCGCCTGCTAAATCATGCCCTTGGTGGTAGCCGCAAACTCGCTGAAATCCCGCAGGAAAGCATTCACCGCGAGCTGGTTCGCATGAAACTTGCGACCCTTGACGATCTGCTGGCTGAAATCGGTCTCGGCAACGCCATGAGCGTCGTTGTGGCGAAAAACCTGCAACAGGGTGAAGCCGGTGCTGCGCAACAGCCTGCACCATCAGGCCATGGTCATCTGCCGATTAAAGGCGCCGATGGCGTGTTGATCACCTTCGCCAAGTGCTGTCGTCCAATTCCAGGCGATCCGATCATCGCCCACGTCAGTCCAGGCAAAGGGCTGGTAATCCACCATGAGTCGTGCCGAAATATTCGCGGTTACCAGAAAGAGCCGGAAAAATTCATGGCCGTGGAGTGGGATAAAGAGACGGAACAGGAATTTATCACCGAAATTAAGGTAGATATGTTCAACCATCAGGGTGCGTTGGCCAATCTTACCGCCGCGATCAACACCGCCTCGTCCAACATTCAGAGCCTGAATACGGAAGAGAAAGATGGTCGAGTCTACAGCGCCTTCATTCGTCTGACGACACGCGATCGCGTCCATCTGGCCAATATCATGCGCAAGATTCGCGTTATGCCGGATGTGATTAAAGTCACCCGTAACCGAAATTAGTGTTATGAATTCACAGCGTTACGCACGTATCTGTGAGATGCTCGCCAGGCGTCAGCCTGATCTGACGGTCTGCATGGAAGAGGTCCATAAGCCTCATAACGTCTCGGCGATTGTCCGCACGGCCGATGCCGTTGGCGTTCACGAAGTCCATGCCGTTTGGCCGGGAACCCGCATGCGCACCATGGCGTCAACCGCCGCTGGCAGCAACAGTTGGGTGCAGGTCAAAACCCACCCAACCATTTCTGAAGCTGTTTCCACGCTGAAAAGCCGTGGCATGCAAATCCTTGCGACACATCTCTCTGAAAAAGCAGTCGATTTCCGCGATATCGATTACACACGCCCGACCTGCATTCTGATGGGGCAGGAGAAAACCGGCATCACTCAGGAAGCATTAGCCCTCGCCGACCAGGACATCATTATTCCGATGACCGGCATGGTGCAGTCGCTGAACGTTTCCGTCGCTTCGGCACTCATTCTCTATGAAGCCCAGCGCCAGCGACAAAATGCCGGAATGTATCAGCGTGAAATCAGTATGCTTCCGGCAGACGAGCAGCAACGGCTGCTTTTCGAGGGCGGTTATCCGGTACTTGCGCACGTTGCGAAGCGAAAAAAATTGCCTTATCCGCACGTTAACGATCGTGGTGAGATCGAGGCTGATGCAGCCTGGTGGTCTACCATGCAGGCGGCGAAGTAAGCGATGAAAGGGCGTTTGCTGGATGCCGTGCCGCTGAGTGCGCTTACTGGCGTTGGCGCGGCGCAGACCAGTAAACTCGCGAAAATTGGCCTGCATAACGTGCAAGATTTGCTGCTGCACCTGCCGCTGCGCTACGAAGATCGAACCCAACTTTACCCCATTAATGACCTTTTACCTGGCATCTATGCCACGGTAGAAGGCGAAGTGCTCAGCAGCAATATCACCTTCGGCGGCCGCCGAATGATGACCTGCCAGATTAGCGATGGCACTGGCATCCTCACCATGCGTTTTTTCAACTTCAACGCCGCGATGAAAAACAGCCTAGCGACGGGCCGCCGTGTGCTGGCCTACGGTGAAGCCAAACGCGGAAAGTATGGCGCGGAAATGATCCACCCGGAATACCGCGTGCAGGGCGATATGAGCGAGCCGGCGTTGCAGGAAACGCTGACGCCGGTCTATCCGACCACCGAAGGCGTACGCCAGGCCACGCTGCGCAAGCTGACCGATCAGGCGCTGGATTTACTCGACACCTGCGCGATTGCCGAATTACTGCCTCCTGAACTGGCACAAGGCTTGATGAGCCTGCCGGAAGCGCTCCGGACCTTGCATCGCCCGCCACCAACATTGCAGCTTACTGATTTAGAAACGGGTCAACACCCTGCGCAGCGCCGCCTGATTATGGAAGAGTTGCTGGCACATAACCTGAGCATGCTGGCACTTCGCGCGGGTGCACAGCGCTATCACGCCGAACCACTCGACGTAAAAGATGAGCTGAAAAATGATCTGTTAGCTGCGCTGCCATTCAAACCAACCGGCGCACAGGCCCGCGTGGTGGCTGAGATCGAAAAAGACATGGCGCAGGACATTCCGATGATGCGCCTTGTTCAGGGTGATGTTGGCTCCGGTAAAACGCTGGTTGCCGCCCTCGCCGCACTTCGCGCTATCGCCCACGGTAAGCAGGTTGGGTTAATGGCGCCGACCGAACTGCTGGCCGAACAGCACGCCAATAATTTCCGCAGCTGGTTTGAACCGCTGGGTATTGAAGTGGGCTGGCTGGCCGGTAAACAGAAAGGCAAAGCGCGTCTGGCACAGCAGGAAGCCATCGCCAGCGGTCAGGTGCAAATGGTGGTCGGTACACACGCTATTTTCCAGGAACAGGTGCAGTTTAACGGTCTTGCGTTGGTGATTATCGACGAACAGCACCGTTTCGGCGTCCACCAGCGACTGGCATTGTGGGAAAAAGGCCAGCAACAGGGTTTTCACCCGCATCAGTTGATCATGACCGCAACACCCATTCCGCGCACGTTGGCGATGACCGCCTATGCCGATCTCGACACCTCCGTTATTGATGAACTGCCGCCGGGCCGTACACCGGTCACGACCGTCGCTATCGGCGACACACGCCGCAACGAAATTATCGAACGCGTGCGTAACGCCTGCACACAGGAAGGCCGTCAGGCGTACTGGGTTTGCACGCTGATTGAAGAGTCCGATTTACTGGAAGCGCAGGCGGCAGAAGCCACCTGGGAAGAGCTGAAAATCGCACTCCCTGAACTGAATATCGGCCTGGTCCACGGGCGCATGAAATCTGCTGAAAAGCAGGCGGTGATGCAGGCTTTCAAGCAAGGCGAACTGCACTTACTCATCGCCACCACGGTGATTGAGGTGGGTGTGGACGTTCCCAATGCCAGCCTGATGATTATCGAAAATCCAGAGCGCCTCGGCCTGGCGCAGCTGCATCAGTTGCGCGGTCGCGTTGGGCGTGGCGCGGTCGCTTCGCACTGTGTACTACTCTATAAAGCACCGCTGTCGAAAACAGCGCAAAAACGCTTACAGGTGCTGCGCGACAGCAGCGACGGTTTCGTGATTGCGCAAAAAGATTTAGAAATCCGTGGCCCCGGCGAGCTGCTCGGCACTCGCCAGACGGGAGCCGCCGAATTTAAAGTCGCTGACCTAATGCGTGATCAAGCCATGATCCCCGACGTTCAGCGCATTGCTCGCCATATTCATGATAAATATCCGCAACAGGCGCAGGCGTTAATTGAGCGCTGGATGCCGGAAACCGAACGTTATTCCAACGCGTAGCTGTTTGCTGCGCGCCATTTTTAGCTTCCAAAACGAGTGTGCTATGAGACGAGAACTTGCCATCGAATTTTCGCGTGTGACCGAGGCCGCCGCGCTTGCGGGTTACAAATGGTTGGGCCGGGGTGATAAAAATATCGCCGACGGCGCAGCGGTGAACGCCATGCGCATCATGCTCAACAAGGTCAATATCGACGGCACTATCGTGATTGGCGAGGGCGAAATCGACGAAGCGCCGATGCTGTTTATCGGCGAGCAGGTCGGCACTGGCGAAGGCGACGCGGTTGATATCGCTGTCGATCCCATCGAAGGCACCCGCATGACCGCAATGGGCCAGGCCAACGCGCTGGCAGTATTAGCGGTCGGCGACAAAGGCTGCTTCCTGAACGCGCCAGATATGTACATGGAAAAGCTGATTGTTGGCCCGGGCGCAAAAGGCGCTATCGACCTCAATCTGCCGCTGGAAACCAATTTGCGCAACGTCGCCATTGCGTTGGGCAAACCGCTGACAGAACTTACCGTCACGATTCTCGCCAAACCACGCCATGACCAGGTGATTGCCGATATGCAAAAACTTGGTGTGCGTGTGTTCGCGATCCCTGATGGTGACGTTGCGGCATCAATTCTCACCTGCATGCCAGACAGTGAAGTAGACGTGCTGTACGGGATCGGCGGCGCGCCGGAAGGCGTGGTGTCAGCTGCGGTTATTCGCGCACTGGACGGTGATATGCACGGACGTCTGTTGGCGCGTCACGATGTAAAAGGCGACTCACCTGAAAACCGCCGCATTGGCGAAAACGAACTTGAACGCTGCGCGGCGATGGGTATCGAGGCGGGTAAAGTGCTGCGTCTTGATGAGATGGCTAAGAGCGATAACGTCATTTTCTCCGCAACAGGCATCACCAAAGGCGACCTGCTCGACGGCATTACCCGTAAAGGGAATATCGCCACCACCGAAACGCTGATGATCCGCGGTAAATCACGCACCATCCGTCGTATTCAGTCGATTCACTATCTCGACCGTAAAGATCCGGAAATCCAGCTACACATTCTCTGATTTATTTGATCAATAGAGCTTTCCAGCCTCCCGGGGCTGGAAATCTTTGCCTCGGGTAGCGAAGATAGGTTTATCAACGTAGCGAGGAGAAGATCATGGCGGATTGGGTTACAGGTAAAGTTACCAAAATCGAGTACTGGACAGACGCCCTGTTCAGCCTCACCGTGCATGCCCCCGTTCACCCCTTCACTGCCGGACAGTTCACGAAACTGGGGCTGGAAATCGACGGCGAGCGCGTCCAGCGCGCCTATTCCTACGTTAATGCGCCGAATAATCCCGATCTCGAGTTCTATCTCGTCACTGTTCCTGATGGCAAGCTGAGTCCACGGCTGGCTGCGTTAAAGCCCGGCGACGAAGTGCAACTGGTCAGTGAGGCTGCGGGCTTCTTTGTGCTGGATGAAGTACCGGATTGTGAAACGCTGTGGATGCTGGCGACAGGCACCGCATTGGGGCCGTATTTGTCGATTTTGCAGGAAGGTAAAGATCTGGAGCGATTTAAAAACCTGGTGCTGGTTCATGCGGTTCGCTACGCCGCTGATCTCAGCTATCTGCCGCTGATGCTTGAATTGCAAACGCGTTATGAAGGGAAGCTCAAGATCCAGACCGTAGTAAGCCGTGAAAATGTGCCTGGCTCTCTAACGGGTCGCGTTCCGGCGTTGATTGAAAGCGGTGAGCTGGAAGCGGCAACCGGTTTGACGATGACCGCTGAAAACAGTCACGTGATGTTATGCGGTAACCCACAGATGGTGCGTGACACTCAGCAGTTGCTGAAAGAATCCCGGCAGATGACTAAACACTTACGTCGCCGGCCGGGCCATATGACCGCCGAACATTACTGGTAATCAGCGGTATTTCACATCCAGGGTATCTTTGCCGTATTTGTTTTCACCCTGAGTGCCAACGAATGCGCCCAGATCAATCAGCATCATGACGATAATCAGGGTCGGGATAAACCGGCCCACACCCCACTGCCAGATACCCGGCAGAATGGCCCAGTTCCCGGCCAATAGCATCCACGCCAGAATCATCAATAACGCCCAGATGCCTGATTTACCACGGTCGTGCAGACGTTTTACCGTCACGGCGGCAGTCGGCCACAACAGGCACACCAGTGCAAATGCGGCGGTTTGCAGACTCAGCCAGTCGCTGCCCGCGAGGGTAAACAGGACAATCATCGCCAGTAGCCAAATGCCCATCCAGATCCAAAAGTCACGGCGTCCAATACGCCCTTTAATTGAGAACAACCACTGCTGCAGGGTCATAGGAAATTCCTTATCATTGTCATGGTGCGTAGTTTACCCTGAAGTGGTCTCTTTTTGACAAGCGGGGCGGTTTACCGTTTTAATCGTCCTCAGAAAATAATTTTAGGTGCTGGATATGATGAAATGGCTGACTTTGTGTTTTATTGGGCTGACAACGCTTGCTGTCGGCCCGAGCGCGCTGTCGGCTGAAACAGGCGAAACCACGACCGCGCCTTATTTGCTCTCGGGTTCACCCACGTTTGATCTCTCTATCAGTCAGTTTCGCGAGAAGTTTAACGCCGACAATCCGACGCTGCCGCTGAACGAATTCCGCTCCATCACCACCAGCCGCGACCAGCTCACGCTCACCCGCGCAGCCAGTAAAATTAATGAAAATCTTTACGCTTCCACGGCACTTGAGCGTGGAACACTAAAGATTAAATCGATGCAGATAACCTGGCTGCCGATTCAGGGGCCGGAACAAAAGGCCGCCAAAGCCAAAGCGCTGGAGTATATGAGCGCGGTTTTACGCGTCTTCACACCAGCCATCACCAAAGCACAAAGCCTGCAAAAACTGCAAAAGCTTCTCGCCGCCGGAAAGAACAAACGCTACTACTCCACCAGAGAAGGTGCTCTTTCGTATGTGGTGGCAGATAACGGCGAAAAGGGCCTGACCTTCGCTGTTGAACCGATTAAGCTGGCGCTATCTGAGACGCTTGAAAGCAACAATAAATGACAAAAAGCAAAGCCTTTCCAGCGCTGTATCTCTATACTGTTTCACAGACCATGCTGCCCTGAAGGGCGGCCATCTTCCTTAATTCGCTTTCTTAGCGTGGAGAATTCAAATGCGACATCCTTTAGTGATGGGTAACTGGAAACTGAACGGCAGCCGCCACATGGTAAACGAGCTGGTTGCTAACCTGCGTAAAGAGCTGGCCGGTGTGACCGGTTGTGGCGTTGCTATCGCGCCACCGGAAATGTACATCGACCTGGCTATTCGCGCCGCTGGCGGCAGCCACATCGAGCTGGGTGCACAGAACGTTGACCTGAACCTGTCTGGCGCATTCACTGGTGAAACCTCTGCGGAAATGCTGAAAGATATCGGTGCGAAATACATCATCATCGGTCACTCAGAGCGTCGTACTTACCACAAAGAATCTGACGAACTGATCGCCAAGAAATTCGCCGTGCTGAAAGAGCAAGGTCTGATTCCGGTTCTGTGCATCGGTGAAACCGAAGCAGAAAACGAAGCGGGCAAAACCGAAGAAGTTTGCGCACGTCAGATTGATGCAGTTCTGAAAACTCAGGGTGCAGCGGCATTCGAAGGCGTGGTAATCGCTTACGAACCAGTATGGGCTATCGGTACTGGCAAATCTGCCACCCCAGCGCAGGCTCAGGCGGTTCACAAATTCATTCGTGATCACATTGCTAAAGCAGACGCGAAAGTGGCTGAGCAAGTCATCATTCAGTACGGCGGTTCCGTAAACGCAGCTAACGCGGCTGAACTGTTCACCCAGCCTGACATCGACGGTGCGCTGGTTGGCGGTGCTTCCCTGAAAGCTGACGCTTTCGCGGTGATCGTTAAAGCAGCAGAAGCGGCAAAACAGGCTTAATCGCCGTTTTAGCACGACAGCATTTAGACCCGGTCGGCATCACGCCTCCGGGTTTTTTATTGCAGAATTTCGCAACGATGATCCTGAATCTCTTCCGCAGATGCGCGGTTAAGCGTCAGCAGATCGCGCTCCGTTGCCAGCAAGACAAACGTCCCATCACTTTGTTGCACCATAGCCAACGCAAAACGCCCCATATGGTCGCGCGCCTCCGGCACTTCTTCTGCCAACATCATGAACGGACTTTTCTGCACAAGCTCACTCTCCGTGACACGACGCGCAAGATATTGATGATTGCGCAATCCATCCGGCAACGGTAGCCAGCGGCTGCTGATCGACGCCATGCTGGCGTTGAGCCGCTGGCGCACATCTGGGCGGAGGCAGGAGATGTGGATGTGGAAATGGTTTTGCGTGCGCCCGGTGCGCGAATTGATGGTCAGCGATACCGCTGAATCCGGCACAGGCGAACCGTGGAGTTTGCTCATCAGTTGGCGGTTCTGCCACGCTTGCCAGAAGAAATTGGGGGTTTGCGCATTCAACAGCAAGGGGCTTTCAGTCCCGTTGATTCGATAAGTCGGCATCAGCAGGTATTGCAGCGGCCCATTGCGGTCCTTAAACAACACATAGCCGCCTTTCAGATTCACCGTGGTGCAAGGCGCAGGCGACTGATGCTGTTGCTGGTTGGGGACGCACTTATCGATAACAAAATGGCGTAAAGCATCGGGATTACCGGAATGTAGCCAGTACCAGCCACCAGCGGCTGCCCCGGCGACCACGACAATCACTGCCAGAATCACATATTTGATACGCTTCATTTTTCGGTCCCTGTGAAAGCTCAGAAGCGAAAGGGTAGCGCAAAATCATGACCAAAGAAAAACGGCCCCGCAGGGCCGTCACTGTTAACGCCGTTATCGCTGACTAATCTGGTCAAACGTCCCGCCGTTGGAGAAGTGCTCTTTCTGCGCTTTCGTCCAGCCGCCAAATTCCTGATCGATGGTAAACAGCTTCAGTTTCGGGAATTCGCTTTCGTATTTTTTCGCTACCGCCGGGTCGCGAGGACGATAGTAGTTCTTCGCCACAATATCCTGACCTTGCGGGGTGTAGAGATACTTAAGATAGGCTTCTGCAACCGAACGGGTGCCTTTCTTGTCGACAACTTTGTCGACCACAGAAACGGTCGGTTCTGCCAGAATCGACTCGCTCGGCGTAACGATCTCGAATTTGTCTTTACCCAGTTCGTTCGTCGCCAACAGCGCTTCGTTTTCCCAGGCAATCAGCACATCGCCAATGCCACGCTCAACAAAGGTATTGGTGGAGCCGCGCGCGCCGGAATCCAGCACTTCCACGTTTTTATACAACGCCTTCACGAAGTCCTGTGCTTTTGCCTGATCGCCGTTGTTGTGATGCAGGGCATAACCCCAGGCTGCCAGATAGTTCCAACGCGCTCCGCCGGAGCTTTTCGGGTTCGGCGTGATCACCGATAAACCAGGTTTTACCAAATCGTTCCAGTCGTGGATTTTTTTCGGGTTGCCTTTGCGCACCAGGAACACGATGGTCGAGGTGTAAGGTGCGGAGTTATCGGGCAGGCGTTTAATCCAGTTTTTATCAATGCGACCACGCTCGGCAATAGCATCCACATCATAAGCCAGCGCCAGGGTGACCACATCGGCTTCGATACCGTTAATCACCGACGTTGCTTGTTTACCGGAGCCGCCATGTGACTGGCGAATCACCACGTTATCGCCCGTTTGCTGTTTCCAGTAAGCGCTGAATGCTTTGTTGTAGTTATCGTACAGCTCGCGTGTTGGATCGTACGATACGTTCAGTAGCTGAATGTCTTTTGCCAGAACGCCAGCGGAAGCCAGCAAAAGCGTTAACCCCAAGCCTAACTTGTTCATCGACCGCTCTCTTAATTGATGTGTTGTTGAGCGTAGCCTGCCAGAAACAGAACCGATGATTAAAGAATAAAAAAAGATTGGCTATAACTTTACGTGATAAGGCAGAAGCGCCATTACCCTTTTTATTCTAATCATTTTCTCATTCCATGATGGGCTCCACGCAGCCTATCAACAATATGGACATTATTACCATGGTGGGTATTCCTACTGATCTCTAAAGAAAAGAAATGCACACCATCTAAATATACACACTATTCATCTTGATTATTCAATTCATCTCATGAACACCTAAATAAAGATAATCTTCCGACTCTGAGAATAGAGATGTCGTTGCACATTAATGCAACAACTATAATTTTCATGTAAATTAATAGGTTAAATATATAATCCAAAAATAGACCACAAAGATTAAATACCAGACATTTAAAAATTGATAACATCAATAGTACTCTCGGAGTCTAAAAAACCAAAAAATACCCTCTTACTGTGGCAGTGGCTACTGGTAGGGTGGTGACTCTTCGTATTAAAACCATGGACGGCGATCATCAGTCTTTTTTTATGAATTTCAATGCGTAAAAAAGCCTGCCGTGAAAGCGCGCATACACTATTAACGATAGAACATCATGAAAAAAGTCTATTTTATATTTCCCGTAATAGCATTTCTTTCCACGGTGCTGGCGGGCTGCACGATTATTCCCGGTCAGGGTCTCAGTCTCTCCCAGAAAAAAAAGGTGGAAACGGCGGACAGCCATTTCGATCTGGATAAACGGATCAGCGTTTACCCTTTAACGCCGCAGCTCGTAGAACAATTGCGTCAGGCACCAGTCACATCACGTCAAAATCCTGAACTTGAAGCTCTCCTCAAACGCTATGAATACCAGGTAGGAGTCGGCGATGTCTTAATGGTGACCGTCTGGGATCACCCTGAGCTGACAACCCCGGCGGGGCAATACCGCAGCGGAAGCGACACGGGCAATTGGGTAAAATCTGACGGTACGATTTTCTATCCTTACATCGGCAAATTGCAGGTCGCAGGTCAATCACTGGAGGAAATTCGTAATCAGGTCACTCGTGGTCTGGACAGCGTTATCGAAAGCCCACAGGTCGATGTGAGCGTAGCCTCGTTCCGTTCGCAGAAAGCCTATGTCACCGGTGAAGTCGCTAAATCAGGCCAGCAGGCCATCACCAACGTTCCCCTTACCGTGATGGATGCCATTAACGCGGCGGGCGGTTTAACGGCCGATGCCGACTGGCGCAACGTGGTGCTTACGCACAACGGCACCGACATCCCTGTTTCGCTTTATGAACTGATGCAGCGTGGCGATCTCACGCAAAACCACCTGCTTTACCCAGGGGATATTCTTTTCGTGCCACGTAACGACGATCTGAAAGTTTTCGTTATGGGTGAAGTGACCAAACAGAGGACGCTAAAAATGGATCGCAGCGGCATGACGCTTGCGGAAGCAATAGGCAATGCCGAAGGCATTAACGAAGGAATGGCGGATGCCTCGGGGATATTTGTCATTCGCCAGAATAATACTAAAGCGGAGAACGGCGACCTCGCAAATATTTACCAGTTGGATGCGAAAGACGCCTCCGCCATGGTATTGAGCACCGAATTCCAGCTGCAACCCTACGATATTGTCTATGTCACGACGGCTCCACTCGTTAGATGGAATCGTGTGGTTTCTCAATTAGTCCCAACGATTACTGGCGTTCACGATATGACAGAAGCCGTCCGTTACTTCAGAACATGGCCACACTGATGCTGAATACTATTCTGATCGTTTGCACGGGTAATATCTGCCGATCGCCAATGGGTGAGCGGTTCCTGCAAAGTCGATTACCGCAGAAAAAGATTGATTCCGCGGGCACTGCCGCCCTGATCGACCATAGCGCTGACATGGACGCGCTGCGTATTGCAAAAAAATTTGGCGTGTCTCTTGAGGGACATCGCGGCCGCCAGTTTACCCCTACACTCAGCGCGGCCTATGACTTGATCCTGGTGATGGAAAAAGAACATGTCAGGCACATCACTCATATCGCCCCTGAAGCGCGAAGTAAAACCATGCTACTCGGCCATTGGTTCAATCAAATAGAAATTCCGGACCCTTGGCATAAAAGCGATGAGGCCTTTGATCATGCTTATCAGCTTATCGATCGGGCATGCCAGGCATGGGTCAGCAAACTCGTTGGTAAATTTTAGGTCACAACTCGATGTCTTCGACAAATACAGCACACTACCCACAGAAAAACCCTGAGGAAATTAATCTCGGGGAGTTGCTTGGTGAACTAGTTGATCACTATAAACTGATTATTGCCATTAGCGCTTTTTTTACGCTTGTAGCACTGTTCTATGCCTTCACCGTCACCCCCGTTTATCAGGCCAATGCGCTGATTGAGATAGAACAAAAACAAGCGAACTCATTACTGAATAATCTGAGCCAGATATTGCCGGATAGCCAACCACAGTCGGCGCCTGAAATCACACTGCTCCAGTCAAGGATGATCCTCGGTAAAACGATTGATGATCTGGGCCTGCAAATCAAAATCAAACGCCGCTATACCCCGGTTATCGGTAGCCTGATGGCAAAGCTGACCGATGAAAAACCGGGTAACGTTAAAATAGCAGAGCTGCAATTACCAACCGGGAACGCGGACAACGCGGTCGCCACTCTTGAGGTAATGTCAAAGGATACCTATCGCCTTTCCGGAAAAGACTTTGAGCTAAAGGCCCACGTCGGCGAACGCCTGCAAAAAGAGGGCGTATCGATACTCGTCACGCAAATTGATGCTGAGCCAGGTGCCCGTTTCAGCGTCACTTGGTTAACCCGCCTTAAGGCGATTGCAGATCTACAGGAAAACTTCAACGTGGCCGATCGGGGCCGTGATACTGGTATGCTTAACCTGACGATGACCGGAGAAAACCCGCAACTCATCACCGACACACTCAACAGTATCAGTGACCACTATCTTGCGCAGAATATTGCCCGTCAAGCGGCACAAGACGAGAAGAGCCTTGAGTTTCTTAACGCTCAATTGCCCAAAATTCGCAGTGAACTCGACGCTGCCGAAGGGAAGCTCAACGACTATCGAAAGCAGAAAGATTCTGTCGATCTAAACATGGAAGCCAAGTCCGTCCTGGAGCAGATCGTTAATGTCGATAATCAGCTTAATGAATTGACCTTCCGGGAAGCCGAAGTGTCACAGCTCTACAAAAAAGACCACCCGACCTATCGGGCATTGATGGAAAAACGCCAGACATTGCAAGGCGAGAAGGCGAAGCTGACTAAACGGGTCAGTTCAATGCCGTCAACGCAGCAGGAAGTGTTGCGCATGAGTCGCGATGTTGATTCCAATCGAATAGTCTATCAACAACTCCTTAATCGCCAGCAGGAGTTAAACGTCACAAAATCCAGCAGTATCGGCAACGTGCGAATCATTGATGATGCGGTCACGTTACCGAAGCCAATAAAACCCAAAAAAGCGCTTATTGTGATGATTGGCCTGCTGTTTGGCGGATTTATTTCCATTACTTGCGTATTGCTGAAAGCCGCGCTGCATAAGGGAATTGTGTCACCGGACGACCTGGAAGACAAAGGCGTTGACGTCTACGCCTGCATTCCCTATTCGGAGTGGTTAAGTAAGCATAACAACAAAAGCCGTCAAAACGAATCCGACGTCCTTTTGGCTGTACAAAACCCAGCTGACCCGGCAATTGAGTCTCTGCGCGGCCTGCGCACCAGTCTTTATTTCACGATGATGCAGGCGAAAAATAATGTGTTAATGATCTCTGGCACGAGCCCAGGTTCAGGAAAAACCTTTATCAGCAGCAACCTGGCCGCCGTCTTTGCACAAACGGAGAAAAAAGTCCTGCTAATTGATGCCGATCTGCGTAAAGGCTATTTGCACAGTCTGTTGGGCCTGGAGGAAAAGACGGGCCTGGCTGAAATCCTCTGCGGGAAAAAGACGTTTGAACAGGCGGTAGTGACCCCTCCAGGAATGGGGATTGATTTCATCGCTCGCGGGCATATCCCTCCTAACCCTGCAGAACTCCTGATTAGCAATCAATTCAAAAGGTTACTGGAAAAAATATCGCCGCTTTATGACCTGGTCATCATCGATACACCGCCGATCATGGCCGTCACCGATGCCACTATCGTGGGTCGTCATGCCGATACTGTTTTGATGGTTGCCCGCTTCGAGGAAAACACGGTCAAAGAAGTGATGACCAGCATGCGTCGCTTTGAGCAAAACGGAATTGAGGTAAAAGGCTGGATCCTGAATGGAATCCAAAAGCGAGCGAGCAGCTATTACCGCTACGGCCACAGTCCGTATGCGTACAAGTACAACGAGAAAAATTGAAAAATTATCGAAGAGTGGTGTGAGCTTACACCGATGAATATTCCCTTCCCCTTAGCAGTCAGGGGGAAGGGAGAGGAAGCGTTAAACTTCTTCCATACGGCCCAGCAACGCTTGCAGGCGTTCCTGCCAGCCGTGCTGCTGTTCTTTCAGTTGGTTGTTTTCGCGCTCAAGATCTTCACGACCGTGCTGTGCGTTATGCACTTCCTGCGACAGCGCGTTGTTCTTCTCTTTCAGCTCTTCAATTTCCATCTGCAGCAGGGTGATGGTATCAATCGCCTGCTGAACTTTAGATTCCAGTTTCTCAAATACTTCTAATGACATCGTCATACCTCTCCTGAATTTGCAAGGCGTTGATCTCGTCCCGGAACCCCGGCGACGCCTTAACGAAAATAAGCATACCGCTATGCATCCGATTGTATGGAGCGCCGCCCTAACTGTCCAGCGCCAGGGCGCACCTATCGCGGTTTACAACACATTTCAGTCTATACCTGGAGCGTTCGCGTCAAATACCCCTAAATTGTTAACCCATTCGTTAAATAAATGATTACCCGAGCAGATTGACAACGGTCAAAACACGCACTTCATGGCGCGAAAACGCTCATTTTATTGACTCAGCACACAGATTTTGATTTCGATATTTCTCGTTTTTGTTCGTTAACGATAAATTAACAGTATACCTACATGGCAGCATGGTCGTCTTCGACCACCATGTTCACAATAATCATTCATCTGTCTTCAGGATCCGATCATGAGTCAAACATCAACCTTAAAAGGCCAGTGCATTGCCGAGTTCCTTGGTACCGGGTTGTTGATCTTCTTCGGTGTTGGATGCGTTGCCGCGCTGAAAGTTGCAGGCGCGAGCTTCGGTCAGTGGGAAATCAGTATTATCTGGGGTTTGGGCGTGGCGATGGCCATTTACCTGACTGCAGGGGTTTCCGGCGCGCACCTCAATCCCGCAGTGACGATTGCCCTCTGGCTGTTTGCCTGTTTCGACGGGCGTAAAGTGGTTCCCTATATCATTGCGCAAGTTGCCGGTGCATTTTGCGCAGCCGCGTTAGTTTACGGGCTTTATTACAACCTTTTCATCGACTTCGAACACACGCACAATATGGTGCGCGGCAGCGTTGAAAGTCTGGAGCTGGCCGGTATTTTCTCGACGTACCCGAACGCGCATATCAACTTTATGCAGGCCTTCGCGGTAGAAATGGTGATCACCGCTATTCTGATGGGTGTCATTCTTGCGCTCACGGATGACGGTAACGGTGTGCCTCGTGGACCGATGGCACCGCTGCTGATTGGCCTGCTGATCGCGGTTATCGGTGCGTCGATGGGGCCGTTGACTGGTTTTGCGATGAATCCGGCGCGTGATCTCGGCCCGAAAACGTTCGCCTGGCTCGCGGGCTGGGGCAACGTGGCCTTTACCGGCGGCAAAGATATTCCTTACTTCCTGGTGCCGCTGTTCGCACCGATTGTCGGCGCATCGCTGGGTGCCTTCGGTTATCGCAAACTGATTGGCCGCAATTTGCCGTGCGACGTCTGCGAGGTGGAAGAGAAAACCTCCACCAGTACCACACAACACAACGCTTCGCTGTAATCTGACTACGGGACTTAGCATTATGACTGACAAAAAATACATCGTTGCCCTCGACCAGGGTACAACCAGCTCCCGCGCCGTTGTCATGGATCACGACGCTAATATCGTCAGCGTTTCACAGCGCGAATTCGAACAAATTTATCCAAAGCCTGGCTGGGTCGAGCACGACCCTATGGAAATCTGGGCCTCACAAAGTTCTACGCTGATTGAAGTGCTGGCGAAAGCCGACATCAGTTCTGATGAAATCGCCGCTATCGGCATCACCAACCAGCGCGAAACGGCGATTGTGTGGGATAAAGAAACCGGCAAGCCGATTTACAACGCTATCGTCTGGCAATGCCGCCGCACCGCAGAAATCTGCGAGCAGCTAAAACGCGACGGCATGGAAGACTATGTGCGCTCAGCGACCGGCCTGGTTATCGACCCTTACTTCTCCGGCACCAAAGTGAAGTGGATCCTCGACCATGTAGAAGGCGCGCGTGAACGCGCTAAACGCGGCGAACTGCTGTTCGGCACCGTCGACACCTGGCTCATCTGGCGTATGACGCAGGGCCGCGTGCACGTCACCGATTACACCAACGCCTCGCGCACCATGCTGTTCAACATCCATGACCTGGACTGGGACGACAAGATGCTCGACGCGCTGGATATTCCGCGCGTGATGCTGCCAGAAGTGCGCAAATCATCCGAAGTGTACGGTCAGACCAACATCGGCGGTAAAGGCGGCACGCGTATTCCTATCGCCGGGATCGCTGGTGACCAGCAGGCGGCACTGTTCGGCCAGCTGTGTGTGAAAGAAGGGATGGCGAAAAATACCTACGGCACCGGCTGCTTTATGCTGATGAACACCGGGGAAACGGCGGTGAAATCAGAGCACGGCCTGCTGACCACTATCGCCTGCGGCCCGAAAGGCGAAGTAAATTATGCACTGGAAGGCGCGGTATTCATGGCGGGCGCATCCATTCAGTGGCTGCGTGATGAAATGAAGCTGATTAACGACGCTTTCGATTCCGAATATTTCGCAACCAAAGTGAACGATACCAACGGCGTGTACGTGGTTCCGGCGTTTACCGGCCTCGGCGCACCGTACTGGGACCCGTATGCTCGCGGTGCGATTTTCGGTCTGACGCGCGGTGTGAACTCGAACCACATTATTCGCGCCACGCTTGAATCCATCGCCTATCAAACCCGTGATGTGCTGGAAGCGATGCAGGCTGACTCCGGTATTCGTCTGCACGCCCTGCGCGTCGACGGCGGTGCAGTTGCCAATAATTTCCTGATGCAATTCCAGTCAGACATTCTCGGGACGCGCGTAGAGCGTCCGGAAGTGCGTGAAGTGACGGCTTTAGGCGCGGCGTATCTCGCCGGTCTGGCGGTGGGCTTCTGGCAGAATCTGGATGAGCTTAAGGAAAAAGCGGTGATTGAACGTGAGTTCCGTCCGGGGATTGAAACCACCGAGCGTAACTACCGTTACAGCGGCTGGAAAAAAGCAGTGAAACGCGCAATGGCGTGGGAAGAGCACGAGTAAGGTTTTGCTGGATACGCCCGGTGGCGCTATCGCTGACCGGGCGTACAACACATCAAAACATCAAAATCCCCTATGGATTTCGGATCACAGGAAGATGACGGGGATTTAACCGAACATCGGTAGCAGCAGATAGAGCTTAATCACCAGCGCATTCACGATATCAATAAAGAATGCCCCGACCATCGGCACGACCAGGAACGCCATGTGTGACGGCCCGAAACGTTCGGTGATCGCCTGCATATTGGCAATCGCCGTTGGCGTCGCCCCCAGACCAAAACCGCAGTGACCCGCCGCCAGCACCGCTGCATCGTAGTTTTTACCCATCATACGATACGTCACAAACACTGCGTATAACGCCATCGCCACAGCCTGCACGGTCAAAATGGCCAGCATCGGCAGCGCCAGAGAAGCCAGTTCCCACAGTTTCAGACTCATCAGCGCCATCGCCAGGAACAGCGATAATGAGACGTTGCCGAGAATCGACACGGCGCGCTCAAAGACGCGATAAAAACCCAGCAGTGCCAGACCGTTGCTGAGGATCACCCCAACAAACAGCACACAAACAAAGGTCGGCAACTCAAAGGTTGTACCCGCCAGCATATGTGCAACGATTTTGCCGATGGTCAGACAGATGGCAATCATCGCGATGGTTTCAATCAACACCAGCGAAGTGATCATGCGACCCACTTCTGGCTTTTCGAACGCGGTTGGCACAGCCTGATCGTCCGGCTGACCGTTCGGCGTAGACGAGTGCTTCACGAGGTAACGCGCCACCGGGCCGCCAATCAGGCCGCCCAGTACTAAACCAAAGGTCGCACAGGCCATCGCCACTTCGGTGGCATTAGCAAAACCGTAGCGCTCGACGAACAGCTTACTCCAAGCCGCACCAGTGCCATGACCGCCGGAAAGCGTGATGGAGCCAGCCAACAGACCCATCAGCGGATCGAGGCCCAGCATTTTCGCCATGCCAATCCCGATGGCGTTCTGCATCAGCAGCAGCCCGACAACCACAATCAGGAAAGTGCCCAGCACTTTGCCGCCTGCACGCAGGCTTGAGAGATTCGCGTTCAGACCAATGGTCGCAAAGAATGCCAGCATCAGCGGATCTTTGAGGCTCATATCAAAGTCGATTTCCCAGCCCATGCTTTTTTTCAGCACCAGCAACGCCAGCGCAGCCAGCAGGCCGCCAGCAACCGGTTCGGGGATGGTGTATTTTTTAAAGAGGGGAACGGTATGGACCAGTTTGCGTCCTAACAGCAACACCAGTGTTGCCGCAACAAGCGTCGATAAGGTATCGAGATGAAACATAAAAGCTCCTTGTTAGCGCATAATCCAATGACTCGCGTGGGGGTGACCGATAGCGAATTGTTCTCATCAATAATTATCAGGAGCCGGATTTTACGCAAAAGGCAGTGAATAATGACAGGAAAAATTGTGGGTAGCGGCGATTTTTGCGACAAAACATGCAAAAACAGCATAAAAACCTGGGTACTTATTCATAGTTAACATATTAAAAGCAACCGTTTGCTTTTACCTGGCAGTCCGCTAAAATCCTCCCTTTCCCACCACCGGACCGCCTCTGAAAATGTCAGTGAACACCTTAGAAGCCGAAAATGCGCAACCGATTGCGCCTATGCATAACAGCGAGCTTATCTACCGCCTTGAAGACAGACCGCCGATGGCGCAAACGCTGTTTGCGGCCTTTCAGCACCTGCTGGCGATGTTTGTGGCGGTGATCACGCCCGCACTGTTGATTTGCCAGGCGCTCGGCTTACCGGCTGACGATACGCAGCACATCATCAGCATGTCACTGTTCGCGTCCGGTGTGGCTTCTGTTATTCAGATCAAAGCGTGGGGCCCGGTCGGCTCCG
Source organism: Scandinavium sp. (assembly GCF_036271055.1). GTDB lineage: Bacteria > Pseudomonadota > Gammaproteobacteria > Enterobacterales > Enterobacteriaceae > Scandinavium. The sequence goes on along the minus strand of NZ_DATBBJ010000063.1, from coordinate 93,412 downwards.
GGCTGCTGTCGATTCAGGGCACCAGTTTTAACTTTGTCGCCCCGTTAATTATGGGCGGAACCGCGCTGAAAACCGGTGGTGCGGATGTACCAACCATGATGGCGGCGCTGTTCGGCACGCTGATGCTGGCCAGTTTCACCGAGATGGCGCTCTCCCGTGTACTGCATCTGGCGCGGCGTATCATCACCCCGCTGGTTTCCGGCGTGGTGGTGATGATTATCGGCCTGTCGCTGATTCAGGTCGGCCTGACGTCCATCGGTGGGGGTTACGCCGCGATGGCCGATCATACTTTTGGCGCGCCGAAAAACCTGCTGTTGGCCGGTATCGTGCTGGCGATCATTATCGTGCTTAACCGCCAACGTAACCCGTATCTGCGCATCGCTTCACTGGTGATCGCGATGGCAGCAGGCTATGCCGCGGCGTGGTTTATGGGAATGCTTCCGGAAACGGCCCCCACCAACAGCCCGGTTATCATGGTGCCAACGCCGCTCTATTACGGCCTCGGTATCGACTGGAATCTGCTGCTGCCGCTGATGCTGGTCTTTATGATCACCTCGCTGGAAACCATCGGTGATATCACCGCCACCTCCGATGTCTCCGAGCAGCCCGTCTCTGGCCCGTTATACATGAAACGTCTGAAAGGCGGTGTGCTGGCGAATGGCCTGAACTCCTGCGTTTCAGCCATTTTCAACACCTTCCCAAACTCCTGTTTCGGACAAAACAACGGCGTTATCCAGTTGACCGGCGTGGCCAGTCGCTACGTCGGTTTCGTGGTGGCGTTGATGCTGATCGTGCTCGGCTTGTTCCCTGCGGTAAGTGGTTTTGTGCAGCACATTCCTGAGCCAGTGCTCGGCGGCGCAACGCTGGTGATGTTCGGCACCATTGCGGCCTCCGGCGTACGTATTGTTTCCCGTGAGCCGCTGAATCGCCGCGCGATCCTGATTATCGCCCTGTCGCTGGCGGTGGGTCTTGGCGTTTCTCAGCAGCCGCTGATCCTGCAATTCGCACCTGACTGGCTGAAAAATCTGCTCTCTTCCGGTATCGCTGCGGGCGGTATTACCGCGATTGTTCTGAATCTGGTTTTCCCCCCAGAGAAGAGCTGACGCCCGTCACGGCGGTGGTGTCAACCGCCGCCGTGAAACCTTATTAAACGAATCCTTCCTTGAGGAATGCGCACAAATCGTGCATAACTCCTTTATGTGCCCTTCACTGGATGGAAGACGATGAAATTTATCGGGAAGCTGCTTCTTTGGCTGCTGATTGCCCTGCTGCTGGTTGTGGTAGCGTTCTACTTTTTACTGCAAACACGCTGGGGCGCGCGTGAAGTCAGCGGCTGGATTTCCAGCAACACCGATTACCACATCGCGTTCGACGCGATGGATCATCGTTTTTCCTCTCCATCACACATTCTGCTGAAAAACGTCACCTTTGGTCGTGACGGCAAACCCGCAACGCTGGTTGCCAAAACGGTGGATATTGGCCTGAGCAGCCGCCAGCTCACCGATCCGCTACACGCCGATACCATTACCTTGCAGGACGGAACGCTGAATCTGTCACCGTCTACTGCGCCGTTCCCGTTTGAAGCCGATACGTTGCAGCTCAGCAATATGGCGTTTAACAGCCCGGAAACCGGTTGGGATCTCAGCGCGCAGCGCGTGACCGGCGGCGTTTCGCCATGGCTACCCGAAGCGGGCAATGTGCTGGGTAAACAAGCGCAAATTCAGATGAGCGCTGGTTCGATGACGCTTAATAGTATGCCTGCGACGAACGTTCTGGTGCAGGGCAGCATCGACAACGGGGTGGTTACGCTTGGCACCGTCGGGGCGGATATCGCTCGCGGCTCGCTGACGGGCAACGCCAAACGTAACGCCGACGGCAGCTGGCTGGTCGACAGCCTGCGCCTGACCGACATCCGTATGCAAAGCGAAAAATCATTGGCGGATTTCTTCGCCCCGTTAACCACCGTCCCGTCACTCACTATCGGTAGCCTGGAAGTCACCGATGCGCGTCTGCAAGGCCCTGATTGGGCGATAGCCGATCTCGATCTCAGCCTGCGCAATATCACGCTGAGCAAAGGCGGCTGGAACAGCGATGGTGGGCGTTTGTCGATGAATGCCGACGAATTTATCTACGGCTCGTTGCATTTGACGGACCCTATTTTTAACGCAGAGTTTTCGCCAAAAGGCGTCGCTTTGCGCCAGTTTACTTCGCGCTGGGAAGGCGGGATGGTGCGCACTTCCGGCAACTGGTTACGCAACGGTGATGCGTTGGTGCTCGACGATACAGCTATCGCCGGGCTGGAATACACGCTGCCGCCTAACTGGAAACAGCTGTGGATGGAATCACTGCCAGACTGGCTGCAAAACGTGACGCTGAGTAAATTCACCGCCAGCCGTAACCTGGTTATTGACATCGATCCTGCGTTCCCGTGGCAAATCACATCGCTTGATGGCTACGGCGATAACTTACAGTTGGCGAAAAACGGTAACTGGGGTGTCTGGAACGGAAACGCCGCGCTGAACGCTGCAGCGGCAACATTCAACCGCGTGGATGTTCGCCGTCCTTCTGTGAAGCTGACGGCGAACGGTTCGGTGGTCAACATCAACGAACTGAGCGCGTTTACGGAGAAAGGCATTCTGGAAGCCACCGCGGCCGTTTCCCAGCAACCTGAACGCCAGACGGCCATCAGCCTTAATGGACGCGGCGTGCCGTTAAATATTCTGCAACAGTGGGGTTGGCCGGTCTTGCCGATTACCGGTGACGGTAATCTTCAACTGCGTGCCAAGGGTACTGTTCAGGCCAGCGCACCGCTAAAACCGACGGTCAACGGGCAGTTGCATGCGACGAACATGGCGAAACAAGAAGTGACGCAGACGATGACTAACGGTGAAGTCAGCACGCCGCAGCCCGTGGCGCCTGCGCCAACGAACGCAGCACCGGCTTCTGTTCCAACGCCTGCTCCACTCGCTCAGTAACCCATCTCCCTCTCTCGCCGGGAGAGGGAATCCCTCGCTATAGTTGCCAAAACGTTAAATACGTCACAAACAAAATGTTACACTGCGCAACTTTCTCACCGAAATTGCGCAGGTCCCCATGAGCGAATGTACTGAAACACTCCCCCGACAAGAGACACTCACCCGTCCGAACTGGTCGGCGGTTTTTGCCGTGGCGTTCTGCGTTGCCTGCCTGATTACCGTTGAATTTCTGCCTGTGAGTCTGTTGACGCCGATGGCGCAAGAACTCGGTATTACCGAAGGCGTTGCCGGGCAATCGGTGACCACAACGGCCTTCGTAGCGATGTTTGCCAGTCTGTTCGTGACGCATGTGATTGGTCGCACCGACCGCCGCTACATCGTGATCCTGTTTTCCGTATTACTGACCATTTCCTGCCTGTTGGTCTCTTTTGCTTCCAGTTTCGGCCTGTTACTGCTTGGACGCGCATGCCTGGGGCTGGCGCTTGGCGGCTTCTGGGCGATGTCTGCCTCGCTGACGATGCGATTAGTACCGGCCCGATTAGTGCCAAAAGCGCTTTCGGTGATATTCGGTGCGGTCTCTATCGCGCTAGTTATTGCCGCCCCGCTCGGCAGTTTTTTAGGCGGGATTATCGGCTGGCGCAACGTCTTTAACGGCGCGGCGCTGATGGGATTGCTGTGCGTAGTGTGGGTCTGGAAAGCGCTGCCATCCCTACCAGGGGAAACCGGGCAGAAAGCGAATATGTTCGGCTTGTTAAAACGCCCTGGCGTGCTCGCCGGGATGAGCGCCATCTTTATGGCCTTCGCCGGACAGTTCGCGTTCTTTACCTACATTCGCCCGGTGTTCACGACTCTGGCAGGCTTTGATGTCGATGGCCTGACACTGGTACTGCTGAGCTTTGGCATTGCGAGTTTTGTCGGCACATCACTGTCGGCAGTTATCCTAAAACGTTCAGTCAAAGTCGCGCTGGCGTGCGCGCCGCTTATCCTGGCAATCAGCGCCGCAGTGTTAGTGCTGTGGGGAAGTGAAAAATGGGTGGCAGCAACAGTGGCGATTGTCTGGGGCTTTGCCTTTGCGCTGATCCCGGTAGGCTGGTCAACGTGGATCACCCGCTCACTGTCCGATCAGGCAGAAAAAGCGGGGTCTATTCAGGTCGCTGTCATTCAGTTAGCAAATACCTGCGGCGCTGCCGTGGGCGGTGTGGCGCTGGATCATTTTGGGCTGCTGTCGCCGTTAATGCTATCAGGCACGTTGATGCTGCTCACGGCGCTGTTAGTCGCGACAAAAGTGCGAAACAAATAATCCAGCCGCTCGGATCACATATCCGGGCACTGAATCTGCCCGATGGCGTCCCAGTAGTACTTCTGGTTATTGCGCTCAAGCGCCACCGTCGCGTCCTGCACGTGACGTTTGTTGTCCTCATTCGAGAGAATTTTATTGCCGAAGTCGTTGTCGCTCATGTTCTTGCTCGGCGTGCAGGTTTTTTTGACGTCTTTCATCACCTGCTGTTTTTGCTGCTCAAACTGCAACCCTTTCAACGGAGTGCTGGCATAAACGGCAGGCGCTGCCAGGCAGGCCAGCAGACAGAGAACTGGAATGGCTTTCATAGGGGATCCCTTCTGTTGCAACATCGTACCTTCAACTATATGTGCTGGCCGGCCGCTACGCAAACGCGTAAAAAATAATTTATTTCTAAATCAGTCAATTATGGAAATTATCGTGCGAAGGCATGATTGACAGTCTCTGGCGCAGTCCACGGTATCTACCCCATAAGGTCAATATTTCCACATAAAAATTGGGCGTAAGGTGATGAGCATTCACTCTCTGCCGGAGACGCTTGTTTTGCCTGAACTAAACCCTTTCACCGCCCGCTGGAGTCGAGGCGGGAATTTGCTTTGCCACGGACACTGGATCCTCGAATGGCAGGGAAAACCCATCGAACTACCGGAACCTCGTCGCGAAAAGGACATGGGAACGTGGGGAATTTATTCGATAATCGACCCGGAAGATGAAACCTTTGCTCAAGGTCAGCATGAAGACGACTGGATTGTTGAAAACGTCGAGTGGCTGACCGATCTCTTTTTTGACAATGGCATTGCGCTGGAAGCAGAAAATTACCGCGCCTTTTACCGCGCGGTAAACCGTGACGACTGGCGTTGTACCAGTTGTGCGGGCTGTATGTAATTAGCTCAAGCGCGCATGACGACGCGAATCGAGCGAAATCAGCACCACTGAGGACAGGATAAGCAACGTGCCAATCCAGTCCGGAACCGCAAAACTCACGCCCAGCAACAACACGGATAACAATGCGCTACTCAGCGGTTCGGCGCAGCTCAGAACGCTGGCTTTCGGCCCGCCAATCATCTGCGCGCCTTTTAAATACAGGCTGAATGTCAGCGACGTGCCTATCACCACGAGATAGAAAAATGCCAGCACCAGACTGCCATTGATCACAAAGTGCATTCCTTCCCCGGCGTAGAACGGCAGTAAAATCGCCCCGCCGATAAACATACTCCAGCCGACAATCGGCAGCGTGCCGTAACGGGCAATCAACGTTGACGGATAGGTCGTGTAGAACGCGGCGGCAAAAGCCGATGCAATGCCCCAGAACAAGGCGGCAGGCGAGATAGACAGTGACGTCGGGTCGCCGTGCGTGACCAGCAAAAAAGTGCCTATCAGCGATGTCAAAATAGCGGCAAACACCAGCATACCGGGGCGCGATTTTCGCGCGATGGCAAACCAGGCGACGATAATGGTCGGGGAGAGAAACTGGAGCACGGTTGCCGTGGCCGCGTTCGATTTCTCAATCGTCAGCAGGAACGTGAGTTGTACCGTTAACGCCCCGACAATCGAAAACAGCAGCAGGCTGAGCGCATCTTTTCGACTCTTCATGATGCGGAAAATGTGATCGCCATGAACAAAACTCAGCATCAACAGAATGAACCCGGCAAACAGCAGACGAACCATAGTCAAAAACGGCGATGACATCTGGCTCTGCTCCATGATGTATTGCGCACAAACGCCAGAACTTCCCCACAGCACTGCGGCTATCAGAACGTTCAGCATCCCTTTTCTGCTCGAGCCCATCTTTTCCTCAACAACCTGATTTCTTTGCCCGCGATGATAGCACAAGGCATTAAATACGGGCGGTGGTCGCGTTCAATACACCTGGTTTTAGTCATTGAGAACTTCGTTGTCACACTCAATAATGGAACAAAATTGATAACCCCAAACGCGGAGAGAGACCATGAAAATTGAAGTAACCGAAAAAGTCACTCAACAGGATCAGGAAGAACTGTTTACCGGTTTGCGCGCTTATAACAGCCAGTTTATTGATACCAGCAACTGGTTTGAATTGGGGGTCTATGCCCGCGATGAAGAGGGTAAAATGCTCGGCGGGTTGATAGGTAAACGCAAAGGCGACTGGCTGTGCATCGACTATTTATGGGTGAGCGAAACTGCACGCGGTAAAGGACTGGGCAGTGAGTTGATCCGCGAAGCGGAAAACCGTGCCCGTGAATGGGGCTGCAGTCACGCATTGGTGGATACCGCCAGTTTCCAGGCGCTACCGTTTTATCAGAAGTACGGCTTTACCCTCAAACTTTCCCTCGATGACTTCCCGCACGCGGGCATGCAACGCCACTACCTGAGCAAACCGTTCTAAGCGCCAATCCCCTGGCCCATCATCGCCAAGGCGTGACGCACAATGACGTCAGGGGAAACCGATTTCATGCGCTCATCCGTGCGCAACCGAGAAAACGGCACCAATACCAAGCTTATCAATGTGGTGATTAAAAGTTCGGGCGAAAGCTCGGGATTGAGTTTGCCGCTCTCCTGCCAGCGAATAACGGTAGAGAGCAATTTATGGTGCTTATCTTCACCAAAACGCGCATGCATATGCTGACGCAGCACCGGCATTTCACCGATCATTTCCTGCATCCACAGCGGAGCAAACCAGGCGTTTTGTTCTGCCAGTTCCGCCAGTATTCGAACCATGATGGTGAGTGCAGTAACGGGGTCATCAGGATGTTCAGTAAAGGCGGTACTGATGCGGTTGCGCAGCGGCATAAAACGTTCTTCAAGGATTTGGTCGATCAGCGCTTCGCGGGAGTTGAAATAGTAGTGCAGCATCGCTGGTGTCACGCCTGCTTCTTTGGCAATCGCGTTCAATGAGACACGCGCAATCCCCTGACGGGCGAACAGCGCCAGCGCGAGATCCATCAACTGTTCGCGGTTATCGGCCCCAGCCGTTTTTCCACGCGGTCGCCCTGGGCGGCGGGGTTTCTCGGATTTTTCTTTGCCATTCTGTGCTTTCATTTCCGCGTTATCTCTTGACCTGAACAGTGATCTACACAAATATTAATTAGGTATTTAATTAATTTCAAGTGAGCCTGTTATGGAGTCTCCAACGACTCAACCGCAACACGTTCCGGCAACGGGCGTGAAATCCATCCGCCTGCTGTTCAGCGCGCTGCTTTTAGTGATGCTGCTGTCGGCCCTGGATCAGACCATTGTCTCGACGGCGCTGCCGACGATTGTTGGCGAACTCGGCGGCCTCGATAAGCTGTCGTGGGTCGTCACTGCTTATATTCTGACGTCGACCATCGTCGTGCCGCTGTACGGTAAATTCGGCGATCTGTTTGGGCGCAAGCGGGTGCTGCAAATCGCCATCGTGCTGTTCCTTGTTGGTTCCGCACTGTGCGGTCTGGCGCAGAACATGACCCAACTGGTGCTGATGCGCGCGCTGCAAGGTTTAGGCGGTGGTGGGCTGATGGTAATCAGCATGGCGGCCGTGGCAGACGTTATTCCCCCCGCCGATCGCGGGCGCTATCAAGGCCTGTTCGGCGGGGTGTTTGGTCTGGCTACGGTGATTGGCCCGCTGATTGGCGGTTTCATCGTGCAACACACATCCTGGCGCTGGATTTTCTACATCAACCTGCCGCTGGGGCTGTTCGCCCTTTTGGTGATCGGCGCCGTATTCCACAGTACCAACAAACGTAAAGTGCATCAGATTGACTGGCTGGGCGCGCTGTATCTCAGCATGGCGCTGCTGTGCATCACGCTGTTTACCACCGAAGGCGGCACGGTTCGTGAATGGAGCGACCCGCAGCTGTGGTGCATTCTGGCGTTTGGCCTGGTCGGCATTGCCGGGTTTATTTATGAAGAACGGCTGGCATTCGAGCCGATTATCCCGCTGTCGCTGTTCCGCGATCGCAGCTTCCTGTTATGCAGCCTGATTGGCTTTATCATCGGCATGTCGCTGTTTGGCTCGGTCACATTCCTGCCGCTCTATTTGCAGGTGGTGAAAAGTGCGACACCGACGCAGGCCGGGCTACAACTGATCCCGCTGATGGGTGGCCTGCTGGTGACGTCAATTATCAGCGGACGCCTGATCAGTCGCACCGGCAAATATCGCCTGTACCCTATCGCCGGGACGCTGCTTGGCTTTATCGGCATGCTGCTGCTGACCCGCATCACCATTGATTCCCCGACCTGGCATCTGTATCTGTTTACCGGCGTGCTGGGTATGGGCCTTGGCCTGGTGATGCAGGTGCTGGTGCTGGCGGTGCAGAACTCGGTTGCGCCGAATTTGTATGGCGTTGCCACCTCGGGCGTCACGCTGTTCCGTTCGATTGGCGGTTCGATTGGCGTGGCGCTGTTTGGCGCGGTATTTACCCACGTTCTGCAATCGAATCTGACCCGCTTGATGCCGGAAGGCGCGGAAATGCCGCGAGGGATGAACCCGGTGGCCGTGCATCATCTGCCAGAAGCGCTGCGAACCGATTATCTTGATGCGTTCGGCGCAGCTATTCACGCGGCGTTCATGATGGCGGCCTGTATTATGGTGCTGGCCTTTGCGCTGTCATGGCTGTTGAAAGAAGCGCCGCTGAAAAAGTCGCATCACTAAGCGTCAACCGGAAAACCCGCGCTGGGTTTGTCACAAACAGCGGGGGTTTTTCCCCCGCAGACTGACTGCATTCGCCACCGCATCTCGCCTAAAGTAAAACCCGACATCTCATAATTCAAAACGATGAAAGGTACGTTTATGCGCAAGATGAACACTTCCCTCTGTCTCCTCGCTCTTTGCCTCGGCGTGTCGTTACAGGCCAGTGCGGCTCAATCCACCAATGAGTGTGGCGTACCACAATTGACCACCTGCCCGGCCCCTGTAGATGCCAAACTGCCTGACGTGAAAGACATGCTGACCTGGAACCAGCAGCAGCGCGTGATTGGCTTTCGTAACGACTATCGCTCTTATGTGGGCGATGTCTTCAAAGCAGGCAACGCCCAACCGATCCCGGTCATGACACGCTCGTTAAGCGCGGCAAAATATGACTATCAGGGCCACAGCTACGGTTTACAGGATTACCTCAAACGTAACGATGTGACCGGGATGATGGTGATCAAAGACGGCAAAATTGCGTATCAGTATTACAGCCACGGCAACACGCCCACCACGCTGTGGACCTCGCGTTCGGTCGGCAAATCGGTGGTATCTACGCTGGTTGGCATTGCGGTGAAAGAGGGCAAAATCGCCTCGCTGGATGATGAACTCGTCAAATATAACCCGGACGTAAAAGGCACCGCGTGGGAACACGTGACCGTGCGCCAACTGATGCAGCACACCTCCGGCGTAACGTGGAATGAGGACTACACCAACCCGCAGTCTGACTTCGCGAAACTGACGCAATGTGAAGCCAACAAAGACACCTACGACTGCGTGAACGCGCTGGTCAAAGACCCGAAACGCACCGCTTATGCCAAACCGGGCGCGGCCTGGTCATACTCTTCCGGCGGCGCGTGGCTGCTGGGCGATACGCTCGAAAAAGCAACGGGCAAATCTCTGGCGCAAAACCTGCAAGAGAAAATCTGGCAACCGTACGGCATGGTGCATGACGGCGTGTGGCACAGCTATCAGCAAGGTAAACACGATGTCGGCGCACACGGCTTTAACGCCACGCTTCAGGACTGGGGTAAATTCGGGCTGTTTATCATGAACAACGGCGTACTGCCGAATGGCACTCAAACGTTGCCAGATAATTGGGTAAAAGACGCCAGAACCTGGAACACCGCAGAAAAATCTGTTTCCGCAGCACACCCGGACGGCATGTATGGCTACCAGTGGTGGAACAACAGTGTGCCGGTGAATGCCAAAGATGTCGGCCCAAAAGAGGGTCTGTCGAGTCAGGACACGATGTGGGCGCTGGGTATTTTTGGTCAGGTGATTGTGGTTAATCCGGCGCAAAAGCTGGTGATCGTTCAGTGGTCTGCATGGCCGAAAGCCGAGCCTTCATTCAGCGCGCAGCCGCTGGAAGCCTCGCTAATGTATAACGCCATCGCCAACACGCTCGCCAAGCCATAATCCTTCACGCCCGGCGGCGCGTTGCTTGCCGGGTCTACAGAACCCAACGCATAGGCCCGGTCCGCGAAGCACCACCGGGCGTTATTTCCGCTTTATCATCTTTTCTTCTGTCTCATTCCTTTTCGTTTTTATCCCCGCTTTCACAAACTCGCTATAGTCATTTTTCATTCAGGCACACCTTGTTTTAACGGACTGTTTAAAAAGGAACTCTGGCGTGAAATTGACTCTTCCTCATCTTGGCGCACTGCTGCTGGCTGGCCTTCTTCTGGCAGGCTGCGACCAAAAAAGTGATTCCAGCAAACATATCAAAGTCGGCGTAATAAACGGCGCAGAACAGGACGTCGCCGAAGTGGCGAAGAAAGTCGCTAAAGAGAAATACGGCCTCGACGTCGAGTTAGTCGGATTCAGCGGTTCGTTGTTACCTAACGATGCCACCAACGCGGGAGAACTGGACGCCAACGTGTTCCAGCATCGTCCGTTCCTGGAACAGGACAACAAAGCGCATAACTTCCACTTAGTCGCCGTGGGCAACACCTTCGTGTTCCCGATGGCGGGCTATTCCCGCAAGATTAAATCCGTTTCCGAACTGAAAGACGGCGCAACCATCGCCATTCCTAACGACCCGACGAATCTCGGGCGCGCGCTGTTGCTGCTGCAAAAAGAGAAACTAATTACCCTCAAACCGGGCAAAGGTTTACTGCCGACCTCTCTGGATATCAGCGACAATCCGCATAAGCTGACTATTATGGAAATGGAAGGTGCGCAGCTGCCGCGCGTGCTCGACGACCCGAAAGTGGATGTGGCGATCATCAGCACCACCTATATTCAACAGACCGGTCTGTCGCCAGTCCATGACAGCGTGTTTATCGAAGACAAAAATTCGCCATATGTAAACATTCTCGTCACCCGCGAAGACAACAAAGACGCGGAGAACGTGAAGGAATTTATGCAGTCGTATCAGTCACCGGAAGTGGCAAAAGCGGCAGAAAAAATCTTTAACGGCGGGGCCGTGCCCGGCTGGGAATGAGTGAGTCACCCGTAGCGACAAGGGCCAGCAGGACGCTGGCCCGATTTATTTGTGTTCCTCTCCATGTATTTCGATTATTTCGTATATTGTGTGTTTCGTTTATTTCGATTAATCTGTAGTCAGATGCAGCAAACCGAGTAAATGACCATGACATCAAAATCCACCATTAATCTTCCTGATAGTCGTGAAAGCGAATTAGCTCAGCGTGGTCAGCAGGCGCTGACGGCGTTTTTATCGACACGCCTGGAAACGCAACGCATTGCCATCGTGGGTGAAAACGACGAAACGCTTACCGTTGAACTGCCCACTAGCGCGCTCACGATGCTGGTTGAAATTCTGGGTGAGTTGGCGGCTGGCAATGCCGTACAAGTTGTCCCGGTGCACGCCGAACTCACCACCCAAGAGGCGGCGAATATTCTCAACGTGTCCCGCCCCCATCTGGTTAAATTGCTTGAAGAAGGTCACCTTCCATTCCATAAAATCGGCCGTCATCGCAGGATTTTGTTCTCAGACTTGATCACCTATAAAAATAAGCGCGAACATGAGAGCCAGGACATCATGCAGGCGCTGAGCGATGAGGCGCAAAACTTAGAAAGTTATTGAAGAGTGATGCTAATATGCATCACTCTTTATAATTAATATGAGTGGATTAATACTCTATCGCGTAGTAGTTTTTACGGACTATTCGATTTATATAGCTATTGAGACCTCTCCCAGCATTAGCCAAGTTTTTCATCTCATTCACAATTGCAGTCCCTGGGCGAATAGAATTATAGACATAAATTTTACGATCACTAAATTGAACCTTAATAGCGTCTGCTGTTACCTCGTAAGCTATAACACCTGAGTCACCATCACGGTTTGCATATCTTTCCATAGAACTTCCCCTTATGAATTGAAAGGTCATGGTAATTTGATACCTATAGAATAATTGTGATGAATGACCCTTTTTCGTAATTGAATACATTTTTATTTTATATATACACTTTAAATTTATTGATTACATAAATGATTGAGTGCATATAATAAAAATAGACTTTCCCAAGTAATAACTGGGAAGTCTATTCAGATATACAATGATTTTTAAGCGCTCTAAATGAACTGATTAAAGACCATAGTCCATTTCTACGAACACATATAGTTATACGGCCCTCGCGGGCAAGGGCGCAGATAGGTTTTCACCTTGTCCTGCTTGAACGTATACATCCCGCCAAAGAACGGATCGACAACCAGCCAGCCCGGCACACCAAAGAAAATGATATTGCCGAAGGTATACCAACGGCTAAAGCGCATGCTGAGCGGCACAATCGACGAGTTATATCCTTCCGCTTTCAGCATTAAGGTGTAATTCATTTTGCCAAAATAGCTGCCGTCGGACTTTTTCAGGGTGATGGTCTGAGGCGTAGTGCCGCTCGCCACCACCTGGCCGTGGTTATCAGTGATGGTGAAACTCGCGTTAGGGGTACTCTCAATAGAGACCCGCTCCACGTCGTCACCCACTATCGTGGCGCAGCCGGTCAGCAGGAGAGGAAAAAGTAGGGTGAGTAATCTTTTCATGTGGGGCGCTCCATCGAATAATACGGTTAAGAGCGACCAGAGAAGGGCAAAACTTAAATCTGAATTTAGCTTAAATTACGTTTTTATGGGTTCAACCGAATAATCGCCATTTAATCATTAAAAAAGAATTAATTCTGCACCACTTAAAGTGTATTCTGAAAATCGGTCTACGCCCTTTATGCTCTAGCAACTCTACAACCGGGCGCTGCTCTTTGGTCTCCCGGCGGTTAGCGTAAGAGCGCACCCTATAGCGTTCAGTATAGACATCAATCGTCATATATTGAGCATCATCTCAGGTCGCAAGTATAAAATGGCGAAGGCAGGTATGCAGCAGTTTTTTTGAGGTAAGAACGAAGCACTATCACAAAAAGTGTCAATACCGAAAGCGTATAGAAAAGATTTAGAACGATCGATAGCGATGCCAGCGCGGTCGGCCTTGATACATAAACAGTGTTCGTAATCTACAAAAAAAACCTCAAAACTTTATAATCAATTAACCTTAAATGGAATTATCATGAATAAACTATGTTTCCTACCAATTATTGTGGTTTTGTCAGGATGTAACTCTCTCTTCCCAGAGCAGAAAACCTACGTACCTCCTATGGATAATGCTGATGTTGCAAAAATCAGGCTAATTGGTCCACCAATGAGTTATGCGATCTATCAGAAAGATAGCAATAATAATCAAACCGGCGGGTGGGTTGAAAAGCACAGTCGATATTTCAACCCGTTCTTAGGCTCAACAAAAGATATAGGATTACCGAAAATATCGGGTAAAAACTATAAGGATGATTATTTTGAAACATATATCCAACCTGATATGGATACATCAATCTATCATTCATTATATCAAGGATGCCATGTAAGCCTCGATTTCAAGCCCGGTAAAGCTAAAATGTATGAGGCACATATCAGTTATGGCGATAAAACGGGATACTGTGTTCTCTATTTAAAAGAAGTTGTCATGGATAAAATCAACGGTGTGTATGTTGAAAAGGATATCACCAAATGAAAACATCATCTAAATTAATCATTGCAAGTCTTTCTCTGATGATTGTTTCTTGTGCTTCCAACATAGACAAAACAAAAGAAACAACGCTTGCCCAATATTCAGAGAAAGATATCAGGGGCAAACTCACTCCACAAATTACATCACGCAGAGATGCACTGATTGCATTTGGCGTTCCTGCAAGCCCTACTGATTATAATAATGCAGACAATTGGCATTATCATTCGGAAACCGTTGACCGACGTATTTATTTTCTTATCCCATTTATTAATGACCGTAAACAGGATCTGTTGCTTAATTTTTCTAATAAAGGAATATTAACAGATTACAATTATAGCGAAAGATAATCCGACGAAATGCCAACGCTGACTGAAATTCTGGCCGTATTTATAGGAATTTTATTTAAGAGAGTGACGTCAGTAGAAGCAAATTGGCGGAGATCACAGGAGTCGCATTTGATAGATAATCACATTGAATTTATTGATTATTTTTAGATGCGATTTTGATTAATGCCCCCAATTGTGCCCCCACATGTTTTTCCTTGCTGACCAACTGGCTGTTTTATGAACGCCTCAAGCCAAGGTTAAACTGTGCCCGATGAACATCCAATGGTGTTAGCCAAGGTTCTTGATCCTGCCAGGAGAAACCTTTCTGGTCAATGCGCACAAGCTCGAATCTCTCCACAAGAAAGTTAACGGCATCGGTAAGATTCACTCCCGCCTCTATGTGTTCCAGAATCGCCGTATCGTCACTGAACGGTGTGTCTTTGATCGTCAGGCCGTAATGATGCTCTAAAAGGTATGTTAATAATTGTTGCCATACTTTGACAGGAGATGGTCGTGGCGAAACCGGCACGGTGTTCGGAGCAGTTGAAATTTGCATGTTGGGTCCTGATAAGAAAGAGTTGAGAAGAGCGTTACCTGTCGCCAGGCTAAGGATAAATAGTGATGTAAACGTAGCCATAGCTACCACAGGTATCTGCTATGCAGGTAAACCCGGCAAGATGAACTACTACCTGGTGTTGCTGGCGCGGGTTTAGCTCGCCAGTACGCAACAGATTTTCAAGTTGTTCTGTGATCGCAGGGAAAGATCGCTCTAAATCCTGCAGCTGCTCAGGGGTAAATTTCCCCTTCAACCCGGCCCTGTCTGCCAGGTAATGCAGCCGGTTGCCTTCCTGAATTAATCTGGCACCAAAACGTGGAACAATATCGCTTTTTAGCCCCCATTCATGGGCTGGTGTTAATGACATGAAAACCTCCCTTTAAAGCAAACCAAGTTCAGCAAAAGACACCACCTCGTTTCCCACCACAAGATGATCCAGCACGCGCACTTCCACTAGTGCCAGAGCTTTCATAATCCTTTGAGTAATATGTTTGTCCTGTTGACTGATTTCTGTTGTGCCGGACGGATGGTTGTGCGCCAGAATGACCGCAGCAGCGTTATGTTTTAGGGCTGACTTCACCACCTCTCGGGGGTGTACTTCGGTATGGCTGAGCGTGCCGGTAAACAGTGTTTCTCGCTCCAGCAGGCAATGCTGATTGTCGAGATACATCACGATGAAAACTTCCCGCTCCTGGTGAGCCATTTGTAGCTGAAGCCAGATCTTAATGAAGCAGGTAGAGGTAAAAGAATCATTCCGCTGGCGCTGATACTTTTCCAGCAGTCGTAACGCCCGACGGATAACGCGTTGCTCATTTGGCAGGAATACCGGGGATAAATTGAGTGCGGACATAATTGCTCCTTAAATCAAAAAGCCCCGCCGATTTAGTGGCAGGGCGTGAAGATAGGGTTGGTAAAAAGCTTCATGAGGCAAGCTGCAGCATATTCTCGGCCATCACCCAAAGGGCACGGTTCAGCTTCACATCTCCGTCGATGCCTTTAACGGCGCGTGTATGGGAGCGTTGACCTTTGGTCGTTCGACCGGACAGCCCACCTTTAATCAGGTTTTCCTGAATGCGCTGATAAGTGGTCCACAGGTCGTTACTTTCATCCTGCCAGCGGCGTGGGGAAAGTATCTGCGATTCCGTCACCGGCTGATGCTCTTCTCCAAAACGGTAGGTTAATGCCGCTTTAGCCATTGCCTGTTGAGCGGGTGGCGGCAACAAAAGCGACTGCATGGCATCGCGCTTCTCTTCTACGCGGTCAAATATCCCCAGTACTTCGTAAGCCCCTTCTATGACTTTCTCCACCACATTGCCTTTATGCGGCACGCGTACCTCTCCGAAAGATTCACCGCAAATCAGCCCATTCTGGCAAACCGATCTGAATAACCCTGGCAACATCTGGTATGAGCTTGAACCGTCATGGCTGTTAAGCAGGATGATTTCTGGCACCTGTTTGCCAGTGATCTGGCCCTCGCGACGCAGGCGCAGCATGTGTTTGGTGTGCTCTCGTTTGCTCTGGTCGCGGACTCTTGTCTGGCACGCGAAGAATGGCTGGAAGCCTTCGCGTTGCAAGTTATCGAGAAGGGTAATTGTCGGAATGTAGGTATAGCGATCGCTACGGGATTCATGCTTTTCTTCGCTGAAGACGCTTGGCACATAATGCGCCAGTTCGTCGCGGGTTAATGGGCGGTCGCGGCGAACAAGATTGACCGCACCAAAGCGGCTGGCTAAACGGGTCATAGTTAATTCCTTTAAAAATGGGCATAAAAGCCACTCCAGTAGAGTGGCGATGGATGGAAGAGAAAATGTTCAGGTAGAAGCTGGTGGCTGCTCTTGCTGTGGTGACAGTTCACTGTCAGGTAATGTCGGCAGGATTAGCTTGTCGATCTGGTGATGTTGTAATTGACGCAGAATGAAGGGCTTACCGTACTGGAAGCATCGAAAGCACCATTCGTACTTCACGACTCGCCTTATGACGGGAGGCAGGTGTTCATACGCTTTGCTGCATACAGATAAAACAAAGGCATCATCATTAATCCGGTCCTCTGCTATCGCAGCCAGCCCTTTGACAACGCAACACTTCAGCTTTTGTCGAGAATCAGATTTCAGGCAAGAGTGGCGAGTTTTTTTATGAGTCTTATCAGACTGAAGGTCATCAGGCTGGCTCCGATTGTCTGGCATACGACCGACTTACTTCTTAGTAGAGTGAGTCCCGTGACGCTGAAAACAACGGGCCAGGTCAGATCCAGAGGCGCTGTATCTAGCGCTGTATCGTCCGGGAGTTTGTGGCTTTTCATAGGTCTGGCCATAAGACGTCCGGCACCGCAGGAAGCGTATACCGGACCGGGTGAGTAATTAGGGGAGATCGACGGAGGCTATTTCCTCAGAAGCGCTTGTGGGGCCACTGTAAACGCCGACGTATTCATTTAGAGGGAAGATAATTACGGCATTATTCTTCGGGTCAAAAGAGCAACCATTTAATCCTGTAATTGCGGCGGTTTTCCCGGAGCTTGTGTTTTTGACAATCAGTTTATTGCCAGCACAACTGCTACCTTTGACATAATTCACCACATAACCATCCTGCTCTGCGACTATTTCTCCAGTTGCTGGTTTTGCCTGAGAGTTACTTTCTTTCTGCCCATTTACACGTTTACTGCTGTAAGGAATATATTGCGCAGCATCATTCCGCAGGATCGGTGGATCATTGTTCAGACCAAGATATACAGGACAACCGGAGGCACCCACCTCGCAGCTCTTTTCAACAATGGTGCGTGATGGCCAGCCTTTTGTGCCGATGTAGGCAGCACCGGTTTCATCAAGGCAGTAGGTTTCCTCCCATGAGTAATTTTTATTCTGACCCGGCATCGTGCGGGTAGTGGTGAGACAGGTCAGAGCCTTAACCGGTTTACCGTCATAGCGGATAAAGTTCTGTTCAAGCGGTGATGCTGCATACAGCAAAGGAGATATGTTCGCAGCAGCAGCCTTGCTCTGTGCCTCAGCGCTAAACCCCACTTTATTGTTGAGCTTTACGCTGACTGCCGCATCATTCATTTCGCGAAGCATTTCACCGCCGTTATCTGTCAGAAAGAACGTGTATCGCTCTGGATGAATATTACCGGGAATGGTGATGGCAAAACTTAGAGCAGGAAACGAAAACACTGAGATAATAAATAAGCGTGAAATAAACTCTGTCATAGTGACACCTTGAGGAAGTTTGTTGTTGGCTCTGCTGGACGTATCCGAACTCCAGCAAGAAGTGGTTAAAACAGCAAACTGTGCTGTTATGAAAAATAGGCGAAGAATGGTGCTTAACGGCTGATGCAGTCCTGCCAGGTCACCTCTTTCAGCGCTTCCTGAAGACCTGCGGTTTTGAACGGTTTGGACAATGGTTTACTGGCTTCAGTGACTTCCAGCACGCCTTCATCCCTGGTGTTTTTGAGCGCCATAAATGCAGCTTCACCTAATTGATAGTGGGTTGAGTTGATGTTCAGCCCCGGCTCTTTCAGCCCGGCACCAGAAGAAATGGAATAGTTCTTTGCTGGGACGCTGTAGGTGATGCCCAGGTGGCCTTCGGTGCAGGTGAGGGTTATGCGCTCACCGACATCATTGTCGGCGTTTATTGAAAATTCCATTCCGCTGGTATTACCAAACCAGTTACCCCACTGCTGTTCCTGGATGGCCGCTTGCGAAGTCGTGGTGAACAAGGTTGCACTGAGAAAGAGTGCAGAAGTGACCTTCAACATAGAGATTCCTTACTGTTGTTTTACAAACGAAAAATGGCCCTTTGCTGTACAAAAGGCCACCTGATCGTATGCATTTGAGAGGGAATGGGATAATCGTTACTACAGATCAGTTTCCAGAAATTGATCGTTGTAATCTATTGCAATCCCGATCAATAATTTAAATTCAATAGTTTTTATCTATCACAAACAAAACATCGATCGGTCTTACAGATCAATGCAGAACAGCCATACCAGTAACAAAATCTGGCGCAGCTACACATGGGTTATATAGGTGTGAAAAAAATTGGGAATAGTATTCTGCATTAAAGGGTGTTCGGTATATCACTTCGCATTGACATACCGAAAGGATATCTTTCAAAATTATAGTCCCTAACCAAACCATGGGTTAGCATCGGAATCTAATAATGGATCATTATCCTGCTTTTCTGAATGCGTTGGTGCGTTACGAAGAATTTCATTAATTATTTCTTGAGCTTTTTCTCTTTTTAATTCTTTTTCTGTTTCTATTGCCGCATCTACCAATTCATCCAGTTTAATATTAATAAGCTCATCGCTTATCAGTTCAGCCTGATTTTTACTTTTCACATGAAGACCTATGTTTTTCTTCTTTGTTTTTCGATAGGAGTGTGCTTCCCAGGCTTTTGATAGTCTCGGGATAAAATTAAGATCTTTGTAATAGAGGAAGTTATAAATACAAACCAAGCTTAAGTACATTTCACTAGGGCTGGCAGGCATAAAAAAACCCAAGAATGATGGTGAATGCAAATGTGTTTTTCTTATCACTTCCATACTTTTTTTATTGTTTATCTCAGCGGCCAATTGTTTTCTTAAGGAATACATATCAGAATGTACGCCTGTTAACTTATCTCGTCCAGCTATTGTAAAGTCACGTTCAATCTCTTCACTTAGCTTTTCTGTCAATATAATCTTGCTATATAGCCTATTCCCCATTTCATTTATTCTTTCCAGTTGTGCATGAATCTCTCTTTTACGATGCCCATGAACAACCAAGCCTTTATTTTTATTAATATACTCCCATGTCCATTGTGTTTTTTTCTTTTCATTGCTTTTTAATGGTAACTTTCTTACTGTCCTGCTACGTTCTTGCCATTCTAACTTAATTTTTCTAATTAACTCAGTTTTGCTCTGAAAATTCATTGTACACCTATCAAAAAAAGCAATGATAGACTCAACTCTGCTGCGATGATTCTCAGGGAATAGTTCACACCCAAGATAATAATATTGCGTGCGTGGATAGAAAAAACAGTCTTCGTGATAAATATAAGTTTCTATTTCATGGTTTTTATTTCCGTATGTGCGAATGCTTATCCAGGCAAAGTAACAAGCATTATGGCAACTTTTTAACCAATCAAATTCTTTGAGAGGGAGTTGTAATTTTTGCATTTTTGTTAATTCTTTGGCATGGAGCCTATGTATTTCAGAGTCCAGATAAAATAGTTTATAAGCTTCATTTATTGCAAGGACCGCCAACTTTGGCTTCATTCTAAAAATATCGTCATAACTAAAAGAACGATTTTGAGCCGTAATGTAATTGAATATGGCAATATCATTACTATGTTTCCATAGAAAGAAATCCAGATCCCTTTTGTTTTTTATGTCTATCCAAGGCAGCTCAATCACAATAAGCCCTCACTACTGTATTAAATATTAATTGCATTTTAAATCAAACAACAATTCATAGCAAACATCATAGTAAAAATCATAGTGCTAAATTACTTGTCATACACTGTGATAACTGGCTTTTATGGCAATATATCCATACCGCATTGAATGATCTGATGTCACGAGTGGATGCATCATGAAACAGATGCCAGCATGGTAAGTTTACTATGATAAAGATATATCACGGTGAGGTAGGGTTCTGAAAGCTGTGGAGGCTGAAAATGTAAAATCGAACATATTTCTCTTATTTCTGTGAAGGAGTGCCGGACAGGTGCTCTCACTACAAACTTCTGGAGATAGGTATGAAAACGATTGACATTCACAACGACAAATTCGTCGATATGGCCTTCATCACTGAGCTGACTAAGTTATCTGATAAGTGGTTTTATAAAATGGCACAGCAAGGGAAGTTCCCTAAACCTGTTAAATTTGGTCGTAGCTCCCGCTGGATTGAGCGTGAAGTAAAAGAGTGGCTGGAAGCTCGTGTTAATGACTCGATAGAATAAAAAACTGCTAAAGATGTAATGACAAGGGATACTAACTTTACACTATATTTTTGTACTCTCATGCCTTACGTTGTATGGATTTGATGTGATTTATAAAGCCGGTTTATTTATTATTGTATTACTACTTAACCAGTAATTTATTAATACTCTCAAGAGCCAATCATCACCAACCCAGACAAACACCTCATATCGCACTAGCTACACTCTAATACATCTACGTTTTGATATCACACAAGCAGAATCTCTGATATTGCTATTCATACTTAGTATCAGATAAAGACATTCATCTAATAATTATGCTGACATATTGCCAGTCAACAATAGTTGACTGGCTTCAGAGAAATACATTATGGACTTACCAGAATCAATACTGCTATCTCATGCTGAGTATCACATTGAGAATAACAACCCTCATCTCATCATATGCGATGACAATGAGTTTAGATTCAGATTAGAACAACTGGATAGCTGCCTTAAAACTATCAGTAGAGGACGTAAGTTACCTTTCACCGTTCTTTATAACCGTTCAGGTTATAAAGAGAATGCAGAGTCAGTCATCATTCTTGATGCAATCCGTTATCTTAATATGCTGCCGCAAGAAGCGATGAAAGTACGAATGGCTAATCCACGTATTGCTACATTTCAGAATTTATTTAATAACGCTGATTTATATACACGTGTTTATAACGGGAAAATAGTGGGAGCAGATACAGTAACCACTGCAGAAATGCTGAACAAGCTGGTACAGGATTACCGATTCGCTGCAAGTCAGGCAGGTTTTAAACAGACGTGCAGAAAGTATCAACGTGCTTCAGTTAAAAACCTGAAGGGAGTGATGAATTACATCAGACACCTACAGGAGCATCATTCCCGGCTGCTGGTTCTGCGTGTTGATTTATCATGGGCGAATGAGCATAAAGCTGATATCACAGCTGATGACGCCCGTAAGCACCGTCAGCAACTGTTCCGCAATATGCAAAAGAATCCATTGTTTCGACATGTTCTCGGGACCGTGTGGAAACTGGAATATGCACCACAACGTAAATTTCATTACCACATGCTATTTATCTTAAATGGCAACAAGGCACAGCAGGATGGCGTGATTGCTCATGCTTTCGGTGAATACTGGAAACACACCATCACTAAAGGTAAAGGCATCTACTACAACTGCAACGCTAACAAAGCGCGTTATGAGGATTGCTGCCTCGGCAAACTGGAACGCGGTGACAGTAGTAAGGATAAGGGATTGCTTAAGGCGCTAAGTTACATCACCAAAATCGATGCCTGCGCACGTCTGGTTCTCCCTGGAAATGCCAGAACCTTTGGTCGCGGAGAAGTACGTTCATTGAAAAACAGGAAGAGAACAAAAAGAAGCCGGTAAATCTAACCCGCTGTACAAGACGCTAGTAATTCCTTCCCCCATCTGTCCACAAAGCCAGCTAACCATGCTGGTTTTTTTCATTTGTTGCGGAGTTCATGATGAATTATTTCGTTTTAGCCACTCACGCCGTCACCATAAATGGTGAATGGGTTACACCAGACTCTGTTCAACAGGTTGATTTTGATTCATTGCATTGCATTTACTGCAAACTGCAGATCGGTGTTCAGTTTGACCCTCTGACAACTACAAAAACGTTTGTGCACCTTCCGGGGCATATCAACAATGTCGCTCGACTTAAAAAATGTCGATTCAACAAGCGCCAGACAGTGCAAGAGCAAACCTCATCACAAACCATACCGCCTCCAGAAAAGCGCCTTCTACCGGTTAACACTACTATACGGCAATGGCGATGTTGCTGGTGCCATGTCTGCTGGCATGGGGAGAAGATATGTCCTCAATGTGCTGACTGGATTTATGCGACTGATGCGTAAATGGCTGTATCGACTACTTTGTGTCAGGAGCGGACGCTTTTTTAACCGCTCCTGATGCACCCACATACTACGGCACTTTGCTGAAGGACGTCTCATGAATACTCGCATTGCTGCTTTGTGCAGTTGGGCTGAAGACGCTAAAGGGGGAAAGCAGTTCAGGCCCACCTTCTACAGCTTTCCGTCTGCCTAGACAGCAATTACCTTCCTCGCAAACACCTAAACTGTAACACTGTAAAAAAATACAGCACCTACTGACTTCCATACAGGTAATGACTATAATGCTATAAAATTGTCAAAATGCGCATTGAGTTGAGTTATTTAAATTCATTTATTTCAATAGATTATAATCAGTGCTGCCCAGGATGTGAAAATGGAACTAGATTTAGTCAACATAGTTAAACTATCCCTGGAAGGGAACGATAAAGATTTACGGCTCTATCTTGCGAAACATATTCGCTCCCTCCGAAAAACTGATCCGCAGATGGCTGTTAAAATTGAAGAGCTGCTTAAGCTCAGTCCAGCCCGTTCTCATGATGTCATGAGAAAAGGGGCTTCTTCATTTGAATTCCCAGGGAGCGCTCATGATGATGCGTCTCCCCAGGCAATGCTTAAAGTCCCTGCTACCGAACACGCTTGCGAATCACCGTTGCTACAGAGTCAGGTAAAGAACCAGCTTGAGCAGGTATTACTGGAAAGGAAGAAAAGCGATTTACTTGCACGCCATGGCCTGATACCAACGAAATCACTGATATTCAGCGGGCCTCCAGGCGTGGGTAAAACGATGACGGCGCAGTGGCTCTCTCAGCAGTTAGAGCTTCCCCTTTACACACTTGACCTAACCACGGTCATGAGTAGCTTCCTCGGTCGTACAGGTAGCAACCTGCGTAGCGTGATCGATTATGCCAAATCTCACCCCTCCATACTTTTGCTGGATGAAATTGATGCCATCGCCAAAAAGCGTACGGATGAGTCTGATGTGGGTGAACTGAAGCGTCTCGTTACGATCATGCTACAGGAGCTTGAGGACTGGCCGAGCAGCGGTGTGTTGGTAGCAGCGACAAACCATCCTGAGTTAGTGGATCCTGCCCTATGGCGCAGATTTGACCTTGAGGTGACCTTTGAATTGCCCGATGAGGCGCAGGTGGCAGAGGCGATCCGTCTCTTTGCCGCTCAGGACTTCCCAACCTTTGCCCCTTGGTATGATCTTCTGAAAGAAAGCCTGCGGGGTCAGTCATATAGCAACATTAAGCGCGAGATATCCCAATTACGCAGGTTACACTTACTTCGTCCGGAAAGTTTTGAAGCGGACCTAATCGCGCAGCTTGATTTTGATGTTGGGACAAAAACCAAAGCAGAAAAAATCAGCTTTGCTGTCAGGCTAGTACGTGAATTTGGGCTTGCACAGCAAAAAGCGGCCAAAATTGCAAATGTCAGCAGGGAAACAATACGTAAACGTTTGGCGACAAAGGAGTTAACCAATGGCTGAAAAACGTAATTATATAATCGGAAAAGCGGAACTGCTCTCGTCATTAAAGCCACCTCCGAAAATGAATCCAAATTCGGTGCCTATCTATACCTTTTCTGAAGTGATGGACCGACTTAAACCTCAGTTCAAACACACGGTAAGTCAACTGAACAAGCTTGATGATGATGCTTGTCCTAAAGATTTTGCGGTTGCGGCGATAACCCTTCATCCTTCCTACATAGCGAAGGGGCATTTTCCCCGAACTCTGTTTAAAGAAATGTCGGTGCGCTCGATTGGTAGCAAGGGCGTCGATGTTCTTCCTGATCGCTGGACGCGTGTTGGGGAGCCCGTGCCTTCCCCAACAACTAAGATTTTTGTGGCGGGCAAACGCGACCGGCTGACGGAATTCAGTCAGGAGTTGGATAACTTCTCAGAGCAAACACGCGGTGCAGCAGATTTGTTTCGTATCTGGAGCGTTGCCGAGCCTGACGTTTCAGAAAAAATTAAGCAGAATGCGGAAGGGTTTGAGGGATTTTGGGAGGTGGGGCTACAGCTGATGCCGCTCGGAAACAATGATTTTATTAAAGCTGCTTTCATCAATTATGCGCAGGAACTGGGATTCATTGTCAAAAATAAAATGGCAATTGAGGTAGGCAGCCTCTGGTTTATGCCTATTGCGGGTAACGAGTGTGACCTTAATCGCCTTGCCACCTTTGCATTCCTGCGTGTTGTGAGACCGCTTCCGTCGCTACGTTCGTTTCGTCCTCTTACCCGTGGTGTGCCTGTAGGGGCGAACCTAGACCTGCCAGACGTTCAGCCTTACGCCTCAGACGTACGTGTGGCTATTCTTGACGGAGGTTTACCTGATAAACATGTACTAGAACGTTGGATAGGCAATTATTCACATGCAGATACTTCTGCTGACGATCACCCGGATGGACCGGCGCACGGTCTAGGTGTGACTTCTGCATTTCTCTTTGGCCCGCTCTGGCCAGGGGAGACAGCCAGCCGACCATATTCGTACGTTGACCATCACCGTATTCTCGATAATAACATTGATGGCGAGGACCAATATGAGCTTTATCGCACTCTGAGCCACCTCGAAGACATTTTACTGTCGCGTCAGTATGAGTTTCTCAATCTCAGTCTCGGTCCTGCATTACCAATCGATGATGATGAGATCCATCCATGGACATCGCTGATTGACACCTATCTGGCAGATGGGGATACCTTCCTGACGATTGCTGCAGGGAATAACGGTGAGTGTGAGAGCTCACTGAGTCTCAATCGCATACAAGTCCCTTCTGATTGTGTAAATGCATTAGCTGTCGGTGCGACCAACCAGATCGAAGATGGATGGAAGCGTGCTTCCTACAGCGCGGTGGGGCCTGGTCGATCACCAGGGTTGGTCAAACCAGATCTGGTGGCATTTGGTGGCACCCCTCGCCAGTATTTTCACGTGCCAAGCGATCGTGACCCCGCAAAGCTGGTTCCGACATGCGGCACTAGTTTCTCTGCTCCCTATCTATTACGTTACGCGGTGGGTATTCGCGCCATATTAGGTCATGATATTTCCCCACTAGCCATCAAGGCGCTCCTGATCAATGCAGCCGACCGTTCTGGCCATGATAAAGGCGATGTCGGCTGGGGAAAAATTCCAGAGGATCTTGGCCAGATAATTGAATCTCCTGTAGGTACAGCCCGCATTCTTTATCAAGGTGAGCTGACACCAGGGAAATATCTGCGCGTTCCTCTCCCCATCCCGGAGACTGGCATTACAGGCGACGTTAAAATCAAAGCAACCTGCTGTTTTTCCAGCCCTGTGGATCCGCAAGATACGTCCATGTATACGCGAGCAGGTGTCGAAATAACGTTTCGACCTGATCCTGAAAAAACTCAGTCCTTTTTTAAGCAGAAATCTGTCGCCACAGAAGCAGAGCTGCGTGCTGATGCGGGTAAATGGGAGTCGGTGTTAAGCGCTGAGATTAATAAAAGAGGTAAGAGCTTAGTCGCTCCCAGCTTTGAGATCCATTACATGGCACGCGCTGGTGGGGATCAAATTGACGGTGCGAAAGCTGCAAGCATTCGATATGCATTCGTCGTTTCGCTAGAAGCCCCCAAAAATCCGGAAATTTTCGCAGGCATTCTTCAGTCTGATGCTCGTCTGATTGAGATACAGCCACGTATTTCTGTACCAGTACCTGTCAGACTCTGAATCTAGTGTCTCAGCACAACCCCCTGAGTAATGTGCACTTCTAGGTATTGTCATCTTTAATGTGGCAATACCTAGTCACAGGAAAAGGAAAGACATCATGTGTGCTTGCATTCTGTATGCACGATTTTGGCGACCTTATCCCTGCTTGGTACCACACAGCAATGTCAATATTTTCAACATCACTGTGGGGACAATTATAAATTTCTGCCTCTCGCTCACAGCAAACGTCATGTCCCTTAAGCGTGGCCGCGTCGTGTCAGAAACAGTCTTCAGAACCCGGCTTGACATGTTGTAATAAAGAATGGATTGTGCAATATTGAACTTTATGGTCGATATAGAACAATTTGTTCAATAAAGAACGGGTGGCTATTATGAATAACTTGTACGAACTAAAACATTTTGCGAAAGGTGACAGGATTCATGTGCAAGCTCAACAAATCTGGTTAATTCTGGTTAGCCATATCGAAAGCTCCAAACTCAGTAACCCCCGCCCACGATGGGTGCAACCTATCACGTACAGTGAAGTCGCTTCCTGCATGAAACGTGAGGAACCAAATGCCGGATTGTTTCTTTCGAGACAATTGGGCATCTTGGGTAATTTGTGCCTTGAAAATGGCTTACCACCCATCAACTGCATCGTTGTTAACAAAAGTACTCGTGTACCGGGAAGTGAAGTTGTGCTAACAGGTGATGATTCACTTGATGACGATCAGAAGGCAGTGTTCAGTTATGACTGGTTTAGTGTAAGAGTACCTACAACAGGAATGCTGCGTAGCGTCTGGGAAGACAGGGATAGTTGGAAATAAAATTCGCCAGACCGAAGCACACTAAAGTGCTTCGGTTTGGCCTGCGCTTGATCGCACCAGCAGTTACACTTTATCCGTCAGGTTGTGTTCATCACCTCATCAACAGAGGATGTATGGGGTGCGATCACAACATCATCAAAACAGCGGAAAGGACTCAGCCGCATGTAGTGTACCCAATACTGTCTCAGACTCTTCTATAACACTTGGTGATGAGTCAAGATGCGCATCTGCCTTCTGCTATCACTCTGTGCCAGAAGCATAACTTGTCTGAACATCATTTTAGGGTAATTAACCGTTCTGGGTAGATCTGCCGCAAAAAATGAGCACAATTCAGTTGCAAACTTTACATGAAACCTCATCATGAAAAAGATTTTATACTTTAAAGAGGGATTTTAAGTTGGAAATATCATCTCTGAAACTCACAGGTTTTAGAAATTTTAAAGATGCACACATCAATTTTAATTCTAATACTCTGATCATCGGAGCTAATGATGTTGGCAAAAGTAATATGCTGCATTCGCTAAGAATGCTATTAGATAAAAGTGTATCAGATTCAGAAATTGAACCAAATGAACTTGATTTTCATTTAGAAAATGGAAATTCTAGTGAAGAGTTTGAAATTATCATTCATTTTAAAGATATCATTGAAGATGCAGTACTTTCAATTTTGAAAGGGAATGTCAGTGACTCAGGTGAATCGTTTATTAAGTACGTTGCACAAAAATCTGATCTAAGCTACAAACTTTTTATTGGTGATTCTTTAGAGTCTTTGCAAGAAATTAACTCTCGCTATTATCTTAAGTTCGTTAATTTAAAATATATTCAGTCACAACGAGATTTGGAGAGATTTATCCGCAAAGAAAAAAGGCAACTCTTAAAAATAGCGCAACAATCATTGAACTCTGATGAAAGAGAAGAAGATGACGATTTGTTAGGAGAGATAAGTTCAGATTTACAGTCAATTAATGATAAGATATCTCAGCTTATATATGTAGAAAGAGCAACAAAAGAAGTTAACGATGAGCTCAAAAAACTTGCACATCATTACTCTGAGTATTCTGTACAGTTAGATACTGGGGCAATTGGAATAAATGACTTCATTGATAACCTACAACTTGGAGCTAATACAAATGGTTCTAACGTAATGCTTGGAGGAGACGGACGAAACAATCAAATCTTACTGGCATTATGGAAAGCGAAAAGTATTAAGGAACATGATATCGATAACGAAGTTATCTTCTATGTTATCGAAGAACCTGAAGCACACCTACACCCTCATCAACAAAGAAAATTAGCTGATTATTTGATAGCTGAACTTCCAGGTCAAACAATCATTTCATCCCACTCCCCCCAAATAGCGGTAAACTTCGAGCCAGACTCAATAATAAGATTGCTTGACCGGGATGGACACACTGTAGCCGCAAGTGAAGGATGCTCGAAAGGTATTTCAGATGGCTGGGAAGATATGAGCTATCGGATGAGTATATTACCAGCGGAATCATTCTTTTCAAATGGTGTTTTCTTAATCGAAGGGCCATCCGAAATTTTATTTTACCATTCCTTGGCTAAAAGTTTAAATATTGATCTAGATTATTTGAACATTTCATTAATTTCAGTGGATGGAATATCATTTAAAATATATGCAGCAATACTTGATGCTTTAGAAATTCCATGGGTAATGCGAACTGATAACGATATATCAAAGCTAAAAGGTCAAGAGAAGTGGAACTATGCAGGTATAAACCGATGTTTAGATATAGTTGATATCAAAAAGTTTGAGCATAGCGACAAAAAAATAACATCTCTAGATACTCTTACCAACGGTGACTGGCAAACAGTTTCTGAGGAAATAAATAAATCGGGAGTATATTTATCAAAAATTGATTTAGAAACCGATCTTGTCGAGGAATTGAGTGCTTCAATATTAGATGCGTTAGATAAAAAAGATAATCAAAGCGCAATTGAATACTTACAAAAGAAAAAAGCAATAAGAATGCGTATGCTTCTGAAAAAAATCAAAAAAGACCTTCATAATCTTAACTCGGATGATTTGGCTAAACCGCTATACCACCTTGTAAAAATAGTTAAAGGTGAATGAAATGAGTATTTTTTCTCCAACTGCTCAGCAAATATTAGCTATTGATTACCCTAAAAGTATGGTAATAACAGCATGTCCTGGAAGTGGAAAAACTACAGTTATAAAAGAAAAAATTAGAAATATTACCGGCTGTCTTCCTGAGCATAAAGGGGTCATTGCAATTACATTCACAAGGAAAGCAAGTTCAGAACTGGAGCGTAGATGTAAGGCAGAAGGACACGATACAAAACACAGTTTCTTTGGTACGATTGATAGTTTTTGCTTAAAGGAGATAATCATTCCATTTCTTCCAAGAATATGGGGGGGTAAACCAACAGAATGCAAAGTATTAAAGAGGTTAGAGTCTCCATATAAACATTACCTCAAGGAAAAATTTATTGGCACACCATCAGTCGTTAATATCAATGAAGATTCCGGTTATAAGAAACTGTACGATGAAGGAATGCTTTGGATGAGTTCATTTGCTGCCTTAGCATTAAAAATACTTAATGAATCTCCTGCAGCAACGCGATATATTAAAGCGAGATATAGCCATATATTTATAGATGAATATCAAGATTCATCATTATCTCAGCATCAATTATTTCTAAAAATAAATGAACTTGGTTTATGCTCTATTGCTGTTGGTGATGTTTGGCAATCAATTTATGAGTTTCGAGGTGGAAATGCTGAGCTGTTACTTGACTTGGTTAGAGATAAGCAGGTGTTTGCACATTTTGAAATAAATTTAAATCATAGGTGTCATCCATCAATAATTAATTATGCATCTAGGTTACTCGATTCAAATTTTGTGTTATTACCAAGCGAAAGCATCAATGTTTACAGAAAGAGATTATCAGGGAACCTAAAAGATGTTTCGATGACAATATCATCATGGATTTCAAAATGGTTAAATGAAGGAAAATGGGGGTTGGAGCAAGCTAACCAAATAGCTATTTTTGCAAGAAAAGAGCAATCATTGCTATTACTATGCTCAGGATTAACATCAAATTTTAGAGTTTATATTGATACGCCATTAGATAAGTTGGGCACAGAATGCTCAGATTTATATAAAGACCTTCTAGCGTATAGGTATAAGGCCATAGGCACTGCGCAAGAGTTAATTAATAAAGTATTTGATGGCTTGATTATAAATGACAATCATCAGTTTTTATTAAGAAAAAAAATTAAAACTCTCAGGAGCAAACTAACAGATGAGGAACTAATTAATAAGTTCCACGAAATCTCTGAAATGCTAAATATTCAGTTTTCTATACCTAATGATAATGCAGTTTTGGACATTATATCAAACGATATTTACTTAAAGCAGTTTATGCCATTAGATAAAAATGAAGTTCAAGTAATGACACTTCACAAGTCTAAAGGGCTTGAATTTAAAATAGTATTGCATTTGGATATGGATGAATGGTCTTTTCCATATAGATCAATTAATGAAGTTGATAGAAATACAGCACTATATCCCAGCCTTCCGCAAGAAACAAACCTTCATTATGTTGGTATTACAAGAGCTGAGAAATGCTGCGTATTAATTAATGCAGAGTTACGCCAAAACTCGACTGGGGCATTTAAGAAGTCTGAAGCATCTTACTTTTTCAAGTTGCCCCAACTAGAGGGTCTTTATCGTTAGGAAATACTGGTGCATATTTTAATATGCACCATATTTATTTTTATCTGCTTTAAATATCATCAATGGTTTCTGCATTAATAAAGATAATTAACACATTACATATTGATGGTTTTTAGGTGTGGAAAGGATATTGAACTATCTCTATCAACAATAAGATTGTTAAGATAATTCCCGTACCACTGCATCATCTCCCTACGCCCCTCCAAATACTGCGCATGGTTGTAAGTCCCACGTATCGCGTTCTTATCCACATGCGCTAGCTGCGTTTCTATCCACGCTGAGTTAAAGCCTTCTTCATGAAGAATGGTACTCATCGTGTGGCGGAAACCATGCCCCGTCAGCCTTCCTTTATATCCCAACAACTCAATCACCTGATTAACGCTCTCTTTTGAGATCGGCTTTGTACGATCATTACGTCCGACAAATACCAGCGGGTATAGCCCCGTAATAGGCTTCAGTGACTCAAAAAGTGCGACAACCTGATCCGACATTGGAACGATATGTGGCCGTTTCATCTTCATCACTTCAGCAGGGATTTCCCACAGCCGTTTTTCAAAATTGATATCATCCCAACGGGCAAAACGTAATTCCTGAGTTCGTACCCCTGTAAGCATGATGATTTGAGTTGCAGTCTTGGTAATAACACTCCCGGTATAGCCTGCAAGATCTCTAAGAAAGTGAGGGAGCTCTTCGGCAGTCAGGAAAGGAAAATGTGTTTTCTTTGGTGTTGCGAGGGCTGTAGCGAGATCGGGTGCAGGATTGTATTCAGCGCGTCCGGTCACGATTGCATGACGGAATACTTCACCGCAGCGTTGTCTGACTTTGCGCATCTTTTCTAATGCACCACGCTTTTCCATACGACGAAGGGTTTCCAGCAATTCCATGGGCTTAATTTCAGCTATGGGACGCTTACCGATGTAGGGGAAAATATCCTTTTCAAAGGTATCAATAATTTCATCGCGATAACGTAATGACCAACGGTCTGCTCTCAGCTGATGCCATTCACGGGCAATAGATTCGAAGGTATTTTCATAGTTGAGTTTTTGAGCAATTTTCTCAGCTTTCTTTAGCTCTCCGGGATCGCTTCCAGCAGATAGTAACTTTTTCGCAGCTTCACGCTTTTCACGGGCTTGAGCGAGAGAAACCTCAGGATAAACTCCGAAAGCAAGGCGCTTTTCTTTACCCGCATAACGATACTTTAAACGCCAGTAGCGTGAGCCGTTGGTGGTTACTTCAAGGTAGAGGCCTCCACCATCAGATAGCTTGTACGGCTTCTCTTTGGGCTTGGCTGTGTCGATTTGTCTGACTGTTAGCTTCATTGGGGGCATCTCAAAATGGGGCTATAAATCATGCCCCCCATTATGCCCCCAGAATGCACTTGATTCTGGTAGAGAC
Source organism: Scandinavium sp. (assembly GCF_036271055.1). GTDB lineage: Bacteria > Pseudomonadota > Gammaproteobacteria > Enterobacterales > Enterobacteriaceae > Scandinavium. Next base: position 61,189 of record NZ_DATBBJ010000063.1, on the reverse strand, counting down.
AGTTGACCTCGGGAGAACATAATCAGCAGTAATTGCGGGTATTATAGGGGATTTACTTGAGACAGTGGAGTTCAGGAGAGGCAAATTGGCGGAAGATCACAGGAGTCGAACCTGCCCGGGGCCGCTGGCGGTCCCATCTGGATTTGAAGTCCAGCCGCCTCACCGGAGACGACGACCTTCCGCGCCTCGATTGCTACATGGAGGCGGGGCGCATTATAGCTACTTTCAGTCAGTTACCCCACTCTTTGATGTAAATATTTCACTTTAACTGAGCAGTACCCCACGAATCAGCCATAAACCCTCACAAAATCCTCAAGTTACATTTTTACACATTCTTCTTCGGAACCACGATCACAGAAAACAAGAAACGTAATCCGCTAACGAGATATCGGAATTCCATCGGCGCGGACGATGGATTACAAACATGTAACCGGTTACCGCGTCAGATGACTCGCTAAGGATTTCAAAATGACCCGTGAAGTGTTGTCCGTGAAGGAGAAGATTGGCTACGGCATGGGAGACGCCGCCAGCCATATCATTTTTGATAACGTCATGTTGTACATGATGTTTTTTTATACCGATATTTTTGGTATTCCTGCCGGTTTCGTGGGCACCATGTTTTTGCTCGCCCGCGCGCTGGATGCCATTTCCGACCCGTGCATGGGGCTGCTGGCAGACCGCACCCGCAGCCGCTGGGGGAAATTCCGTCCGTGGATTTTGTTCGGCGCCATCCCGTTTGGCCTTGTCTGCGTGCTGGCATATAGCTCGCCAGACCTCACGCACAACGGCAAACTGATTTACGCCGCCGTCACTTACACGCTGCTCACCCTGCTCTACACCGTCGTCAACATCCCTTACTGCGCGCTCGGCGGTGTGATCACTGACGACCCAACCCAACGCATCTCCCTGCAATCTTGGCGCTTCGTGCTGGCCACCGCGGGCGGCATGCTCTCCACGGTATTGATGATGCCGCTGGTAAACCTGATTGGCGGCGACGATAAAGCCTTTGGCTTCCAGGGCGGGATTGCAGTGCTGTCCGTGGTCGCGTTCCTGATGCTGGCCTTCTGCTTCTTCACCACCAAAGAGCGCATTCAGGTGCCGCCAAGCACCTCGTCGATGCGGGAAGATTTGCGCGACATCTGGCAGAACGATCAGTGGCGCATCGTCGGCCTGCTGACCATCCTCAACATCCTCGCGGTCTGCGTGCGCGGCGGCGCGATGATGTATTACGCCACATGGATAATGGGTTCCGCCGGGTTGTTCACCGCGTTCCTCTGCACTTACTGCGTCGGCAACCTGATTGGCTCGGCGCTGGCGAAACCGCTCACCGACTGGAAATGCAAAGTCAGCGTGTTCTGGTGGACCAACGCAGCGCTGACGGTGCTGAGCGTGGCGATGTTCTTCGTGCCGATTCAGGCCAATCTGGTGATGTTCGGCTTCATCTTCGTGATTGGCGTGCTGCACCAGCTGGTGACGCCAATCCAGTGGGTCATGATGTCCGACACCGTCGACTACGGCGAATGGTGCAACGGCAAACGCCTGACCGGCATCAGCTTCGCGGGTACGCTGTTCGTGCTGAAACTCGGCCTGGCGCTGGGCGGGGCGATGATTGGCTGGATGCTGGCGGCGGGCGGTTACGACGCCGGGGCGAAAACCCAAAACAGCGACACGATCAGCATCATCATCGCTCTGTTTACCCTGGTGCCAGCCGCTTGTTACCTGCTGAGTGCCATTATCGCCAAGCGCTACTACACGCTGAAATCCCCACTGTTAAGCAAAATCATGGCGGATATCGCGCAGGGCGCGCGCCGTAATCAGCAAGAATTTGAGCAGGCTCCGGTCAGCAAAGAATTACCGAACTAAGAGGAACAAGGCATGAAAATCAGTGATGGAAACTGGCTCATTCAACCTGGCCTGAATCTTATCCACCCGTTGCAGGTGTTCGACGTCGAACAACAAGGCAACGAAATGGTGGTGTACGCCGCGCCGCGTGATGTCCGTGAGCGCACCTGGCAACTGGATACGCCGCTGTTTACGCTGCGCATTTTCTCCCCGCAAGAAGGCGTGGTCGGCGTGCGCATTGAGCACTTCCAGGGCGCGCTGGATAACGGGCCACACTACCCGTTGAACGTGCAGCCGGACGTGAAAGTCGAGATGCAAAACACCGCCGAATTTGCCGAGCTGAAAAGCGGCAATCTCTGCGTGCGCGTGACCAAAGGTGAGTTCTGGTCGCTCGATTTTCTGCGTAACGGCGTGCGCATCACTGGCAGCCAGGTGAAAAACAACGGCTACGTGCAGGACGCAAATACCGACCGCAATTACATGTTCGAACGTCTGGACCTGGGCGTGGGTGAAACCGTTTATGGCCTCGGCGAGCGCTTCACCGCGCTGGTGCGCAACGGCCAGACCATCGACACCTGGAACCGCGACGGCGGCACCAGCACCGAACAGTCATACAAAAATATCCCGTTCTACATCACGAATCGCGGTTACGGCGTGCTGGTGAATCACCCGGAGTGCGTGTCGTTCGAAGTCGGCTCCGAAAAGGTGTCGAAAGTGCAATTCAGCGTCGAGGGCGAACATCTCGAATACTTTGTGATCGATGGCCCGACACCGAAAGACGTGCTGAACCGCTATACGCAGTTTACCGGGCGTCCGGCGCTGCCGCCTGCGTGGTCATTCGGCCTGTGGCTGACGACCTCGTTCACCACCAATTACGACGAAGCGACGGTCAACAGCTTTATCGACGGCATGGCTGAGCGCAATCTGCCGCTGCATGTGTTCCATTTCGACTGCTTCTGGATGAAGGCCTTCCAGTGGTGTGATTTCGAGTGGGACCCGGTGACATTCCCGGATCCGGAAGGGATGATCCGCCGCCTGAAAGCCAAAGGGCTGAAAATCTGCGTGTGGATTAACCCGTATATCGGTCAGAAATCGCCAATCTTTAAAGAGCTGAAAGAGAAAGGTTATTTGCTCAAACGCCCGGACGGTTCGCTGTGGCAGTGGGATAAATGGCAGCCGGGGCTGGCGATTTACGATTTCACCAATCCGGAAGCGTGTCAGTGGTATGCCGACAAGTTGAAAGGCCTGGTGGATATTGGCGTCGACTGCTTCAAGACCGATTTCGGTGAGCGTATCCCGACGGACGTGGTGTGGCACGACGGCTCCGATCCGCAGAAAATGCACAACCATTATGCGTTCATCTATAACGAGCTTGTGTGGAACGTGCTGAAAGACACACTCGGTGAGCAAGAAGCGGTGCTGTTTGCGCGCTCAGCGTCGGTCGGCGCGCAGCAATTCCCGGTTCACTGGGGCGGCGACTGCTATGCCAACTACGAATCGATGGCAGAAAGCCTGCGCGGTGGGCTGTCTATCGGGATGTCTGGCTTTGGTTTCTGGAGCCACGATATCGGCGGCTTTGAAAATACCGCTCCGGCGCACGTCTATAAACGCTGGTGCGCGTTCGGGTTGCTCTCCAGCCACAGTCGACTGCACGGCAGCAAATCCTACCGTGTGCCTTGGGCGTACGACGATGAATCTTGCGATGTGGTGCGTCATTTCACCGAACTGAAATGTCGGATGATGCCGTATCTCTATCGCCAGGCAGCCATCGCCAATGAAACCGGCACGCCGGTTCTGCGCTCGATGATGCTGGAATACCCGCAAGACCCAACCTGCGATTATCTCGACCGTCAGTACATGCTGGGCGATGCCGTGTTGGTGGCTCCGGTGTTCAGTGAGGCGGGCGAGGTGCAGTTCTATGCGCCAGAAGGTCGCTGGACCCACCTGTGGCACAACGATGAAATCCAGGGCAGCCGCTGGCATAAACAGCAACACGATGCGCTGAGTCTGCCGGTGTACGTACGCGACAACACGCTGCTGGCGTTGGGTAACAATACTCAGAAACCCGATTACGCCTGGCATGAAGGTACAGCGTTCCAGTTGTTCCATCTGGAAGACGGGCGTGAAGCGGTTTGCCAGGTTCCCGCGGCTGACGGTTCAACGCTTTTCACGCTGAAAGCGAAACGCCTGGGGAACACCATCAGCGTGCAAGGTGAAGGTGATGCCCGCGACTGGACACTGTGTCTGCGTAACGTTCAGCAGTTGGCAGGCATTCAGGGTGGAACGCAGTCCGGCAGCGAATGGGGTGTAGTGGTTACTGCTCAGGGTAATTCACTGGTGATTACGGTCTAAGGGAAAGAGGTTCTCGTTTTCCTGACCCTCTCTCATAAGGGAGAGGGTCAGGCGAAAGAGAAAGGTTACTGCGTAACCAGAGAGACATCTGCCCGAGGACGCAAGAAATAAACGCCCCACATAGCCAGCGACAAATACATTCCCAACGGCAGCAAAAAACTCAATCTCAGGCTTAAAGTGTCAATGATCAGCGCCTGTAGCCAAGGGAAAAGTGCGCCGCCAATACCCGCCATCACCATCGCACCCGCCAGTATGTTTGCCCGTTGCGGCTGCTGGCTTATAGCATGTGAGAAAATAATCGGGTACATCACGGAGTTGCCGATCCCGGCCAGTAACAACAATCCACCACCGACTCCGTTATTCAGCCACATTCCCACTGCCACCAACAGCGCGCACAACAACGTTGCGCCCTTGAAAACCGCAGCACTGTGCGCCTGGCGACCAAATAAACCAAACATCAGTCGCCCGACCAATGCTCCGCCCCAGTAGAGAGTAATTAACGACATGGCGATATCAGCGGACCATCCCGCGCTGAGGGTTAAATACTTGAGCAGATTGGTGGCAAGGCTTACTTCAACGCCGACGTAAACGAAAATAGCCACGACGCTGAACACCACCTGCGGGTTTCGCCATAAGCCAGAGGAAGCGTGCGCAACGGTTGCCGGAACCGCGACATCGGGCAGCCGAATAACCTGCGAGCCGAGCAGTAAAAGCAAAGAGAACAATGCTAAAACCAGCCACATCCCGCTCATAGGTTCCTGATGGAGTTCAGGGATCGCCGGATAGGCTTGTAATAACAAGGCGATACAGGCAGGTGCGAGCGTCGTTCCCAACGAGTTGACCGCAGAAGCAAGACTCAACTGACTCACTCGCCGTTCGGGTGGACTGAGCAACGCCAGGTAGGGATTCGCCACCACCTGCATTGCAGCAACGCCCACTGCCACAACGAATACCGCGATCAGCGCACCAATGAACAATCCTTCATGAAGCGTTGCGGCAAGCACCGTACATCCCGTTGCACTGAGCATCAGTGCACTTTGCAGCATACGGCGATAACCGTAACGGGCGATCAACAGGGAGCAGGGAATGCAGCTCACAAACGGCGCAATGTAAAACAGCACGGTCACCAGCATGGCCTGCTGCCAGCTAATCTGAAAATAGTGATAGAAGAAAAGAATAATAACGCTATTAACGGCGGTGATATTGCCCCATAAAAAGAAGACCATCGCCAGCAAAACGAAGTTGCGCTTCATGTCACCTTCCTTGAATCATTATTATAAATGAGTGATTGTTCACACATATTATTTTCTGCATATCTGTTACCGTCCTTGTCATGAATTTGAGGAGAAGGCATGGAACTGGAAAATGTTTTTCGTGAAGTCAAATTAAGTAAAACCGAAATAACCGTGCTGCGTTGTATTCAGAGCGATCCCGAACACTGTCTGCGTGAAGGTATTCGTTCTGTGGCAGAACGCTGTTACAGCAACCCGTCATCTATTATCCGCCTCGCCAAAAAACTGAAATTCAGCGGATGGCTGGAGCTGGTTTATTTTATCAAATTTAATATCACCATGCCGAAACTGGATGTGACGAATGACGTAGATTTTATGAAAATTCAGCCGCCAGAACGTTTACCTGCGATGCTGCAAGGCTTACAACAACAGCGTATTTTGATTCATGGCAGCGGTTTTTCTCAGCTTATTGCACAATATATTTATAATAAATTCCTGGTGATTGGCGTGAATGCCAGCCTGGCGCTGTGGCCAGACTACGAAATTCTTGAACAAAAGAATGCCACGAAGTTTGATGCCATTTGGATTATTTCAAAATCAGGTCGCAGCAGTTCGGCGCTCAATTGGGTGAAAGCGCTCGACGGCAAAGAGATCGATCTCATTTGTTTTACTGGCGATTATCAAAGCCCGTTGGCGCAGGCGGCCGATACCGCACTGATTATTCACGATCCACAGAAATACGATGATGATATTTACTGGAGTAACCCGTTCTTCGGCTACTGCATTTTAGGTTTTGAGCACCTGCTGAAAATGTGGTTTCGCCAGAGCGGCTTGGGGGCATCCCACGATGCCCCCAGAGCTTAATTACCAGCCTTTGCCATAGGTATCGCTGTGGTAGGCCGCAACCAGTTTATTCGCCAGCGACCAGGAGCCCACTAGCGGATGCGCCATCAACGCACGCACGGCCAATTGACGGTCGCGGTTGAGGATTGCCGCCACAGCGAGCCGCTCGTACTCTTTCACACAGGCGATCATGTTCTTCTGCGCGACGGGAACATGTTTCGGCGTGACCGGCTGGAGCCCGGTTTTACTGAGATCACAACTGATCTCAATCACGTCGTCAGGCTGGAGGAAATCGAGCGTGCCATTATTGGAAAGCGACACGACAATTCTTTTGCTGGTGTCGCTGTTTACTGCCTCCAGAATATCCAGCGCCACGCCGGCATAGCCGCCGGTATCCGGCTCTTCGATAAACTGCTGCAGCGTAAGCGGCTCACGGGGGTTGAATTTCTCCTGCTGAGATTCACTCTGCATGTAACTGTTTTCACGCTGTAAATAGTGTTTCATCCAGATATCAAAGGCCGCCGCCGGGTTGGCTTTGACATCAATGGTAGCCAGTTCCTCCCGCATAGCGTGGTTGATACGCGCAATCTGCTCACCGCGCGTTTCTGGGGCTTTCTGAATAGCTTCCAGCGCTTCTTCCCGATAGTAGTAGTAATACAGATATTCATTGAGTAATTGGTTATCGCACTGCTTTACCAACTCCGGCGAGAAATATTGCATGCAGGTGTGGCTGTACAGCTCAGGGCTGGCAATAAGCTTTTCCGTCACATCTTCGCCGCGAACGGTAAAGTTGGTGAACCACGAGAAGTGGTTCAGGCCGTAGCATTCCACCTGCAAATCGCGTTCGTCGCAGCCCAGAATCGACGGCAATTCGCGAATCAGTTCCGACGGCGCATCGCAGATGCCGTAAACCCGACGTTTAAAGCCAGACTTAATAATGGCCTCGGTCACAAGCCCAGAAGGGTTCGTAAAGTTGAACAGGATCGCATCCGGCGCAGCATGCTCTTCAATCAGACGGCAGTAGTCGAGGATCGCCGGAATGGAGCGCATTGCCATCGCAAAGCCGCCAGCGCCGGTCGTTTCCTGCCCGAGTGTGTTATGTTCAAGAGCCACACGCTCATCGTGAATACGGCTTTCATCGCCGCCAACGCGCAAAGTAGTGATAACAAATCCCGCGCCTTTTAACGCTGCAACCGGGTCGGTTGTCAGGCTGAAATGAATATCCGGGCGAATGGTCTTAAACACATAGCGCGCAATTTCGCCAAATATCGCCAGGTTGTGCTCTGAATTATCGAGAAAGACGACTTCTTTTAAGCCAATCCGGTGCGCATTATAAGCCAGTGATTTTGCCAGAAAGGCCGAGCGAACACCGCCGCCACCTAATACGGTTAATTTCATTATTCCTCCTGATTAATGCGTTGCCAGCCAGGTATCGACGTGGGTACGGACTTGACCGACCCGCACGCCATATATCACCTGAACCTCATTTCGGTTATGCACCACACCATTTGCTCCGGTGCTTTTTAATATTGCGTCGTCCACGCTCTCGGGGTGACGAATAACGACACGTAAGCGAGTAAAACAGTTATCGACAGAAACAATATTCTCTTTGCCACCCAAGCCCAGAATAATATCGTCGGTCACGGCATCATTGGCGTGGGCTTTATTTTTAATTTTCTCGCGGTAATCCGCTTTGTTATACAGCTTCACCTCGTCGTCATCTTCACGGCCCGGTGTTTTCAGATTTAACTTCACCACCAGCGTACGGAATATCGCGTAATAGGCGGCGAATTGTCCGATACCAATCACGATATACAGCGGCCAGCGGGTTAGCGAAACCGGCAGCGGCAGGTTGTAAATGAGAAACTCAATCAGGCCAGCGGCCCCCCAAGGGCGCACGGTAAAGATGTCGCAAATCGCCTGCGAGGCCGCAGTCAGTGTGGCATGGATGACCCACAGTAGTGGCGAGATAAACAGGAAGGTAAACTCAATCGGCTCGGTAATCCCGGTCAGCATTGAGGTGATAATTGCGGGCAGTAAAATCGCTTTCGCCAGGCGCTTTTTCTCAGGCTTCGCGGTGTGATAGAACGCCAGGGACGCGCCCGCCAGACCGAATATCGTGGTCATCCCCTGCTGCGAGAATCGCAGCGCTTCGTTCATGACCGGCGTTAAATCCGGGTGGCGCATATAGGCAAGGAAAATAGCCTGTGTGCCGGAGACAGTTTGTCCATCTACACTCAGCGTGCCGCCAATTTGCGTCAGCTGGAACGGTGACCAGACAAAGTGATGCAGCCCGGTAGGAATAAGGAATTTTTCAAAGAATCCGTAGACGAAGACCCCTGCCACGCCAGCGTTCTTCATAAAACCGGTGAGCGCCGTGATGCCGTGAGTCATAAACGGCCAGATCCAGGTAAAGGCGATGGCGTAGAAAATGATTACGGGTGTCATGGCCACCAGCGTCAGCTTTGCACCGCCATACATGGACAATGCACCGGGTAATTCAATGCTGGCGACTTTATTGTGAACCCAGGCGATGGTACACCCGAGAATAATCCCGAGAAATACGCCCATATCGACGACGACAAACCCGAGTAATTGCGTTTGCCCGGTGCCGTAGTATTCACCGTTAATTTTTTCTGCAATGCGATGTGTAAATTCAAGCCACGAGTGGTTAGCCCCGAGAAACATAATAAAGCACATCACCGAAACTAATGCGACTTCGGTTTTTCGGTCCTTTGCCAGACCGTAACTCACGCCAATACAGAATAATAACCCAAGATTGCCAAACAACGGCCAGAAAGTATCACCCAGCAGTTGCCCTAAGTTATGCAAAAAACTGGTTTCAGAAATAAGTGTCGGATTAGTTAATACTGAACTTAATGCCAATATTAAACCAATAACGGGTAAAAACAGGACTGCGCCGATCATTGCTCTGGAGAACGTTTGCATATTCTCCAGAATACGTTGACGTACTCCAGACATAATGACTGTTCCTTTATTTGTAGGGGCGTTTTAATTATTGGTGTGCACTTCCAGTGAGGAAGTTATAACAAGCGGCGCGGGAAAGCGGAACAGGTTGCGGAAAATAGGTACAAATAGCCACGAACTGAGAACAGGTTTCATCGTGGAGGGTGAATGACAATCGCTGATAGCAATCATCATTCATCGTGATATCAGTGCAGCCAGGTCACGCCGTCTTGCGGCATAAACAGCTGGTTATAGCGACGCTGGAAGGCGTTGAACTCTGACACATCGGGGTCCACCTCACGCAGGAAACTCAGCGCCAGACGAATCTGTGCATCGGTCACCGGAGCGGCAAGACGCGCTTTTTGTAACTGACGGTGCCAGAAAAGCATATTGGACTCGCTGGCATCCACGACCGCCACCTGCCAGATAAGCAAAATCTGCGCAGCGTTCTGCAAATGCGCTTCGTTTGGGCGGTGCAAATAGCGCAGGTACTCCTCGCCCATGGTTTTACCCATCTGATCGATCATCGATTCTACGTGCATGGGCGTGATCCCCAGCCGCTCGCTCAGGCGTCTGATCGCCCGGCGCGAATCCGAGGTTAAGACCCGAAATCCCACCACAAATACCACCACCAGCGTGGCTAACGTCAACCAGATCATGTGTCCTCTCAACTTACTTCAGCTCGCACATGATAATGGCATCCACGGTGATGTCGACAGCCAGACATACCATAATGTGATTTATTGCTTACGGGATTTGCAAAATGAACACAGCCACCGTCCAGTGGCTGCGCAATTTATTACTGGAAACCAGCCGCCGCTGAATCACTCAAAAAATAGGCCTAGCTTGTTGAACACGCCCGGATCGCTCTGGTGGCGGGTCACCTGGCTGACATCTTCCAGTTTGTCGATTTGGCTGATCATCTGCTCCAGACGCTGGTCGTTGTTCACCAGCAGCCAGATGCGGCTTTTATCGCTGTTCTGAATTGGCAGGCAAAGAATGCCTTCGACGTTGAACGCGCGGCGAGCAAACAGGCCACACACGTGCGTCATTACACCCGGATGGTTACGCACGGTGAGTTCCAGGATGACGTTGTCATGAATTGCGTTTTGCATGGCTTATTCCCCCACCATTTCAGTATTTGCAGCGCCCGGCGGCACCATCGGCCAGACTTTTTGTTCAGGGTCGATTCGCACGTGAATTAACGCAGGCCCCGGGCGGGAAATGATCGCCTGCAGCGCTGCGTGTGGGTCTTCTTCCGCGTTCAGGTCACAGGTTTGCAGACCAAAGCCCTGCGCAATCAGCATAAAGTTAATCATGCCCGGATACGTCGCCGCAAACACGCCCTGCTTGTAGAACAGGCTTTGCTGCTGATGCACCAGCCCCAGCGCCTCGTTGTTCATCAGGATAATTTTTACGTCGAGCTGATTTTCCGCTGCCGTCGCCATCTCCTGAATATTCATCATCAGGCTACCGTCGCCGGAGAAGCACAATACTTTACGGTGCGGGTTCGCCAGCGCGGCACCAATTGCGGCTGGCAAGCCAAAGCCCATAGTACCGAGGCCACCGGAGGTCAGCCACTGGCGCGGGCGATTGAGCGGGTATGCCTGCGCCGTCCACATCTGATGTTGCCCTACGTCGGTGGAAATAATCGCGTCGTCATCCACGCAGGCCGCCACGGCGTTAATCAGGCCGTAATGGGTCAGCGGATCGCTTGCCTGCGGTATGGCAGAAGGAAACTCCTGCTGCAAATCCGCTACCAGTTGACGCCACTCGGTGCGCGGCTGGGCTTCGATCAATGGAATTAACTGATCGAGCACTTCACCGACATCGGCCTGAATCGCCACGTGCGGTTGTTTGATTTTACCCAGTTCAGCGCGGTCGATATCGACGTGAATGATTTTGGCGTTCGGGCAGAACTGCTCGGTTTTGCCAATCGCCCGGTCATCAAAACGCGCCCCTAAAACGATCAGTAAATCAGACTCTTGCAGAATATGGTTAGTGCTACGCGCGCCGTGCATGCCAAGCATACCCAGCGACAACGGATGCGCTTTCGGCAACATCCCCAGCGCCATCAACGTCATCGTGGTCGGCAGGTTGGCTTTTTCCGCCAGTTTACGGATGTGCTCCGGGGCGTTTATCACGCCACCGCCCAAATACAGCACCGGACGCTGGGCGGCATTGATCATCGCCGCCGCATCACGCACGTCGGTCAGGCTAAATACCGGCGCTGGCGCTTTGCAGCCCGGCATCGGCAGGTCGTCGATATCGATTTCGGCGGTCTGAACATCCTTCGGAATATCCACCCACACCGGGCCTGGACGGCCTGATTGTGCAATACGAAACGCATCGCTGATCACCTGTGGGAGCTCGGTGATATCGCGCACTAAGTAGTTGTGTTTGGTGATGGGGATGGAGATGCCGTAGGTGTCCACTTCCTGGAACGCGTCGGTGCCGATCATTGAAGCGGGAACCTGCCCGGTAATGCACACCAGCGGAATGGAATCGAGGCGTGCATCGGCGATGGCGGTGACGAGATTAGTCGCACCCGGACCGCTACAGGCCATACACACAGCCGGTTTGCCCTGCGTGCGCGCCATGCCCTGGGCGATAAACCCTGCGCCTTGTTCGTGGCGAGCCAGCACGTGGCGTATTTGTTTGCTTTGGCTGAGTGCATCGTACAGCGGCAAAACCGTACCGCCGGGAATGCCCGTCACGGTAGTGATGCCCTGACGTTCCAGCAGGTGAACGATTAACTGCGCGCCGGTAAAACGCTTAGCCTGTGACGGCGCCTGTGATGACATAGCCTTGCCCGAAGTTGCCATGTTCCAGTCCTTCTTCTTCTGGGCCGACTTTCCGGGGAGGCTTAAACAAAAAACCCCGCCCGGTTTGCGCCGGCGGGGTTTGGAATCGTGCGTTCCGGACCCTACGGCGCATTGCCGACGACGACCACCACACGCACGACGACCACTGCGGCTGGTAGCGCAGTTGGTAGTAGGTTCAGTGCGTTAAGGGTAGCGTTCATTAGGGACCATGACGTTGAATGATTGACTGGATTTATACAAGCATAGCCAGCCATATACAGCAAGATCTTTATCATTTTCCGTAAAATTCTGCGTTAACGATCACATTTCGTTGCAAAACATCAGAAAACAAAAAACCCCGCCGGAGCGAGGTTTTGCCAGTGGTTTTACGGTGGGTAACCGCCAAGCACACTGTGTTACGTCAACCGAAAAAGTATACGCGATCGGCGGCGTTCGCGCAATTTCAGCCCTGGATTGCGGCGTTATTGCGAGTGGGGCAGTCACGAGAACTTGTCGACAAAACAACTGTTCATGCATACAGTATTTATCTATACTGGATTTGTTCGCAGTGAGCCATTTGGGGGCCGCATGTTCGACCGGCGCACAAAAAGTCCTGGCTGAAACGGGTGGTGCCGTCAGCGCCTTAACCCCCGGGAGAGCGCACTGTGTTACGTCAACAATACGGCTGATGACAGGCAGCGGATAGGTAAGTCAGTCGGAAGTTCTCCTTGCACCACAGGAGAAACGTATGGGTGGAATGGAACTGGCCTTATTAGTCCTGAAACTCATGGTTGCGTTGCTGCAACTGCTTGATGCAGTCCTGAAAACCTTCCGGTAATCAGGTTCAGGCCGTACCAAAGAGGGGCGGGCAACCGCCCCTCTTTTCCAACATTCTGCGCCCCTGCTCTGGCAACTATTGTTGCCGAGAATTGTTTACAAAACCTGCCCCGCACCGCTTTGCCAATCTTCTCTTCACGGTTGTTCTGTCATTTTACTGTGGTAGATTCCTCCCTCGTTTAAGGGATGTGCCAGTCACATATTCTTTCTTTTCCATTTTCTACAAAGTATTCATCGAATGAAAAGGCATAAGAACGTCAGTTTGCTGTTAATGCTGGTGCTGCTGGTCGCCGTCGGGCAGATGGCGCAGACCATTTATATTCCGGCGATTGCCGATATGGCTCGCGAGCTTAACGTGCGCGAAGGCGCGGTACAAAGCGTGATGGCTGCCTATCTGCTGACCTACGGGGTGTCACAACTGTTCTACGGACCGCTGTCGGACCGTGTGGGCCGTCGACCGGTTATCCTGGTTGGCATGACGATTTTTATGCTGGCGACGGTTATCGCCATGACCACTCATAGCCTGACGATACTGATTGCCGCCAGCGCGTTACAGGGCATGGGTACTGGCGTCGGCGGCGTGATGGCGCGAACGCTCCCACGTGACCTGTACGAAGGCACCCAGCTGCGTCATGCGAACAGTCTGTTGAATATGGGGATTCTGGTTAGCCCTCTGCTGGCGCCGCTGATTGGCGGCATGCTGGATACCGTCTGGAGCTGGCGTGCTTGTTACGGGTTCTTGCTAGTGCTGTGCATCGTCGTGACATTCAGCATGGCGCGCTGGATGCCGGAAACGCGCCCGGAAAATGCGCCACCGACCCGACTGATCACCCGTTACAAAACGCTGTTCGGCAATAGCGCCTTCACCTGTTATCTGCTGATGCTCGTTGGCGGTCTGGCGGGTATTGCGGTGTTTGAAGCCTGCTCCGGCGTTCTGTTAGGCGCTGGGCTTGGGCTCAGCAGCATGGTCGTCAGCATTCTGTTTATTCTGCCTATTCCGGCCGCGTTTTTCGGGGCGTGGTTTGCCGGACGTCAGAACAAACGTTTCTCCAGTCTGATGTGGCAATCGGTGATTAGCTGCCTGCTGGCAGGGTTAATGATGTGGATCCCGGGCCTGCTCGGCGTGATGAACGTCTGGACGCTACTGGTGCCCGCCGCGCTGTTCTTCTTCGGTGCAGGCATGCTATTCCCGCTTGCCACCAGCGGGGCAATGGAACCCTTCCCGTTTCTCGCGGGAACCGCAGGCGCACTGGTCGGCGGCTTGCAAAACATCGGTTCCGGCGCGCTGGCCTGGTTTTCCGCAATGCTTCCACAGAACGGGCAAAGCAGTCTTGGCTTGCTGATGACCCTGATGGGGATATTGATTCTGCTGTGCTGGCTGCCGCTCGCGGCGCGGTTTAATCAGAGACAGCAGCCTGTCGGGTGATCCCTTTTGGCCTTGCGTCTTCCATAACCAGGAAGACGCAAGGTAAGCATGTTTATTATCTCAATGGCGGCCAGTAGTCCTTATTGGCGTCAATCAAATCATCAAGGATCGCTTTCGCCACCGAGGCGCTTGGCACGGTTTTCGACAGCGTAATGGCCTGCCACAGTTTTTGGTAAGACTGCTGTTCCCATGCGTCCACGACCAGTTTTTCTACGGCCACTTGCTGGCTCATCAACCCTTTCTGGAATAACGGAATATCGCCGACCACTAGCGGTTCTGGCCCGTTTTTACCGACCAGGCAGGGAATTTCCACCATCGCGTCTGCATCAAAATTATGGATAGCCCCGTTGTTCGGCACTATCAATAACATCCGCTCCTGGGTGTTGAAGGCGATGGCCGCCGCCAAATCGACGATATATGACGCGTGTTCGTCAATTTCCAGTTCTCCTGCCGACGATTTCCCGGCCTGAATAATTGCGTGACAAGAACCGAACACATGCTTTTCACGATGCTCCATGACTTCATTGGCACGGGTGTGATGCGGATTGGAATGCTTCACGACGTAATCAGGGAATAAATAATATTTGAGATAAGTATTCGGCAGCGTCTCGGGATCCAGCGCTTGTACATCTTTAGCTTTAACAAACGTGTCATTCCAGCTCGCTTCGGTGTGGGGATCGTCAGTCGGCGGTACATAGCCAAATTTCGCGACATGTTCACGCAATTTAGGCATTAAATCATTACCGTTCAGATCTTCAATCGACGACCACCAGCCGAAGTGATTCAGCCCGTAATAGCGAGTGCGCATCTGCTTTCTGTCTTTCAGGCCGACAATTTGCGCCATTCTACTTTCGATGCCGATAGGCATATCGCAGATATTAAGGATTTTGGCTGTTGGACGCAGGCGACGCGTCGCTTCCGCTACAATCGCCGCCGGATTGGAATAGTTGAGCATCCAGGCATTTGGCGAATATTTCTCCATATAATCCACCAGCTCCAGCACACCGCCAATGGAGCGCATCCCGTAGGCAATACCGCCTGGTCCGCAAGTTTCCTGGCCCAGCACGCCGTGACGTAGCGGGATTTTTTCGTCCTTTTCACGCATCGGATATTTGCCGACACGGATATGCGCCATCACGAAATCAACATCGGTGAAGGCTTCCTTCGGGTCCGTGGTGTAGCTAAATTCGATCTCCGGCGCCTGTTCTTTGAGGATGATTTTGCAGGCCTCAGCGATGGTTTCTTGCCGCGCCCCGTCGTTGTCATAGAACTTGAGGCTACGAAGAGGGAAACGGTGCTGATTTGCCAGCAACATCAACACAATACCGGGGGTAAATGTACTGCCGCCACCGGCAACAACTACAGAAAATTGCTTCATGATACTGCCTCCGTCATGGATGTCATTTTGGGCGTGGATAGGTTGTCTTTCATTAGGGTTTCCAGTTGTTCACGAACCACGGGCACGTTAAGACCGACGATCACCTGAATTGCATCGCCACGCCGCACTACACCGTGAGCGCCCAGCGCTTTGAAGATGTCATCGCTTTCCGCTAACGCCGGGTCAGCGAGCGTGATGCGTAAGCGGGTCGCGCAGTTATTGACGCTGAGAATATTTGAAGCTCCACCCAGTGCATTCAAAAAACCTGCCGCCTGGCTTGGTTGGGGTTGTTTCATTCCCGTAGCCGGGGTTTTCTGCCGTGCAGCCTGGTAATCCGCCTTGCTGTAGAGCTTGATTTCGCTCTCTTCACGGCCTGGCGTTTTGATGTTGAAGCGCAGAATGATCGACCGGAAAACCACGAAGTAGAGAACGGTGAAGGCCAGCCCGATGGCAATTTGGGTGAACATCATCGTCGCGTGGTTATGGAACATCGGGATCCAGTCCAGCGGCAGAATAGTGTCGATAAGACCGCCGCCCATGTTGCCGGACACGCCCGCCATGTACATTACGGTCGCCATGGTGGCCGCCAGCACCGCATGCAGCGCGAACAGCGGTGGACAAATAAACAGGAAGGTAAACTCCAGCGGTTCGGTGATGCCCACCAGTACAGCGGTTAATGCCGCCGGAATAAGCAGACCGGCCACTTTCTTACGGTTCTCAGGTGCGGCGGTGTAATACAACGCCATCGCAATCCCAGGCGCGGCAAATATCTTTGAATTGCCGAACAGGGCGAAGCCCCCTTCCGGGAACAGCGTTTTTATCGATTCTGTAGACTGGCTGAATTCGAGCAGATGCTGAGTCCAGTAAACCTGGATCCCGCCTTCAATCGCAGCCGGTCCAAAGATGAAAGGTCCATAAACAAAGTGATGCAATCCGGTTGGGATTAGCAGTCTTTCGAGAAAGGTATATAGCCAGACGCCTGTTGCACCAGCGCTGCGCAAAAATGCCTGCAGGGACTCAATGCCCATTTGCACTTTCGGCCAACCTAATAAAGTGAGCCAGGCGCAGGGGATCATCACGATAAAAGCGATCATCACCACGAATGACGTACCCTGAAAGGTGCCGAGAAATACCGGTAATGTTTTGTCGAAATAGCGATTATGAATACCGGTCACAATTCCGGAAATCACGATCGCGCCGATAATACTGGTATCGAGCGTTTTAATTCCGGCGATGGTCGTTAAACCACTTCCGGCCACGGTATCAAGGGAAAAATCGACGCCAAAATAAGGCCCCCAGGTCATCCCCATGGCATTGATAAAATAATTCCAGGTAAGAAAACTGACCATCACCGCCAGGCATGCGCGACCCGGCGCTTGTTTCGCAAGGCCAATCGGCAGGCCCACCGCAAAAATCAGCGGCATATTACGAAATACCGTCCAGCCGCCCTCTTCAATAATATGAACAATTTGATGAAATAAGCTGTCCGGTGCAGTGAGTGATTCACTTACAAATAAGGGGTTTTGCAACATAATTGCAATGCCCACCACAATCCCTGCGAACGGAAAGAGCAGAACAGGGGTAAACATTGCGCCACCAAAACGTTGTATCTGACTGAGCATTTTTACATCCTCATCGAAAGCGTGCCTTATTAGAGTTATGCACTGGCCTGCGATGAGAATATGAAGTTGTGGGTCTGTGAACAGAATCTGCCGCTGCGATTCGTGACCGTGTTCATGGTTTAAAAAAGAACCATGATGTCTACTTTTTGTTTAAAAATCAGACATCCTGAGCAGGCATTGTTCCGGTGAAAGCGCATAAGAGGTCTAGTTATGATCTACAAATCCATTGCCGATAAACTCCGTCTTCGTCTCAATTCATCCGATTACAGCGTGGGGAATCCGCTGCCGGGTGAAAAAATATTGGCGCTGGAATTTGGCGTGGCGCGCATGACCATCCGCAAAGCCGTGGAATTGTTGATTGAATGGGGGCTGGTGGAACGGCGTCATGGCAGCGGCACCTATGTACTGAAAAAAGATATTTATCAGCAAACGACGAATCTAACGGGCATGGTTGAAGTGATGATGACCCAGGGGAAAACGGTGATCAGCAAAGTGCTGGCGTTTGAAGTTATCCCTGCACCGCCGGCAATTGCCAGCCAGTTGCGGATCCCGGTTGATACCCAAGTCCACTTCTCCCGCCGGATCCGTTATGTCGATGGTAAGCCACTGATGCTCGAGGACAGTTATATGCCAGTGAAGCTTTTCCGAACCCTGTCGTTGGCGCATCTGGAAGGGTCAAAGTTTGATTACATCGAAAAAGAATGCGGTATTACCATCAGCGGCAATTACGAAAGTCTGGCCCCGATACTGGCAGACAAACAACTGGCGATGTCGATGAACCTGGAAGAGCGGACGCCCATGCTGTGCATTACATCCTTGTCTTACAGCGACAGTGGGGAGTTTCTTAATTACTCGGTTATGTTCCGCAATGCGCGGGATTATCAGGTGGATTACCATTTACGACGCCTGCACCCGGAAAATCCGTTAACGCAGAGCGAAGCACAGTAACGCCACTCACAGCGAAATCATTACGCACAAAAAAGCCCCGACTCAGCGGGGCTTTGGCGTTAATAAAGTATTAACTGTTTAACGCCGGGCGTTCGCTGATGGCGATACGCTGCGGGGCGATGGCGTCCGGTACATTGCGGGTTAAATCAATGTGCAGCAGGCCGTTGGTAAAGGTCGCGCCGGACACTTCCATATGCTCTGCCAAAGTGAAGCTCAGAGTGAACGCTTGCGTCACCAGGCCCTGATGCAGGAACGAAGGCTCTTTTTCAGGTTTCGTTGGTGCACCTTTGATGGTCAACCGGGTGCCTTCCAACTGCACATCCAGTTCTTCCTGACGGAATCCCGCCAACGCCAGGGTGATGCGATAGTGGTTATCGTCGCTTTTTTCGATGTTATACGGCGGGAAGCCTTGTGTTTCGCTGGTATTGAGCATGGCGTTAGCCAGTTTGTCGAAGCCAATCCACTGACGGAACATTGGGGTTAAATCGTAATTACGCATGGTGTTTCTCCTTCTAAGAAGCGAGTGTATGCCTGCAAGTACTGAACTCGCAGTGGCTCCCTTACGGCGAGCACGGGGTTATTTTGGGCGGCGACTTGCCGCCCGTCAGAATCAGTTAATTTCGATCCGGCGCGGTTTATTGGCTTCCGGAACCACACGCTCTAAATCGACATACAGCAGGCCATTCACCAGGTTTGCACCTTTTACGTGAATATTTTCTGCCAACTGGAATTTGCGTTCGAAATTACGTTCAGCAATGCCCTGATACAGATAAGTGCGTTCTTTTTGTTCATCAGGGTGAGAACCTTTCACCACCAGCAGGTTGTCCTGCGCGGTGATCTCCAGTTCGCTTTCGGCGAATCCGGCTACCGCGATAGCGATGCGGTAATGGTTTTCGTCCACCAATTCAACGTTGTACGGAGGATAGCCGCCGTTGCTTTGGCTCTGGTTGTTTTCGAGCAGGCTAAACAGACGGTCGAAACCGATGGCGGAACGGTACAGCGGGGAAAGATCGAAGTTACGCATAATCTAAAGCTCCTGAAATCAGCGAGAATTTACACAGACCTTCCACAATGGACAGGTCATCGTAGCCGCAAACACCCCTCAGGCATGTTTGCTCACTGGCTACATTCTTAAAATGGGATCGGTGGAACGTTTATCAAGGGTAACGGTCTTACTTTTTTGCACTTTCGGCTGTAGGGCTTAGACTGGAGTACTGCACCGGAAGGGAAAGTGCGACAAGCGCCACAGAGCGCTGTTTCCGGACTATTTATTTTTTCAGCGGGCCGTTATAACCCGATAGACAGGTACTCTGTGTGCCGACAACGATGATAACGCATGATGAAAAAGCTATTTTTGATACCCGTTTTAACCACAGGGATGATGGTTCTGGCAGGCTGCTCCAGCGTGATGTCTCATACTGGCGGTAAAGAGGGGACATACCCGGGCACGCGCGCCAGCGCAGAAATGCTGGGCGACGACACCACCGGTTGGGGAACGAAATCCCTGGTGGCGCTCGATATGCCGCTCACCGCTGTGGCGGATACGCTGTTGCTGCCGTGGGATTTTTTCCGCAAAGATACGTCCGTTCGCTCTCGTGTACAAAAGAGCGAACAGGAAACACAGGCCATGAACGCAGTTATTCCGCCTGCGGCGATGCCCGCGCCATAATTCAGCCCACGACGTGAGTGACCCAAAGCTGACGGAAGCCAAGCGTTTCCTGCATCCACGCGACGGCATGTCCGTCCGGGGAAAATACTACCGCATCGCCTGACGGCGGATTTTCATGATCGGCCGTCAAAAAGCGAATCTCACCGTTTTTCGCATCGCAAAGGGCAATTCTGTTTTCCAGCACAAAGCCCAGCCATTCTCCTGACGGATGCCAGTTAAATGCCGACTGAATGCCGTCGCAATGCGTTAACTGACGCAGCCCACTGCCGTCTGGCGCAATTAACCATAGCTGAACAACACCCGTATCATCACGCATCAGAAACGCGATTTGGTCGCCCTGCGGATTGCTGCGCACCCAGTGGCGCGGCGCGGTTACCAGGCCGGGATAAGCACGGTCGTGGGTGAATGTCAGGCGGCGTTGAAACACGCCTGCGGGTGGCGCTGGCATTGTGTTTTCCGTTCCGCACAGGGGTACATCGCCCGCTTGCTTCCAGCCCGCTTCGTCTTTGGGCAGCGTGATGATAAACAGTTCCGGCACTTTTTCGCCGCCCAGCGATAACGTATCGCCGATAAAAGCCAACTGAGTGTTGCCGACCCAGCCCTCTTCGTAGGCACGATTGATGTCGTCACTGCCCGACTGCGGCGTGGCGGTTGTCTGACTTATCAACACGCACCAATGGCTGCCCGAATATTCACGCGGATGATCCCCTGATGGCGTAACCGGCCCAAACGGTGCTGCAACCCCGACGTTACGTAAATCCAGCGCGGGATCGTATTCATGCAATACATGGTCGTTATAGGTGAAGCTGACGAACTTACCGTTCGGGCTATAAACGTGAACATGACTGCCGCCGCGCAGCGCGCCTGGCGTGAACGGCGGCGTAATATCCATCGCATCAAGATTATGGGTTTCGCCCTGCCAAGTCACGACACCGCGACGATGGTGGAAATCGTACTGCCATGAGGCATCTGGGTTTTCCGGGCCATGAATGAAGACATAGCGATCTTCCTGCGGATGGACCGTCACCACGCCGACGTGCGCGCCGTCATTCGCCCGATAAATCACTTCCGTCTCACCGCTGTGAATATTGACCCGTTCGATGGTTTCCCCGGTAAACGACGCGCCGGAAGGGCGCACGTCAAAGACCAGCCATTGGCTGTCTGGTGTCCAGGTTTGGGTGTTGGTTAATTGGTGATGGCGGGAGGCAAAAGTGATTTGTTTCATGGAAGTACCCTGATGCGCATTGGTCGCATCAGGGTATAGCAAGGCAGGAATTTAGCCTACACGTTTCACATCACCGACCAGCAGGATGTAAGAGAGTGCGCCAATCAGGGTGATAACAGAGATGTAAGTCAGTGCTGGCGCAAAGCCATGCGCCTGTGCCAGATAACCAATCACCAACGGAACCGTGATGCCGCCCAAACCGCCCGCAAAGTTGAACACGCCACCGGTCAGGCCAATCAGGCGCATCGGTGCCAGCGAAGAAACCAGCGACCAGGTGATTGATGCAAAGCCGTTACCAAAGAACGCCACTGCCATCAACACCGTGATCCACACCGGGTCGTTAGTGTAGTTCGCGCCCATGATGCAGGTGGAAATCAACAGACCAAAGATAATCGGCAGTTTGCGCGAGAAGCCAATCGAGTAGCCTTTACGTACCAGCCTGTCGGCAATCCAGCCCGACAACAGCACACCCACGAACGCCGCCAGGAAAGGCACGGTGGTCATGAATCCGGCTTTCAGTGCCGTGATGCCTTTTTCCTGGGTCAGATAGTTAGGGAACCAGGTCAGGAAGAACCACAGCGTAGACGCAATCGCGAACTGGCCCAGATAAACGCCCACCAGCTTACGGTGGAACACCAGTTTCCAGTCGGCTTTGGTCAGCGGCGTGCGCACTTTGTTTTCGATTTGTGCATCGCCATCCACCAGGCCGCCGCCCTGTTCGATATAGCTCAGTTCGGCCTGAGTGATGCCTTTGGTTTTACGCGGTGACTGATACACCTTAAACCAAATGAATGACCAGACAATACCGATACCGCCGGTCACAATGAACACCCAATGCCAGCTCAGCGCCTCCTGGATCCAGATAAGCAGTGGTGTCAGAAACGCCAGACCCACGAACTGTCCGGACGTATAGAAACCCACCGCCGAGGCGCGTTCATGTTCAGGGAACCAGCTGGTCACCATGCGGTTATTGGTCGGGAACGCAGGTGCTTCGAAAATACCGGTGATCGCACGCAAACCAATCAGCGACAGCAGTCCGGTGGCGAAACCCTGGAACAGGGTTGCGACTGACCAACCGAAAATCGCAATGCAATAAGTGGTGCGCGAACCTAAACGGTCCAGCACGCGGCCGCCAGGGATCTGGCAAATCGTGTACATCCAGGCAAACGCCGAGAAGATATAACCCATTTCGGTTTTGGAAATACCGAACTCTTCCTGAATATGCGCGGAAGCCACTGCCAAATTGGCGCGGTCAACGTAACAAATCACCACGGTAATAAAAATCATCAGGAGCGTCACATAGCGTCGACGCCCGGTTTTTGCAGTAGTCACAGAAATATCCATTCATCTGTCTCCAGATTTTGGGCATGGCGATACCTGCCACCATGCCCTGTAATAATACAGAGGGTGTGTAAAAATTTATTTTTTAGCTTTCTAATGCTCTAAATAGTTCGTGTTGCGGGAAGGCGGCAAGATTGCAAATCCCCAGGAACTTACATCAGTAAGTGACTGGGGTGCGCAATTGCAGCCAACACCCCCGCAGCGCGAAATATGACGAGCATTTACCACTCGGCTACTGAACCATCGGCATATCGCCACAACGGATTGCGCCAGTCCGGTGCCTGTTTACTCATTTCGATGACTTTGGCTTCGTCGATCTCCACGCCCAGACCCGGCTTCATTAACGGTTTGAAGAAACCGCCTTCCATGTTGAAGTCTTCTTTGTTGACCACGAAATCGAGCAATTCCGCGCCTTTGTTGTAGTGAATGCCCATGCTCTGTTCCTGCAACACGGCGTTGCGGGAGACAAAGTCGAGGTGCAGACAGGCCGCCAGCGCAATGGGGCCAAGCGGGCAATGCGGTGCGACTGACACATCGTAGGCTTCTGCCATCGCAGCAATTTTGTAGCACTCGGTGATACCGCCTGCGTGCGAGAGATCGGGCTGGAGAATCGCCAGACCGCCTGCCTGCAACACACGTTTGAATTCGAAGCGCGAGAACATCCGTTCGCCAGCGGCAATCGGAATATGCGTTTGTTCTGCCAGCTTCGGATAGTATTCCGCCTGCTCGGCCAGCACCGGTTCTTCGATAAACAGCGGGCGATACGGTTCGAGTTCTTTTATCAGCACTTTCGCCATCGGCGCGCTGACGCGACCATGGAAATCGAGGCCAAACTCAATCTCTTTACCGAACGCTTCGCGGATTTGCGCCACGGTATTCACCGCCGCATCAATACTGCGGGAATCATCGATGATGCCCATCTCTTCACAGCCATTCAGTTTGAAGGTGTCGAAACCGATTTTGCGCAGTGTTTTAATGCCGTCGATAACATCTGCCGGACGGTCACCGCCCACCCAGCTGTAGGCTTTAATTTTGTCGCGTACCAGGCCGCCCATCAGCTGCCATACCGGCGCGCCCAGCACTTTGCCTTTGATGTCCCACAGGGCCTGATCGATACCGGCAATCGCGCTCATCAAGATCGGGCCGCCGCGATAAAAACCACCACGATACATCACCTGCCAGAGGTCGTTAATGCGCGCCGGATCCTGACCAATAAGATATTCGCCCAGCTCATGAACCGCCGCTTCAACCGTGCGGGCTTTACCTTCGATAACCGGTTCGCCCCAACCGAAAACACCTTCATCCGTTTCGATTTTCAGGAACATCCAGCGCGGGGGTAAGCGGTAGGTCGTCAGTTTGGTAATTTTCATTGGGTGGCCTCCTGCCAGGCTTTCACAAAGGCCGCAGCCTGTTGTGCAGAACGTTCGACCGTCTGCCCGGCGCGATACAAATCGCTGCCAAGCCCGGCTCCTGCACAGCCTGCATTCAGCCACACATTAAGGTTTTCTGGCGTAACGCCGCCGACGGCAAACACCGGAACATCTGCCGGAAGCACCGCTTTCAGCGCTTTGATGTAATCAGGACCAAACGCCGATGACGGGAAGATTTTCAGCGTTTGCGCGCCGGCTTCCAGCGCGGCGAAGGCTTCAGTCGCCGTCGCACAACCGGCACACACCGTCATGCCGTGCGCCACCGCGCGACGAATCACGTCAGCGTTGGTATTCGGCGTGACCACGAGTTTGCTGCCCATCGCCGCAAGCGTATCGACCTGTTCCGGCTTCAGCACCGTACCCGCGCCAATCAGCGCTTTATCGCCAAACTCTGCGACCATCGCCGCAATACTGATTTCCCACCGCGGGGAATTCAAAGGGATTTCAACCGCGTCGAAACCGGCATTGAGAATGGCGGCGACGTGATCGCGCGCTTCTTCTGGTTTGATGCCACGTAAAATGGCGATCAGCGGAAGTTTAGTTTGCCACTGCATGGGCGATGCTCCTTATACCTGCCTGGAATGCCGCGTCGCCGGAAACGAACGTCGAACGGCGACCCACGGCGCTGAGCGCCTGCTGGTAGCGGTCGGCGAGGGATTTTCCTGCGACAATCGTTATCGCCTGCTCACCGGGGAAGCGCTCGCACATGCTGCTCACTTCCGCGCCGATCAACAGGCCGGATAAAAACTCACTCACCTGTTCGCGCGGCAAATTGCCCAACACATGGGAAGCGCGAACTTCGAATAACTGCGGCAGCAGCACAGGCTCAGAAAGCCCTTTGTCCAGACCGGCGGCGAACGCCTGCGGTGACGCATCCTGCTCTGGCAGGCCTGCGCCCACCAGCGAATGTGTCAGCAAAAGATGGTGCAATTCACCGGTCATCACGGTCCGAAAATCAAAAACTTGCTGGTTGTCGGCCAGCACCCATTTACAGTGGGTGCCGGGCATGACGTACAAAGGGGCAGGGGCTAAATGGCGAGCACCCAGCAACTGGGTTTCCTCCCCGCGCATCACGTTATGGTTATCTTCACGCGAGACGGATAAACCCGGAATGATCCACACATTGTCGGCAACGGGCGTTAACTGCTGGCCAATTGCAGCGAAATGAACAGGAACGGGTAAGTAAGGAGCAATCTTCCAGCCGACATTACTGCCGACCATACCCGCCATGACTATCGGCGTGGTGGCATCGCGCCAGCCATCGGTTATCTCAGCTAACACCGCTTCGGGAGAACGCCCATTGAGGCGAGTGACGCCTGCTTCTGACTGCCGATTACCCAGGCATTCGTCGCCCTGATAAAGCCAGGCGCGCAGGTTGGTCGATCCCCAGTCGATTGCGATGTAGCGTGATGTCATGTGCTTTCCTTTAGCCTTCGTGTGGAGCTGGCGATCATGGTGAGCGCCGCCTGCTCTGCCGCATTGCTGTCCTGATGCCGGATGGCATCGAACAACGCTTTATGCTCCTGAAGAGTCTTCGGCATGTTGGCCTCATCCCCCATCCAGGTTCGTTCAAAAACAGCCCGCTGGAGCGAACTTATCGCCACACTAAGCTGCTGTAATACGGGATTGTGTACCGACTCCAGCACCGCTTCGTGATAGCGGATATCCGCTTCGTTAAACGCATCGCGATCCTGATTGTTGGCAACCATGTCGTTCAGTGCCGCCTCGATTTGCGCCAAATCGCTGGAGGTCGCGCGTTCTGCCGCCCAGCGTGCAATGGCGGGTTCCACCAGGTTTCGCACTTCGCTCATCGCCACAATCAGGCGCGGGTCATAATCGTTTTCCAGCACCCACTGCAAAATATCGGTGTCGAGGTAATTCCATTGGTTGCGTTGGGCCACAAACGCGCCGCGATAGCGTTTCATCTCAATCAGCCGTTTCGCCATCAGCGAACGGAACACTTCGCGGATAATGTTGCGCGAAGTTTCAAACTCTTCGCAGAGATCGGCTTCTGCGGGCAACGCCGCACCGGGAACGTATTTCCCGCTCACAATCTGGCGGCCTAGCGCCACGATGATGCGATCGGTCTTGGTCAGGTTCATTAAGGTTTCCTTCACTCAGATAGTCCTGACCATTTTAACGTGCGCGCCGAAATTACTCTCAATTTTGCAGTACAAACGTGATGCCATTCGTCATTCCATGAGCTGTAATGTAGTACAGCGTTATTGTGTTGTACTACAATTTAGATCACAAAAACGACAATCCAGATTGAAATAAAGTGCGAGAAAAATCTGAAGGCAACAAAAAAGCCCGCGCACAAGGCAACGGGCTTCTGTTCGGAAAAGGACAGGATCAGTTCAGGACAAACTTCTCAATGGCGTAAGCCACGCCGTCTTCCAGGTTGGATTTGGTAACAAAGTTCGCCACTTCTTTCACCGCTGGAATGGCATTTTCCATCGCGACACCCATACCGGCGTATTCAATCATCGCGATGTCATTTTCCTGATCACCCAGCGTCATTATCTCTTCTGGTTTGATGCCCAGCGTATCGGCCAACGCTTTTACGCCAGTGCCTTTATTGACGCGTTTATCGAGGATTTCGAGGAAGTACGGCGCACTTTTCAGCACGGTATACTTCTCTTTCACTTCTGCCGGAATACGGGCGATGGCTTTATCGAGAATCGCTGGCTCATCAATCATCATCACTTTCAGCAACTGAATGTCCCGGGCCATGTTCTCCGCTTCGCAGAACACCAGCGGAATCGTTGCCACAAAAGATTCGTGCACGGTGTAGTAGCTGACATCACGGTTGGCGGTGTACAGCGTGTTGCGGTCGAGCGCATGGAAATGGGAGCCGACCTCGCGGGAAAGCTGTTCAAGATAGCGGTAATCATCATAACTCAGCGCCGTTTGCGCCACCGTACTGCCGTCGCTGGCATTCTGTACCAGCGCCCCGTTGTAGGTGATGCAGTAATCCCCTTCCTGCTCCATATGCAGTTCTTTCAGGTAGTTATGTACGCCTGCATAAGGGCGACCGGTACACAGCACCACCTTTACACCGCGTTCACGCGCCGCAGCGATGGCCTGTTTGACCGCCGGAGAAATGGTATGGTCGGGCAGCAGCAACGTTCCGTCCATGTCGATTGCAATGAGTTTGATAGCCATAGGATCCCCGAGATAAGTGAGTTCTTACTCATGCTAACGCGATTTAGCTCAAAAAACAGCAAAAGCGTTGGGGAAAAAGGGGGATGGAGAATGAAGCGGGATGTCCTCTTTTGCAGGCAAAAAAAGCCCGGTGAAGCTGACGCTGTACCGGGCTTTTTGGTTCCATCGTTCCGGTAAGCATCGCGCCACCGGAGAACAAACGGCTTAGATATCGATATTCGCTGCTTTCAGGGCGTTCTCTTCGATAAATGCACGACGCGGCTCAACGGCATCACCCATCAGGGTGGTGAACAGCTGATCGGCGGCGATGGCATCTTTTACGGTGACGCGCAGCATACGACGGCTTTCTGGATCCATCGTGGTTTCCCACAGCTGATCCGGGTTCATCTCACCCAGGCCTTTATAACGCTGGATAGACAGACCACGACGCGACTCTTTCACCAGCCACTCCAGTGCCTGCTCGAAGTTAGCAATTGGCTGACGACGTTCGCCACGTTCGATAAATGCATCTTCTTCGATCAGACCGCGCAGTTTCTCGCCGAGCGTGTAGATGCGACGGTATTCACCCCCGGTTACGAACTCTTGATCCAGCGGGTAATCGGTATCCACACCGTGAGTACGTACGCGGATAATCGGCTCGAACAGATGCTGTTCGGAATTCTCACGAACGTCATACTGCCACATGCTGCCGTGCTGCTCGTTTTCGTTGAGCGTGCTAACCAGTTGATTCACCCAACGCGTGACTTTCTGCTCGTCGCTGAGATCGGCTTCCACCAGCGTTGGCTGATAAATCAGTTCTTTCAGCAGTGAACGTGGGAAACGACGCTCCATACGAACAATCATTTTCTGAGTCGCGTTGAATTCAGCAACCAGTTTTTCCAGCGCTTCGCCTGACAAGGCTGGCGCGCTGGCGTTGGTATGCAGAGTGGCACCGTCAAGCGCGATAGCGATTTGATACTGATCCATCGCTTCGTCATCTTTAATGTACTGTTCTTGCTTACCTTTCTTCACTTTGTACAGCGGCGGCTGGGCAATATACACATGCCCACGCTCTACGATTTCAGTCATCTGACGATAGAAGAAGGTCAACAGCAGCGTACGGATGTGCGAGCCATCGACGTCGGCATCGGTCATGATGATGATGCTGTGATAACGCAGCTTGTCCGGGTTGTATTCGTCACGGCCAATGCCGCAGCCCAGCGCAGTAATGAGCGTTGCCACTTCCTGAGAAGAGAGCATTTTGTCGAAGCGGGCTTTCTCAACGTTGAGGATTTTACCTTTCAACGGCAGGATCGCCTGGTTCTTACGGTTACGACCTTGTTTTGCAGAGCCGCCCGCAGAGTCCCCTTCCACGAGGTACAGTTCGGAGAGCGCCGGGTCGCGTTCCTGACAGTCGGCCAGTTTGCCTGGCAGGCCTGCTAAATCCAGTGCGCCTTTACGACGGGTCATTTCACGGGCTTTACGCGCCGCTTCACGGGCACGCGCCGCATCAATAATTTTGCCCACGACGATTTTCGCATCGGATGGGTTTTCCAGCAGGTATTCCGCCAGCAGTTCGTTCATCTGCTGCTCAACCGCTGTTTTCACTTCGGAAGAGACCAGTTTGTCTTTGGTCTGCGAGGAGAACTTCGGATCAGGCACTTTCACGGAAACAACGGCAATCAGGCCTTCACGGGCATCATCACCCGTAGCGCTGACTTTGGCTTTTTTGCTGTAGCCTTCTTTTTCCATATACGCGTTCAGCGTACGGGTCATCGCCGAGCGGAAGCCCGCTAAGTGAGTCCCGCCATCGCGCTGTGGAATGTTGTTGGTGAAACAGTAGATGTTTTCCTGGAAACCGTCGTTCCACTGCAATGCCACTTCCACGCCGATACCGTCTTTTTCGGTGGAGAAATAGAAGATATTCTGGTGAATTGGCGTTTTGTTTTTGTTCAGATACTCAACGAACGCTTTGATACCGCCTTCGTAGTGGAAATGATCTTCTTTGCCGTCGCGCTTGTCACGCAGGCGAATAGAGACGCCGGAGTTCAGGAATGACAGCTCACGCAGACGTTTCGCCAGGATTTCGTATTCGAATTCGATGACGTTAGTAAAGGTTTCATAGCTCGGCCAGAAACGCACTTGCGTCCCGGTAGCTTCGGTATCGCCGGTAACGGCCAGTGGCGCCTGCGGCACACCGTGCACATAAATCTGTTGATGAACTTTGCCTTCGCGGCGAATCACCAGTTCCAGTTTCTGCGACAGGGCGTTTACCACCGAAACACCTACACCGTGCAGACCGCCAGACACTTTATAAGAGTTATCATCGAATTTACCGCCTGCGTGCAGGACGGTCATGATCACTTCCGCCGCTGACACACCCTCTTCCGGGTGAATACCGGTCGGAATACCACGACCATCATCCGTTACGGAAACGGAGTTATCGGCATGGATGGTGACCACGATGTCTTTACAGTGACCCGCGAGCGCTTCGTCGATTGCGTTATCCACGACCTCGAATACCATGTGGTGCAGACCGGTGCCGTCATCCGTGTCACCGATATACATACCCGGGCGCTTACGCACCGCATCCAGTCCTTTCAGGACTTTGATACTGGAGGAGTCATAAGAATTCGACATCAACGTTTCTCGCTCATTTAAACTTGGGTTAATCCGTTATTTTACCTTTTTCCACGCTGAACATCTTCGAATTTTTGTCCGACATGTCCATTACGTGTTCAGCGCTGATCGCACTGACAAAAACCTGTGACTCGGTCGCTTTGAGTCTGCTTGCTAATAGACCGCGACGTTCATCATCCAGTTCAGAGGCAAAATCATCTATGAGGTACAGGCAGCGTCGCCCGCTTTCACGGGTCAGAAACTCACCTTGCGCCAAACGTAAGGCGCACATCAGCAGTTTGAGCTGCCCGCGCGATAGTGTGTCTTCCACCGGAGCGCCATCGGCGCGAATACGGAAATCCGCTTTATGCGGTCCGTGAGCGGTGTAAGTCAGCATTCGATCGCGCTCGAAACTCCGTTCAAGCACCTCAGAATAATCAGTCTCTTTTTCCCAGCCGCGCTGGAAAGAAAAGCTGAGACTAAATTCAGGCAGAAACTGTTTGCAGGTGTCGGCCATGTCTTTGGCGATACCCGCGCTGTATTCCGCGCGCCAGCGGCTGATTTGTTCCGCCAGCGGAATCAGTTCGAGATCCCACGGACGCAGCTGCGCGTAGCGGGTGACCTGACGCAATGCGGCGTTACGCTGTTTCAGCAAACGCTTGAGATTGCTCCAGGCGGTAAAGAAGCCGGCTTCATTGTGAAAGCATCCCCAATCGATGAAGGCTCTTCTGTATTTGGGGCCGCCGTTGAGTAAAGTAAACCCTTCGGGGGTAATGAGCTGCATCGGCATCAGCAGCGCCAGTTCAGCCACTTTGTGACCGTCAGTGCCGTCGATACGGACTTTACTGTCGCCCTGCTTGTCTTTGGAGAGGCCAATGGATGTTTCGCGTTCCTCGCCCTGCAATCGCCCGTGTAACACGAAAGACTCTTGCTCATGGCGAATCACGCGACCAATCTGCAAACTGCGAAACGCCCGACCATGGCCGAGCGTATAGATAGCTTCCAGCACGCTGGTTTTGCCGCTGCCGTTTGCGCCTACCAGAAAATTGAAGCCAGGGGATAGAGCCAGATCCGCATTCTCGATATTGCGGAAGTCTTTGATCAGCAAACGCGTCAGTGACATATCAGGGTTTCTTTAGGCCAGGGCGTCATCGGCGCAGCCAGTTTCAACGCGGACTGCGCGCAGACCCTGGAGCGTACACGAAGTACGTGACAGGGGCGAGCACAGCCCAGGTTGAAAATGGCAAGTAAGATAGCCCGATATTTTTCACTACAACCGCATTGGCATAACGACGTAGGCCGCACTTTGACTGGCTGCATCTTCAATCTGAACGCTTGAAACAGAATCGGTCAGCAGAATGCGGACGTTTTCGCACTTGAGTGCGTTAAGTACATCCAGCACGTAGCTAACGTTGAAGCCGATTTCCATTTCGGTTCCGGCGTAGGTGACATCCAGAATTTCTTCTGCTTCTTCCTGCTCCGGGTTATTGGCGGTAATTTTCAGCTGATTCTCGCTGACATACAGACGCACGCCACGGAATTTCTCGTTAGAGAGAATCGCCGCGCGGGCAAATGCCTGTTTCAGGATATCGCAGCCCGCATCCAGATGTTTGTCCGGATTTTTCGGCAATACGCGACGGTAATCCGGGAAGCGACCATCCACCAGTTTCGAGGTGAAGATGAAATCCCCCACGTGAGCGCGGATGTTGTTGCTGCCAATCTGCACACGCATTGGGTTTTCGCCGCCGTCCAGCATACGCATCAGCTCGATAACGCCTTTACGCGGCACGATCACCGAATGGTTCGGCAATGTTTCGCCAATCGGCATCGAACAGACCGCCAGACGGTGGCCGTCGGTGGCAACAGTACGCAGTTCTTCACCTTCGGTTTCGAACAGCATGCCGTTTAAGTAGTAGCGAACGTCCTGATGCGCCATCGAGAACTGCGTGGCTTCAATCAGGCGTTTCATCGTCGCCTGGGCAACGGTGAATTCGACTTCGCTTTGCCAGTCGTCAAGATTCGGGAAATCGATAGCCGGTAGCGTGGAGAGCGAGAAACGGCTGCGACCCGAACGGACCAGCATACGGTCACCCTCGAGCTGCACGGCAATTTCTGCACCTTCCGGCAAACCACGGCAAATATCGAAGAATTTGCGCGCCGGCACGGTGGTTGCACCCTGATCGTGTGGCTGAGACAGCGCGACACGGGCGACCATTTCCATTTCAAGGTCAGTCCCGGTCAGCGACAAGGAACCTTCTGAAACCTGCAATAACAGGTTGCCTAAAATCGGCAACGTTGGGCGACCACCTAATGGGCCACTCACCTGCTGCAGCGGTTTTAATAAATGTTCACGTTCAACGGTAAATTTCATAGCGTCACGAAGATAATGTTCTGATTAAGTTTGAGAAATCTTCTTTGATGTCATGGCTTTCTTCACGCAACTGTTCGATCTTGCGGCACGCATGCAGCACGGTCGTGTGGTCGCGGCCACCAAACGCATCGCCAATTTCCGGCAGACTGTGGTTGGTAAGTTCCTTGGCCAGCGCCATCGCCATTTGGCGCGGACGCGCCACAGAGCGGGAACGACGCTTGGACAGCAGATCCGCCACTTTGATCTTATAGTACTCCGCCACCGTCTTCTGAATATTATCGATGGTGACCAGTTTTTCCTGCAGCGCCAACAGATCGCGCAGCGCTTCACGCACGAAATCAATGGTGATGGCACGACCGGTAAAGTTGGCGTTGGCGATCACGCGGTTCAGTGCGCCTTCTAACTCACGCACGTTCGAACGCAGACGCTTAGCAATAAAAAACGCCACTTCACCCGGTAGACGGATATCGTTCTCATCGGCCTTTTTCATCAGGATCGCGACGCGCGTTTCAAGCTCAGGCGGCTCGATCGCGACGGTTAATCCCCAGCCAAAACGAGATTTCAGACGATCTTCCACGCCGTTGATCTCTTTTGGGTAGCGATCCGACGTCAGAATAATCTGCTGATTGCCTTCCAGCAGGGCATTGAAGGTGTGGAAGAACTCTTCCTGGGATCGTTCTTTATTCGCAAAGAACTGAATGTCATCGATAAGCAAGGCATCAACGGAACGGTAGTAACGTTTGAACTCTTCGATAGCATTGTTTTGCAGGGCTTTTACCATGTCCTGCACAAAGCGTTCGGAGTGCATGTAAACCACTTTGGCATTCGGTTTACGGGCGATGATGCCGTTGCCGACCGCATGTAAAAGGTGCGTTTTACCCAGACCCGTGCCGCCATAAAGGAACAACGGGTTGTAGGCGCCGCCTGGGTTATCGGCCACCTGACGAGCCGCAGCGCGGGCCAGCTGGTTCGATTTACCTTCGACGAAGTTATCAAACGTGTGTTTTACATTGACGTTGGAACGGTAGGATGGCTCTGCCGGAGCGGGTACATTATCCCAGCCCTGACGCGCTACAGGGGCAACGCGCGGGGCGTGAACCTGCTGAGCATGTGCCTGAACGGCGACCTGGGCGGTTTCTCTGACAACTTGCGTCGCAGCAGGCCTGGCACCGACTTCAAATCGCAGTTGCGGGGCATCGGCACCGCAGAAATCATTCAGCAATCCATTGATGTTATTAAGGTACTTATCCCTGACCCAATCGAGTACAAAACGGTTTGGTGCATACAAAGCCAGCGTATTATCGCTCAGTTCCGCCTGCAACGGGCGGATCCACATGCTGAATTCTGTGGCTGGTAACTCATCCTGCAATCGGGCAAGACACTGCTGCCAAAGCGAAAGTGACACGGCGGACTCCACTCGAACGAAAAAAAGGTGAAACTGAATTAATGATTGTTGGCACACGTCGGACAGCCCACAGCTCGGTGAGGGTGACGTGCGAACCGCTATCAGCGGTTGTTACTCCTTTCAGGTCTCAGGATCCCCGATCGGAACCGCGGATCATAGCCTAAACTGAGTCAGAGATCTTGTGTTTCTCACAGATTCTTCCCGATTTATCCACAGGAAGATCGAGACCGGCTAAGTGTAATCGATCCTGGCTGGAGTGAGATCCGATTTCACCCGCATATTGGAAAAATTAATGCGTCGCGACAATTTTTTGCGTAATCGATCTAATAAAGATCCCGGGGGATCCTTGCGCTTTAATCGACAGGCTTTATAATCCCCCACCCGGTGCGTGTTACTCGTTGGCAGGTACCGGAACCGGTCATTTTCCATGCGAAATCGTGCGGAAATACGCGGGAAAGAAGGTAAAGAGAATTGACTCCGGAGTGTACAATTATTACAATCCGGCCTCTTTAATCACCCACACTGAAGCGGAAGTCGTTCGAAACTCGTTCGGGTATACGCAAAAGTCAGTGAATTTATTCAAGTTTAGGTAGAAATCGCCATGAAACGCACTTTTCAACCGTCTGTACTGAAGCGCAACCGTTCTCACGGCTTCCGTGCTCGTATGGCTAATAAAAATGGTCGTCAGGTTCTGGCACGTCGTCGTGCTAAAGGCCGTTCTCGTCTGACCGTTTCCAAGTAATAAAGCTAACCCCTGAGTGGTTAAGCTAGCATTTCCCAGGGAGTTACGTTTGTTAACTCCCAATCATTTCACATTCGTCTTCCAGCAGCCGCAACGGGCTGGCACGCCGCAAATCACCATCCTCGGCCGCCTAAATTCGCTGGGGCATCCCCGCATCGGTCTTACTGTCGCCAAGAAAAACGTAAAACGCGCCCATGAACGCAATCGGATTAAACGTCTGACGCGTGAGAGCTTCCGTTTACGTCAACATGAACTTCCAGCAATGGATTTCGTGGTGGTGGCAAAGAAAGGGGTTGCTGACCTCGACAACCGGGCACTCACGGAAGCGTTGGAAAAATTATGGCGTCGTCACTGTCGCCTGGCTCACGGGTCCTGATAGCCCTTATCCGGGTCTATCAGCGCCTGATTAGTCCGTTACTCGGGCCGCACTGCCGTTTCACCCCCACCTGTTCACAATACGGAATTGAGGCATTGCGCAGGTTTGGAGTGATAAAAGGCAGTTGGTTGACGGTGAAACGCGTATTAAAATGCCATCCTTTACACCCGGGTGGTGACGATCCTGTCCCACCAGGACCAACAAATACCAGAGAACACTAACGATGGATTCGCAACGCAATCTCTTTATCATCGCTTTGTTGTTCGTGTCTTTCATGATCTGGCAGGCATGGGAGCAGGATAATAATCCTCAGCCTAAGCAACAGATTACGCAGACTACGACCACCGCTGCGGGCAGCGCCGCCGACCAGGGCGTTCCGGCCAGTGGCCAGGGAAAACTGATTACGGTGAAAACCGACGTGCTGGAACTCGTCATCAACACCCGTGGTGGTGATGTTGAGCAAGCACTGCTGTTAACGTATCCGAAAACGCAGAACTCTGACGAGCCGTTTAAGTTACTGGACACCTCACCGCAGTTTATCTACCAGGCTCAGAGCGGTTTGACCGGTCGTGATGGCCCGGATAACCCGGCTAATGGCTCACGTCCGCTGTACGACATTGATAAAGATGCGTTTGTTCTGGCTGATGGACAGAATGAACTGACTATTCCGCTGACTTACACCGATAAAGCTGGCAACACCTTCACCAAAACCTTCACCCTGAAACGCGGTGGATATGCGGTGAACGTGGGCTATAACGTGAAGAATGCCGGTGATAAACCACTGGAAGTCTCCACCTTCGGTCAGCTGAAACAATCTATCGATCTGCCAGCGGCACTCGACACCAAAGGCGGCGGTCTCTCTACAATGCATACCTTCCGTGGTGCGGCTTACTCCACGCCAGACGAGAAGTATGAAAAGTATAAGTTCGACAAAATCGCCGATAACGAGAACCTGAACATCAGTTCTAAAGGCGGTTGGGTTGCGATGCTGCAGCAGTACTTTGCTACCGCATGGGTGCCGAACAACGACGGTTCGAACAACTTCTACACCACCAACCTCGGTAACGGCGTTGCGGCTATTGGTTATAAGTCTCAGCCCGTTCTGGTTCAGCCAGGTCAGGCCGCAAACCTTGCAAGCACCCTGTGGGTTGGCCCGGAAATTCAGGACAAAATGGCAGCCGTTGCGCCACACCTGGATTTAACCGTTGACTACGGCTGGTTGTGGTTCATCTCTCAGCCGCTGTTTAAACTGCTGAAGTTTATCCACAGCTTCCTCGGAAACTGGGGCTTCTCAATCATCGTTATTACCTTCATCGTTCGTGGCATCATGTACCCGCTGACCAAAGCGCAGTACACCTCCATGGCGAAGATGCGTATGCTGCAGCCGAAAATTGCGGCGATGCGTGAGCGTCTGGGCGATGATAAACAGCGTCAGAGCCAGGAAATGATGGCCCTGTATAAAGCAGAGAAAGTGAACCCGCTCGGCGGCTGCTTCCCTCTGGTTATCCAGATGCCAATCTTCCTTGCGCTGTACTACATGCTGATGGGCTCCGTTGAACTGCGTCATGCGCCGTTCGCTCTGTGGATCCACGACTTGTCCGCACAAGACCCGTACTACATCCTGCCGATCCTGATGGGCGTGACGATGTTCTTCATCCAGAAGATGTCGCCGACCACCGTGACCGACCCGATGCAGCAGAAGATCATGACCTTCATGCCGGTCATCTTCACCGTGTTCTTCCTGTGGTTCCCGTCAGGTCTGGTGCTGTACTATATCGTCAGCAACCTGGTGACGATTATCCAGCAGCAGCTGATTTACCGTGGTCTGGAAAAACGTGGCCTGCATAGCCGCGAAAAGAAAAAGTCCTGATTCGGTAGACGCCGGGTAAAGCAAAGCACCACCCGGCAAACGGAACGGTAAAGAAAGGGCGGTCATCTGACCGCCTTTTTTATATTTTGAAAAAGAGAGTAACCATGAGCCATAACGACACGATTGTTGCCCAGGCCACACCGCCAGGACGCGGCGGCGTGGGTATCCTGCGTATTTCCGGCCTGAAAGCGCGCGACGTTGCGCAGGCATTGCTCGGCAAGCTGCCCAAGCCGCGCTACGCCGATTATTTGCCGTTTCGTGATGTCGAAGGCAATACGCTGGATCAGGGCATTGCCTTATGGTTCCCCGGGCCGAACTCCTTTACTGGCGAAGACGTGTTGGAACTTCAGGGGCACGGCGGGCCGGTTATTCTCGACTTACTTCTTAAACGCATTCTGACACTGCCGGGCATTCGTATTGCCAATCCGGGGGAGTTTTCTGAACGCGCCTTCCTCAACGATAAGCTCGATTTGGCTCAGGCCGAAGCGATTGCCGACTTGATTGATGCCAGTTCCGAGCAAGCCGCACGTTCGGCGATGAACTCACTACAGGGTGCGTTTTCTGCGCGCGTTAATCATCTGGTGGAAGCGCTGACGCACCTGCGTATTTATGTCGAAGCGGCGATCGACTTCCCGGATGAAGAAATTGATTTCCTTTCCGACGGTAGAATCGAAGCTCAGCTGAACACCGTTATTGATGACCTCGACGCGGTACGTGCCGAAGCGCGTCAGGGCAGCCTGCTGCGTGAAGGCATGAAGGTGGTCATTGCAGGACGCCCAAATGCCGGTAAATCGAGCCTGTTGAACGCGCTGGCGGGTCGTGAAGCAGCGATCGTCACCGACATCGCCGGAACCACTCGTGACGTGCTGCGCGAGCACATTCATATCGACGGGATGCCGCTACATATCATTGATACTGCGGGATTGCGCGATGCCAGCGATGAAGTTGAACGTATCGGTATCGAACGCGCCTGGCAGGAAATCGAGCAAGCCGACCGCGTACTGTTCATGGTCGATAGCACCACCACCAGCGCCATCGATCCGGCAGAAATCTGGCCCGACTTTATCGCCCGTTTACCGGCGAAATTACCTATCACAGTCGTGCGCAACAAAGCGGATATGACCGGCGAAGACGTGGGTCTGAGCGATGTGAATGGTCACTCACTCATTCGTCTTTCTGCGCGTCAGGGTGAAGGTGTCGATATTCTTCGCGATCATCTCAAGCAGAGCATGGGCTTCGATACCAATATGGAAGGTGGATTCCTCGCCCGTCGTCGTCATTTGCAGGCGCTGGAAACCGCCGCAGAGCATCTGCAGCAGGGTAAAGCCCAACTGTTGGGGGCGTGGGCCGGTGAACTGCTGGCCGAGGAACTGCGCCTGTCACAGCAGGCGTTAAGCGAAATTACCGGTGAATTTACCTCTGACGATCTGTTGGGACGCATCTTCTCAAGCTTCTGTATCGGTAAATAAGCCAACCTGGTGAGCACTAACTAACCCGCATTAACAGCTTGTTAATGCGGGTTTTGTTTTTTAGAAAGCTAGAAACTGGTCCAGTCGTGATCGTTATCCGTCCCGCTTTTCCTTACCGCTGCGCCCACCACAACTTTACCGACGTTAGACTGACGCGCCGCCGTGGCCTTGAAGTTGCCTGGAATACGGAAAATGGCGACCGTTTTCTCCAGTTGAACCGCCTGCTCTTCCAGTGAATTGGCGGCGGATGACGATTCTTCTACCAACGCCGCATTTTGCTGCGTGGTGGTATCCATTTCCGTCATCGCCTGGGCAATTTGCGTGATCCCACGGCTTTGTTCATCAGTCGCCGCCGCGATTTCGCCCATGATATCGCGCATCTGCGTCACGGAGTCTTCAATTTCAGCCATCGCCACGCCCGCGCCTTCGACCAGCCCGAAGCCTTTGTCGACGTAAGAAACGGATTCGCGAATCAAGCTTTCAATCTCTTTAGCCGACTGCGCGCTGCGCTGAGCAAGATTACGCACTTCCCCGGCCACCACGGCAAAACCTTTACCCTGATCGCCTGCGCGGGCCGCTTCAACCGCAGCATTGAGCGCCAGAATATTTGTCTGGAACGCGATGCTGTTAATCACCGTCGTGATCTCAGAGATTCGGTGCGAACTGGTGCGCACGCTCTTCATGGTGTCGATAACCTGCTTCGAAATTTCGCTGCCTTCGCTGGCTTTATTCGATGCGGACTCAGAAAGCTGGCGCGCGTGGCGAGCGTTCTCAGCGTTAAGCGCGACGGTAGAGGTCATTTGCTCCATACTCGCTGCCGTTTCAACCACCGCCGCCGACTGTTGCTCCGTCCTTGATGATAAATCCATGTTCCCTGCTGCGATTTCCGACGACGCTCTCGCTACGCTGTCGACGCCTGAACGTACCTGACTGATAATATCTTTCAGATTCTCATTCATGACCGACACCGCTTGCATCAATAAACCGGGTTCATCCCGGCGAGAAGATTGCAGTTCACAGGTAAGATCACCCTGTGCAATTTTCTCCGCCACGGCCAATGTTTCATTAAGCGGACGTGTGATCATTCGGGTTATTGCCAGTGCGAGGGAAATACCCAGTAAGATCCCAATCAACGAAATAATCACCATTTGTTGTTCAGAACTATCCACCACCACCGTCAGCAGCGACTGCTCAAGATCAAACAGGGCATTGATGTTTTTCGATAACACATCCCCTTCTTTCGCTAAATTGGCCGACTGAATATTCTGATTATCCCAGGCTGCCCGATAATCATCGAGCCCGTCATTAATAACCTCAATCTTTTTAATGACCTGATCTATCCATGTCTGCTGATCGGCGGGTAAAAATGACTTCACCTGTTCAGCATCAACCTTTCCTGACGCCAGACGCTGAATCAGTATCTGCTCTTCTTCCCTGGTCGGGTTTTCTTTAAAATAACTCACCTTCGAATCAATATCACTTAACACAAATGCGACCTGAGAAGCA
Organism: Scandinavium sp.; assembly: GCF_036271055.1. GTDB lineage: Bacteria > Pseudomonadota > Gammaproteobacteria > Enterobacterales > Enterobacteriaceae > Scandinavium. The sequence goes on along the minus strand of NZ_DATBBJ010000063.1, from coordinate 21,771 downwards.
TCCAGAGCATTTTGAGTTGTGACTGTGGTGCTGCGGCTTATCTGATCGGCAATCCCCGATTTATCATAAAGATCGCTTGATTCAATAACCTTGCCAATTTCATTTTTCCTTTTCAGGGCTTGCATGAACGGCTCGGTGCTGGAGATATAATTAGCCACGGACTGTTCTGTATCACTCAATGTCTGATGACCTTGTCCAGACCAGCTCAGCGTTTTCAACGTAGCCAGAATATCCTGCATTTTCCGTGCGGTATCCTGCGTTTTAATCATAAACGCAGGGTCCATAGTAAATTGATAACTGATACGGGCAGCCCTGGCATCGGACAACTGTTGAAACAGTTCGACGCTTAAAGCACTTTTGTATGCTTTATCTTTAATTTGCTTATAGCCGTAAACACCCGAAACCAACACGATAATTATCAAGGAAATAATAATAGCAAAACTGATGAATAATTTTTTGCTCACTTTTATGTTAGAAAACCAGGTCATTAAAATCATATATTATCCAGAACAGCCCTTTGGCTGTTGTTTTGTTAATGTGTTGTCCATGCGGCAGGAATTATCAAATGATAAAAACAGAGCAATAACTACACGGCGAAAATTCACCGAAGAGAGGTAATCACTGAGATGTAAACGTGACGTAAACTTTGCGGATAGTATAGAGTCAAGAGAATGAGTTTCAAAATATGATCGGCGGCTATTAATTACCGCACAGTTCCTGTGCATAACGTGAAAAATAGAGACCTAAATCAAATTTTTGAATCATTCTATTAATGGCCAAAGAGAAAATTTGGGATGAAACCATAAGACACGCAAATCACATCACTCAACAGACCATGCTGTATTAGTATTATTTAAAGAAGAATCCGCTAAAAATTCTGCATGCGGATATTTTAAATATCAATGCATAGAATAACGTCGTATATCTACGATATTCAGATGATAGGCGAGTGTTCGCTGGTATCCATTTTGACAACGAAAAAAAGGATAAAGGGCTCGCAGAGTAGACATTTATTTACCTGGAACAATCTATAATGCGTTCTGATGATGTATTTTGTCCTCAGTTTCATAGACCATTAATCACGGAGCGACATAATGGCGACACATTTTGCCAGAGGGATCCTTAACGACGGGCATCTTCACTCGATACGACTCTCGTCAACCTGTCATAACGAGGCACGCCAGATGCCCCAGCATCGCCGGGCGCGTTTCCTGGCCTCACGGGGGTTGCTTGCCGAGCTGCTGTTTATGCTTTACGGCATCAGTGAGCTTCCGGAAATTACCCATCAACAGGACGGCAAACCGGCTTTTCGTGACAGCAGCCAACCGCGCTTTTCTATTGCCTATGCCGGAAACATTGTCGGCGTGGTGCTAACCACTGAAGGTGAATGCGGTCTGGATATGGAACTCCAGCGCCTGACTCGCCGTTATCACAACCCGAGTGCCTCGGAAATCTATCCTTTTAGCAACAATGAAAATTTGTGGATCAAAAATCAGAACGACCCGCACGAAGCCCGTTGTCAGCTTTTGACTCTGCGACAAAGCGTTCTGAAACTCACGGGTGAAATCCAGAGCGATTCACCCCAGCTTCTCCAGTTGTTGCCAGGATCAGGCCGCCTGCGCGCCGCAAAAATGATGCAGATAGAAGCCATTTGCGATGCAGAGGACGTGCTGGTGTGGTCCATCGCGGCAACGCCTGCGATTGAGCGCCTGAAAGTGTGGGAGTTTGACAGCAAATCCGGCTGGCGGGGCTTACCCGATATTCCGTTCCGCGCCAGCGAACCCGAAGCACGCCTGATGCGTTTTACCAGCCTGCCTGCGGAAAAAGCCCTTATACTGAGTTGACCCATCATGATGAAAAATAAAGGAGTAATCATGTCTGAAGCGTTGAAAGTTGTTACGTTATTGGGAAGCCTGCGCAAAGGTTCATTTAACGGTATGGTTGCGAATACCCTGCCCAATATCGCCCCGGCGGGGATGGCGATTTCTGCCCTGCCGTCGATTGGTGACATCCCACTGTACGATGCGGATATCCAGCAGGAAGAAGGTTTCCCGCAGAGCGTCGAAGCGCTGGCGGCCCAGATTCGCGAAGCCGATGGCGTGGTGATTGTGACACCAGAGTACAACTACTCGGTGCCAGGTGGCCTGAAAAACGCCATCGACTGGCTGTCACGTCTGCCGGAGCAGCCGTTGGCGGGTAAACCGGTGCTGATTCAAACCAGTTCGATGGGCGCCATTGGTGGCGCACGCTGCCAGTATCACCTGCGTCAGATTCTGGTGTTCCTCGACGCGATGGTGATGAACAAGCCGGAATTCATGGGCGGTGTGATTCAGAACAAGGTAGACCCACAGTCGGGTCAGGTTGTGGATCAAAGCACGCTCGATCACCTCACCGGCCAGTTGACCGCCTTCGGTGATTATATTCAGCGTGTAAAAGCGTAATAAAAAAACCCGGTAGCATGCGCTTACCGGGTTTTCTCGTGCTCAGTTCAACACCGCATTTTAGTGCGCGTCGATAAACACAATCTTCAATACAAACAGCAGCGCCACGACAATCACGCAGGGGCTGAGATCGCGGAAGCGACCTGTACCGATTTTCATCACGCAGTAAGAGATGAAGCCCAGCGCGATACCTTCGGTAATCGAGAAACTGAAGGGCATCATCACCGCAGTAATAAATGCCGGAACGGCTTCTGTCAGGTCATCCCACTTCACGCGCGCAAGGCTTGACGTCATCAGCACACCGACATAAATCAGCGCACCCGCAGCAGCGTACGGCGGCACCATGCCAGCCAACGGTGAAAGGAAAATCACCAGCAGGAACAGCAGACCAACGACTACAGCGGTCAGACCGGTACGGCCACCCACGGACACGCCGGAAGAGGACTCGATATAGGCGGTAACAGAAGATGTCCCGATGAACGCGCCAGCAACAGAAGAGATACTGTCGACATACAGTGCCTGCTTCATGCGCGGGAATTTGCCTTTATCATCGGTCAGGCCCGCTTTATCGGTCACGCCGATTAAGGTGCCGGAGGAGTCGAAAAGGTTGACCAGCATGAAGGAGAAAATCACACCCGCGAGGCCGATATTAAATGAGCCAGCCAGATCGACATGACCGATAACGGAGGTCACATCCGGCGGCGTGGAAACAATCCCGCCATAGTGTACATCGCCCAGCATCCAGCCCAGCAGGGTGGTCACCACGATAGATACCAGCACCGCCGCGTGGATATTACGCGAGGCGAGAATGGCGATAATAAAGAAGCCCAGCACACCCAACAGCACGCTATGAGAGGTCAGGTTCCCGATGGTCACCAGCGTTTCTTTGTTGGCGACGATCACGCCCGCATTCTTCAGGCCCATCATGCCGATGAACAAGCCGATGCCGCTGGTGATACCCACGCGCAGGCTCATTGGGATATTGGCAATCATCCAGTAGCGGACGCGGAAAATGGTCAGCAGCAGCAGACCGACAGCGCCCCAGAAAATCGCGCCCATACCGATTTGCCAGGACAAGCCCATGGCTCCGACCACAACGAAGGCAAAGAAAGCATTCAGACCCATTGCTGGCGCAAGCGCGACAGGCAGGTTAGCGAACAGACCCATCAGGATGCTGCCGAACGCGGCAATAAGACAGGTGGTTACGAAGACCGCACTGGTATCCATGCCTGCGGCACCCAGAATCTGCGGGTTCACAAAAACGATGTACACCATCGTCAGGAACGTTGTAAAACCGGCAATCACTTCCGTGCGTGCCGTCGTTCCATGCTCGCGCAGTTTAAACACGCGCTGAAGCAGACCCTGACCTGATGTCGGGGTGGTTTGTTGTTCGCTCATCTTCTGGTTCCAAACTATGGAGGGGAAAATTCGTCGCTATCCTATACCAAAATGCGACAATAGGGAGAGTCAGGACACACTTTTTTTCATTGATTTTGCTTATACGGCAACGATTGCGTCGGGCAAATTGGTTTACGTAAACGTTAAACTTGTGACAACAGGAAACGGCATGTCCAGAATTGAAGCGGTATTTTTCGACTGTGATGGCACGCTGGTCGACAGTGAAGTGATTTGCTCCCGGGCCTACGTTCATATGTTCCGGGAATTTGGCATTACCCTTGAACTTGAAGAGATTTTTAAGCGCTTTAAAGGGGTGAAGCTGTACGAGATTATCGACACCATCAACGCTGAGCACGGCGTGAATCTGGTGAAAGAGACCTTAGAACCCGTCTATCGCGCCGAGGTCGCACGGCTGTTCGACAGCGAGCTGGAAGTCATTGCTGGCGCGAATGATTTGCTGGATGCCATGACCATCCCGATGTGTATTGTGTCGAACGGGCCGGTCAGCAAAATGCAGCACTCTTTAGGCAACACCGGTCTGTTGCATCATTTCCCGGACAAACTGTTCAGCGGCTATGACATTCAGGCGTGGAAACCCGATCCGGCGCTGATGTATCACGCAGCGAAGGCGATGAACGTTGACCCGGTGAACTGTGTGCTGGTGGACGATTCTACTGCTGGGGCGATGTCAGGCGTGGCGGCGGGCATGGAAGTGTATTATTTCTGCGCCGATCCGCACAATCAGCCGATAGACCACCCGAAGGTGACGACGTTTACCTCGTTGGATCAGTTACCAGGTTTGTGGAAAGCGCGCGGTTGGGAAGTAACACGTTAATGAAAACATGCCGGATACTACTTAGGCTTATCCGGCATGCAAAATAAGTCTGGCGGGTCAGCATTACGCGCCCGCCACACTATCACTCTTTCGGATCACGACCCGCCAGCAGCTTGTCCAGCTCATCGCCGCCCACGTGACGGAAATCCTGCCCTTTCACGAAGTAGAAGATGTATTCGCAAATGTTCTGGCAGCGGTCGCCGATACGCTCGATAGAACGGGCGCAGAACAGCGCGGTCAGGACGCTCGGAATAGTTCGGGTATCTTCCATCATGTAAGTCATTAACTGACGCACAATGCCTTCGTATTCCTGGTCCACTTTCTTGTCTTCACGGTAAATACGCACCGCTTCATCCAGATCCATACGCGCGAACGCGTCGAGCACATCATGCAGCATCTGCACGGTATGACGGCCCAGGGATTCCAGGCTGACCAACAGCGGCTGATGCTGCTGCGAGAATTTTTCCAGCGCAGTGCGGCAAATTTTATCCGCGACGTCACCGATACGTTCCAGCTCAGCGATGGTTTTGATGATCGCCATCACTAAACGCAGGTCACTCGCCGTCGGCTGACGTTTAGCGATGATGCGCACGCAGGCTTCATCAATCGCCACTTCCATCATGTTGACCTGCTTGTCGCCGTCGATAACGCGCTTCGCCAGTTCCTGATCCTGATTGTGCATTGCGGTGATAGCGTCGGAAAGTTGCTGCTCCACCAGCCCGCCCATGGTCATCACCTGGGTGCGGATATGTTCCAGCTCTGCGTTGAACTGGCCGGAAATGTGTTTGTTAAGATTGAGGTTATCCATGTGCGCTCCAAATCAACCGTAGCGGCCAGTAATGTAATCTTCAGTTTGCTTCTTAGCAGGCTTGGTGAACAGATCGTCGGTATTGCTGAATTCAATCAGTTCGCCCAGGTACATAAACGCCGTGTGGTCGGAACAACGCGCTGCCTGCTGCATGTTGTGGGTCACGATAACCACAGTGTAGTCCTGCTTCAGTTCGGTAATCAGCTCTTCAATGCGTCCAGTTGAAATCGGGTCCAGCGCTGAACATGGTTCATCAAGCAGCAGCACTTCCGGGCGAATCGCGATACCACGCGCGATACACAGACGCTGTTGCTGACCACCGGAGAGAGAATACCCGCTCTGATGCAGCTTATCTTTGGTTTCATTCCACAACGCGGCTTTGGTCAACGCCCACTGCACGCGCTCATCCATATCCGCACGTGACAGCTTTTCAAACAGGCGCACGCCGAAGGCGATGTTGTCATAAATCGACATCGGGAACGGCGTTGGTTTCTGGAACACCATCCCAACTTTCGCACGCAACAGGGCGATATCCTGGGTATTAGTCAGAATGTTATCGCCATCCAGCAGAATTTCGCCTTCTGCACGCTGCTCCGGATACAGCTCAAACATTTTGTTGAACGTACGCAGCAGCGTCGATTTGCCGCAACCCGACGGGCCGATAAAGGCTGTGACCTGATTTTTAGCGATATCCAGGTTGATGTTCTTCAGGGCATGGAATTTGCCGTAATAGAAGTTCAAATCGCGAACGGCAATTTTACCTGGGGCTGTATTCACCATACTCATCTCAATCTCTTCCTTATCCGGTGCCGCACGCAGCCGCACCGTAAAAATTTAACCGTGTTTCTGCTTCGCGAAAACGACGCGCGCCAGAATGTTCAGCAACAGTACGCACAGGGTAATGATCAATACCCCGGCCCAGGCCAGCTGTTGCCATTCGGCAAACGGGCTCATGGCAAATTTGAAAATGGTCACCGGCAGGTTGGCAATCGGCTGCATCATGTCGGTGCTCCAGAACTGGTTCGACAACGCGGTAAACAGCAGCGGAGCGGTTTCGCCTGCGATTCGCGCGACGGCCAACAGGACGCCGGTCATAATCCCGGAAATGGAGGCTTTCAGCGTGATGGCGGAAATCATCTTCCATTTCGGCGTGCCCAGCGCGTAAGCCGCTTCGCGCAGGCTGTCCGGCACCAGTTTCAGCATGTTCTCGGTGGTTCGAATTACAATCGGCACCTGCAACAGCGCCAGCGCAATCACACCCGCCCAACCGGAGAAGTGCTGCATCTTCGCCACTACAATGGTGTAAACGAACAGACCGACGACGATAGACGGGGCAGAAAGCAGAATGTCGTTGATGAAGCGAATCACTTCGGCAAGCCAGGATTTGCGGCCGTATTCCGCCAGCCAAATCCCCGCCATGATGCCCAGTGGTGTACCGACGACGGTCGACCACAGGATCAGCAGACCGCTACCTGCCAGGGCGTTTGCCAGGCCGCCACCTGCCGTGTTCGGTGGCGGCGTCATTTCGGTGAATAGCGCAATCGACATACCATCGATACCACGCGTCACGGTTGAAAACAGGATCCACACCAGCCAGAACAGGCCGAAGACCATGGTGCCCATCGAAAGCGTCAGCGCCAGGCGGTTTTTCAACCGACGACGTGCCTGCATTTTGCGGCGCGATTCAAGCAACTCGGCGCTGGTTTGCATTTCTAAAGTAGCCATTAGCGTGCCCCCTCGTTTTTCGCGAGGCGTCTTACCATCAGTTTGGAAATCGCCAGCACGATAAAGGTGATCACAAACAGGATCAGGCCCAGTTCCATCAGTGCCGCCACGTGCAGCCCGGATTCCGCTTCGGCGAACTCATTCGCCAGCGCAGAGGTGATGCTGTTGCCTGGCATATACAGTGAGGCACTGTCGAGCTGGTAGGTGTTACCGATGATAAAGGTCACCGCCATGGTTTCACCCAATGCACGACCCAGGCCGAGCATGACGCCGCCAATAACACCATTTTTGGTGAACGGCAGAACGATACGCCAGATAACTTCCCAGGTGGTGCAGCCAATGCCGTAGGCCGACTCTTTCATCATCACCGGAGTTTGTTCGAACACATCACGCATAACCGCTGCGATGTAAGGAATAATCATGATCGCGAGGATAACACCGGCTGCCAGCAGGCCGATCCCAAACGCCGGGCCAGAGAACAGCGCCCCGACAAACGGAATGGTGGAAAGCACATTGCCCACCGGCTCCTGGAAATAGGTCGCGAACAATGGCGCAAAGATAAACAGGCCCCACATGCCGTACACAATACTCGGGATGGCGGCTAACAGTTCGATGGCAATACCCAGCGGACGCTTCAGCCAGTTCGGTGCCAACTCCGTCAGGAACAGGGCGATACCGAAACTGACCGGAACGGCAATCAGCAGGGCGATAATGGAAGTGACCAGCGTGCCGTAAATCGGCACCAGAGCACCGTAAATATCGTTCGGCGCATCCCACTCTTTGGTCCACAGGAAGGAAAAACCAAATTTCTGGATGCTTGGCCAGGCGGAGATAATCAGGGACAGGATGATGCCACCCAGCATCAATAGCACAATCAGCGCCGCCAGTTTTACCAGCACGCCGAAAATGATGTCACCTTTCTTACCCGGTGGGTTAAATGCAGGCTTGGTTGCAGCCATAAATTACTCTTCTTGTTTGGGCCCGGAAGGTCGGATTCTACCTTTCTTCCACGCTAACGTAATGCCATACCCTAAATAATTCGAACTGCAGGAAGGCGGCAAGCTTGTGAATCCCCAGGAGCATAGATTAACTATGTGACTGGGGTGAACATGCGCAGCCAACACACCTGCAGCTCGAAGTATGACGGGTATTTAATACAGAGCTTTACCGCTGCTGTCTTTTACATTGGTTTTCCATGCAGCACGAACCTGCTCAACCACGCTGTCCGGCAGTGACGCATAATCCAGAGCGTTCGCTTCTTTCGCGCCATTTTTGTAGGCCCAATCGAAGAACTTCAACACTTCAGTGCCCTGCTCAGGTTTCTTCTGATCTTTATGTACCAGGATGAAGGTGGTGGACGTAATTGGCCAAACATCGTCACCTTTCTGGTTTGTCAGGTCCTGCGCGAAAGATTTGCTCCAGTCAGCGCCTTTGGCTGCGTTGGCAAAGCTCTCTTCGGTCGGGCTGACAGATTTGCCGTCAGCAGAAACCAGTTTGGTGTACGCTAGGTTGTTCTGCTTAGCGTAAGCGTATTCTACGTAGCCGATTGAGCCAGGCAGACGCTGAACGAAGGCCGCGATGCCGTCGTTACCTTTACCGCCCAGACCGGTCGGCCAGTTAACGGTAGAGCCTGCGCCGATTTTTGATTTCCACTCTTCGTTCACTTTCGCCAGGTAGCTGGTGAACACGAAGGAAGTACCGGAACCGTCAGCACGACGAACGACCGCGATGTTCTGAGAAGGCAGTTTCTTGCCCGGGTTCAGCTTAGCAATCGCTTCGTCATCCCACTTCTTGATTTTGCCGAGATAGATGTCACCCAGCGTTTTACCGTCAAGCACCAGCTCGCCGGATTTAAAACCTGGCAGGTTCACCGCCAGTACCACACCGCCGATCACGGTAGGGAACTGGAACAGACCTTCCTGAGACAGTTTTTCATCAGACAGCGGCGCATCAGACGCACCGAAATCCACGGTGTTTGCGGTAATCTGCTTCACACCACCGGAGGAACCGATACCCTGATAGTTGACCTTGTTACCGGTCTCTTTCTGGTAGGTATCCGCCCATTTGGCATACACTGGCGCCGGGAAGGTTGCACCAGCGCCAGTCAGGCTTGCTGCTGCCATGGCAGAGAAAGCGCTCATCGATAAGGTCGCGGCGACAACAGTTGCGACAGTGGTACGCATAACTTTCATAATGTCTCCTGCAGGATTTCGTAAATCGTTGTTTAAGTGGCTACGTTGAGCAAAATAGGACAAACAGGTGACAGTTAAATGTACGAATTATGACAGTTTTGTGACACTGAAAATTTGCGTTAGGTATTTTCTGTTTTCTCTATAAATATCAACAAATTGAATATAAACATGACATTTACTTGTCAGTAAAATTTTCTTTTTATGACACAGCAAACGTTAGCTGAATATGACAGATTGTCATCTTTATGCGGGAAGTGAGTGAAGGGAAAAAAGCCCTGCGGGTGCAGGGCCTTTGAGCATTATTCAACCGTGACGGATTTCGCCAGGTTGCGCGGCTGGTCAACATCGGTGCCTTTGATCAGCGCCACGTGATAGGCCAGCAATTGCAGCGGCACGGTGTAGAAGATAGGCGCAATCACTTCTTCCACATGCGGCATCTCGATAATGTGCATGTTGTCGCTGCTGTTGAAACCGGCATCCTGATCGGCGAAGACATACAACACGCCGCCACGGGCGCGCACTTCTTCGATGTTGGATTTCAGTTTTTCCAGCAGTTCGTTGTTCGGAGCGATGACGATTACCGGCATATCTGCGTCGATCAGCGCCAGCGGGCCATGTTTCAGTTCGCCTGCGGCATACGCTTCTGCATGAATATAAGAGATCTCTTTCAGCTTCAGCGCGCCTTCCAGCGCTATCGGATACTGATCGCCACGCCCGAGGAACAGTGCGTGATGCTTGTCGGAGAAGTCTTCCGCCAGCGCTTCAATACGTTTGTCCTGCGACAGCATCTGCTCGATGCGGTTTGGCAGCGCTTGCAGGCCGTGAACGATATCGTGCTCAATCGCCGCGTCCTGACCTTTCAGATTCGCCAGTTTCGCCACCAGCATCAGCAGAACAGTTAACTGCGTGGTAAACGCTTTGGTCGACGCCACACCGATTTCGGTACCCGCTTTGGTCATCAGCGCCAGGTCGGATTCACGCACCAGCGACGAACCTGCCACGTTACAAATCGCAAGCGATCCGAGATAGCCCAGCTCTTTTGACAGCCGCAGCGCCGCCAGCGTATCCGCTGTTTCGCCCGACTGAGAAAGGGTGATCATCAGGCTGTTTCGGCGTACCGCCGATTTGCGATAGCGAAATTCAGAGGCAATTTCGACATCGCACGGAATGCCTGCCAGAGACTCGAACCAATAGCGAGACACCATCCCGGAGTTGTAGGACGTACCACAGGCAACAATCTGAATATGCTCCACGTTCGCCAGCATTTCGTTGGCGTTCGGGCCCAGTTCGCTCAGATCGATTTGACCGTGGCTGATGCGTCCGGTCAGAGTGTTTTTGATGGCGTTCGGTTGCTCGTAAATCTCTTTTTGCATGTAGTGGCGGTAAATACCTTTGTCGCCCGCGTCGTACTGCAAATTAGATTCGATGTCCGGACGCTTCACCTGTTCGCCGGATTTGGCATACACGGTCACGCTGCGGCGAGTCACTTCCGCAATATCACCCTCTTCGAGGAAGATAAAGCGACGGGTCACCGGCAACAGTGCCAGTTGATCGGACGCGATAAAGTTTTCGCCCATACCCAGACCAATCACCAACGGGCTGCCGGAACGGGCCGCCAGTAAAGTGCTCGGGTCACGCGTATCCATGATTACCGTACCGTAAGCGCCACGCAGTTGCGGGATGGTACGCAATACCGCTTCACGCAGTGTGCCGCCCTGTTCCAGTTCCCAGTGAACGAGGTGAGCAATCACTTCGGTATCGGTTTCAGAAACGAACACATAGCCACGGGACTGCAACAACTCGCGCAGCGGTTCATGGTTTTCGATGATGCCGTTATGCACCACCACGATGTGACTGGACACATGCGGGTGAGCATTACCTTCCGACGGCTCACCGTGAGTCGCCCAGCGGGTATGCGCGATACCGGTGCCACCATGCAGCGGATGGTCTTCCGCCGCCTGAGCCAGCATTTGTACTTTACCGAGGCGACGCAGACGGGTCAGATGCCCTTCGTTATCGACCACTGCCAGACCGGCAGAGTCATAGCCACGGTATTCAAGACGACGAAGCCCTTCGAGAAGGATTTCAGCAATATCACGCTGCGCGACTGCGCCAACAATTCCACACATAGTTAGATTTCCTGATATGGCACGATGCCATGCGTTGTCGCTGATCTGTATATCCGGATTTTCCGGGCCCCGAGCCTTGTAGAGAGTGGGGTTATTGTTTTGGTTACTGCTGGTGGGCGGAGGATTATGTTATCCCCTCATCCCTGTCTGCCGCATGTCGCTCACGCTCATCCGGCCTACAAAATGGGTTGGGCGGGTAGGCAAACTCTACCCGCCACTGTGTTACTTCTTCTTCACCGGACGCTGCCAGCCTTGCTTTTGCACCTGCGGCACACGGCTTATCACCAGTTCGTTGTCACCCACGTTGCGGGTTACGGTCGTTCCGGCGGCAATCGTTGCGCCTTTGCCAATGCTGACCGGTGCAACCAACTGGCTATCGGAACCGACAAACACATCATCGCCAATAATGGTTTTGAATTTATTCGCACCATCGTAGTTACAGGTTATGGTGCCTGCGCCGATATTCACGTTATCGCCAATTTCAGCATCGCCGAGATAGCTCAGGTGACCGGCTTTGGACCCTTTACCCAGACGCGCTTTTTTCATTTCGACAAAGTTGCCGACGTGCGCACCTTCCAGCAGTTCTGCACCTGGACGCAGACGCGCGAACGGACCAATGGTACAAGCGGCGTGCAGCTCGGCATCTTCTACCACGCTGTACGGGCTGATTTCGCAATCGTCACCGATGACGCTGTTTTTAATCACGCAGCCCGCGCCAATTTTGACGCGATGGCCGAGCGTCACGTTCCCTTCAAAGATAACGTTAGTATCAATTTCTACGTCGCGCCCGTGTGTCAGGCTGCCACGCAGATCAAAACGTTGTGGGTCGCGCAGCATTACACCTGCCAGCAGCAGTTTTTCTGCCTGCTCGCTTTGGTACACGCGCTCCAGACGGGAAAGTTGCAGACGGTTGTTCACCCCTTCCACTTCGCTTAAACGATCGGGATGCACGGCGGCAATTTCACGCCCTTCCTGATACGCCATGGCGATAATATCGGTGATATAGAACTCACCCTGCGCATTGTTGTTATCGAGTTTACCGAGCCAGCGCTTAAGGTCTGCGCCACCCGCAATCAGGATGCCAGTATTGATTTCCTGAATCTCACGCTGTGCGTCCGTCGCATCTTTGTGTTCCACGATGCCCGTAACCTGCCCGTTTTCACGGGTAATACGCCCGTAACCCGTTGGATCATCGAGCTTAACGGTCAGCAAGCCAATCCCGCCTTTTGGTTTGGCGGCACGCAGACGTTCCAGCGTTTCAACCGAAATCAGCGGTACGTCGCCATACAGCATCATGATGTCTTCATCATCGCCGAAGAACGGTGCAGCCTGCTGCATCGCGTGACCGGTGCCGAGCTGCTCAGCCTGTAACACCCAGTTCAGATTGCCTTCACTGAGCGTTTGCTTCAGCAATTCGCCGCCGTGGCCGTAGACCAGATGGATCTGCGTTGAACCTAATTCATCAGCTGCATCAATGACATGCTGAACCATTGGCTTGCCCGCCAGGGTGTGCAACACCTTCGGGAGATCGGAATACATGCGAGTACCTTTGCCAGCGGCAAGGATTACTACGCTCATCGCACTGTTTGACATACGCATCCTGACAGTAGTTTGAGTGAGAAGTTAAAACCTTTCGCATTGAAATTTCTACATATTTTTCATCATGAAATGGAATGCAGAGAAAACGCTCAACGTGAAAGTTAAAACGGACTTTATGACGCTATTTTCAGCTATCGTAACCTGCTTTGTCTCGAAAAAAAGCCCCATAATCTGAAGATGGGTCGCTATGTTGCTGCTTTAGTTATTCTTTTGACACATGAATCAAGCCAATAGCTGACTAGAAAAACAAAAAGGCCGCTTTTCAGCGACCTTTTTCAATTCATTTTGTACAACAATACAGAGACTTAGAGGCTCAGGTTGCTGAACAGTGCGATGATTTTATGAAAGCGTTTCATTTGATTCCCTGCATAGCAGTCTTGTTATGTGATCTAACTCACAAAACAAAGTCTACGCCGGGATTTTGACCTTCGCAACAATTTTGTGACACACATCATACTTTCGGGTTACATCAAACGTGCGGGCAAGAAAAAAGCCAGCCTGGAAACCAGACTGGCTTTTGTGCTTTCAAGCCGGTGTTACATCGCTTTTTTGGTCAACTCGATAACGCGCAGTTTGGCGATCGCTTTGGCCAGTTCCGCAGACGCCTGAGCGTAATCCACATCGCCGTGAGAGCTCTTAATGTGCTCTTCCGCTTTGCGTTTCGCTTCCAGGGCTCGCGCTTCGTCGAGATCCTGGCCGCGGATGGCGGTATCAGCCAGTACAGTTACGTTACCTGGCTGAACTTCCAACACACCGCCGGACAAGTAGATGAACTCTTCATGTCCGTGCTGCTTCACGATGCGAATCATACCAGGCTTAATGGCGGTGAGCAGCGGGGCGTGACCCGGGAAAATACCCAGTTCACCTTCGCTACCCGTTACCTGGATTTTCTCGACCAGACCAGAGAACATCTGTTGCTCTGCGCTGACGACATCCAGGTGATAAGTCATTGCCATATCACCCTCCGATTAAGGCGTTAAAGTTTTTTGGCTTTCTCGACAGCTTCGTCGATGGTGCCAACCATATAGAACGCCTGCTCTGGCAGGTGATCGTATTCGCCGTCCATGATGCCTTTAAAGCCACGGATGGTATCTTTCAGCGATACGAATTTACCCGGAGAACCGGTGAAGACTTCTGCAACGAAGAACGGCTGGGACAGGAAGCGCTGGATCTTACGCGCACGTGCTACCACCAGTTTGTCTTCTTCGGACAGTTCGTCCATACCCAGGATCGCGATGATATCTTTCAGTTCCTGGTAACGCTGCAGGATGGACTGAACGCCACGCGCGGTGTCGTAGTGTTCCTGACCAACCACCAGTGGATCCAACTGACGGCTGGTGGAATCCAGCGGGTCAACGGCCGGGTAGATACCCAGAGACGCGATCTGACGGCTCAGTACCACGGTTGCATCTAAGTGAGCAAAGGTGGTGGCTGGTGATGGGTCAGTCAAGTCATCCGCAGGTACGTATACCGCCTGAACGGAGGTGATAGAACCGGTTTTGGTCGAGGTGATACGTTCCTGAAGAACACCCATCTCTTCCGCAAGCGTTGGCTGATAACCTACCGCAGAAGGCATACGACCCAGCAGCGCTGATACTTCAGTACCGGCCAAGGTATAACGGTAGATGTTATCGACGAACAGCAGTACGTCACGACCTTCATCACGGAATTTCTCAGCCATGGTCAGACCGGTCAGAGCAACGCGCAGACGGTTTCCCGGTGGCTCGTTCATCTGGCCGTAAACCAGGGATACTTTATCCAGTACGTTGGAGTCGGTCATTTCGTGGTAGAAGTCGTTACCCTCACGAGTACGTTCACCCACGCCCGCAAACACTGAATAACCGGAGTGCTCGATCGCGATGTTACGGATAAGCTCCATCATGTTTACGGTTTTACCTACACCCGCACCACCGAACAGACCGACTTTACCGCCTTTCGCAAACGGGCAGATCAGGTCCATTACTTTGATACCGGTTTCCAGCAGTTCCTGAGAGCTTGACAGCTCTTCGTAGGAAGGTGCTGCACGGTGAATAGCCCAACGGTCTTCTTCGCCGATGTCGCCTTTCATATCGATTGGCTGGCCCAGGACGTTCATGATACGGCCGAGCGTTGCTTTACCTACCGGGACTTCGATTGGGTGCTCGAGATCTTTAACTTCCAGACCACGACGCAGACCGTCGGAAGAACCCATTGCGATGGTACGCACGATACCACCACCGAGCTGCTGCTGAACTTCCAGCACCAGGCTCTCGTTACCATTCTGAACCTCAAGAGCATCGTACACGCGCGGTACGGCATCCTGAGGGAATTCGACGTCAACCACGGCGCCGATTACCTGGACAATTTTTCCAGTAGCCATCTTGAATCCTCTACGAATTAACCTGGTTATACCGCGGATGCACCACCGACGATTTCGGTGAGTTCCTGAGTAATGCTGGCCTGACGAGCTTTGTTGTATACCAACTGCAGCTCTTTAATCAGGCTGCCGCCATTGTCGGTCGCGGCTTTCATCGCCACCATACGTGCGGCCTGCTCGCTGGCCAGGTTTTCTACCACGCCCTGATAAACCTGAGACTCGACATAACGACGCAGCAGGGTATCCAGCAGCGGTTTCGGATCGGGCTCATACAGGTAATCCCAGGCTTTATGCTTCAGATCATCATCTTCTGATGCCGGTAATGGCAACAGCTGAGTGATCGTCGGAACCTGAGACATGGTGTTAATAAATTTGTTGCTGACAACGTAAAGCTTGTCCAGACGGCCTTCATCGTAGGCCTGCAACATCACTTTTACCGGGCCGATCAGTTCGGACAGGGAAGGGTTATCCCCCATACCGGTTACCTGAGCAACCACGTTGCCGCCAACGGAACTAAAGAAGGACACGCCCTTTGAGCCGATCATCGCGAGTTCGCTCTGAACGCCTTTATCGGACCATGCTTTCATATCCGCCAGCACTTTTTTGAACAGGTTGATGTTCAAGCCACCGCACAGACCACGGTCAGTGGACACTACCAGGTAGCCCACGCGTTTAACTTCGCGTTCTTCCAGGTAAGGGTGCTTATATTCCAGATTACCGGTGGCAAGGTGACCAATCACTTTGCGCATCGTATCAGCATAAGGACGGCTGGCTGCCATGCGTTCCTGCGATTTACGCATTTTGGACGCGGCGACCATTTCCATCGCTTTAGTGATCTTCTGCGTGTTCTGGACGCTTGCGATCTTACTACGTATCTCTTTTGCGCCGGCCATGAGCTTCTCCTCAATGCCTAACGGCCTGCACTAAGGCAGGCCGCCAGACGTTACCAGGACTGGGTTGCTTTGAAGGAATCGAGGATGCCTTTCAGCTTGCCTTCGATTTCGTCGTTATAGCCACCGGTCTGGTTGATTTCTTGCATCAGCGGAGCGTGGTCACGGTCGACGTAAGCCAGCAGAGCGGCTTCGAAGCTACCGATTTTCGCCAGTTCCACATCTTCGAGGTAACCGCGTTCAGCCGCGAACAACACCAGGCCCTGCTGTGCTACAGACATTGGGGCATACTGTTTCTGTTTCAGCAGCTCGGTCACTTTCTGACCGTGGCTCAGCTGTTTACGGGTTGCTTCGTCCAGATCGGATGCGAACTGAGAGAACGCAGCCAGTTCACGATACTGTGCCAGCGCGGTACGAATACCACCGGACAGTTTCTTGATGATCTTGGTCTGAGCTGCACCGCCCACACGAGATACGGAGATACCTGGGTTAACCGCCGGACGAATACCGGAGTTAAACAGATTGGTTTCCAGGAAGATCTGACCATCGGTAATCGAAATTACGTTAGTCGGAACGAACGCGGAAACGTCACCCGCCTGCGTTTCGATGATCGGCAGCGCAGTCAGGGAACCGGTTTTACCTTTAACTTCACCATTGGTGAATTTCTCAACGTACTCAGCGTTAACGCGGGATGCGCGCTCCAGCAGACGGGAGTGGAGGTAGAACACGTCGCCCGGGAATGCTTCACGTCCTGGTGGACGACGGAGCAGCAGGGAAACCTGACGGTAAGCAACAGCCTGCTTGGACAGGTCATCGTATACGATCAGCGCATCTTCACCGCGGTCGCGGAAGTATTCGCCCATTGCGCAACCGGCATATGGCGCCAGGTATTGCAGTGCAGCAGATTCAGATGCAGTCGCAACAACAACGATGGTGTTAGCCAGCGCGTTATGCTCTTCCAGCTTACGAACCACGTTAGAAATGGTGGACGCTTTCTGGCCGATAGCCACGTACACACATTTGATGCCCGAATCGCGCTGGTTGATGATTGCATCGATCGCCATCGCGGTTTTACCGGTCTGACGGTCACCGATGATAAGCTCACGCTGACCACGGCCGATTGGAATCATTGCATCGACAGATTTGTAACCGGTCTGAACAGGCTGGTCGACGGACTGACGTTCGATTACGCCCGGTGCGATAACTTCGATTGGCGAGAAGCCATCGTTATCAACCGGACCTTTACCGTCAATTGGCGCACCCAGGGTGTTCACCACGCGGCCTAACATGCCACGGCCAACCGGCACTTCAAGAATACGGCCAGTACACTTAACTTTCATGCCTTCGGCAAGGTCAGCATACGGACCCATCACAACGGCACCTACGGAGTCGCGCTCCAGGTTCAGTGCGATAGCGTAACGGTTACCCGGAAGGGAAATCATTTCACCCTGCATACAATCGGCCAGGCCGTGGATGCGGATAACACCGTCACTTACAGAAACAATAGTACCTTCGTTGTGAGCCTCGCTCACAACATTGAACTGAGCAATGCGCTGCTTGATCAGTTCGCTGATTTCGGTGGAATTCAGTTGCATGCTCCAGTCCCCTTAAGACTGCAATACGTCTGCAAGGCGATCAAGACGGCCGCGTACGCTACCATCAATCACTGTATCACCCGTACGGATGATGACACCTGCCATTACAGACTTATCGATTTTGCAATTCAGCTTAACTTTGCGTGACAGACGTTTTTCCATCGCGGCAGTAATTTTCGCGAGCTGTTCGTCACTCAGTGCGGATGCAGAAGTCACTTCGACTTCAGCGGTCGCTTCACTCAGCGCGCGTAAATGCGCGAACTGCTCGAGAACATCCGGGAGCGCTTTCAGACGACCATTTTCAGCCATTACCCGAATCAGGTTTTGGCCCGTGGCATCTAACTGCTCACCGCAGATTGCGATAAACGCATCTGCGAGCGTTTCCGGTGCTAAAGCACCAGAAAGTAACTCTGCCATTTGGTCGTTCTTCGTGACCTCGGCAGCAAACGCCAGCATATCTTGCCAGCTGTCTACGCGTTGGTTTTCGACCGCAAAGTCAAAAGCTGCTTTGGCGTAGGGGCGAGCTACCGTTACAAATTCAGACATCAGCCCCTCCCTCCTTACAGTTCAGCGACAAGTTTATCCACGATGTCGCTGTTAGCAGCTTCATCCACGGAACGTTCGATGATCTTCTCGGCACCAGCAACAGCCAGAATCGCAACCTGCTTACGAAGTTCTTCGCGAGCACGTTTACGCTCGGCGTCGATCTCAGCCTGCGCCTGGGCAACGATTTTGCTACGTTCCTGTTCTGCTTCAGCTTTAGCTTCGTCCATGATCTGAGAACGGCGTTTGTTTGCCTGTTCAATGATCACCTGGGCTTCCGCTTTCGCTTTTTTCAGCTGGTCGGTCGCGTTGGCCTGTGCAAGGTCCAAATCTTTCTTAGCACGTTCTGCGGAAGATAATCCGTCAGAAATTTCTTTCTGACGTTTCTCGATGGCTGCCATTAATGGCGGCCATACGTACTTCATACAGAACAGAACAAACAGGACAAACGCGATGGCCTGGCCGAGGATTGTTGCGTTAAGATTCACAGCACAATGCCTCTTTGTTAGTTAACGTTCTGATATTGCTAATTATATTAAGCAATGCTTACTACGCGACGGCGAACATCACGTACAGACCCAGACCAACAGCGATCATCGGGATAGCATCCACCAGACCCATAACGATAAAGAACTGAGTACGCAGCAGAGGAATCAGATCAGGTTGACGCGCTGCGCCTTCCAGGAATTTTCCACCGAGGATGCCGATACCGATCGCCGCACCGATTGCCGCAAGGCCCATCATAATCGCGGCAGCCATGTACAGCAGATCCATATTCAGGTTTTCCATGACAGTCTCCAGTTTGTTTCAATTAAAACGTAGTAGTGTTGTGTGAAAATTAATGTTCTTCAGACGCCATCGATAGATAAACGATCGTTAGAACCATGAAGATAAAGGCTTGCAGTGTAATGATCAGGATGTGGAAAATGGCCCAAGGCACACTCAGAATCCACTGTGACCACCACGGCAACAGACCAGCAATCAGAATGAAAATCAATTCACCGGCATACATGTTGCCGAACAGTAGCAGACCAAGTGATACAGGCTTGGAAAGCAGGCTTACCCCTTCAAGGATTAAGTTGAAAGGAATAAATGCCCAGTGATTGAACGGCTGCAGCGTCAGCTCTTTCGTGAAGCCGCCAATGCCTTTCATTTTGATGCTGTAGAAAAGAATCAGGATGAACACGCCAAGTGCCATAGAGAGGGTGATATTCACGTCCGCAGACGGCACCACACGCAGGGCAGGCAAGCCAAAGATATGTTCGCCGATATACGGCAGGAAATCGATTGGCAGTAAGTCCATCAGGTTCATCAGTAGTACCCAGACAAACACTGTCAGGGCAAGCGGAGCAATGACTTTGCTTTTGCCATGGTACATGTCTTTGACACTGCCATTAACAAACTCAATCACCATTTCTACTGCTGTCTGGAATTTCCCTGGTACACCACTGGTAGCGGTTTTAGCTACTTTACGGAAGATAGCCAGGAATAAGAGACCCAGGACCACTGAGAAAAACATGGAGTCAATGTTGAGCGTCCAGAAGGTGGCCGGGGGGTTATGCGGATCCACCAGCGAGAAAGTAGTCAGGTCCAGCTGAAGGTTATTCAGATGGTGGCCTATATACTCCTGCGGTGTAGAGATTTCTCCTGCAGACATGATGCCTCTTACCCTTTGTTGTTAATTACAGCTGGTGCGAGTATCTGCACAACCAGCACCGAAACCCACGTCACAATAAGCGGCAATAAGACCGCCTTAAAACCAGCTAACGCCACCACCAGTATGGTAAAGCTCGCAACCACCTTCAACACTTCACCAATAGCGAAGGTCCAGGCCATGCGGCCTTTTGACGGTGTGTGCACCTGGTGACGCCAGGCGAAATTCATAAATACTGCATTTGGCAACCAGGCTGCCAGGCCTCCGCCAAAAGCAGAAGCACCCCACGCGGGGTCTTTGAGGCAAAACAGCAATCCAATTGCTATCACTGCAAGTAGCTGAAGGAACAGAAGCTTACGAGCAACGTTTCTACTCAATAGCGACACAGACATGGCGTATTCTAACTCCTGCTCCCTTCGGGGTATGTCGCGCTGGTATAAAACTGCCTTTAGGACTTTGAGTCAAGCCTCAAAAAGCGAGCAAATTATACGGTGCGTCCCCGTGATTTCAAACAATAAGTAGCAAAAAGGTGAACAAATGTTTAAATATTTTCCTGCACACTTATTTTTCAACTTTTGCTGAATACGGGTTATTTTCCTAAAAAGCCTCAACAACCGAAATAGCCATATAATAAAGCGTGCACCAGATCACAATTCAAACATCTCATAGTCATTATGAATTTGTCTGCATCATAAAGTGCGAAACACAGATGTCTGATAAGTAAGCTGATTATTGTCTACTCTATTTAAAATAACCCGAAACATCATAAAAACATTTCATTGACATTTTTATTAATATTTTAACAAGTATGCCGATCTCATTTCTGCATAATATTTAGCAGGGTTATATTTTCGTAGTTGACTACTTTCAATATCAACAATGCTCTTATCGTTAACATCTTTGTGTTTTAAGGTTAAATTAACGTTAAATGTAACCAGGGATGTCAGCGTTTTCCTGCTGTATTTTTAACGTTAAAGAAACAATCCTTTCTCACTTTTTTTTGATAAATATTAATTTTTGTTTGTCTTAATCATCACCAGATGGCGTTCACCATCAAGTTCAGGCACCTGTAAACGAATCACATCTTCAACACTAAAGTTCGCTGGCAGGACGGCTATTTCATCATCCGGGCGTAAACCCTTGAGTGCATAAAAACGGCCATTCTCCGCTGGCAGATGCTTACACCAGGTCACCATGTCGGTCAGAGAAGCAAAAGCACGGCTGATCACTCCATCAAATGGCGGCTCTGCCGGGAATTCTTCCACACGGCTCTGTACCGGCGTGATATTTTCAAGGTGAAGTTCATGCTGAACCTGGCGCAGGAAGCGAACACGCTTACCTAAGCTGTCCAGCAACGTGAAATGCGAGTCAGGGCGTACAATCGCCAACGGAATGCCCGGTAATCCAGGTCCGGTCCCTACATCGATAAATCGCGAACCCTGCAAATGCGGCTCCACGACAATGCTATCGAGGATATGGCGCACCAACATTTCCTCAGGACGGCGCACAGAGGTCAGGTTATAGGCTTTGTTCCATTTGTGGAGCAGTTCAACATAGTCCACCAGCTGTTGTTTCTGGTTTTCCGGCAGCGTAAAACCTGCACTAT
>NZ_DATBBJ010000062.1:0-40680 GCF_036271055.1 Scandinavium sp. | reverse complement strand
CGCCGGTTCCAGAATACGGATATGGCTTTCCAGCACGTCGCCTTTGACGGCTTCGCTCCACGCTTTCATATGCGCGGTTTGCAAATGGGCTTCGAGATGGGCAACGGTTTCCCACAGTTCAACCATGGTGATGGAATCCGGTGCGGTGGCCTGGAAGCTGACGCCTGCGTCGTGGTCGACCATCGGCGCGTAGCCGTGGCAGCCTTCTTCTTTCAGCACGGTCGGAATAATTTTCGCGAACTGATCCAGAACCGCCTGACGGTGATGCTGGCCAGGACGGGTACGGATCTCAGCAATGACAGTTAACATGATAAACGCACTCCTTTGTATGCAGGCCTTCAGTTAAGCAAAAATCCCGGCAAGATGCTTGCGATATTCTGCTACATAGCGCGGCACGTCCGGCATTTTGATCACGTCGTTGGCGATAAAGGTCGGCAGCGCTTCCATGCCGAGGAACTGGTTGGCTTTATGGAATGGCAGGTATGCGCCGTCCACGCCGACGCCGTGGAAGAACTGGTCTTTCTCGGTGAAGGCTTCCATCGGTGCGTTCCAGGTCAGGGACAGCATGTATTTTTTGCCCTGGATCAGGCCGCCGGAGCCGTATTTTTTGCTGTCGTCGGAACGGGTACGTCCGTCGCTGGCATACAGTGAACCGTGGCCTTCGGTGAATACGTCATCGATGTATTTTTTCACGGTCCACGGCGCGCCCATCCACCAGCCCGGCATCTGCCAGATAACCGCGTCGGCCCACAGGAAGTTCTGCACTTCTGCTTTCACGTCGTAATCGCTGTCGGCACGAACAACACGGACTTCATGCCCGGCGTCGCGCAGATAGCCATCCGCGACCTCGGTCATGGTGTCGTTCAACTGGCCGTTGGAATGACCGAATTTTTTACCGCCGTTAATAATCAGGATCTTGCTCATCGTAATGCCTCAGGAATAAGTTTGCCGTTATTGTAACGTCTGGGGCAGTACGATGAAATTCGCAAAATGTGCAAAGTCTTTTGCTATACGCGCAATAATTGTGTTACCAGCTCACGCGCGCGATAAATCCACCGTCCGGAGCATTGCTGAAAACAACGGTCATCCGATGCAGCGCGGCGATGCGTTGCACGATGGATAAACCGAGGCCGCTGCCCGGTTCGTCCTGTCCTGGTGGGCGATAAAAACGCTCGCCGATACGGGCGAGGGCGTCGGCGCTGATGCCGGTGCCGTTGTCGCGTACCGTAAAATCGTGCGTGTTTAAGGTGACATCTACCGTGCTGCCGTTCGGGCTGTAACGCACGGCGTTATCCAGCAGATTACGCACCAGTAAACTGAGCAGCAGCGCCTGGCCTTTGCGTGTCGCATCCGGCGCGTTGACGTGCAGACGCAGTTCGATGCCCGCCTGCTGTGCCGGGTGATAAATGTCCATCACGGAGGATTGCAGCAAATCGGCCAGCCGGATTTGTTCGACGTCGTCCAGTTCGGCGAGGGAATCCAGCCTTGAGAGCGTTAACAGCTGTTCGACCAGACGCGTGGCCCGGTCGATGCCCGCATGAAGTTGAGAAAGTGCTTTCTCGCGGCTTTGCGGGTCATCCATCGACAGTTGCGCCACTTCCGTTTGCACTTTTAGCGCGGTCAGCGGGCTGCGTAATTCGTGGGCGGCATCGGACGTAAAGCGCCGTTCACGCATCATCATGACGTGAGAACGCGTAAACAGTTGATTTAGCGCTTCAACCAGCGGGCGCACTTCACCGGGCACACCTTCGGCACTCAGTTGTTCGTCAGAATCAGGCGTACGATTGCGTAGCGTGCGGGTCAGTTTTTTCAGCGGAGCCAGTTCGCGGCTCAGCAAAAGAATGAGCAGCAGCACCATCAGCGGCAGGGCGACCAGCCACGGCGCAAGTTGCGAAGTGACGATATCTAACGCCATCTCCTGGCGGTATTCCCATTCCTGGCCGACAGCGATGCGGTATTTTTCATCGGCGGTGGTTATCCATAAGAAGCGCCATTCGTCGTCGTCATTATTAATGCGCCCATCGTCAAAGCCTTCGCGACGATAGTGATAGGGAATATTCTGGCCGTTATCGCCGTCGTTCAGCACCATTCGCCCGTCGGTGGTAAAAATAGCGAAAGCCAGCGCGTCGTCGTCGAGATGCCCGTGCTTAATTTTCTTTTTGGTGCGTAACTGCGGCGACGCGACGCGCAGTTCGTTGAAGTCCATCACGATCAGACGCTTGGCGAACAGCATTTGTTGGGTATCAAACAGCTTGTTCAGCTTGTGCGTCGTTTGCTGCCAGGCGATGAAACTGGCGCAGCTCCAGGCGACCAGCGTGAGCAGAATAAACAGCAGCGTCAGGCGCAGACGCAGGCTCATGTTGCACAGAAATCTCATTGTTCACCCAGGGTGTAGCCGATACCGTGTACCGTGCGTATAAAAGTGCTGCCGAGTTTGCGGCGCAGGTGGTGGACGTGTACTTCAACGGCGTTACTGGAAACGTCGTCGTCCCAGTTATAGAGTTTTTCTTCGATGAGTTTACGGGGCAATACGCGCCCGGCGTTTCGCATCAGTAATTCAAGCAGGGCGAATTCTTTGGGTTTAAGCGCCAACGGTTCGTCGTTTAGCGTGGCCGTCAGACTGTCGGGGTTGAGCGTGACCGCGCCGTGACGCAACGCATTGCTGGCCTGACCATGCACGCGGCGAATGAGCGCTTCCAGACGGGCCGCCACTTCAATCAGCGCGAACGGTTTACACAGGTAATCGTCTGCGCCTAAGCGTAACCCTTCCACGCGTTGGGCGAGGGCATCGCGGGCGGTGAGGATAAGCACTGGTTCTTTGCGACCCTGAGCACGCCATTCACGCAAGATGTCCAGACCGTCGATGCCCGGCAACGTGAGGTCAAGGATCACCGCATCATACGGCGCGGTGTACAGCGCGGCTTTGCCTTCTTCACCGCGTGTGAACCAGTCGAGCGTAAACCCCATTTTAACGAGTCCGGTTTTGAGTCCATCGCCAATCAGTTTGTCGTCTTCTACCAGTAAAATTCGCATCCTTTCGCCCCGTTTTGCCGCATAATTACCGTCAGTAAACGCGCGCGAGACGAGACTGTACAGTAAAAAATTATCTTTTTACGCCTTAAGAACTCGTTAAGTTTTGCACGGTTAAATGGACCTGAAACATCAATGAAAGGGATAAATTATGATGAAGAAAACGTTAGCAATGGCGGCCATTGTGGCCTTAATGTCAGCCCCTGTTTTTGCCGCAAATACTCAGGGCGGTTTCTCAGGCCCGGGTTCTACGACAACGACCAGCCAGAGCGGCGGGTTTGTTGGCCCTAACGGCACGGTAACGACTGTCGAACAAGCAAAGTCACTGCGCGATGACGCGTGGGTCACGCTGCGCGGAACGATCGTTGAGCGCCTGTCAGACGACCGTTACACCTTTAAAGATGCCACCGGCACCATGAACGTTGATATCGACCATAAACGCTGGAACGGCGTGACCATTACTCCGCAAGACGTAGTGGAAATTCAGGGCGAAGTCGATAAAGACTGGAACTCCGTGGAAATCGACGTGAAGCAAATCAACAAAGTCAGCAAATAATCCCCCTCGTGCCGTCGCATCTGCGGCGGTGCTGTTCCTCCCTCTGATATACTTTCGCAAGACTGGTCAGGTTAGTTATCGCCTGATCCCGCCAAATCGGCCATCAGCAGGAGCAACAAACGATGGATGTAAAAATCGTCGATTTCCCGCAAACCAAAGTCGCGATGCTGCAACACCGTGACAACCCGGAGCGGCTCAACGCCAGCGTGGCAACCTTTATTGAATGGCGTAAAAGCAGCGGACTCTCTCCGGTTCGTCAAAGTCAAACCTACGGCATTGCCTGGGATGATCCGGCAACAACGTTACCGGAGGCGTTCCGTTTTGATATCTGCGGCAGCGTTTCTGAAACTATTCCTGATAACGCCTTTGGGGTGATCAACGGTGAAATCGCCGGAGGGCGCTACGCGGTAGGGTGTCATTATGGGTCACTGGATAACGTCTCGCAGACCGTGTGGGCGCTGTTCCGCGATTGGTTGCCGGGCAGCGGAGAGACGCTGCGCGACGCGCCTGTGTTCTTCCACTACGTGAATATGATCAACGATGTGCCAGAGCATGAACTGAAAACGGAAATCTATCTTCCGCTGGTGTGAAAGCGGCGTTGGGTGCTGCGCCGTAGCACGGGCCTGCGGCGGTAAAACTGCTTATCCCCTGTGACTCCGCGCGTCAGATAATGTACTATCTGCGGCAATATTGCCCCCTACATGGCTGGGCGAATTTGTTAAGGAATCACAATTAATGAGCGATATGGCAGAGCGCCTTGCGCTACATGAGTTTACGGAAAAAGCGTACCTTGACTACTCGATGTACGTCATCATGGACCGCGCATTACCGTATATCGGCGATGGCCTGAAACCGGTCCAGCGCCGCATTGTTTACGCAATGTCCGAGCTGGGCCTGAGCGCCAGCGCTAAATTCAAGAAATCCGCCCGTACGGTCGGCGACGTGTTGGGTAAATACCACCCGCACGGCGACAGCGCCTGTTATGAGGCGATGGTGCTGATGGCGCAGCCGTTCTCCTATCGTTATCCGCTGGTCGACGGCCAGGGGAACTGGGGGGCACCGGATGATCCGAAGTCCTTCGCCGCGATGCGTTATACCGAATCGCGTCTGTCGAAATATGCCGAAGTGCTGCTCGGCGAACTGGGGCAAGGCACCGTTGACTGGCTGCCAAACTTCGATGGCACCATGCAGGAACCGCGCATGTTACCGGCGCGCCTGCCGAATATTCTGCTCAACGGCACCACCGGGATTGCGGTGGGCATGGCGACGGATATTCCTCCGCACAACGTGCGTGAAGTCGCTAAAGCTGCGATCACGCTGATTGAAAAACCGCAAACCACGCTCGATGACCTGCTGGATATCGTGCAAGGCCCGGATTACCCGACCGAAGCGGAAATCATCACTTCTCGTGCCGACATCCGTAAAATCTACCAGAGCGGTCGCGGCTCCGTGCGTATGCGTGCGGTGTGGAAGAAAGAAGATGGCGCGGTCGTCATTACGGCGCTGCCGCACCAGGTTTCCGGCGCGCGCGTGCTGGAGCAAATCGCCAGCCAAATGCGCAACAAAAAGCTGCCGATGGTTGACGATCTGCGTGATGAATCCGATCACGAAAACCCAACGCGTCTGGTCATCGTTCCGCGTTCCAACCGTGTGGATATGGAGCAGGTGATGAGTCACCTGTTCGTCACCACCGATCTGGAAAAAAGCTACCGTATCAACCTGAACATGATCGGCCTGGATAACCGTCCACAGGTGAAAAACCTGCTGGAAATCCTGACCGAATGGCTGGCGTTCCGTCGCGATACCGTGAGCCGTCGCCTGAACTACCGCCTGGAGAAAGTACTCCGACGCCTGCATATCCTCGAAGGTTTGCTGGTGGCGTTCCTCAACATCGACGAAGTAATTGAAATCATTCGTGGTGAAGATGAGCCGAAACCGGCCCTGATGTCGCGCTTTGGGATTAGCGAGACTCAGGCCGAAGCGATCCTCGAACTGAAATTACGTCACCTCGCCAAGCTGGAAGAGGTGAAGATTCGTGGTGAGCAGAACGATCTCGAAAAAGAGCGCGATCACATTCAGTCAATCCTCGCTTCCGATCGCAAGATGAGCAACCTGCTGAAGAAAGAGCTGCAGGCCGATGCCGAAGCGTTCGGCGATGACCGTCGTTCTCCGCTGCGCGAGCGCGAAGAAGCGAAGGCCATGAACGACCATGACATGCTGCCGTCTGAGCCTGTCACGATTGTGCTGTCACAAATGGGCTGGGTGCGTAGCGCCAAAGGCCACGATATTGACGCACAAGGACTAAGTTACAAAGCGGGCGATAGCTGGAAAGCATCGGCGAAGGGCAAGAGCAATCAGCCAGTGGTGTTTGTCGATACCACGGGCCGCAGCTACGCCATTGACCCTATTACGCTGCCGTCAGCGCGCGGACAGGGCGAGCCGCTGACCGGCAAGCTGACGCTGCCGCCGGGTGCGACCGTCAACCACATGTTGATGGAAAATGACGATCAAAAACTGTTGATGGCGTCCGATGCCGGTTACGGTTTCGTCTGTACCTTCAATGATTTGGTAGCGCGTAACCGTGCGGGTAAAGCGCTTATCACCTTGCCTGAAAATGCGAAAGTGATGCCGCCGCTGGTGATTGAAAATGAGTCCGATATGCTGCTGGCGATAACCCAGGCTGGCCGCATGTTGATGTTCCCGCTGACCGATCTGCCGCAGTTGTCGAAAGGCAAGGGCAACAAGATTATCGGCGTTCCGTCCGCAGATGCGGCGAGCGGCGCTGATGGCCTGGCGCATCTCTACATTCTGCCGCCGCAGAGTACGCTCACAATTCATGTCGGCAAACGTAAGATCAAGCTGCGTCCTGAAGAGCTGCAAAAAGTTACTGGCGAACGCGGTCGTCGCGGTACGTTGATGCGTGGCTTGCAGAAAATCGACAAGATAGACATTGATTCTCCGTTGCGACCACGTCCGGACACGGGCGACAGCGAAGAGTAATCCCGAGCCCCTTCCACCCGGAAGGGGCTATAAATTTTGCGGCAAAACCGTTGTTAATTCGTGCGTTGCGATTAACAATACCCTATTAAGGGTTCTGCAAGTCACATCCCCTGGCCGGTATATAACTCTAAGCGGTCAGGATCTCAGAGGTAGCTATGCTATTGATTTTTCGCGCAATCATCGTTGTCATTTACTGCATCCTGGTGTGCATTTTTGGCTGCATTTATTGTCTGTTCAGCCCACGTAATCCTAAACACGTCGCGACGTTTGGTCATCTGTTTGGCCGAATGGCACCGGTTTTAGGCCTCAAGGTAGAGAAACGTCTCCCACAAGGGTATGAAAACTTTGGCAATGCCATTTATATCGGTAACCATCAGAATAACTACGATATGGTGACAGCGGCGAACATCGTCGTACCGCCAACGGTGACCGTGGGTAAGAAAAGCCTGCTGTGGGTGCCGTTTTTTGGCCTGCTGTACTGGCTGACCGGTAACCTGCTGATCGATCGTAACAACCGCGCTAAAGCGCATACCACTATCTCTGAAGTGGTGAATGCGTTTAAAAACCGCAAGATCTCTTTCTGGATGTTCCCGGAAGGCACCCGCAGCCGTGGTCGCGGTCTGCTGCCGTTTAAAACCGGTGCTTTCCACGCTGCGATTGCGGCGGGCGTGCCGATCATTCCTGTGTGCGTTTCCAATACATCGAATAAAATTAACCTGAACCGCCTCAATAACGGTTTAGTGATCGTCGAAATGTTGCAGCCGATTGATACCAGCGCCTGGGGCAAAGATCAGGTGCGTGAGCTGGCCGCCCATTGCCGCGAAGTGATGATGGCGAAAATCGCCGAGCTCGATCAGGAAGTGGCTGAACGCGAAGCGGCACAAAAGAAAAAATAAGAGCCACAGCCCGTCGTCATGCCGTTATCGACATCACGCGGGCGTATGTGAACTCAGCTTGGGAACGGTTTCCCTCTGTTTAGTAGTCAGTTTCATGGAGTTAATATGTCACTCAGTCGGCGTCAGTTTATTCAGGCATCAGGAGTAGCACTTTGTGCAGGTACTGTGCCGCTGAGGGCGAATGCGGCAGGGCAACAGCCTGCCTTGCCGGTTCCGCCGCTGCTCGAATCTCGCCGTGGACAGCCTCTGTTTTTAACCCTGCAACGCGCGCACTGGTCTTTCACCCAGGGCACTCGCGCGCCAGTGTGGGGCATTAACGGTCGCTATCTCGGGCCAACCATTCGCGTCTGGAACGGCGATGACGTGAAACTGATTTACAGTAACCGTCTGACAGAAAACGTGGCGATGACCATTCGTGGTCTGCAAGTGCCGGGGCCTTTGATTGGTGGTGCTGCGCGTATGATGTCGCCGAACGCCGACTGGGCACCGGTTCTGCCGATTCGTCAGAGTGCTTCAACGTTGTGGTATCAGGCCAACACCCCGAACCATATGGCGCAGCAGGTCTACAATGGCCTGGCGGGAATGTGGCTGATTGAAGATGATGTAAGTAAGTCCTTACCTATCCCGAACCACTACGGCGTGGACGACTTCCCGGTGATTATTCAGGACAAACGCCTGGATAATTTCGGGGCACCTGAGTATAGCGAACCGGGCAGCGGTGGCTTTGTCGGTGACACCCTAATGGTCAACGGCGCGCAAAGCCCGTACGTCGAAGTGTCTCGCGGCTGGGTGCGTTTGCGCCTGCTGAACGCCTCCAACTCGCGCCGTTATCTGCTCCAGATGAGCGATGGTCGTGCGCTGCACGTAATTTCAGGCGACCAGGGTTTCCTGCCTGCGCCTGTTTCGGTGAAGCAGCTGTCGCTTGCTCCGGGTGAGCGTCGTGAAATTCTGGTCGATATGACTAACGGCGATGAAGTGTCGATCACCTGTGGTGAAGCGGCGGGGATTGTCGACCGTATCCGCGGCTTCTTCGAGCCATCGAGCATTCTGATTTCCACGTTGGTACTGACGCTGCGCCCGACCGGTTTGCTGCCGCTGGTCACTGACAGCCTGCCGATGCGCCTGCTGCCGGAAGAAATCATGACCGGTACGCCTATCCGCAGCCGCGATTTTACGCTGGGAGACGATCCGGGCATTAACGGTCAGCTTTGGGATCCGCAGCGTGTGGATGTCACCGCCCAACAGGGAAGCTGGGAACGCTGGACGCTACGCGCCGACAGTCCGCAGTCTTTCCATATTGAAGGCGTGATGTTCCAGATCCGCAACGTCAATGGCGCGATGCCGTTCCCGGAAGACAGAGGCTGGAAAGACACGGTTTGGATCGATGGTCAGGTTGAGCTGCTGGTGTACTATGGCCAGCCGTCATGGCCGCATTTCCCGTTCCAGTTTGCCAGTCAGACGCTGGAGTTAGCCGACCGCGGTTCGATTGGTCAGATTCTGGTGAATCCGACGCCTTAATACGCTACGCCAACTGTATCGCCCGGCGGCGCTTCGCTGGCACGGGCCTACAGAATACGGCTTTCCTACGCCACTGGGGTTTCGCGCCTACATCTTACATTTGTAAACATTGTCGGCCGTCAAACTTCCCCTTCATTTTCTGACGCCATTCAGCGTATAATCCCCGCCTTTTGCACCCTTTTTAACCACCCGGAAGCACTATGAGCGCAATTTCCCTGATCCAACCGGATCGCGATCTCTTCTCCTGGCCCCAATATTGGGCGGCCTGTTTTGGCCCCGCCCCTTTTTTACCAATGTCTCGGGAAGAGATGGATCAACTCGGCTGGGATAGCTGCGACATCATCATGGTTACGGGCGACGCGTATGTCGATCACCCGAGCTTCGGGATGGCGATTTGTGGACGTATGCTTGAAGCCCAGGGCTTCCGTGTAGGGATCATTTCCCAGCCGGACTGGAACAGCAAAGAAGATTTCATGCGTCTGGGCAAACCGAACCTGTTCTTCGGCGTGACCGCTGGCAACATGGACTCGATGATCAACCGTTACACCGCAGACCGTAAGTTGCGCCACGACGACGCCTACACCGCTGATAACCTGGCGGGTAAACGCCCGGATCGTGCAACGCTGGTTTATACCCAACGCTGTAAAGAAGCCTGGAAAGACGTGCCGGTGATCCTCGGCGGTATCGAGGCGAGTCTGCGTCGTTCCGCGCATTACGATTACTGGTCTGATACCGTGCGCCGTTCAGTGCTGGTGGACTCCAAAGCCGACATGCTGATTTTCGGCAACGGTGAGCGTCCGTTGGTGGAAGTTGCGCATCGTCTGGCGATGGGTGAGCCGGTGACTGAGATCCGCGATGTGCGTAACACCGCGATCATGGTCAAAGAAGCGCTGCCAGGCTGGAGTGGCGTCGATTCCACGCGTCTCGACACGCCGGGTAAAATCGACCCGATCCCGCATCCTTATGGTGAAGATCTGCCGTGTGCGGATAACAAACCAGTTGAGCCGCAAAAAGCCGAAGCTAAAGCGATTACCATTCAGCCGCCGAAGCCAAAGCCGTGGGAGAAAACCTACGTGCTGCTGCCTTCCTACGAGAAGGTGAAGGGCGACAAAGTGCTGTACGCGCACGCCTCACGTATTCTGCATCATGAAACCAACCCGGGCTGCGCCCGTGCGCTGATGCAAAAGCATGGCGACCGTTTTATCTGGCTGAACCCGCCAGCGATCCCGCTTTCCACCGATGAGATGGACAGCGTGTTTGCGCTGCCGTACAAGCGTGTGCCGCATCCGGCATACGGCGACAGCCGCATTCCGGCTTACGAAATGATCCGCTTCTCGGTCAACATCATGCGCGGCTGCTTCGGCGGGTGTTCATTCTGTTCGATAACCGAGCACGAAGGGCGCATCATTCAGAGCCGTTCCGAAGAGTCAGTCATCAACGAGATCGAAGCTATTCGCGACACAGTGCCTGGCTTTACCGGCATAATCTCCGATCTTGGTGGCCCAACTGCCAACATGTACATGTTGCGCTGTAAATCGCCGCGCGCCGAGCAGACTTGCCGCCGTCTTTCCTGCGTTTATCCGGACATCTGTCCGCACATGGACACCAACCATGAGCCGACGATCAATCTGTATCGCCGTGCGCGTGATCTGAAAGGCATCAAGAAGATCCTGATTGCCTCCGGTGTGCGTTACGACATTGCGGTTGAAGATCCGCGCTACATCAAAGAACTGGCAACCCACCACGTGGGCGGCTATCTGAAGATTGCGCCGGAACACACCGAAGAAGGCCCGCTGTCGAAAATGATGAAGCCGGGAATGGGAAGTTATGACCGCTTTAAAGAGCTGTTTGACACCTATTCGAAACAGGCCGGGAAAGAGCAGTATCTGATCCCTTACTTCATCTCTGCGCACCCGGGCACCACCGACGATGACATGGTTAACCTGGCGCTGTGGCTGAAGAAGAACCGCTTCCGTCTCGATCAGGTGCAGAACTTCTATCCATCGCCGCTCGCTAACTCGACCACCATGTATTACACCGGCAAGAACCCGCTGAGTAAGATTGGTTACAAGAGCGAAGAGGTCTTTATCCCGAAAGGCGATAAACAGCGTCGTCTGCACAAAGCGCTGTTGCGCTACCACGATCCGGCAGGCTGGCCGATGATTCGTCAGGCGCTGGAAGCGATGGGCAAAAAGCATTTGATCGGCGGACGCCGTGAATGTCTGGTGCCGTCACCGACGCTGGATGAAATGCGTGAAGCGCGTCGCCAGAGCCGTAATGCGCAGCCTGCGCTGACCAAACATACGCCGGTTACGCATCAGCGCAATCCGGGGGCGAAAAAGCCTGCGAATGGCAAGGCAAAACCGGGCGCATCCACACCGCGAAATGTCAGTGGGCGTCCCCCGAAACCTGTCGCTAAGCGAGCAGCGAAGCCATAAAAAAACGCCCGGTCAATTGACCGGGCGTTTTGCATTCAGGCGTTAACCGCCGAACTGATCGGGATCCGGGCCGAGCCGTTTACCCTGATCCAGTTTGGCGATTTCGCCCAGCTCGTCTTTATCCAGACGGAAATCCCAGACGTCGAAGTTTTCCGCAATACGCGTTGGCGTGACCGATTTCGGGATAACCACCAGGCCGCTGTCGAGATGCCAGCGAATGACAATCTGCGCCGGGGTTTTACCGTATTTTTCCGCCAGATGGCGAATGATGGTTTGATCGAAAACGCCTTCACCGCCCTGCGCCAGCGGGCTCCAGGATTCGGTCTGGATCTTGTGCGTCGCGTTCCAGGAATGCAATTGACGCTGTTGCATCAGAGGATGAAGTTCAATCTGGTTAATGACCGGCGTGACGCCTGTTTCGTCGATCAGCCGTTGCAGGTGATGCACCTGGAAATTACACACGCCGATGCTTTTCACCAGACCCTGCTCTTGCAGCTTAATCAGGCCACGCCAGGCTTCAACGTAGTGATCGATTGCCGGAACCGGCCAGTGCATCAGATACAGATCGACAAAATCGAGCTGCAGTTTATCGAGACTTTCCTGTAAGGCTTCTGCCGGGCGCTTCTGATCGTCATTCCACAGTTTAGTGGTGATGAACAGTTCATCGCGCGCGACGCCTGCGCTGGCTAATGCTTTGCCTACGCCATCCTCATTTTTGTACGCAGCGGCGGTATCAATAGAACGATAGCCGACCTCCAGCGCCTTATGAATGGCGGTAACGACTTCCTCGTTGCCTGCTTTCCACACGCCGAGTCCCAGTTGCGGCATCACATTGCCGTCCTGGAGCTTGATTAGTGTTGGATGTGTCATGCATTCCTCCTTATATGAAATTCACCGAAGCAAGAGCCGCACTCCGGTGAATGAGTAACATTAAGTCTGGACGAAATACGAGAAAACGAAAGGTTAAACGGAAAAACCCTTAGCGAGCCGCTTCGTAAATGCGACGGCTGACGTCGAGAGTAATATCCTGATTTTCACCGATTTGCGTCATACCGTGCGCTTCCAGTTTTTTCAGCAGAGCAGGGATGGAGCTGCCATCAAGACCGTAACCGGACAGGCGCGTTGGTACACCCATCGCTTCGAAGAACTCGCGAGTGGCAGCGATAGCGGCGTCGATACGCGCATCTTCAGAGCCATCGGTGATGTTCCAGACGCGTTCTGCGTATTGCAGCAATTTAGCGCGTTTGGTGTCGCGTTTTTCGTTCCAAAGTGATGGCAGAACAACCGCTAACGTTTGTGCGTGATCCAGACCGTGCATCGCAGTCAGTTCATGGCCGAGCATATGCGTTGCCCAATCCTGCGGCACGCCTGAGCCAATCAGACCATTCAGCGCCTGCGTTGCCGCCCACATCACGTTGGCGCGCACGTCGTAATTTTCCGGTTCTTTCAGCGCTTTCGGGCCTTCTTCAATCAGCGTCAGCAGAATGCCTTCGGCGAAACGGTCCTGAATTTTGGCATTGACCGGATAAGTGACGTACTGCTCAACGGTGTGAATGAACGCATCGACTATGCCGTTCGCTACCTGGCGCGGCGGCAGGGTATAGGTGTAAACCGGGTCAAGTACGGCAAATACAGGCTGCACGTTCGGGTTCATGAACGCCTGTTTGTCGCCCGTGGTTTTACGGGAAATAACCGCGCCCATATTGGATTCAGAACCGGTGGCTGGCAGCGTCAGCACTGATCCCATCGGGATAGCGCTTTTAATGTCGCGACCGCCGGTTTCCAGAATGTGCCATGGATCGACGCCATCAGTGTAGTGGGCTGCTGCTGCGATAAATTTAGTACCGTCCAGAACAGAACCGCCGCCGACAGCCAGCAGGAAAGTGATTTTCTCTTCGCGGACGATTTTGACTGCATTCATCAGCGTTTCATAAGAGGGGTTAGGTTCGATGCCGCCAAATTCCAGCACGTCGAGACCATCGAGTGCGCTCAGCACCTGGTCCAGCACGCCAGTTTTTTTGACGCTGCCGCCGCCGTAAGTAATAAGAACGCGCGCATCCGCAGGGATTTGAGCACGCAAGTCTGTGATAGCGCCTTTACCAAACAAAATGCGGGTTGGTGTGTGTAAGTTGAAATTAAACATGGCTTGTTCCCTGAGTTACGGGTGAAAAAGACGGCAGCAACGGGGCTACCTGATGGAGTGTATTGTGGTCTTGTCGCCTGTTCGTCTCAATGCACATTCCTGCCGATGTATTGCCCATTTCTCCGGTTGGCTGGAGAATATGGGTATAATTGTCCACAATGCATCCATCGTAATACGTTTCGGATACCCGCAAAAATGAACCGTGAAGAGACCTGTTTGCTGCTAACAGAAAAGATTAAGCAGCTGAAAAATAATGAGGAAAAACTCCTTCAAGTGCTGCCGGATATTCGTTTGCTGTATGGCACTCAGCCGGGAACCCGCACGCCAGTGATGTACCAACCCGGCATCATATTTCTCTTTTCGGGCCATAAAATTGGTCATATCAACGAGCGCGTTTTTCGCTACGACGCCACGGAATACCTGCTGCTGACGGTGCCACTGCCGTTTGAATGTGAAACCTTTGCCACGCCAGAAGTGCCGCTAGCGGGATTGCGACTGAACGTCGATATTCTGCAACTGCAGGAGCTGTTGATGGATATCGGTGAAGATGAGTTGTTCCAGCCGTCGATGGCGGCAAGCGGAATAAATTCCGCCAGGCTGTCTGACGAAATACTTTGTGCTGCCGAACGCCTGCTCGATGTCATGGAGCGCCCACTGGACGCACGAATACTTGGCAAACAGATTATCCGCGAAATGCTCTATCACGTGCTTATGGGGCCGCGCGGCGGCGCGCTGCTGGCACTGGTGAGCCGTCAGACGCATTTCAGCCTGATCAGTCGGGTCTTAAAGCGCATTGAAAGTCAGTACACCGAAAACCTCAGCGTTGACCAACTGGCGGCGGAAGCCAACATGAGTGTCTCGGCGTTTCACCACAATTTCAAATCGGTGACCAGCACCTCGCCATTGCAGTACCTGAAATCTTACCGCCTGCATAAAGCACGGATGATGATGGTGCACGACGGGTTGAAAGCCAGCACGGCGGCAATGAAAGTGGGTTATGAAAGTGCATCGCAGTTTAGCCGGGAGTTTAAGCGCTACTTTGGTATCACGCCGGGGGAAGATGCGGCGCGAATTCGGGGAATGCAGGGCGTTTAACGGGGTGTGTATGGGTATTCTTTAAGGCGTGTCGCCCCGGTAAGCAAAGTGCCACCGGGGAAATCAGGCAGCACTCTCAGGCGCTGCAATACTTCTTCTTAATCACCACGAAGACGGTGCCGAGCAAACCGGCGACCAGCAGGAAAATTGGCAGGATCATCAGGAACGTCATCACCTGATCTTCATGGCGTTTAACGAACGGGATCATGCTTATCGCATAGCCCAGACTGGTGACGACGCCGACCCACAGTAAGGCGCTCAGCCAGTTAAAGAACTGGAAGCGGCGGTTTGACAGACCAGAGATGCCCGCCATGGTAGGCAGCAGAGTGCGAATAAAGGCCAGGAAGCGCCCGGCGAGCAGTGCCAGTAAACCGTGGCGGTCAAACATGCAGGTGGCGCGCTCGTGATATTTCACCGGCAGCTGCGCCAACCAACCTTTAACCATCTTGGTATTGCCGAGCCAGCGGCCCTGAATGTAGCTCAGCCAGCAGCCAAGGCTGGCTGCGGCGGTCAAAATGGCTAACGTCGGGATGAAATCCATCACGCCTTTGGCAATCAGCGCCCCAGCGAGCAGCAACAGGCTATCCCCCGGCAAAAAAGACGCGGGCAGCAGGCCGTTTTCCAGAAACAGCGTTGCAAACATTACCAGATAAACAATGCCCACTACGTGGGGATCCGCCAGCGCGGCAAAATCATGCTGCCAAAGCGCGGCGGCAATCTCCTGGATAACAACCATGGACTTTCCTGTGTACTGACATTTTCGGGGTATTGTACTCCTGAATCGCCCGGGATGCCTTGATCCGGGGCGCAACAATGCAGGCAGTTTTTGCAGGGACTGTCTGAAATTGTGTCCATCGAGTTGCCACTTTACACGATGCGTTCAAAACCCGCCGATAAATCGAGGAGAAGATCGTCCACATTTTCTAAACCGATGTGCAAACGGATCAGCGTCCCGCTGAAATCCGGTTTCCCTTCAGGGCGTATTTCAGCGAGTTGTTCCGGCTGAGTCGGCAGGATCAACGACTCAAAACCGCCCCAGGAATACGCCATGCCAAACAGGGTAAAGTTATCGAGATAGGCTGAAAGCTCGGCATCGTTAAGCCGTTTTTTGAGAACGAATGAGAAAAGACCGCTGCTACCTGTAAAGTCTCGTTTCCAAAACTCATGGCCTTTACTGCCCGGCAGGGCCGGATGATTCACCCGTTCAACCTGCGGATGCTGCGCCAGCCATTCAGCCACTTTCAGGCTGCTTTCGTGATGCTGACGTAAACGCACACCGAGCGTACGCAGGCCACGGCTGGTCATGTAAGCGGTATCGGCATCCACCATTTGGCCCATCAGATAGGCGTTCTCTCGCAGTTGATCCCAGCAACGGGCATTCGCCACGGCGGTGCCAATCATCCCATCGGAATGACCAATCAGATATTTGGTGGCAGCCTGAATGGAAATGTCGATATCAAACTTCAGCGCTTTGAACAGCACGCCTGCGGCCCAGGTGTTATCAATCATAATGATGGCCTCTGGCGCGACACGGCGAACGGCACTCACGATCGCCGGCACGTCATGCACTTCCATCGTAATAGAGCCGGGAGATTCCAGGAACACCACTTTGGTATTGGGCTGAATCAACTCGGCGATGCCTGCGCCAATCAGCGGGTCGAACCAACCGGTGATGACACCCAATTTGGCGAGAATTTTGGTGCAGAAATCCTGGCTCGGTTCGTAGGCGCTGTTGGTCATCAGCACGTGATCGCCCTGTTCAACAAACGCCAGAATGGTGTTGGCAACCGCCGCCGCACCGCATGGGAAGAGGGCGCAACCCGCGCCGCCCTCCAGTTCGCACATCGCATCCTGCAACGAGAAATGAGTCAGCGTGCCACGACGACCGTAAAACAACTCACCTTTGGCGCGGTTACGGGTGGCATGTTTTTTGGCTTCGACGGTGTCGAAAACAAGGGATGACGCGCGCTGAATCACGCTGTTCACCGAGCCCTGGGTATATTTTTTACTGCGGCCAGCGTTCACCAGCACGGTATCGAGTTGCTTATCGGACATGTTCGCTCCATCTATTTTTATACGTCTGGACGTCTAAACTAACATGATTGTTGCGGGATGTACGTCAGACAACCAGATTAAGCAGAAAATTTTGCCAGAAGAAGGCAAAGCACCTTTTTTACTGCGTGAGCGCAATGAAAGTTAGCGATGATTGCGTCAATATGTAAATAGTAATGAGAACGACTATCAATTCGACGCTATTTTGATATTATTACGTTCAGAATTTGTGATTTAGATCCTGGAGAAACAGAGTGGGTAATAATTTGATGCAGGCGGATCTCTCCGTTTGGGGTATGTATCATCATGCCGACATCGTGGTGAAAGTGGTTATGATCGGCCTGATTCTGGCATCGGTTGTTACTTGGGCCATCTTCTTCAGTAAAAGTACGGAACTGCTGTCGCAAAAGCGTCGACTCAAGCGTGAGCAACAGCTGTTGGGCGAAGCCCGCACCCTGAACCAGGCCAGCGAAATTGCCGCCGCTTTCCCGGCGAAAAGCCTCAGCGTTCAGTTGCTGAATGAAGCGCAAAACGAGCGCGAACTCTCCGAAGGCGCGGAAGATAACGAAGGGATCAAAGAGCGTACCGGTTTCCGTCTCGAACGCCGTGTAGCTGCTGCCGGTCGTCATATGGGCCGGGGTAACGGTTATCTGGCAACTATCGGTGCGATCTCACCGTTTATTGGTCTGTTCGGCACCGTTTGGGGCATCATGAACAGCTTCATCGGTATTGCGCAGACGCAGACCACAAACCTTGCGGTCGTTGCGCCGGGTATCGCAGAAGCGCTGCTGGCAACGGCTATCGGCCTGTTTGCCGCGATCCCTGCCGTGGTTATCTACAACATTTTCGCCCGTATGATTGGCAGCCATAAAGCGCTGCTCGGTGATGTGGCGGCGCAGGTTCTGCTGCTGCAAAGCCGTGACCTCGACCTTAATGATAGCGGTGCTCAGCCGGTGCGTACCGCCCAGAAATTACGGGTAGGGTGATCGCCAATGGCAATGCGTCTCAACGAAAATCTGGACGATAACGGCGAAATGCATGAAATCAACGTGACGCCTTTTATCGACGTCATGCTGGTTCTGCTGATTATCTTCATGGTGGCAGCTCCGCTTGCTACTGTTGATGTGAAAGTGAATCTGCCAGCGTCTTCCAGCCAGCCGCAGCCGCGTCCGGAAAAACCGGTTTATCTGTCGGTGAAAGCGGATAACACCATGTTCCTCGGCAATGATCCGATTACCGATGAGACTATGGTAAACGCAATCAACGCGCTGACCGAAGGCAAGAAAGACACCACCATCTTCTTCCGCGCGGATAAAACCGTGAACTACGAGACGATGATGAAAGTGATGGATACCCTGCATCAGGCGGGTTATCTCAAAATCGGTCTTGTGGGCGAGGAGCACGCTGCCGCGAAATAATCGCGCTGATAAATGCAAGAACCGGCCACGTGCCGGTTTTTTTATGCCCGAAACTGCCTGATTTAACCCGGTTCGGCCGACGCTTGCACTGACTAAAATAAAATCTCTAACTGGCTGATATATCCTGTTTTTTCGCGGCAGGTTTCACCGCTAATTATTTTCCTTCGCCGCTGGCGCACGCCTTAAACCTCTCTACGCTTAGTCAGGAACATCATAAAAAAGCGCCGTGAAAACGGGGCATAACATTACCTGCAAAGCATGGGGATCCAACATGACCCTCCCGACCTTACTCGACACAGCTTCTCCTTCTCGTGACTTGATTTCGCTGACTGCCATTCGCCAACGGGCTGACCGCCTGATGCTGGCACTGGTCTGGATCTTGTGGCTTGTTTGCCTGGCCTTCGGCGTAATGACCGGGCAAGCCGCGCTGGCACTGATCGCGAGCAGTTTACTGGCCGGGCTGGCGACACTGGCTTGCGTGTTGTTGCCTGGCAAGTTGGTGACACGCCTGCTGTTTGCCTTCATTTTGATGGCGTATTCCGCGCTGCTTATCCAGCTCGGCGGTGGTGAAACGGAATATCATTTCTCCGTGTTTGTTCTGCTGTCGGCGCTATTGGCCTGGCGCGATTGGAAACCCTTGCTGATGGGCGCGGCGGTGATTGCCGTGCACCATCTGACGTTCAACTATTTGCAGGAGTATGACCTGTTTGGCGTCGTGGTCTTCGCAATGGGGCCGGGGTTGGATATGGTCATCACGCATGCGGTATTTGTGGTGGTACAAACCGTTATCCTGGTGCTCATGGCGCTGCGTATGGAGCAGGATGCGCGCTCGGCCAGCGAAGTCGCCAAGTTGGCCTCCGTCATCAACCGTGAACCGGGGATCCTGACATTGACGCAGGATGCGCAGGCCAGTCACTCCTCCTTTGCCCGCACGTTCAGCCTGACGCTCGGCACCATGCGCAGCACACTGGTGCAGGTGACGCACGGCGTGACACAACTGCTTGATGATGCACAGACGCTGTTGCAGCGTAATACAGCGCTGTCGGAACGAACGGACAATCAGGCGCAATCGCTGGCGATCGCAGCCTGCGCGATGGAACAACTGCTGGGCGCAGCGGCGCAAACCAGTGAAAAGGCTAGCGAAGCGCGAGGGCTGGCGCTTCAGGCGAGCGACGTGGCGCAGCAGGGCGGGGAAAATATCCGTGCAGCGATGGCGTCAATGATCCACATTCGGAACGAATCGCTGCGTATTAACGGTATTCTGGAGCTTATTGACGGTATCGCTTTCCAGACCAATATTCTGTCGCTGAACGCCTCTGTGGAGGCGGCTAGGGCAGGTGAGCATGGCAAAGGTTTTGCTGTTGTGGCGGCGGAAGTACGCACCCTGGCGTTGCGCTGTGAAAGCGCGGCGAAAGAGATTCGCCAACTGATTGCGGTCTCGGTTGAAAGTACGCAGCAGGGGGCAAATCAGGTGGAGCAGGCCGGGAAAACGATGCAGGTGATGATTGGCAGTATTGAAAGTCTGCACGGGCTGGTGGAAGCCCTATCGTTGATGAGCGAACAGCAGCGCGCCAGCATTTTGCAGATTAATGGCAGCATCGCCAGCATTGATGCCAGCGTGCAGGAGAATGTGCAGCACGTGGCCCAGACGATGCAGGTAGCGCAGCAACAGCAGCGACAAACCGGGGAGTTGAAGACTGCAATTTCAGTCTTCAGACTGGTGTGATCAGGCTTTGATAGCGGCAGGCGTCGGGAGATGTTCTTCCGGCGCCACAATATTGACGCTGGCGGTTCGGCAGTTGCCGTCCGAAAGCTTACGTAGCAGGCGCAGAGTGGCGACTTCACGAGCCAGAATGTGCTGATAACTCGCTTCAATATGCGCAAGAATTTTCTCTTTGAGTTGCGGGTTGCGCTCAATGATTTCAGCTAATGCCGCACCGTAGATCTCTTCTTTTACCTGGAAGGCGTATATCTCCCGGCGGTACTGCCATTTCATGCGCACCAGCGCGGCGGGAATGGATACCAGCGCTTTTGCGGTTTCGTCAATCACCGCATTTTTTTCATTTTTCAGCGCCTGGAGATTATGCTGAAAAATGATCGCATCGCTTTTTTTATCGCCCAAAGTCAAATGCGCGTTATTATTATCAACGTCTTTCATTTTTTACTCAGCCTGAAAGTCGTAAAAAAGAGACGCTGTTTTTTCACGCGTAATCAAATTAAGCCAAATTTCGTTGCCTGCGTCATTAATTTTATCAGTATGCTCGGCAATAATTTGACTTAATTCCTGAATATCAATTTCGCCTTCCGTTTGCAGATCGTTAAGCACACGGGCAAAGGCTTCGATTTTCACTACACGAAACAGTCGGTCTTTAATATGACGGTCATGTTCTTCCAGCAGCATATTGCGCGACTGACCGTTACGAGCGGGGGCGGTTAATATATCTGACTCAAAGTTTTCGAGGGTTATCTTGCCCTGAGTAAAATCAGCGTTATTTTCTGCTGCCCCGGTATTGTGCTCTGCATTTGAGATGTGAAAGTGGGCCGGGATCAGCGACTCGGGTATCATGCCTGATGTCCTTTTATTTTCAACAGGATAAGCGCGATAAAGGTGTGAGGTTCGTTGACAATATCATGGCGTAAATTTAAAATCAAAAAAAATGGAGCCAACCATGAACAGTATTATCTATTTCGTGATAGCACTGCTATTACTCACTGTTGTTATTCTTTTAATCATCTCTGGTATTTTTAAAAATGACGTTGTGGAAGAAGAGCCA
Organism: Scandinavium sp.; assembly: GCF_036271055.1. Taxonomy (GTDB): domain Bacteria; phylum Pseudomonadota; class Gammaproteobacteria; order Enterobacterales; family Enterobacteriaceae; genus Scandinavium. The sequence continues at coordinate 19,760 of NZ_DATBBJ010000062.1, read as the reverse complement.
CAACCCGTCCAGGTGAAATTGCTGAACAAAGAAGAGGGCGAGGACCATTTCGCGATGCTGATGAACGCGATTACCCCGGTATGGTACTGGCGGGTCAATCATGAATATATTGATTTTCTCCAGGCCACAATAAAACGGATGAGTATCACAGAATTAAATGCGACAGCCGGGTTATTTGAGGCCCAGCGGCGCTGTAGTGATCTCAATTCGGCGGTGTATAAATATTACGACAACATAAAAAAACGCTGCCTGAATGGCGAGAAAGTGCCGCGGGGCGATCTCGACGTGCTCAATCTACAACAGTGTTTTCGTGATTTCAGCCTGGATGCTTATCCGTCACTGGTGACACTGGTGTGGCCGGAATATCAGCGTCCACGGGTGGAACCTTTGGACGTGTAAATGATTCCCCCTTTGCCAAAAGCGCGGGGGAATCCTCATGCTTATTTATCCGACGAAGCCTGCCAGAGATTCAACTGACCATCCGCCACATGCTGGTCAATTTGCGCCAGTTCCTGTGGCGTAAAGGCCAGATTGTTCAGCGCCTGGACGTTCTCTTCCAACTGCTCCGGGCGACTGGCACCAATCAGCACTGACGTGACGCGGTTATCTTTCAGCAGCCAGCTCAACGCCATTTGCGCCATGCTTTGCCCGCGTGACTGTGCCATTTCCTGCAACAGATGCAGGCTTTTCAGGTTGCTTTCGCTCAGCATATTTTCCGTCAATCCGCGCGCTTTCTTGCCTTCGGTTTGCATCCGTGAGCCGTCCGGAATACCGTTCAGGTATTTGCCGGTCAGCAACCCCTGCGCCAGCGGAGTAAAGGCGATACAGCCCACGCCGTTCTCTTCCAGTGTGTCGAGCAGGCCGGTTTTATCCACCCAACGATTGAGTAAATTGTAAGAAGGCTGGTGGATAAGCACAGGAATTTTCCACTCGCGCAACAGCGCGACCATCTGCTGCGTACGTTCAGTGGAATAAGATGAAATGCCGACATACAGCGCTTTACCGCTCTGTACCGCCTGAGCCAGCGCAGAAGCGGTTTCTTCCATCGGCGTTTTCTCATCAACACGATGAGAATAGAAAATATCGACGTAGTCGAGGCCCATGCGTTTGAGGCTCTGATCAAGGCTTGCCAGCAGATATTTACGAGAGCCGCCAGAACCATACGGGCCGGGCCACATGTCGTATCCCGCTTTGGTGGAGATAATCAATTCATCGCGATAGAGGGCAAAATCTTCCCGTAACAGGCGTCCAAAGTTTTCCTCGGCGCTGCCCGGCGGTGGGCCATAGTTGTTGGCGAGATCGAAATGGGTAATACCCAAATCGAATGCTTTGCGTAGCAGCGCACGTTGAGAATCAAGCGTCTGAATGTGACCAAAACTGTGCCACAACCCCAGCGACAGCGCAGGTAACTGCAACCCACTGTTGCCGCAATAGCGATACTGCATCTGTTGATAACGGTCGGAACTAGCGTGCCAGGACATGGATGCTCCTTCTGTTCTTCATTTTGAAACGACGTTTCTATACTAGCGCCTGAAAATGTTCCGGTAAGTTCGGGCGATCACAGTGCTGGCGATTAATGGGGAATCGCAGCCTTCCCCAGAATGGGTAGGTTTCTAAAAACCGCTAGCTTCTGCTTAAAATAACGCTATATAATTTTTTATATAGCGAGTTGAGGAACCGTGATGGATAACCATTTTGGCAAAGGCCTGATGGCTGGGCTGAATTCGGCACAGGCAGAGGGGGCGGGCTACGTGGCGCAGTTTTGTTCTGATTATAAACGAGGATTTGTGCTGGGTTTCTGCCACCGAATGTTCGAACAAACCGGTGACAGGCAGCTCAGCGCTTGGGAAGCGGGTGTACTGACGCGCCGCTACGGGCTCGATAAAGCGATGGTGATGGATTTCTTTCGCGAAACGAATTCAGAGGCGGCGGTGCGCTATTTCATGGCGGGGTATCGCGTCGAGCGTTGAATCTTCGCCCGATAATGAAATAAGCGTCTGCCCAATGGCTGCACCATTTTTTCCGGTGTGTTTGATTTGATACATCGACAGATCCGCACGCAGCAATGCGCCGCTAAAATCGTCTTCTGCCAGCACTTCATTGATGCCAATAGATGCGCCCACCGAGGCGATGCCGCTCACCAGTTCGAACGGTGTCAGCGCCGCGCGCAGGCAGTTATGAGCGGTACTCCACACCAAAAGGCTGTTGAGCGAACAGGGTAAAAGCAGGACAAATTCATCGCCGCCCAACCGCCCGACGACGCTCCCCGGCGGGCAGGCTTCGCGCAGGCGCTGGCTCAGTTGGATCAGCAGTTCATCACCGCAGCGATGACCGAACCGGTCATTCACCGCTTTAAAATCATCAAGATCGATAAACGCCACGCACATGGCGTCGTCCTCTCGCATCTGCGCGAAATGCTTGAGCAATGCATGACGATTGGCAAGGCCGGTGAGCGGATCGTGGTTTGCCAGCAGGGAAAGTTGTTCCTCGTACTGTTTTTCTTTGGTCATATCAATGTGGGTGCCGGTGACTTTCAACGGCTTGCCATCGACGTCCCATTCACTGACGCGCCCGCGATCCAGCACCCAACTGACAGTGCCGTTTTTGTGCAGCATTCGGTGCAGCGCTTCGTAATACGGCGCGCTGCCTTCCAGATGACTGTAAAAAGCGTCTAAAACCCGTTGCTTATCTTCCGGGTGCAGATGTTCCCGCCACACGTCGAAATGAGCGCTCAGGGCTTTCGGTTGATAGCCGAGCATCGCGCCCCAGCGGCGGTTGAAAATAATTAATTTTCCGCTGGGAATATCCAGCTGCCATAAACAAAGCCCGGTGCCGTCGAGGGCAGCGCTAAGCTTGCTCTTCGCGTCACGGGCAATACGCAACAGCCGGGCGTTATGCTTTTTCAGATTCTGGATCTGTTGTTTCAGGGCGATTTCAGACATTTAGATGCCATATGCCGGAGTAAGACATATTCATACTAATAATGTATTGGCGTGTAAATATACAGCGAGAAAAAAGTGAACCGGACAATGGCATCCGGTTCAATGGGAAGGGATTAGCTCTGACGTTTATCTTCGGTGTTGGTGTCGAAATCGCTGGCGTTATGACGCTCATGCAACTGTTCGTTCAACGGCCCCTGCGCACGGTTCACAATGCGCCCACGTTTTACCGCCGGACGATTACCGACATCCTGCGCCCAGCGCAGTACGTTCTTGTAGCTGCCCGCATCAAGGAATTCCGCCGCGTTATACACCGCACCAAGCACCACATTGCCGTACCACGGCCAGATAGCCATATCCGCAATGGTGTACTCCTCGCCCGCTACATAGCGGCTGCGCGCCAGTTGTTTATCCAGCACGTCGAGCTGGCGTTTGGCTTCCATCGTGAAACGGTCGATAGCGTACTCAATTTTGACCGGGGCATAGTTATAGAAATGCCCGAAACCACCGCCGAGGAACGGCGCTGCGCCCTGTAACCAAAACAGCCAGTTCAGTGTTTCAGTACGTCCCGCCGGATCTTTTGGCAGGAAGTGACCAAATTTCTCTGCCAGATACAGCAGGATCGATCCGGATTCGAATACGCGCAGCGGCGGGTTCACCGAATGATCGCTCAGGGCGGGAATTTTGGAATTCGGGTTTACGTCCACGAAACCACTGGAGAACTGATCGCCATCGCCAATGCGGATCATCCACGCGTCGTACTCGGCAGTAGTCACCCCCGCGGCCAAAAGCTCTTCCAGCATGATCGTCACTTTCTGACCGTTCGGCGTACCCAGTGAATAGAGTTGCAGCGGGTGCGAGCCCACCGGCAGGTCTTTTTCGTGCGTCGGGCCGGAGACCGGACGGTTGATGTTGGCGAATGCGCCGCCGTTGTTTTGCTTCCACTCCCAGACTTTCGGAGGTTGATAGTTATTGTCAGACATCAGAACCAGCCTTTTCTTTAGGGGATAGTTGAGGGAGTGTAGCAGGTGCGCACGCAGAGCTTTAACGATCAGAGTCGTGATGCAGCTAACGGCTTATTTTAAAAACATCTTATATAGATCGGTTCGGATATAAGCTTAAGCGAAAATCGCATTTCAAATCGTGTGGGAAAGGCCCCACTATGCGCGCTGAACTGCGTTCGTTGGCAGATAAAAAATAATAATTATTTTGATGGCAAGGAGTGAATAAAGCATGCGCAAGTTGGTTTTCTCCGCCGCGATGATGTCGCTGGCTTTAGGTCTCGCGGGATGCGACGACGCAAAAAATAAAGACACCGTAAATGCCCCTGCGGCAAATGAAAGCGCCGCGCCGAAAGAGGGTGGCTCACTGATTATCGGCATTACCTCCGGCGATCCGCTGGCGGTGAACCCTATTTATGCCAGCGACCGCACTACGCTGACGATCATGCAGGCGCTGTACGCGCCGCTCTATAGCTACAACGACGGAAAAATTGAGTGGGGCCTGGCAGAAAGCCTGACGCCGTCCGCCGATAACCTCAGCTATGTCCTCAAACTGAAACCGAATCTGAAATGGCAGGACGGCCAGCCGCTGACCGCCGACGATGTGGTGTTCACCTTCGACAAACTGCTCGATGAAAAACAGCACAGCTTCTTCCGCAGCATGTTTATGTTTGGTGGCAAGCCTGTTGAAGTGAGCAAAGTGGATGATTTGACGGTGAAATTTACGCTTCCGCAGGTGAGCGCCGCGTTTGTCGGCACCCTGGTGCAGATTTACCCGATCCCGCAGCACGTGTTCGCTAACGAAAGCGATCTGGAAAAGAGCAGCAAAAACGATGCGCCGGTCGGCTCCGGGCCGTTCAAATTCAAAGAGTATCGCGCGGGTCAGTATTATTCACTGACGCGTTTCGACGATTACTGGAACGGTAAAGCGAAGCTTGATTCTGTCACTTATCGTTTCGCGAAAGACAGTAACTCTGCCAATCTTGCGCTGCAAAACGGCGAAATTAACCTGAAAATGGTGGACCCGCAGGATGTGTCGCGTCTGAAAAGCACCGGTAAATTCGATTTTGTGGTCTATCCGGAAGGGCGTCTGGCGTACATGACCTTCAACCAGAACGTGTCGGTAATGAAGAGCAAAGATCTGCGTCAGGCCATTGCGTATGCCATCAACAAAGATGACCTGGTGACCACGGCCTTTACCTCGCTGGATTACGCGAAGCCGGCCACGTCGTTCCTGACGCCGGACACGTTGTACCATTCTGATGACGTCGAACAGTACAAATATGATCTGCAAAAAGCCAAAGACCTGCTGAAAGCCTCGGGCGCTCCGGCAGGTCTCAAACTGCGTCTGGCCTACGTTAACACCAATAAAACCCAGGAGAGCATGAGTCTCTATATTCAGCAGCAATTGAAAGCGCTGGGGATTAACGTAGAGCTGATGCCGCTGGATGCCAACGCCATGTCTCAGCGCAGTCTCGATATGAATAACACCACTTGGGATTTGAACCTCGGCGGTTACATCATGGGCGCGGAGCCGGATGGCTATAAGTCGCTGTTTATGAGCAACGAAGCTTATAACTATGCGCACTACAAAGACCCGCAGTTCGATGCGTTGTGGGATAAAGGGGCCATCGAGACCGATACCGTTAAGCGTGGCGCTATCTACCAGCAGATCCAGCAGACCGTGGCGACGGAAATGACCTATTACCCGATTGCTTACTCCAACGCCACGCTGGCGTTAGATAAGCGTTTCGGCGGCAGCAAAGAAGCTGAGCCGAAACCGGTTTATATGTTCCAGGACCTGTCGAAAATCTACCAAAAATAATCGACATAACGCCGGGCGGCACATTGTTTGCCCGGCCTACAGGTTTTGTAGGCTCGGTAAGCGCAGCGCCACCGGGGAATTTATCGGTAGCCAGATTTATGAAGGGAATGTCGTGAACGGAATGCTAACGCGTCGGCTGCTGCAACTGCTGCCGATGCTTTTCTTTATTTCACTGGTCGCGTTTTTGCTGGTGAAACTCGCGCCGGGTGATCCGGTGCAGGCGTATATCACGCCGCGCATGGCACCTGAGGATATCGAGCGTATCCGCCATAGCCTTGGGCTTGATAAACCACTGGTGACGCAATATTTCCTGTGGCTGAAAAATGTCTTTCAGGGCGATTTGGGCTATTCGCTGATCTATCACCGCCCGGTGCTGGCGATGATTGTCGAGCGTATTCCCGCCACGCTTGGGCTAATGAGCGCATCATTGCTGTTAGCGATTGTGCTGGCAGTGCCGTTGGGCTTGCTGGCGGGCGCATTTAAGCACCGCTGGCTCGATCACTTTCTCAATCTGTTCGCCTATATCGGCATTTCGGTGCCGATTTTCTGGTTTGGCATTCTGCTGATCACCGTGTTCGCGGTGCAGTTTAACTGGCTGCCGAGCATGGGCATGCGCACCATTGGCGTGGAAGACAATTGGCTTGATGTGGTGCGCCACGGCGTGCTGCCGTGTATCGCGCTGACGTTTTACAACCTCTCCAATTACGTGCGCTATGTGCGTTCCAACACCATCAGCCAGCTGTCGGCAGATTACGTGCAAACGCAACTCGCATATGGCGCAACCTACCGCACGATTTTGTTCCGTCATGTGCTGAAAAACGTGCTGCTGCCAGTGATCACCCTATTTGGACTGTCGTTTGGCGAGCTGATTGTGGGCGCTTATGTGACCGAAAGCGTGTTCTCGTGGCCGGGCATGGGGCTGCTGGGGATCCAGGCGATCACCTCGCTGGATTATCCGTTGATCATGGCGATCATCTTGTTGTCGTCGTTGATGCTGATCGTCGGCAATTTGCTGGCGGATCTGTTGTATCGCTTCGCCGATCCCCGTATTCGTACCCTGAGGTAACCGCCGATGAGCAGACGCTGGCAAAACGTACGTCACCAGCTGCGCCGCAATCGTCCGGCGCAGTTTTCCCTTCTGGTGCTATTTATTTTTATTCTCGCCGCACTGGCCGCAGGGTTGAGTCCTTACGACCCGGATCAGATGTCGCTCGGCGCACGCACGTTGCCGCCAGATGCCGCGCACTGGTTTGGCACAGACGAATACGGGCGTGACTATTTCACCCGCGCGCTGTACGGCGGGCAAATTTCGCTCATGGTTGGTTTTCTGGTGATGATCTTTTCGACGTTGATTGGCACTGTTGTCGGCACGGTCAGCGGCTATTTTGGCGGCTGGCTGGATAACCTGATGATGCGCGCCGTCGATATCCTGATGGCGATCCCCGCGTTCTTCCTGCTATTGGTGCTCAACGCTTATCTCAAGCCGGGCGTGGACAACATCATCATGATTATCAGCCTGTTGACGTGGATGAACATGTCGCGACTGGTGCGTGCTGAAACGCTGACGGTGAAAGAGCGCGAATATGTGCTGTATGCCCGCGCTTCCGGGGAGAACCCGCTGCGTATTATTGCGCGGCACATTATTCCTGGCGTGTTGCCGACGATTATTGTGGCCGCCACGCTGAACATTGCCTCGGCGATCCTGATGGAGTCGACGCTCAGTTTCCTCGGGCTTGGCGTGCAGCAGCCCGCTGCCTCGTGGGGCAGTATGCTCAACAACGCGCAGTCCTACATTGGTGAAGCCTCGTGGCTGGCGATGTTCCCGGGGATTTTGATCCTGCTGACGGTGTTCAGTTTCAACGTGCTGGGCGACGTGTTCCGTACCGCCTTCGATCCGGGAGCCAATCGCGATGCATAATTTACTGGAACTCGACAACCTGCAAACGTCGTTCTTCACCCGAGAGGGGGAAGTGCATTCGGTACGCGGGGTGAGCTTTGCGCTGAAGCCGGGCGAACTGGTCGGCATCGTTGGGGAATCGGGCTGCGGCAAAAGCGTGACCTGTAAATCAGTTATCCAGCTTTTGGGCAATAACGGCAAAATTACCGGCGGGCGCGTACATTTTCGCGGCGAAGATCTGGCGCGCAAAACGCCGGAGCAAATGCGGCGTATTCGCGGCAACGATATCGCGATGATTTTCCAGGATCCGATGACCGCGCTGAACCCGGTGCTGACTATCGGCCAGCAAATGACGGAGATCCTGCGGCGCAATAAAGGGTTGTCGAAGCGCGAGGCGAAAAGCAAAGCCATTGAAATGTTGGGCCGTGTTGGGATCGCTGATGCAGATCGTCGTTTCAGTCAGTATCCGCACGAATTCAGCGGCGGCATGCGCCAGCGGGTGATGATCGCCATCGCGCTGTCTTGCGATCCCGAATTGTTGATCGCCGACGAGCCAACCACCGCGCTGGATGTCACTATTCAGGCGCAAATCCTGCGGCTGCTGAAAACGCTCCAGCAGCAAACCGGCGCGGCTATTTTGTTGATCACACACGATCTTGGCGTCGTGGCGCAGGTGTGCAGTCGCGTAGTGGTGATGTACGGCGGGCAAGTGATGGAAGAAGGCAGCGTCGAAGATATTTTCTGGCGGCCTTTGCATCCTTACACTCGCGGGCTGTTGGCTTCATTGCCGCGCGCGGATGATTCAGCCAGTCGTTTGTCGCCCATCGAAGGCTCACCGCCGGGGTTGCTTAACCCGCCGCCGGGCTGCCCGTTTGCCGAACGTTGCCCGCAGCGCATGGCGAAATGCACAACGCCGCCACCATTCTATTCAAACGCGGAAGGGCATCGCACCGCATGCTGGCTGTGGCAGGATAAGGAGATTCAGGCATGAGCAACGACCCGTTAATTCGTGTTCGCGATTTACGTAAACACTACGCGCTGAACGGCGGCTGGCTGCGCAAAGGCTTGCAGGTCAAAGCGGTAGATGGCGTCAGTTTTGACATTATGCCTGGCGAAACTTTCGGGCTGGTGGGTGAATCCGGCTGCGGGAAATCGACACTGGGGCGCGCCATTTTGCGTCTGTTCGATATCACCTCCGGGGAGATTTCCTTTGCCGGACACGATATTGCCAGGGCTTCAGAGAAAACGCTCAAGCCGTTGCGCCGCCGGATGCAGGCGATTTTTCAGGACCCGTATTCGTCGCTCAACCCCGGTATGACGGTGCAACAGTTGGTTTCCGAGCCGATGCATATTCACGGCTACAGCAAACAGGCGCAGCGCGATCGGGCGGAAGAACTGCTGTATAAAGTGGGCCTCAAGCAGGAGCACTTGCAGCGTTTCCCTCATGAATTCAGCGGTGGTCAGCGTCAACGCATCAGCATTGCGCGTGCGCTGTCGGTGCGCCCGGAGTTTGTGCTGTGCGATGAGCCGCTGTCGGCGCTGGATGTGTCGGTCCAGGCGCAGGTGGTGAATATTCTGCAAGATTTGCAGCAGGAACTGGGGCTGACCTATCTGTTCATCGCGCATGATTTGTCGATGGTGCGCCATATTTCCAGCCGCATCGGGGTGATGTATCTCGGCAAGCTGGTGGAAGTGGCCGATGCGAATGAACTGTATCAGCACCCGGCGCATCCTTACACGCGAGCGTTGTTGGCCTCGGTGCCGCAGCCCGATCCACGTGTGCGGCATCTGGAACAGGGCGGCCTGAAAGGCGAAATCCCGAGCCCAACAGCACAGATCGACGGCTGTCGTTTTTGCAGCCGCTGCCCGCACGTAATGCCGATTTGTCAGCAGCAGGAGCCGCCGATGCAGGAAATTGCCCCGCGCCATTTCGCAGCTTGTTGGCTGTTTAAGGCTTAGCGTCGCGGTCGCGGATTTCGTGTACCAAATCGATAAACGCTTTTAATCCCGGCGGAACGTGACGTCTGCCGGGATAATACAGGCGTAGGCCGCCAAACGGCTGACACCATTCCTCCATCACGCTGACCAGCCGACCGGCCGCGACATCCTCATCGACAAACCAGTCTGAAATGAACGCCAGACCGATGCCACTTAATGCGGCACGACGGATGGCCCGCATCTCGTTGAGTACAATGCGCGGCGGCACGTTGACGGAGAATTTCTGCTGATGACGCTCCAGCTCCCATTGATAAACCCCGCCGTGCGACATACGCATCCCGACGCTCTGGTGTTGCTTCAAATCATCTGGCGCATGCGGTGTGCCGTGTTCGGCCAGATATTCCGGTGTTGCAACAACTAACATACGGATGTCGCGCGTCAACGGCACGGCAATCATGTCCTGCGGAACGGATTCTGCCAGACGGATCCCTGCGTCATACCCTTCTGCCACAATGTCTACCATTCGTGATTCACTGGTGATCTCGAGGCGCATCTGCGGATAGCGCGTGAGATATTCCTCCAGCAACGGTTCATACAACATCGACACGCTTTCCTGCGGCGCGTTGATGCGCAGTGTCCCGGTCGGTGTATCCGGCACAGCAGTAATCTCTTCCGATGCGCGCTGGATTTCCGCCATAGCGGGCGCGATGCGTTCGACGTAACGTTCACCTGCAGGCGTCAACGCCACGCTGCGGGTTGAGCGGTTGAACAGGCGTACTTTCAACCTGCTTTCCAGCCCGGCGACGGCGTTGCTGACCGCCGTGGCAGACATGCCTAACTCGCGCGCGGCGGCGCGAAAACTTTGACGGTGCGCGACGGCGAGCACCACTTCCAGTTCAGTGAATCCACTGCGATGCATACATTATCCCGATTTTCGGTACAGTACATTCAGCATAGACCCTCTTATCGTTACGGTCATCCGTTTCTATACTCAAGCCACAAACTGAATCTGTGGAGAAACACCATGCAGCACATCGACAACATCTATATCAACGGCGAATTCGTAACCCCGCACGGCGAAGAACGTTTTGAGCTTTTTAACCCGGCGACCGAAGCGGTGATTGGCACCGTTCGACTGGCCGATGAAACGGATGTTGAACGGGCGATTGCCGCTGCAAAAGCGGCATTCCCGGTGTGGTCTCGCACCACCAAAGACGAACGCATCGCGGTGCTGAAACGCATGCACAAAGCGGTGGCGGCGTGTGAAGACGCTTTGCTAGAAGCAATAGTCACTGAATACGGCGCGCCGCAGTCGCGCGCCCGCTGGATGGCGCAATATCCGGCAGACGTTATTGCTCAGGCGATTGAAACGCTGGAAGAATTTGAATTTGTTGAACAGGCGGGCAGTGCGCAGGTGGTCATGACACCGGTCGGCGTAGCGGGGCTGATTACCCCGTGGAACAGCGACGCCGGGTTTATCTGTAACAAGCTGGCGACAGCAATGGCGGCGGGCTGTACGGCGGTGATCAAACCGAGTGAAATGAGCGCCATGCAGACGCAAATCGTGACCGAAGCGCTGCACGAAGCGAATATTCCGGCAGGCGTGTTTAACATCATCACCGGGCGCGGCGACGTGGTGGGCGATGTGATTAACCGTCACCCGGACATCGCCAAAATCTCCTTTACTGGCTCAACGGCAGTAGGGAAACACATTGTCGAAAGCGGGGCGCAGTCGTTAAAACGCGTGACGCTGGAACTGGGCGGGAAATCGCCGACGGTGATTTTGGATGATGCCGATATCGCTCAGGCCATACCGTTGGCGCTGGCGGCGGGCTTTATGAACAGCGGGCAGGCATGCATTGCCGGGACGCGTATTCTGGTGCCGCGCAGCCGTCAGGCCGAATTTGAGCAGGCGTTTGCTGAGGCTGTGGGCCAGGTCCAGTCCGGCGATCCGCGTGATGATAAAACCGAAATCGGCCCAATGGTCAGCCAGAAACAATGGCAGCGCGTGCAGGACTATATTCGCCTCGGTGTGCAAGAGGGCGCGAAGCTGCTGGTGGGTGGCGAAGGGCGTCCAGCGGGGATGGAAAAAGGTTGGGGCGTGAAGCCGACGGTGTTTGTGGGTCATAATCACATGCGCATCGCTCGTGAGGAGATTTTTGGCCCAGTGCTGGTGATCATTCCCTACGACGATGAAACAGAAGCGCTGGTAATAGCCAACGACACCCCTTATGGCCTTAATGCGATGGTGCTGGGCGCAAATACCGAACGCGCCGTGCGTATCGCACAACAAATAGAGTCCGGTCGGGTGATGGTCAATACCCTGGCGCATGAGCCGAAAGCACCTTTCGGTGGTTTCAAGCTGTCTGGTCTGGGCCGCGAAATGGGTAAGTGGGGCATGCAGGCTTATCTGGAAGCGAAAACGCTGATTGTGGGGTAAATCCTGAATTGCCCGGCGGCGCTCCGCTTGCACGAGCCTACAACGGCAAACCAAAACCCCGTCGGCCCGGTCATCTTTAGCGCCACCGGGGTGTTTACTCTGGTGGTGTTGCCGTTTCGATTATCTTATCTGCGAGGTGTATGATTAGGACACTTCTGCCAGAACTCTGGCAATCCGCAGACGACAACAACAGGTTTACGCTCGCCGCCTGCTTCCCCGAACTGAAAAATTAGGTTGGAAGAATGAGTACTGGAATGTCCAGCAGTGATGCTCCCTTTGGGACGTTGTTAGGGTATGCGCCGGGAGGCGTGGCGATTTACTCCTCGAATTACAGCAGCCTCGGTGACGATTTTTCTCACAGTGATGCCTCTTTCCGCAGCTATATCGATAACGAATACATGGGCCACAAATGGCAGTGCGTTGAGTTTGCGCGCCGTTTTTTGTTTTTGACCTATGGGTTTGTATTCACCGATGTCAGCATGGCTTACGAGATCTTCTCTCTGCGTTTTCTGCGTCAGGTGGTAAATGATAATTTGCTGCCATTACAAGCGTTTGCCAATGGTTCGAAGCGTGCGCCGCTCGCAGGGGCGCTGCTGATTTGGCAGAAAGGCGGTGAGTTCAATGAAACCGGACACGTGGCGGTCATCACTCAGCTTATTGGCAACAAAGTGCGTATCGCGGAACAGAATGTGATCGATCATCCGCTGCCGCAGGGGCAGCAGTGGACGCGCGAACTGACGCTGATGATGAAAGACGGTCATTACACCATTGAAGACACTTTCGATGACACGACAATTCTGGGCTGGATGATCCAGACAGATAACAGCGAACATAGCCTTCCGCAGCCCGCACTGCCGGGAAAAGCGCTGAACCTTCAAGGTGCGCGGCTGGACAATAACGGTCAGTTTGACGGCGCATGGCTGAACGAACAGGAACCGTTGCAGGCCGCCTATGTGCGCGCTAACGGGCATTTCATCAATAAAGATCCCTGCCAGTATTTCACCATCACCGAACGTGCCGAACAGGAACTGATCAAAGCGACCAACGAGTTGCATCTGATGTATCTGCACGCCACCGACAAAGTGATGAAAGATGACAATCTGCTGGCGTTGTTTGATATCCCGAAAATCCTCTGGCCGCGTTTGCGTCTTTCGTGGCAGCGCCGCCGCCACGACATGATCACCGGGCGCATGGATTTCTGCATGGATGAGCGCGGGCTGAAGGTCTATGAATACAACGCTGATTCGGCATCATGCCATACCGAAGGCGGCCTGATTCTGGAGCAATGGGCAAAAACGGGCTATCGCGGAGAAGGGCACAATCCGGCGGGAGAGTTGCTCGGCGAGCTGATTGGTGCGTGGAAACACAGTACCGCGCGGCCTTTTGTTCACATCATGCAGGACAAAGATCTTGAGGAGAATTATCACGCTCGCTTTATGCAACAGGCGCTGACGGAAGCCGGGTTTGAAAGCAAAATTCTGTATGGCCTCGAAGAACTGCGCTGGGATGCCGCTGGGTTACTTATCGATGGCGACAACCGCCCGGTGAACTGCGTGTGGAAAACCTGGGCGTGGGAAACGGCGATTGAACAGGTGCGTGAAGTGAGTGAAACCGAATTCGCTGCCGTGCCGATTCGTACCGGCCACCCAAACAACGAAGTGCGTTTGATTGACGTACTGCTGCGTCCGGAAGTGATGGTATTTGAACCGTTATGGACAGTAGTGCCAGGCAACAAGGCGATTTTGCCCGTTTTATGGCAACTGTTCCCGCATCACCGCTATCTGCTGGATACGGATTTTGTGGTCAATGATGAACTGGCGAAAACGGGCTATGCGGTTAAGCCCATTTCTGGCCGCTGTGGCAGTAACATTGACCTCGTCAGCCACGACGATCAACTGTTGGACCAGAGTAGCGGGAAGTTTGTCGATCGTAAGAATATCTACCAGCAGTTGTGGTGTTTGCCGAAAGTCGATGGTAAGTACATTCAGGTCTGCACCTTTACCGTCGGCGGCAACTACGGCGGCACTTGCCTGCGTGGTGATGATTCTCTGGTCATCAAAAAAGAGAGTGATATCGAGCCGCTAGTGGTGGAGAAGAGTTAGGTCGCGTGCGTCCTGGCCCCCCGGTTTTAATCGCCGGGGGGCTTTCCGACACTGCGTGCACCCTGACATCATCCAGTTGCCAGCTCAGGGCGTGGCCGTTCAGTGGATGGTAAGTCTGTTCCGTGCGGCGGCCATTGAGGGTTTCGGCGAGGATATTGCCGTCGGCGTCATACTCAAATTCCACCTGCGCGTCGGGATTCCGGGCGCTGATGAGCCGGTGTTCGGCGTCGTAGCGGTAATCGGTGGTGGCGATAAGCCGGTCATGCCCGTCTGCGGTCTGCCAGGCCTGGCGCTGTATCACCCGGTCACCGTCATCGTAATACCAGCGGATGAAATGATTATCGGGATAACGGGTACAGGTACGTCGCCCGGCCGCATCGTATTCATACTGCAGGGTGCGCCCGGTGAAATCAGTTTCGCGGATGAGCTGCCCGGCTTTATCGTAGGTCAGGCGGTAATGTTCCCCTGCGGCGTTGATGATGTCAGACAGACGGGTGAGGCGGTCATAACGGCATTCCAGACGCGTGCCATCGGGGCGAATGAGGGCGGTGAGCAGGTCAAAGGGACCGTATTCGTATCGGGTGGTTTTGCCTTCGCCGTCGGTAAAGCTGGCCGGACGTTTTTCACTGTCCTGACTCATCAGTTCGCGGACGCCATCGGGGCGGATAATCTCTTCGGTACTCCCGGCAGTCCCCGCATGGTGCGGGCTGTGCCGGAAGCGAGTGGTCTGCGCCAGCGGGTCCCGGATACTCAGCAGGCGGCCAAAGATATCGCTCCCGGTCCGGAAGATGCCTTCATCCGGGGCGATGATTGCCTCTACCTGATGCTGCCCGTTGTAGCGCCAGTGCCAGGTGGCGCCGTCGGGTAAAAGCTGCGCCAGTAGTTCCCCGTGCTCGCTGTAGCTGAACTGCTGACTGCGGCCCTGCGCATCGGTGAGTCTGACCAGACTGCCGTTTTCATCATATTCCAGGGTGTGGCGCTGCCCGGTAGTCGTTTGTCGGGCGGTCAACTGGCCTGCATCATTCCAGACGTAATAAAACGTTTGCCCGTTGGGCAAAGAATGTTCAGAAAACTAAGAAAATCCGCTGCTGGCTTTTTTGTTTAGATATCTTTATAAGCTTGCTCTGCATCAATAATCACTTTACCTAATACAATATTAAAAGGCCATTGATCTGCAACAACTTTAGCTACCCCTAACGTTCTTTCATTTTTTTGGGGGATATTACCTGATGCTATTTTTTGAAGGGAGATTTCAAAAGTCTCTATAAACTTATGTAATTGCTTGAATGAAGTAAATGATAAAGCTTTAATATTGTTAGTGATGATTGCTTTATTTAGTTCTTTGATGGCTTCTTTGATTTTTTCTTCTGCTCTATTCGTTTTGTTCATTTTTATGGGTGTTTTTCATTAGTAGGAGTAGTTGGGTACTTTTTTGGAGAATTTTGTTTTATTATTTCGCTTAGCAAGATTGTATGGGGTTGCCTACAGAGCCATTATCTGTATCGAACGAAAATCGGTAATCTCCTTTGTTAGTATTAATGAAGAAAAAAAGAATTTCCCCAATGTAGTAGACGTCAGAGAAAATAATGTAATCATAGGTTGATTTTATTTTATCTCTAACATTCCATTTCACCTTTCCTGTGGCGTGAAGAATGTGTGTCTGATTGTTTTTATGAAATGGAGCTCTAATGATCGCTATTTCTATATTGTTCCTTAAAAGGGTTGCGATTAACTTGTTATCATCAATTATCTCCATTGTAGAACCATTGTAGAACCATTGTAGAACCATTGTATTGCCAAGATAACTTGTTAGGCATTAGAGTAATCACGTTTGAAGATTTTCTTTCATTTCCGACGTTATTGATATTTGTAGTTTTTAGTTTTGAAATTTCATTCATGTTAACATCCGCATTTGGCTGGGTAAATTGATCTTGGTTTATTAATTGGTATCAGTTCTGCTCTATCTGCATAATTTAATATTTGAACCTGATTTCCTCCTCCAGGATAGATTGTACCCCCGGAGATTTGAGAGCCCACAGGCCCTGTTTGGATCCTTACTCCTTCAGGAATGTAGAACTGTTGAACATGAGATATCTCAGGTTTGAAGTCAGGTATGACCGCTAATTCATTTCTGATATAATCAACATTAGGACTATGTTCGATAATTCGCACTTGTTTTTATATTAACGAAGGGCAGTGCTTTTCAAAGCGACTGTCAAGAAATGGGCTAATGTCATGGATTTCCATTATTCGTGCACTGCAGTAGATGTCGAATTCATCATTTTTAATATGCAGAGATGTTCTGTCTTTACCCGGGGTTATTTTTGGAGAGCATTTAAATCCTAGGCTAAGACCATTACTTCTGAACTCAAGGATATCACTAAATTCTATGGTTAACCTAATTGAGTTGAATTTTATTGCTTTCCATTTCTTAGGTATATTGGTCGGTATATTTGTTGTGTAGAATGTTAATCGCAATGATGAGGCAGCATAAAATAAAAAACTTTCAAGTTCAACATCAGTAATCGATAGCTCACTTGAAAACAAATGAATGATTTTTTCTTTTCCGTATGCATTATCAAACCACATGGTTAGTATCCTCCCGGGAATTCATAATGTTTTAACATTCCATCAACAGAACCATTTCTGGATGCATTTCCTGTAACTGGATCCATTGGCCGTGGATTAAAATGAGGCCCTTGGTTACCCGGGGTCCCTGGGGGACCATAGCTATGACCAGCGGAGTGCTCCTGGAAAACAATTTTGGAACCATCAGTTCGTGTATATCTGTACTCTCTAGTATAGATTGGTTGATTATCTGCACCCAAAATATTACGTCCATTTATATCGGTCATTCTAACTGATGTTATGTTATCTGGATGCTGTCCCATTGGTATTCCAGCATCCCTTTTAGCTGCTCTAAGGGCTTCACTTCTTGATTCATACAGAGGAGGACAGCAGGCCAACCCCAGCGGATCAACCCATCGCAATGGGTTACCGACATACCCGTAAGGATTCACCCCACCCGCCAGTCCTATCGGGTCCGGGGAGAGGTACTGCCCGCTGTCACCATCATAGTACCGGAACCGGTTGTAGTGCAATCCGGATTCGGGGTCGGCGTACTGGCCTGCAAAGCGCCACGGGCAGTCCGGAGCGGTGTCGTCATTGGCGGCGTGCCAGCCGTTAAAGCGATAGCATTCTGTTTTACCCCAGACGCTCAGTTTCTGCGCCCGGACCACTTTGCCTGATTCGGTCAGCAGCTCGCGGGGCGTGCCCATGTGGTCCCGCACTACGTGGTGCAGTTGCCCGTTTTTATACCGGGCACCGGGGGTTACTGCGCTGGGCTCATACAGTCAGTACACACTGCGCCCGGTGGCCGGAGTGCCGTCGGCATACACAGGTACTTCGGCGACCAGCTGGTCGCCACTCCACCGGTAGTTGTGCCCGGCGAGGCCTTTTGTTGTGTTCAGCCGCCGCTTGCTTATTGCGGACAGCAGCGAAGAGCAGGCGCTGAAGGCCGAGCTTTACTAGTTTAAACGGGTGGCGATGGGGATTAAGGAACTGGTTGCTTAGTGGGTTGAAGAGAATAAAAGAGCCGGTAAATCAGCAGTAAATATTTACCGGCTTTTTCATCTTGTTTTTTAATATGTTATCGTTCTTCTATGTGATATGTATTTTCATCAGTCCAGAAGATGATTTTATATTTTCCGAAATTAATTTTTTGATCTTTGTAATACTCCATGACCTCTGAAGGATACCAACCATTACCATATAGGAAAAGAGCACCCTCATTAATTAGTAGTTTTATAATGCGTTGTTTATCCTGGACGTCAACAACGGGCATGACCATAAACTGTTCTTTTAGTGAAAAGCCTATTAATTGCATTCTATCTATTAGATTCTGCTCGGAGACTCTTAGTTTTATAACATCTCCGGCCATATCAATAACGATAATGGAATTATCTGGTATTCTATTCAATTTACGTTCACCCCTATAGTGACTGGTGCTGATGGTGATACAGGATTGATAACTACTTCCGGAGCACCTCCAGGTAAGTGCTGGCCAGGACCTAAAAAATAATCATTACCGCCCAATGGGCTTCGAGGTTGCATATTAGATATTCCATCAATTTTTCTGATATTAAACCCTCCGCTTAAAGAACCTGGAGCTAACCCCATATCTTTTTCAATAGTTTCAGTAAGAGATTTAGATATGGTTACTTCTCCATTTTGAACACCGGGGAAGTATTTTAGAATACCTTCTTTATCAGTAACAAATGTACCATCACGACCAAGTGCAGGGTATTGATCCCAACTTTTGGGGCTTATATTATATCCCACATTATCTTCTAGCATTTGGGCTTGTCGAGCTCTTGCGGTATCGACCTTACATAATCCAAAAGGATCAAAATATTTCAGTGGGTTACTGACATACCCGTAAGGATTCACCCCACCCGCCAGCCCTATCGGGTCCGGGGAGAGGTATTGCCCGCTGTCACCATCATAGTACCGGAACCGGTTGTAGTGCAATCCGGATTCGGGGTCGGCGTACTGGCCTGCAAATCGCCACGGGCAGTCGGGGGCGGTGTCGTCATTGGCGGCGTGCCAGCCGTTAAAGCGATAGCATTCTGTTTTGCCCCAGACGCTCAGCTTCTGCGCCCGGACCACTTTGCCTGATTCGGTCAGCAGCTCGCGGGGCGTGCCCATGTGGTCGCGGACAATATAGTGCAGTTCGCCGTGCTGATAACGGGCGCCGGGGGGCAGTGCCCCGGGCTCATACTTTTCTTAAGTTATTCTTCGTTATGCTCAGTTAAAATAACTGTGGCATAGTCAATTATCTTATCGAGCTTACTTTCCTCTGTAATAGAAAAGTCAGCGTATTGCGCCATTGCTCTGCATGTAGCTAGTTCTTTAATAGGTTCTAAGTTATTATTTGCATCTTTTATCTTGAAATATCGTGATGAAAAAAAATCAGCAGACTGTTTTTTTCCATTCTTGTTTAATTCAATGATTATTTCATCTAATGCATTAAGTAATCTTTCTGTCTTCATTACCATGGGACCTTTGTTGTGTTTGTTACCCAAGCATTAGGAACATTCGATATCACAGCTTGGTATCCACCACCAGGATATCCTGCACCTTGCGCAGCTGCAGTTCCCTCACTTAGCCATGTTCCCTGAGGAACTCTAAATTTCGATACATCAGTGATATTGATCCCCCAATCATGGCGGATAGCAAGATCCTGTCTTAATGCCTCTTCTGACGTATATGATTTATTTGTTAGCCACGAGTATTTTCTTCCGGTTCTATTATCTATGCCATGGTATTTGTAAAGGAAACCATCTTGAAGTGATTTTCTATTTGTATATGCTCCACCTTCAAAAGTTGATGCAACATTATTAGGTAATTTAGGTCCATGATAAGAATTGCTTATGTCTGCTTTACATAACCCAAAGGGATCAATATAACTTAACGGGTTCGCGACATATCCGTAAGGATTCACCCCACCCGCCAGCCCTATCGGGTCCGGGGAGATATACTGCCCACTGTCACCATCATAGTACCGGAACCGGTTGTAGTGCAATCCGGATTCGGGGTCGGCGTACTGGCCTGCAAAG
>NZ_DATBBJ010000061.1:0-2098 GCF_036271055.1 Scandinavium sp. | reverse complement strand
TACGTGACTCCTTCCCATCAGTTCCCGCTCGGTATGACGATGAGTCTCGCGCGAAGGATGGCGCTGATCGAGTTCGCACGCGCCTGCGACGCTTACATTTTCGAGGACGATCACAACTCGGAATTTCGTTATACCGGTCCCCCACTTCCATGTTTGCAGGGCCTCGATAGCGTCGGTCGTGTTATCTACTCAGGCACACTGAGTAAGATCCTGTACCCGTCGTTGCGGCTGGGCTATATCGTCGCGCCACACCAACTGGTCGAACCGATGATTAAGATTCGGGCTGTGATGGACCAACACTCGCCGGCCATCGATCAGGCAACGCTGACCCGATTCCTAACGGAGGGGTTTTTCCTTACTCACATCAAACGGATGCGAAAATTATATTCGGACCGCAGGGACTTTTTTATCGAACAATTCAAAAAATTGTTAGGCAAGTACTTCATCCTCGAAATCCCCGAAGCTGGATTGCACTTCGTCGCTTGGGTGCGACAGAAAGGACACATGCCGGTGATCACACGCGTGTGCGCTGACATCGGTATCAGGCCTTCGCCATTGTCGTCGTGCTTTATGAAAGTGGCGCCGAAACCCGCACTCACATTTGGGTTCGCAGCGTGGTCGCGCGCGCAAATCCGCGAGGGCCTTAGCAAGTTCGCCGCGGCGCTGAATTCAAAATTGAATTAGGCCGCAGCGCTGGTTCGCCATCTCTCTGCAGTTGCCGCCGAACTGGTCAGGCGACCATCTCGTCAAATGGACTGTACCAAACGCACGAAGTGGCTCTGGCGATGTCTCGACGCGAGTTCCTAAAGTGCGGTCATGAAAATTCAAACAGAAAATATGACAGCACAGCTTATAACCAAAGGAGTTACCCAGACTCTTTCAATAATCGCGACTGTTGTGTGCATCGCTTTACTTCCGACGCACGCACAGGGACAAGGCCAGGCAAAGGCAAAAACACAATACAACGTGTCGAACCTCCCTGATTTTGGCGGAACGAGTAGCGGGGGAAATAGCATTAACGACCAGAGCTGGGCGGCAGGCTATTCCAGACTGCCGAATAGGAACCGGCACGCTACGCTGTGGCGAAGCGGTTTGCTCTCCGACCTAAACACACTCGGCGGACCAAACAGCAGTGTCACGTGGAACGTGAAGAATACCGCTGGAATCATCGTCGGCATATCTCAAACCGCCGATCCGGAACCTCTGGGCGAGAGCTGGAGTAGCGCGGCTTTCTACAGTACGCCTAACAACGTCGGCTATATCAATCTCGGGTTCGTTTGGCAAAACAACCAGATGAGAGGACTTCCCCCATTTCCAGGCGGCAATAACGGCTTTGCAACGGGAGCCAACAACTTGGGTCAGGTAGTCGGATGGGCGGAGAATAGCGTTCATGACCCCACCTGTTGCTGCACCCAAGTACTCCAGTTTCGTCCAGCCGTGTGGACTCTGGGACCACCGGACCAAATCCATGACCTCCCTCTGATCCCGGGCGACACCTCAGGAGCTGCCACGGCGATCGATGACAATGGCCAGATCGTCGGCATTTCTGGAATCTGCGACCAGGCCGTTGGAAGACATACGGCCAAGCACGCTGTGCTATGGGAAAATGGCACTGTGACTGATATTTATCCAGATGCACCAGCCCCGTGGTGGAATACGCCGACGGCAATCAATCAACGAGGCGATGTAGTCGGGTTTGCCGGCGACCCGGCATTTGTTGAAGGCGATATCTTACATGCTTTCATGTGGACCAGGGAAGACGGCATCCGGCCTCTCAAACCGTTAAAGGGTCGTACACCAAAACATGTAGACAGCGAGGCCTACGGCATTAACGAAGCCCGCCAGGTAGTCGGTGTCTCATGCGACGCGGACCTGGTTGATTGTCGTGCAGTTATTTGGGATCACGGCAACACACCAACAGACCTAAACGATCTCAAAGCACCCGGCTATTCTGCACTGCTCACAAGCGCGAAAGACATAAACAACAAGGGAGAGATTACAGGTAGAGCTGCCGATCCAATTACGGGCGTGTTAACGGCGTATCTGGCGGTTCCTGTCAGCGGGCAATAACAAGAGTAATAAGGCCTCTATTTCTATC
>NZ_DATBBJ010000060.1:0-11720 GCF_036271055.1 Scandinavium sp. | reverse complement strand
ACTGCCTTTGGTTGCACCCGACGCAATGGGAATCCAATTTGCCGGATCCTCTTCAGGCGGAGGCCATGTGGGGTCACCTGCCGTAAAGAGTGGGTTGTTATTCGGGCCGAACAACGTTGTCCGACCCATCCCAGCTCCGCGCACGGTAATCCCTTGGTAGTTCTGTACGTGCAGCAGTGTTCCCAAGCGGAAAGTTCCTTCCGGGATATAAACCACCTGGTCTTGTGGGCAGTTGTCGACCGCGCCCTGAATAATTGCCGAAGAGTCGTTGATTCCGCTCGGATCTGCACCGAGGTCAACCACGTTTACATAGATCGCCCGGTTTAGTGGAATCCCGCCTGGAACACCAATGTTGCTGTCCCAAGGGGGTGTCCGACCGCCAGGAATAATGTCGGCCGTCGCGTTGCAGCGCAAAACAGTCAGCAGAACGCCCAAATAGAGCGGGTGCAGCGTCGCAATTGCCTTCACAGTCGCGGCTTATCGGTACTTCCTCCCGATTGCCAGCGCCGGTAGTATTAAATCGATCCCGGTATGTCAATGTTTTCCTAAGACTTTTCTTTAAGATTTATCGGCAAATGTCGTAAGATGCTGCGGTGCGTGATAGAGTCACCGCTGGTTTGACCCGTCCCGAAAACGTACGTTGACCGTGGTACCCTCGAAAACGCCTACGCTTTCCATATTTTTCCGTTCGCTGAGGCTATAGCCGCCATCGCATTTCGTGTATCGACGATGCAGTGCGCCCAATCGGCAAGCTCTTGGTAATTGATGCAACTGTGATTAGTCGCGATCAGAACAACATTGAAAGATTGGATCGCTTCGCGGTCCCAGACGACAGATTTTCTGCCGGCGAATTGCGAATGCTCGCGGGTCGGCTTGATCACCGGCACATAGGGATCGTGGTAAGCTACCTTGGCCCCGCGCTGCTCCAACAGATCCATCAGCACATAGCTCGGCGAGTTACGTTCGTCATCAACGTTCGGTTTGTAAGCAAGGCCCAGCACGAGAATTGTTGATCCTTTAACGGATTTCCCTTGCGCGTTAAGCGCGTCGGCAATCCGATGCACGACATGCTCGGGCATGCGCGTGTTGATTTCGCCCGCCAGCTCGATGAAACGCGTGTGCTGATCGTACTCGCGTGCTTTCCAGGTCAAATAAAACGGATCGATGGGAATGCAGTGCCCGCCGAGGCCTGGGCCCGGATAAAATGGCATGAACCCGAAAGGCTTGGTCTTTGCCGCTTCTATGACTTCCCAGATATCAATGCCCATTGCGCCATAAACCAGTTTGAGCTCGTTCACCAACGCGATGTTAATTCCGCGGAAGATGTTCTCGAGCAGTTTGGTGGCCTCGGCAACGCGACACGATGAGACCGGCACGAGTGTGTCGATCGCCCGGCTATACAGCGCAACCGCCTTCTTCAGGCACGCCGGCGTGTATCCGCCGACGATCTTCGGGATTTTTTTTACATTGCTTTGCCCGTTAGCTGGGTCTTCGCGTTCTGGAGAGAACGCCAGGTGGAAATCAGCGCCTGCCTTCATCCCAGCTCCGTCTTCCAGTACCACACGCAGCTCATCCTCGGTGGTTCCGGGATAGGTCGTCGATTCTAACACCACCAATACACCTCTGGCGAGGTACGGCGCGATTAACCGGCCGGTTTGCAGCACGAAGGAAATGTCTGGCTCACGGTTTTTCGTAAGCGGCGTCGGCACGCAAATGATTACTGCCTCGGTTTGTTTAATAAGACTGAAGTCCGTTGAAACGGCTAGTTTTCCCGAGGTGACTAACTCCGCGATAGCCCGGCTCTCAATATGTTTGATATAACTCTGTCCGTTGCTTAATAGCTTGATCTTTTCAGGATCGATATCGATACCCACCACGTCGGTGCACGAACGCGCAAACTGCATCGACAGTGGAAGTCCAACGTAGCCAAGGCCTATAACAGCAATTTTCACAGTACCCCCAAAGGTTAATTACTACTTAATAGCTGAGACGTTCAGGAAACGGCTTGCCCCCGAACACAAAAATGACACCGCCATCACTTGGCGCTCGTGCCACCAGAAAAAAACTTAGCGTACAAATAGGCGATGCCTTCGCTGATCACATCTCTTACGCCCTCGCTGTACCGCCACCAGTGCCTGGCATCATAATCTGGATTGGCAACGGCAATGACGCCGACGGTTGTACGATCGCCCAGCGCCCTTTCAAAGAGGAGCCTTGTCCGCCGCGCATGGACGTCTTGTGTCAGAACATTGATGGCACGCACGCTTGAGTGATGCTCGCTAAGCCAATCCCGGAGCGCCCGTGCAGCGCTGTAGGTACGATCACGGTCGCTGATGCGCGCAGGAACCGCCTGGATCAGATCGGGTGATAATCCTTCTGCTTGTAACTGCGCTGCAGCTTGAGTTGCCGAGGTGTTGTAGTCATTTGTGTAACCGCCCATCCCGGTGACGGGCCCGCCGGTCGTAAACACACGTTCGTAAGAACCAGCTTGGAATTCGTTAACGGCGGCGCGAATAGCATACTGGTGCACCCAGCCTTCCACAACGAGTGTATCTGCGTTCACACAATGAGTAACAGCAAGGAATGGATAAGCCGCATACGTCAGCGAACCAGCGGTCCCAATCACCAGCAGTCCGATGACGACCCATCCTTTCCAAGACAGGCCCCAGCGCTCTCTGCGAGTTGCCAGTCCGAAGAGCCGCCTATTCGATCTGAGTGCCGGTGGGTGTGTCATCGTCGGCGGACGCGAAGATGGTCTTTCGATTGTCAACTCTCTCATGAATGTCCTCTTAGCATGACGACCGGTTATCCAGGCTCCGCAGGCAAACGGGAGCCGAGTCGAAGAGCATCTTCCGCCGCAGCCCAGACGCGTGGAGCGATGGCGTCCCAACTCCAGTTTTGCAAAAAGGCCGCATAGGCGCGGTCAGCCATGGCACTGGCGGCGTTGCGGTCACGAATCAACGTGACACAGGCCTGGGCGAAATTATCCGGCTTATCGGCGAGCAATAACTCGCGACCTGACCGAATATTGTAGCCATACGCGCCGAGGTGCGTTGAAACAACCGGGCATTTGCGGCTGAAAGCATCCGCAACTTTAACGCGCGTGCCGGCGCCTTGATGCAGAGGAATGATCATGGCAGACCAGGTTGCCATTTCGGAAGTTGCATCAGCCACGTAGCCCAGCGCATCCACATCCGGAGCATTTGGCTTCAACGGCCCGTCGCTGTCTTGGCCGACGACCCGCAAGCGAGCATCGGGAATCTGCTGTTTTATCAGTGGCCAACACGAACGAACAAACCACTTCATCCCTTCTAGATTCGGCGCGTAACTATAAAGACCGATGAACCCGATGCGCGGCGGATCGACAGAGTTACGAACCGGCTCCCACGGCTGACGTTCAAAACCATTCGGAATAACGTGAACGTGCTCCCCGGCGCCCAAGTACTGTCGGTCCGCCTCACTACAAACGGATAATACGCTAAAGCGCTCCTTCCAGAAATGTTCACGGCGTTTAAGCAAATGCATCCGAACCCCCGCTTTCAGTTTCTCTTTCAACTCCGCGCCATTCTGCCAAATGGTGCGCTGAAAGGTGCTGGGCAGATCGTTGATGTCCAGAACTGAACGTGGCCAGTGCCATTGATTCAAAATATTTGGCGTGCGCGAGTTCAGGACCCAGATCAGATCAAAATCCCCAAGCCGATGGAGCAAGCGTTCGCGGTCTGCGGCATCAGCAACGCAACCGTGAACATTGAGAAAATGCGGATCGAATGCCCACCGCAAACGCTGAACCAACCCGCGATTCAGCCCCACACTGACCTGTACCGGCGGCTCAACATCAAATTCAGCCGCCGCCTTTTTGATTACCTCTGGAATCGCAGTATCCGAGCTGACAACACCAAGAGTTACTCTACCAACCTTTTTCAATGCACGGCCAATGTGCAGCGCCCGCAATTGTCCGCCAAAAGCACGATCATGTGGCCAGCAGGACGACACATATAGGATCCGTGGGGCGTGCTTGTTCAAATTTATTGTGGCAGAAATGACGCCTAACGTGTGATGAAATGAGCAAACATTGGATCCTGGCGAATGCTAAGCAATTTTCCTTAGCCACAAACTGGAGTTTCCAATCGTTTCCGGCGTCGAAGGTGACTTTAACATGCGCGGCATTTTAACCCTTAGTAGTTCCGCGTGCTGAGCCATCATGAAGGAGTTAAAAAAGAGAACCTCGAATGCAGAATTATACTGAAGAAAGGCTCGCAAAAAATATGCTTCATTGAACGCCCTCCCCTCCTCTAGCCAGCTTTGTGGATATTCAAAGGGCCACATTACATCATGAAAATGCACAAGAACCCCTTTGTTTAGCTTCGGCAGGATTTCAAAAAGAATATGTAAGACGTCGCTATGCGATTTCCCGACGTGACTCGCATCTACAAATAAGACGTCATTTTGCGCTAGGGAGCGAAATACTGCTGCGTCCACTTGTTGCACAGGCTTAACTTCGATTCTGTAGCTCCTTTTGTCTTGCTCTGAAAGAAGGCTGTATAAACGCTCAGGCCGTGGTTCGATGAAAATAAACTCGACCGTGCGGTCGAAGAACATGTCGTTTACATCCAGCATTTCTGCGGAGGAGAAGCCCGAACCAACTTCCACTACACGCGCGGGTCTAAATGACCTCAGAACGCAATAAAGGATCACTCCGTCGCCATAGCTGAAATAAGGATTATCAAAGAAGTAACGGAATCGCGGGGTCTGCTCATCTAAAAATGGAAGCTCACCGTAGATCTGGGCAAACGTATCTACCATCTGTAGCTGGCGCATTTCATTTAATTCAATCCCCGCCAGATCTTCGACGGCCGCGTCGCATGTTACGCGCGCCTGCTCTCTTAGTTCACGAAGGTCGGGAATTGGAGAATAGAAATGACCTGGAGGATAGTCTCTTACAAAAGCGAAATTGTCAGAGCCTAACAACCCCCGAAGCACCGCCTTATTTTTCCACACTTGACGAAGGAACGTCATCCCGTGTCCCATTCGTTGTATCATGTCCATCGTCTCTCCAAATTGTATGATTCGAGGTCGGTATCCTTCACTTCTCGGGTCGATGCGACGACAGGGGGTGTCTTCGCCGGCGTTTCATCCTTAGCTAAATGCGAATGGGACCGAGAGTGAAACCTAATTAGCTGTAACACACAGGTTTTTGCTTCTTGAGTGACCTGCGGATAACGCCCGCGCATGGGCAGGAAGAACCAAAAATAAAGGGATACGGAGCACGTATCTGGCTACTCAACGACGCGCTGACCCATTTTGCGCTTGGTATACTGTTCCCTGATCCAGCTGTAGGTAGTACGAAGCCCTTTGTCCAAGGGAGTACTTGGTTCCCATTTCAGCACCCGTTTGATAAAGGTGTTGTCGCTGTTGCGGCCGGCGACACCGCGCGGAGCGCTTAGATCGTAATCCCGCTCAAGCTCAACCCCGGCGATCTTCTCCACCTTCGAGACGAGATCGTTGATGGAGACAAGCTCGCTCGAACCGAGATTGATCGGCGTCGCGATCAGATCGTCACAGTGCATAATCAAATCTATCCCCTTCAGGCAGTCATCAATATATTGAAAGCTGCGGGTTTGATGTCCATCGCCCCAGATATTGATGCGCAGATCTTTCTTATCGATCGCTTCAATCACTTTCCGGCAAATCGCGGCTGGGGCTTTTTCGCGTCCGCCATCCCACGTGCCATAGGGCCCATAGACACTATGGAACCGCGCAATAAACGTCTTCATCCCGCGTTCGGCCCAGTATTCCTGGCAAAAGATTTCGCTTATGAGCTTCTCCCAGCCATAACCGCGCTCAGCCATCGCCGGATATGCGTCCGACTCTTTGAGTGCCCGAACCTTTGGATCTTGCTGCAAGAGTTCGTTGTAAACGCATGCGGTCGATGAGTAAAAATATCGGCGCGCACCGGCCCTATACGCAGCTTCGAGCATGTGCGTGTTAATGAGAACACTGCGCATACACTCGATGCGAAAACGCTCGATGAAACCCATCCCGCCCATATCGGCTGCCAGGTTATAAACTTCAGCGGCCCCTTCGGAGATTCGATAGCAGTTGTCTTCGTTGCTCACATCGAGGCAAACGTTCTCGACTCCAGGAACGCGAAGATACCATTCGTAAAGCGGCTTCTTGTCCACGGCGCGAATGCGCGTAAAGCCTTTGTCCCGGAAATAATGAGCGAGGTTGCCCCCAATGAATCCGCCGGCCCCGGTAATTACGATAAGATCGTCTTTTTTCAGCTCGGGATCTTTTTCGATAATGCGTTTGCTGGCCGTCATTGAGTGATGTTAAACAGAAATAAATTCCTACAGGCTTTCAAAAAACTTGTGCAGATCTCTCGCGTAGCGCTCCATGTTATAGTGGCGTTCGGCTAACCGCCGTCCGCGTCGGCCCATCTCTTCGGCTTGCGATGGGTTATCGCCGAGGAAGTCGATCGCTTCCGACAATGCATCGGGGTCTTCCATGGGAACGAATAGTCCCCATCCAGCGCCTTCAACGTCAATTTCGTCTGCAAGAGCCGGCGTTCGGGTAATAATAACCGGTCTAGCCATTGCCATTGCTTCAATTAGCTCGGTAAACCCAGGAGCCGTTTGTTGCACAAACCGATGGTTCTTGAGAATAATCAGAGATCCCGAACTGCGAGCATAGTGCTTGTATAAAAGATCATTATAACTCACCTTCTTATCGTCGACGGTCCATCCACGGCCACCGTCAGTCACTCTCACGTTGGCTGGCCACTTTATATCTCCGTCGACACCCGGACAGATAACTTCGATCCGTTGCCGGCATCGAGCAGCGGCTAGGCTAAGGGTGCGATGATCTCGAAGCGTAATGCCACAAGAAAAGAACGCTTCAGGGCGGTAGGCCAGCTTTGGAAAACTACTGAGATCCGTGCCCCAACCCAAGTGAACCACCTTCGCATGCGGCGCAAGCCTTTTACCTTGCTCCGCCGCTGCCGGCGTCAGACCAATGATCCCATTATGGCCACGGCTGACGGGCAGGTCCTCGCGACCAAATAAGTGTGACACAATGGGGCGGCCGAGCATGCCCAAAGCATTCAGCAGAGGCAGCCAAAAAAGAAGATTGTGCCCGCAATAAACAATATCACCTCGTTTCAGCCATGACCGAACCATCTTCAACAAACGGAGATCATGCGGGACCGGGCGGCGCCGCAGGTTCACGTCCGGCAGCGGCTCCGCAAGTGCAACCTCGTAGCCCATGCGTACCAGTTCAAGACAACCTCGTAGGTGATGAGATGGCACCTCGCCCTTTTTGATTTTCTCCCACATCGAAGCACCGCCATACCCGTCTACATAAAGAATGCGACGAAATGGGCTTTTGTCCGCAGGAGAAAGAACCACGAGACCGTCTTCTTTGCTCTCAGCAATTCCGTCATTAGCAAACTTACGCTGCTCCTGTGCGCCTGCTAGTATTGGCATTTTTAACATCAAATTAATGGGCACTGGTTGGCGTGCCGGTTAAAGTCGGAACAATGGTTCAGCCGAGCCACTTCCGCCTTTTTCTTCATTAGAACTGGTTTGTAACATCCTAAGACATGCCCTCAACCGCACCTGAACAGGCTTAGGTATAAATGTGACCGCGGCACGGGCGAGCGCTCCCGGGCTTCTACTGAGAAGGAAGCAACGCCAAAAATTGCTCCTCGCCTGCCGCGAGCGATTAAAGCGAAGCTTATCGCGACCGACGACAAACAGCGCTTCAGCAAGCTTCGCTTTTATGGCACCTTCCAGCTCGGGAAACCATTTCCGCTCGCGCAGAATGGAGTAGATGTACACCAAATTCTCTCCCTTGTTATGTGCCCGTCGGCGAGTCTCCATCTCCCAATGTGTCCGCCAACGGGCCAGCCGCTCGGGAACGTAATAAATCGGCTGGCGAGTCGCTGCCAACAAACATGCGATCCAGTAGTCGTAGGCTCCGCTTACGTCTGGAACCATAAGCGACCAATCAATGGCATCCTTACGGAAAACCGAACTTATATTAATGGCCGGACCGCCCTTTCCCACAGCAAACTCAGTCGCGTTGCTAACGATTCCTTCTTGCAGCGAGGCTCGGCCAAAGTTCACCGACCAACCTTTGCTCAAGCCAACATCAATACGCCCGCTTTCATCCATGATCCAATGATCGGAAGTAGCCAAAACACAATTGCGATTGCTTTCAAGTGGGGCCACCAATTTGGCCAGCAGATCACGTTCCCAGACATCGTCATCATTTAGAATGGCAACGTAATCGCCACGCGCCTGCTGGACAGCTCGAGCCACACTTACTGCGATCCCGAGCGTCGTGGGATTGGGCAGGTATCGTACCCGGTCGGTGGCACCGTAAGCGGCTACAATGTGGCGCGCAGCAGCGGTCCCGGAATCATCGGCCACGATGATTTCGTAATCGCGGTAGATCTGAGCCAAAAGGCTTTCCAATGCCTCAGCGAGGAATTGAGTGCGTTTGTGAACGGTAAGTATTACTGAAACGCGCGGAGTCATTGGCAAGGCAGCTTGCTTTCGCAATTCAAGCGGGTTGGCTTTGGTCGGCCACGACTACTGGCTCGACTGGGCTAAGCTGGGGCAGTCTCCGGTGCAACGCCGAGCGAACGTCAGACAGAAGTTCCGCGAGTTCGGCTTTTCCGCCCGGCATCAGGACCCAAGCGAGAGGAAACACAGTAAGGGCAACAAGACCGCCCAACGTTAAGAAAATCGGAGCACCTAATGGCGGAGCTACCCAGCGGAACAATGCGAGCGCGATGGCCATTACGATGCTGGCTATTGCCGGCCGAGCAATCGTCGAGAAGAACGTTCCTATTCGTAAAGGCGAATCCTTGTAACTCAGGTACAGAGTCGGCGCAATCAGCAGGTATGTCGCCGCCACATCGGCTGCAGCGACCCCCGAAATACCCCATGGCACACCAATCGACATAAAAACAATAAGGGCCAAGTTTTGGATCAACGTGAGGGCCAGGTACATCTTGGATCGACCACGAGTTATCAGAACATGCCCGCTCCATGCGACGGGTGCCTTGATGAACGTTCCGAGGCTTAGGATCGCGAGAACCTCTGCGCAGCCAAGCCACTTCCGACCAAGGAGGACTCGCGTGATTTCGGCAGGACAAATAGCCACAAAGGCGCTGAGTGGCATGCTGGCGATGCAGACCACAGTCAGCACCTTCTGATAAAAACGACGATAACGAGAATCGTCATTTTGCAACATGCTCAAACCGGGCTGCGTCACCTGAAACATCGGTCCGAGTAACTGGTCCATCGGGACAACCAACAACTGATAAGCTTGCCGGTAGAGAGCAACCGGGCCCGCTCCCCAGAACCGACCGATCAGGAGTCGATCCATACTCGAGCTAATGGTTGCTACAATGTTTGCTGCGCTTAAGTGCGCGCCGAAACCGAGCATCTCTCGCACGCTAGTCTTCCGGCACGGCCAACCCGGCACCCAGGGGAAGCAAAGCCACATCCCCGCCGTCAGTAACGCGCTGCGGACTACTTCCCGCCAGACAAGCGCCCAGTAACCGAAACCGTTCCACGCAAGTGCAATCGCCAACATCGTGCTCAATCCGCTGGATAGCAGACGCACACTCGAAGTATGTCCAAGCCGTAATTGCCGGGTCAGCAAGGCCTGGTGCTGAACCATGAGACCCCCAAAGATGAAGTTTGTCGCCAGGATACATGTGATCAGTGTGAGCCGTGGCTCTTTGTAGTACTCAGAAACAAGAGGCGAAGCGGCACAGACTACCGCTGCAATAAGCATGCCTGCCAGCACATTTATCCAAAACAGGTTTGTGACCTCCTGGTGGCTGATCTCCGTGCGCTGCACCGTTGCCGTAGAAAGTCCTAAGTCTCTAAACTGATCGGCGATTGCAGTGACTGCCATTACCATCATGACCAAACCGAACTGTTCGGGAAGAACAAGCCGGGCGAGTATGGCAGTAGAGCCAATGCGAAGGACAAAATCGGCGGTCCCAGCTGCCCACGTGAAGCCCGCAGCCCGCACAGAACTCGTACGCAAATCCTTCCGGATCGCCTCAGTGCAGAAAAGGCGACTAAATTTTTCGGATCGATTCATATCGAAGAGCTATTTGCTGCTCGGTTCGGGACTCTAGCTGTAGGAAAAGCTATCCCGCCTTGGTTCTGCTACGGTGCGGGAGCAAGCTTCCCTGGTTGTTATGTGGGATTGCAAGCCAGATGTGCCAGACAGACGAGCCCCCCGGAATTGGCACAGTGCGATCCTCCAAAATCGGCCAGGCCTCACGCGTCAAAAAGGTACGCACCATCCCAGCACAATGGAGATTTGAAAGGGGACAACGACGGTCGAAAAAATGCCACAGTCTGCGTCTCAATGACGTTTCCTTAGCGGTCCTGGGCTTCTCGTAAATGGAACATAAGATCATGCCCCCTTGGCAGAGAAGAGCCGCGTACTTTCTCAGCAACCCAATTGGGTCCACCGTATAATAAAGCATCTCGTTGAATACGATGCTGGTGAAGCGCTCGCCATGGGCGTCAAACCTCTCCGCGCTTGTGTGAATAATCCTCGCCAAACCCTTACGTTCCACGGCGATCTTAACCGCCAGAGAAGAAGGCTCGATGCCCGTGTAGTCTGTATATCCGGGCAACCAAGCGCGCAAAACCCCTTCTCCGCAGCCGACGTCAAGGACCTTTCGGTCGGAGTTGAATGTCTGCAATATCTCTGCAATCGCAGCGTAGCGCGGGGCCTGCCCCAATGAATCAAGTCCCCGCCAATCGCCCGCGTCATCGTTCCAACGTCGCATGAGCGTTTTGTGCCTATCCACTGGCTAGGGATCTAGGAGAAATTCTCATTTGCACTCGCCTCGCGAGGCGAGGAAGTAGAAGAGTTCCCGGTATCGCCATATGTCGCGCTCCGGTACTGGCGTTCTGTTCGACCGGCGATGATCAATTCATTCATGGCGTGGTTAGTAAGGCTGGCTAGGACCAGGGGCTTCAGACATCTCGTTCACCAAAGTTTTCTTGGTTTTTGTACCTTTCTGCTCTTTAGCTTTTTTGCTTTTCGTCCATTTCTTCTGGAACTTTTGTTGGGACTCCGGTGTCGCGCTCGGGCCGTCATGGGACGGCAGATTGATGCGTTGAGATTCCAGCGTCACGCCCGGTGTCGGCGCCGGCGTTGGCATGCCATTCGCAAAACGTTGCTTTGCCGGAATCTGGCCTGCCATCGGGGTCCGATCCGGACCTATCGGCGGCCACGGGAGGTCGCCCCACCACGATGGTTTGGCTGTCAAATATAAGCTGTTAGGAATCGTATGATCTGAGATCATATTGTCCCAGACCACATGCTTGTTTGCAGCATCCCAATTACCGTGCCGTAGAATCGTGGCTTTGACGTTGCGATCGAGTTGCTGGCACCCGTCCAGAGTGTTAGGGAGTGCGCTGTAATCCGGAGGATCGGTTGATCCGAATGTTCGAGTGTAAGAAACGTTTCCAATGTTGGGAAAGCCCAGTTCGTAAACCGGAGTAATTCCACGGTCCCAGTAGTTTGCCACGTCCGTTTCGTAGGTGTTGGCCCAGATGTCCCCAAGAATGTTGCCTACCACGTTGTAGTAATCGGAGAAATGCTTCAGCCGCACCTGCCCGCTGATGCGGTTGCGAAACAGCGTGTTATAACTGGCCGAGCCGTAATAGCCGTCG
>NZ_DATBBJ010000059.1:0-473310 GCF_036271055.1 Scandinavium sp. | reverse complement strand
GATCAGGGATGCTTCAAAAAAATGGAGTATGCCGATCCAGAACTGGCGGCTGGCGATGAGCCGTTTTATTATCGAGTTCGGTGACCGCCTGAGCGATCACCTTTAATACGGTGGCAGTTACACAGAATTATTTACAGGGTCATGGAAAGTAATACTGCCGCCGCCGAATATCCGCAAAACCAGCCAGCCCGCAAAAATAATATTCAGGCACAGAAACCAGATATATCCCTTAACGCTTGCGATCGCCACTTCCCCGGTACTGTGCTTAATATCCATGAAATTACTCCAGATTCATCTGACGATGAGGATAGTTGATCCCCCCCGTCCGCTCAAATCCATCTTTAGGCATTTCCATTCCTTCGACCCAAACAGCCGTTTCTTTGGGCAGTTTGCGTTCCGCAAGTTAACCGCTGAGTAACAAGAAGCTGCATTTTTTCACATTCCGGAAGGCTTAATTAAGCAGGTTGTACTACTTTTACAAAAAGTAACAGTCCTGCCTGGTTGACCTGTATTCGCTTGATCTTCTTCAACTCATTGATTTTCCATGGAATGCGTATGAACAGAATTTATCGTTTGGTCTGGAGTCATGTTGCCGCTGCGTTTGTGCCCGTTGCCGAGTTTACTGCGGGGAAAAAGGGGAAATCTTCACGTTCAGCGAAACGTAAACTGTTGCTGAGTGGCCTATTGTTAGCAGGAAGTTTGCCTGGGCTTGCGACTGCAGAAAATGTGCAGTGGTCTACGGTCAGACCTGACTACAACTTTTCGACGGATCCTGATTTCAACTTTGATCAAGAGATCAGCACAGGTTATGCGTTTACCGTGGCAGGAAGTGGTGCACCGATTGGTACGCCGGTCGACTATGCTGCCGGAACCACGCTGGATATTCTCGGCCCCATTCCCTTGCTTCCGGATTTCACCAGCGGAAATGGGATTTCGGGCAGGAGTGTGTCAGTGCTTGAAGCCTTACCGGATGCAACGCTTCCGGAAGGTGGGCGTATTATCACCATAAATGCTAACGCCAACGATGAACTGGGCAGCCCTACACCGCCAGTCGCTATCACCCAGGACAATATCAATTCATACACATACTCGCCCGCGCCTGCGAATCCTCAGCAGGATCAGGAACTGAATGTCGAAATCCCTGGTCTGGAAGGTAGCAGCCAGGTCGTGAGCACCTACGATTCAACCACTTTTTCCTCCGCGGATGACACTGCCGTTGCGCAGATGATGTTGCCCGTTTATGACCCTAACTCTGTGCGCATTTTATATCAGTTCGGCATTGTGAATGTTGAGACCGGCGGTGGGACGGCCAATATTAATATCGGTGCGGATACCAGCGGCAGTACGCCGATTGCCGCCGCGGCGAATACTCTGGATTTACTGGCAAAAGGCTCAACGCTGGCAAGAGCCGATGGGGATGGCGTGGCGACAAGCAGCGTCAATTGGCAGTCGGATAATTACATCCACTTCCGACCGGCCGCCAATATTTCCCCCGATGTGCAGGCGGAGTCTGCTCAGAGCACAAAGTATGACTACGAGCTGACGCTGCCAAATTATGTCGAAGTGGCCGGGCGAGTGATTCAGGCTGGAAATAAAACCTTTGCCATCAAATCGTCGGCCGATATTGCTGACGTGAATGACTATCTCGTAGGACAAGGTGCATACGCTGGTAAATCACAGATTCAGTACTGGTTAACCGCTGGGGCGACGGTCAACAGCGAAGTGATTGATTCAACAATAGAAGCGCAGAATACCTACAATGCCATCATCACCGGGCTTTTAGCTCAGGCGCAAAGTACCTCTATCAATCTGGATTATCACATTTGGGAAGACCGCTTTGAGCACACGAACAATGCGACGCTCGGTCGTGGTGACCTGAGAGTCATTTATGCCGAAGGCGATAATGCAACGGGCACGGTAACCAGCTCCAGCAGCCTGGCTGTAGATGGCGCAACGGCGGTGATGGAAGCCTTTGATGATGCGACAATTACTAACAATGGGACCATCAACGCATGGAGCAGCAGCAGTCTCAGTCCTTATACGGTAGCAATGCTGGCAACGAGTGCCACTGCCACGAATAACGGCGTGATTAACGCGGGGTTATTTCTGGAAAAAACGGGCGTTAATCAGAACGTACATAACATAGGGTCTTTGGGCCTGATAGGGCAGAATTCCAGCACGATCACCAACAACGGTCATATCAACGTTGCGGTCACTGACAGTGCTACTCATACCGCTTTCGGGATAGGTGCGTCAGGAGACACGACGGCCATCAACAGTACGGGGGCGACGGTCGCGCTGGTCGGCAACAGTTTTAACGTGGATGGACATGGCGGGGGGTATGGTGCCTACATTGAGCAGAATGCCACCTTCACCAACCGCGGGACGATTTACATCGGTAGTACGCCGATAATCTCTTCAACAGCACCTTCTGCGGTTAACCTGGTGGGAAGCGGGGATTTAACAGCAGGTATTTATACCAGCAGTTCAGGCGCAGTTGAAAACGCAGCCGGTGGGACTATTTCACTGCTGGCGAACACGCGTAATGCCGCAGGCATGATAGCGAGAGATAACGATGGCGCTGTCACCAACAACGGCACGATTACGGTGTTGGGAAAACTGACCGCCGGGGCAGCGGCTGCCAACTACGGGATGTATGTGCAGGATAATACTGGTGTCGTGACCAACAATGGCACCATTCTGGTACAAGGCGACAATAACATCGCGTTGAATATTCTGGCGATGAGCAACGATGCCAGCCTGACCTCGACGAACAACAGCCATATCACCGTCGGTAACGCAGGGGATACCGGCGGGAGCGATAATAATCCTTACACCTATCGCAACTACGCCGTTTATGCCGAAGGGCTAAACGGCAATGCTGCAACCGTTGAGCTGGACTCCACGATTCGCCTGCTTTCGGCGGGGGCGATTGGCGTTCACGCGCGCGGTAACGCCACAATCAATATCGGTAACAACTCCACGCTCACGTTTGAAAACCAAAAACAGATTGGCTATTACGCCTGGGGACAAGGGGCGAACATCAATATTAGCAACCCTACGATCTCTGACAGTGCGCAAGCCGGGTCAATTCTGTTTGCTGTCGACAATGGGGCTATTTTTACCGGTTCAACGACCGGCGGGAATTACAGCCTGAATGTGAGTGGTAACGGCTCAACAGGCGTGTTTGCGAACGGTGTGGACGACCTCAACAACAACGACGACAGCGACGATGTACCGACGCAAATGACCACGGGTGACGCGAATATCGTGGTCAGCGGTCAAAATGCCGTGGGCGTGAAAGTGACTGGCGGTGCGGCGGGCAACATCAGTAATGGCGCTATTCAGTTGACCGGCAATAACACTACCGCGGTGTTAGTGGATGGTCGCGATTACGGCATCAACGGCGATGTTAGTGATACTTCAAGGGCGACCGATGTCGTGTCCAGTGCGGTGATTGGTTCTGCCGCAGGGCAAAGTGGCATAACCGGTTATGACGTATCGAATCTCGGTAACCTGACGCTGAATAGCGGGGCGAACATCAATCTGCTGGGGGATAACAGCACCGGGATCCGTCTGCATGATAATGGACAGGCAAGTGTGGCAGGGGATACGACTGTCAGCGTGGCGGGCAGCGGCAATATCGGCGTCGATATTCAAAACGCCGGTACGCTAACGAACAATGGAACGATCAGTGTTTCTGGGGCTACGGGTAGCAATAATGTTGGTGTGCGTGTGCAAGGTAGCGGGGCGGTGGTGGACAGACTCGGCATCGTCAACGCCACTGGCGGTAAAGCGGCAGTAGAGCTGACCGGTAACGGCGCAACGCTGACGGTCAATGGCACCGGCAACCACATTACGGCTGGGGGCGGTGCCGATGGCGTGCTGATTGACAGCACGGGGGTATCGTCATTTACCGCCAGCGACACGCAAATCGATTTGACCGGCAGCG
This sequence comes from Scandinavium sp., assembly GCF_036271055.1. Taxonomy (GTDB): domain Bacteria; phylum Pseudomonadota; class Gammaproteobacteria; order Enterobacterales; family Enterobacteriaceae; genus Scandinavium. The sequence continues at coordinate 469,358 of NZ_DATBBJ010000059.1, read as the reverse complement.
GCGCGGGCATTAATAACAACGCCAGCTCCAGTAACGTCAATCTCAATGATGTGACCATCAACGCGGCCAATGGCCCGGCTATTCGTACCGCCGTAACCTTCTCGGCAGAAGGCAGCGGCAACGTGCTGAATGTGAGTGGCAGTGGTAGCGGGTTTGCCTTTATGAAGGCTGACGGGACAGCGACGACAGGTAATCTGAGTATCGGCAATGGCTATACCATCAACGGTAATGGTGCAAACAGCGTTGGCGTGCTGGCAAAAACCAATGGTGCGGTCAATTCAGGCACCAACATCACTATGGCGTCATCGGCGGGGGCAGCCATTGATGCGACAAACGCCAGCAGTTTGGCCAACAGTGGCACAATCCGGACCTCCAGCAACACCGGTAGCACGATCCTGGCAGCGAACACCAGTGCATTCAGCAATACCGGGACCATTAATTCAAGCAGCACCACTAATGCCAGTTCATTGATTGTTCTGAACGGCACCGCCGCCAATCGCACCATCACGAATACCGGGGAGATCACCAGTCTGAGTCAAAACGCGACGCTAATTAATGCCACCGGGAGCGCGAACAACACCGTCACCAACAGCGGTGCGTTGACGGCTGCATCATCGACCGCGCAGGCGATTATCACTGGCAGCGGCAATGACATCATGAACCTGAGCGGCGGCTCGACGCGCGGAGAAATTACGCTCGGCAGCGGCAGCGACCGTTTCAACTGGACCAGCGGCCTGTTCAACGGCGGCGTGACCTTCAGCGGAAATGACGGGCGGGATAACGCCACCGTCGGTGACGTCGATATCAGCAATACCACGCACATTCGCAGTCAGGGCGGAACCGGCAGTACGTTGACGTTTAACGGCACCCATGATGGCACCGATCCGGCGGTGATTGGTTCGCTGGCGGCGGACGATCTGACGACCGGTACTAATATCGGCACGGGCTGGAGCACCCTGACGCTGAATGGCGCGGCGACCGATATCCGGGTGGCGAACGATTTGACGCTTTCTGGCACGCCTGTGATTAACGTGAATAATGGCGCAACGCTGCGCAGCGGCGACAGCGCGACACTCGCCGGGCAGGCGTCGATTCATAACTACAATATTGCTACCTCGGGGGCTGACAGTCTGGTCTCCTTTGATGGCGGCAACCAGACTTACAGCGGCGTGATTTCCGGTACAGGCGGTATGGAGCGTGTGGGCGGCCGGAGCACCATTCTGCTCGGCAATAACACTTATACCGGCAACACGCTGATTGGTGGCGATGCCGAACTGGCGCTGGGCAACGGCGGCACGACCGGCCTGCTCTCAACGCAAACCAACATTACCGATAACGGTAAGCTGACGGTTAACCATTCCGACAACGTGGCGCTGAATGGCAATATCAGCGGTAGCGGCGCATTCCGCCAAATCGGCACAGGGATAACCCGCTTAGGTGGAACCAACAGCTACGCCGGAACCACTACCGTTGAAAAAGGTACATTGCTGATTAACGGTGTGCAAAGTGGGGCTGGGCTAACAACCGTCTACAGTGGCAGCACGCTTGGCGGGAATGGCACAATCGGCGGGAATGTTCTGTTCCAGAGCGGTGCGGCGACCCTTAAACCGGGCGATGACACTCAGGGCAACGGTACTGGCACTCTAACCATCAACGGCAATTTGACGCTGGCGAACGATACCACCAGCCGCTTCCAGCTTGGGAAGGCATACACGCCGGGCGGTGCGTTGAATGATTTGGTACAGGTGAACGGTAATCTGACGCTGGACGGTACGTTAAATGTTGATTTGACCAGCGGCGGTACGTTCCTGCCCGGCGTCTATCGCCTGTTTAACTACACCGGAGCGCTGAATAATCAGACCATGAATATCGGCACATTGCCGCCGAATAACGCCGTCAATTACGCCATCCAGACCAACTTAGCCAACCAGGTGAACCTGGCACTGAACTTTGTCGATCCTTCCCAGCAGTTGCAATACTGGGATGGTGATGACCCTATTAACCACGGCGGCGGCGGCGGGCTTGAAGGTAACGAAGAGGTTGACGGTGGCTTTGGCTATTGGGTTGCCAGTATTGCCGGGGTGAGTAATAACTGGACTCAGAGCACTGGTGAAGGCAATGCTCCATGGGCGCCCGATGCATTTGCGGTATTTGAAGGTGCGTCCGGTGAAGTTCGCGTCAGCAATATTAACGGGCCGGTCATCACCTCCGGCATGCAGTTCACAACCGATGGTTATGTTCTGAATGCCGACCCGCTCCACCCCGATTCTCAGTTGCATATGGTGCCGACCAATCCACCAACGGATATCACGCCGGATAACGATTATGACGCTGAAAATGGCACCCATGCGGACAGCTATTTTGCCATTCGTGTCGGGGCGGGTGGCGATGGGGCCGGTACTAACACCACGATCAACGTCGATCTCGTACAAGACGATCCCGCCGCGCTGATTCGACTGCTGAAAACCGATCCGGGCCGCCTGATCCTCAATGGTGATAATAACTATTTAGGTGGCACCGAAATCTGGAACGGCACGCTTCAGGTATCGAAAGACACCAGTCTCGGTAAGGAAGGAACCTTCGTCCTGCTCAAAAGCGGATCAGTGTTTCAGACTGGGGCTGATTTCACTACCGACCGTCCGTTCTTTGTCGATGGTGCGGGTGGCGGAACCTTTGATGTATACGGCCATACTTTTACGCCAACGGGCGTGATTGGCGGAACCGGGGCATTGACGGTTGTCGATACATCAGCTGGAACGGGCGACGGTGTTCTTGACCTCAACACGGTGAATACCTACCAGGGCGAAACCACCCTTACCGGTAAAAATGGCACCGGGACGTTAACCGTCAATGCAGGCGTAACCGGAGCGCTGGGCAGCAACGCCAGCAATACCGTCACGCTCACCGACGCGGCGCGTTTAAATTTCATCAACAGCGCCAGCGCACAGTCACATACGTTTGATGTCGACAATTCCACGCTGGCATTCAATGACAACACCAGTGCAGCGCAAAGCAAAATTGACCTCACGGGCGGCAGCGCATTCTTTGGCGGTTCAAGTAATGCGGGCAGTGCGAAGATTAACGTGGATGCGACTTCACGTCTGGGGATGTCAGGCAATGCTGACGGCGGAACGAGTGTGATCACCAACGCCGGAAGTACGGCATTCGCAGGTAATGCCCAGGCAGCAAATGCACGCATTGCCAACCAGAGCGGGGCGAATGTTTCTCTGGCCGATGCGTCCGGCAAAACCTCTGTCGGGTCATTGTCCGGCGCAGGCACGGTAGCACTTGGCGGCAAAACGCTGAGTGAAGGCAATCTCAATCTGAATGACACCATCAGCGGCCTTATTTCCGGCGTCGGCGGCGGACTGGAGAAAGTCGGCACCGGCATTCTGACCCTTACCGCCGATAACACCTTTACCGGTGCCACTTCTGTGCTGAAAGGCGCACTGCTGATCAACGGCGATCAAAGCGCGGCAACCGGCGCGACAAGCGTTGCCAGCAATGCGACGTTAGGCGGTGAAGGCACGCTCGGCGCCAACGTCAGCGTGGCAGATAACGGCCATCTGGCACCCGGCAAAGATCTGAGTAGCGTCGGCATCCTGACCATGAATAACCTGAGTCTGGCCGAAAATTCGCAGCTTGATTTCCAGTACGGTAAATCCAATGTGGCGGATGACAAAGATCCGTTGAATGACTTGCTGGTGGTCAATGGCGATTTGACGCTCAACGGCAAACTTAATATCACCCAGACCCCGGGCGGGAAGTTCGATGTCGGCGTGTACCGTGTGATTAACTACAGCGGAAACCTGACCAATAACAGCCTGTTGTTAGGCAATGTGCCGGATGCCGCGACTCAGCTATACGTGCAAACCTCTGTGGCTAATCAGGTCAACCTGGTCAACACCACCGGATTGTTACTTAACTTCTGGGATGGCACGGGCGGCACTAACGGCTTGCTGAAAAATAACGGCGCTATCAATGGTGGCGACGGCATTTGGCAAAACAGCCGTGGCAATGACAACTGGACCACGAACCAGACCGATCCTGAGGGCTCTCTCAACGCACCGTTCAGCGACGGCGCGTTCGCGGTGTTTAGCGGTAAAAAAGGCAACGTTACCGTGGATAACAGCCTCGGTGACGTGCTTATCAGCGGCGCGCAGTTCACCACCAATGGCTACGTGATCAACGACGGCGTGATCACCACTAACACCGCCGACACCGTTATTCGCGTCGGCGACGGCACTGCGCTTGGGAAGCTTTACACTGCCACCATTAATTCTGACATTACCGGCAGCGGCGGGATCGACAAAACCGACGTCGGGACGCTGGTGCTGAACGGTGACAACAGTTATCGCGGCGGCACCACTGTCGGCGGCGGCATATTGCAGGTGAGCGGGGATAATAATCTCGGCGCGGCGGGAACGGGCATCACGTTAGACGGCGGTACTTTCCGTTATGGCAAGGCGTTTGATACTTCGCGTGCGTGGACGTTAAGCGGCGATGGCGGCACTATCGACACCAACGATAATGACGTTTCTTTGCTCTCAGCAGTCAGCGGCAGCGGTGGTTTAACCAAAGCGGGCGAGGGCACGCTGACGTTGACCAAAGACAGCAGTTACACCGGGCTGACGACAATCCGCAACGGCACATTGCAATTGGGTAACGGCGGTAGCACCGGCAGCGCGACCGGCAATATTCTCAACCTCGATACGCTAGTGGTAAATCGCAATAACACGGTTGATCTCAACGGCGTGATTTCCGGCACGGGTGATTTTATTCAGCGCGGCAGCGGCACCACGGTGCTGAACGGCCTGAATAACTGGAGCGGCTACACGCTGGTGGAAAATGGCACGCTGTTGGCGGGCGGCATTTCGCGACTCAGCGCCAAATCAAGCCACATTGTTAGCCGCGATGCGACGCTCGATACCGGCGGTCGTAATCAGACGGTGGCGAATCTGGTTAACCAGGGCACGGTGAATTTGCGCGGCGGCAACGTTGGCTCGACGCTGACCGTCAATGGTAATTACGTCGGCATGGACGGCACGATAAAAATTGCCGCCCAGCAGCACAGCCCGGGCGTGGCCGATAAACTGGTGATCAACGGCGGCACGGCGACGGGCACTACGCGCCTTGATATCGATGTCAGCCAGCTTGGCGAGCCAACGACCGGCGACGGCATTATGGTGGTGCAGGCGCTGAATGGCGCGACCACTACAGCCCAAACCACCAAAGACGCATTCAACATCGGCAATGAAAAGCTGATCGCCGGAGCCTGGCAGTATCAACTGTTCGCCGGGAATGCAGGCGGTGCGGGAGAGGACTGGTTCCTGCGTGCGGGCTACAGCCCCGTTGTGCCAGGCTTTGATACCGTCGCGTCGATAACTCGTCAGGCGGATCTGTTCGTGCTTGGTACGCTGCATCAACGCGTGGGCGATGAACAGCCGTGGCGTGCGGATGTGCCGGAAGATCAGGAGGGGCGTTTCTGGGCGCGTTATCTGACTAAAACCGTCGATATCCACCTCGATGATGCGACCAACAGTAAAAGCCATTCACAGTACGACGGGATGCAGATCGGCCTCGATCTGTGGCAGAACGATCAATGGCGTACCGGTATCTACACTACGATCATGGATATCGACAGTTCCGTCAGCGGTAACACCGGGATGGGCGGCGGCTCGGCGTATAACTCAACACTTTCTACTTACGTGGGCGGTTACGCGACCTGGACCGACACCAACGGCTTCTATGTCGATAACGTGTTGCAGTACGGCTATCACTCGGTAGATCTGAAAAATCTCAGCGACAGCGAGACCTATCATCCGGACGGCAACACCGTCACTGCGTCGGTCGAAGTGGGTAAACCGTGGCAGCTCGGCGACAGCAATTGGGCCTTTGAACCGCAGGCACAGTTGGTCTGGCAGTGGAGCAACTTTGATGACGTGACCCTTAACGACGGCGCGGATACCCACGTTAGCACCGATGCTGACAGTGCGGTGATCGGGCGTCTGGGTGCGCGTCTGACCGCAGATTACGACACCAAAGTCGGCAAAGTGAAACCTTACGTGCGCGTGAACTACTGGCAGGAACTGAGCGGTGGCGATGATTCTGTGACCTACAGCAATGGCGCTAACAGTCATGGCAAAACGACCCTCAATGCCAGTCAGAAGTACAGTGCTACCGAGGCTGCTATTGGTGCGACCTGGACCGTCACCAATGATGTTCAGGCCTATACGGAAGTGGGACGTACCTGGGATAACGGCGGCGATACCAACATCGATGCGAACATTTCCGCATCCGTGGGCATGAAAATCCGTTTCTAAGGCGTCTTGAATTAGCCTAAGGCTGGTCTATGCTCAAAGCAGAGACCAGCCTTTTGCTTTTGCGCTCTGAATAATAACGATAATTTTCACTTCTGCGGGTATTGATTATGAACAGGATGCGGCATGTTTTACTGGCGTGGCTTTCTTTGCTGCTCGCGTTTCCCTTGCTGGCGGCGGAACCCCGTCTACAACCCACGGAGCAGGAGCGGGCGCGGACGGTCTACATTTTCCATCAGCCCATTGTTATGTTGCAGGCGACGTTTGGCCTGAGTACGCCGGAAGAGCGCGTGTTGCGCATTCGTAATACCCTTCGAGCCTTCACCCATGCGGATGTCAGTCAACCGCTGACCGTTGAATCCGTTACCCGCTATAACCAACCCGCACGTTTGTTCCTGATGAACGGCAAGCCGATCATGCTGCTGAGCCAGGCCGATCTCGATGAAGGGGATGATTTAACCCTCGATCAGGCGACGCAAAGAGTGCTTGCACGCATGGAGTTACAGCGTTCTGCGCTCAGCGAACAGTACAACACCGGCTATCTGTCGCTGGCAGCGGTGAAAGCCCTGCTGGGCGTCGCGGTATTGGGACTATTTTGCTACGGCGCATACCGCTCCTGGCGTTGGGTAAGACGCTATAACCGCAGGATGTTGCTCGAAAAACGCGGCATTATTCCGCCGAGCTGGCGGCGTTTTTTAGGTGCGATTGAATCCCGTTTATATGGCTTACTGATGATCTTGCTTGGGCTGGTGGCGGGATATGCCTGGCTCGGTTGGGTATTCAGCCTGTTTCCCTGGACTCGCGTGTGGGGGGAATCGTTGGGCGACTGGACCGTCAGGGTGCTGCAGAGGATCGCGCTGTCGATAGCCTCGGCGCTGCCTGGCTTACTTATCGTTTTGATTATCTTCCTGATTACCTGGTTTATTATTAAATTATTGAAGGTTTTACTTAATCAGGTGGCGGCAGGTAAAGTGCATCTCCCTGGTTTACATCCGGAAACAGTCGGCGCCACGCGCAAGCTGATTTCGGTGATGGTGTGGTTATTTGCGCTCTCTGCCGCTTACCCCTTCCTGCCTGGCGCAAATTCGCTGGCATTCAAAGGGATAAGCGTCTTTTTTGGCCTGATGCTTACGCTCGGCTCGGCGGGGGTGATGAACCATGCGATGAGCGGGCTGGTACTCACGTACTCCCGCGCATTACGCAAAGGTGACGTTATCCGCATCGCCGACAATGAAGGTCAGGTCAGCGAAATCGGCATGCTGGCGACCAAAATCATCACCCGCGAAAACTATGTAGTCACAGTGCCTAACGCGGTGGTGGTGAGCGGCAAAATTACCAACCTCAGCGCGCAAAATCATGGCGGCGGTGTGAACCTGACCACCGGAGTGACCATCGGTTATGACACGCCGTGGCGACAGGTGCATGCGATGCTCGAATTGGCGGCTCGTCGCGCTGATGGCGTCGATCAAACCCAGCCCCCGCTGGTGCGCCAACTGAGTTTGATGGATTGGTATATCTCCTACGAACTCCAGGTGCGGCTGATACCAGGGACATCGCTGGCGGTGGCGCGTAATGCGTTACACAGCAATATTCAGGACGTGTTCAATGAATTTGGTGTACAGATTATGTCGCCAAACTTCGTGTTGCAGCCAGAAGGAGCGGTAATGGTGGCGAAAGAGAATTGGTATGCGGCTCCGGCTGTACAGCCCGGTAGGCCCGAAGTATGAGGATGAAGTGTCTGGCCGCAATGTTATTGCTGCTCAGCTGCGGTCAGAGCTTTGCCGCCAGCCTGTTTGACCCGCAGGACGGCATGTTCGACATGAGTGACTACCTGCGCGATAACCGCTATGGCTTTTTGCCGATCCCGGTGGTGATAACCGAACCGGCGATTGGTTACGGTGGTGGGCTGTTTGGCCTGTTTTTACACGGTAAAGGCACGATGGACGGTGACCGTTTTATTCCTCCTAACCTGTCGGCCTTCGGCGGAGGAGCCACGGAAAACGGTAGCTGGTTTGTCGGCGGCGGTCATCGTCATACCTGGAATAACGACCATATTCGTTATCTGGTGGCAGGCGGCTACGCCAATATCAATCTGGATATTTACAGCGGCGATGTACTTGGCTTTGGCAATAATAAGGCCATTAACACCAACACCAAAGGCTACGGCGGCTTGCAAAAATTGCAGTTCCGCGTAGCGGATTCCCCGGTCTTTTTAGGGGTTTCGCAGTTTTATGCCCATACCGATATTTCCGCAGACAACAAAATTATTAATGCCGCCTGGCAGCGATACTTTGGCAATGAGAGCACCTCGTCTGCTGTCGGGCTGCTGGCGGAATATGATACGACGGATAATTTTTTCTACCCGCACAAAGGGTTGTCACTCAGCGCCGAGTACCGTTTTTATAGCTCGTTTCTGGGAGGCGATTACCGTTACAATCAGTTAACATTGGACGGGAAATACTTTTTGCCGCTTAGTTCGACCGTCACGCTGGCAATTGCAGGCAACTATCAGTCGTTGACCAACAGCGATCAGCATCTGCCGCCAATGGCGCGACCGGATATTAATTTGCGTGGGATCTCACGCTATCGCTATCAGGGCGATTATGTGGCGACGGCGCAAACACAGCTGGCCTGGCAGGTTACACCGCGCTGGATCCTGCAAGGCTTTGTCGGCGCAGGCAGTGTTGCGGATGACAACGACGATTTATTCACGACCAGTGAAGTGGCCTGGGGAACCGGTTTCCGCTATCTGGTAGCGCGCCAGTATGGGTTATACACCGGTATCGATGTCGCCTTTAGCGAAGGCGATCAAGCGGTCTATTTTAATGTTGGCTCCGGTCTGTAGTCGGGGCAGTGCTCAAATGAGAATAAGATGATGAGATGGCGTCAAACTCTGGTCCCGTTGCTGCTGGTGTCTGGGGCGGCCTGCGCCGCGAGTACCCCAACGGCTGATACGTCCACCAACAGTAGCGGCACGGCGGATTCGCCCTCCAGCGACAGCATGTTCCCTATCTGGGGCGATGAAGCCCGCGCCCGCGGTTACTCTATTCCGCTGCCGTTTGGCGTCAATGTTAGCTACATGAATATGCGCCAGAACATCAATGTCGACAGCATTTCGCTTACCGGGCTAAGCCTGGCGGGCAGGCCGTTGCCGGACGACATGTTTGATATCGGCATTGGTGATACTCGTCAACGCAGTGAAACCGAGAATTTGCGCCTCGATATGTGGGTATTTCCGTTCCTCAACGTTTACGGCATTCTCGGGCACACCAAAGGCTCGTCGGTATCGAACATTTCGGTGGACTCAGACCCGTCCCGATATGATGCCGGAACCATTCGTAACCCAAACCCGGACCACATTATTTCGCAGGCCGTCCATGCCGGTTATGAGAGTGGGGCGTTGCAGGATCTTGACTTCAAACTCAATTTTGAAGGCACCACTTACGGCGCGGGTGTGACATTGGCGGGCGGCTACGGTAACTGGTTTACCATTCTGGATACCAACTATACCCAGACCAGTTTTGATATCCTCGACGGCAAAATTTCTGCGCTAACCGTATCACCGCGTGTTGGCTATCGTTTTGAGATGCAAGGAATTTCCGGGCCTTCGCATTTGAGTATTTGGGTAGGCAGTATGTACCAGGATGTGCAGCAGGAGTTTAAGGGCAATCTCTCCGATTTAAACCTGCCTTCTGCCCTGGATAGCGTCGTAGATAACGGGCGCTTTGACGTTAAACAGCACCTGACCTCGCCGTGGAATATGCTGGTGGGCGCGCAGTATGAGATCACCCAGAATTTCAATGTGTTAACCGAATTCGGTTTTAACGATCGCAACAGCTTCTTTATCGCGGGTGAATACCGATTCTGATGAACAGATGGGGAATCATGCTGGCGGGGCTGGTGGGCGCAGGGTTGGCGACACCGGCTATGGCTGAGGTAAGCCAGCAATCTATCGATGATTTTCTCGGGAAACTCGGTGCCGATAACCACTACGATCCCAACAAAGGGATCGACTGGAGCGTGCTGCCGGGGCCGTTTTATACCCCGGAGCTTAAGCTTGGCTTAGGCACGGCGGTCGCGGGGATCTATCGCATGGATCCTCAGGATAAAAAGACGCAAAACTCGTCAATTTCCTTCACCGGCTTTGTCAGTACCAGCGGGGCGTTGGGATTGGGGCTGCATAATTACACCTTTTTCACCGACGATCGCTGGCGCTTTTTTCTGGATGGCGCGGTGGCGAAAGTGCCGACCAAGTTCTGGGGCGTAGGCTATGACGCCGCGCAGGGCAGCTCGCAAAAATACGACAACAATTCCATCGAAGTGCACCCACAATTGATGCGTCAAATTGCGGAAGATTTGTATTTCGGCGTCGGTTGGGATTTCTCATCCATGAACGCCAATGTGGATGAGCGTAAACCCGGAGATGAATTCTCGCAGTATGCGTCTGACACCAACCCGTTAAGTTCTGGGGCGACGGTTAGCATCAATTATGATTCGCGCGACGTCATTACTCAGCCGCATCACGGGCAGTTTATCAGCGTGGAATACAGCTATTTTGACCCATCGCTGGGGTCCGATACCCATTTCACCGCCACCAAATTGCAATATAACTATTACCATCCGATTGATGATAAACGGGTGCTGGCGTTTGATTTATGGGGGCGTTTCACCGACGGCGATGTGCCCTGGGACCGACTTTCTGAGGCGGGTGATGACAATCGACTGCGCGGCTATTATCAGGGGCGCTACCGCGATAACGACGTCGTCAGCGGCCAGGTGGAATACCGACAGAAACTGAACTGGCGACACGGTTACGTGCTGTGGGCAGGCGTAGGTGCGCTCGGAAGTTCGCCATCAAAATTAGATGATAATCCGTTGTTGCCGTCAGTCGGCGTGGGGTATCGTTTTGAAGTGAAGCCGGCGATGAATATCCGGTTAGATTTAGGCTTTGGCCGGGAAAGTGCCGGTTTCTATTTTCAGGTTGCGGAGGCGTTTTGATGCGGGGCTGGCTGTTAAGTCTGTTGTTGGTCACAGGAATGGCGGGAGCGAGCGATACGCTGCTGCCGGTGGAGCAAGCCAGACGCGTCGTGCCCGTCACCGATCATCTGGTGCCGCCGGAGTCGCTGCGTCCCTGCTGCGCTTTTGGCTATGATTTAAACGTGCGGGCCATTGGCGTGCCGATCCCGGTGTATCAAATTGGCAACGTGTTGACGCTCGATACGCTGGGCCACCATCACTACAACGATAGCGCGTTGGCGGCAGTGAAAGATATTGTCGGTATCAACGATGAGAAAAGTGGGTTGATTTATACTCATCGCGGCGGCTTTATTGATATTGCCCATGTGCGCGATACCGCCGATAACACCTTCTATTTGTTCTCAAAAATCTATCCAAAGCTTGGTCAGCAGTGGCGTTTCTTCTATAGCGAAGAACTCGGCCTGCGTCGTATTCAGCTCAAAGCATTCACTCCCCCAGCCGCAATGCCAGAACGTTTTACCCTCGCGGCATGGTTGGCGGGGAAAATCGCCTTTGAACTGGCGCAGTGGCACGAGATTGCGCAGTGGTACGGTTTCCAGTCTGTTCCCGGTTTTTCGGAGGAAATCTCTGCTTTTTCGCCGGAAGATCTCTACTCGAATCTACTCGGCGCGAGGCTTGCGATTAACGTCATTCTTCAGGGGAATGCCGGAAGCATTGATGCTTATAACAAGGCTATGGATGTGCAAATCCACCAGGCATTAGTGGGTCTTGGCGTCGTCACGCGCGAAGAAACGGAAAGAATGTTCCGTGAAGTAGATGGCGACTGGTGGAACAGCAAGCGCCGTGTACCGGATAAATTTTTGGTACTGAAACGCAATTATCATCTCAGCGATAATCGCCTGCCAACGGCAGTGCCGTTCGAAAAGGTTCAGCCGTATGAGCTACATATGCCAGCGACGATGGCCGGTTTTACCCTTTCAGATCTGGGTGAACTGCAAATCTATAGAGGCCACGATATGCAACGTCTGCCGCTGCCCGTAGGACATTACACGCCATCGCAATTCCAGCATCTGGCAGATAAAGCGCAGGCAGCAGACCAGACGCAACTTGATCGTATGCAGAAATAATTCATCTGTTTAATAATAAACAGATCTCTTGCTGAAGAAGTAACCACCCCTTTGCTATCCTTTCGCCCCTTCAAAATGAAGGGGTTATCGGCGCTTTTGCAGTGGCAAAATCACCGTAGATAACTATGCTCTTCTTACTAATAACAATGCATAAACGCTTATTTTGGCAGGTGGCAAATGAAAAAAATCGCCCTCGTATGCTCTGGACTGCTTTGCTCATCGCTTGCACACGCCAGCGCACTCTATTTCTATGAAATTGGTACTGAAGATACGGCACTCGCGGGAGCCGGTCAGGCTGCGCGTGCGCAGGATGCTTCAACAATTGCCACTAACCCAGCCGGGATGACACGTTTACCGGATCACATGATCACGGGTGGATTGCAGGGGCTGGGCGGTAATATTGATTATCAGCTTGATAACGATAACCGTAAAAGCCCGGGCAATGTGATGAACTTCATGCCTAACGGCAGCGCGTTCTACAGCCAGAAAATTAACGATAATCTGTACGCTGGTATCGGCATGTACGGTAACTTTGGTCTGGGTATCGACTTCGGTAACTGGGCTGGCGATGGCTTAATCAAAAAAAGCAGTCTGCTGGCGCTGACCGTCAGCCCCTCTATCGCTTATAAACTGAGCGATAAGGTGTCCATCGGTGCTTCCGTTAACGCTAACTATGGCTTCCTGAGCCTGACGCGTGACGTGAATGGCAGCGATGAAAAGCAGAAAGATCACGACTGGGCGCCAAGCTATCGTCTTGGCTTGTTGATGCAGTTGACTGACCAGACTCGCGCCGGGCTTACCTGGAACAGCAAAACGGATTACGATTTCAGTATCGATGGCAAAGCACGTCTGCCGCAGGGCGACTACAATCTGCCGATTACTGCACAGGTAAATGCGCCGCAGTCACTGATGTTCAGCCTGGTTCACGATATCGACAAGCAGTGGTCGGTGATGGGCGATTTGGGTTGGCAGGACTGGAGCCAGTTTGGCGCGCCTCAGATTCAGGTCAACGGTCAGCAGATGAGCAAAACCAACCGCCTGAAAGACACCTGGCACACCGCAGTGGGCGTACAGTATCGTCCAACGGAGTTGTGGCGTCTTAATGCTGGCGTTGCCTTCGATAGCACGCCGTACCACACACAAAGTGATGTGGCGATGACGCTGCCGACCGGCGACGAATGGCGCTTCGGGACTGGCGCGCAGTACCAGTTGACGCCTGCGAGCAACGTGGGTGTTGCGGTGGAATATCTGCATATGCAGTCGTCGAAAGTGGCTTCGCCTGGCGTGTTCTCCGGCAGCTATGATCATCCGTACCTGTGGTTTGCAAGCGTGAACTACAGCTACCAGTTTTGATGATTCTGCCCGGCGGCGCTGTTACCTGACAGCGTAATTTTTACCCGGCGACAAAGTTGATAAAGCCCGATGATTTTATATCATCGGGCTTTTTTATTGATTAAAGGACGGGTGATTCCGACACACGGAATGCCGCCGCTTAGGATCTCTCTTTACCGCGATATCCGCGTATATCCCCTTACACACACCGCTTTTCCGCCCAATATCCCCTGCATATTTATGCTTGAAGAAATAAAGATAATGCGTATAGTTCTCATTTCTTTTTTTATTTGTGTCTTGCAGGGAACTTTTCATGAAACGTCAACTCACCGCGATGGCCCTGGCTTTCGTGTTGGCGGGATGTGCTTCGCAGAGCACTTCCGTTGTACCAACTGCTTCACAAACTGCAGCGCCTGCTGCCGCTGAAAATCTGACACAACGCGATTTGGCCGCTGGCCTGTATGAAATGGCGTTAAGCCCGAAAGGCGATGCGCTGTATGTTTCCAGCGCCGAAGGTTTTAAAAACGTGCAGGGCGGGGTGGTTTATAAGCTCGATCCTCAGACCCTGAAAACGATCGGCAGCAGCCATACCGATCTGAAAAACTTCGGCATGGCGATTTCTGACGACGGTCAAACTGTGTATGTGACCAACTCACTGGACGGCGGGATCAGCGCCCTGAATACCGCTGATGGCAAAGTGAAAGCCCGTCTGCTGTTCCCGGAGCGGAACGAAAAAGGCCTGCCGTATGGCGCGCGCCAGGTTTTGATACATAACGACACGCTGTACGTCGGTGCGGTGGCTGATCCTGCGGTGATTTGGGTGGTTGATGCGAAAACGCTGAAGCTTAAAACGCGCATCAAAAACACCGGTAAGTGGATGACTGGCCTGCATTACTCCAGCAATACCCAGCGTATTTATGCAGCCAACGGCGGCGGCGAAATACTGGTGATTAATCCTCGTAACAATCGCATTGAACAACGCTGGAAGCCGCTCGGTGATAAACCGGCACTGTTGCTGAATATTGCCGAAGACAACGACACTGGGCGTCTGTTCGTGACCGATAACTCCAAAGCGAAAACCACGCTGGTGCTGGATATTCAGAGCGGCAAAGTAATTAAACAGCTCGATATCGGTGATTCTCTGGGCATCGTTTTCAATCCGAAACGCCATGAAATTTACGTCTCACAGCGCGAAACCGGCAAGGTGCTGGGCCTTGACGCGACCTCATACGCGGTAAAAAAGAGCTGGGATCTGAAACCGAACCCGAACAGTCTGCTGCTCTCTGCCGACGGCCAGACGCTGTATGTCACCGTCAAGCAGGCTTTCAACAAAGACAGCTCTACTGACGGGCCTGACCGCGTCGTGCGCATTGCATTGAATAACTAAAAAAGAGAGGCCCGGCGACGGGCCATTTGAATCACTTAGACTCATAAAAAAGCTAATCATGAATAACACCAACACAACTGCATTTCGTAAAACGCTGCTTGCCCTGGCGATCGGCGCTGTTTCTCACTCCGTTCTGGCGGCTGACGCGACCACCCCTAAAAAAGCTGAAGAAACGATGGTGGTGCAGGCCACCGAAGGCAGCGATTTTAAAGCTGGCGGCGATGACCTGGTGCCGGCATACCTCGACGGACAAATCGCCCACGGCGGGCGCATGGGGATGCTCGGTGAACAGAATGCCATGGATGTGCCGTTCAACGTCATCGGCTACACCTCGAAGTTAGTCAAAGACCAGCAGGCGAAAACCATCGCTGATGTGGTCAGCAACGATGCCAGCGTGCAGCCGGTACAAGGCTACGGTAACTTTGCCGAGACCTACAAAATCCGCGGTTTTGAACTCGACGGCGATGACATGACGATGGGTGGTCTGTCCGGCGTGGTGCCGCGTCAGGTGATGGATACGCAGATGCTTGAGCGCGTTGAGATTTTCAAAGGCGCGAACGGCCTGCTGAACGGTGCATCCGGCAGCGGCGTGGGCGGGATGATAAACCTTGAACCTAAACGCGCAGAAGACACGCCAACGGCCAGCGTCGGCGTGGATTACACGTCGGATTCACAGGTCGGCGGCACGGTTGATCTCGGCAAACGCTTTGGCGATAACAACCAGTTTGGCGCACGGGTAAATCTCGTACACCGTGAAGGCGAAACGGCGATTGATGATGACAAACGCCGCACCACCATGGCCTCGCTTGGTCTCGACTATCGCGGTGATCGCTTGCGCACGTCGCTTGACCTCGGCTACCAGAAGAAAACCTTCCACGGCGGCGAGATGGGCGTCAACATCAGCGGGATTGATTTCATCCCCGATGTGCCGGACACCAGCAAAAACTACAGCCAGAAATGGGGCTACAGCGATATCGAAAGTGAATTCGGTATGGCAAAAGCGGAATACGATCTGACCGATAACTGGACAACCTACGCGGCGTTTGGCGGTCAGCATTCGCATGAGGTGGGTACTTACTCTGCACCGAAGCTGATTGATGAAAGCGGTGATGCGACAGTAGGCCGTCTGGATACCAACCGTATTATCGACGCCTGGAGCGGCATGGGCGGCCTGCGCGGTAATTTTGATACAGGTCCTGTCTCTCACAAAGTTAACGTCGGCTATGCCGCGCAGATTCGTACTGACGCTACCGCGTGGCGCATGTCTGCCAATAACCCGACCACCAACATCTATGACAATCATGAGGTGGCGAAACCGGATAACGCCTATTTTGGCGGCGACTATTTTGACCCGCTGACCACCTCCCGCAGCCGCACGCAGGGCTGGTTACTGGCTGATACGCTCGGTTTCTTTGACGATCAGGTGCTGTTCACCGCCGCCGCCCGTCATCAGAAAGTGGTGGTGCGCAACTACAGCAACGCCACCGGTCTGGAAGACACCTCTTCCCGTTACACGGAAAGCCGCTGGACGCCTACCTACGGCATCGTTTACAAGCCGTGGAAAGAGATATCGCTCTACGCTAACCATACCGAAGCGTTGCAGCCGGGCGATAACGCCCCGAAAGGCGCATCGAACTACGGCGAAAGCATGGGCATTCTGCATTCCAAACAAAACGAAGTTGGCGTGAAGATGGATTACCAGCGCGTGGGCGGCTCGCTGGCGCTGTTTGAAATCAAAAAGCCTTCAGCGTTGCTCAACAGCGATAACAAATACGTACTGGACGGCGAGCAGCGTAACCGGGGTATTGAGCTGAACGTGTTTGGCGAACCGATGCTGGGTTTACGTTTGAACGGCAGCACCACCTGGCTTGATCCGGAGATGACCAAAACCGCAGGCGGCACCAACGACGGGAATAATGCCATCGGTGTTTCCCGTTTCTACATGGTGCTGGGTGGCGAATATGACATCAAACCGGTTGAGGGCCTGACCGCAACGGCGAAAGTAAACCACACTGGTTCGCAATATGCCGATGCGGCCAACACCAAGAAGCTCGACAGCTATACCACGCTTGATCTCGGTGTGCGCTACCGGATGCGCGTCAATGCTGACCAAAACGACATGGTCTGGCGTGTCGGTGTAGATAACGTCACCAATGAGAAATACTGGTCGGGTGTAGAGAGCTACGGCACTTACATTTTCCAGGGCGAACCGCGCACCGTGAAGGTGTCAATGAGCTACGATTTCTGAGTGTGACCGTCATTCCG
This sequence comes from Scandinavium sp., assembly GCF_036271055.1. Lineage (GTDB taxonomy): Bacteria > Pseudomonadota > Gammaproteobacteria > Enterobacterales > Enterobacteriaceae > Scandinavium. The sequence continues at coordinate 451,950 of NZ_DATBBJ010000059.1, read as the reverse complement.
GCGGGGCGGCTCGCCGGAACGAAACTTGCGACACCTCTTTCGAAGTGTTAAAAGGTGCCCCTTCTAAAAAACGCTACAGGGGAAAGACGTGAAAAACGCGTCATCGGCATCCGACACTTTGCCAACGGATGCGGCGTCGGAGACTCAACCGACGCTTCACCGCGGCCTGCAAAACCGCCATATCCAGTTAATCGCCCTCGGCGGTGCTATCGGCACCGGTCTGTTTCTCGGCATCGGTCCTGCCATTCAGATGGCCGGGCCTGCCGTCATTCTCGGCTACGCCATTGCCGGGATCATCGCTTTTCTGATCATGCGCCAGCTCGGCGAAATGGTCGTTGAAGAACCGGTTTCCGGCTCGTTTGCTCATTTTGCCTATAAATACTGGGGGCCGTTCGCAGGCTTTCTTTCTGGCTGGAACTACTGGGTGATGTTCGTGCTGGTAGGGATGGCGGAGCTGACTGCCGCCGGGATTTATATGCAGTATTGGCTGCCTGACGTGCCGACGTGGGTGTGGGCCGCTGCGTTCTTTGTCATCATTAACGCCGTGAACCTGGTGAACGTGCGGTTGTATGGCGAAACGGAATTCTGGTTTGCGCTTATCAAAGTGCTGGCGATTTTGGGCATGATCGGCTTCGGGCTGTGGATGTTGTTCAGCGGTCATGGTGGTGAGCACGCCAGTTTCGACAACCTCTGGCAGCACGGCGGTTTCTTTGCCACCGGCTGGCACGGCCTGGTGCTGTCGCTGGCGGTGATCATGTTCTCGTTCGGCGGTCTTGAGCTGATTGGTATTACTGCCGCCGAAGCGCGCGACCCGGAAACCTCGATCCCGAAAGCGGTGAATCAGGTGGTGTACCGTATTTTACTGTTCTACATCGGTTCGCTGGTGGTTCTGCTCGCGCTCTATCCGTGGGTGAACGTCAAATCTGACAGCAGTCCGTTTGTGATGATTTTCCATAATCTGGACAGTAACGTAGTGGCTTCTGCGCTGAATTTCGTCATTCTGGTGGCATCATTGTCGGTCTATAACAGCGGTGTTTATTCCAATAGCCGGATGCTGTTTGGCCTGTCTGTTCAGGGCAACGCCCCGAAATTCCTCACCCGCGTGAACCGTCGCGGCGTGCCGGTGAATTCGCTGTTGCTTTCCGGGGTCGTCACGTCGCTGGTGGTGCTGGTGAACTATTTGCTGCCGCACGAAGCTTTCGGCCTGCTGATGGCACTGGTCGTGGCAACGCTGCTGCTGAACTGGGTGATGATTTGCCTCGCGCATTTGAAATTCCGTTCAGCCCAACGCCGGAAAGGGCGTGAGCCGAAATTCCGTGCGCTGTGGGCGCCGGCCAGTAATTACGTCTGCATCGCGTTTCTGCTGATGGTGCTTTGCCTGATGCTGACCATCGATGGTATGCGACTGTCAGCCATCCTGCTGCCGGTGTGGGTCGTATTCTTGTTTGTGGCCTTCAAAATGCTGAGAAAGCGGGCCTGATAAAAAACGCCCCTTTAAGAGCACGGTACGGAAAACGGTGCAAAATAAGGGGCGTAGACTTATGTCTATCCCGTACAAACCCAAGGGGAAAGACAATGAAACTCACTATTCCTGCGAATTATGTGCACACTCGTGCGACCCAATTTTTCGATAACGATACCGCCCCTGCTGCGCTACTCAGCCACCACAACACCAAAGCGGGCGTCTATGGACGCTTATCCGTGATGCGTGGGGCGGTAAAGTATTATGGTTTTCCCGATGCCGAAAGCACCACGCCGGACGTTGAGCTTGTGATTGAGGCCGGGCATTTTGGCATCAGTCCACCACAAAAATGGCACCGTATTGAGCTGCTGACCGACGACACTTATTTCAATATCGATTTCTTCGCTGAACCTGATGCTCAGCTGAGCGGCAAAGGCTTTGGTCAGGTTGTGAACACGCACAAGGAGTAATCATGGAACAGATTCATATTCCTTCGCACTACATTCATACCCGCAGCACGCCTTTCTGGACCAAAGAAACCGCGCCTGCGGGTATCTGGCGCAGACATCTGGATGCGGGCACCCGTCAGGGCGTTTACCCGCGTTTATCGGTGATGAGTGGCGTAATTTTGTATGAGAATTTTGTCGATGAATTCAGTCCGGAACCACTAGAAATGCTGCGAATTGAAACGGGGTAGTTTGGCGTTTTCCCCCCGGAAAAATGGCATCTCATCATGCCGCTGACCGACGAAGTGCTGTTCAGCGTCGATTTCTACGTCGATCCACAAATTTTAACCGAAGAGTAAGGCATTCAGAATGGACAATAATGACGAAAACAAAGGTTACACCTTAGGAGTTCAGCATCGCGCGAGCAAAGCACTAGCCGAAAAAGTGTATCTGAAACCCATGGCGCTGTACGTACCGACTATGGCGAGTCAGGAGGTCACCGCGTTAGTCGAAAGTTTTGATAAAGCACAAGACGGCATGTATGTGCTGACCGTTACCAATAACAATAACGGCGTATCGGTCGATAAAGATTTCAACACGCTGGCAGATCTGATTGATGCGGATAACGCCGCCGATGCGGTAAAAGATCTGATCAATATCGTGCGGGGTTACGACGAAGATGTCGAGCACAACGTCTGCGGTTGGTGAGCGATTGTGCTGAAAAAAGGTCTGAGCATGGCCCAGACCTTTTGCTGTTTATTGTGCAACTGCGCCGGAAAGCGCGCGAATATCATTCCCGGTTGGTGCCTGGTGAATACGCAAGCCAAATTCTTCGACGACGGCAAAAATATGGTCGAAAATATCAGCCTGGATCCCTTCATATTCTGCCCACACCACCGTACTGGTAAAGGCATATATTTCCAGCGGTAATCCGTTCGCGTCGGGTGCTAGCTGACGCACCATCAGGGTCATATCTTTACGAATTTGCGGATGATTACGCAGATATTCATTCAGGTAAACGCGGAACGTACCGACGTTGGTCATTTTACGTCGATTAAGAATCGACTCATCACCGCCTTGCTGTTCATTCCACTGATTGATTTCCTGATGACGGCTGTCCATATACGGCTTTAACAGTTTGGCCTGAATAAGACGCTGCTGTTCGTGCTCATCGAGAAAATGAATGCTGGTGGTGTCGATATTAATGCTGCGCTTAATGCGTCGCCCGCCAGAGGCTGACATCCCGCTCCAGTTTTTAAAGGAATCCGACACCAGTGACCAGGTTGGAATAGTGGTGATAGTGTTATCCCAGTTGCGCACTTTCACGGTGGTCAGGCCAATGTCAGTCACCGCGCCATCAGCGCCGTATTTCGGCATTTCCAGCCAATCGCCTAGCCGCAACATATCGTTAGCAGAGAGCTGGATCCCCGCCACCAGTCCGAGCACCGGATCCTTAAACACCAGCATTAAGACCGCGGCCATCGCGCCGAGGCCGCTTATCAATATCGCTGGTGACTGCCCGAGCAGCAGCGAAATAATCAGAATGCCGACCAGAATGGCACTGACCAGTTTAATCCCCTGGAAAATGCCTTTTAACGGCATATGCGCGGAGAAGGTGAATTTCCGCGAAAGATTCAACAACACGTCGAGCAGCGAGAAAAATGACAGCAGAGAATAGAGCATCACCCACAGCTCGGCGCAGGTGGTCAAAATGTTAGCGGCATCAGTGCCTTTTTTCAGCCACAAGGCGGCCTGAGCCAGAACGACAATCCCCTGAAGCGTAAACGCCAGTCGATGAAATAATTTATTCTGCGTAATGATTTGCAGCCAGAAATGCTGGCTGGCCTGCGCGCGTTTTTCAAAGGTGCGAAGCACAACTTTATGCAATATAACGTGCAGAATAATGGCGGTCAGAAAAATAATACCGAAAACAATGATCAGCGATGTAGTTTGGTTTATCTCAAGGCCCCACTTTTTGAGGGCTACTATAATTTCCTGCATAACGTCTCCTCTTTATCAGCGGTCATGATGACCGCTGAGGAAATGAGATGCAACTTAGTAGGATCTCTGGCGAGAGCAGTGGGTTTCGGTTTTAATGGCGGTTCCGCTGTGTGAAGGCATAAGTCCGGGCACACGCACGCTCGATAGCCCTGTGCCCCAACTCTCTCGAATTATCAAGGAAAGCAATGAACGTTACCCGTAAGCAGGAACGCATTATTCGCCGGGCGTTGGCCAACTGGCAAAGTAGCGGGGCGCTCAGTACCGCTGAGGAAGAACGGCTTGCTGCCACGCTTAAAACACAGGCTTTCGACTGGCGACGTTTGAGCCGTTATGCCTTCTGGACCGCACTGGCCTGCGTGCTGATTGCCCTGGGTAGCCTGTTTGCTGACAGCTATCTGATAGCGGTGCTCTCTTCGCTGTTTTCGCATTCCGGCTTGTTGCGAATCGTCGTGCCACTCTTGATGGCCTTGGCCTGCTATCTCTGGGGATTCAGTCGCCAGCGGCGAGAGACGCAATGGCATTACAGCACCGAGGCGATCCTGTTTCTTGGCGTGGTGTTTACCGCGCTGATGCTCTGGCAAATTGGCGAACGGCTGGATGATGGCAGCGGTCACATTGCGCCGCTGTTTCTGCTCGGCTGCGCCATTTACGCAGCCGTCGGTTGGTTCGGGCGTTCTTCGCTGGTGTGGCTGTTCTTTTTGTTGGCACTGGGCAACTGGTTTGGCGCGGAAACCGGTTATGTATCCGGCTGGGGCGCGTATTGGCTGGGCATGAATTTCCCGATTCGTTTTGTGATGTTTGGCGGAGTATTGCTGGCGGCCTGTTTGCTGCTGAGCCGCATTTTGCAACCGCGAAATTTATTTACCGTCAGTAAAGCAATGGGGCTGACTTATCTGTTCATCGCCCTGTGGATCATGTCGATTTTTGGCAACTACGATCTCGATAGCTGGAGCAGTTCGTCGCATGCGTCACTCTTGCCGTGGGCGCTCTTGTTCGCCGTAGCTGCCGGGATCTGCATCTATATTAGTCTGAAAACCGATGATGGCATGCTACGTGGTTTCGGCCTGACTTTTCTCGCCATCAACCTCTACACCCGTTTCTTCGAATACTTCTGGGAGGGCCTGCACAAAGTGGTGTTTTTCCTGATCCTCGCGATTTCACTGGCGGCGCTCGGTAAATACGCCGAGAAAATCTGGCATGCAGGGCGCGCGTAAATATAAAGGGATTGAACCTCACAGGATCGTGGCGATGGATTATGCTTTATAGGGTTCTGTAAAACAGGCATTAAAAATGAAACTGACACCGTCGCTTATCAAGAAAATGCATCTGATCAGTGCGGGGGCATGGGTTGTACTCGCCATCCCTTCGGTTATCTGGTGGAAAAACAGCGTGCTGTGGGTCATTATCATCAGCATTTATGCCAACGTGGTGGGGCATTTGTCGGGTTACACCGCGGCGCGGGCAGATGAAGCCGCCGAGCAGAATAATGAGTGATCTGCTTATGGTGAATCAAAAAAGGCCGCCTGAACGTCAGGCAGCCTTCTGCTGCTTAAAAATTAAATTACCGTCATCGTGGTGCTCTGCGGCAGACGAGATTTTGGCAATTTCGCGTTAAAGTCTTCGACGCTGTGACGACCCACCGCTACTACAACCACGCTGGTGAAACCTTTTTCGCTCAGACCAAATTCCTGGTCCATAATCGCCGCATCAAACCCTTCAATCGGCACCGCGTCCAGACCCATTGCCGCGACACCCAACAGGAAGTTACCGACGTTCAGGTAAACTTGTTTCTGCATCCAGTGTGCGTCATCGTTCAACTCTTTACGGTGTAAATCGGCGAAGAATACGCGGCCTTTATGGTTACCCGCTTTCGCTTCCGGGGTAGCAAAACGACCATCAACATCTTCCTGATCAACCACTTTTTCCAGCCAGGCATCGTCCATCGCCGTTTTGGCACAGAACACCACGACGTGGGAAGCGTCGAGCATTTTGCGTTCGTTAAAGACGAAACCGCCAGCTGCGGATTTTGCCACGCGCGCTTTGCCTTCGTCGGTGCTGGCGACGATAAAGTGCCATGGCTGCGAGTTGGTGCTCGACGGGCTGAACTGCAACAGCGTTTTCAGGTTTTCGTCCTGCTCAGCAGTGAGTTTTACGCTGGCGTCGAAAGCTTTAGTTGAGTGGCGTTTTAAAGCAACGGAAATGATGTCCATGATAACTCCTCGAAAGATAACAGCCCCTTAGGGCGCATTCAATGGGAGCAGAGTACAGGGAGAAGGGGAAAATGATAAGGGTCAAAAATGCGATAACACTTGTTGTTTTAACGCGATAATCACGTTGGTCGCAGGCGTTTCTGATCGCGTTTCGGCAGCTTATCGACCACGTTGTGCCAGGAATCAGTGATGAGATCTTCCACCAGTTCCGGGCTGATGTCATCGCCGCCGTAAACGGTTATCCAGTGTTTCTTGTTCATGTGATAACCCGGCGTAATGCTTTTATAAATCTCCTGATGCAGCAGGGCTTTTTGCGGATCTGCTTTCAGATTAATCAATGGATTGCCGCGCAGTGTCATGGCGATCATGAAGATTTTACCCTCGACCCGATAAACATCGTATTCGGGGCCAAAAGGCCAGGTTTGCTCGGTGAAGGGCAGTTCCAGTGCGAACTGGTGCGCGTGTTTGACTAACGCGTCGCCGTTCATGCAGCGGTTTCTTCTGCCAACGCCAGCCACATGGCTTCAAAACCCAGCGCGGTTAAATCGTTGGCGCGTTCTGGCTCATGGCTGGCAAATTCAATGGTCGTCTCAGCAAGTGATAAGAACAGCGCATCACCAAAGGCCCGAAAAGCATCTGAGAGAAAAATAGTGCGCACAGAACGCTGACACAGATTGAGCAGTTCCGGGAACATGTCGGTCACTTGCTGTTTGGTCTCAGCGGTAATTTTCTCGCTGACCGCCATACGACGAATCGCTTTGTGGCCGATTGGGTTACGTACACCCCACGAGATGTAGCTGTTCCAGATGCCGCGCGTAAGATCTTTTGGCGTGACCGCCTCGCTAATGCCCGCGAGCATGGTTGCACATAACGAGCTTTTCAGATGCAGGTAAAGCGCGTTCAGCAGGTCGTCTTTGGTAGCGAAATAACGAAACAGCGTCCCCTCTGCAACCCCCGCATTGCGGGCGATCAGGGCCGTAGAAGCCGCAATACCTTGCTGAGCAACAGCAGCCGTAGCGGCTTCCAGTAACGCTTGTTTTTTGTCTTCACTCTTCGGACGAGCCACTACACTTTACCTCTCGGGCGGGGAAAAACAGTGATTGAAACATGCCCATTGCAGCACTTCAACGCTGAATGTCAAAAATTGAAAATCGCCTTGACGGCTTTCTCACTCTTTCTATAATGAGTGCTTACTCACTCATAATCAAGTTTCCCCCAACAGTGTCTCCATTTGGATGGAGCGTGTCGTCGGTCAGGATATGCAGCGTCTTCTTTTAAGTGTGGTCGTCATTATGTTAATTGCCAGTGCAGCAAGTTTACCGTTCGTGTTGAATGCCGGTTTCGGCAAGGCCCCGCAGGGCGCACAGTTGAATGCTGTCGAAGGCTCCGCGCATTATCACGACGGCCAGTTTCACAACCAGCAACCGACCCCGAGCTGGTCAGGGCAGAAAAGCATGCCCCGTGCGATGTGGGAATTTCTGACCACGAAGCGCCCAAATGCGCGCCCGGATGCGCCATTGCCGATGGTGAAAACCGATCTGGCGAGTCTGCCAATACAACAAGAAGTGATGATTTGGCTCGGACATTCTTCATGGTATTTGCAGCTTGCTGGAAAACGCATTCTTATCGATCCGGTGTTCAGCAATTACGCCGCGCCATTTTCTTTCCTCAACAAAGCCTTTGAAGGGGAGTATCCGTGGCAGCCGGAAACGATGCCTGAAATCGACCTGCTGATCATCTCTCACGACCATTACGATCATCTGGATTACGCCACCATTAAAGCGCTGATGCCAAAAATTAAACGTGTAGTGACGCCGCTTGGCGTCGGGTCGCACCTGCGTTATTGGGGAATGGACAGCGCGATCATCACTGAGGCTGACTGGCAGCAACAGGTGAAAATCAGCGACGAACTCACCGTACACGTGCTACCTGCGCGTCACTTCTCAGGACGTGGTCTCAAGCGTAACCAGACATTGTGGGGCAGCTTCATGTTTGTCACCCCTGAGCAGAATATTTATTACAGCGGTGACAGCGGTTACGGCCCGCACTTCAAGGCGATTGGCGAGCAGTTTGGTCACGTCGATCTGGCGATTATGGAGAACGGTCAGTACGACGAAGACTGGAAATACATTCATATGCTGCCGAATGAAACGGCGCAGGCAGCGGTCGATCTTAACGCTCGCGCTGTGCTACCGGGCCACGCCGGACGTTTTGTTCTCGCGAAACACACCTGGGATGACCCGTACAAACAACTGGCGAGTGCCAGTGAAGGGAAAAATTATCGCCTGTTAACGCCAGTACAGGGCGAGCCGGTATGGGTTGCCAACCGCGATCAACAGTTCCATGCCTGGTGGGAATAACCACCGTGCAGTCCAAAGTAGGGGAGGAAGGTATGACGATTTCTGTTCAGGTCATTGACACCATCGTCGAGTGGATTGACGACAACCTGCACCAGCCGCTGCGCATTGATGACATTGCCCGTCATGCGGGTTATTCGAAATGGCACTTACAGCGCCTGTTTTTACAGCAAAAAGGCGAGAGTCTTGGACGCTATATTCGCGAGCGTAAGCTCCGGTTAGCGGCAAAAGATTTACGCGACACCGATCAGCGCGTGTATGACATTTGCCTGAAATACGGTTTCGACTCACAGCAGACATTTACGCGGGTGTTTACGCGGACGTTCAAACAGCCGCCCGGTGCGTGGCGCAAAGAAAATCAGACCCGTGCTCATTAATGCACCGCTCGCAATAGCCCGATAATTCGGGCTTTTTTTTGAGCGTATTTTAAGCGATAAAGGTTATTGTGTCAGTTTCAATGCGTATTCAGGCGACGCCAGACGAAGCGTAGAACGAAGAATTCAATCGCGCCGAGCACTAAAAACCAGATGCAAAACAGAATGGTATACAGCTGACTGAGATCCATCAGATGGAAGGTGCTCACCATTTTCTGCGCTAGCGTCAGCCCAAGAGAAGGCGCTGGCAGCAACAGACAAGACAGAAAAGCCATCAGCAGAATGCCGCCAGCGGTGAGTAAAGATTCAAGCGGATGCTTAGTCATAATGTTCTTCAAAGAGTTCTGAATGGACTGGCCAGGTTCTAAAGTAAGTACGCATTTTCGCTCACCCAAGGAATAATGAACAGTCCAAAAAATCACGCCGCCCAAATCTCACAATGCTTTTCGACAAGCGAAATCAACGACCCGCCATCGGCTATAAACTCGCGCATCCGGTCGGCTTCGCTATGCCCCTGTTTCACTAGCCGGGCAAGATCGTCAACGGCACTGCTGGCCTGGAGCGTATCCGCCCATGGCGCAACATTGTCCAGCAAACGCTGAATGTCATCGGCAATCGTGCATTGCTTGCCGGTGTAAACGTCCGTCAGCATGCCCGTAAGCCCATAACGGCAGGCCTGAAAGCGGTTAAATTTATACAGCAGATAGTCTTGCTCCTGATGTTTGAACGGACGCGTTTCCAGCAACCAGCAGGAAATAGCCTGAATCAGCCCGGCAATATTCACCGCATGGGCGAGCGTCAGCGGCGTATCCATGACGCGCACTTCCACGGTGCCAAAATGTGGACTCGGGCGAATATCCCAATGAATATCTTTAATGCTGTCGATGGTATCGGTGTAGCAGAGGCGGCGAAAAAGCCCTTCGAACTCTGGCCAGTTGGACACCCACGGCATCGGGCCCATATCAGGAAAGGCAGAAAAAACGTTTAGACGCGAAGAGGCAAATTTGCTGTCAGCGCCTTGTAGATAAGGGGACGCGGCACTTAATGCAATCAGATGTGGCACATAGCGCGAAAACCCATGCAGCAGATAAATTGCGTCATCGCCGTTGGTACAGCCGACATGAACATGCTGACCAAACACCGTCGCCTGCTGAATGAGATACCCGAATTGCTCCAGTGTGCGCAGATAGCGCTCGTTATCGCACACCTCCTGACGCTGCCATTTCTGGAATGGATGCGTCCCGCCGCCGCAGATTTGCACATGCTGGCGCGAAGCGGCTTCCAGCACCGTCTGGCGAATCGCGGAAAACTGGGTGCTGGCCTGATGAATATCGTGACAAACCCCGGTGGCAATCTCCAGCATGCTTTCGGTGATATCGTGTTTGATCTCACCGACGCTCACCGCCTCTTTAATCTGCGCAATCAGCGCCGAAGAGTCCTGACTCAAATCGAAACCCGGCGGGTTCACCACCTGCAATTCCAGTTCAATGCCGAGAGTATAAGGATCGGAAACATGAAAATCGGGTAGCGACATGGCGGTATCCAATGATGGTTTTTTGTCAGTATAGGAGAGTCTCGCTTCGTTGCTGAATCTGGGCTGTCGTCGGACCTCCGTGCTATAACAGAGGCAAACAATAGCGTCAGGGGGTTGCGTGGCAGAACTTAATGAGTATGGGCAGTTGGTGGGCGATCCAGTGCCCAACTGGCAGGGCGCGGGACTGTTGATGCGCAAGCTGTTACAAGGCAGAAGTTGTCGACTCGAACCGATGAATACCACACAGCATGCTGCCGATCTATTTGATGCATTTGCTCAAGCCGAAGATGAACGCGACTGGACCTGGCTGGGCAGCGTACGTCCGATCTCTGTGGCGGCCACCGAAGTCTGGCTACAAGGTAAAATCGATGATGCCGGACTGGTGCCGTTTGCGGTGATTGATGTGCATACCGGGCGCGCGGTGGGTGTGGTGTGCCTGATGGCAATCGATCGCGCTAATGGCACGGTTGAAATCGGACACGTCAGTTGGTCTGCACGCATGAAGCGCAGTGTGATAAGCACTGAAGCAGTCTGGCTGTTGCTGCGCGAAGCCTTCGCCTGCGGTTATCGTCGTGTTGAATGGAAATGTGATGTGCTAAATACCGCGTCACGGCAGGCGGCGGAGCGCATCGGTTTTACCTTTGAAGGCCGTTTCCGTCAGCGCATGGTGCGCAAAGGCCGTAATCGCGACAGTGACTGGTTGTCGATTATTGATGGCGAATGGCCTGCGCTTGATGCCGCCCTTCAGGGCTGGCTTGCGCAAAGCAATTTTGACGCTAATGGACAGCAGTTACGCAGGCTGGAGAGTTTCCGTCAATAGCGTGATGACTCGTTGACCGTCCTGATGCCAGACCAGGTCAAAACAGTGTCTGCCAAGAGCGGGGGAGAAGCTCTCGTCTACATGCAGCGTAATGTGCTGGTCGTTTAGCGCAACGATTTGTGCCGAAGCAAATCCCGGCAGCCCGTCAGTCGCAAATGAGAGGGCTTTGTACAGACTCTCTTTTGCGCTAAATACCAGGGCTAGCGCCAGCGGAAAGGGCAGACTGCATTCTGTTAATACTGCACGTTCTGCCGAATTAATGATGCTATTGGCGATCTTTTTTGTCAGCTCCGTGCTGAATATTCCTTCCAGATCGATACCCACAGCTTCCCGTGCCACCACTGCCAACGCTGTTGTACCACTATGGCTGATACTGCCGTACCAGCCTGGTCGCCACAGGGGTTGACGGTTGTCGCCGATATTCGGGATCTGCCGAAGGCCATGCTCTTTCAAGGCATGAAAGGCTGCTAACCGACCCGCCAGATGTTCAGCTTTACGCTTTTTCCCTGCAGGCAGCAGTTTGATATGGTGAGGCAGCCAGAGAAGATCGGCGTCGGTAAACGTCGTGGGATCGAAATCGATGCGATGAACGGTAATGTTGGCGAGAGTAAACGTGCTGTGATGCGTTTGCATGTGTTAGCTTCCTTTCTTATTGGCCCTCCCCGATAAAGCGAGAGGGCCAGCCATTCAACCTTAGAAGTGTGTATTGACGCTCATATAGTACGTACGACCCGACTCGTTGTAGGTTTCGGCTCCAGCGCCATACATATAGCCCGTCGCGCCGCCTGTGGTCTGGGCGTTGCCCGCACGCCAGTGACGTTTGTCGAACAGATTATCGATACCCGCGGTGAAGCTGACGTATTTCGTCGCATCCCAGGTGCCGCTCAGACCGACAATACTGTAAGGGCTGACTTCGTTCAACTCGCTGCCCGTCGCTGGTTGGCCTTTGTAGTTGTACTTTTTCGGTTGCTGCTTGCCATACCAGGTGAAGGTCGACTGCACGGAGAAGTCCTGATACATCTGCCAGCTCAGGGTTGAGTTCAGTGTATATTCCGGAATAACCGACAGGCGATCGCCAGTCTCTTTATTCTTACTTTGCAGCATATAGGTGATGTTGTTGGTCCAGTTGATGCTTTCACTTACTGGCACATTCAACGTTCCTTCCAGACCTTCCACCACTGCTTTTGGCACGTTCTCCCACTTATAAACATCAGTGCCGTTGCCGTTGGTGTACACCGAGGCATAACCTGCTTCAATCTTGTCGCGATAATCGTTACGGAACCAGGTCGCGCCCGCCAGCCAGCCGTCATGTTTAAATTCCAGACCGACTTCTTTATTGATGCTGGTTTCTGCTTTCAGGTCTTCATTTCCTTGCAGATAACAGCCGCTGGTGCTGGCGTAGCAGCCCTGACCTTTACTGTAGAGAATGTAGTTCGGGTTGGTCTGATACAAGCTCGGGGCTTTATAGGCCCGCGCGATGCCCATTTTCAGCGTGAAATCATCGCCTAAACCTTGTGACAGGTTCAGCGACGGACTCCAGTTATCGCCAACGATACTGTGATGATCGAAGCGCAAAGCCGGCGTTAGCATCGTGGAATCGGTCACTTCGATATTGTCTTCCGCAAACAATGAGAAGATTTCCGCTTGTGAATACGGGCTGCGATCAGTGCTGCTATAACCCGGGATCGTGCCGCCCATAAAGGTCTGGGTATTAGAGCCCATATCCTTCATCTTCTGCTGGTTCCACTCGGTGCCGAGCGTCAGCGTCTGGTTGAAGACGACATCAAGAGGCAGGTTGATTTCGCTGTGCAGCAGCACATCGTCCAGATCGATATCAACAAACTTATCGGAGTTGAAAATCCCTTCGGTCCCGCCCGCCAGACCTTCGCCTTTACGCGAGTTGCGAGTGTGTTCGTACTGCGCCCAGGTGCTGGTGGTGATGCCGTTATCCCAACCGCCATTCCAGGTCAGCGCGAAGTTTTGACGGTACAGACGGTTGGTCTCTTTGCCGTAGTTTTCCTTCACGAAATTGTTGGTATTGGTGTTCTGCGTATCCCCGGCGTAAAGGTTATTCTGACGGGTATAGCCCGCTTCCAGCTCCAGCGACTGCATCGGCGCGAAGTCCCAACGCAGCAGGCCGTTAATGGCTTTGTTCTCAACCCCTTCGCGCCCGGCGGGCAGGGTGTTCTGGTAGATGCCGGTACGTTCAGATTGATGACCCTGGTTGATGTCCCAGGCGTCGGCCTGTGTTTTATCGAGGTTACCAAACAGGCGGAAGCTGAAATCGCCGCCCATCGGGCCGGTCAGGCTGAAGTTGGTACGTTTAGTGGAACCTTCTTCATTGTGTTCCGGCAGGTTCATGTAGGTGTCCCATGAGCCGTGCCACTCGTTGCTGGCTTTTTTGGTGATGATGTTCACCACGCCGCCCGCCGCACCGTTACCGTAACGCGCTGCTGCCGGGCCACGGATCACTTCAATGCGCTCAATCATTTCTGGCGGCACCCAACCCGTATCGCCACGTGTATCGCGCTCGCCGCGCCAGCCCAGACGCACCGAGTTACGGCTGGTGACCGGTTTACCATCAACCAGAATCAGCGTGTTTTCCGGGCCCATGCCACGAATATCAATCTGGCGGTTGTTGCCGCGCTGGCCGCTGGTGGAGTTCCCGGTCAGGTTCACGCCTGGCATGGTGCGGATAATTTCAGACACGTCACGAGCGGGCGGTCTTTTCCGAATTTCATCAGCGGTAATGGTGGAAACGCCCGGCGCCTGCAGGTTCTGCTGCGCGGCGGTGACCACCATCGTTTCTTCTGCTTCTGCTGTTTTTGCCTTTGCGGTCTCTTCTGCGTGCAGAGGGAATGCCACCCCGTAAATACCAAGATTAACCAGTAAGGTCAGGGACTTAAGTTTGTTATTCATTGTAAGCCAACATCCTGCTGTAAAAGTAAAAACCTCGTCATACGTCAGAGGTTACGAAGGGAAATAAAACGCGCGCCAATACGCTATTGCAAATGAAAATAGTTATCAATAATATTATCAATTAATTTTGAGGTGTAACAAAAAAACCATAAACAGGGCGGGGTTAAGGTGGGCGAAATGGAAAGAACAGGGAGTGCAGCCTGGTGGCATCGCCTTGACGGGCCGCAGTGGCGGCGGGAAGGGGATTTTTGTTATGTCACGTTTTACTGGCGAGATCCGGCAGGAACAGAGTCACATTCTGCTATCCAGCGCGTATGGATTTTCATCACCGGGGTTACCGATCATCACCAGAATGCGGTGCCGCAGACGCTGTCCCGTCTGCCTGGCACCGACGTCTGGCAATGGCAAACCCGGCTGCCTGCCAGCTGGCGCGGCAGCTACTGTTTTATTCCCACTGAACGCGATGATGATTTTGCATCGGCATTGTTTGACGCCGAATCGCCCGACCGCCAATTACTGCGCGAAGGCTGGGGAAAACTGCTGCCACGGGCGATTGCCGATCCGCTTAACACGCAGAGCTGGCAGGGCGGTCGCGGGCATGCCGTGTCTGCACTTTCGTTACCGGATGCGCCCGTGCAACCCGGCTGGGATCTGCCAGAAGTGCCCTCTACGCCACCTGTCTGTTTTCACTGGCGTAGCCAGCGGCTGGGCAATGTGCGGCGAGTATGGATCTACACCACGGGCGAACATTCACAACGCGATCGCCCACTGGCGTTACTGCTCGATGGTCAGTTTTGGGCGGAAAGTATGCCCGTCTGGTCGCCCCTCGCGCGTTTAACCCGAGAAGGGCAGCTTCCGTCGGCGGTGTATGTGTTGATTGATACCATAGATACCGCGCATCGCAGCGCAGAACTGCCCTGTAATACCGATTTCTGGCTGGCGTTACAGGAAGAACTTCTCCCGCAGATTCAGGAGATTGCCCCCTACAATGAGCGCCCCGAACACACTCTGGTTGCCGGGCAAAGCTTCGGCGGACTGGCGGCGATGTTTGCCGGACTGAGTTTTCCGCAGCGTTTCGGCTGCGTGCTAAGCCAGTCCGGTTCCTACTGGTGGCCCCAACGCGGCGGCCGTCACGGTGGCGTTATTCTCGAAAAACTTTCTCGTGGCGAATTTTCGCCGCAGGGTTTGCGAATCTGGCTTGAGGCCGGACGTCGTGAACCGCTCATCTTTGAGGCCAATCAGGCCCTCTTACCACAATTACAACACACACAGCAGCCGGTTTTCTGGCGTCAGGTTGACGGCGGACACGATGCGCTGTGCTGGCGCGGTGGGTTGACTTCGGGGCTGATTGCGCTCTGGCAGCCGCTGCTTAAAGCATAAAGCGCGCTTTACGACAGGAGTTTGGTATGCAAATCAGTAACCCTTTCGATGATGCGCAAGGGCAGTTCTATATTCTGCAAAATGCGCAGCGGCAGTACAGCCTGTGGCCGCAACAATGCGCATTACCTGCGGGCTGGACAATCGTCTGCGAACCGCAAAGCGCTGAAGTGTGCAACGCCTGGTTGTCGGCACGCTGGACCACCCTGAATCCTGCTCATTTCGCTGGAGTTCGTCATGACTGAACGTTTACCGCTGGTGGCCGCGCAGCCAGGGATCTGGATGGCAGAACAGCTTTCGACGCTCCCCAATGCCTGGAGCGTCGCGCATTATGTTGAGCTGGAAGGCGAAATCGACGCGCCATTATTACAGCAGGCGATAGCGCTTGGCCTGGCGCAGGCAGATACGTTGCGGATGCGCTTTTCCGAAGACAACGGCGAGCCGTGGCAGTGGATCGACAACAGCCTGAAACCCGGTGTTTCTGCGGTATTGGATCTGCGACATGAAGCCGATCCTCACGCCGCTGCGACAGCCCATATGCAGGCTGATTTAGCGCAAAACACCCGCGTCGACAGCGGCAACCCGTTGCTATGTCATCAGCTGTTCCGCGTGGGAAATCATCGCTGGTACTGGTATCAGCGTTATCACCATTTGCTGGTGGATGGCTTCAGTTTCCCGGCTATAACCCGTCAAATCGTGCAAATTTATCGTGCGTTATCCCGCCACGAAGCACCGCCAGAATCCCCTTTCACCCCCTTTGCTGAGGTGGTCGAAGAGTATCAACGCTACCGTGAAAGCGACGGCTGGAAACGCGATGGCGCATTCTGGGCTGAGCAGCGTCAGCAACTACCGCCTCCGGCTTCGCTTTCTTCCTCACCTTTACCAGGCCGCGCATCTACAACGGCTATTTGGTGGCTGAAATTAACCGCAGACAGAAGCGCATTCTCTCGATTAGTTACAACATCCTCAAGTCCGCGCACCGATCTGGCACTCGCGCTGGCGGCATTGTGGCTGGGGCGTTTGTGCGGGCGTAACGACTATGCGGCAGGCTACATTTTCATGCGCCGCATGGGTTCTGCGGCACTAACAGCTACCGGCCCAGTGCTGAACGTATTGCCGCTGGCGGTGAACATCAAGCCAGAAGAAACGCTGCCGGAGCTGGCTACACGTCTGGGTGCACAGCTGAAAAAAATGCGCCGTCATCAGCGTTATGATGCCGAACAGATCGTGCGTGATGCAGGCAAAGCGGCGGGGGAAGATCCACTGTTTGGGCCGGTGTTTAATATCAAAGTGTTCGATTATCAACTCGATATTGACGGCGTTCACGCCACAACGCACACGCTTGCGACCGGGCCGGTCAACGATCTCGAACTGGCATTGTTCCCGGATGAAGAGGGTGGGCTGACCATCGAAGTGCTGGCTAACCAGCAGCGTTACGACGAGCAGACGCTGCAACAGCATGTTGCCCGTTTGCAGGCGTTACTGGCGCAGTTTGCGGCAAATCCAGTTCTGCGCTGCGGTGAAGTGGACATGGTGTCGGGTGAAGAATATCAGCGTCTGGCGCAGATAAATGACACCGCCAGAATGCTACCGGAAACCACGCTCAGCGCGTTAGTGGCGGCGCAGGCGGCGAAAGCCCCAGATGCTCCGGCGCTCGCCGATGCACGCCTGCAATTCAGCTACCGCGAAATGCGTCAGCAGGTGGTAGCGCTGGCTAATCTGCTGCGTGAGCGTGGCGTAAAACCGGGTGACAGCGTGGCGGTGGCGTTACCGCGTTCGGTATTTTTAACCCTCGCACTGCACGGCATTGTCGAAGCTGGCGCGGCGTGGCTACCGCTTGATACCGGTTACCCGGACGATCGTTTGCAGATGATGCTTGAAGACGCGAAACCCTCGCTGTTGATCACTTCCGAAGATCAACTGAGCCGTTTTTCTGGCATCGAGACGCTGTGCTACAGCGCGCCGTTGGCGGCGGGCGATAATGCGCCATTGGCGCTGTCTCAACCGGAACATACCGCCTATATCATCTTTACCTCCGGTTCGACCGGGCGCCCGAAAGGGGTGATGGTCGGGCAAACGGCTATCGTTAACCGTCTCCTGTGGATGCAGGATAAATACCCGCTAACTGCCAGTGACGTGGTGGCGCAGAAAACGCCGTGCAGTTTTGATGTCTCGGTGTGGGAGTTCTGGTGGCCGTTTATCACGGGCGCGAAGCTGGTGATGGCCGAGCCAGAGGCGCATCGTGATCCGCAGGCATTGCAGCAGTTCTTCACCGATTTTGGCGTGACCACGACGCACTTTGTGCCGTCAATGCTGGCAGCGTTCGTCACTTCGCTAACAGAAGAAAATATCGGTTCTTGCCGCACACTGAAACAGGTTTTCTGTAGCGGTGAAGCGCTGCCGACCGTGCTGTGCCGTGAATGGGAACAGCTTACTAACGTACCGCTGCACAATTTGTATGGGCCAACGGAAGCCGCAGTGGATGTCAGCTGGTATCCCGCATTTGGCCCGGAACTGGCAGCCGTTTCTGGCAGCAGCGTGCCTATCGGTTTCCCGGTGTGGAATACCGGGTTACGCATTCTTGATACGCAGATGTATCCGGTGCCATTTGGCGTGGCGGGCGATTTGTACCTCACCGGTATTCAACTGGCGCAGGGATATATGGGCCGACCGGACCTCGCCGCCAGTCGTTTTATCGCCGATCCGTTTGCGCCCGGTGAGCGTATGTATCGCACGGGTGACGTCGCACGCTGGCTGGACAACGGCGCGGTGGAATATCTTGGTCGTAGCGACGATCAGCTGAAAATTCGCGGGCAGCGTATCGAGTTGGGTGAAATCGAACGCATGATGCTGACATTGCCGGATGTGGCGCAGGCGGTCGCTCATGCCTGCGTGCTGAATCAGGCCGCAGCGATAGGCGGCGATGCGCGCCAACTGGTGGGTTATGTAGTGTCAGATTCCGGACTCCCGCTGGATCGCGACGCTCTGCAAGAAAGTCTGCGCGGCAAACTCCCGCCGCATATGGTGCCAGTGACGTTAATTCAGCTGTCGTCATTGCCGCTGAGCGCTAACGGCAAGCTCGACCGCAAAGCCTTACCTTTGCCGGAACTGACGCAAAAAGCACCAGGTCGTGCAGTGGAAAGCGCCACAGAAATCAAGGTATCGGAGGCGTTTAGCGCGCTGCTGGGCTGTGAGATTAACGACGTGGACGCCGATTTCTTCGCGCTCGGCGGTCACTCGCTGTTGGCGATGCGTCTGGCGGCGCAACTCAGCCGCACTTTTGCCCGTCAGGTCACGCCAGGGCAGGTGATGGTGGTGTCAACGGTCGGCAAACTGAGTCATTTACTCGATTCGGTCGACGACGCGCAGGCACAGCGTCTGGGCTACGAGACCATTTTGCCGCTGCGAGAAAGCGACGGGCCGACGCTATGGTGCTTCCATCCGGCGTCCGGTTTTGCCTGGCAGTTTAGCGTGCTGGCACGTTGGCTGAACCCGCGCTGGTCGATAACCGGTATTCAGTCGCCACGCCCGGAAGGGCCAATGGCGAGCGCTGAAAACATTGATCAGCTTTGCGACCAGCATCTGGCGACGCTACTGCAACAGCAGCCGCACGGCCCTTATTATCTGTTTGGCTATTCTCTCGGCGGCACGCTTGCGCAGGGCATCGCGGCGCGACTACGTGCGCGCGGGGAAGCGGTCGCGTTTCTCGGTCTGCTCGATACCTGGCCGCCGGAAACACAAAACTGGTCAGAGAAAGAGGCAAACGGTCTGGATCCAGAAGTACTGGCAGAGATCAATCGCGAGCGCGAGGCGTTTTTGGCGGCGCAACAGGGGCAGGCGTCCGGCGAATTGTTCAGCGCCATCGAAGGCAATTATGCCGATGCAGTACGTCTGTTAACCACCGCGCACAGTGTGAAATTTGACGGCAAAGCGACGCTTTTTGTCGCCGAAAAAACACTCACCCCAGGTCAGGATCCGCATCGCGCCTGGGCACCCTGGGTAAAAGAGCTCGACGTTTATCGTCACGATTGCGCTCACGTGGACATCATTTCTCCACAGGCGTTTGAGGCGATTGGTCCGGTGCTTAAGGAAATATTGAGGTAAGACCGGTAAAAAAATGCCCCGCGATAGCGGGGCATTCATCAAGCACGGAAGAGAGTTACCAGCCGTAGCTTACGCCACCGCCAACAACAAAATTCTGTTGTGTGTCATCCGATACCGACGCTTTCACGACAACATGTTCAGTCGCGCGAGCGGAGAAGCCAACGGCTAACGCACTTTCGCCGTCAGTCGTACCTGCACCCGCACCGACGCTAAAGGTTTGCCCCTGAATCACCTGCGGAATGTTCGCCATCGCGGCTACGCCCGAAATAGCGGCTGAAGCACGTTCGCGGTTGTCATCAACCTGTTTGTTCAGATCCGAGAACCTGGCATTGGTGCTGGTTTGCAGGGACTGGATTTGATGTTCGTTTTGAGCGATAGCAGCACTGT
Organism: Scandinavium sp.; assembly: GCF_036271055.1. Lineage (GTDB taxonomy): Bacteria > Pseudomonadota > Gammaproteobacteria > Enterobacterales > Enterobacteriaceae > Scandinavium. Next base: position 431,959 of record NZ_DATBBJ010000059.1, on the reverse strand, counting down.
TATCTGCCACCCGATGGTTGGTCGCTACCAGTGCCTGGCGGTTGGCTTCGGTATTAGCGAACGCTGCGTTTGCGCGAGACTCGGCGTAAGCTCCGGTGTTTTGAGCCTGCTGAATATCAGATGCCAGCTTCTTAACGTTATTGCTGGTTTCATTACTTTGCGTAATCTGATCTTCGCGGCTGCGTTCTGCAACCTGCGCATTCACGTTGGTGCGATAGGCAGATGCATTCACCGCAGGAGCCGATGAGGCCGCTTCTTTTTCTGCATCATTCAGGGCAACAATCTGTTCAGCGCTACGCGCCCGGTTTGCTGTTACCAGGGCATCGCCTTTCAGCTGCGCATAACGCTGTTGGAGGGAATTCTGCAGCGCGTCTTTTTGTTCAGCGGTACGTTCCTGATTGGCTTTGGCCAGTGCATCACCTTTCAGCTGCGCATAACGCTGTTGGAGGGAATCCTGCAGTGCATCTTTTTGTTCAGCGGTACGCTGCTGATTGGCTTTGACCAGTGCATCGCCTTTCAGCTGCGCATAACGCAGTTGGAGAGAATTCTGCAGCGCGTCTTTTTGCTCAGCGGTACGTTCCTGATTAGCCGCGACCAGAGATTCGCCTTTCAATTGTGCGAAACGCTGTTGGAGGGAATTATGGAGTGCGTCTTTTTGCTCAGCAGTACGTCCCTGATTAGCCGCGACCAGAGATTCACCTTTCAATTGTGCAAACCGTTGTTGGAGAGAATTCTGCAGCGCGTCTTTTTGCTCAGCGGTACGTTCCTGATTAGCCGCGACCAGAGATTCGCCTTTCAGAATCGCGTCGTTTTTCAGTTGCTGGAATTTAGCCAGACGAGCAGCGTTAAGGGCCTGCTTCTGTTCAGCAGTACGTTCCTGATTGCTTTTAATCAGGTCAGCACCTTTCTGTGCTGCCGCTGATTCACGCTGCTGTTTCTCGGCAGTTATCTCGATATAGGTATTTTCATCCTGGCGGTATTGTCGTGGATCCTGCTGATGAGCTGCAGCTTCATCAGAAAGAGTAGAGGCAACCGGTTGTTGCACTGGAACGGTGACAATAGGCACTGGAGTTAGCGGCGGGAGTGGAACATTTGTGTGTCCGTCGTAGTAAGTATTGGTTTTCATATAGTCTTCTACGGACTGCAGATCATTTCTGGAGCTGGCTTCCATCTCGTTGATTTTATCCTGAGGGACTTCAGGATGTGCCTGATGGTAGGCTTCAACAACAGCGAGATCGGCGGCGCTTAATTGCGCATGAGCCATACCAGAAGCAGCACTAGCCATAATAGCTAATGCAATCAGTTTCATTTTCATATTAAATAAGCCTGTTAATTCGATGTCTAGATCATTTAACGCCGGAGTCATCTGTTTTCGCGAACAAATGACTCCATCCTCTACGCGACTGATACTTGCCGGTATCAGTCGCGTAACTTTTTTTACTTTTTATTTACCTTTCCCACAAAAGAAATCCTGCACTAAAGTCGCTTTAGTCCATTCTTAATAAGTAATCTTTATCTTTCTGGCTAGCCGTGCATCAGAAAAGGAATGATTGTCTAAACATCATTTCTTGAGGCGCGTATCCGGGGCGAGTAAACAATTCTTCAACGACGCTGATATTACAACGTTGCTTACATATTTCAATAACTCACCGTGAATTATTTGTTCTGTTATTCTCATCTTGTTGTATTTCAACATTAATATTTTGAATTTTCTATTCATCATTATTTGTGTGGTGATTTATTTAGTTCTTGGTAATCATTATCACCTTATTTGTTTCTTTATGTTGAAATATTGTTTTGTTTTTATTTTTGAACTGTGTTTTTCTCCTTTATTTAACCCGGAGGAAAGTTTTGTGAATGAAATGAAAATTAAAGATGGGAGGCAATTGTTCAGGTTGTCTAATGTTTTTGGTGTTTTTGCTCTTTCAAATGAAATCGCCGCTTGCTGGAAGTTCTATTGAAATAATTTTTACTGTAGAAATTTAAAATCATTTTAAGCGTAATTAATGGAATTAATGCCTGCTTTAACGATCTTACTGTAGCGCTTAAGGTTGAGTAATCGTCAGTGTGTAGTCGTTTGTGATGATGCGCGGGAATATAAAGTGTTATTTGCTGGTGTAAGTGACGGAGATTTGACATTCCTCTGGAAGGGGGAAATCCCTGTTGCGGCTGTCCTTCTGCAGTGCTTATGGCAGAATGAGCGCTTTGGATTATGGAGTGAAGGGAAGTGCTCAATCGTATCGATCGGTTTTTAATCACACCGCCAGCAACAACAGTACGCGGTGCAAAACGGTTTGGACTGGAATTTCTTTGGTTCGGTGTAAAGGAGTTACGTGCCTGTTTGTTTGCAGGTCTCTTCTTCGTGGCGATGTTTTGCGTGCCGCACACCGGGCTGATTGGGATTTCGCGTTACGATCTGCTGTTGCTCATCGCGGTCGCCATTCAGCTCATCATGTTTATCACCCGCCTCGAAAGTCTCGATGAAATCAAAGCTATCACGCTCTTTCACGTGCTGGGATTTGCGCTCGAACTGTTCAAAACCTCTTCCGCGATTGGCTCGTGGCACTACCCGGAAGCGGGCTGGAGTAAGATTGGTGGCGTGCCACTATTCAGCGGCTTTATGTACGCGGCGGTGGGCAGCTACATCATCCAGTGCTGGCGACTGTTTGATTTGAAAATCCGTCATCACCCGCCGATTCTGCACGCTGTTCTGTTATCGCTGGCGCTGTACGCCAATTTCTTCACGCATCATTTTATCGGCGATTATCGCGGGTATATCGCAGCTGCGGCTCTGGGGATGTATGCGCGATCGACCGTGATTTTTACTCCGTACGACAAGCCGCGCAAAATGCCGTTGTTACTGGCCTTCGCGCTGATCGGTTTCTTCATCTGGCTGGCGGAAAATCTCGGCACCTTCTTTGGCGTCTGGCGCTATCCGAATCAATTAGGCGCATGGGCGACAGTACACGTCGGCAAGTGGGGATCGTGGACGCTGCTGGTGATGATGACCTTTACCATCACGCTGTTTTTGAAAGACATCAAAAAGCGTATTCATGTTGCGCAGTAGCGCTTATTTTCGCTTCACAAACATCGGCCTGATTTTAGGCTGATGTTCGTCCTAGCGGCACCACCAGCGGTGTGCCTGCCACTGGGTCGTCAATAATCAGGCTGCGCAGGCCGTAGATCCTCTCGATCAATTCCGCAGTGACAATCTCTCGCGGTGCGCCCTCGGCAATAATTTTGCCGTCGCGCAGCGCAATCAGATGAGTGGCATAGCGGCAGGCCTGATTAAGGTCATGCAGCACCGCCGCCAGCGTGTAGCTCTGTTCACGATTGAGTTCACTCAGCAGTTCCAGCAGATCAATCTGATGGCTGATGTCGAGCCAGGTGGTCGGCTCGTCGAGCAACATGATCGCCGTTTCCTGTGCCAGCACCATCGCAATCCATGCCCGTTGGCGCTGCCCGCCGGAGAGCGTATCCACGCTCTGATTTGCCAGCTCCGTTACGCCCGTCGCTTTCATCGCGCGGTTTACCGCGTCGTCATCTTCTTTACGCCAGCGGCTGAACAACGGTTGGTGCGGATAACGCCCGCGCGCCACCAGTTCCTGAACCGTAATATCGCCCGGCGTGGTGGCGTTTTGGGCCAGCAGGCCGATACGCCGCGCCACGTCTTTGCTGGCGAAACGCTGGATCTCCTCGCCATCGAGAAATACCTGCCCGTGCTGCGGTGTCATCAGACGACTGAGCGTGCGTAACAGCGTCGATTTTCCGCAGCCATTGGGGCCAATAATCGCCGTAAAATGGCCGTCAGGAATGGCGACGTTCAGCTTCTCGGCAATAATTTTTTTGCCGTAACTCAGCATGAGGTGTTCGCCGTGCAGGCGGGCAGTGGATGCGGTCATTTTTTACGGGACTCCTGAATAAGCAGGGCGATGAGATACAGGCCGCCGAGGCTGACGGTCACCACGCCCACCGGCAACTGATAAGGCATAAACAGTTGTTGTGCGCCGAAATCAGCCAGCGCTAACAGGAGTGCGCCGCACAATGCGGATTGCGTTAATCCCCATCTCGCGGTGCCGCTGATGCGCCGGGCGATGTGCGGAGCTACCAGCGCAATGAAGGAAATCGGGCCAGCCAAAGCCGTTGCTGCGGCGGTTAAAACCACTGCCACCAGCATCATCAATAAACGTGAACGCTCAACGCGAACACCTAACGCGCAGGCACTGTCATCGCCCATTTCGAGCAGCCGTAATCGCCGAACCAATAGTGCGGCAAAAACCAGCATCACCAGCAGAATAGGGGCCGACGGGAAGATTTTCGCCCACGTCAGGCCGTTGAGCGACCCGGCAAACCACAGGCCAGCCGACTGCGCGGTTTCAAGCGTTGCACGCAGCAGCAGCCAGGTATTGAACGCCATCAGCATCGCGCGGATGCCAATGCCGATAATGATCAGCCGGAAGGTGTCGATGCCATTGCGCCACGCCAGCAGCCAGACCAGCAGCGAGGTGATGATCCCGCCCGCCATCGCGGCAAAAGCAATGGCCGTTTGATGTTGACCGAACAGCACCATTGCGACCAGTACGCCGCTCCACGCCCCAGTGTTGAAGCCCATTACGTCTGGGCTGCCGAGCGGGTTGCGCATTAAAGACTGGAAAATCGCTCCACTGACGCCGAGCGACGCGCCGATCAGCAGCGCCATCAACACGCGCGGTAATCGCCATTCGGTGACGACCATCGTCACGTTACGCGGGGCATCGCCAAACAGTGCGGCGATCACCTGTGGGGCATCAAGCGTTACTGCGCCGCTGCGTAGGCTCCAGAGCGTAATGAGCAGGCTTGCCAGAATTAACAGTAAACAGCTGAGGATCAGCCGACGGGAAGGGGCAGTCATGCGACACCTCCGCGCGACGGCTGACGACGCACCAGCCAGATAAGCACAGGCGCGCCGATAAACGCGCTGACGACTGACACGCGCAGTTCGCCCGGCACCAGCAGGCGGCCAATAATATCGGCAAACAACAGCAGGGCAGGCGTGGCAATCAGCGTCACCGGCAACGACCAGCGGTGATCGCCACCCACTAACCAGCGTGACATATGCGGCATCATCAGCCCGATAAAGGCAATCGGCCCGACCAGCGCAGTCGCACACCCGCTCAATACGGTGATAGTCAGCAGGCCCAAAATTTGCGTACGCGCGACTTTGTTCCCGAGCGCGGTGGCGGTGTCTGCGCCGAGGCTCAGGCTGTTGAGCGAACGGCTCAAACCCAACGCCACGGCGGCGGCAATCGTGATTGGCACCAGCACCACTTTCAGGGTTTCCAGCGAGCGAATATCAAGCGAACCGGCCTGCCAGAAACGCAGCTGATCGTAAACGTCCGGGTTGAGCAGGGCGATACCGTTGGATAATCCTTCGAGCACCGCGCCAAGCGCCACACCTGCCAGCGTCAGGCGAACCGGACTGAGCTGCCCGCCGCCCTGACTGCCGGTGAAAGCGACTAACAGAGAAGCGATTAACGCGCCGCAAAAGGCGAGTAATAACTGTTCTTGTGGCAGTGTCAGCCCAAACAGCGCCGCGCCGAGTACGATGGCAAAACTGGCTCCGGCGTTAACGCCGAGAATACCGGGATCGGCGAGTGGATTACGTGTGAGGGTTTGCATCAGCGCGCCCGCGAGGCCCAACGCGCCTCCGGCTAAAATGCCGGCCAGCGTGCGCGGCAAACGGGCGTCGAGAATAATGGTGCAGTCGGCGCTCTGGCAACTGCCTGATAGGGCGTCGAACACCACGTTCAACGGCAGCGGTTTTGCGCCAATCAACAGACTGAGTGCGGCGGCAATCACGAGCAGAATGAGTAATCCGGGCACGGCGACGGCGCGCAGCGTGGCGGGAGAAAACGACATAGCAACGTCCATGATGTGATAATGATAGTAATTATCGTTCTCGATCTTATTCTCTCATGTTAGCATGTGCGACCACAAAAATGGTATCGAAAGTTCGTTGAAGGCCCTGTGATGCAAAGACAATCCTGGCTGTTGAACCTCAGCCTGCTGAAAACTCATCCGGCGTTTCGCGCCGTCTTTATCGCCCGTTTTATCTCCATTCTTTCCCTCGGTTTGCTCGGCGTTGCAGTGCCTGTGCAAATTCAACATCTGACCCAATCCACCTGGCATGTGGGGCTTGCGGTGACACTGACCGGCGGGGCGATGTTTATTGGCCTGATGCTCGGCGGCGTGCTGGCTGACCGAGTCGAGCGCAAAAAACTCATTTTGCTGGCGCGTGGCACTTGCGGAATTGGCTTTCTTGGCTTGTGGCTAAATGCGCTGTTGCCAGAACCGTCGCTGCTGACGATTTATCTGCTCGGCGTCTGGGATGGTCTGTTTGCCTCGATTGGCGTGACCGCGCTATTAGCGGCAACGCCTGCGCTTGTTGGGCGCGAAAACCTGATGCAGGCGGGCGCGATCACCATGCTGACAGTGCGCTTAGGTTCGGTGATTTCGCCAATGGTCGGCGGTCTGCTGCTGGCGAGTGGCGGGTTCTCCTGGAACTATCTGCTGGCGGCGATAGGCACGTTTATCACAACGCTCACGCTCTTGCGTTTGCCAAAGCTGCCGCCACCGCCGCAGCCGCGTGAACATCCGCTGAAATCGTTAATGACTGGTCTGCGCTTTTTGTTTAACAGCCCGCTAATTGGCGGCATTGCGCTGCTTGGCGGTTTGCTGACGATGGCGAGCGCGGTGCGGGTACTTTACCCAGCGCTGGCGATGGGCTGGCAAATGTCGGCGGCGCAGATTGGTTTGCTGTATGCGGCGATCCCGCTCGGGGCTGCGTTTGGCGCGCTGACCAGCGGCAATCTGGCGCGCAGCGAAAGGCCGGGGCAGATCATGCTGATCTCGACGGTGGGATCCTTCGTGGCGATAGCGTTATTCAGCGTAATGCCCGTCTGGGCACTTGGCGCGCTGTGTCTGGCGCTATTTGGCTGGCTGAGCGCCATCAGCTCATTGTTGCAATACACCCTGATTCAGACCCAAACCCCGGAGGCGATGCTCGGGCGAATCAACGGCCTGTGGACGGCGCAAAACGTCACGGGCGATGCCATTGGCGCAGCGTTGTTGGGGGGATTTGGCGCGATGTTAACACCGGTTGCAGCGGCGTCGGTCAGCGGCTGGACGCTGGCGATTATTGGCGCGGTGTTGGTTGTGTTGCTCGGCGAGTTACGTCGATTCCGTCGGGTTCCAGTGAAAGTGGAAGAAGTTGCCTGAACGCCCGGCGGTGCTTCGCTTGCGCGGGCCTGCGTGAAAAAACGTAGGCCGGGCAAGGCGGTAGCCGCCACCCGGCAAGAGGGTTAGCTGAACAGTTTCTCAAGACGCTGCAACACCAGCATGGCGCTGTAGTAATCCAGGCGGAACGTTTCGGTGCCGAGTGCGTATACGTGTTTATTTTGCACGGCAGAAAGGTGCGCCAGCAGCGGATTCGCGCTAATCGCATCGGCGTCTTTCTGGTCTCCTGCGAACACGAACAGCGACTGACCGTTCAGACCCGCAGCCAGATTTTCACCGCCAAGCTGAATGATGTCATGCCGTTTGCCCTGGCTCTGGCTAGTGTGCAGTCCGGCCGGCAGCGGGGCGAGGGTGAAGCCTAATTGTTCAAGCAATTTGCCCTGCGCGGACTCCGGCGTCCACAGATTGGCGCTGTGCGCGGCGGCGGTGTAAACCAGCGCGCTGACCGGCTGCGGCGGGAGCTTCATTTTCTGTTTGAGTGTGGCAAGTTGCGTATCGAATTCATGGATGCGCGCCGCCGCCTGTTTTTCCTGGCCTGTGATAGTCCCGAGTTGAGTCAGCAAGCCCTGCCAACTCTGATCGTCGTAGTTGATGACAAGCGTCGGCGCGATGGTGGAGAGCTGATCGTACAGCGCTAACGCGGAATCGCCACCTGTGGCGCTTATCAGGATCAAATCCGGCATTTGTGCGGCAACAGTTTCGGCGTTCGGTTCGCCGATATACAACCGCGCGAGCTGGCGCTGTTTCGCCACATCACCCCACTGGCGCAGAAATCCTTGTGCATCCGCCACGCGGTTGTTCGGCGTCGTGGCTCCGCTGGCTATAACCGGCGCGTCAATCGCCAGCAATGAGCCGGTGAGCGTCACGCTGGTGGAGACGATACGCATCGGTTTGTGTTCAAGCGTGTGGCTGCCACGGCTGTCGGTGATCTGACGAGGCCAGTCGGCGGCGCTGGCTGAGGTTAATCCTAAAAGGCAAAGCCCGATAAACAACAGGGTGTTACGGAAGAAAGCAGGGGATTTCACGACGTCAGCGTCCTGTTTTGTTGATGTTAATGAATCTCATTTGCACTGTAGCACGACGCAACGGTAAGACGGAAGATGCGTCCGACATTGACAATCGCAGCAATAACTTTTAGCTTACCGAACCAAAATATAAATGATAATTATTCGTAATATCTTTATCGTTTTGGAGGATGATATGGAAACGTCACTGGCTGAGGCCGTGCAGGAAGTTGCCCCAACGCTGTCATCCGACAGCTTCTTTTTTATGTCGCCGTACCGCAGTTTCACGACTTCGGGCTGTTTTCGTCGCATCGCGCAGCCGGTTGAAGGGGGTGAAAATCTGGCGGGGGAGTTTCAGCAAAACATCGCTAAAGCTTTTGCTGACGCCAAAGCGGCGGGTATTGCGCGACCGCTGCTGGTTGGCGCGATCCCGTTCGATACCACGCAGCCTTCCGCGTTGTTTATTCCACAGCACAGCGAGGCGTTTTCCCGCACCGCCAAACAGCACTCGGCTCCTTATGCCGCCAGCATGAAGCCGATGCAGGTTCAGGCGCGTCAGGAGATTCCGCAGCAGGATGTGTTTATGGCGATGGTAGAACAGGCCGCTGCGCTCACCGCCACGCCGAAAGTCGATAAAGTGGTCTTATCGCGGCTGATTGAACTGACTACTGACGTGAAGGTGGACACGGGCGCGCTGCTGGAACGTCTGATTGCTCAGAATCCGGCGAGTTTCAATTTCCATGTGCCGTTGCCCGACGGAGGCGTGCTGTTGGGCGCAAGTCCGGAATTGCTGCTGCGCAAAGAAGGCTCGCATTTCAGCTCACTGCCGTTGGCGGGCTCGGCGCGTCGTCAGCCGGATAGCGTACTGGACAGAGAAGCGGGCAACCGTCTGCTGGCGTCGCAAAAAGACAGACACGAGCATGATCTCGTTACGCAGGCGATGAAAAACGTGCTCACGCCGCGCAGCGAAGCGCTGTCTTTGCCGTCTTCACCGCAGCTCGTCACCACGCCAACGTTGTGGCATCTGGCGACACCGATTGAAGGTGAAGCGAAAGTGGGCGAAAACGCCTTGTCGCTGGCCTGCCTGTTACACCCAACCCCTGCGCTGAGCGGTTTCCCACACGACGTAGCCAAACAATTGATTGCCGAACTTGAGCCGTTCGACCGCGAACTGTTCGGCGGCATCGTCGGCTGGTGCGACGCCGAAGGTAATGGCGAATGGGTAGTGACCATCCGCTGCGCTAACGTGCGCGCCAACCACATTCGTCTGTTTGCGGGGGCGGGCATCGTGCCAGCTTCTTCTCCACTCGGTGAATGGCGTGAAACCGGGGTGAAGCTCAGCACCATGCTGAACGTGTTTGGTCTGAATTAAGGATTGATGATGAGTGTTGCATTTACGCCCTGGCCGGACGATTTAGCGGCCCGCTACCGGGAGAAGGGCTACTGGCAGGATCGGCCGCTGACCGACATTCTGACGCGCCGCGCCAACAGTGATGCGGTTGCGGTCATCGACGGCGAGCGTCGTTTCACCTATCGCCAGTTGAATGAGCGAGTGGATAACCTGGCTTCATCGTTGCAGCGTCAGGGGCTGAAAACCGGTGAAACCGCGCTGGTGCATCTGGGCAACGTCGCTGAGTTTTACATCACATTCTTCGCGTTGCTGCGCATTGGCGTAGCCCCGGTGAATGCACTGTTCAGCCATCAGCGCAGCGAATTACATGCCTATGCTGCGCAAATCGAACCGGCGATCCTGATTGCCGATCGTGCGCATGCTCTTTTTGCCGACGATACGTTCCTCAACGGTTTTGTCGATGTGCACCGCTCTTTGCGGGTGGTTTTGCTGCGCAACGATGAGGGCGAACACAATCTGGCGGCAGCAATGGCGACACCGGCAGACAATTTTGTTCCGTCGAACACGAATGCGGGAGACGTCGCTTTCTTCCAGCTTTCCGGTGGCAGCACCGGCACGCCGAAACTCATTCCTCGTACGCATAACGATTACGACTACAGCATCCGTCGCAGCAATGAGATTTGCGCGTTTGATGCGAGCACTCGCTATCTCTGCGCATTGCCTGCCGCGCACAACTACGCCCTGAGTTCACCGGGTGCGCTTGGTGTGTTCATGGCGGGCGGCTGCGTCATTCTGGCTTCTGACCCGAGCGCCACGCTCTGTTTCCCGCTGATTGAGCAGCATCACATTACGGTCGCCGCGCTGGTGCCTCCGGCAGTGAGCCTGTGGTTGCAGGCCATCCACGAAGGGAACGGCAACGCACAACTGGCAACGCTCACGCTGTTACAGGTGGGCGGCGCGCGGTTGTCTGCCACGCTGGCAGCACGTATTCCGGCGGAAATGGGTTGTCAGCTTCAGCAGGTGTTCGGCATGGCGGAAGGGCTCGTGAACTACACCCGGCTTGACGATCCGCTGGAACGCATCATCCACACGCAGGGCTGCCCGATGTCGCCGGATGACGAAGTGTGGGTCGCCGATGCAGACGGTAATCCTTTGCCGCGCGGCGAAGTGGGCCGTCTGATGACGCGTGGCCCGTACACCTTCCGTGGCTATTACAAGAGCCCGCAGCACAACGCCAGCGCCTTTGATGCCAACGGGTTTTACGGTTCCGGCGATCTGATTTCGATCGACGAACACGGCTACATCACCGTGCAGGGGCGCGAGAAAGATCAGATCAATCGCGGAGGCGAAAAGATCGCCGCCGAGGAGATCGAAAACCTGCTGCTGCGCCACGAGGACGTGATCCACGCCGCGTTGGTCAGCATGGAAGACAGTCTGCTCGGCGAAAAGAGTTGCGCGTATCTGGTGGTGAAAACACCGCTGCGAGCAGTCGTCGTTCGTCGTTTCCTGCGCGAACAGGGCGTCGCCGAATTCAAACTGCCGGATCGCGTGGAGTGCGTAGACGCATTGCCACTGACGCCGGTCGGTAAAGTCGATAAAAAACAATTACGTCAGTGGATTGCGGATCGCGCCCTGGCCTGAGGAGAAGAGTATGGCAATTCCAAAACTGCAGGCCTACGCACTGCCGACCGCCGCAGACATTCCTGCGAACAAAGTCGACTGGGCGTTTGAGCCACAGCGTGCGGCGCTGTTAATCCATGATATGCAGGAATATTTCCTCAATTTTTGGGGCGAAAACAGCGCGATGATGGAAACCGTAGTCGCCAACATCAAAGCGCTGCGTGATTTCGCCAAACAGCACAACATTCCGGTCTACTACACCGCACAACCGAAAGAACAGAGCGACGAAGACCGCGCTTTGCTGAACGATATGTGGGGGCCGGGATTGACCCGTTCGCCGGAGCAGCAGCGTGTGATTGCCGCACTCGCGCCAGACGACGCCGACACCGTGCTGGTGAAATGGCGTTACAGCGCGTTTCACCGTTCGCCACTGGAAGAAATGCTCAAAGAGACCGGGCGTAATCAGTTGATCATCACCGGGGTGTACGCACACATCGGCTGCATGACGACTGCGACCGATGCGTTCATGCGCGACATCAAGCCGTTCTTTGTGGCCGATGCGCTGGCGGATTTCAGCCGCGAAGAACATCTGATGTCGCTGAAATACGTTGCCGGGCGCTCCGGGCGTGTGGTGATGACCGAAGAACTGCTGCCGTTGCCTGCGTCGAAAACCGCGTTACGGGCGATGATCCTGCCGTTGCTGGATGAATCTGACGAACCGTTGGATGACGAAAACCTGATTGATTACGGCCTGGATTCGGTGCGGATGATGGCACTGGCGGCGCGTTGGCGTAAAGTTCACGGTGATATCGATTTTGTGATGCTGGCGAAGAACCCGACAATTGATGCCTGGTGGGCGTTGCTGTCACGTGAGGTGAAGTGATGGCAGGCCTGGATTTTCACGGTAAAACGGTATGGGTGACGGGTGCTGGAAAAGGCATTGGGTACGCCACCGCGCTGGCGTTTGTCGAAGCCGGGGCAAGCGTGACCGGTTTCGATCTGGCGTTCGATAACGCGGATTATCCTTTTACCACGGTCAAAATGGATGTGGCCGATGCGCAGCAGGTGATGCTGGTTTGCAAGCCGCTGTTGCAGGATTTAGCTCGTCTGGATGTGCTGGTTAACGCCGCCGGTATTTTGCGCATGGGTGCGACGGATGCGTTGAGTCTCGCCGACTGGCAGCAGACGTTTGCGGTCAACGTTGGCGGTGCGTTCAATCTGTTCCAGCAGACAATGGCAACATTTCGTCAGCAGCAGGGCGGGGCGATTGTCACCGTCGCGTCTGATGCGGCGCACACGCCACGCATCGGCATGAGCGCTTACGGCGCGTCAAAAGCGGCACTGAAAAGTCTGGCGTTGACCGTCGGACTGGAACTGGCGGCCAGTGGCGTGCGCTGTAATCTGGTTTCGCCGGGGTCAACCGACACCGACATGCAGCGCACACTGTGGGTCAGCGATGACGCGGAACAGCAGCGCATTCGCGGCTTTGCCGAGCAGTTCAAGCTCGGCATTCCGCTGGGCAAAATCGCGCGTCCGCAGGAGATCGCCGATACCATTTTGTTCCTTGCGTCTGATTTAGCCAGCCATATCACCTTACAGGACATCGTGGTGGATGGCGGCTCAACATTGGGGGTATGATGATCTGGGTCCGTCATTTAAATCTTGAAGCGTTAAATGCCACCAGTGAGGCCACGATGGTGGCGCATCTGGGGATCGTTTACACCCGGCTCGGCGACGACACGCTGGAAGCTGAAATGCCAGTAGATGCCCGCACTCATCAGCCGTTCGGTCTGCTGCACGGTGGCGCGTCGGCGGCGCTGGCGGAAACGCTCGGCTCGATGGCCGGTTATCTGATGACTCGCGAAGGGCAGTGTGTGGTCGGCACTGAACTGAACGCGACGCATCATCGCGCGGTGTCGCAGGGTAAAGTGCGCGGCGTGTGCCAGCCGTTGCACCTCGGCAAACAAACGCAAAGCTGGGAAATTGTAGTGTTTGATGAACAGGGGCGGCGCTGCTGCACCTGCCGTTTGAGCACTATGGTGCTCGGCTAATCTTGCTTTAACCAGAGAGTGATCCGCTTAACAATGTCATGTAAATCCCGGGCATAAATCCCTTTTTCTCGGTTATCAAGTTGTTAAATTCAGAAGGGGTGTTATAGATACAAAATGTAACATCTCCCCCTTCACTGATGGAATTTGACCATGAATAACCCAGGGAAATACCTGATATGGGCCATCCTCTCTGTCGTCGGCGCGTTTGCCCTCGGCTACATTGCACTCAACCGTGGTGAGCAGATAAACGCGTTATGGATTGTCGTTGCGGCGGTCTGTATCTATCTCATCGCTTACCGCTTTTACGGTCAATTTATCGCGAAGAGAGTGCTGTCTGTTGACCCGACGCGCATGACGCCAGCGGTGCGTCATAACGACGGGCTTGATTACGTGCCGACCGACAAAAAAGTGCTGTTCGGTCACCATTTTGCGGCGATTGCCGGGGCGGGGCCGTTGGTTGGCCCGGTGCTGGCAGCCCAGATGGGCTACTTGCCCGGCATGATTTGGATCCTGGCAGGCGTGGTGTTAGCCGGTGCGGTGCAGGACTTTATGGTGCTGTTTGTCTCCACTCGCCGCGATGGGCGTTCGCTCGGCGAGCTTATCAAAGAGGAAATGGGCACGACCGTCGGCGTGATTGCGCTGGTGGCGACTTTCATGATTATGGTCATCATCCTCGCGGTGCTGGCGATGATTGTGGTGAAAGCCCTGACCCACAGCCCATGGGGGACCTACACCGTGGCGTTCACCATTCCGCTGGCGATTTTCATGGGAATTTATATTCGCTATCTGCGTCCGGGCCGTATTGGCGAAGTGTCAGTGATTGGCCTTGTTCTGCTGATTTTTGCCATTATTTCCGGCGGCTGGGTGGCGGCGAGTCAAACATGGGCGCCGTGGTTTGATTTCACTGGCGTACAGTTAACGTGGATGCTGGTGGGCTACGGTTTCGTGGCGGCGGTGTTACCGGTGTGGCTGCTGCTGGCCCCACGCGACTACCTCTCAACCTTCCTGAAAATCGGCACCATTGTCGGACTGGCGATCGGCATATTGATCCTGCGCCCAACATTGACCATGCCCGCATTGACCAAATTCGTTGACGGCACTGGTCCGGTCTGGACCGGCAGCCTGTTCCCGTTCCTGTTTATCACCATCGCCTGTGGCGCGGTTTCAGGTTTCCACGCGCTGATTGCCTCCGGCACCACGCCAAAAATGCTCGCTAACGAAGGCCAGGCCTGCTTTATCGGCTACGGTGGCATGTTGATGGAATCTTTCGTGGCGATCATGGCGCTGGTCGCGGCTTGTATCATTGATCCGGGCGTATACTTCGCGATGAACAGCCCGATGGCGGTACTGGCTCCGGCGGGAACCACTGACGTGGTGGCGTCTGCCGCGCAGGTGGTCAGCAGTTGGGGCTTTGCGATAACGCCAGATACGCTCACGCAAATCGCCAATGAAGTGGGCGAGCAGTCGATAATCTCGCGCGCAGGCGGTGCGCCGACATTGGCTGTCGGAATGGCGTACATTCTGCACGGCTCGCTCGGCGGCCTGATGGATGTCTCGTTCTGGTATCACTTCGCGATCCTGTTCGAAGCGCTGTTTATTCTGACGGCGGTCGATGCCGGGACGCGTGCGGCACGCTTCATGTTGCAGGATTTGCTCGGGGTGATCAGCCCGAACCTGAAACGCACTGATTCGCTGCCAGCGAACTTGCTGGCAACAGCGCTGTGCGTGCTTGCGTGGGGCTATTTCCTACATCAGGGCGTGGTGGATCCGCTCGGTGGCATCAACACACTGTGGCCGCTGTTCGGTATCGCCAACCAAATGCTGGCAGGTATGGCGCTGATGCTCTGCGCAGTGGTCCTGTTCAAAATGAAACGCCAGCGTTATGCCTGGGTAGCATTGTTGCCCACCGCGTGGCTACTGATTTGTACCCTGGCGGCGGGCTGGCAGAAAGCGTTCAGTGCTGACACCAAAGTCGGTTTCCTCGCCATCGCTAACAAGTTCCAGGCGATGATCGACAGTGGTAAAATTCCGGCGCAGTACACCGAATCGCAGCTCTCACAACTGGTGTTCAACAACCGCCTGGATGCCGGATTGACGATATTCTTTATGGTGGTCGTGGTTGTCCTGGCGCTCTATTCGTTGAAAACGGCGTTGGCCGCGTTGAAGGAAGACAAACCGACGGCGAAAGAAACGCCATACGAGCCGATGCCGGAAAACTACGAGCAGATTGTTGCTCAGGCGAAAAGCGTGCATTAAGGATGTGTATGCCTCTCCTTACAAGGGGAGGCTGATATCCACTGGAGTTCTTATGTTTGACACACTCTCGAAAGCGGGAAAATACCTCGGTCAGGCCGCCAAAATGATGATTGGCGTGCCGGACTACGATAACTACGTGGCGCACGTGCGTCTGACCCATCCTGATCAGACGCCCATGACTTATGAAGAATTTTTCCGCGAGCGCCAGGACGCTCGTTACAGCGGGAAAAACGGCGGGCGCTGTTGTTAACCTTCTTTTGGCAGATACAGGCTGATTTGTTCCTGGGTGCACCCATAGATGGCCGCCAGCTTTTCGCGGGTACGTTTTTGCGGTCGTGAGTCCGGGGATTCCAGCTGTGAGATTGCAGACTGGGTCACGCCAAGTTTATCCGCCACTTCTTGCTGTGAGAGACCACGGAAAAGGCGCCAGGCAGCTTGCAGGCTGACCTCGTCTCTGTCCATCAGGCGCGCGACCTCATGGGGAATGGGCACACCGTCATACTCATCGTGTTCGGAGGGGATCTCCTCCCAGTTATTCTCTTCGCCTTCCGCTTCAACGGGTACGCGGTCAAGCATCATGTTGAACCAGACGTGGTAAGGCACTACGACGTATTGGGTGTTGCCCTTTTCATCTTTGATAAATTGTATATTCATAGCGTGCTGGCTCCTCCTGGAAGGAATAGGTTTTCGAGGTTCTTCGCCGTACATCGACGATATAACAGGCCTCGTTGTTCTCACCCGTCCGGGTAAAAATGATCCGATAATCCCCGACCCTTAACCGGTAAAGCTCGTCTTTAACACGTAGCCTTTCGATATCCAGTGGGGGAGCACTGATATCCCCGAGCATGTCTAATTTTTCGATGATCCGCTGCCGGTCTCGCTTCTCGAGCCTGGGGAAATGTCTTCTCGCTGCCCTCGACCAAAGGATCGTTAATTTCGACTGCATCTGCATGATACGCCTCATTGGGTATTAGTAAATAATTAGTTTATTAGGTGCTGTTGTATTAGATAATTAAGGCAGAGTGTAAAAGAGGTCGTGGACAGGAGAAAGGCACGATTGTTTAGCTTGCGAGGCAGGCTGCAAGCGCCTCTGTCGGGTGACAGAGGCTTGCAGTGAAATTCGAAGGAAGGCAGCAAAAGGAAATGTACGGATTCGGACTCAGGCGTTAACGCCCCCGTCAACGTCGAGTCCGGTGCCGGTGATTTGCCCGGCGGCGGGGCTGGCGAGGAAAGTGACGGCGGCAGCAATATCTTCCGGTTTACCGTAGTGACCGACGGCAATTTGTTTGACCTGTTCTCTGCCCTGTTCGCTGTCTGCCGGGTTCATGTCGCTGTCAGTTGGGCCCGGATGCACCAGATTCACGGTGATGCCTTTCGGGCCTAAATCACGGGCCAGCCCACGAGTGAACGAATTCAGCGCCGATTTACTCATCGAATACACCGCAATTCCTTCGAACGCCACGCGGTTTGCCAGACAGCTCCCGATGTTAATAATGCGTCCACCTTGCCCGAGGTGCGCCAGTGCCGCCTGGGTGGCAATCACTACGCCGCGAATGTTCACGCCAATCACCGCATCAATATCTTCCAGCGACATCGACTCCAGCGGACCGCCGCGTGCGATCCCGGCGTTGTTGACCAGAATATCCAGTCCACCGAGGGTTTCAGCCGCCTGATTGACGGCTTGCACGATCGCTTGCGCGTTGCCGCTGTCAGCCTGAATAGCATGGGCTTTGCGATCCAAAGCGCGGATTTCATCCGCCACCGCCTGCGCCTTATCGGCTGATTTTTCATAAGTAATGACCACATCAGCGCCAGCTTTCGCCAGTGAAATCGCTATTGCACGACCAAGACCACGGCTGGCGCCGGTCACCAGCGCGCGTTTACCCGTCAAATCGATATGCATAGATGCCTCAGAGTTATGGATAGGAGTCATCATTAGGTATAGAGGGCGAAAACCCCCCGTCAATGGACGGGGCGGGGGATTTTAAACGAGGCGTTCAGAATGAAGCGCTTAGGGATTCAACTTTTACAAAGGCGGCGTGTAGCGACTCGGGCGTGACGGCAACGGGCAGGGCGTGAATGGATTCCACCGGGCGCAGGGTATGTGCAATCACTTTGTTGAGCGCCGGGCGGTCATGAATATCAACTTCAAGCTCGGCGAGAGTCGTCGGTAGATGAAA
The DNA here is from genome assembly GCF_036271055.1 of Scandinavium sp. GTDB lineage: Bacteria > Pseudomonadota > Gammaproteobacteria > Enterobacterales > Enterobacteriaceae > Scandinavium. The sequence continues at coordinate 414,222 of NZ_DATBBJ010000059.1, read as the reverse complement.
GCGCTGATACGCCGCTACCAGTTGCGCGAGCACGTCATCCTGACCGAGTAATGCGCTTTGCACCAGAATGCCGTAGGCGACTTTGGTGCCGTGAAGGTATTTTTCGGTTTGCGGTAGCACAGTCAGCCCGTTATGCACCGCATGTGCGGCGGCAACGCGGGTGTAACGCTCGCCCAGCCCACCCACCATGCCGCCCCCGGCGATGATGGCATCCACGACATCGAGAAACGCCTGGCTCAATTCCCCTTGCTGTTGATTTGCCAATGCCGCTTCGCTGTTTTCCAGCAGAACATCGCGAATGGCCTGTGCACCGTTCAGCCCGAGCCGAACCGTCAGCGGAAGTTGTTCAGGATTCGCTGCCAGCACGACAGCCTCATACCATTTCGCCAGCGTGTCACCGATGCCAGCCAATAAATAGTCTGCCGGGGCGTTGAGGATGATTTCTGGTTCGACCAGTACCAGGAAATTGGCGTCATCGAAAATTTCAAACTGCAATGCCTGTCCGGCCTCGTTGTACCACACCGACAGCGGCGTCCACGCGGCGCAGGTGGCGGCAACCGTTGGCAATCCGACAAATGGCACACCTAAACGTCGCGCTACTGCTTTGGCCGTATCAAGCACTGTTCCGCCACCTACACCCATCACTACCGCCGGATTTTCGCCCGCACTGTCTGCAAGGGTCGTCACGTCACGCTCGCTGCAATGGCCCGTGAAAAGCAGATGTTTCGCCCCTTCAGTATCAAAAGATTCAGGCAGAAAAGGGCGTGCGCCAGCGATGGCACGTTCGCCGTAAATCCAGACCGCGCGGGAAAGTTGCTCCGGGCTGAAGAAGTCATTCAGGCGCTGAAAGCTGCCACGGTGCGAGAAGTAATTGGCAGGGCCGACCACCACACGAATATCGGTGTTGCTCATTTGTTATTTCCTTGTGTATTATCGCTACCCCGATGGTATGTCTGGACATCTGGATGGCTAATATTATTTTGCTTTATCTTATGCCTTTTACGCCGTTGTCAGTCAAGCACGGCTGTGGAAGAGTCCACAAATCAGACGATTAACGATAAGGGTTTCAGCGGATGGCAGCCAATCGCCTGGAGATGCGCGGCATCAGCCTGGCCTTCTCCGGATTTAAGGCCTTAACGCAGGTGGCGTTTACGCTCAACGGCGGGTCGGTGCACGCTCTGACGGGCGCTAACGGCGCGGGGAAATCCACGCTGATGGCAGTGTTGTGTGGGACTTATGGTCATTACGAAGGTGAGATTGTTATTAACAATCAGCCGGTGGTGATCCGTTCACCGCGCGACGCTAAACAGCTGGGTATCCATCTGGTGCAGCAGGAAGTGGATGTGGCGCTGGTGCCGGGATTGTCGATTGCAGAAAACATCATGCTCGATCGGCTGGCTGAACCGGGATACCGCTTCAACTGGCAGCAGGTGCGCCAACAGGCGAAAGCGGCGCTGGCACAACTGGACGTTACGCTCGATGTAAAACGCGCCATCGACGGCTGTACATTGGCAGAAAAACAGCAAATTTTACTCGCGCGTGCGCTTTCGCATCACTGCCGTTTTCTGATCCTCGACGAACCGACCGCGCCGCTCGACAGTCACGAAAGCGAACGCCTGTTTGCGGTAGTGAAACGCTTGCAACAGCAGGGGATTGGCGTGGTGTTTATTTCCCATCGCATTCACGAATTAAAAGCGATTTGCGACACCCTGATGGTGTTGCGTGACGGCAAGCTGATTGAAAGCGGCCCGATGGCGGCGCTGAGCGGTGAGCAGATTGTGGAGAAAATGCTGGGGCACGAGTTGACCGATATCTTCCCGCCTCGCCGCACTGCGCACAGCGATGAGGTGGTGTTGCAGGTCGATGGTCTGCATGACGAACATCTTTTACAGGATATCTCGTTGCGGCTACGCAAAGGCGAAATTCTCGGCATCGCGGGGCTGGCGGGAGCCGGAAAAACGGAACTCTGCAAAGCACTGTTTGGCGCGAGTAAAAGCCGCGTTGGCAGCGCCGAGTTGAACGGGCAGCCGTGGCGACCACGTGACCCGGCAGATTCAGTCACTCGTGGGCTGGCGCTGGTGCCGGAAGAACGCCGCAAAGAGGGCATTTTTATCGATGAGTCGATCGGCATGAATCTGGCGATCGGCGCGGACAACAGCTTTTCACGCTGGAGCCTGTTCGGGCATCGTCAGGCATGGCGCTGGGCGGAAGAGGTGATCGCCCGCGTGGGGATCCGCACCACCGGTCCGGCGCAGACACTGCGGCGTTTGTCCGGCGGTAATCAGCAAAAAGTCGCCATCGGCAAATGGCTGCGCGGCAATGCCAATGTGCTGATTTTTGACGAGCCAACCAAAGGTGTGGACGTCAAAGCCAAAACCGATCTGTTCAACCTGATCGACGGCCTCGCCCGTGAAGGCAAAGGCGTGATTTATGCCTCCGGCGAATTCGCCGAACTGGTCGGTTTATGCGACCGCATCTGCGTGTTGTGGGATGGCAAAATTGTGGCAGAAGTGGCGGGCGCTGAAGCCCGCGAAGAAACCCTACTTTATTACTCCACCGGAGGAGCGGCGTCGTGAGCAAGGCCCTGACAGTAAAGGCGACGGCATCAGGCCGTCAGCAGTTTTTCGATTTTCTCTATAAGTGGGGCATGTTGCTGACCGTGGTGGCGCTGGTGGTGATTTTCGGCCTCGCGTCGGACAACTTCCTCGATCCGTTCAACATCATCAACATTCTGCGCTCGATTGCCATCGTGACGGTGATTGCCATCGGCGTGTCAATTTCGCTGACCGTTGGCGGGTTCGATCTTTCTGTCGGATCCACCGCGTCGCTGGCGAATGCGCTGGTGATTTCATTGTTCGTCTGGCACGGCTTTGGCACCACAGAAGCGATTGTGATTACGCTTCTGCTCTGCACGCTGGTCGGGCTGTTTAACGCCTTTCTGATCGTCATTCTGCGTATTCCCGACATGCTTGCGACGCTTGCGAGCCTGTTTGTAGTGCAGGGTGTGGCGGCAACCTACAGCTTTGGCGGATCAATTACCGAAAACATGGTGCTACCGAGCGGAGACATGGCTGAGGGCACGATCCCGGCGGCGTTTGGCCTGCTCGGGCAAGTGCCGACGATTGTGATCATCATGCTGGTGGTGACGGTGGTCGCGCAGTTGGCGCTCTCGCTGACGACACACGGACGCCGGATGTACGCCATCGGCGGGAATCCGGAAGCGGCGCGCCTTTCCGGTTTACGCACCACTCGCTACAAAGTCGCGGCCTATGTGATTGCTTCGCTGCTCGCCGGACTAGGCGGCATTTTACTGGCATCGCGCATCGGTTCTTCGCAGGTGAATGCGGGCAGCGGTTATCTGATGGATGCGGTTGCCGCGGCATGGATTGGCTTCTCACTCGCCGGTTCCGGCAAGCCTAATGCGCTCGGCACGCTGGTCGGGGCGGTGATCCTCGGCGTGCTGTCGAACGGGCTGGTGATGCTTTCAGTGCCGTACTACGCGATGGACATTATCAAAGGTCTGGTGCTGGCTGGCGCGCTGGCTCTGACCTATTTTCAGCGCCGAACATAACAACATCGTACATAACAACAATCAGGGTAAACACAATGAAAAAAATCACGCTGTCGCTCATTGCTTTGGGATTGCTGAATTCCGTTGCCGCCTTTGCTGAAACGCCCACGCCAGTTCCTGCAGCCATAGCTAACCACAGCGGCCCCATCCGCATTGCGATTATTCGTAACCTCGGTTCGGACGATAACACCACGCAGTTTGTTTCGGGCGCTATTCAGGAAGGCAAAAAGCTGGGCTTTAAGGTCAGCACATTTTTAAGCAACGGCGATGACGCCAAATTCCAGGATTTCGTCAACCAGGCCATCAGCCAGAAATATGACGGGATCATTTTGTCGCAGGGCCGTGACCCTTATTCCACCGAACTGGTAAAAAAAGCCGTTGCTGCGGGTATTAAAGTCGCGGTGTTTGATACGGCGGTGAACGGTGAGATCCTAGGCGTGACCGTCACGCAACAGGATGACGCCTCGCTGACCGATCTCTCCTTTGGTCAACTGGTGAAAGACTTCAACGGCAAAGCTAACATCATCAAGCTGTGGGTCGCCGGCTTCCCGCCAATGGAACGCCGTCAGGCGGAATACAAAACGCTGCTGAAACAGAACCCAGGCATCAAAGAACTGGAGTCTATCGGCGCGGTGTCCTCTGACGTGCAGGGCGATACAGCCAACAAAGTCGGCGCAGTGTTAGCGAAATACCCGAAAGGCAAAATCGACGCTATCTGGGGCACCTGGGATGCGTTCAGCCAGGGCGCGTATAAAGCGCTGAAAGAGAATGGCCGTACCGAAATCAAACTCTACAGCATTGACGTCTCCAACCAGGATTTGCAGTTGATGCGTGAGGCGAACAGCCCGTGGAAAGTGAGCGTGGCGGTTGACCCGAAACTGATCGGTGCCACCAACGTGCGTTTGATCGCCAATAAAATTGCCGGGGAAACCACGCCTGCGACTTACGATTTTAAAGCGGCGGCGATCCCACAGGCGCTGTTAGCCGCTCAGCCTGGCGCGGTAAACGTGGCGAGCCTGGGCAAAATTATTCCGGGTTGGGGTCAGACCGAAGATTTCATCGCCCCGTGGTTTGCGACTCTCGAAGCCAAAAATAAATGAGTGAACTGCCGACTCCCGACTACAGCCGCAATATGCGGCTGATTGGGCACAGCGATCAGGGCGGTAGGCCGGATGGCGTGCAGCTTATGGTGCATCGCGGGTATGCGTACATTGGACATATGGTGTCGCAGGGCTTTTCCGTGGTCGACGTGCGTGACCCTAAAAATCCGAAGGCGGTGAATTATGTGCCCGCACCGCCGGGGACGTGGAACGTGCATTTACAGGCGCATGACGATTTGCTGCTGGTGATTAACGCCCGCGACCTGTTCGCCGATGTGCGTTTTGCCGATGAGAAGGTGTATTACACCCGCTCCGTCGGTGAAACGGTGAGCGACGTGCAGGACAAAGGCTGGAGCGCCGGGCTGCGGGTGTTTGATATTTCCACGCCGGACAAGCCGCGCGAAATCAGCTTTTTATCGCTCGACGGGATCGGCATTCACCGCATCTGGTACGTCGGCGGGCGCTGGGCGTATGTCTCGGCGCTCATCGACGGCTTTAGCGATTACATCTTCCTGACCATCGATTTAGCCGACCCGCGTAAACCCGAAGTGGCGGGGCGCTGGTGGCTGCCGGGCATGCATCAGGCGGCAGGCGAAACGCCAGACTGGCCTGCCGGAAAACGCTATGCGCTGCATCATGCGATTATCGCGGGCGATACCGCTTATGGCAGTTGGCGCGACGGTGGGTTAACGATTCTGGATGTGAAAGACAGAACCGCGCCGAAGCTGATTGCCCATCGTAACTGGAGTCCACCGTTTGGCGGCGGGACGCATACCGCGTTACCGTTGCCGGACAGGGATTTGTTGGTAGTGCTGGACGAAGCGGTGCTCGACAATCAGGCTGACGGCGAGAAGCTTATCTGGCTGTTTGATATTCGCGACCCGTCGAACCCGGTTAGCATCTCGACGTTCCCGCAGCCGGACGAAACGGATTATGTGGCGAAAGGCGCGCATTTCGGGCCGCACAATCTCCACGAAAACCGTCCGGGGAGCTTTGTCAGTTCAACGCTGATTTTCGCAACCTATCAGAATGCCGGTGTTCGGGCGTATGACATTTCCAATCCGTATCGCCCGATAGAAACCGGCGCGCTGGTGCCTGCCGCGCCGCAGAAAATGATGGATACGCGACCCGGCCGTCCGCAAATCATTCAGTCGTGTGATGTGTTCGTGGATGCGCAGGGGATCATTTACAGCACCGATTACAACGGTGGGTTATCAGTGATCGAGTATTTGGGTTGAGATATTTCGCCCGGCGGCGCTGCGCTTGCGCCGCCGGGCATTAATGCTAGCTGTACTGCCGCACACGGGCGATCAATGCGTCGACGTTTTCGATTTTGTCTGCCAGCACAATCAACGCCCGACCGAGCGAAATCGCGTGATGCAGACATTCGTGGCGCATGGTTTCGTCTTTGATGGTGTCGATATCCGCAACGTGTGATAACCCCACACTGCGGCGAATCAGTTCGGTGCCGCAGAAGCCTACCGCGTCGTGCCACACTTTTTTCAGGAATTCGCTGGCATAACCCGGGAAGGCCAGTGCGGCATCTGCTGTTTTTTCCGTTGCCAGGGCCTGAAAACGTTCGGCAAAGGTGTTCCACAATTCCTGAATATCAGCCAGACGCTGTTCGCGCCCGGCGGCGGCATCGCGAATGCCCAATTGTCCCGGCAGGCCGCAATAGTTCAGCAACAGATTGCCGATGGCTGTGCCGATATCAAACCCGATAGGGCCGAAATAGCCAAACTCGGCATCGATAGCTTTCAGGCTGCCGTCGGCGACAAAAATTGACCCGCTGTGAATATCACCGTGTAGCAGTGCTTCGGCCTGAGAGAAGAAACGGTGTTTGAGCGAAGCCACCGCGCGTTTCAGCTGCGCATCGTCGCGCAGAGCGGCAACTTCGGCTTCGAGTTCTGCCGGATAGTTATTACGTTCGTGCACCTGATACGGATCGTTAAAGAACAGGTCTTCCGTTATTTCGCACATTTCCGGGTTGATGAAGTTGGCGACCTGCGCTTTTTTCTGGTGTGGATGCAGATAAAAATCGCTGGTGTGAAACAGCGTCTGCGCCAGATAGTGACCCAACTGTGCTGCCGCTTGCGGGTAATAAATGCCCTGAATCAACTCGCCGCGCCAGATGCGGTGACCGGAGAGATCTTCCATCACCATCACCGCCAGTTTCGGGTCGAAATGATGGATTTTCACCGTGTGTTCCGGGGCGTGCTGATAATGCTCGACCAGAGTTTGTGCCTCAAGACGGGCACGATCCAGTGTCAGCGGCCAGGACTCGCCGACGCAACGTACATACGGCAGCGCCTGTTTGACGATGACACGGCTTACGCCTTTGGCATCAAAGATTTTAAACACCAGGTTGAGGTTACCGTCGCCGACTTCCTGCGCGGAAACCAGCTCGGACGGATCGTCGAGACCGCCAAATTGCTGCGCATATGCCACTGCATCGTGGGCGGTGAAGGTGTGGTATTGCGACATTGCCTCGATCCTCATGTTCTCTTTATCGGGTAGCCAGAAATAAAGCCATTCAGACGTCTATACATCTGTAATTCATCCTGACACAATGTGATACATCAACGCAACAGGGATTTAACGATATGCAGACATTACAAACCACGAGCCTGCGTGTAAGCGATAATCAGCTGTTTATCCTCGATCAGCAGGCGCTGCCGCAGCAGTCGAACTGGCTGGACGCTAACAGCGTTGAGGCGCTGGTCGGCCACATTCACGCTCTGCGCGTGCGCGGTGCGCCGCTGATTGGCCTTTCAGCCAGCCTGCTACTGGCGTTGTTGGCGGAACGTGGTCTGAACCGTGATGAACTGCTGACCGCACTGGAAACGCTGCGTGCGTCGCGCCCAACGGCGGTGAATCTGATGAACAATCTTGAACGCATGAAGCTCGCGCTGGCGCAGGAAAATTATGTGCCTGCGCTAGTGACCGAAGCACTGCGATTAATCGAAGAAGACAAACTGCTGTGCGAACGCATCGCCCTTGCGGGTAGCGCGTTGGTTAAACCGGGCAGCCGTCTGTTGACGCACTGCAATACCGGAGGACTGGCGACGGCGGGTGTCGGCACGGCGCTGGGGGTGATCAATTTCGCGCATCGGCAGGGCAATGTCGCGAATGTTTGGGTTGATGAGACGCGTCCACTGTTGCAGGGCGGGCGACTTACTGCGTGGGAATTGGGCGAACTCGGCGTGCCGTATCAGTTGATCACCGATTCAATGGCGGCAAGCTTGATGGCGAAAGGGCAGGTGGACGCTGTGTGGGTCGGCGCAGACCGCATTGCCGCCAACGGTGACGTGGCGAACAAAATCGGCACCTATTCGCTGGCGGTGCTGGCGAAATTCCACGGCATTCCGTTTTACGTTGCAGCACCACAGACCACGCTTGACCCGCATTGTCCGAACGGTGAAGCGATCCCCATTGAACAACGGGCCGCCACAGAAGTGACCGGCGTTGCAGGTAGCTTTGGCGCAGTGCAGTGGGCACCGGAAGCTGCGCGGGTTTATAACCCGGCCTTCGATGTGACGCCTGCGACATTAATCAGCGGTTGGGTACTCGACACTGGCGTGGTTACGCCAGAAGAAGTGGCTGCGGGCATTTTTATTGCGCAGAACTAGGCCAGAGGGCCTGTCAGCCAGGTAAACCTTCCACCCGATTTCGACCGTTACGTTTTGCGGTATACAAGGCTCTGTCTGCTTCGGCACTCATCGCGACCAAAGAGCCTTGCCAGGAACTGGAAACGCCAAAACTGGCGGTGATGCGGATTGTCGTTTGATCGCTCAGCGTTACGCACACGCGTCGGCAGGACTCTTGCAGGGCGCTAACGCGCGCGGATACCTGTTTGTTGTCGCCTTCGCGGAACATAATGGCAAACTCTTCTCCACCAATTCGGGCAACGACGTCATCCACTCGGGCTGCTTGTTTTAGCTCATAGCCAAGATTTGCCAGCACTTTGTCGCCGATGGGGTGGCCCCAGGTATCGTTGATGCTTTTGAAAAAATCGATATCCAGAAGTACCAACCAGGCGGGGGATTCAATGCTGGCTTTATTGATAACCAGACGCGCCGCCTTTTCAAACCCACGGCGATTCAGCACCGACGTCAGTTCATCCTGTTCAGCTTTTTGCCGCAGGCGCTCGCTTTGTGCCAGCTGCTCATCAAAATTGCTTTCAAGGTTATCAAGGGTTTCATGCAGCGTTTTGATTTCACACCCTGCGTCAATAGGCTCATTCTCGGGTGGGCGGGTGTGTTGCGTTATCGCTCTGGCTTTTTTATTCAGCAGCCATAATGGTTTTAAAATTCTTGTTCGCAGATAGATGATGCTGGCGAGTGCGAGGGCATAGACAATGACCAACGTTAATAAGGTAAAAATGAGATGTCTTAACGCTTCGTTTTTTTTAAGCAGATAGCTGTTCTTAAGTGCATCAATATACAAATCAAAAAGGTCATTAAAGGTACGTAAACTATAGTGGTAGCGCTTAGCAAATGAATCAACGGTCAAATCATATTTCCCGCCACTACGGCTGACTTCCTGTATGTATTGTATCAGCGCAAATCCCTGGTTTTTAAAATGATGGCGGGTCGTCAGCAAATGTTTGTCAAAAATATAAGGAATGGCGATACCATCGGCATGAATATTTACCGCCTGCCATTGCATTTCAATGCGTGTCTGTCGGGTGTTGATGAGAAACTGTTCCTCGAGCGTGAGGGGGCGTTTGCTGAACAAAGGCAGTAAAACAACAGAGCCTAACTTCCCGGTTAAATCTCGTAACTCTCCCAGTGCCTGCATTCTTAATATGCCCGCTAACGCTTTGGGTTCCATTTTGATGAAGTCATTGGTCTTCAAAAAGATGGCTTTATGATAATAATTCGTCGCATCCATCATCATGGTGATCGCATTAGCCGTAGATTGCGGATCTTTACATGATCTGAATGCACAGTTGGCGATTGCCTCACGTCCTTTTTTCAACGTTGCCAGAGCATCGGCCACTGACTGCGAGGCTTTAAGCCGTTCCGGAAGCTGGTTAAAACTGTCATCTGTTAACGCCTGACTGTGTTGTAGTCGATCAAATACGTTCCAGTTTTGACCCGGTGCGGTGAAGATCAGCTCATTAGCAAAACCACGTTCATCAGCCAGACGATTAGACACGACCAGCACACGATAAAATTCTTCGAACTGTTTCAGGCTGTTGCGGGCATAAGAGTAATGTCCCCAGGAGTCAGAAACCAACCACCAGGATAATATCGACGTGAAGGCGACAATCAGGGAGAAAATCAGCAAAAAACGCCTGAGTATTGTTGAATTGATTGGTAAGGTTTTCTTCATAGGATTTCAACGTTTTTGCTGGACACTCATCATATAGTTTCATTTTTTGGTGGGCGTATTTTTGCACAGTGAATGATGACTCTACCTAATACCGTTAACAAACCCTACCAGTTGATTAATTTAAATTTAAATTTTGAGCGGGTGATCATATTGATAGGTTTAATTAGCAGGCAGTGGAAGATTGTTTTTGTGGCTGATGGCTATGGATAGATGTTCTGCTTAGAGAAGGGAGGAATTCAGGGGCGCCGAGGGTTCTTTGTATTTAAGGTATTCTGGCAATATTAAATCCTGCCTGGAAACATTATTTCCGATGGCGGGAAGGAAAGCTTCCTTGTAGCCAGCTATCTTTAAATAATTACCTAAAAGAGGACGATAAAATGACGCTCGACCCAAACACCGATCTCAAACTGGAGCGCGTAGTAGATGCGCCACGCGACCTGCTGTGGGCTTGCTGGAGCACGCCGGAACATATAAAAAACTTCTTTATCCCCGTACCGCACAAAGTGACCGATTGTGACATCGACCTGCGCGTTGGCGGGCGCTTCAACACGGTATTTGAAGTCGACGGCCAGACGATGCAAAACAACGGTGTGTATCTGGAAATCGATCCCGGCAAAAAACTGGTTTTCACCGACGGATACACCGAAGGCTGGAAACCCGCCGAAAACCCCTTCATGACAGCCATTCTGTTACTCGAAGATGCCGGAAAGGGTAAAACCCGTTACACCGCCATCGCCCGTCATGCGACAGCTGAAAAACGTGCGCAGCATGAACAAATGGGTTTCCACGAAGGTTGGGGAATAGTGTTGGATCAGTTAGTGGAATATGTGAAGGGGTTGGAACGTTGAGTTAGCGGGGTGAGGTGAGTGGATGATTTGACCCTCTCGCTGGGGACGGGGAGAGGGGGGGCGGCTTTGTGCCAGGAGCGGACATCACTAATCAGGGACAGAAAGATTGAACAATGTAAGCACTGAAAAACTTTCTGCCCCTTAAAGGGAAGTAGTTAGCAATTGCAAGATGATTTGCGAGTGAACTGCTGCTCAGTAATAGAACTGCCCCATTGATCGCCTTCCCATTCTTTCGCTAACTCAAATCCGAATGATTCGTACAACCGTCTTGCCGCGGTCAGTTTATTGAATGTCCATAATTTTAAAGAGGAGAAGCTCTGCTCATCACAAAATCTCATCGCTTCTCCAATGAGTTTTCTACCCAGTCCGCTGCCACGACAACCATCGTCAAGGATGAACCAGCGCAGATGTGCCTCATGACTTCCCAAGTCCTCGCCGTCTATTGCAACTGAGCCGACTATGCGCTCATTCACCATTGCCAGCCAAATCTGATTGCATGGCTTATCCAACCGAGCTGAAAAATCTGCAAGGCCTGCGGCAACCTTGGCTTCAAAGAAATGGCCGAAATTATGCTCTCTGGCGTAATAGCCTCCATGCATTTCGGTAATACGCCCGATCATACCCGCATGATAACCCGTCACTATTTTGAAGTTACTTTCAAATTTCGCTTCGGTATTTTCGCGACTGGATTTCAGTGCGCAGGAATATGAAGAAAGGCTCTGTGATACAGTCTCTTGTGTTAAGGGATCGAGCTTATCTAAAGCTGCCGCGACGCGCTGATCAGCGTAAGCATTGATACTCTGTACTGTCTTTTTGCCCTTCCCAGTGAGGCTTAAAAGCTTCGCCCTTGCGTCATCAGCAGACGTGTTCTCTTCAAGTTCTCCGGCTTCAATGAGCTTAGCGAGCATGCGGCTGACGCTGGACTTCTCAAGCTCTAAAATCTGCACCAGTTGAGCGGCTGTTAATGACCCATGCGTTTCAACTTCAAGTAATGCGTGAACGGCAGAGGGAGGATAATCTGTTGCAGCCAGACTTTGGTTCATGAAGCCCAACTCTCGCACCATTAAACGTGATGCAGCACGGATGTTTTTTATGTTCTGACTCTCTGAAATCATAATGATTGCCCTGTGAGAATGGTTGTATAATACAACCATTCTCACAGGGTGCTTGTCAATCTCTTACTTAATGTCCGATATTCGCTCAAAGCAGACCTCACCTGGCACACCTCTCCGTTGTGTGCCAAAAGCAGACAGGTTAAATATCCGAATCTATAATCGGGAACATCTAAAAAGGGTTCTGCTATGAGGTTTTCGTTATGACGACTTTTCATCAACTTACCGCAACCAGTTTGCAAGGTCAGAACATCTCTATGGCCGACTATGCGGGAAAGCTGGTTTTGGTGGTAAACACTGCCAGTTATTGTGGCTTCACGCCTCAATACGCAGGCCTGGAAACGCTCTACAAGAAGTACGCCGCGCGAGGGCTGGTGGTGCTTGGTTTCCCCTGTAACCAGTTTGGTAAGCAGGAACCCGGCGGCGCGGAGGAAATCGCGCAGACCTGCCACGTTAACTATGGTGTGAGTTTTCCAATATTTGAGAAAGTAGAGGTTAACGGCGCTGCAACGCACCCGGTGTTTCGTTATTTTAAAGAAGAGTTACCCGGCGTGTTGGGTGGGCGTATCCATTGGAACTTTACTAAGTTCCTGATCGGACGCGACGGCAAACCGCTCAAGCGTTTTGCCCCGATCACCACTCCGGAGAAAATGGAAGCCACGATCCTTGCAGCACTTGAAATCTAAGTGTTCCGATAAGTCGATTGTCTCCGTGTGAGGTCAACGTCCGATCCTCTCGCTCACAACTGAACCGTAAATCACTGCAATAAACGTCGTTGATCTTTGCGGTGGCAGGACAGTGTGCGGAAAAACAAAAATGCCCTTTCGGGCATATATATTTTTGTATGCAACTTTCCTGATATCACGGCTTAAAATGCCGCGTTGTTGCACGCGCATTAATGGACAAACAGCGCAATCAGGATAATGATTGGAATGGGTACGCCTAAAAAGAACAGTAATAATGAGCGCATATTTAACCTCTCACATAATTAAAGATTATAAATCACGTTGACGGCCACCGAAGGTCGCACACAGGCTGGCTACGAAGGCACCCGCCAGCAGAGAAATGAATGTCCAGAGCATGAGGTAGCTCGTTGTTTTGCGTGCGGTATCAGCAGCTTGCTGCGCTTTTTCCTTCGCTTCTTTTAATTTAGCCTGGGCTTTGTCGTAGGTAGTCTGTACCCGCTGTTCAGCCTCTTGCTGACTGATACCCGCATATTGAGCGATTAGCCGACCAACATATTGACGATCTTCCTGCGGTAAGGTGCCGGTGGTAATGCTGTTGGCAAAAATACCTGTTACTTCGCCTAGCTGTGCAGGAGGAACGAGTTGATGAGATGCCGGAGCAGAAGTTGACGAAACGGGATCGGTTGCACCGTTTGCAGGTGTGGCAGGATTGTTCGCCCTGAACATTGAGTTAACGAAATAGTCCATTGACGAACCGGGTACTGAAGACGACTTGTTGGCCATACTCGCTGCACCCGCCGCAGTAGTCATCGCAGCACCCCCGGCAACCGTACCCACGATTTTAGCTCCTCCTCCAACAATGGCACCCACCGTGCTCGTTAATAGCGCAGCAGAGACCAGCGCCGCCACAGCCCAGGTTAAAAACCCATGAGCGGTATCGCGGAAGTAAACTTCATCGGTGTGGGTATCGACCCATTTTGTGCGCAATCGTCCGGCTAAATAGCCTCCCATACCCGACGCCACAATTTGAGTGAACGCCAACCAGGCAATGGCGGCGATACCTACTGTATCGGCGTCAAGCCCGCGACTTTCCCATGGCGAAACGGACGTAAGACCTAAACCGGCTCCCAGCATGAGCAAAATTAAAGAGAGGGCTGCCGCTGCTGCCGCACCAGCAAAAATGGCACCCCATGATACGGCGCTGCTACTTGTTGTGGGCACGGGAAGACGGGTATCGGGATACGTAGTGTTAACTGTAGAGTGTTCGTGAATGTGAGCCATAACTGTTTTCCTTTAATTAATCTTTGCGTTCGGAATCAGGGATTGATTGAAGAAACAGGAAGTATTATCACCTTCAATATTAAGGCTGCTGAAGAGCCTGGGATGTTATTTATAAAAAAGGAAGTCTGTAAAACTTAAAGAAATGAACACTAATAATCACTATGGAAACTTATTCCATGTACTAAGGATAGTAGATGATTTGCACTAAATGGATTTTAAAATTTAAAAAAACGTGACTGATTAAGATGGCGAATTTATGGTGAGATTTAGATTTTCCACGCACGCCAGTGATAGGGGCGTTACTGAGCAACGCCGGTTTGACCGTGAGATCCCCAGAACTGGGGGCGGAGCCGTGCCTGGAGCGGACACTGTTCATTGCTCACTCTCTGAGACTGGCAATATATTTTTCACCTGAAAGACGCACGATTTCATCGGCATTCTCTGTTATATCCCTTCCTTCAAAGGCGCCGTAGAGCTTCTTAAATTTCACTCTACTCAGACGCTGGGTAATGTCACTGACCTTCGCGGCAGGCAACGGCAGTAAATTAGGGTAGCTCCACATAAAAGAGACGGCATTTGCTCCAGGGGTGACCTGAACAATGTCTCCGGAAAGCACCACGCCTTCATCTCTCGCCCAGTGTAAAACACAGCCGCCAGCAAAGTGCCCAGCAAGATGTATCACATGAACGTCGCGGGTTAGCTCTAGTGTGTCGCCTTCCCAGAAGGTGACCCAGGGGCTGTCACGCATGACCCACTGACGGTCATTGGCATGAAGGTATATCGGGGCGTTAAATTCTTGAGCCCAATCTTGCATGGTGGTGTAGTAATGAGGATGCGAGATCGCGATGGCCTTAAGCCCGCCCAGAGCAGTGATGAGCATTTTCGTGGCATCGTCGAGCGTGGCAATGCAGTCCCAGAGAATATTGCCTTCCGGGGTGCGTAGAATAAACGCGCGCTGATTAATCGCAAAATCAGGCACGGTGCGGAGGCTGAGCAGTGAGCTGTCATGTTGCTTCCACTTGTTGGTATGCGAAGCACAAAGGCCGGCAAAATCGACCCATTTCTGCCCATCAGCGGGCACATACTGGCGTTCATCTTCGCAGATGTCGCAATGTGCTGGCGGGGTATCGCTTGTCTCGTAGGAAGTACCGCAGGTTTTGCATAAAGTGATCATAGAGTCCTCTTCATTTCTCTAACTACCTGGCGACTTTCTTGCTCTTACCAAACTCGATAATTTGCGTGCAGGGATATTATACGCTGCTGGATATAAAAGCAGTTTTCTGGAATCGGGAGAATGTTGCGAAATGCGAGGGCGCTTCAGAGAAAAATGGATGCGAATGAAACGTTGCAGGGAAGGGATAATGCGCAGGCTTTGATCGGGCTGCTTATGTTGAATAAAGCCTCTTTTTATATATAAGAGGCTTCGTGTTTCACTTTATTAACTCAGCTTTGGATACCCGCCTGCAATATCGCTGCCGGTGAACTGCGCTATCCAGCCTTCGGGGTTATCGAAAATGCGGATCGCGGTGAAGTTCGGTTCTGAGCCCATATCGAACCAGTGCGGCGTGCCGGCTGGCACGGAAATCAGGTCGTTTTTCTCGCACAACACCTGGAACACTTCGTTGCCAATGTGCAGGCAAAACAGCCCCGCGCCTTCGACAAAGAAACGCACTTCATCTTCGCCGTGCGTGTGTTCGCTGAGGAATTTCTCACGCAACGCGTCTTTCTGTGGGTTGTCGGCGCGCAGGCTAATAACATCCCAACTTTGGTATCCTTTTTCCTGCACCAGTTTGTCGATGGCATGCTGATATGCGCCAATCACCGTGTCGGATGTCGGATTCGCGCCTAAATCGCGGTCGGCCTGCCAGCGCTCAAAACGGACACCTTTGCCGTTCAACTGCTGCTGGATTTCATGCCCGTCGGTACTGTGCCAGGTCGGTTTGCTGGCGTCAGAATCAGAGAAAATTGTCAGTGCACTCATGAGGGGATCTGCTCCGGAAGGATATCGTCGAAACGGGAAACCTGATGATGGTGACAGGCGGTGTCGCCGTCGCCACGGATTAACTGCACGGTACGAAACCCGGCCTGCTCGGCTGCATCCAGTTCCTGATGGATATCGGAGAGAAATAAAATCTGTCCGGCAGGTTGCCCGATTTGCTCCGCAATGGTGTGGTAAGACTGCACCTCGCGCTTGGCGCCGACGTGCGTGTCAAAATAACCGCTGAACAAATGAGTAATATCACCTTCGTCACTGTAGCCAAATAACAGTTTTTGCGCAGCCACTGAGCCGGAGGAATAAACATACAGATCAATACCCTGTGACTTCCATTTTTCCAGGGCCGGTAAGACATCCGGGTAAAGATGCCCGGTGAAATCTCCGTTCACGTAACCGTCGTGCCAAATCAGCCCCTGTAAGGCTTTCAGCGCTGTGGATTTACGGTCTTCATCCATAAACGCGAAAAGCGTCTGAGTGAGTTCATCGGCGGTAGCTTGTGGTTGGGCGATTTCTTCTCGCAGCGAATCCAGTGTCGATTTAACCGGTTCGTCAAATTGTTGGGCGCTGATAAACCCCGCCAGACGCTCGCGCGCGTACGGAAACAGCACGTTGTGGACGAAGCGAATATCGCTGGTCGTGCCTTCAATGTCGGTGACAATGGCGCGGATCATGATTTCTCCAGTTGGCGTAAACGCAGTTCACACTCAAATAAAAATTCCAGCCCTTCAAGGTGGCGATGGGCTTCGGCGACGTCACGCCCCCAGCAGGTCAGGCCGTGGCCGCGTAGCAGGAAGCCGTAGTTCAGCGGGCGTTCTGCACTGTAGTGTTCAATGCGGCGGGCGAGGGCGTCAATATCCTGGTCATTATCGAAAATCGGAATGGCGACGCTGTCGAGGTGGCTGGTTTGCCCGCGCAGGGATTTTTGCATTTCATAGCCGCGTAGAACCAGCTCTGCGGCTTTCTCCACGCGTGACAGCACGGTCGCATTGACGGTGTGTACGTGTAACACCGCGCCCGCTTCCGGGAACAGGCGATAAATCAGGGTATGCAGCCCGGTTTCGGCAGAAGGTTTGCGCCCGGATGGGGCCGCGTTGGTGGCAATCTCGACCTGCAAAAAATCCTCGCGGGTTAATCCGCCTTTGTCTTTGCCGGATTCGCTGAGCCAGCAGAGGTGGTCATTTTCCCGCACCGACATATTGCCGCCGGTCGCAGGGGCCCAGCCTTTGGCGCCAATCCAGTGGCAGGCGTCGACGAGGGCGTTGAGTGGCAGGTTTTCGGTCATCTTACCTTTCTCCGGCGGGGCTGGAATATCGTTATCGTTTAGACGTCTAAGCGTCTTGATTGCCAAATACTAACATCGTGTTATAGTGGCAGCAACAACCGTATTACATTCTGGTAAAACGATAATGAGCCATCATCGCCTGATCCCCCAAAGCAAACTCCCTAATCTCGGCACTACCATTTTTACGCAAATGAGCGCGCTGGCGCTGGAACACCAGGCGATTAACCTGTCGCAGGGATTCCCCGATTTTGACGGTCCGCGCTATTTGCAAGAACGTCTGGCGCATCATGTGGCGCAGGGAGCGAATCAGTACGCGCCGATGACCGGCGTTCCGGCGCTGCGTGAGGTGATTGCGGCGAAAACGGCAGAACTTTACGGTCACTTGCCGGATGCCAATACCGATATCACCGTGACGGCGGGCGCGACGGAAGCACTGTACGCGGCGATCACTGCGCTGGTTCGCGAGGGTGATGAGATTATCTGTTTCGATCCGAGTTACGACAGTTATGCGCCCGCCGTTGAACTTTCTGGCGGCATCCTCAAACGTATTGCGCTCCAGCCGCCGCATTTCCGCGTTGACTGGCAGGCGTTTGCTTCGCTGCTGAGTGACAAAACGCGTCTGGTGATCCTGAATACACCGCATAACCCTTCGGCGACGGTGTGGCAGAAAAGCGATTTTGAAGCATTGTGGCAGGCCATTGCGAGGCGTGAAATTTACGTGCTAAGTGATGAGGTGTACGAGCATATCTGTTTTGCAGCCGACGGGCATGCCAGCGTGCTGGCGCACCCGGATCTGCGTGAGCGCGCGGTGGCTGTCTCTTCCTTCGGCAAGACGTTCCACATGACGGGCTGGAAAGTGGGCTACTGTGTGGCTCCGGCGGAAATTAGCGCTGAACTGCGCAAGGTGCATCAATATCTGACCTTTGCGGTGAACACGCCTGCGCAACTGGCGCTAGCCGATATGCTGCGCAACGAGCCGGAACACTATCGTGAACTGCCAGACTTTTACCGTGCGCGTCGGGATCTGTTCATTAATGCACTTGGCGACAGTCGCCTGGAAATTCTGCCGTGTGAAGGCACTTATTTCCTGCTGGCAGACTACAGTGCGATTTCCAGTCTCGACGATGTGAGCTTCTGTCAGTGGCTGACAAAAGAGGTGGGCGTGGCGGCCATTCCGCTGTCAGTATTCTGCGCCGATCCTTTCCCGCACAAACTGATCCGTCTGTGCTTTGCGAAACAGGAATCGACGCTGCTGGCCGCCGCTGAAAGGCTGTGTAAACTGTAGTTATTTCACCGTCCAGGCTTCGGAGAATTGACGGTCGCCGAACATATCGAGCAGACCGTTAATTTGCCGTAAGCGCAGCACCTCATCGGCGTCCATCCCTAGCTCTTCACTGATTTTGACATCCGTCCAGCCGAGTTGGGTAAGTTCGCGCACGATTTCTGACATAGCGTTGATTTGATGGCGGCCTCTGGCGCGGTTGTGGCGAATAGTAGAGGCCATACGGCCTGACACTTCATCTGATTCGCACTGCAAAATACTGACCGGCAGATAACCTTTCAGGCGTGTTTTCAGGGTCTTCTTCGATCGCGCCAACACATGGCGGTGAAAGCCGTCGATAATTTCATACTGCTTGTCGTGCGGCCCGTGAACCACAATTGGCTGCGTAAACCCGTCTGTTTCCAGCGATTTTAGCAGGAGTTTTTTTTCCGGTGGCGCGACGTTATTGGGGTTGTAGTCGTTCGGGGCGATGTCGTCATATTTGACCCACAACACGCAGTCCACAGGATTCTCTTTAAACGGGCTTTCCTGGTGGATGGCCTGGCGAAGCGCGTTAATGCCTTCAATACGTTCCGCTTCTGGCAGACTTTTCAGCCAGGCTGTTACCTGTTCAATTATTTGATTTTTCATAAAATTCCCCATTTCTGACGTTTTTGCGAAATGCGCTGGGTATAGCGCTTATAATGTTGCGATTTTGTCGGGCTAAACGAGAGCATTCGACACCAGTAATCGTTGTTTAACAGCACCTTGCAGATGCGCCGCCAGGACGGGATGTCTTTCGAACCTGTGTCACCTTGTTGGGTATCCGGAATGTCATCCATGCCTTGTTTTGCATACCAGTGAAGATAAACCGCGATTTTGTTGCGATAGTGCTCTGAGGTGGGCGAGGGGATAGTTTCCAGTAAGAACAGCGCGTAGGTTTTCCAACTGTAACCGTCAGGCTTTTCCAGCTTACGATGCCCGTAGAATTGATTGTCGTGTCCGGCATAAATGCCACCGCAATGCACACCGCTGACGCGTTCACACATGGCAGCCCAACGATCGGGTTCGAGCACATGGTAAAGCCAAAGACCTTGGCGTTGCTCTGGGCCAAAGGGTTCACAGATGCGCATATAACGAAGCGGGACCCCAGCCTGATACATCAGGTTATACAGCGGGTTATAGCAAAGCCCGCTACGGGAAAACCAGGTCCAGATATCAGCCGTTTTCCAGTCATAAATGGGGTAGACGTACCAGGCGTGCCCACGAGGAGCCATGCTGGTCCAGGGTTTGTCATCGGCAAACCGCGATTTGCGCTGAGAAGCGACGGCTAAAAACCGGGTGTAGGACTCATCTGCCCGTATGCCAATCGTCACTGCCGCAGGGCGTTTTTGTGAGAACCATTCGGCAAATTCACGCACGAATTGCTCGAATGAGATCCCTGTTTGGTAGAAGGGAAAGAACTCGGGATCGGTGATCGCATCGGCGGGAGGCTGGCGAACCCAAGGGGTATTGGGTTCCCAGCAGCACCATTCGGGAGTGAACTGGGTTAAAGCATTGGGGGTGGTTAACGGCAGCGCAACCCAATAAAACGTTTCTATGACGTCTGCATATTCGGCGCGCATTTTTTCACAATGCTCAATGGTGCTACTGAACTGTGCTTCCCAATCAATAAATAATACGCTGAACTTTTTATTATATTTCCGGGCTAGCATCCCCGTCAGATGCAGCATGACCGTGGAATCTTTTCCGCCGGAAAAGGAGACGCAAACGCGATCAAAATTATTCAGTGTCCAGGTAATTCTTTCGGTGCTCGCTTCCAGTACCGAGTGTTCCAGTGGAAGTTTATACAGCGACATTCCATTTGCCTTCGTGTTTTTAGTTTATTTATCGGATGAAAATATACAAATAAATGATATAAGTAAATGTAATTGTTGAATATTTTAAATATTCACTTAATCTATTTTTAATTGGAATTTATATTATTTGTGAATGTTTTTTAATACTTCCAGTTAATAGGTTTGCTGAATTGAAAATAGGGCAAGGCTTACCAGGATAAGCCTTGCCCATTTTGTTATTTTTCGCCCATCATCGCTTTTAGATTTTCGGCATCAGGTAAACCGACGACTTGCTGGAGCATGTTGTCGTCATTGAGGTAGTAAATTGCCGGAGTGGCATTTGCGCCTAATGCATCCATGAGTTTCTGGTTATTGTTTAATACTTCCATTTGCGCTGGGGCAACGGCAGCAGGAACGTCCAGTTTCAATTTTCCGCCAGATTGCTCGTAATCATGCCAGGTCTTTGCTGGATCTTTGCTTGTCAGGATTGCCGCTGCAGTCGCAGGGCTTTCTGGCTTGATAACGCCGACCATCAGCGTGCGCAGTTGCACTTTGCCGGACTCCACCCACGGGCGCGCCTGCTGCCAGAACTGTTTGCAGTACGGACAGAACGGGTCGGCGAAGACGTAAATTACGCGCGGCGCGGATTTCTTGCCGTCGAGGATCCAGTGCGCTTTTTCCATTTTTTGCCATAGCTCGCGCCCGGCAGGGGCATAAATATCTTTTTGAATCATCTGCTCGCTGAGATTGGTGCCTTTCTCATCGTACATGTAGCCCGAGATGGCCTGTTTGCCGTCCGGCGTAACGTAAATCGTCACGCCCATGTCCTGATATTTACCGAGATAACCTTTCATCCCACCCGGCGCATCGAAGGATTTGATTATCGTAATCCCTTGTTTCTCTATCGCTTTCACGGGCGCGGGCAGTTCTTCCGCGTTCACAGCAAGCGGCAGCAACGTGAGGAAGAGGGCGAGTTTACGCATAATAACTCCTTGTAAAATAAGTGAATGATGCCTGATGAATGGTAGAGCCTATCACAACCATAGAGAAGACCCCGCTGCGGTGCAATTGCTCTTACAGAAAGTGAATGGTCTAATCGCTCCGCTATTACGACCTTGCATGAGGTTCTGTAGAGCGCAACGCACAGCCAGCTTGCTGGCACTGGATTGCCCTTCGGGTTTTTCAGGTAACGGGGCCGCCTGAAAAGGTGGCCTTTTTACGTTCTGGCGGCTTCGCGTTGCCCCGTGAGTTTGTTAGCTATTGCTTATTGATTTGATACAGCAAACGCATTAGCCCAATCAATCGAAGTTGGTTACCTTAGCCCTCAACGACAACACGGAGGAAGTACAGATGTCTTTAATTAACACCAAAATCAAACCTTTCAAAAACCAGGCTTTCAAAAACGGCGAATTCGTAGAAGTCACTGAGAAAGACACCGAAGGTCGCTGGAGCGTGTTCTTCTTCTACCCGGCTGACTTTACTTTCGTTTGCCCGACCGAACTGGGCGACGTAGCTGACCATTACGATGAACTGCAGAAACTGGGCGTGGACGTTTACTCTGTTTCCACCGATACCCATTTCACTCACAAAGCGTGGCATGGCAGCTCCGACACCATCGCTAAAATCAAATACGCGATGATCGGCGACCCGACTGGCGCCCTGACCCGTAACTTCGAAAACATGCGTGAAAACGAAGGCCTGGCTGACCGTGCCACTTTCGTAGTTGACCCGCAGGGCATCATTCAGGCCATCGAAGTCACCGCTGAAGGCATCGGCCGCGACGCGTCTGACCTGCTGCGTAAAGTGAAAGCGGCTCAGTATGTAGCTTCCCATCCAGGTGAAGTGTGCCCGGCTAAGTGGAAAGAAGGCGAAGCGACGCTGGCTCCCTCTCTTGATTTAGTCGGTAAGATTTAAGTCTGTCTGCCCGGCGGCGTAGCGCCACCCGGCGATTAACGGGTGCTCAGGCACCCGTTTCATCCCAAACCCCATGATGCAAGCCGCATTCAGGCAGCCCATAAGGCCGCTTGCATGATGATGTTTTTAGAGAAGGATAACGACATGCTCGACACCAACATGAAAACCCAGCTCAAGGCCTATCTTGAGAAACTGACCAAACCTGTTGAGCTGATTGCCACGCTGGATGACAGCGCAAAATCGGCAGAGATCAAGGAATTGCTGGCGGAAATCGCCGACCTGTCGCCGCAGGTGACCTTTAAAGAAGACAACAGCTCAGCGGTGCGTAAACCCTCTTTCCTGATAACCAATCCTGGTTCCACTCAGGGGCCGCGTTTTGCCGGTTCGCCGTTGGGCCATGAGTTTACTTCTCTGGTGCTGGCGCTGCTGTGGACCGGTGGTCATCCGTCGAAAGAAGCGCAGTCGCTGCTGGAACAAATTCGCGATCTCGACGGCGATTTTGAATTCGAAACCTATTACTCGCTCTCATGCCATAACTGCCCGGATGTCGTGCAGGCGCTGAACCTGATGGCGGTGCTGAACCCACGCATTAAACATACCGCCATTGATGGCGGCGTGTTCCAGAATGAAATCACCGATCGCAACGTGATGGGCGTTCCGGCTGTGTTTATGAACGGTCAGGAGTTTGGTCAGGGCCGTATGACGCTGACTGAAATCGTGGCAAAAGTGGATACCGGCGCGGAAAAACGTGCCGCAGAAGAGCTGAACAAGCGTGATGTTTATGATGTGCTGATTGTCGGTTCCGGCCCTGCGGGTGCGGCGGCAGCGGTATATTCCGCACGTAAAGGCATTCGTACCGGCCTGATGGGCGAACGTTTTGGCGGCCAGGTACTGGACACCGTGGACATCGAAAACTACATCTCCGTTCCGAAAACCGAAGGCCAGAAGCTGGCGGGCGCACTCAAGCAACACGTGTCCGATTATGACGTGGACGTTATTGATTCCCAGAGCGCCAGCAAACTGACGCCAGCCGCGGTAGTTGGCGGGCTGCATCAGATTGAAACCGCTTCCGGCGCGGTGCTGAAAGCGCGCAGCGTGATCATCGCGACCGGCGCGAAATGGCGCAACATGAATGTGCCGGGCGAAGATCAGTATCGCACCAAAGGCGTGACCTATTGCCCGCACTGTGACGGCCCGCTGTTTAAAGGCAAACGCGTGGCGGTGATTGGCGGTGGTAACTCTGGCGTTGAAGCGGCTATCGATCTGGCAGGTATTGTTGAACATGTGACGCTGCTGGAGTTTGCCCCGGAAATGAAAGCCGACCAGGTGTTGCAGGATAAAGTCCGTAGCCTGAAAAACGTCGATATCATTTTGAACGCGCAGACCACCGAAGTGAAAGGCGACGGCAGCAAAGTGATTGGGCTGGATTACCGCGACCGCGAAAGTGGCGATGTGCACCATGTGGCGCTGTCCGGCATTTTTGTACAGATTGGTCTGCTGCCGAATACCACCTGGCTGGAAGGCGCGATTGAGCGCAACCGCATGGGGGAAATCATCATTGATGCGAAATGCGAAACCAGCGTCAAAGGCGTGTTTGCTGCAGGTGACTGCACCACCGTGCCATATAAACAAATTATCATTGCGACCGGTGAAGGCGCGAAAGCGTCGCTGAGCTCGTTTGATTATCTGATACGCACCAAAACGGCGTAATACAAAAAAGTAAGACTCCACCTGCAATGTGAAGAGGCTACCGAAAGGTAGCCTCTTTTTTTGTTTCGAGTTCGTGAATAGCCCAGCGGTGCGTGGCTTGCATGGGCCTACAAAACTGATGATTCATGCATGTTATCGCACGACTAAAACCGGAATATGCGCATGACGGATCACGCTGGATGCGTTCGAACCGAGCAGATGTGTGGCAATGGACGGATTGCGTGAGCCAATCACCACCACATCAGCGTGGAGCTCTTCGGCAAGATCGTTCACCACATCTCGCACACTCCCCATCAGCACGTGCAGTTTGATGCGCGACGGGTCAATGCTGAAATGGTCGACCATGGTTTTCAGGCGGGTTTCCGCTTCCTGATGCAGGTGCTCTTCGAAGCGGCGTAAGTCGGCGGCAAAGCGGCTCATGGTCATACTGGCGGAGCCGGGCAGTACATGTAAAAGGTGGATAATACCTTCCTGCTGAGCCAGAAACTCCGCATGCTTCACGGCCTTGTCGCTCAGCGCCATTTCAAAGACATCTACCGGCATAATGATCGTGTTGTACATATGCTCTCCTCCTTGTGATAGTTGCTTTTATACAAGCATATTCGGCGATTTATTTGTGGAATTCAGGTCGCAAATATCACCCTAAGACGGCAGGGGAAGGGTAAAGTTTTGTCGATGGGATAGAGAAGACGAGAAACGGAAAGAGGATGTGGAGAACATCCTCTGAGAAGACGGGTCAGAAGCGATTAACGGTGAAATTCACCCGCGGCTTCTGGCTGGTAAATCAGCTCCAGCACTTCCAGATGCGTCTCGGTGCCATTCGGCAGCGACCAGTGAATGGTATCCCCGACGCGCAGGCCCAGCAGGGCGGCACCCACCGGAGCCAGAACGGAGAGTTGCGTCGCGCTATCGGTCATGTTGGCCGGGAACACCAGCGTGCGAACACGCTCTTCGTTGGTGCTTAAATCGCGGAACCGCACCTGGCTGTTCATGCTGACAACGTTGTGCGGCATCTCTTGCGGGGAGCACATCTGCGCACGATCCAGTTCGTCATTCAGCGCGCTCGCAACCGGGGAGGTCGCCCACTCGGGCCGTTCCAGCAGGCGGTCAATGCGTTCAGCATCGAACTCATTAATGATAATGGCGGGTCTGGTCATTGTTGACTCCATGTTGTCCAGGTTGAGATCCAGTCGGTTGTTTCCAAAAGAAAACCCTCGTCGTTCAGGACGAGGGTTTAGGGTCTGACCATAGTACTGACTGTGGTCGGATCTTTGAAGTGATTTAGCTCACATTAGAAGATCAAGCTACCAATTAGCGCGAACAGGAAGGCGAGGCCGCCGAGCAGCGTTTCCATTACCGTCCAGGTTTTCAGGGTGGTTTTTTCATCCATTTCGAGGAACCGGCCAACCAGCCAGAAACCAGAGTCGTTCACGTGCGACAGCACCGTTGCGCCACCCGCGATTGCGACCACAATGAAGCACAAATCGAGCTGGCTGATGCCGGTTGTGGCATGGACCATCGGCGCGACCAGTGCGGCGGTTGTGGTCAACGCGACGGTTGCGGAACCTTGTGCCACGCGTAGAGCGGTAGCAATCACAAAGGCGGCGACAATAACCGGCATGCCGGTGTTGGACAACACACCTGCCAGTGCATCACCAATTCCGCTGGCGCGCAGTACGCCACCGAACATCCCGCCAGCACCCGTCACCAGAATGATGCCGCAAATTGGGCCTAACGCGCCGTCGCAGATTTTTTCCAGATGTTTGAGGCTGTGCTGACGGCTAAACACCATCAGGGCGAAGAACACGGTGATCAGCAGGGCGACCGGGGTTTTCCCGAGCATACGCAGGAAGTTAACCAGCGTGTCGTCTTTGGCAACCCAGCCCAGCACGATAGCGGTGTTCAGACCGGTTTCGAGGAAAATCAGCACCAGCGGCATCAAAAGGATGGTCAGGACCATGCCGAATGATGGCGGCTTGTGGTTGGCATCCGCTTCAACCGCGCCGAGGAAAGAAGACGGCAGTTTGATGTCGAATTTTTTACCGGCGTACAGGCCGTACAGATACGCGCCGATGTACCAGGTTGGCAGAGCGATAATCAGACCGACGATGACCAGCAGACCAATGTTCGCGCCGAGCAATTCAGATGCGGCAACCGGACCTGGGTGTGGCGGAACCAGCGCATGCATGACTGCAAACGCACCCGCTGCCGGGAAGGCATATTTCAGCGTGGAGCCACCAAACTGCTTAGCGACGCTGAAGATGATAGGCAGCATCACCACCAGACCGGCATCGAAGAAGATTGGGAAACCAAACAGCAGAGAAGCGACACCCAACGCGAACGGTGCGCGGTGTTCACCAAATTTACCGATTAGCGTATCGGCCAGCACTTTTGCGCCGCCGGACACTTCCAGCAGGCGACCAATCATCGCGCCGAGGCCGACCAGCAGTGCAACGCCTGCCAGCGTGCCACCGAAGCCTGTGAGCAGCGTCGGGACTACTTTATCAAACGGAACTTTTGTCAGCAGAGCGACCACGATGCTGACCAGGGTTAAGGCTAAAAAGGCATGCACTTTGAAGCGCATGATCAAGACCAGCAGCAGCGCGACGGCACCTGCAGCAATACCGAGCAGCGTACCGGCTCCCAATGCGTTCGTAACTTCTGTCATCTTTATATCCTCTGTAACGTGACAGCCAAAGTGTAGTGATAGCCTGGCTAAATCCCTGCGTTTATCACTGATACCGGTAACATGATACGGGTAACAGGGCGGTGGTTGTAAATACGCGATGACACATTTATTAACACTTTGCGACGGGGCTCAAATATCCGGAAGATTTCTCTCTTTGGATAATTTTTATGCGCAAAACGTGATCGATTTCAAATCTGGCATATCCTTGTTAAGCACCGCTGCGCCGTCCGGCGTCAGCATTTTCGAGAAACAGGAGATCCCATGAGTGGTTATGACAAATTGACCCTGAAAGATGGCAGCACGCTCTATTTCAAAGATTGGGGAAGTGGGCAACCGGTGGTGTTTAGCCACGGTTGGCCGTTGACGGCAGATGCTTTCGAAGATCAGATGCTGTTTTTGGGATCCAAAGGCTACCGGGTAATCGCCCACGACAGACGAGGTCACGGGCGATCTTCGCAAACCTGGGATGGCAACAACATGGATCAGTACGCCGATGATTTAGCTGAACTGACCGCGCATCTGAATTTGAAAGACGCGATTCATGTTGGGCATTCTACGGGCGGGGGAGAAGTCGCGCGGTATATCGGGCGTCACGGAACCGACCGGGTGGCAAAAGCGGTGTTAATCAGTGCAGTCACGCCGATCATGGTGAAAACCGATTTTAACCCGAACGGTGTGCCAATTGAGGTCTTCGATGGGATCCGTGACGGCGTGGTGAAAGACAGAGGGGCGTTTTTCCACGAGCTGACGATGGCTTTCTATGGTTATAACCGCGCAGGGGCGAATGTGTCGGAAGCGGTGCGGGCGAGTTTTGTTGCCCAGGGATTACAAGGTTCGATCAAAGGGCTTTATGACTGCATTGAAGCGTTTTCAGAAACGGATCTGCGTGAAGATCTCAAACGGATGACCATCCCGACGTTGGTTATTCACGGTGATGACGACCAGATTGTGCCTTTTGAAACGTGCGGAAAAGTCGCGGCGGAGATATTGCCGCACTCGGAACTGAAAGTGTACAAAGGCGGTTCTCACGGGATTTGTACAACCCACAAACAGCAGATTAACGAAGATTTGCTGGCGTTCCTGAAAGCGTAAATATTCTGCCCGGCGCGTGATGTGCCGGGCAGATATGACGTGTTTTAGTAGCCTGCTTTATCAATCACAAATTGCTGACCACAGTTGCCCGGATGTGGCTGGGGTAACAGCGAGCCTTCGGACAGCGGCGAGTTGATGGCATCCGCTTTAATCGCAATCTGCATTTCGGTCAGATACGCGGGATTACCGTTACAGGTCAGTTTGAAGGCTTTCACGCCGTCGTTACCGTAGCTTTGGGCGACTGCGTCATTGAACGCATTGCGGGACACGGTTTTGCCATAATTTTGCGCCAGGAAGTTGCCTAACGCGCTCTGCTTAATCTCGCCATTCATGCGCACCATGGTGCCAAAATAAGCGTCCGGATCGAAGCCAAAGCACACGCCATGCTTGGCGTATTCGTAGCGTTCCAGACAAGATTGACCGCCGCTTCCCGGCATCACGTTGTTCAGTTTGTTAGCCATTTCGAGCGAAAGTCCCGTTTGTGCGGCGGAACATTTTTGGCTGGCACGGACATCGGGCAAATTCGGCACAGGACGTGTTGCACAGCCGTAGCGCATCCAGCGACGGTTATCGACGCCGCGTGCGGCAATGGATTTTGGCAGACTTGGCCACAGCCCATGAACGGTCAGGTAATTCTTTTTATCCTGCACCTCTTTTTGCAACCGACATTCGTCAGGCTCATTGCGATTGCGTTCCTGCATGCTCTGGCAAAAGCCAGTTTGCCAGGAAAGCGCCAGCACGTAGCTGTCAAAATCACCGTATTTCGTTGCGGTAAGCGGGTCGGCGTGTGCGAGCGGCGCGCCAAGCATCAGCGCGACAGCGCAGAGGGCAGCAATATCCTTCCTGAACATGGTTTATCCTGATATCGGTATGAAAGATTTCAGGAAACATTAAAGCACAAAAAAGGCGCCTCAAGCGCCTTTTCGTTGCTACCCGTGATTAATGGACTATGCCTGCTGGCACCATCAATTCGGTAGCGATGATGACGACAACCAGCCCGACAAGCACGGGAATGGAGGTGCGTTTCACTACTTCAAAGGGCGATATTTTTGCCATCCCGGATACGGCAACCACAACACCAGAAACCGGCGAAATGGTTCGGCCCAGGTTGGACGCTTGCAGCATCGGAATCGACAGATAGGCCGGATTGATGCCAGAACTGTGTGCCAGTTTCGGGATCATTTCGACGAAAGCGTAGAACGGCGCGTTACCCGAGCCGGTGGTCATCGCTGCCAACATCGTCAGCACGACCAGCACCAGCATCAGGATAATGCTTGCAGAGCCGAACGAGGTGGCGATAGAGATCAGGCTATCGATAAAGCCAATGGTGCTCAGGCCCTGGGCAAACACGCCCGCCGCAACCAGCAACATTACAACGCCTGCAAAGGCATCCGCCATGCCGCGATACGCGACTTCGAGACCGGAGAAGACTTTCTGCGTGTTGAATCCGCGGAAAAATTCCAGAATCGCGGCCAGCAGCATGCAGATAACCAGAATAGTGATGATGTGCAGTTCCGGACCCCATTTTCCGTCAAAAATCAGCACGCCGATAATCGGGGTGAAGGGCAGGATCGCATAGAACGACGGCGCGTCGGTGGTGATTTCGCTGACATCGAGCATTTCGTGGGAAATGTTTTCTTTTTTGTCGAGATAACGCTGCCAGAAGAAATGCGCTACCGCCATGCAGACAATTGCGGCGATTGAAATCGGCAGCGTGGTCTTGAAAGCAAAATCGATCAGCGGCATTTCGGCGGCTTTTGCAGCCAGAACCACATCGCCAGACGTTGGCGAGAGAATGATCGCAGCCGGAGAGGCACAAATCGCGGCGGCAGCGCCACGGCTGATACCGACGTTGACCATGACCGGGAACAGCGTCCCCATCAGTAAGACACCAAGGCCCGTAGCGGATGAAACGGCAAGCGACATCAGACATGCCACAAAATAGGCGGCAATCATCAGGATATACGGTGAGTTGATAAGGCGCAGCGGTTTGGAGGTCAGCTTAACCACCATGTCATTTGCGCCGATGTGCGTCATGTAGGCCGCAAATCCGCACAGCATCATAATCATCATACCGAGGTCGCCACCACGGCTCATCAGCAGAATTTTAATGTATTCAACAATATCGGTTGCTGAATAACCCGTGCTGCTGGCACTTGCAGGCAGGATTTTATGCCCCATCAGGGCGCTGGCGATAAGTAACGCCAGACCGCCGACAAACAACACGCCGGTAGCGGAATAGCCTTTGATGATATAGCGGGCAACACCCGCAATGACGACCACTCCGATAAGGAGTTCAAACAACGTTAGCATGATGGATTCCTGTCTTACTGCAGCCCAAAGAAAATTCTGTCAAATAGGTTTATCAAAAAAAAGAAGTCTGGGAATGTGCCCAATAAACGGTCAAGGCTCACTGACTGAAATCAATAAACTGACGACCCCGGCCTTCCTTAAAGCCAAAACATAAGCGGCTATCACATTATATCTATTTATCCTGTGAATGTTTTATGTTCTTTTGATGCGCAATTGCAAAATAAAAGTTAATAAAAATCATCGGTTTTGCTGTGTCGCATAGAGCATTTCGTCTCTGTTTTGCCCGAACCGTTTTACGGTCAAAAAAAGCTCTGTTTGTACTGATGACATGAGAGCCCGGCTCGGCGATGGAAGCGGCAAACATTCCTTCATTTTCTTCATCTCGCCAGAAAATTTAAATATCTGGAATGTACTCTTAAGAAACTTAAATGGTTTTTTAGGGATCGTTTCGGTAAATATATTAAACGTGATGGGCGATTTCCCTATGTATTTCAGAACCGTTTTTGCGGGCACTTGTTGGCGACATGATGCAAGCAAATAGATGTTGCCTTAAAGACCACGGTACATGCGTGGCTTAGCCCTGCATGACATTCAATTATCCTCATAAAATAGGTGCTTACTTTTTGTCGGCAGAGTTTCAACAAAGCCTGGAGGGATGAAGAGTAATCTTAAAAAAGGATTATTCCGGTGTTGTTAAGGTTTTATTAATTTTACGCTGGGTACTCTGTTCAGGTACGAACTCAAGTGGTTATATTCTGTGTTTAAATCCATTAAATATTTAGTGCTTGCGGGCGTGGTTTCATGCCAGTTGATCTTAGCCTCTTTCGCACAGGCGAACATGACGTCCACCGTTAGCGACGCATTTTCCACGCTAGGGGAGAATATTACGCAAACCTGGCACTCACCGGAGCATTACGATTTGTACGTTCCGGCGATAACCTGGCATGCCCGCTTCGCCTATGACAAAGAAAAAACGGACAAGTACAACGAACGTCCTTGGGGGGCGGGGTTTGGTCAGTCCCGGTGGGATGACAAAGGAAACTGGCATGGCCTGTACTTGATGGCCTTTAAAGACTCTTTTAACAAATGGGAACCGATTGGAGGCTATGGTTGGGAGAAGACCTGGCGTCCGTTCACTGACGAGAAGTTCCATTTGGGCCTGGGTTACACGGTCGGGGCGACGGCTCGTGACAACTGGAATTACATTCCAATCCCTGTTGTGCTGCCTCTCGCGTCGGTAGGGTATGGGCCTGTCACTTTCCAGATGACTTACATTCCAGGGACTTATAACAACGGAAACGTCTATTTTGCGTGGATGCGCTTCCAGTTTTAGGGTATAAAAGAGATGATTAACGGCAGTGGTGCCAGAGTCGCGTGTAAAAACAACGACTAAGTCTCAGTTTTATAAAAATTAGCGATTTTTATCACTTTTTCGCTAAGTTAAGCTGGACAAAAGGCACCACAATTGCTGTACTGTTAGCCGACACAGCATTTGTGTCCATTTTCATGTAAAGGTAATATTGATGTCTAAGATTAAAGGTAACGTTAAGTGGTTTAATGAGTCCAAAGGCTTTGGTTTCATTACTCCGGAAGATGGCAGCAAAGATGTATTCGTACATTTCTCTGCAATCCAGTCCAACGGTTTCAAAACTCTGGCCGAAGGCCAGCGTGTAGAGTTCGAAATCACTAACGGTGCCAAAGGCCCATCTGCTGCAAACGTAATGCCTATCTAAGCATTTCGACAGTAGAATACAAAAACCCGTCATTGACGGGTTTTTTTTTGCCTGTTTTTAACGCGCCGCAGAGAAAATCCACATCGCCGCAGCCGTCATGGCGAACGATCCCAGCAGATTGATAGCCACATTCAGCAACGCCCAGCCAAAACGCCCATCCTGCAACAAAAACACCACTTCCGCCGAAAAGGTCGAGAAGGTGGTTAAGCCGCCGCAGAAGCCCGTGGTGATCAGCAGCTTCCACATCGGGTCAATGTGGGTCATCCGATTGAACCACGCCAGCCCTGCGCCAATGATAAATGCGCCCAGCAGGTTAGCGGTTAATGTGCCGATGGGGATCGCATGATGCATCGGGTTCAAACGCATACCGAGCAGCCAGCGCAACACGCTGCCGGTCCCTCCGCCAATAAAAACTGCTAAAAGGATTTGTAACACCGTCAATTCCTGCTATTTGAATACTGAAGAGAATATCTTAGCGCCGGGCTTCGTTGATAGCTACGGTAAGAATCAGAGAGAGGTTTTATGCGCGTCGCTGCCGGACAATTTGCGGTTACTCCAGACTGGCCCACCAATGCCCGCACCTGTGTTTCACTGATGCAGCAGGCGGCAATGGCACAGGCCGCCCTGTTGGTGCTACCAGAGGCTTTACTGGCTCGGGATGATAATGACCCCGATATGTCGGTGAAATCGGCTCAGGGGCTGGATGGTGGCTTTCTACGGCTATTGCTGGATGAAAGCAGACTCAACACAATGACAACGGTGCTGACCGTACATGTCCCCACCACGTCAGGGCGTGCGGCTAATACGCTGGTGGTGCTGCGTGCGGGTGAGATCATTGCGCAGTATCAGAAACTGCATCTGTACGACGCGTTTAACATTCAGGAATCGAAACGTGTTGATGCCGGGCATGCGTTGCCACCGTTGGTTGACATTGATGGCATGAAAATCGGTCTGATGACCTGCTATGATTTACGCTTCCCAGAAATAGCATTGGCTCATGCGTTGCAGGGGGCTGATGTTCTGGTGCTGCCCACCGCGTGGGTGCGTGGGCCGTTGAAAGAGCACCACTGGTCGACGCTGTTGGCTGCAAGAGCGCTCGATACCACTTGCTACATCATTGCGGCGGGAGAGTGCGGCAATAAGAATATCGGTCAGAGTCGCATTATCGACCCGTTGGGTGTCACCCTGGCGGGAGCGGGTTTCGCAGAGCAGTTGATTTATGCTGACCTCGAACGCGGCTTTTTGCAGCAGGTGAGGGAGCAATTACCGGTGCTTAAAAACCGTCGCTTTGCGCCACCTCAATTAATGTGATGTTTTTTTAATCAACGCTTGATTCACCTTGTTACAGATTGCTATTGTGTGCCCTCGCTAAATGACCGTTAATTAGCTACGGTTTTATTGGCGCGTTCTGTAGCTTGTTTTAATCAAGAAGGTATCTATGGGTGAGATTAGTATTACCAAACTGCTGGTGGTTGCCGCACTGATTGTCCTGGTGTTCGGTACCAAGAAATTGCGTACGCTGGGCGGAGACCTGGGGTCAGCAATTAAAGGCTTTAAGAAAGCCATGAATGATGACGATACCAGCGCGAAAAAGAGCGCGGAAGACGACATCCCGGCAGAAAAACTCTCTCATAAAGAGTAATGGCACCGCCAGAAACGACATGCAACGCGCAGGTCATTTCTTACACGCCAACGAGTTAGCCAGAGAGGCCGCAACAGATTCCGTTGCGGCCTCTTGTCATTTTTATCGCCCGATACGCAGAAAGTTGCAACTAACTGTTTCACCGCTGGGTTGAATACGCGTTAGTCCGAACTCCGCTTCATATACAGACCGACATCTGAAAATAAAAAAGGCCGCAGCGGTTAAGCGACGGCCTCTCATTTCTACGGGCGAAGATTACTTCACTTCAAGACCTTTGGCCTGCAGATCGGCGTGGTACGAAGAACGCACGAACGGGCCACAAGCTGCATGGGTAAAGCCCATCGCCAGCGCTTCCGCTTTCATCTCTTCAAACTCATCCGGGCTGACGTAGCGCTGAACCGGCAGGTGATGACGGCTCGGTTGCAGGTACTGACCCAGCGTCAGCATCGTTACGCCATGGCGACGCAGGTCGCGCATAACTTCGATGATTTCAGCGTTGGTTTCGCCCAGGCCCACCATCAGACCCGATTTGGTTGGGATTTCAGGATGCGCTTCTTTGAAACGTTCGAGCAGTTTCAGCGACCAGTTGTAATCAGCACCCGGACGGACCTGGCGGTAGACGCGTGGCACGTTTTCCAGGTTGTGGTTAAACACATCTGGCGGCGTGGCGGTCAGGATTTCCAGCGCTTTGTCCATGCGTCCACGGAAATCCGGGACCAGGGTTTCGATTTTGATGGTTGGATTTTTTTCACGGATAGCTTTGATGCAATCCGCAAAGTGCTGTGCGCCACCGTCACGCAAATCGTCGCGGTCAACGGAGGTGATCACCACATAACGCAACGCCATATCGGCGATGGTCTGAGCCAGTTTCTCAGGCTCGTTGACATCCGGTGCAACAGGACGACCGTGGGCCACGTCGCAGAACGGGCAGCGACGGGTACAAATCGCACCCAGGATCATAAAGGTGGCGGTGCCGTGGTTAAAACATTCCGCGAGGTTAGGGCAGGAGGCTTCTTCGCACACCGAGTGCAGGCCATTTTTACGCATGGCTGCCTTGATCCCCTGAATGCGGGTGGAGTCAGCCGGAAGTTTGATTTTCATCCATTCCGGTTTTCTCAGGAGCGCTTCGCGCTCAGTAGCCACGTTTTTAACCGGGATAAGGGCCATTTTATCGGCGTCGCGGTACTTAACACCGCGTTCCATCACAATGGGTTTACTCATAGCGTGCGTGTTCCAGTTGCGAGTAACGAAGGAAAGCGTTTCAATTCAAGGAAATGTTGTACTTATCAACTATTTTTGAATTTGATGGCTGGCAGTATAGCATCAATCAGGGCGATAAAGCAGCCTGCCAGCTCGGCAAATTGTAAACCAGTTGTTGCTTTATGTGCTTAATGACGTTCAAAGCAGCAGAAAAATGTGGGTTTGCGGTGACTCAAAATGCCTGACGGATAGCCGTGATGACGCTTTGAAGCACCGGATCACGCATGCTGAGTTTGTTGTAATGCAGTGAAAAATCGACGGATTCATCACGAAGCGGCAGAAAGTCGATCACCTTCAAAGGCCAGCAACGTGCAAACAATGTGAAGCAACGAGCGGGCATGAGTCCGACCAGATCACTGCTGCCGATAAGCGCAGCAATCGTCACAAGGTTGTAACTGCTAAAGCTAACACGCCTGTCCGGGAACATCTCATGTACGCGTTTACGCAAGTCGGTGTGCGCCGCGCCTTCCATCATCAGCAGGGTGTATTCATACTGGCTCAATGATTCTGGCGTGTGAGGCGTTTTAAAGACCGGATGCCCTTCGCGGGCGACCAGCACGATCCTGTCGTTGTAGAGCACATGATGGCTTAACGCGCGCGCATTGTGGATGTTGCTGTCGATAACAAGATCGGTCTGGAACTGGCTGAGCTGTAGCCCTACGTCAGTGACCGGAATGTTGCGTATCAGCAACTGAGGGAATTTCTCTTTTATCGTCTGATAAATGGCCGGCATCACCACCGCACCCACCGTGGGTGAAGTCCCAATGGTGATAGTGCGCTGCTTGTCATAGCTTCCCGTGAGATCCAGTGCACCAAGGATAGATTCTAAACCCTGGCTGATGTACTCGTGCAGGTGAGTCGCATAAGCCGTCGGTGTCACGCCCTGGCCTTTACGGATAAAAAGCGGGTCAGGAAATATGGTCCGCAGCTTCTGAATTGACTGACTAATAGCGGATGGGGTGAGATTCAGAATTTTCGCAGCATTAACGATGCCTTTATGTACATATACGGCCTCGAAAATCGTCAGTAAATTGAGGTCAATATTTCGCAATGTTCGAAAAATTTGCGGCGTATCACTCTCAAGGCGAGGATTTATTCGGCTTTCCGGCTGGTCGTTATATTCCACACTTGCACCTCGTATACATTCACAATATGAATGATAGTTGAAAAAGTATTTATTGTTATTATGCTTTCAAGAGGCTTTTTAACGCTAAGACAGGATTTAGTTCACGTTGAACAATGAGTTACATCTTGAGCTGCGGAGCCGTCTCGGTTTTATCGTGGCGCGTTAACGTAAATCTTTGTATGCGACGAAGCCATTTTTCCATCAGGCGGAGAAAAAATATAGAAACTTGTGAATAATGTAAAGAAAAACAAGGCAAAAGGCGCATGGACCCGACAAAATATCAGGTCCAGTGTATTATATATTAAGCCACAATATATTCATGAGGTGGATTGTTTAGCAGTGCTAAAAATTGAGAGACCAGCACGGGGGAAATATTTTCCGTTTTTGCGTCAGAATACCAGTCCTGAATTTGTGCCATTTCCATACCCGCATAGCCGCAGGGGTTAATGCGTAAAAACGGCGATAAATCCATAGCGACGTTCAACGCCAGTCCGTGGAATGAGCACCCTTTGCGGATACGTAATCCCAGCGAACAAATCTTCTTCTCACTCACATAGACACCCGGGGCATCTGCTCGTGGATGTGATTCAATACCGAATTCAGCAAGCGTGTTGATGACAGTTTGCTCAAGCAGGGTGACCAGTTCACGCACCCCGAGTTTGCGCCGCTTTAAATCCAACAAAACGTACATCACCTGCTGGCCTGGCCCATGATAAGTCACTTGACCGCCGCGATCGCTTTGAACGACCGGAATATCACCGGGAACCAGCACATGCTCCGCTTTTCCGGCCTGACCCTGCGTGAAAACGGGATGATGCTCAACCAGCCAGATTTCATCCAGCGTAGTTTCATCACGGTGGTCGGTAAAGTCATGCATAGCCTGCGAAACGGGCTCATAGGGTTGTACGCCAAGCTGGCGAACGAGGAGGGTGTTCAAATCCAAAACGACATCTCCGCGGGACGGGAATACAGGGCGAAGAGTATATCACAGAGCAGAAGAGGTATTGCCCGGAGGGCTCCGGGCAAAGGGATTACAGCACCATTCGAACGATGTCGATATTACCCAACTCTTCGTACAGGGTTTCGACCTGCTCGATATGGGTTGCGTTAATGGTGATGGAAACCGAGTGGTAGTTGCCTTTGCTGCTCGGTTTTACCTGCGGAGAGTAATCACCTGGCGCATGGCGCTGCACCACTTCCACCACCTGGTCAACCAGCTCAGGCAACGCCTGCCCCATTACCTTGTAGGTAAATGAAGTAGGGAATTCAAGCAGTTCGTTAAGTTTGGTTTTCATGTCAGCTCCGGTGGTTTAAAAAGAACTGCTCCCGCGCGAGGCACGGGAGCAGTTATTGTCATGCTTAGTATATGGGGATAGAAATCACACTTTCAAGTGTGTAATTTTTAACCAAACCAGTGGTGGAACATTAATTTAATGTAATCAACCATCTTACCGAAGAAGTTGCCTTCAGGAATTTCCTGCAACACGACCAGAGGGCGCTGTTCAATGGTTTTACCGTCAAGCTGGAAGTTGATGGTACCGACCACCTGGTTTTTCTGCAGCGGTGCGTGCAGTTCAGGATTGTTCAGCACGTAGCTTGCTTTCAAATCTTTCATGCGGCCACGTGGAATGGTCAGGTAAACGTCTTTATCCACGCCCAATGAGGCGCGATCGGTGTCGCCAAACCAGGCAGGCTCAGAAGCAAATTCTTTGCCGACTTTCAGCGGGCTTACGGTTTCAAAGAAGCGGAAGCCCCAGGTCAGCAGTTTTTTACTTTCGGTTTCGCGACCTTTAAAGGTGCGACCGCCCATGACCGCAGACACCAGGCGCATTTGGCCTTCAGTTGCCGACGCAACAAGGTTATAGCCTGCTTTATCCGTGTGACCGGTTTTGATGCCGTCCACGTTCAGGCTGTTGTCCCACAGCAGGCCGTTACGGTTCATCTGACGGATGCCGTTGAAGGTAAATTCTTTCTCTTTATAGATGGTGTATTCGTTCGGCACATCGCGGATCAACGCCTGACCGATCAGCGCCATGTCGCGCGCCGAGCTGTACTGACCATCAGCATCCAGGCCGTGAACAGTCTGGAAATGGGAGTTTTTCAGGCCAAGTGCAGCCACATAGCTGTTCATCAGGCCAACGAACGCATCCTGGCTGCCAGCGACATAATCGGCCATCGCCACACAGGCGTCGTTACCGGACTGGAGGTTGATACCACGGATCAGCTGCGAAACGGGAACCTGCATGCCTGGTTTCAGGAACATCAGAGATGAGCCTTTGAATACCGGGTTGCCGGTCGCCCATGCATCAGTACCGACGGTAACCAAATCGGATTCTTTGAATTTACCCGCCTTCATGGCCTGCCCGATAACGTAGCTGGTCATCATTTTGGTCAGACTGGCAGGGTCGCGGCGGGTGTCAGCATTCTGTTCGGCCAGGACTTTGCCTGAGTTGTAGTCGATCAGAATATAGGATTCAGCATCAATCTGCGGAACGCCTGGGATCATGGTTTTGATGTTCAGGTCATCAGCGTGAGCAGCGGAGGTCAGTGCCGCGACGGACAGAGCCGTGATAAGTAAACGAGCAGAAAAAGAGGTCTTCATGGTCAGAACAACGACATCCGTGATGGAGTGAAAAAAAGTGCCTAACTATAGCAAATGCTCTGAGAGCAGGCATCCTGCAATGCGTATGAGATTGTTAACAGTTTTAACATACGCATTGCATCCGGGATGCCAGGGCCGTTAGTTGGCGTGAGTAATAAATGACTGCAGTTGCGCCTCACTTTGAAGACGCTGTTGTACGGTGCTGGCTTCGTTTTTGCTGCTGAATGGCCCTAACTGGATACGCCAGACGGCCCCATTCTGTGTTACGCGACCAGGAACAGAAAATTGCTGGCTCAGGCGCTGTTGATACTGTTGGGCACGAGCCTGATCGCTCACCGCACCGACCTGAACCACATAGCTGCCGCTGGCGGCCGTTGAAGCTGTAGCTGCAGGGGCGACGGCTGGAGCAACGCTACCCTGAGTTGAACCCGGCGCAGTCACGGGCGCACTCTGCGTAGCCGCTGGCTGCGGGACTGTTGCCTGAACGGCAGGCTGCGCAGCCGGTTGTGCCGCAGGTTCACTGCTTTCCAAAACGCCGCTGTTCAGTGTGGTGGGTGCGCCAAGGAAACCGCTGCTGTTGACGGGCGCCCCGGTGGTGTCTTCGGGTTTCAGCGTATCGTTGCTGATCGCACGTACATCACTTTGTGAGGTTGTCGCTTGCGGAGCAGATGAAGCACTGCCCATTCCGCCATTTAAATCAGGGCGCGCGGGTAACGCGTATGTCTGTTTCGCAATCGTCGTACACGCCGTTCCTGGGCCGGACATTGTACCGTCCTGCGCCACGATAATCGGGTCGATTTTTACTTTGGTATTATTCGAGGTGTTCAGGCGATCCGCTGCGGCGC
This sequence comes from Scandinavium sp., assembly GCF_036271055.1. Taxonomy (GTDB): domain Bacteria; phylum Pseudomonadota; class Gammaproteobacteria; order Enterobacterales; family Enterobacteriaceae; genus Scandinavium. The sequence goes on along the minus strand of NZ_DATBBJ010000059.1, from coordinate 374,984 downwards.
GAGAGAGTGAGATCACCCGATCGTTGCCGTAAGGACCACGATCGTTGATACGCACAATCAGCATACGACCGTTCGCCATATTGGTGATGCGTGCATAACTTGGCACTGGCAGCGTTGGATGCGCAGCAGTGAGTTGCATCGGGTCAAACGCTTCACCTGAGGCGGTCAGATTGCTGCCTGGCTCAGCATCATAAATGGCTGCGAGACCCGTCTGGCTAAAGTTCGACGGGTCCTGAACAATTTTGAAATTCTTCCCGTCGCGCTGATAGTCTTGATTCACTGACGGATTTTGGGGTTCGTAACGCGGCTCGGCACCGCTTATCTCCACAACAGGGCCATTACAGACTGCCGGCGTCGGCGCGGTGACGGTTTGCTGCGGCACACCATCATCACTCGTACATGCCGTCAGTAAGCTAGCTGCGATGAAGATTCCAGGCCATTGTTTACGCATTAGTGCGCACCCCTTATACGTTTTTCGACAACATTTTTCTGTGTGTGTGTATCGACATTACGATACCAAACCCTGCCATCAAGACGATCAGAGCAGAGCCTCCATAGCTGACGAGGGGAAGCGGTACGCCAACCACCGGCAGGATCCCACTCACCATACCAATATTTACGAAGACATAAACGAATAAAATCAACATTAAGCCCCCAGCCATGACACGGCCAAAGGAGGTTTGAGCCTGTGCGGCAATCCACAGTCCACGCATAATCAGCAGAACATATAATGCGAGCAGCACGATGAAGCCAATTAATCCTAGCTCTTCTGCCAGTACCGCAAAGATGAAGTCTGTATGCCGCTCGGGTAAAAACTCTAGCTGCGACTGAGTACCATGCAGCCAACCCTTGCCGCGCAGCCCACCGGAGCCGATGGCAATTTTAGACTGAATAATGTGATAACCCGCGCCCAGCGGATCAGTTTCCGGATCGAGCAACATCATCACGCGTTGGCGCTGATAATCGTGCATCAGGAAGAACCAGAGTATCGGAATAAAGGCGGCGACCAGCAGCACGGCCACGCCAATCAGACGCCAGCTCAGACCCGCCAGGAACAACACGAACAGACCGGAAAGGGCGATCAGAATCGATGTGCCAAGGTCGGGCTGTGCCGCAACCAGCAGCGTTGGCAGGAAAATCAGTGCCAGCGCGATGGCGGTGTTTTTCAGCGTCGGTGGGCATACATCGCGGTTGATAAAGCGCGCCACCATTAGCGGAACCGCAATTTTGGCGATCTCCGACGGCTGGAAACGCACTACGCCGAGATCAAGCCAGCGCTGTGCGCCTTTAGAAATCGCACCGAAGGCATCAACGGCGACCAGCAGAACAATACAGAAGATATACAGCCACGGTGCCCAGCCTTCGTACACGCGTGGCGGGATTTGCGCCATCACGACCATGATCACGACACCCATCGCAATCTGACCGATCTTGCGCTCCATCATGCCGATGTCCTGGCCGCTGGCGCTCCAGATAACCAGCGCGCTGTAAGTCAGCAGAGCCAACAGAATCAGCAGCATGGTGGGGTCGAGGTGGATTTTATCCCACAGCGATTTTTTGTTCGGATTATCCGTCATTGTTATTGGTCCTCCGCAGCTGCGGTTGCCGGGTTTTCCGTCGGCAGCACGGTGTTGTTATCACCGAGCATAATGTGATCGAGGATCTGACGCATGAGTGTACCGACTGCCGGACCTGCGCCGCCGTTTTCGAGGATCATCGCCACCGCCACTTTCGGGCTGTCATACGGCGCAAATGCGGTCATCAGCTTATGGTCACGCAGGCGTTCAGCGATGCGATGGGCGTTATAGGTTTCATTCGCTTTCAGGCCAAAGACCTGCGCCGTACCGGATTTTGCTGCGACCTTATATGGCGCACTGGTGAAATATTTATGCGCCGTTCCGTTTGGTCGGTTGGCAACACCATACATCCCGTCTTTGGCAATTTCCCAGTAGCCGGAATGCACATCGCCTACTGGCGTTTCATGTGGCTGTTCCCATGCGACCTGTTTGCCGTTTTCGGCGGTGCTCTGCAACAGGTGAGGGACTTTGACGATACCGTCGTTAATCAGGATCATCAGCGCCTTGTTCATTTGAATTGGCGTGGCTGTCCAGTAACCTTGCCCGATCCCAACCGGGATCGTATCGCCCTGATACCACGGCTTCTTAAAGCGTTTCAGCTTCCATTCACGGGTTGGCATGTTGCCGGAGCGTTCTTCCGAGAGATCGATTCCGGTGTAGTGACCGTAACCAAATTTACCCATCCACTCGGAAAGACGGTCAATCCCCATGTCGTAGGCGACCTGATAGAAGAAGGTATCCGCAGACTCTTCCAGCGCTTTGGTCACGTTCAGGTGGCCGTGGCCCCATTTTTTCCAGTCGCGATAACGTTTATCGGAGCCTGGAAGTTGCCACCAACCCGGGTCAAACAGGCCGGTATTGCGGGTAATCACGCCTGCCGTTAGTGCGGAAACTGATACATACGGTTTAACCGTTGACGCCGGAGGATACACGCCCTGTGTGGCGCGATTTACCAATGGCGTATTCGGGTCGTTAAGCAGTGAAGAGTAGTCCTTGCTGGAGATACCATCAACAAACGGGTTCGGGTCATAGCTTGGCATCGAAACCAGCGCCAGGATCCCGCCAGAGCGTGGATCGGTGACCACCACAGCCGCACGACTTCCCGTCAGCAGCGTTTCGATATACTGCTGTAACTTCAAATCGAGAGTGAGATAGATATCGTGTCCGGCCTGCGGTGACACTTCTTTCAACTGGCGAATAACGCGACCACGGTTGTTGACTTCAACCTCTTCGTAACCTGTTTGTCCGTGCAGCACGTCTTCGTAATAGCGCTCAATCCCCAGCTTGCCGATGTCATGCGTCGCGGCATAGTTCGCAAGCTTGCCCTCTTTATCGAGGCGGTCTACGTCTTTATCGTTAATTTTAGAGACGTAGCCGATCACGTGGGTCAGAGCGGAACCATAAGGGTAATAACGGCGCTTATAGCCTTTCACTTCCACGCCCTGGAAACGGTACTGATTCACCGCGAAACGGGCGACCTGGACTTCGGTCAGGTTGACTTTGACCGGAATGGAGGTGAAGCGGTGAGAGCGGGCGCGCTCTTTCTTGAAATTGGCGATGTCATCATCAGTGAGGTCGACAACATTGCGCAGATCGTTCAGCGTTTGCTGGAGATTATCCACTTTTTCCGGCATCAGCTCTAACTGGTAGATAGTGCGATTCAATGCCAGTGGGGTGCCGTTGCGATCATAAATAATGCCGCGGCTGGGTGCGATCGGCACCAGTTTGATACGGTTTTCGTTGGAGCGGGTCTGGTAATCGGTAAAACGCACAATCTGCAGATTATAGAGGTTAACGACCAGCACACCGCTGAGCACTAAAATGCCCAAAAACGCGACTACCGCCCGGCGCACAAACAGCGCGGACTCAGCCGTGTAATCGCGAAAAGAATTCTGTAATTTCATCCGCTGCTTAATCTAACCTGGTCATCATTACTCGCGGTGGTAAGGGTGGTTGGTGGTGATGCTCCACGCCCGGTACAGACTTTCTGCAACCAGCACCCTTACTAACGGATGTGGAAGTGTCAGCGTGGAGAGGGACCAACTTTGCTCTGCGGCGGCTTTACAGGCAGGGGAGAGTCCCTCCGGGCCACCGATCAGCAAACTGACGTCACGACCGTCTTGCTTCCAGCGCTCAAGTTCTTGCGCCAGCTGCGGCGTATCCCACGGCTTACCCGGGATATCCAGCGTGACAATGCGATTTTTGCCGGCAGCCGCCAGCATCAGTTCACCTTCTTTCTCAAGAATGCGTTTGATATCCGCATTTTTGCCGCGCTTACCGGCTGGAATTTCCACCAGTTCGAACGGCATATCTTTGGGAAAGCGGCGCAGGTATTCCGTGAAACCGGTCTGAACCCAGTCCGGCATTTTGGTGCCCACGGCAATAAGCTGCAGCTTCACGCATTAACCCCAGAGTTTTTCCAATTCGTACAGGACACGACTTTCTGCCTGCAGAACATGGACAATCACTTCACCTAAATCAACGACGACCCAATCGGAGACGTTTTGACCTTCGACGCCCAGTGGCAACATGCCAGCCGCGCGAGATTCCTGAATGACGTGATCCGCAATGGACATGACGTGACGGGTGGAGGTACCGGTGCAAATGATCATGCAGTCGGTGATGCTGGATTTACCGTGAACATCGATAGAAACGATATCCTGGCCCTTAAGATCGTCGATTTTGTCGATAACAAAATCCTGGAGTGCTTTACCCTGCAAGTTTCCCCCTGGTCAGGTGAATATGAATATGTTGAACAGCCCGTAAGTATACCTGAAACCAGGACGAAGTCGGACAAATGTGCCAACCGGGCGATACCGGCGAGCTATCATCCCACCCAATGACCCTGAATGCATCGCCATTTTTGTAAAACAATTTCTGTAAATCAGTGTGGTGGGACAAGTCTGGCTGCGGAGAATAGCAGCCTGTCAGGGGGTGTCAATGGTCTGGAGGGGAGTTAGAGCTGAAAATGGGAATATCTCGGGTATTCCACGCCTTTACCCAGGAAAATTATCGGTAAAGACCTTGTTGGTGAATATAGCTCAGCACCGTTTGGGGCAACATCTCTGCGCATGATTCACCCTGCTGGAGGCGTTCGCGGATAAGTGTGGCTGAAATATTGAACCACGGCGTTTCGGCGAGGTAAATTTTGCCTGCGGGCAAACGGTGTAAATCATCGGCGCTGTGCGTCAGGTGGCGATCGAGCCAATTCTGATGCGCTTCCTCTTTCATCGCCATCGGGTAACCGGGACGACGGCATACCAACAGGTGCGCATTATCCAGAATACTTTCATAGTCGTGCCATGACGGGAAGTTGATCAGTGAATCCTGACCGATGATAAAGGCGAGCGGCTGGGTCGCCCCTTGTTCCTGTCGCCATTCGCGCAAGGTTTCTGAAGTGTACGATGGCGTATCACGACGCAGTTCGCGCTCATCGAGTTCAAACAGGGGCTTGTCGGCGATGGCAAGTTCCAGCATATGGGTGCGCTGGGCGCTGGTCGCTTCTGGTTGAGGACGATGCGGCGGAACGTTATTCGGCATGATTATCACCTTTGAAAGGCCAATCAGATTCGCCAGAATCTCGACCGGTTTGAGGTGACCGTAATGCACGGGATCGAACGTGCCGCCGTAGAGAGCCTTTAACGCCGTCATATCATCCTTCGAAATAAATATCGGGCAAACTTTTGTGACACAGCAAAAGGGACAGGCCGTCGAGTTCTGCCCAGACAGACTGACCGTAATCTTGTTTAAGCGTGAGTTCAGTTCGTGCCAGTAAGGCAACAGCGTGACGCAGTTGTTCTGGGCTCAGGCGATTCAACGCTTCGGTAAACAAAGGGCGACGATTCTGCCAGACACGATGCTTATCAAACAGCGTGCGCAGCGGTGTCGAGACGGACTGGCGCTTCATGTTCACCAACAACAAGAGTTCACGTTGCAGGGTTCGCAGCAGAATGACGGGTTCACTTCCTTCCTGGCGCAGTTGCTGAAGAATGTGCAGCGCGCGTTTACTTTTTCCCGCCAGCAGCGCATCCAGCCAGTGAAACGGCGTGAAGTGCGCAGCATCATTGACTGCCTGTTCAACGCGCGGCAACGTCAATTTGCCATCCGGCCATAACAGGGACAGGCGTTCGAGCGCCTGAGCCAGTGCCAATAAATTGCCTTCATAGCAATAACACAGCAATTGGCTCGCGGCGTCGTCAAGCTGCAGATTATGCAGTTTAGCTCGTGTAGCTAACCAGCGTGGGAGCTGTGCCTGTTCGGGAGTCTGACAGGAAACCTGCGCCGACCTGTCGGAAAGCGCGCTATACCAGGCGGCATTTTCCTGCGCTTTGGTCAGCTTATTGCCTCGTACGATCAGCAGCAGATCTTCATGAAGAAGGGCTATCAGTGTAGTCAGTTGCTCGTTGATAGCGGCATTCGGCCCATTTTCGGGCAGCACTAACATCAGCGTCTGTCGACTTGCGAACAGGCTGCGTTCCTGGCTCAACGCAAACAACGCGTTCCAGTCAGTGCTGTTATCAATAGTGACGGTATGGTGTTCATCAAAACCCTGAGCCGCAGCCGCTTGGCGAATAGCATCCTGGCTTTCCTGAAGCAGAAGAGGGTCGTTACCAAGGAGTAGATACGCCGCGCGCAGCCCTTCGGAGAGCTGCGCGCGGAGTTGTTCTGGGTACAACCGAATCATCAGTTACCCAGAGTCGTGGAGACGCGAGGTTCAGCCGGTGCCGCAGGGGTATCCGTGGCAGACTGCTCTTCCTCTTTGGTGGCTTCTGTATCTGCCACCTTGACGCTCGGCAGCTTGCGGATCAGCTGTTGAGCGGCTTTGTCGTACATCTCCTGAATGATGATGTCTTGCTCGGCATCTTTCGCCAGCGCCTGTTGCGGGTTATCGAAGTACGAACGATAAACCTTGGTGCTGATTGGATAGATGTCATGGCCCGGGATCAGCACACTGGCAGAGACGGTCATGACCATCTGGTATTCAGCGGTTCTGCCGTCCTGGAACACCGACGCCGTATCTTTGCCAATGGTAGCGCCACCCAGACGCAGAGACGGAATGTCCTGGCGAATGGACGAAGGTTCCATGATCTCAATGCCATTAAGACGCAACTGGTTACGCACCGAGCGGCTCAACGGGCCATTAGGATCGCTTGAGACAAAAATCATCTTTTTCATATTGTCCGGAACCTGCGTAGAACTACGCAGATGCCAGCCACAACCTGCGGTGACAAGCACCGCCAGGGATACCAATAACGTTGTCAGAAATCGCACGCTTCCTCCCGCGCTTAGCCAACGACCAGGTTGAGCAGTTTGCCCGGAACGTAAATCACTTTACGCACGGTCACACCATCCAGATATTTTGCGACCAGCGTTTCCTGGCCTGCACGTTCACGAACCTGCTCTTCGGTCGCATCTACCGGCACAGTGACTTTACCGCGAACTTTACCATTAACCTGTACCACGACGAGGGTGGTGTTTTCTACCATCGCTTTCTCGTCGGCGACCGGCCACGGTGCGTTGTCGACATCACCTTCGCCACTCAGCAACTGCCACAGCGTAAAGCTGATGTGCGGCGTGAACGGGTTGAGCATACGGACAACAGACTGCAGCGCTTCCTGCATCAGGGCGCGATCTTGCTCGCCTTCGACAGGGGCTTTCGCCAGCTTGTTCATCAGTTCCATGATCGCCGCAATTGCGGTGTTGAAGGTCTGACGACGACCGATATCATCGGTCACTTTAGCGATAGTTTTATGTACATCGCGACGCAGCGCCTGCTGATCTTCGCTCAGGGCATCCACGTTCAGTGCCGTTACCGGGCCTTTCGCCGTGTGTTCGTAAACCAGCTTCCACACACGTTTCAGGAAGCGGTTAGCGCCTTCAACGCCGGATTCTTGCCACTCAAGCGTCATGTCAGCCGGAGAGGCGAACATCATGAACAGACGAACGGTATCTGCGCCGTAACGTTCAACCATTTCCTGCGGGTCGATACCGTTGTTTTTGGACTTAGACATTTTGCTCATGCCGGTATACACCAGCTCATGGCCTGCCTCGTCCTTCGCTTTCACGATACGGCCTTTCTCGTCACGCTCAACGATGGCTTCTTTCGGGGAAACCCAGTTACGCTCACCGCTTGCGCCAACGTAGTAGAAGGCATCTGCCAGTACCATTCCCTGACACAGTAACTGCTTAGCCGGTTCGTCAGAGTTCACCATGCCTGCATCACGCATCAGTTTGTGGAAGAAGCGGAAATAGAGCAGGTGCATAATGGCGTGTTCGATACCGCCAATGTAGATATCAACCGGCAGCCAGTAGTTAGCCGCGTCGGAATCCAGCATGCCTTCCTGATAGTCAGGGCAGGTGTAACGCGCGTAATACCAGGAAGACTCCATGAAGGTGTCAAAGGTATCGGTTTCGCGCAGCGCAGGCTGACCGTTAACGGTGGTTTTCGCCCACTCAGGATCCGCTTTAATTGGGCTGGTGATGCCATCCATGACCACATCTTCCGGCAGGATAACCGGCAGTTGATCTTCTGGCGTTGGCATCACGGTGCCGTCTTCCAGGGTCACCATCGGGATTGGCGCACCCCAGTAACGCTGACGGGAAACACCCCAGTCGCGCAGACGGAAGTTGACTTTACGCTCACCCACGCCGAGTGCTGCCAGTTTGTCAGCAATGGCGTTGAAGCCTGCTTCAAAGCTCAGGCCGCTGAACTCGCCAGAGTTAAACAGCGTGCCTTTTTCGGTCAGCGCCTGCGCGGACAGATCCGGCTCGGAGCCATCAGCGTTCAGAATAACTGGCTTGATAGTCAGGCCGTATTTGGTGGCAAATTCGTAATCGCGCTGATCGTGACCCGGAACGGCCATGACTGCGCCTGTGCCGTACTCCATCAGTACGAAGTTTGCAGCCCATACCGGAATGGCTTCACCCGTCAGGGGATGAATTGCTTTGAAACCGGTGTCGACGCCTTTCTTCTCCATTGTCGCCATTTCAGCTTCAGCGACTTTGGTGTTGCGGCATTCTTCAACGAACGCGGCCAGGGTCGGGTTGTTGAGCGCAGCCTGTTGCGCCAGCGGGTGACCAGCAGCAACAGCGAGATACGTCGCACCCATGAAGGTGTCTGGACGAGTGGTGTAGACGGTCAGCTTGTCAGCGTGATCGGCAACATTGAAGGTGATTTCTACGCCTTCGGAACGACCGATCCAGTTGCGCTGCATGGTTTTCACCGTGTCAGGCCACTGATCCATTTTATCCAGATCGTTCAGCAGTTCGTCGGCGTAAGCGGTGATTTTGATAAACCACTGCGGGATCTCTTTACGCTCAACTTTGGTGTCACAACGCCAGCAGCAGCCGTCGATAACCTGTTCGTTCGCCAGAACGGTCTGATCGTTCGGGCACCAGTTAACGGCAGACGTTTTCTTGTACACCAGGCCTTTTTTATACAGCTCGGTGAAGAACTTCTGTTCCCAGCGATAGTATTCAGGCGTACAGGTCGCCAGCTCGCGGCTCCAGTCATAACCGAAGCCCAGCATTTTGAGCTGGTTTTTCATGTACGCGATGTTGTCGTAGGTCCACGGAGCAGGTGCAGTGTTGTTTTTCACCGCAGCACCTTCAGCCGGAAGACCAAACGCATCCCAGCCAATTGGCTGCAGCACGTTTTTGCCCAGCATACGCTGGTAACGGGCAATCACATCACCAATGGTGTAGTTACGCACGTGGCCCATGTGTAGTCGGCCAGAAGGATAGGGGAGCATCGACAGGCAGTAGTATTTCTCTTTGCTGTTGTCTTCAGTCACTTCAAATGTGCGCTTATCGTCCCAGTGTTGCTGGACTTTCGATTCTATCTCTTCCGGGCGGTATTGCTCTTGCATGGCAGCCAGTGGTCCTGTTTTCAATACAGCTACAAACGTAGCCAATGGATGTGGTCATTCAGATCCGCATAGCATAGCCCAAACGGGCACGTCAAAACAGCCTTTCGCACACACCGGACTGGCGTTTATTTACCGGGTCTGTGGCTAACCTGACAAAGCTATAAGGAAATAAGGTCTATCATTAGAGGACGTTAACCACCCGGGAGATGAAACAATGAACAAGGTTGCTCAATATTATCGAGAACTGGTGACGACGCTAACCGAGCGCTTGCGTAACGGAGAGCGCGATATTGATGCGCTGGTCGAGCAGGCACGCGAACGCGTGAGCCAGACCGGGGAGTTAACCCGAACCGAAGTCGATGAACTCACAAGGGCCGTGCGCCGCGACCTTGAAGAGTTTGCTATCAGCTACGGCGAGAGTCAGGACGAGCTGAAAGACAGCGTGTTTATGCGGGTGATTAAGGAAAGTATCTGGCAAGAATTAGCGGATATTACCGATAAAACGCAGCTCGAGTGGCGAGAGGTTTTCCAGGACTTGAATCATCACGGTGTGTATCACAGTGGCGAAGTGGTGGGGTTGGGGAATTTAGTCTGCGAGAAATGCCATTTTCATCTGGCGGTCTACTCGCCGGATGTATTGCCGCTTTGCCCGAAATGCGGTCACGACCAGTTCCAGCGCAAGGCGTTTGAGCCTTGATCCTCTTTTTTTGTAGGCCGGGCAAGCACCGTGCCGCCCGGCAATTTCCCCGGCCCACAAAACCATTAATGCAGAATTTTCGCGAGGAAATCTTTGGCGCGGTCAGACTGAGGATTATTAAAGAATTCGTCTTTATCAGAATCTTCAACAATCTTGCCTTCATCCATAAAGATAACGCGGTTCGCCACTTTGCGGGCGAAGCCCATTTCGTGGGTCACGACCATCATCGTCATGCCTTCGTGCGCCAGCTCAACCATCACATCCAGCACTTCGTTGATCATCTCAGGATCAAGCGCGGAAGTCGGTTCATCGAACAGCATTGCCACCGGATCCATACACAACGCACGAGCAATCGCCACGCGCTGCTGCTGACCGCCGGAAAGCTGTGCCGGGAATTTATTGGCGTGCGCAGAAAGCCCTACGCGTTCCAGCAGCTTTAGGCCTTTCGTGCGAGCGGCGTTTTTGTCGCGTTTGAGCACTTTGACCTGTGCCAGCGTCAGGTTTTCGATGATCGACAGGTGAGGGAACAGCTCAAAATGCTGGAACACCATGCCGACCTGCGAGCGCAATTTCGCCAGATCGGTTTTCTTGCTATTCACCTGAGTGCCGTTAACCAGAATTTCACCTTTCTGTACGGGCTCCAGACCATTAACGGTTTTGATAAGCGTTGATTTACCGGAGCCTGACGGGCCGCAAACCACCACCACTTCACCTTTTTTCACTTCCGTGGAGCAATCGGTCAGCACCTGAAAGTGACCATACCATTTTGAAACATTTTTCAGGGAAATCATTAGACGGTCCTTTTCTTCAAATAGGTGACCAACAGCGAGGCGCTTAAACTGATAACAAAATAGACGGCTCCCGCGAACAGGATCATCTCAACCTGGGTTCCGTCACGCTCGCCGATGGTCGACGCGGTACGGAAGAAATCGGCAAGGCTCAAGACGTACACCAGCGAGGTATCCTGGAACAGGACGATCCCCTGAGTCAGCAGCAAAGGCACCATCGCACGGAACGCCTGTGGCAGAATAATGAGCTTCATCGACTGCCAGTGGGTCATGCCCAACGCCAGCGCGGCGCTACCTTGCCCACGCGAAATGCTCTGGATCCCGGCGCGAATAATTTCCGAATAGTAAGCCGCTTCGAACATCGAAAACGCCACCATCGCGGAAACCAGGCGGATATCTGCTTTCGGCGACAGCCCAAGCACGTTTTGCAGGAAGCCAGGCACAATCAGATAGAACCATAGCAGCACCATTACCAGCGGAATGGAACGGAAGACGTTCACATACGCAGTGGCAAACCAGGCCAGCGGTTTGAAGGATGACAGACGCATCACTGCCAGCAATGTTCCCCAGACAATCCCGATAATAATCGCCGTCACGGTAATTTTCAGGGTGATAAGCAGCCCTGACATCAGGTAAGGCAGGGAAGGAACGATAGAACTCCAGTCAAACTCGTACATTATTTGCCTCCCATATTGCCAGGCAGGCGAACCTTACGTTCAACCAGATTCATCACCAGCATGATAATCGCGTTAATCAGCACGTACGCGAGCGTAATGGCGGTGAAAGACTCCCAGGCGTGCGCCGAGTAATCCAGCAACTTCCCGGCCTGCGCCGCCATATCGACCAAACCGATAGTCGAGGCGATAGCTGAGTTCTTCACCAGGTTCATCATTTCTGAGGTCATTGGCGGCACAATCACGCGATAAGCGTTGGGCAGCAGCACATAACGATAGCTTTGCGGTAACGTCAGTCCCATCGCCAGGGCTGCGTTTTGTTGGCCACGCGGTAGCGACTGGATAGCGGCACGTACCTGCTCACACACGCGGGCAGCGGTAAACAGCCCAAGACACAGCATCGAAGAAACAAAGAATTGAATGTTGGGATCAAGCTCAGACTTAAACCACGTGCCGATATTTTCTGGTAGCAGCTCTGGAATCACCAGATACCAGGTAAAGAACTGAACGATCAGCGGAACGTTACGGAACAGTTCCACATACAGCGTACCAATCCCGGATAAAAACCGATTGGGTACGGTACGCAGAATGCCGAACAGCGAGCCGACGAAGAACGCGATAATCCAGGCCGTTATCGATAACGCAACGGTGACCTGAAATCCGCTCCACAGCCAGCCAAGATAGGTGGTGTTGCCGAACGGGGCTTGTTGCAGAAAAATACCCCAGTTCCAGTCGATTGACATAAATGGACTCCGAAAAAAAAAGGGTAGCAGGGCTACCCTCTAAGACTGCTAAGGAAACTTTTACACGTCATCCTTCGCGCTGTCTCTTTGTTGGCTGCCGTCGTTCACCCCGGTCACTTACTTATGTAAGCTCCCGGGGATGCACTCCGTTGCCGCCGCGATACAGCACGAATGATTTTGTGTAAGTTATTTCATGTTGAGTGGGGAACGACCATTCAACATAGTGTCTGTCCGTGTTTCCTCACAATCGAGAGGGCAGGTGAACCCGCCCATCGTTGTTTTAATTAGTTAACGGCTTTGTCGTTAGGGGCTTTGAACAGTGCTTTCATGTCGTCAGACAGTTCAAAGTTCATGTTCAGGTTCTTCGGTGGAATTGGGTTTTTGAACCATTTCTCGAACCATTTCGATGCTTCACCGGAGGTCTGCGCCTGAGCGATAGTGTCATCCATCAGCTTTTTGAACTGAGGATCGTCTTTACGCAGCATACAGCCGTAGGCTTCTTTGGACTGCGGCGTGCCAAGGATTTCCCAGTTGTCTGGTTTCTTCGCTTTCGCACGTTCACCCGCCAGCAGGGCGTCATCCATCATAAACGCCACCGCGCGACCGCTTTCCAGCGTACGGAAAGAGTCGCCATGGTCTTTGGCGCTGATGATGCGCATGTCCATTTTCTTGTCGTCGTTCAGTTTGTGCAGCAGCACTTCAGAGGTCGTACCGGACGTCACCACGACCGCTTTGCCTTTCAGGTCGGCGAAATCTTTGATTGGGCCACCTTTCTTGACCAGCAGACGGGTGCCGACCACGAAGATAGTGTCTGAGAACGCTGCTTGTTTCTGACGTTCGAGGTTGTTGGTGGTCGAGCCACACTCGAAGTCAAAGGTGCCGTTCTGCAACAGCGGAATGCGGTTCTGAGACGTAATTGGGATTAGCTTAACCTGCAAGTCCGGCTTGTTGAGCTTCTTCTTGATAGCGTCAACGATGGCGTTGGAGTAATCCTGGGAGTAACCCACGACTTTCTGCTGGTTGTCGTAGTAAGAGAACGGTACGGATGATTCACGGTGGCCGACCACAATCACGCCATTTTTGGCGATCTTGTCGAGCGTGCTGCCAGCCGCAGGTGCGTCTTCTGCATGGACAACGCCAGCGGACATTCCCATCACCAGCATTGCTGTGGCCAGTTTACGTAATTGCATATCCAAACTCCTTATCGCAGCGTCAGGGACGCGCAGATACCCATGTGAGTGTTGTGTTGTTATAGCCTGCCACTTTTGTGTGCAGTGTTAAGCCAGTTTGTTAACATTTAGTCTGGCTTAATGTAAAGATTTTGCTGCGTTATTGTTTGTTTTTGCGAAGTGCGCCGCACCGTTTTAAGGCAAAAATGCTCTCATGCACCAAAAAGGTGCCACCGATGAGCAAGGCTAGTGCGACCGGGTTGCACTGACGCGAAATAACGTAGCTCACTGAATTGATATAGCAATTGGCGTGCCAGAAATGGCATCTGTGCGGAGTCTTACGGGGAAGGAAAAGTAGGCCGGGTCAGCGTAGCGCCACCCGGCGGAGAGAATTAACGACGGCGCTGACGCAGACTCATGACCAGCGCACCAAAGCCAAACAGCGCGGCGAGGATCCACAGCGGCCAGTTGCCGAAGCGTGCATACGGCGTCAGGCCCGTTGTCGGCGTCACCGTGGTGGTCAGCACTTCGCGAGTGAACTGCGGGATCATCGCCTGCACGTCGCCATGCGGATCGATAACCGCAGTGATGCCGTTGTTAGTGCTACGCAGCAGCGGACGCGCCAGTTCCAGCGCACGCATCCGCGCCATCTGGAAATGCTGCCACGGCCCGATGGATTTACCGAACCATGCATCGTTTGAGATGGTCAGCAGGAAATCAGTATCCGGACGGAAATTGTCGCGTACCTGTTCGCCAAGAATGATTTCATAGCAAATAGCGGGTGTCAGTTTCAGGTTATGCGCAGAAAGCTGCGGCTGCACATAAGGCCCACGGCTGAATGACGACATCGGCAGGTCAAAGAACGGCGCTAACGGTCGCAGGATAGACTCCAGCGGCACAAACTCACCAAACGGCACCAGGTGATTTTTGTTGTAGCGATCCGTCGAGTTGTAGCTGTACGGATTGTCTTTGCCAAGCGTGATGATGGTGTTGTAAGTGTCGTAACGGTTTTTGGCGTTAAGACGTGAATCCACCACACCGGTAATCAGCGAGCTGTTTTTGGCGCGCAGCATATCGTCCATCATGCTGAGCAGACGCTGCTGATTGATTTCGAGATCAGGGATCGCTGATTCTGGCCAGATAATCAGTTGAGATTTTCCCATCACTTTTTCAGTGGCATCGAGATAAATTTTCAGCGTATTAATCAGCTCTTTCTCGTCCCATTTCAGCGACTGTGGGATATTCCCCTGGACCAGCGACACCTGAGTGGTGCGGGCAGGCAGCAGTTGATACCACTGGATATAGCGTAGCGGGAAGGGCAGGGCGAACAGCACTATGGCAACAACCAGTGGTCGCCAGTTGCGGGTTGCCAGCGCCAGCGCCAGTAAACCACTGACGATCATCAGCAGGAAGTTGATGGTCTCAACGCCCATCACCGGAGCCAGGCCTTTCAGCGGGCCGTCAATCTGGCTGTAGCCAAACTGTAGCCACGGGAAGCCGGTCAACACCCATCCGCGCAAGAATTCGGTGAGTTGCCAGACGGCAGGCGCGGCAATGGCAACGCGTATCCAGTTGGCTTTCGGCCACAGGCGCGACAGCACACCGGCAAACAGCCCGGTATACAGCGAAAGGTAAGCGGCAAGCAGCACCACAAGGAACACGTTCACCGGACCTGGCATACCGCCAAATTGCGCGATGCTGACGTAAACCCAGTTGATGCCGGAACCGAACAGACCGAGGCCCCAGAAATAGCCAATCCAGGCGCTTTGCAGTGGACGACGATTAAGCGTTAATCCCTGCAACCCGACAAGCGACACAATCGCCGCAGGCCAGAAATCATAAGGGGAAAAAGCCAGCGTTCCGCAGGCACCGAAAAGAAGCGCCAGCAGCAAACGAATGCGCTGGCGTTGAATGAGAGAGGCAAATGCCATTTAGCGTTGTCGTCCCTTAAAAATTAATCGTCCAGATTAGGCTGTGGCGCATCTTCCGGAAGTTTGACGTGAACCTGGATGATACGACGGCTGTCAGCCATCGCAACTTTGAACTGGTAACCATCAATGACAATGGATTCACCGCGAGCAGGCAGATGACCGAATGCCTGCATCACCAGACCGCCGATGGTATCCACTTCGTCATCGTTGAAGTGTGTACCGTACGCATCGTTAAAGTCTTCAATCGAGGCCAATGCGCGAACGGTCCAGGTGTGACGGCTTAACTGACGGAAATTGATGTCGTCTTCTTCATCATATTCGTCTTCAATTTCGCCAACGATAAGTTCGAGGATGTCTTCGATGGTCACCAGACCCGAAACGCCGCCAAATTCGTCAATCACAATCGCCATGTGGTAGCGCTGGGAACGGAACTCTTTCAGCATGCGATCAACCCGCTTGCTTTCCGGCACCACCACCGCCTGGCGTAACACTTTATCCATGCTGAAAGCTTCGGAATCGCTGCGCATAAACGGCAGCAAATCTTTGGCCATCAGAATCCCTTCGATGTGATCTTTATCTTCGCTGATCACCGGGAAACGTGAGTGGGCGGACTCGATAATGACATCGAGGCATTCGTCCAGCGTCTGGTTACGTTTCAGGGTGATCATTTGAGAGCGGGGGATCATGATGTCACGGACGCGTTGGTCTGCAATATCCATTACCCCTTCGAGCATGTCACGCGTATCTTCGTCGATAAGATCGTTTTGCCCGGAATCACGGATCAGCGCCAGAAGTTCATCACGGTTTTTCGGTTCGCCGTGGAAGAGCTGGCTCAGTAAGAGGGAGAAGAATCCCTTTTTGCTGGTTAAGGTGTCGCTACTGTGTGAGTTGTCGTCGCTCATGGCGTCGTGTGGGGTCTCATGTTAATAAATGTTCGCCGTCGCGCGTAAACTCAGCGTCAGACGGCATAAAATGCCAGGGCGGCTTTTAACTGCCGCCCTGGTTACTCTTTCTCGGCAATGTACGGATCATCATAGTTCAGAGCAAGCATTATCTCTGTTTCCAGACTTTCCATCTCTTCGGCTTCTTCGTCTTCAATATGGTCGTAACCGAGCAGATGCAAGCTACCGTGGATGACCATATGCGCCCAGTGGGCTTCGAGCGGTTTGCCCTGTTCTTCAGCTTCGCGTTCCACCACCTGGCGACAGATGATCAGGTCGCCGAGCAACGGCATTTCGATGCCCGGCGGCGCTTCAAACGGGAAAGAGAGCACATTGGTGGACTTGTCTTTGCCACGATAGGTCATGTTCAGTTCGTGGCTTTCGGCTTCATCCACCAGACGAATCGTCACTTCTGACTCTTCCTGGAACGCCGGAATAGTCGCGTCCAGCCAACGCTGAAACTCCGCTTCCAGCGGCAGGCCGTTTTCGTTTTCTGTCGCTATCTGTAAATCTAAAATAACCGAACTCATTTTTGCTCATGCTCCTGCGTTGCCAGCGCTTCGCGTTTGCGCTCGGCGGCCTGCTCGGCTTTACGTTTTTGATCGGCTTCTTCCCACGCTTCATACGCGTTAACGATCCGGGCGACAACCGGATGGCGCACCACGTCTTCGCTGTGGAAGAAGTTGAAGCTGATTTCGTCCACTTCCGCCAACACTTCAATGGCATGACGCAGACCGGATTTCAGGTTACGCGGCAGGTCAATCTGGGTAATGTCACCCGTGATCACCGCTTTCGAGTTAAAGCCGATACGCGTCAGGAACATCTTCATTTGTTCAATGGTGGTGTTCTGGCTTTCATCGAGAATGATGAACGCATCGTTGAGCGTACGTCCGCGCATATAGGCCAGTGGCGCAACTTCAATGACGTTGCGTTCAATGAGCTTTTCGACTTTTTCAAAGCCAAGCATCTCGAACAGTGCGTCATACAGCGGGCGCAGATACGGATCGACTTTCTGACTGAGATCGCCTGGCAGGAAGCCTAATTTTTCACCAGCCTCCACCGCCGGTCGGGTCAGCAGAATACGGCGAATTTCCTGGCGCTCCAGCGCATCGACTGCGGCGGCAACGGCCAGGTAGGTTTTACCCGTACCTGCAGGACCCACGCCGAAAGTGATGTCGTGGTCGAGAATATTGGCGATGTATTGGGCCTGATTTGGCGTACGCGGTTTAATCACGCCCCGCTTAGTCTTGATGTTGATGGCTTTGCCGTAGTCCGGCACGCTGTCAGCACTTTGTTCCAGCACGCGGGCTTCTTTGATAGCCAGGTGAATCTGTTCCGGTTCAATATCCTGAGTCTGGCCGCGCATTGGGGCCGTATCGACGTACAGGCTGCGCAGGATATCCGCGGCTGCGTTAACGCAGATGGCGCGTCCGGTGAGTTTGAAGTAATTATCGCGGCGGTTGATTTCGATACCCAGTCGTCGCTCCAGATGTTTGATGTTGTCATCAAACGGGCCGCAGAGGCTCAGCAGGCGGTTGTTGTCTGCCGGCTCCAGGGTAATTTCACGCGTTTCTGTATTCAAACTGTTCCTCTTTTGCCTATTGCCTCGACGGGCGTTTTTGAACCTGTTCAAAGGAAATTATTCACGCCAGTGTTTAAAGGCGCAAGCATTGCAATTGATCTGGGGGCAGGGCGGGGAAATGCAAGGGCCTGCCCGAAGGGACAGGCCGCTGGAATTACGGCTGGAAGGAACCGACGCCGAGATCGTTTTCTTTGCGGGTACGCGCGATAACGGATTCCGGTGATTCCACCACGCGAAGCCCCATTTCCGCTTCGGTGCGAACCAGTTTGCCGCGCAGAGAGTTGGTATAAACGTCAACGATTTCCACATCGACGAATTTGCCCACCATATCTGGCGTCCCCTCGAAGTTCACCACGCGGTTATTTTCGGTGCGTCCGGTTAACTCCATCACGCTCTTACGCGAAGTCCCTTCGACCAGAATACGCTGCACAGTGCCCACCATACGGCGACTCCATGCCATCGCCTGCTGGTTTAGGCGTTCTTGCAGAATGTACAGGCGCTGCTTTTTGTCTTCTTCCGGAACATCATCGACCATGTCTGCCGCAGGCGTACCCGGACGCGCAGAGAAGATAAAGCTGTAGCTGACGTCCATATTCACATCGGCAATGAGCTTCATGGTCTTCTCGAAGTCTTCATTGGTTTCACCCGGGAAGCCGACGATAAAGTCAGAGCTGATTTGAATGTCCGGGCGCGCTTCACGCAGTTTGCGGATAATGGCTTTGTATTCCAGCGTCGTGTGCGTGCGGCCCATCAGGTTCAGCACGCGGTCTGAACCGCACTGAACCGGAAGATGCAGGAAGCTCACCAGCTCCGGCGTATCGCGATAGACGTCGATGATGTCGTCGGTGAATTCAATCGGATGGCTGGTGGTAAAGCGCAGACGATCGATACCGTCGATGGACGCCACCAAACGCAGCAGTTCGGAGAAACAACCGGTGCTACCGTCGTAGTTCTCACCGCGCCAGGCGTTTACGTTCTGGCCGAGCAGATGAATTTCGCGCACACCCTGCGCCGCAAGCTGGGCGACTTCGAACAGGATATCGTCAGACGGACGGCTGACTTCTTCACCACGTGTGTAAGGCACCACGCAGTAAGTACAGTATTTGTTACAGCCTTCGATGATCGACACATACGCCGTTGGGCCGTCAGCTCGTGGCTCTGGCAGACGGTCAAATTTTTCAATTTCCGGGAAGCTGACGTCGACAATAGGCTTACGGTGATCGCGCATGCCACGAATGTTGGTGATCATTTCAGGCAGGCGGTGCAGCGTTTGCGGGCCAAAAATAATATCGACATAGTGGGCGCGCTGGCGAATCAGTTTGCCTTCTTGCGACGCAACACAGCCGCCGACGCCAATGATCACATCCGGTCTTTTCGCCTTGATGTGTTTCCAGCGGCCCAGCAAATGGAAAACTTTTTCCTGCGCTTTCTCACGAATTGAACAGGTGTTCAGTAGCAGCACATCGGCTTCTTCGGCATTTTCAGTCAATTGATAGCCGTGGGTGGCATCCAGCAGATCGGCCATCTTTGATGAATCGTACTCGTTCATCTGACAGCCCCAGGTTTTAATATGGAGTTTTTTTGTCATCGACTTAGCTCATGCTCAGGAAACGCAGGGCGCGTATTGTAATGCTTTGCAGCGAGTGTGACCAGTATGACCGACCCGGCGCACAAAGGATAAAAAAATCCGGTAAACTTACAGAATTGAAGTTTAAGGATAACGAGCCATGAGCAATCAACATACAGATGTCGCCATCGTGGGCGGCGGAATGGTCGGCGGCGCGCTGGCACTGGGTCTGGCGCAACAAGGCTTCACCGTAACCGTGATTGAGCAAACTACGCCACCTGAGTTTGATCCAGCGAGTCCACCGGATGTGCGGATCTCTGCCATCAGTGCGTCTTCCGTAGGGCTGTTACGCGGCCTGGGCGTCTGGGAGGCCATCCAGGTCATGCGCACTCATCGTTATCGCCAACTGGAAACCTGGGAGTGGGAAAACGCGCACGTGGTGTTTAACGCTGCAGAACTGAAGCTGCCCGAACTCGGATACATGGTGGAAAACAACGTGCTGCAGCTTGCCCTGTGGCAGGCGCTGGAGGCGCATGAAAACATCAGCCTGTGCGTACCTTCTTCACTGGAAACCCTGCTTCACGGCAGTGATGGGTATGTGCTGGGCTTTACCGACGGCAGTGAGCTAAAAGCGAAGCTGGCGGTGGGGGCCGATGGCGCGAACTCTCAGGTGCGACACATGGCCGGGATCGGCGTTCATGCATGGCAATATCCTCAGTCCTGCATGTTAATAACCGTGCAATGCGAAAATGAACCGGGTGACAGCACCTGGCAGCAGTTTACGCCAAACGGGCCGCGCGCCTTTCTACCGCTGTTCGATAACTGGGCCTCACTGGTGTGGTACGACACGCCAGCGCGTATTCGCCAGCTTCAGTCACTTCCGCTCGATCAACTTCAACGAGAGATTGCCAATACGTTCCCATCGCGCTTAGGCAATGTTAAACCTGTGGCCGCTGGTGCGTTTCCACTGACTCGCCGCCATGCGCTGCGTTACGTTCAGCCAAACCTCGCGTTGGTGGGCGATGCGGCGCATACCATTCATCCGCTGGCCGGGCAGGGCGTGAATCTGGGGTATCGTGATGTTGATGTGCTGGTGGACGTACTGGCAAATGCACGTAGCCACGGCGAGGAGTGGTCGAGTTTATCGGTGTTGAAGCGTTATCAGACGCGCCGAATGGCGGATAATTACCTGATGCAATCCGGCATGGATCTGTTTTACGCCAGTTTCAGCAATGACCTCGCACCGCTGAGAATGCTGCGTAATATTGGCCTGATGGCCGCTGAGCGAGCGGGGGGCCTGAAACGTCAGGCATTGAAGTATGCGTTAGGATTGTAGTCAGATTCCCCGGCAGAAGATGTCGGGGATATTATCGAAACGACAAAAACAAAAAAGCCCGCAGAAGCGAGCTTTTTTGTTTTAAGTGGCTGGGGTACGAGGATTCGAACCTCGGAATGCTGGTATCAGAAACCAGAGCCTTACCGCTTGGCGATACCCCAACTGAATTTTTATTTCATGACGATGTTGATGAAAAGTGGCTGGGGTGCAGGGATTCGAACCCCGGAATGCTGGTATCAGAAACCAGTGCCTTACCGCTTGGCGACACCCCATCAGGTGTTCTTTTCAGCTTTTTTACATCGTTTACTAATTGGCTGGGGTGCAGGGATTCGAACCCCGGAATGCTGGTATCAGAAACCAGTGCCTTACCGCTTGGCGACACCCCAAGAATTTGGTGGCTACGACGGGATTCGAACCTGTGACCCCATCATTATGAGTGATGTGCTCTAACCAACTGAGCTACGTAGCCTGAATTTTGATTTGCCAGACTGGCTGGGGTACCTGGATTCGAACCAGGGAATGCTGGTATCAAAAACCAGTGCCTTACCGCTTGGCGATACCCCAATGACTCATAAAAATCATCTAGTCTGGAAAAAGTGGCTGGGGTACCAGGATTCGAACCTGGGAATGCTGGTATCAAAAACCAGTGCCTTACCGCTTGGCGATACCCCATCCGTGCAACGCTTTTTGGAAATGGTGCGGGAGGCGAGACTTGAACTCGCACACCTTGCGGCGCCAGAACCTAAATCTGGTGCGTCTACCAATTTCGCCACTCCCGCAAAAAAAGATGGTGGCTACGACGGGATTCGAACCTGTGACCCCATCATTATGAGTGATGTGCTCTAACCAACTGAGCTACGTAGCCATACTTTTTTAGCGCTACCTTATCGGCGTTGCGGGGCGCATTATGCGTATTGAGCCAATAAGCGTCAACTTTTTTTTCAAGTAAAAGGACCGGAATGTGACTGTTTGGTTAGGTTGCGAACAGCGAGGCGAATTAATCGGCAATAATTGATTCTTACGCCTTTTTCGCAATTCGATGGAGGCCCATAAACGACAAATGGGCCCCGAAGGGCCCATCGTTGAAAACGGGGATTTATTTGTAGGCAGACTGGTGTACGCCGACCGCACGACCTGACGGATCGTTCATTGATTTGAAGGATTCATCCCACTCGATTGCTTTTGCGGAAGAACAGGCAACGGATGGGCCACCTGGTACGCATTCAGCCGCGCTTGGCAGTGGGAACAGCTCTTCAAAGATCTCACGATACAGATACGCTTCTTTAGACGAAGGCGTGTTGTACGGGAAGCGGAAGCTCGCCGTTTCCAGTTGTTTATCGGTGACTTGCTTCGCGGCCACTTCTTTCAGGGTATCAATCCAGCTGTACCCTACGCCATCGGAGAACTGCTCTTTCTGACGCCATGCGACGCTTGCTGGCAGATAGGATTCAAAACATTCGCGCAGAATGTGTTTTTCCATTTTGCCATTGCCACACATTTTGTCCTGAGGGTTGATGCGCATCGCCACATCGAGGAATTTCTTGTCGAGGAACGGCACGCGAGCCTCAACGCCCCAGGCTGACATTGCTTTGTTAGCGCGAGCACAGTCAAACATATGTAACGCCTGCAGTTTACGCACGGTTTCTTCGTGCAGCTCTTTCGCGTTTGGCGCTTTGTGGAAGTACAAATATCCGCCAAACACTTCGTCAGAACCTTCGCCTGAAAGCACCATTTTGATGCCCATCGCTTTGATTTTTCGCGACATCAGGTACATCGGTGTAGAAGCACGAATGGTCGTCACATCGTACGTTTCGATGTGATAAATCACGTCGCGGATAGCATCCAGACCTTCCTGCACGGTGAAGTGAATTTCATGGTGCACAGTCCCTAAATGGTTAGCCACTTCCTGCGCTGCTTTCAGATCCGGGGAACCGTCGAGGCCCACGGCGAAAGAGTGCAGCTGTGGCCACCAGGCTTCTGAACGTTCCTGATCTTCCACACGGCGGGCGGCATATTTCTTGGTGATAGCGGAAATCACGGAGGAATCGAGACCGCCCGACAACAGCACGCCGTAAGGCACGTCAGACATCAGGTGGCTTTTTACGGAATCTTCCAGCGCCTGGCGCAGTTCGTTTTTGTCCGTCACGTTGTCTTTGACTGCATCGTAATCGAACCAGTCGCGCTGATAATAAGGACGAATTTCGCCGTCTTTACTCCACAGGTAACTGCCTGCCGGGAATTCTTTGATAGTGCGGCACACAGGTACAAGCGCCTTCATTTCGGAAGCCACATACAGGTTGCCGTGTTCGTCATGGCCCATATACAGCGGGATGATACCGATGTGATCACGACCAATCAGGTACGCATCTTTTTCACTGTCGTAAAGCACAAACGCAAACATACCTTGCAGATCGTCGAGGAACTCCGGACCTTTTTCCTGATACAGCGCGAGAATGACTTCGCAGTCGGAGCCGGTCTGGAAGTGATAGCGATCGCCATATTCTGCGCGCAGTTCCTGATGGTTATAGATTTCACCGTTTACGGCCAGCGCATGGGTTTTCTTTTCGTTGTACAGCGGCTGGGCGCCTGCATTGACGTCGACAATCGACAGACGTTCATGGCAGAGAATGGCTTTATCACTGGCGTAAACGCCGGACCAGTCTGGCCCGCGATGGCGCATCAGACGAGACAGCTCGAGCGCTCTTTTACGCAGTTCAACCGCGTCCGTTTTGATATCCAGTACACCGAAAATAGAACACATAGCGACTTCTCCGTTAATTCTGTTGCGTGTTGTTGTGGCGTTGCATGCATTAAAAAATGCCGTAAAGCGGGTCACTACGCAAGGGAATTACGGTGATGAAAGCAAAAAGTGCAATGGGGATTAGTGAATAGTGAAAAACACGTAGATTTGGAACGTCATTATTGATGATTGTGTAATTTATTTCGTTTTTTATTAGATTGACTCTCGCTTTACAGGAGCGAAAATGAAAAACCACGCCAGAGGACGTGGTTTTGACTCAGATAACGTCGATTTCGGCGACTGACGGGTAAATCCACGATGGTCGGAAGGGCATATCGTCAATGTCATCCATCGTCGAAACACCGGAAAGCACAAGTATCGTTTCAAGTCCGGCCTGAAAACCGGCCAGAATATCGGTGCGCAGATTATCACCCACGATCACCGTCTGCTCGGAATGGGCCTGCATTTTGTTCAATGCGGCGCGGATGATCCACGGACTCGGTTTCCCCACCACAAAAGGTTTGCGACCCGAGATTTTTTCGATACCGGCGCAAAGCGCGCCACATGCAGGATAAAAACCACGACCGTGGGTGTCCGGATTGGTTGCGATAAAGCGTGCGCCATTGGCCACAAAGAAAGCGGCTTTGTGCATCATTTCCCAGTTAAAGGAGCGGGTTTCACCGACGATCACGAAATCAGGATTTACATCGGTAATGGTAAATCCGGCTTTATATAATTCATGGATCAGCGCGCCTTCACCCACGACATAGGCTTTTTTGCCTTCCTGACGACGCAGAAAATCGGCGGTCGCCATTGCGGAGGTGTAAAACACGCTATCGGGTACGTCGACACCGGCAGTGGCGAAGCGGTTAGCCAGATCCTGGCCGGTCTGCGAAGGATAGTTGGTCAGCAGTACCAACGGCATGCCTTTTTCGAGCACTCGGTTTAAAAACGCTGCCGCACCGGGCACCGCTACGTTGTCGTGCATCAGCACGCCGTCAATATCACAAATGATGTTCTGAAGGGTCATGGACTGTCCGACGTCGTATTTAAGAAAGGCGTAATTATACACATTATCCTCCCGTCTGCCTGTGGGCGCGGGAGGAGGAGAGGGGCGTTAACCTTCCAGCAGATGCTGGAGCAATAAGCCGTTGAGCATGGAGCGTTTAACGAGGGCAAACGCGCCGATGGCAGAGCGATGATCCAGTGCGGAACGTACTACGGGCAGATTTTGGCGGAACGCTTTCAGTGCCTGAGTATTGATGCAGCCTTCAATTGCGGGCAACAACACTTTCTCGGCTTCGGTAATTTCACCCGCGATCACCACTTTCTGCGGATTAAACAAGTTGATGGCGATGGCGATGGTTTTACCGAGATGGCGACCCACCTGTTCAATCACTTCGCTCGCCAGCGCATCGCCTTTATTGGCCGCTTTGCAAATAGCTTTGATGTTGCATTCTTCCAGCGTGACTTTGCTCTGGTAGCCTTTTTCCAGCAGCTGGCGTACGCGCTGTTCGATGGCGGCATTCGCGGCGACAGTTTCCAGACAGCCAAAGTTACCGCAGTGGCAACGTTCACCCAGCGGATCGACCTGAATATGCCCGATTTCACCTACGTTGCCGTTACGACCAATAAAAATGCGGCCATTGGAGATAATCCCGGCCCCCGTTCCGCGGTGGACTCGCACCAGAATGGAGTCTTCACAGTCCTGAGTTGCACCGAAGTAGTGCTCGGCGAGCGCCAGACTGCGAATATCGTGACCGACAAAGCAGGTGACGTTGAAACGTTTTTCCAGCGCGCCGACTAATCCCCAGTTTTCCACCGGAATATGTGGCATATAGCGGATCACACCGCTTTCGGGATCGACAAGGCCGGGCAGGATCACCGAGATCGCAATCAATTCACGGATCTTACGCTGACAGCTCTCCATAAAAATGGCGATGGTGTTGAGCAGCGCATGTTCCAGGGTTTCCTGAGTGCGTTGCGGCAGCGGGTAATGCTCTTCGGCGATGACTTTTGTGCTCAGGTCGTACAGTGTGAGCGTGGTGTCGTGTCGGCCAAGACGCACGCCGATGGCGTGAAAATTGCGGGTTTCGGTGACAATAGAAATAGCGCGGCGGCCCCCGGTGGAGGCTTGCTGATCGACTTCTTTGATCAGGCCGCGTTCAATTAATTGGCGCGTGATTTTGGTCACGCTGGCAGGAGCAAGCTGGCTCTGTTCGGCAATCTGAATGCGCGAAATAGGCCCGTGCTGATCAATCAGGCGGTAAACAGCCGCGCTGTTAAGCTGTTTTACGAGGTCAACATTACCAATTTGAGCTTGTCCGCCTGATGTCATTCTTTACTTACTCAAGTTAACGACCTCGTTGCCATTAACGATGGTCTTGGTGATTTTATAATCGCGGGTGAACGCCGTCAGGTTTGCCACCATGCCTGGTGCAATGCTGCCCAGCTGTTTATCAACGCCGATAGCACGGGCCGGGTAAAGTGTTGCCATACGCAGCACTTCATCCAGTGCTAACCCGCAATGTTCTACCAGGTTACGCACGCCTTCGATCATGGTCAATGCCGAACCGCTTAAGGTGCCGTTCTCATCAACGCACAGTCCATCCCGGTAGTATATTGTTTTACCAGCAAAAATGAACTCTTCAATCTCAGCACCTGCCGGAGCCGTTGCATCAGTTACGAGGCACAGCTTGTCGCCTTTCAGGCGTTTAGCGTTACGGACGTTGGCGTAATCGACGTGCAAACCGTCAACGATAATGCCGCAATAGACATCAGCTTCATCGAAAATCGCACCCGCCAGGCCCGGCTCACGTCCGGTGATGTACGGCATCGCGTTATAAAGGTGCGTAGCGAAAGTAATCCCGGCGCGGAAGCCGACTTTGGCTTCTTTCAGCGTGGCGTTGGAATGACCCGCAGACACCACAATGCCAGCATTAACCAGACGAGTGATCACTTCCGCAGGCACCATTTCCGGGGCCAGCGTGACTTTGGTGATGACATCGGCATTAGCACAGAGGAAATCGACCAGTTCGTGGTCTGGCTTACGCACGAAATCCGGGTTGTGGGTGCCTTTCTTCACCATATTCAGCCACGGGCCTTCAAGATGCAGGCCGAGGGCTTGATTCGGGTACTTCGCCAGGTATTCACGCATCACGTGTATACCTTGCTTCATTAATTCGTCGCTTGAGGTAATCAGCGTTGGCAGATAGCTGGTGCAGCCAGAGCGCTCATTGGCCTTCTGCATGATTTCCAGCGTTTCAACGGTGACCGCATCGGGGCTGTCGTTGAACTGTACGCCGCCGCAGCCGTTCAGCTGGACGTCAATAAAACCGGGAGCGAGGATAGCGCCATTTAACGAGCGTTGCTCAATCCCGGACGGCAAATCGGCCTGTGGACAGATACGTTCAATCAGGCCATTGGCGATAACAATCGCATGGTCATCCAGAATTTCGTGGCCGGTATAAATTCGGCCTTGGGTTAATGCATACATACGACCCCCGGTCTTTACACATCATCCTTCAAGCTGCCTCTTTGTTGGCTGCCTTCCTTCACCCGGGTCACTTACTCAAGTAAGCTCCCCGGGATTCACTCAGTTGCCGTCGCGATGCAGCGTGAATGATTTGTGTAAACTGAAAATGGTTTGTCCCGCAACGCATTACGAGACAATGATTGTCTTACAGGCCTTTAATATTTTCGGCTTCTAATTCGTTGAAGTACTTCAGCGTCTTCACTTTCAGTTCCATGGTGGACGGCTCGTCGCATACCATCACCGCTTTCGGGTGAAGTTGCAGACAGCTGATGGTCCACATGTGGTTGACGTTACCTTCAACGGCAGCCTGCAGAGCCTGTGCCTTCTGATGGCCCAGCACAAGAATCATCACTTCTTCTGCATCCAGCAGCGTACCCACACCCACGGTCAGTGCGTATTTAGGAACCTGAGTCACGTCGCCGTCGAAGAAACGGGAGTTCGCCACGCGAGTGTCATGGGTCAGGGTTTTAATACGGGTACGGGAAGAGAGAGAGGAAGCCGGTTCGTTGAACGCGATGTGGCCATCGTTACCCACGCCGCCCATGAACAGGTTGATTTTACCGTAAGAGCGGATTTTTTCTTCGTACTGACGGCATTCTGCATCGATATCTGGCGCGTTGCCATCCAGCAGGTTAATATTTTCAGCAGGAATATCAACGTGATCAAAGAAGTTGCGGTGCATAAAGCTGTGGTAGCTTTCCGGATGCTCTTTTGCCAGACCGACATATTCGTCCATGTTGAAGGTGACAACATGTTTGAAGCTAACCTGGCCCGATTTGTGCATTTCAACCAGAGCTTTATAGGCAGTCAGTGGCGTGCCGCCAGTTGGCAGACCCAAAACGAACGGACGGTCCGCAGTAGGTTTAAACGCATTGATGCGGTTGACGATATGACGAGCGGCCCATTTGCCTACCTGTTCTGCTGTTGCCAGGGGAATCAGTCTCATTGTTCACCTCAATAGTTAATATAAACGTTGGCGGATTGGCGCCCAATCTCTGTTAAGCGTAACCTGGTTTGGCGCGAGAGGCGGCAATCCGTCCTGATTTTTCGAATGATAAAATAAGTTTTCGCTGTTAGCCAGTCGGAAGAGGGAGGGAAGGCAATATTTGGTGATAAAAGTCACAAAAAAGGTGCTTTTAATTTGCGAGGCGAATTAATTTCTCACACACTCTGCTTGCGAGTGATATGTCGCTGTGCTTTTAAGATAGTCACACTATAAAAAAACGGCTTTAAATAA
Source organism: Scandinavium sp. (assembly GCF_036271055.1). GTDB lineage: Bacteria > Pseudomonadota > Gammaproteobacteria > Enterobacterales > Enterobacteriaceae > Scandinavium. Next base: position 346,599 of record NZ_DATBBJ010000059.1, on the reverse strand, counting down.
GTCGATTCGGGGTCTCATAGGGGGAGTTAAAGTGAGTATTCTAGGTTATTTGCAAAAAGTGGGCCGCGCACTGATGGTGCCAGTGGCCACACTGCCAGCCGCAGCCATTCTGATGGGTATCGGCTACTGGATTGACCCGGTGAGTTGGGGCGGTGATAACGCTCTGGCTGCACTATTGATTAAATCAGGCTCTGCCATCATCGACCACATGTCCGTGCTGTTTGCGATCGGTGTGGCTTATGGCATGTCTAAAGATAAAGACGGCGCAGCCGCGCTGACCGGCTTTGTCGGTTTCCTCGTGTTAACCACGCTCTGCTCTCCGGCAGCGGTGGCAATGATCCAAAAGATCCCATTAGAGCAGGTTCCGGCTGCGTTTGGTAAAATCGAAAACCAGTTTGTCGGTATCCTCGTCGGTATCATCTCCGCTGAACTGTACAACCGTTTCAGCGGCGTTGAGCTACCAAAAGCGCTGTCCTTCTTCAGCGGTCGTCGTCTGGTGCCAATCCTCACGTCGTTCTTAATGATCGTTGTGGCCTTCATCCTGATGTACATCTGGCCGGTTATCTTCGATGCGCTGGTGAACTTCGGTGAGCACATCCAGAAACTCGGTTCTGCGGGCGCAGGTATCTATGCCTTCTTCAACCGTTTGCTGATCCCAGTCGGTCTGCATCACGCGCTGAACTCCGTGTTCTGGTTTGACGTTGCCGGTATCAACGATATTCCTAACTTCCTCGGCGGCGCGCAGTCTATCGCAGCAGGCAAGGCAGAAATTGGTATCACCGGTCGTTATCAGGCGGGCTTCTTCCCGATCATGATGTTCGGTCTGCCGGGTGCAGCACTGGCGATTTACCACTGTGCGCGTCCAGAAAACAAAGCCAAAGTGCTGGGTATCATGATGGCGGGCGCGTTCGCGGCCTTCTTCACCGGTATTACCGAACCGCTGGAATTCTCCTTCATGTTCGTGGCACCGGTTCTGTATTTCATCCACGCAGTGTTGACCGGTCTCTCTGTGTTCATTGCAGCTAACATGCATTGGATTTCCGGTTTCGGCTTCAGCGCCGGTCTGGTGGATATGATGTTATGGGTACGTAACCCACTGGCAACGCATTGGTACATGCTGATCCCTCAGGGTCTGGTGTTCTTCGCTATTTACTACGTGGTATTCCGTTTCACTATCCTCAAATTCAACCTGATGACTCCGGGTCGTGAACTGGCGGTTGCCGGTAGCGAAGCCGATGGTCAGGACGTGAATCTGAGCTCTGATAAAGAGCAGGATGCTTCCGAACTGGCTCGTCAGTACATCGCAGCGGTAGGCGGTTCTGACAACCTGACCGGTATTGATGCGTGCATCACCCGTCTGCGTCTGAACGTGAAAGACTCTTCACTGGTTAACGAAGCACTGGCGAAACGCCTGGGTGCATCCGGTGTGATTCGTCTGAACAAAACCAGCGTGCAGATTATTGTCGGTTTCGTGGCAGAAAAAATCGCTAACGCGATGAAAACCACTGGTCACGTTGCAGCCTCAGACGTCGCCCCGGCGGCAGCAGTGGCTCCAGCAACGGCAAAACCGCAGGCTGTGCCAAATGGAGTCACCATCGCAGCGCTGGTTTCTCCAGTGACCGGTGATGTTGTCGCGCTGGACCAGGTACCTGACGAAGCGTTCGCCAGCAAAGCAGTAGGCGACGGCGTAGCGGTAAAACCAACGGATAAAACCGTAGTTTCTCCAGCCGCCGGTACTATCGTTAAAATCTTCAACACCAACCATGCGTTCTGCCTCGAAACCGAAAAAGGCGCGGAAATCGTTGTCCATATGGGTATCGATACCGTTGCACTGAACGGCCAGGGCTTCACGCGTCTGGTAGAAGAGGGTGCGGAAGTGGTAGCAGGTCAGCCAGTTCTGGAAATGGATCTGGAGTTCCTGAACGCCAATGCACGCTCGATGATTAGTCCAGTGGTGTGCAGCAACATCGACGACTTTAGCGGCCTGGTTATCAAGGCGCAGGGCTCCGTAGTTGCAGGCGTTACGCCACTGTATGAGATTAAAGGCAAGTAATCGTTCCTGAGTAAATCTTATGTGCCTTAGCGGCGGGGGATCTTCCTCCGCCGCTTTTTTATGACCGAAACCGTCCCCATATTCTTCGTTAACCATTCTTTTTCTGTAAGTAAGGGTTGTCTCCGCACCCGGCTTATAAGATCATACGCCGCTATATGTTGTTTACGCCTTGAGGAACCCGCGATGAGTGAGGCAGAAGTCCGCCCGACTAACTTTATTCGCCAGATTATCGATGAAGATCTGGCCAGTGGTAAGCACACGACCGTTCATACCCGTTTTCCGCCTGAGCCGAACGGTTATTTGCATATCGGTCATGCGAAATCTATCTGTCTGAACTTTGGCATCGCCCAGGATTATCAGGGTCAATGCAACCTCCGTTTCGATGACACTAACCCGGTGAAAGAAGACATCGAATACGTTGAGTCAATCAAACATGACGTCGAGTGGTTAGGTTTTCACTGGTCTGGTGACATCTGCTATTCCTCTGATTACTTCGATAAGTTGCATCAGTACGCTATTGAACTGATCAACAAAGGTCTGGCGTATGTAGACGAGCTTTCCATCGACGAAATCCGCGAATACCGCGGCTCGCTGACCGCGCCGGGCAAAAACAGCCCATACCGCGATCGCAGCGTGGAAGAGAACCTGGCGCTGTTTGAAAAAATGCGTGCCGGTGGCTTCGAAGAAGGCAAAGCCTGTCTGCGTGCCAAAATTGACATGGCTTCACCGTTCATCGTAATGCGCGATCCGGTGCTGTATCGCATTAAATTTGCCGATCACCACCAGACTGGCAACAAGTGGTGCATCTATCCGATGTATGACTTCACGCATTGCATCAGCGATGCGCTGGAAGGCATTACGCATTCACTGTGTACGCTGGAATTCCAGGACAACCGTCGTCTTTACGACTGGGTGCTGGACAACATTTCCATCCCGGTTCATCCGCGTCAGTACGAGTTCTCTCGTCTGAATCTGGAATACACCGTGATGTCCAAGCGTAAGCTGAACCTACTTGTCACTGACAAACATGTGGAAGGCTGGGACGACCCGCGTATGCCGACCATCTCCGGTCTGCGTCGTCGTGGTTATACTTCGGCGTCCATCCGTGAGTTCTGCAAACGCATTGGTGTGACCAAACAGGACAACACCATCGAGATGGCTTCACTGGAATCCTGTATTCGTGAAGATCTGAACGAAAACGCCCCACGTGCGATGGCGGTTATCGACCCGGTTAAACTGGTTATCGAAAACTATCCGCAGGGTGAAAGCGAAATCGTCACCATGCCGAACCATCCGAGCAAACCAGAAATGGGTAGCCGTGAAGTGCCGTTCAGTGGTGAGATCTGGATCGATCGTGCTGATTTCCGTGAAGAAGCGAACAAGCAGTACAAGCGTCTGGTCATGGGCAAAGAAGTACGTCTGCGTAACGCTTACGTGATCAAAGCGGAGCGCGTTGAGAAAGATGCCGAAGGGAATATCACCACCATCTTCTGTTCTTACGATGCAGACACGCTGAGCAAAGATCCGGCCGATGGTCGTAAAGTGAAAGGCGTGATCCACTGGGTGAGCGCACAACACGCGCTGCCGGTTGAGATTCGTCTGTACGATCGTCTGTTCAGCGTAGCGAATCCAGGTGCGGCAGAGGATTTCCTCTCCGTGATTAACCAGGATTCTCTGGTTATCAAGCAGGGTTATGCTGAGCCTTCGCTGAAAGCCGCAGAAACGGGCAAAGCGCACCAGTTCGAGCGTGAGGGTTACTTCTGCCTCGACAGCCGTTATACCACCGCTGAGAAGCTGGTATTTAACCGCACCGTTGGCCTGCGTGATACCTGGGCGAAAGTGGGCGAGTAATTCCTCTTCGTCATTAATCAGAGAAGCGTCGCCTCGTGCGGCGCTTTTTTTATGTCATTTTCGTGATGCGAAATAATATCATTCCCTTCTTTGTAACAAAGCGGCTGCTTGTTACATTCTTAAGCGTCGTACTCCCTCTGTTTTCTGAATAACCCCTGCTGTTAGCGGCTCCCGTAGTACCGTGCCAAATCTCATCTTTGTAACAAAACGCAATCAAATATGTGCTCCCTGTCATACTCTTGCGTTTTTGTGCTCAAAAGGGATTGATAATTCGCGTCGCGAAAAATAGTCTGTCTGCATAGCGTTAGGACTATTCTGCCTCGCTACTTTATTTGCAGTACTTATTTTTTATCGCTTGTCGTGATTGCGACGGCGTTTTTAAAAGTCAAAGAGGATATACACATGCGTACGTTCAGTGGCAAACGTAGTACGCTGGCGCTGGCTATTGCCGGGGTCACCGCAATGTCGGGTTGGATTGCAGTTCCGCAAGCCAGCGCAGCAGGATTCGTAGACGATTCAACCTTAACCGGCGGCATCTATTACTGGCAGCGTGAGCGTGACCGTAAAGACGTGACCGACGGCGACAAATACAAAACTAACCTTTCACACTCCACCTGGAACGCCAACCTCGACTTCCAGTCTGGTTATGCCGCTGATTTTATCGGCCTTGATATCGCTGCGTTTACCGCGATTGAAATGGCGGAATCCGCAGAAAGCGGGCATCCAAACGAAATTGCGTTCTCCTCCATCAATAAAGGCTACGACGAAGACTACTCAGGCGATAAGAGTGGGATTAGCCTTTATAAAGCTGCGGCGAAATTCAAACTCGGGCCTACCTGGGCGCGTGCGGGTTATATTCAGCCAACCGGGCAAACTCTGTTAGCACCGCACTGGAGCTTTATGCCGGGTACTTACCAGGGCGCCGAAGCCGGGGCAAACTTTGATTATGGCGATTCTGGTGCATTGAGCTTCTCGTACATGTGGACCAACGAGTATAAAGCGCCATGGCATCTTGAAACCGATAATTTCTATCAGAACGACAAGAAAACCAAAGTCGATTATTTGCACTCTCTCGGTGCCAAATATGACTTTAAAAATGATCTGGTGCTGGAAGCGGCATTCGGTCAGGCAGAAGGCTTTATGGATCAGTATTTCGCCAAAGCCAGCTACAAATTTGATGTGGCCGGTACGCCACTCTCTACCAGCTACCAGTTCTATGGCGCGCGTGACACCGTAGATAAAAATACCATCAACGATATTTACGATGGTACCGCGTGGTTACAGGCGTTGACCTTCGGCTATAAAGTGGCCGATGTTGTTGACCTGCGACTGGAAGGCACATGGGTAAGAGCGGAAGGCCAGCAGGGCTACTTCCTGCAGCGTATGACGCCAACCTACGCCTCTTCCAATGGTCGTCTGGATATCTGGTGGGATAATCGATCAGACTTCAACGCCAACGGCGAAAAAGCGGTGTTCCTCGGCGCAATGTATGACCTGAAAAACTGGAATCTGCCGGGCTGGGCAGTGGGTGCATCTTATGTCTACGGTTGGGATGCAAAACCGGCAGACTGGTACATCAACGCCGCAGGTCAGCGTGAAGACAACGCCTCGAACAAAATCAAAGAATCTTCATACAGCCTCGATGCGCTGTACACCGTTCAGGAAGGCCGTGCGAAAGGCACGTTGTTCAAACTGCACTTCACGCAATACGACAACCATTCAGAAAACCCAAGCTGGGGCGGTGGTTACGGCAACATGTTCCAGGACGAGCGTGACGTGAAGTTCATCGTTATCGCACCGTTCACCATCTTCTGATAAGCGACGCGGCAGGGTCATGCCTGCCGCGAAACAACGAGGTTGTCGTATGAAAAAATTAATTCTCATTGCCATCATGGCATCCGGACTGGTGGCGTGCGCGCAACCACCGGCACCAAAGGAAGACACTAAGCTGAAAGATGCTTATAGCGCCTGCATTAACACTGCCGAAGGCAATCCGGACAAAATCCAGGCATGCCAGACGGTATTGGATGAGCTTAAGAAGGATAAAAACCACCAGCAGTTTGCCGATCAGGAGAGCGTGCGCACGCTGGATTACCAGCAATGTATCCAGGCCACGCGTACCGGGAACGATCAGGCGGTGAAAGCCCGTTGCGATAAAATCTGGAAAGAAATTCGTAGTAACAATACCACCCAGCCGTAACCCTCGTTAAGCGGCGACTGTTATTGCCAAACGTTATGCCAAAAATGCCAATAAAAAAGCCAACCGAGAGGTTGGCTTTTACTTTTGCGCCCTACAGCAGCTGATTACTTACCAGCGGCGTCGTGCGCATGTTCGTCTTCGCGGCAATCGCCTTCTGCGCAGTGGCCGTAAAGATAAAGACTGTGGTTGGTCAGACGAATGCCATGTTTGGTGGCGATTTCGCGCTGACGCGATTCGATGGACTCATCACTGAACTCGATAACTTTACCGCAGTCGAGGCATATCAGGTGATCGTGGTGATGCTGTTGGGTCAGTTCGAAAACAGATTTACCGCCTTCGAAGTTGTGGCGGGTGACAATGCCGGCATCGTCGAACTGGTTCAGAACGCGATACACCGTTGCCAGACCAATTTCTTCGCCCATATCAATGAGGCGTTTATAAAGGTCTTCCGCACTGACATGATGATTGTCAGGCCCCTGAAGCACTTCCAGAATTTTCAAACGAGGAAGCGTGACTTTCAGGCCTGCTTTCTTTAATGCGATATTGTTGTCAGTCATGCGGAATCAGTCCTGTTGCTAGGCGATACACTTCCGTTTGGAAGTATTACTAAGAATGAATTCAGGATAATGCGTCTCATTATAGAACTGCCCTGTCTAAATGAAAACCGCAATCCCTGAGCAAAGTATGCTTTTCAGAAACGAGGCATCATCTGCAAAGCGAAACATCCGACCTCGTCAAAACAGCAGACATTGTACAGGCATGTACGCAAAAGTTAAAAATTTGTAGCGATTAATTTAATTGCTTATATCTATTAATTTTACGCAATCTATCGCTGATACGGCGCAACATAAGCGCTGCGCCGCCAAATCATCAGGCGTTTTTGATCTCTTCGAGGTGTAACTCTTCGGAGATTTGTTTCACCCATTTATTAACACGCTCAGCGGTCAGCTCAGGTTGACGGTCTTCATCGATCGCCAGACCGACGAAATGGTCGTCATCAGCCAGACCTTTAGAGGCCTCAAAATGGTAGCCCGCAGTCGGCCAGTGACCGACGATAGTTGCGCCGCGTGGCTCGATAATGTCGCGGATCGTACCCAGCGCATCACAGAAATATTCTGCGTAATCTTCCTGATCGCCACAACCGAACAGCGCAACCAGTTTACCGTTGAAGTCTACCTCTTCCAGCGTCGGGAAGAAGTCGTCCCAGTCACACTGTGCTTCACCGTAATACCAGGTTGGGATACCCAGCAGCAAAATATCGAAACCTTCGAGATCTTCTTTACTGCTTTTGGCAATGTCATGCACCTCGGCCACATCTTTGCCAAGCTGCTTCTGGATCATCTTCGCGATATTTTCGGTGTTGCCGGTGTCGCTGCCGAAAAAAATACCTGTGATTGCCATGAGTAAAATAACCTCTTGAAACGTAATGAAATGGTGGTGGATTGTTGCCCACAGATAAAGGCAATAATAGCAGGCGAATAAGTGTGCGGGAACAGCAATCGCGCCGTACTGCACTCACTGCTAAATCAAAATGAGTTTTTGTCGTATTTTCAGACAAATTCCTGGCCGTGTAATGCAGCCAGTTGTTGCATCAGCATCTCTTCGATAAGCTCGCTGCGGCTCATATTTCTGGCATCCGCCAATTCATTGAGCGCATCAACGGCATCATTATTGAGCTTTAGCTCAACGCGTTTGAGACCTTTGCTTTTGTCGCGTTTGAGCTGATTACGCTTATTAACGCGTAATTGTTCGTCGCGCGTGAGCGGATTGGTTTTCGGCCTTCCCGGGCGACGCTCATTCGCGAACAAATCTAATGTCGTTCGGTCCGTTTGTTCTTTTGCCATGATCAGAGTGACTTCGGGGAAAACAAGCCGCCGGGCGACAGGCCCGGCGTTGATAGCGCGCAATCATACATCAGGGAAAACCCACACGCCAACGCCGGGAGCCACAATGGCGCTTGCTTGCTCGGAATTTAATCATTCCGCCAGATAGCGACGAATTGCGCGCAAAACGGCATCAGGTTTTTCTGCATGAACCCAATGTCCGGCTCCGGCGATAACGTGCGCACGTGCCTGAGGAAACTGCGCCAGCAAGGTGTCGCGATACTCAGCGGTGACATAAGGCGAGTTGCCGCCTGCAATAAACAGGGCAGGGTGGTCCCAGGCGGGAACAGCTTCCCAGCCAACAATATGAGAATATTGATCCCAAAGTACCGGCACGTTGAAGCGCCACTCGCCGTCGACGAACGATTTCAGCAGAAACTGAATCACGCCTTCTTCTTTAAGATGCTGACGCATCACCTCAGCGGCCTCAGAACGACGAGTCACGCCAGCATCGGTCACGGCGTTGATGGCAGTAAAAATCTCATCATGCCGACGAACGTGATAATCCACGGGCGCGATATCAATCGCCACCAGTTTACCCACGCGTTCAGGGGCAAGAGCGGTAAAGGCCATCACGGCTTTGCCGCCCATCGAATGGCCAATCAAAGTGGCTTGTTCAATACCATTGGCATCGAGCGTATCGAGCAGATCCTGGGCCATCGCCGCATAGGTCATTTCCGGGTCACGGGGGGAAAGTCCGTGGTTACGCATGTCTACTTGCAGGATATCGTGGTCGATGACCAAATCACGGGCGAGGATCCCGAGATTATCCAGGCTACCAAAAAGGCCATGAACCAGGACAATGGGAGAATTAGTGTGCAGGTTTTGTGCAGTTTGCGCTCGGCTATGTAATTTCATGGCAAAGTTCTTTTTTTCGCTACGTCGGGTTAGGGTATCATGTTGAACATTCTGCCGCCCGGCTGCAACACTCAGTAGTCGTCTGAGTTTTTGCCGACACGCTATCCGCTGTTGGGTTTTGTCCTTATAATCCCAACGACTTGTATTCAGAAAAGATATCTCACTGGATTAAGATGAAAACGATCGAAGTTGATGACGAACTCTACGGCTTTATTGCCAGCCACACTAAGCACATTGGCGAGAGCGCATCCGACATTTTGCGGCGCATGCTGAAATTCTCCGCCGCATCGCAAACGGCAGCAGCCGTAGCGGTAGCCAAAGAGACCCTTGCGCCAGCACCTGTGGCCGCAGCGGTTAAAAAGGTTGCCTCGCCGAAAGACAACGTCCGCGCGGTGCGTGAGCTGCTGCTTTCTGACGAATACGCCGAGCAGAACAAAGCGGTCAATCGTTTCCTGCTGGTGCTGACTACACTGTACTCCTTAGACAACAAAGCATTTGCTGCAGCCACTGAGTCATTGCATGGCCGTACGCGCGTCTACTTTGCCTCTGATGAAGCGACGCTGCTGAAAAACGGCAATCAGACCAAGCCTAAGCAAGTGCCAGAGACCCCGTACTGGGTGATCACCAATACCAATACCGGTCGTAAATGCAGCATGGTGGAACACATCATGCAATCAATGCAGTTCCCCGCGGAATTAATTGAAAAGGTTTGCGGCACTATCTAACCCTTGCATAAGAAGGACGAGGCAATGGCAACTCATAATCGTGCAGGTCAGCCTGCACAACAGAGTGATTTGATCAACGTCGCTCAACTGACTTCTCAGTACTACGTGCTGAAGCCCGAAGTGGGTAACGCAGAACATGCGGTAAAATTCGGGACGTCTGGTCACCGTGGCAGCGCCGCTCGTCATAGCTTCAATGAACCGCACATCCTGGCGATAGCGCAGGCGATTGCGGAAGAACGTGCAAAAAATGGCGTCACCGGACCGTGCTACGTCGGTAAGGATACCCACGCACTGTCTGAACCGGCGATCATTTCCGTGCTGGAAGTGCTGGCCGCCAACGGTGTGGATGTGATTGTGCAGCAAGATAATGGCTACACGCCAACGCCTGCTATCTCTAACGCCATCCTCGTTCACAACAAAAAAGGTGGCGCGCAGGCTGATGGTATCGTCATCACGCCTTCGCACAACCCGCCGGACGATGGCGGTATCAAATACAATCCGCCAAACGGCGGCCCGGCTGATACCAATGTCACCAAAGTGGTTGAAGATCGTGCTAACGCACTGTTGGCCGATGGCCTGAAAGGTGTGAAACGTCTGTCACTGGATGCGGCTTATGCGTCCGGTCATATTAAAGAACAGGATCTGGTTCAGCCGTTCATTGAAGGGCTGGCGGATATCGTCGATATCAAAGCTATTCAGAAAGCGGGCCTGAAACTGGGTGTCGATCCGTTGGGCGGCTCCGGGATCGAATACTGGAAGCGTATCGCAGAATTCTACAAACTCGATCTGACCATCGTGAACGATCATGTCGATCAGACGTTCCGCTTTATGCACCTCGACAAAGACGGCGCGATCCGTATGGACTGCTCCTCAGAGTGTGCGATGGCGGGCCTGCTGGCACTGCGTGACAAATTTGATCTGGCGTTCGCCAATGACCCGGATTATGATCGTCACGGTATCGTCACCCCTGCCGGGCTGATGAACCCGAACCATTATCTGGCTGTGGCAATCAACTACCTGTTCCAGCATCGCCCGCAGTGGGGCAAAGATGTTGCCGTGGGTAAAACCCTGGTGTCTTCCGCGATGATTGATCGCGTGGTTGAGGATTTAGGCCGTAAGCTGGTGGAAGTGCCAGTGGGCTTTAAATGGTTTGTTGATGGTCTGTTTGACGGCAGCTTTGGTTTCGGCGGTGAAGAGAGTGCGGGTGCTTCATTCCTGCGTTTCGACGGCACGCCGTGGTCCACCGATAAAGACGGGATCATCATGTGTCTGCTGGCGGCTGAAATTACGGCTGTTACGGGCAAGAACCCGCAGCAGCATTATGACGAACTGGCCGCGCGCTTCGGCGCACCGAGCTACAACCGCCTGCAAGCATCGGCCACTTCCGCACAGAAAGCCGCGTTGTCTAAGCTCTCTCCAGAAATGGTGAGCGCTGACACGCTGGCGGGTGACCCAATTACCGCGCGTCTGACGGCAGCGCCAGGTAACGGCGCGTCCATCGGCGGTCTGAAAGTGATGACCAAAAATGGCTGGTTTGCGGCGCGTCCTTCCGGCACAGAAGATGCGTACAAAATCTATTGTGAAAGCTTCCTCGGCGCGGAACACCGTAAGCTGATTGAGAAAGAAGCGGTAGAGATTGTCAGCGAAGTGCTGAAAAACGCGTAAAGTTCGCGATGTTATATAAAGAAGGCGCCGACAGGCGCCTTCTTCGTTTAAAGCATAAACCGATACCCAATCCCCGTTTCGGTCAGCAAATGCTGTGGGCGCGCCGGATCGGTTTCCAGCTTCTGGCGTAAATGGCCCATATAAATGCGCAGATAGTGGCTGTGTTCGACGGCGTTCGGCCCCCAAACTTGATTCAATAACTGACGCTGGGTCAGCACTTTGCCGTGATTATTGAGTAATACGGCGAGCAGGCGAAACTCAATCGGCGTCAGGTGGATCTCTTCGTTGCCACGCTGAATACGGTGGCTTGCGATATCGACCTGAATATCACCGAAGGTAAACAACGGCTGGTTTTGATCTGTGCTGCCGTGCCGACGCAGGGCGACGCGCAGTCGCGCTTGCAATTCACCAATACCAAACGGCTTGCTGAGATAGTCATCGGCACCTGCATCGAGCGCAGTGATTTTGTCCGTCTCTTCTACCCGGGCAGATAGCACAATCACCGGCACCTGGCTCCACTGGCGGAAATCGCGGATGAATTCAATGCCGTCGCCGTCCGGCAGACCGAGATCGAGAATAACCAAATCCGGTTTGCGCGTGGCTGCTTCCAGCAGCCCACGTTGCAGCGTCTCCGCTTCAAACACGCGCAGGCCATCGCTTTCCAGCGCGCTGCGCAGAAAACGGCGAATAGCCTGTTCATCTTCAACGATTAAAACGTTAATCACAGTTCCTCGGGAAGTTCATCCAGTTCCGGTGGCGCGTCCAGCGGCAGCGTGATAACAAAACTTGCGCCACCCTGAGGGCGGTTATGCGCGCTGAGTTCGCCGCCGTGTACCTCAACAATCGCCTGACAAATCGCCAGCCCAAGCCCAACGCCTGGAATAGCCGACTCTTTGTGGCCTCGGGAGAATTTAGCAAAGATGGCCTGCTCCTGACCAGCAGGGATACCGGGGCCGGAATCCCACACCTCCAGTTGCAGGTGATCGGGCAGGCGTTCGGCTGAAATGCCAATGGTCGCGGAAACACCTGCGTATTTGACAGCGTTTTCCAGCAGGTTAATCAGCACCCGCTCAAACAGCGGACCGTCGACGTGGATCAGCGTCAGCGGGTCGCCGAGTGCCAGTTGAATGTGCCGCCCACCGAGGCCCATTTCCAGCGTGCGGATTGCGCTGCCGACCACTTCTTCCAGCGTCAACCATTCACGACGGAGGTTAAACCCGCCCGACTGAATGCGCGCCATATCGAGCAGGTTGTTAACCAGGCGGGTAGTGTTCAGCACATGCTGGCGAATTTCATTGGCCTGCGGGGCATGTTTCGAACCTTCGCTTGCCAGATCCAGCGTCAGAATTTCGGCCTGACCAAACAGCACCGTCAGCGGGGTGCGCAAATCATGAGAAAGGGCCGCCAGTAGTGAGTTACGAATACTTTCCCGCTCGCTTGCCAGTCGCGACTGTTCTTCGCTGGTGGTGAGCGCCAGACGTTCAAGAGCGCTGGCGACCAATAGTGTGCAGGTTTCCAGCAACCGCTGTTGTTCGGGGATCATCAACTGGCGCAAATTGCCTGGTTCAACCACCACGACGCCGTGCGTTTTGCCTGCGGTTTTTAGCGGCAGGATCAGATACGGCACGCCGGGTAACGTGTCTGTTCCCGCGCCCGCAGGCTGGCTTTTGTCATAGCTCCAACGGACAATCGCATCGTCCCATGGCGTGATGTCGCTGCTATCCGTCAACGCGCTGAGTTGCCCTTCAGCATTGGGCAGTAATAGCTGACTGCGTGCATGGAAAGTCGAATGAATAAACTGCTCGCTGGTAAGGGCGATATCCCGCTGCGTGCGCCCGGTTGCCAGTGCTTTCGACATCTCATACAGATGACGAGTGCGCTGTTCGCGATAACGCGCCACGCGCGCCTGATAGCGCACGCCAGCCGTCAGATTGCCGATCACCAGCCCGACGGTCAGCATCACGGCAAAGGTTAAAACGTATTGCACATCGGACACCGCAAGCGTGCCGCGCGGCGCGATAAAGAACAGATCAAAGCTGATAACGTTGATGAGCGTTGCTAACACCGACGGCCAGCGCCCGTAAAACAAAGCCACAATCACCACGCCTAACAGGTAGAGCATCACCAGGTTGGCGGCATCAAAGGCCATCAGGAAATGGCTGGCGAACAGGGTGATAAACGCGCACAGCGCCACGGCGACGATGCAGCCACGCAACTGTACGCGCCATTTATCAAGCCACGGGCGGCTGTCGGCGCTTCGTGCAGGAGTGCTGGAAACGTTGTCCTCCAGGGCCACAATCAGTAAATCGAGATCCGGCGCACGGCGAGCTAATCTGTCGGCGAACGATTCGCGGTTCCACCAGCGGCGCTGGCTGCGGCGACCGATAATGATCTTGCCGAGATTATGTTCACGCGCGTAACGCAAAATGGCTTTATCTTCCGCAGGGTCAGAAAGCGTAGCGGTTTCGGCCCCCAACTCCTGAGCGAGTCGCAGCGCGCTGAGAATATTGCGCCGTTGAGTTTCCGGCAAACGATGCAAATCTGGCGTTTCGACATACACCGCGTGCCACGCTGTGCCAAATTTGGCCGCCAGACGTGCGGCGGCGCGCACCAGCTTTTCGTTGCCGCCGTTGTGGCCGACGCACAACAAAATGGCATCGCGCGTGTGCCAGACTTTCTCTTCGCCTTGTCGATCTCGCCAGGCACGCATTTGGTCATCGACCCGGTCAGCGGTGCGGCGCAAAGCCAGTTCACGCAGGGCGATTAAATTGCCTTTACGGAAGAAATGCTCGATGGCGCGTTCGGCCTGCCCGGCGATATACACTTTGCCTTCATGCAGGCGCTGGCGCAGATCGTCCGGGGGTAAATCGACCAGCACCACTTCATCGGCAGAATCAAAAAAAGGATCGGGGACAGTTTCGCGCACTTTGATGCCCGTAACGCCGCTCACGACGTCGTTCAGGCTTTCCAGATGCTGAACGTTGACGGTGGTAAACACGTCGATCCCCGCTTCCAGCAGTTCTTCAACATCCTGCCAGCGTTTGGGGTGACGAGAACCGGGCGCGTTGGTATGCGCCAGTTCGTCCATTAAGATCAGTGCCGGGCGACGGGCGAGAGCGGCGTCGAGATCGAACTCTTCCACCTGACGGTTGCGATAGTGAATGCGTTTGCGGGGTTGTGTCGCCAGCCCCTTAAGCTGAGCGGCAGTCTCCTGGCGGCCGTGGGTTTCCACCACGCCGACCAGAATATCAAGCCCTTGCGTCCGTAAACGCTGCGCCTCGCTGAGCATGGCGTAGGTTTTCCCTACGCCTGCACACGCGCCAAAAAAGACTTTCAGTTTGCCGCGATGCCAGCCGGATGACTGCTCCAGCAGGCGATCGGGGTCGGGACGAAAGGGCTCGTCAGTCATGCTTATTCCTTACTCTTTTTTCAGGGCATCCAGCGCCATGTTCAGCTCAACAATGTTCACTACCGGCTGTCCGATAAAACTGGCCAGCGGCTTTTGTGTCTTTTCTGTCACCAGTTTAGTCAGCGTCTCTACCGACAGATTTCTGGCTTGCGCCACGCGTGGGATCTGCCACGCCACCGACTGTGGTGTCAGGCTGTAATCGAGGCCGCTCGCGGACGTGGTGACCAGTTCCACGGGAACTTTCGCGGTAGCCTGCGGATTGTCCTGACGCAGTTGCGCCACCCGTGCTGCCACTTCTTTATCCAGCTCTGGATTACTGGCTGCCAGGTTGCTGCCGCCCGATGCCTCTGGATTATAGGGGCTATTGGCCGTGGCGGAAGGGCGTCCGTGAAAATATCCCGCAGAGGAAAATTGCTGACCAATCAGGCGTGAGCCGCGTAGCTGTTCCCCTTCTTTAATTAATGAGCCGTTAGCCTGATCGTTAAACCACCATTGTCCGAGGGCCGTTGTCACCAGCGGGTAAACGCCGCCGGTTATCAGGGTTAAAAAAATCAGCACAATCAGAGCAGGGCGTAATGTCGCCATTTTCATTTCCTCTTACACCAGACCGAACAGGGTCAGTAACAGATCGATCGCTTTGATGCCGACAAACGGCACCAGCAGGCCGCCGAGGCCATAAATCCACAGGTTGCGGCGCAGCATTGCCGCCGCCGACAGCGGTTTATAACTCACGCCTTTCAGCGCCAAGGGGATAAGGAACACAATGATCAGCGCGTTGAAGATAACCGCGCTTAGAATGGCCGAGGCGGGCGAGTGCAGATGCATCACGTTCAGCGCGTTTAACTGCGGATACGTTGCAGCAAACGCGGCGGGAATGATGGCGAAATACTTCGCCACATCATTGGCGATGCTGAACGTGGTCAGCGAGCCACGGGTCATCAACATTTGTTTGCCGATGTGGACCACCTCAATCAACTTGGTCGGGTTGGAATCCAGATCGACCATATTGCCCGCTTCTTTCGCCGCTTGTGTACCGGAGTTCATCGCCACCGCCACATCAGCCTGCGCCAGAGCCGGGGCATCGTTGGTGCCGTCGCCGGTCATCGCCACTAAGCGGCCTTCCGCCTGGTACTGACGAATCAGCGCCAGTTTGGCTTCCGGAGTCGCTTCGGCAAGAAAATCATCCACACCTGCTTCGGCGGCAATGGCGGCGGCGGTCAGGCGGTTATCACCCGTGATCATCACCGTTTTGATGCCCATTTTGCGCAATTGGGCGAAACGTTCTTTGATGCCGCCTTTGACGATGTCTTTCAGGGCGATCACGCCCAGCACTTTTGCACCTTCAACCACCACCAGCGGCGTACCGCCCTGACGGGCAACGCCTTCTACCAGCGTATCGACCTGCGGCGGGAAGTGACCGTTGTTGGCTTCTACATGGCGACGAATGGCATCGACGGAGCCTTTACGGATCAGGCGGTCATGGACGTTGATCCCACTCATGCGGGTTTGCGCGGTAAACGGCACAAACGTGGCCTGTAATTCCTGCACATCACGAACGCGAATATTAAAGCGCTGCTTAGCCAGAATCACGATGCTACGGCCTTCCGGTGTTTCATCTGCCAGCGAGGCCAATTGCGCGGCATCGGCCAACGTTTTTTCATCCACGCCCGGTGCGGGCAGAAACTCAGACGCCTGACGATTACCGAGCGTGATGGTGCCGGTTTTATCCAGCAGCAGCACATCGACATCACCCGCCGCTTCCACTGCGCGTCCGCTGGTGGCGATGACGTTTGCGCCGAGCATGCGACTCATTCCGGCGACGCCGATGGCAGAAAGCAGGCCACCAATCGTCGTTGGGATCAGACAGACCAGCAGCGCAACCAGTACTGTCACGCTGACCGCCGTGCCGCCATACGCGGAGAACGGCCACAGTGTGGCGGTTGCCAGAAGGAACACGATGGTCAACGCGACCAGTAGAATGGTCAGGGCGATTTCGTTTGGCGTTTTGCGACGCTGTGCGCCTTCCACCATGGCGATCATCCGGTCGAGGAAGGTTTCGCCGGGGTTAACGCTACAGCGGATCACCAGCCAGTCAGAGAGAATGCGCGTGCCGCCGGTTACTGAGGCGAAATCACCGCCGGACTCGCGAATAACGGGGGCGGATTCCCCGGTTATCGCACTTTCGTCCACCGAAGCACCGCCTTCAATCACTTCGCCGTCGCACGGAATGATATCTCCGGCTTCCACCAGCACGATATCGCCTTTGCGTAGGTCATCTGCTGGAACGTGATCCATTTGCGCGTCGTGCTGTGGCGCGCGCAGTTTGCGGGCGAAAGAGGTTTTCTGTACGCCTTTCAGGCTGTTGGCCTGGGCCTTACTGCGGCCTTCCGCCAGCGCTTCGGCAAAGTTGGCGAATAGGACGGTAAACCACAGCCAGACGCTAATGGCAGCGGTGAAACTGGTGCTGCCGGGCATTTTTCCGGTTGCCATTGCCATCGCGAGCAGGGTAGTCAGTACGCTGCCCAGCCAGACGATGAACATCACCGGGTTATGCCATTGAACGGCTGGACTCAGTTTTTTTACGGCATCCAGCAGCGCCTGGCGAACCAGGGCCGGTTCAAAAATTGCCGTTTGCTTACGACTCATACAACGTGTCTCCAGCTGTCTTATAACGAAGAGAGATGTTCAGCCACCGGGCCTAACGCCAGGGCGGGAATGAACGTCAATGCGCCGACTAAAATCACAGTGCCAATCAGCAAGCCAACAAACAGCGGGCCACAGGTTGGCAGCGAGCCTGAACTGGCGGGTTGGATTTTCTTGCTCACCAGCGAGCCGGCAATCGCCATCACCGGGATGATCACCCCGAAGCGACCGACGAACATGCAGAACGCCAGCAGACAGTTCCAGAACGGGGAGTTGGCGCTCAGGCCCGCAAAGGCGCTGCCGTTGTTATTGGCGGCAGAAGAAACGGCGTACAGCACCTCGCTAAAGCCATGAATGCCCGGATTGAACATCCCGGCACGACCAGCTTCGGTCATCATCGCCAGCGCCGTTCCCAGTAGAACCAGTGCGGGCGTAACCAGAATCGCCAGCGCGGTCATTTTCATTTCACGCACGTCGATTTTCTTGCCGAGGTATTCCGGTGTGCGGCCAATCATCAGTCCGGCGATAAATACCGCCAGCAGCACGAACAGCAGCATTCCGTACAGGCCGGAGCCCACGCCGCCGAACACCACTTCACCAATTTGCATCAGCCACATCGGCACCATGCCGCCGAGCGCGGTAAAGGAATCGTGCATTGCATTGACTGCTCCGCACGAAGCGGCGGTGGTGATTACTGCAAACAGACTGCTTTGCAGAATGCCGAAACGACTCTCTTTCCCTTCCATGTTGATGGCGCTGTCTGCGCCGAGACTCACGAAATGCGGATTGCCGCTGAGTTCCGCCCACATCACCACCACGACGCAAATCACGAAGATGACTGACATCGCCCACAGAATGGCGCGCCCCTGACGGCGATCGTTCACCGCTTCACCAAAGGCGAAACAGAGTGCAGCGGGGATCAGGAAAATCGCCAGCATCTGCACCGCGTTGGTCAGTGCGGTTGGGTTTTCAAACGGATGACTGGAGTTCGCGTTAAAGAAACCGCCGCCGTTAGTGCCAAGCATTTTGATCGCCTCTTGCGAAGCCACAGGCCCCATCGGCAACAACCCTTTTGCACCTTCGAGAGAGGTGAAATGCTGGTACGGCAGGAAGTTTTGCAGCGTGCCTTGCTGAATCATGAACAGCGCAATCAGCAACGACAGCGGCAACAGGATCCACAGCGTCACGCGGACGATGTCCATCCACGCGTTGCCGAGCGTGTCGGTGCTGTGGCGGTAGAATCCACGTATCAATGCGAATACCACGGCAATACCGGTTGCTGCTGACAGGAAGTTTTGCACGGCGAGTCCGGCCATCTGGCTGAAATAGCTCAGGGTGCTTTCCCCGGCGTAAGCCTGCCAGTTGGTATTGCTGACAAAACTGACGGCGGTGTTCATCGCCAGATCCCACGAAAGGCCAGGGAAATGCTGCGGATTGAGCGGCAGAAAGCCTTGCAACATCAGCATTGCGAACAGCAGCAGTACGCCGAGTACGTTGAGCGACAGGATAGCCAGCAGATACTGCCGCCAGTTCATCTCCTGCGAAGAGAGTCCCATCACCCGCCACAGTCCTTTCTCAAACGTCACGGTGCCGGGCAGCGGGGTATTGGCGATAAGACGTGCCAGCAGTGACCCCAACGGGCGCGCCAGAATGAACAGCACCAGCAAAAAACTGGCGATCAGTAAAAATCCATGGGCCGCCATCAGAAGGCCTCCGCATTGATCAGGGCATAAACCAGATAGCCCAATAACAGGAAAACCAGCACGATACCGGTTAATACGCCTGCACTCACAGTCCACCTCCAGGTGTTGAATGATCTGCGCTAAAGGTAGGATTTTCGGTGCAAAGAATTCGCAAAAAAGGCGGGGCGGGGTGTAAAAAAAGTATAAAAATGGCAAAAGCCATTAATTAACTAATGGTTAGTATTAATTTAACTTTTGCGTAACTTAATTACGGGGCGCTGTGTAAAGAAGCCTAAAATGGGCTAAAAAAGTGGTCGGATGAGTAGTAAAGTTACACACAAGAAGGTATTATTTTAGCCAGATAACGTTTACCGGCGTGTGTTGCCGGCCATGAAAGGGGAGAGAGATTATGTACAAAGAGTTTCCTGCACATGTTGTATTGATGCGTCGAGCTTTCGCCGTCGTGGCGGGTGTTGTGGCCTTGCCGGTGATGCTGTTCTGGAAAGATCGCGGGCGTTTTTACAGCTACCTGCACCGTGTCTGGTCAAAAACCAGCGACAAACCGGTGTGGATGGATCAGGCCGAAAAAGCGACCTGTGATTACTACTAAGCCTGAACCGCTTTAGCAGACATAAAAAAACCGCCAACGTAAAAACGTGGCGGTTTTTTTATGTCTGACCCTTTACGGGCCAGAGATCATTTCTTCTTATTCAGCATCGACTTTAAATCGGCAAACGGATTATAGGTTGCCGCATCAATGTCATTTTGCGCATCCTCACCTGCCACAACGGTTGAGCCGTACTGGTCAGCTTCGGTGTACTTCGAATGTTCGTGATCATGGCAATAGAGGCACAACAACTCCCAGTTGCTACCATCCGCCGGGTTATTGGTATGATCATGATCGATATGGTGAACCGTCAATTCACGCAGGTTTGAATACACAAATTCCCGCGAGCAGCGCCCGCATACCCACGGATAAATTTTGAGTGCTTTCTCACGGTAGCCGCTTTCCAGCCGCGTGTAGTTTTTAGGGATCAGAGCCATTGCCGAATTACCTGTGATAAAAAGAGTGTTTTACGATAATCCTACCAATATATCGCACTATGGATAATAAGGATAAATTTGATAGGTCTTCAGATGTGAGTCACGCGGCCCACGCGTCTACACTTCTTATAGATGCCTGAAAGGAGTGGTTATGAGTGAGAAAATCCCGGTTGGCATTAGCGCCTGCTTATTAGGCGAAACGGTGCGTTTCGATGGCGGCCATAAACGTCTGACCTTTGCAGTGGAAGACCTGGGCCAGTGGGTTGAATTTGAACCTGTTTGTCCGGAAGTGGCGATTGGGTTGCCTGTGCCGCGGCCTGCGCTGCGGCTGGTGAAAGATGAGCAGGGCAGCGTACAACTGCGTTTTAGCGATAAACGAGACGGTGATTTAACCGATGCCATGCGCAGATTCACCCATAAGCGCATTTCACGTTTTGAAAACTTGTGCGGCTACATCGTCTGTGCAAATTCCCCGAGTTGCGGGATGGAGCGGGTCAGAGTCTATGAAGCCGCCAGCGACTACAGCCAAAAAAATGGGCAAGGTATTTTCACGAAGTTGTTAATGGAGACGTATCCCTGGCTACCTGTGGAAGAAAACGGGCGATTGCAGGATCCGGTGCTGCGCGAGAACTTTGTGGAACGTATCTATGCCTTGCATGAACTGCACTCTATTCGTGAGCGGGGTCTGAATCGCGGTGAACTGATGGCGTTCCACAGCCGATATAAACTCTTGTTGCTGGCGCATTCACAGCCGCTGTACCGCGAATTAGGGCGGTTTGTCGCAGCGATGGGGGAATGGGCCTCGTTAGAGGATTATTTCATTGAGTATCGCCTGCGCCTGATGACGTTAATGGCGCATCCCGCGACGCGTCGCAATCACACCAACGTGCTGATGCATGTGCAGGGCTATTTCCGCAAACAGCTCAATAGCCGTCAGCGCCAGGAGTTGGCGGATCTGATTGACCGATATCGACAAGGCACGCAGCCGCTGCTTGCACCCGTCACGCTGTTAAAACACTATATGGCTGAATTTCCTGATGCTTATCTGGCCGGGCAGCGTTATTTTGACCCGTGGCCGGAAGCCTTACGTTTACGTTACGGACATTAACCGGAGAGTTATGACCACCCATCTGGTCTGGTTTCGCACCGATTTACGCCTGCACGATAATCTGGCGCTGGCCGCTGCCTGTCGTGACCGTCAGGCTAAAGTGATTGCCTTGTTTATCGCCACGCCGCAACAGTGGCAGCAGCATCAAATGGCCCCGCGTCAGGCGGCATTTTTACAAACACATTTGAACGCGTTGCAAAGCCAGCTTGCGTCAAAAGGCATTCCGCTGTTGTTCCGCGAAGTGGCTGATTTCGCTGCATCGGTGGGCGAAATCAGGCAGATTTGCGAGGAGCATCAGGTTGACCGGCTTTTTTATAACTACCAGTACGAAATCAATGAGCGTAAGCGCGATGTTCAGGTAGAAAAAACGCTGGAGACGGTTATCTGTCAGGGATTTGACGACAGCGTCATGCTGGCTCCCGGCAGCGTCATGACTGGCAATCACCAGATGTATAAGGTCTTCACCCCGTTTAAAAATGCTTATCTCAAACGGTTGAAAGAAGGGTTACCCGAGTGCGTGTCAGCGCCAGCATTACGTGAGCCTGCCCTTGCTGAAACTGCGCTCCCGGCGATCAGCCTTAATTACCCACAACAACCGTTCGACCCAGAGTTGTTCGCAGCGGATGAAAAGAGTGCCATCGCCCGGTTGCGCTATTTTTGCCAGCAGCAGGCTCATGAATACGAAGATAAACGTGACTTTCCGGCGGTTGAAGGCACCAGTCGTCTTTCAGCTTGCCTGACGCTTGGCGTGCTTTCTCCGCGCCAGTGTTTGCATCGTCTTCTCACCGAGTGCCCGCAGGCGCTGGAAGGCGGCCCCGGTGCGGTATGGCTGAATGAACTTATCTGGCGCGAGTTTTACCGTCACCTGATGACGTTTCATCCTGAACTTTGTCGTCATAAGCCGTTTATCAGCTGGACGGATAAAGTGAAATGGAATGATGACCAAAACGCGTTAATGGCCTGGCAGCAGGGGAAAACAGGCTATCCAATTGTCGATGCGGCCATGCGCCAGCTCAACGAAACCGGCTGGATGCATAACCGCTTGCGGATGATTGTCGCCAGTTTTCTGGTGAAGGATTTGCTGATTGACTGGCGCGAAGGGGAGAAATATTTCATCTCGCAGCTGGTCGATGGTGACTTAGCGGCGAATAACGGCGGCTGGCAGTGGGCGGCGTCAACGGGCACTGATGCGGCACCTTATTTTCGCATTTTCAATCCAACGACGCAGGGTGAACGGTTCGACAAAACAGGGGCGTTTATTCGTCACTGGTTACCGGAACTGCATGCGGTGCCGGAAAAGGCCATTCACGAACCGTGGTTGTGGGCAGAAAAAGAGGGGAGAGAACTGGAATATCCGCGCCCGATTGTGGAACACAAACAGGCGCGGCTGGAGACGCTGGCGGCGTATGAAGCCGCCAGAAAGGCTTAGGCTCCTAGCGCCAGACGACGAGTGCGAACTTTCATCGCATGACCGAGCCAGATAACCAGCACCACGGCGACACACGCCAGCGAGCCGCAGGTTATCTGGCTAAACACATCGATATAGGCGTTGATCGAGTAGTTGATAGCGCCTGCGGCATCAAACGAACTCTGCGACGTCTGATCGGCGATAACGCCTGCAACGTAGTTGGCAATCGCCCCGGACAGCAGCATATAGATGCCCGTCAGCACGCCCGTCACCCCGGGGATTTCGATACGTGTGATTTGCGCCATCGCCACCGGGTCGATAAACAGTTCGGCAAAGCCCATCACCGCCATGCCCAATACCATCAATGGCATGGAAGAGTGACCGTAAGAAGCCGACCAGCGCGCGCTCAGGGTCAGGATGCAGAAGCCTGCGCTCATCAGCCCGAGACCCAACGCATATTTACCCCAGATGCGCACCGCGCGATTTCCCGTTACGGACTCTTTCACCACCCATGCGAGGAAAATCCCGCACAGCATCACCGCAAAGCCATTCACCGACTGGAACATCGCTGTCGGCACTTCGTAACCGAGAATATCGCGGTTCACAAAACGGTCAATATACAGGCTAATCGAACTGCCGCCCTGTTGCGCAAAGGCCCAGAACAACAGGCTGAAGAACGTCAGTACCACGATAAGCCCAAGCTCTTTGCGCTGTTTCTGGTTTTCGGCTTTTTTGTAGATTTGGCCGAGCATCACCAGGCCAATCACCGTGGCGACAATCAGCGCGTACAGTGACCACTCTTTCCAGAACAGCACGGCAATAATCATCGGCGAAACGACCAGCAGTGCCAGCAGCCAGCCCCAAACCGGAACCGCCAGTTTCTTGCTGTGAAGCACGGCTTTGTTTACGCCAACGGTATGGCTGAAATGGCGGTTGCCGCAGAGGAAAATCACCAGACCGGCGAGCATCCCGATGGCGGCGAGCGCGAAGCCCATCGCCCAGCTGTACTCTTCCTGCACGTAGCCACAGGCGATAGGCGCAATAATCGACCCGACGTTACCGGCGGCGTAAAGCAGCGAAAAACCGCCGTCGCGACGCGGATCGGTGGGTTCATACAGTTCGCCGAGCAGGCAACTGACGTTCGATTTAAACAGGCCGTAGCCGCAAACGATAATTGCCAGTGATAAGTAAAGGAACAGCGATGACATTTCGCTGGCACCGAGCACCAGATGCCCGACCGCCATTAAAAAGGCGCCGATCATCACCGCCATGCGGTTGCCAAGGACTTTATCCGCCAGCCAGCCGCCAAGAATTGGCGTGACATACACCAATGAGCAATAGGCGCTGAACAGCGCATAAGCGTGATTGTCGTTGTATTTCAGTTGATTGGTGAGATACAGGATCAGCAGCGCGCGCATCCCGTAAAAACTAAAATATTCCCAAATTTGCAGTGCCACCACGTAATAGATAGCGCGGGGTTGTGACGATGGTGTCTTCATGTTGCTCTCAGTCTTGCCAGAATTGCAGAAGATAATCATTCCGCATTATGCGTTTCTTATATGCTATCCATGTGCTTTGAGTATAAAAGCTCAATTTCTATGCTGTCCTAATGCATAAATATACATGATTGTGCTGCGGTGAGTTAAGCGTTTTTTGCGCAAAACAAAACGCGATGTTTTCAACGTCGCAGTGCTGCTATCGACGTAATGCCGCCGGGCGGCTATGGTATCCCTCAGAACGAAAGGAAAGTCTGGAGTGACGATGAAAAACAGTGAACTGGAACAACTGATCAACGAGAAACTTAACGCGGGGACGTTCAGCGATTACGGCCCGAATGGCTTGCAGGTTGAAGGGCGTGAAACGATCCGCAAAATCGTCACCGGGGTGACCGCAAGCCAGGCGCTGCTGGATGAAGCGGTGCGCCTGGAAGCGGATGCCGTCATCGTGCATCACGGCTATTTCTGGAAGAACGAATCGCCGATTATTCGTGGTATGAAGCGCAATCGCCTGAAAACGCTACTGGCGAATGACATCAATTTGTACGGCTGGCATCTCCCGCTGGATGCGCACCCTGAGCTTGGCAACAACGCCCAGCTGGCGGCGCTGCTCGGGATTAACATTAAGGGCGAAATTGAACCGCTGGTGCCGTGGGGCGAGTTGTCGATGCCGGTTTCCGGGCTGGAATATGCCTCGTGGATTGAAGCACGCCTGGGTCGAAAACCGCTGTGGTGCGGCGATACCGGGCCGGAGAAAGTCTCCCGCGTCGCATGGTGTACCGGCGGCGGCCAGGGCTTTATCGACAGCGCCGCGCGTTTCGGCGTCGATGCGTTTATTACCGGCGAAGTGTCAGAGCAAACTATTCATTCGGCGCGTGAACAAGGCCTGCATTTTTATGCTGCCGGTCACCACGCGACCGAACGCGGCGGCATTCGTGCGTTAAGCGAGTGGCTGACCGAAAACACCGAACTGGATGTCACCTTTATTGATATCCCTAATCCGGCCTGATAAGAGAGGGCAAAAGTGCAGCGAGCGCGTTGTTATCTGCTGGGAGAAACGGCAGTCGTTCTGGAGCTGGAACCGCCCGTGACGCTGGAGAGCCAGAAACGTATCTGGCGTCTGACTCAGCGTTTGCCTGAATACCCGGAAGTGGTGGAAGCCATTCCGGGGATGAATAACATTACGGTGATTTTACGCAATCCGCAGTCGCGGGCGCTGGATGCGATTGAGCGTCTTCAGCGCTGGTGGGAAGAGAGTGAGGTGCTGGAACCTGATTCCCGCCAGATTGATATTCCGGTGGTTTACGGCGGCGAGTTGGGGCCGGATTTATCGCTGGTCGCCGAACACAGCGGCCTCACGCCGCAACAGGTGGTGGAACTGCATGCGTCACAGGATTACGTGGTGTGGTTTTTGGGCTTCCAGCCGGGCTTCGCTTATCTCGGTGGACTCTCGCCGAAACTGGCGATGCCGCGTCGAGCTGAACCACGCATCCACGTGCCTGCGGGCAGCGTAGGGATAGGCGGTCAACATACCGGAATTTACCCGCTCAATACGCCGGGTGGCTGGCAGTTGATCGGTCACACGTCGTTGGCGATGTTTGACTCGCGCCAGCCAGAGCCGGTGTTGCTCCGACCGGGCGATACGGTGCGCTTTGTGCCGCAGAAGGAGGGCGTATGCTGAACATTATTCGTTCGGGCCTTTATACCTCCGTTCAGGATGGAGGGCGCTATGGCCTGCGTCAGTCTGGCGTGAGCCGCTGTGGTGCGCTCGATAAACCTGCGTTGTTCACCGCCAATTTGCTGGTGGGTAACGACCCCAACGCTGCGGCGATAGAAATTACCCTCGGTCAGTTTACGGTGCAGTTCGAACGCGACGGTTGGTTTGCGCTAACGGGAGCAGGCTGTGAAGCCACGCTGGATGACAAAACCGTTTGGGCGGGCTGGCGACTGGCGGTGAAAGCCGGGCAAACGCTGGTGTTAAAACGGCCTTTGTACGGTATCCGTAGTTATCTGGCGGTGGCGGGTGGCATCGATGTACCGAAAGTGCTGGGTTCCTACAGTACCGATCTGAAAGTGGGGATCGGGGGGCTGGAAGGGCGGCGGTTGCAGGATGGCGATAAGCTGAATGTGTTCCCCTCGACGCGTGAATTTGATGGTCCGCAAGGAGTGAAACAGTTACAGCGCGGGAACCGCATTCGTGCGCTGCCGGGGCCGGAGTACCATGAGTTTGATGCAGCATCGCAGGAGAACTTCTGGCGCGCGCCGTGGCAGCTTAGCCCACAAAGTAATCGCATGGGGTATCGCCTGCAGGGGCAGCCATTGGTGCGAAACACAGACCGTGAATTGTTATCACATGGTTTGTTGCCGGGCGTGGTGCAGGTGCCGCATAACGGTCAGCCGATCGTGTTGATGAACGATGCGCAGACAACCGGTGGTTACCCGCGTATTGCCTGCATTATCGAAGCGGATATGTACCAACTGGCGCAAATTCCACTCGGTCAGCCGATTCATTTTGTGCCGTGTTCACTGGAAGACGCGCTGAAAGCACGAGCCGATCAGCATCGCTATTTTGAGCAGTTAGCCTGGCGGCTCAACGGAGAACATTAAGGCATTGACGGTTTTGCCCTGCGGCGGCGATGCCTTGCAGGGCCTACGTGATTCACCGTGCTGATATTCCAATAAAAAAACGCGCCCTTGGGCGCGTTCTTCACATCATCAACACAGCTTAGTGTTTTTTAACATCTGAACTGAATTCACGTTTCTCGTAGCCGGTGTACAGCTGGCGAGGACGGGCAATTTTCATGCCTTCGCTGTGCATTTCGCTCCAGTGTGCGATCCAGCCTACGGTACGCGCCATGGCGAAGATAACGGTAAACATGGAAGACGGAATGCCCATCGCTTTCAGGATGATGCCTGAGTAGAAGTCTACGTTCGGGTAGAGTTTCTTCTCGATGAAGTACGGGTCGTTCAGCGCGATGTGCTCAAGTTCCATCGCCACCTGCAACAGGTCGTCTTTGGTGCCGAGTTCTTTCAGCACTTCATGGCAGGTTTCACGCATCACGGTGGCGCGTGGGTCATAGTTTTTGTAAACACGGTGACCAAAGCCCATCAGGCGGAACGAATCGTTCTTGTCTTTCGCGCGACGAACAAATTCAGGAATGTGCTCAACGGTGCTGATTTCTTCCAGCATCTTCAGTGCCGCTTCGTTGGCACCGCCGTGCGCCGGTCCCCACAGGGACGCAATGCCCGCAGCGATACAGGCGAACGGGTTCGCGCCGGAAGAGCCTGCGGTACGTACGGTCGAGGTGGAGGCGTTCTGTTCGTGATCCGCGTGCAGGATCAGAATACGGTCCATCGCACGTTCCAGAACCGGGTTCACCACATACTCTTCACACGGCGTGGAGAACATCATGTTGAGGAAGTTGCCAGCGTAAGAGAGGTCGTTGCGTGGATAAACAAAAGGCTGACCGATGGAATATTTGTAGCTCATCGCAGCCATGGTTGGCATTTTCGACAGCAGACGGAATGCCGCGATTTCACGGTGGCGTGGGTTATTCACGTCCATGGCATCGTGATAAAACGCCGCCAGTGCGCCGGTTACGCCACACATCACCGCCATTGGGTGTGAGTCACGACGGAAGCCGTGGAACAGACGGGTGATCTGTTCGTGGATCATGGTGTGACGGGTCACGATGGTACAGAATTCGTCGTACTGCGCCTGGGTCGGCTTTTCGCCGTTCAGCAGGATGTAGCAGACTTCAAGGTAGTTAGATTCTGTCGCCAGCTGATCGATTGGGAAACCGCGATGCAGCAGAATACCTTCGTCACCGTCGATGAAAGTGATTTTAGATTCGCAGGATGCGGTAGAGGTGAAACCGGGGTCAAAAGTGAACATCCCTTTTGAACCGAGGGTACGGATGTCAATAACGTCTTCGCCGAGCGTGCCTTTTAGCACATCCAGTTCGATAGCTGCTTCACCGTTGAGAGTGAGCTTTGCCTTTGTATCAGCCATTTACGGTCTCCTTAGCGCCTTATTGCGTAAGACTGCGGATCCCGGATTTACTTTCAGGGTAAAGTTCGACGTTACCAATTTGTTATTCGGCTCACCGCTCAGCTCACGAGGGAAACCAGGGTACAGAGCAAGGGGCGCCAGGGGGTATACGGTCAATCCACCATGAAACAACAGCAAATCAGGGTCTTAGCAGTCCGTTTATTCAAACCTGTCTATCACTATTAACTGTCGGCATTACATCGGTCAATACTTTCTCACTGTTACATAACTTATTCTCAGTAGAAAGCGTGACCCCATAACTTTTACGCATTATATGCCTTTTCGGATGATGGTTGTAACAATAATGTTTAATCTTTGTCAAATCTGGTGAGTAAAATTTAAAATAATGTTGTTATCGTGACCCTGATCACTGTTCCGCATAAAACCCGACAAACTATATGTAGGTTAATTGTAATGATTTTGTGAACGTCCTATACTGCCGCCAGGTCTCCGGAAACCCCTGCAATCCCGAGCCACCCAGCGTTGTAATGTGCCGTTTTAGCTCTTCTTTGTGGAGTTTTTACATGACGCGCAGTTATAGAAAGGACGCTGTCTGACCCGCACGCAGACCGGAGGAAGGGAAACAATAAGAACAGCATGTGGGCGTTATTCATGATCAAAAATGTGAAAAAACAAAGACCTGTCAATCTGGATCTGAAAACGATCCGATTCCCCGTAACGGCGATAGCGTCCATCCTCCACCGCGTTTCAGGCGTGATAACTTTTGTGGCGGTTGGCATCCTGTTGTGGTTACTGGGCACCAGTCTCTCCTCTCCTGAAGGCTTTCAGGTCGCCAGCGCGATCATGAGTGGCTTCTTCGTTAAATTCATCCTCTGGGGCATTCTGACCGCACTGGCGTATCACGCCGTGGTGGGCATTCGTCATCTGATGATGGACTTTGGCTATCTGGAAGAGACCCTCGAAGTGGGCGTCCGGTCTGCCAATATTTGTTTTGTAATTACTGTCGTGCTTTCACTTCTCGCAGGAGTCCTCGTATGGTAAGCAACGCCTCAGCACTAGGACGCAACGGCGTACATGACTTCATCCTCGTACGTGCCACCGCGATTGTCCTCACTCTGTACATCATCTACATGGTGGCTTTCTTCGCGACCCATGGAACACTGACCTGGGAAGTCTGGACGGGTTTCTTCTCTTCCGCTTTCACCAAAGTCTTCACCCTGCTGGCTCTGTTTTCTATCTTGATTCATGCCTGGATTGGCATGTGGCAGGTGTTGACCGACTACGTTAAACCGCTGGCCATTCGCCTACCGCTGCAATTGGCTATCGTCGTTGCACTGGTGGTTTACGTGATTTATGGATTTGTTGTGGTGTGGGGTGTGTAATGAAACTGCCAGTAAGAGAATTTGATGCTGTAGTCATCGGTGCAGGTGGCGCAGGTATGCGTGCCGCACTGCAAATTTCCCAGAGCGGCCAGACCTGTGCGCTGCTCTCTAAAGTCTTCCCGACCCGTTCCCATACCGTGTCTGCGCAGGGTGGTATCACCGTCGCACTCGGTAACACCCATGAAGATAACTGGGAATGGCACATGTACGACACCGTTAAAGGGTCGGACTACATCGGTGACCAGGACGCAATCGAATATATGTGTAAGACCGGCCCGGAAGCGATTCTGGAGCTGGAACATATGGGTCTGCCGTTCTCCCGTCTGGACGATGGCACCATTTATCAGCGTCCGTTTGGCGGCCAGTCGAAAAACTTCGGCGGCGAGCAGGCGGCACGTACCGCAGCGGCAGCTGACCGTACAGGTCACGCACTGTTGCACACGCTGTATCAGCAGAACCTGAAAAACCACACCACCATTTTCTCCGAGTGGTATGCGCTGGATCTGGTGAAAAACCAGGATGGCGCGGTGATGGGTTGTACCGCACTGTGCATCGAAACCGGTGAAGTCGTGTACTTCAAAGCCAAGGCCACCGTGCTGGCAACCGGCGGCGCGGGCCGAATTTACCAGTCTACGACTAACGCGCACATCAATACCGGTGACGGCGTTGGTATGGCTATCCGTGCAGGCGTGCCTGTGCAGGATATGGAAATGTGGCAGTTCCATCCAACCGGTATCGCTGGTGCAGGCGTATTGGTGACTGAAGGTTGTCGTGGTGAAGGCGGTTATCTGCTGAACAAACACGGCGAGCGCTTCATGGAGCGTTATGCGCCGAATGCGAAAGACCTGGCGGGTCGTGATGTGGTGGCACGTTCCATCATGATCGAAATTCGTGAAGGTCGCGGCTGCGACGGCCCGTGGGGTCCGCATGCCAAACTGAAACTCGACCACCTCGGTAAAGACGTTCTCGAATCCCGTCTGCCGGGTATCCTCGAACTTTCTCGCACCTTCGCACACGTTGACCCTATCAAAGAGCCGATCCCGGTTATCCCAACCTGCCATTACATGATGGGCGGTATTCCGACCAAAGTGACTGGTCAGGCGTTGACTGTGAACGAGAAGGGCGAAGATGTAGTGATCCCGGGTCTGTTCGCGGTTGGCGAAATCGCCTGCGTATCGGTACACGGCGCGAACCGTCTGGGCGGCAACTCACTGTTGGATCTGGTGGTGTTTGGTCGTGCGGCGGGTCTGCATCTGCAAGAATCTATCGCCGAGCAGGGCGCACTGCGCGATGCCAGCGAATCTGATATCGACGCTTCTCTGGAACGTCTCAACCGCTGGAACAACACCCGTAGCGGTGAAGATCCGGTGGAAATCCGCAAAGCACTGCAGGAATGCATGCAACACAACTTCTCGGTATTCCGTGAAGGTGACGCGATGGCGAAAGGTCTGGAACAGCTGAAAGCGATCCGCGAGCGCCTCAAAAACGCCCGTCTGGATGACACGTCAAGCGAGTTCAACACCCAGCGTGTTGAATGTCTGGAGCTGGATAACCTGATGGAAACCGCGTTTGCGACAGCGGTGTCAGCGAACTTCCGTACCGAAAGCCGTGGCGCGCATAGCCGCTTCGACTTCCCGGAGCGTGATGACGCAAACTGGCTCTGCCATTCCCTGTACCAGCCGCAGTCTGAATCCATGACACGTCGTGAAGTGAACATGGAACCGAAACTGCGTCCGGCATTCCCGCCGAAAGTGCGTACCTACTAATTGCGGAGACAGGAAAATGAGACTCGAGTTTTCAGTTTATCGTTATAACCCGGATGTCGACGACGCTCCGCGCATGCAGGATTACACCCTCGAAGCGGAAGAAGGGCGCGACATGATGCTGCTGGATGCGTTGATCCAGCTGAAAGAACAGGACCCGACGCTGTCGTTCCGTCGTTCGTGCCGCGAAGGTGTTTGCGGCTCTGATGGCGTGAACATGAACGGTAAGAATGGTCTGGCGTGTGTGACCCCGATTTCCGCGCTGCAACGTGCCGGGCAGAAGATTGTGATCCGCCCGCTGCCGGGTTTGCCCGTCGTGCGCGATTTGGTGGTAGACATGGGGCAGTTCTATGCCCAATATGAGAAGATTAAGCCTTACTTGTTGAATAATGGGCAAAATCCACCCGCTCGCGAGCATTTACAGTCGCCTGAGCAGCGTGAAAAACTGGATGGCCTGTACGAGTGTATTCTCTGTGCATGTTGTTCCACGTCTTGCCCATCATTCTGGTGGAACCCGGATAAGTTCATCGGCCCGGCCGGTCTGTTAGCGGCGTATCGCTTCCTGATCGACAGCCGCGATACAGAAACCGACAACCGCCTTGAAGGATTAAGTGACGCTTTCAGCGTATTCCGCTGCCATAGCATCATGAACTGCGTCAGTGTATGTCCTAAAGGGCTGAACCCGACGCGCGCCATCGGTCACATTAAGTCGATGTTGTTGAACCGTAGTGCGTAAGTAGTCATGCCGGATGGCGCTGTGCTTATCCGGCCTACAAAATCTGTAGGCCCGGTAAACGCAGTGCCACCGGGCAAAACGGAATTGCAGGAAACCTCTAAAAACTGCCAGACAAGCAATAATCGAGGCGTTCAGCGCAGCCTGAACGATGACGATTATTAAGACAGTTTTTAAAGGTTCCTTCGCGGGCCCGACTAGAAGAGCTCGCAAGTGAACCCCGGCACGTACACGTTGTGTGCGTGGTTGTTTCTACGGCGAAAGTAAGCATAAAAATGCTTAAGGGATCACGATGCAGAACGGCGCAATGAAAGCCTGGCTGGACTCTTCTTACCTCTCTGGCTCCAACCAGAGCTGGATAGAACAGCTCTATGAAGACTTCTTAACCGATCCTGACTCTGTCGACGCCAACTGGCGTTCAATGTTCCAGCAGTTACCTGGTACCGGAGTCAAACCGGATCAATTCCACTCTACTACGCGTGATTATTTCCGTCGTCTGGCGAAGGATGCGTCACGTTACTCTTCCGCGATCTCCGACCCTGACTCGAATGTGAAGCAGGTTAAAGTCCTGCAGTTGATCAACGCCTGGCGTTTCCGTGGTCATCAGGCGGCGAATCTTGATCCCCTCGGGCTTTGGAAACAAGAGCACGTGGCCGATCTGGATCCCGCGTTCCATGATCTCACCGATGCAGATCTTCAGGAAAGTTTTAACGTAGGTTCTTTTGCTATTGGCAAAGAAACCATGAAGCTTGCCGATTTGATTGCTGCATTGAAGCAAACGTACGGCGGCTCTATCGGCGCGGAATACATGCATATTACGTCTACGGAAGAGAAACGCTGGATCCAGCAGCGTATCGAATCGGTAGTCGGTCACGCGAATTTTAGCGCGGACGAGAAAAAACGTTTCCTGACTGAGCTGACCGCAGCGGAAGGCCTGGAGCGTTATCTGGGCGCGAAATTCCCTGGCGCAAAACGCTTCTCGCTGGAAGGCGGCGACGCGCTGGTGCCAATGCTGAAAGAACTTATCCGTCATGCGGGTAAAAGCGGCACGCGCGAAGTGGTGTTGGGTATGGCGCACCGTGGTCGTCTGAACGTACTGATCAACGTGCTCGGTAAAAAGCCGCAGGATTTGTTCGACGAATTCGCCGGTAAGCATAAAGAACACCTCGGAACCGGTGACGTGAAGTACCACATGGGCTTCTCGTCAGATATCGAAACCGAAGGCGGTCTGGTGCACCTGGCGCTGGCGTTCAACCCGTCGCACCTTGAAATCGTGAGCCCAGTGGTTATCGGCTCCGTGCGTGCGCGTCTGGATCGTCTCGAAGAGCCAAGCAGCAACAAAGTGCTGCCAATCACCATTCATGGTGATGCGGCGGTTGCCGGGCAGGGCGTGGTTCAGGAAACCCTGAACATGTCTAAAGCACGTGGTTACGAAGTGGGCGGAACTGTTCGCATCGTTATCAACAACCAGGTGGGCTTCACCACGTCCAACCCACTGGATGCGCGTTCCACACCGTACTGTACCGATATCGGTAAGATGGTAATGGCACCGATTTTCCACGTGAACGCGGATGACCCGGAAGCGGTGGCGTTTGTCACCCGTCTGGCACTCGATTTCCGTAACACCTTCAAACGCGATGTGTTCATCGATCTGGTTTGTTATCGCCGTCACGGCCATAACGAAGCCGACGAGCCGAGTGCAACACAGCCGCTGATGTACCAGAAAATCAAAAAACATCCGACCCCACGCAAACTCTACGCTGACAAGCTCGAAGGCGACAACGTGGCGACGCTGGAAGATGCGACCGAAATGGTCAATCTGTACCGCGACGCGCTGGACGCGGGCGAGTGTGTGGTGAAAGAGTGGCGTCCGATGAACATGCATTCGTTCACCTGGTCACCGTACCTCAACCACGAGTGGGATGAGAGCTACCCGAACAAAGTCGACATGAAGCGCTTGCAGGAGCTGGCTAAGCGCATCAGCACCGTGCCTGACGCCGTTGAAATGCAGTCTCGTGTGGCGAAAATCTACGGTGACCGTCAGTCGATGGCCGCAGGCGAGAAAATGTTCGACTGGGGTGGTGCTGAAAACCTGGCGTACGCCACGCTGGTTGATGAAGGCATTCCGGTTCGTCTTTCCGGTGAAGACTCCGGTCGCGGCACGTTCTTCCATCGCCACGCGGTAATCCACAACCAGACTAACGGTTCCACTTACACCCCGCTGCAGCACGTGCATAACGGTCAGGGCCAGTTCAAGGTCTGGGACTCCGTGTTGTCTGAAGAAGCGGTGCTGGCATTTGAATACGGCTACGCCACCGCAGAACCACGCATCCTGACTATCTGGGAAGCGCAGTTTGGTGACTTCGCCAACGGTGCGCAGGTGGTTATCGACCAGTTCATCAGTTCCGGCGAGCAGAAGTGGGGCCGTATGTGTGGCCTGACCATGCTGCTGCCGCACGGTTACGAAGGCCAGGGTCCGGAGCACTCCTCCGCACGTCTGGAGCGTTATCTGCAACTCTGTGCTGAACAAAACATGCAGGTTTGCGTGCCGTCTACCCCGGCTCAGGTTTATCACATGCTGCGTCGTCAGGCGCTGCGCGGGATGCGCCGTCCGCTGGTGGTGATGTCACCGAAATCACTGCTGCGTCACCCACTGGCGGTGTCCAGCCTCGACGAATTAGCCAACGGCACCTTTATGCCTGCAATTGGCGAAGTGGACGAGCTGGATCCGAAAGGCGTTAAACGCGTGGTGATGTGCTCCGGTAAGGTTTACTACGATCTGCTGGAACAGCGCCGCAAGAACGATCAAAAAGATGTCGCCATCGTGCGTATCGAACAACTTTATCCGTTCCCACATCAGGCGATGCAGGACGTGTTGAAAGCTTATGCTCACGTGCATGATTTTGTCTGGTGTCAGGAAGAGCCGCTCAACCAGGGCGCCTGGTACTGCAGCCAGCATCACTTGCGTGAAGTGATTCCATTTGGGTCAGCCCTGCGTTACGCAGGTCGCCCGGCCTCCGCCTCTCCGGCGGTAGGGTATATGTCTGTTCACCAGAAGCAGCAACAAGATCTGGTCAATGACGCGCTGAACGTCGATTAATTAAAGGATACAAAATGAGTAGCGTAGATATTCTTGTTCCCGACCTCCCAGAATCCGTAGCCGATGCAACGGTTGCGACCTGGCACAAGAAACCAGGTGATGCGGTTGTTCGCGATGAAGTGCTGGTAGAAATCGAAACTGACAAAGTGGTACTGGAAGTACCGGCGTCGGCTGATGGCATTCTTGATGCAGTGCTGGAAGACGAAGGCACCACCGTGACCTCTCGCCAGATTTTAGGCCGTCTGCGTGAAGGCAACAGTGCGGGTAAAGAGTCTGGTGCTAAATCAGAAGCGAAAGATTCCACGCCAGCTCAGCGTCAACAGGCTTCACTGGAAGAGCAGAGCAATGATGCGCTGAGCCCGGCGATCCGTCGCCTGCTGGCTGAGCACAACCTCGATGCCAGCGCTATCAAAGGCACGGGTGTGGGCGGTCGTCTGACTCGCGAAGATGTTGAAAAACATCTGGCAAAAGCACCAGCCAAAACGGAAGCGAAAGCCCCTGCGGCGGCACCTGCTGCAGCTACGGCTCCGCTGGCTGGTCGCACTGAGAAACGTGTTCCGATGACCCGTCTGCGCAAACGCGTAGCTGAGCGTCTGCTGGAAGCGAAAAACTCCACCGCGATGCTGACCACTTTCAACGAAGTCAACATGAAGCCAATCATGGACCTGCGTAAGCAGTACGGTGACGCGTTTGAAAAACGTCACGGTATCCGCCTGGGCTTCATGTCCTTCTACGTGAAAGCGGTGGTTGAAGCGCTGAAACGCTACCCGGAAGTGAACGCCTCTATCGACGGCGAAGATGTGGTGTACCACAACTACTTCGACGTCAGCATGGCGGTGTCTACGCCGCGCGGTCTGGTGACCCCAGTGCTGCGTGATGTTGACGCGCTTGGCATGGCGGACATCGAGAAGAACATTAAAGAGCTGGCGCTGAAAGGCCGCGATGGCAAGCTGACGGTAGAAGACTTGATCGGCGGTAACTTCACCATCACCAACGGCGGCGTGTTCGGTTCCCTGATGTCTACGCCAATCATCAACCCACCACAGAGCGCGATCCTGGGCATGCATGCCATTAAAGATCGTCCGATGGCGGTGGATGGCAAAGTTGAAATTCTGCCAATGATGTACCTGGCACTGTCCTACGATCATCGCCTGATCGATGGTCGTGAGTCCGTGGGCTTCCTCGTGGCCATTAAAGAGCTGCTGGAAGATCCGACTCGTCTGCTGCTGGACGTTTAGTAAGCCTTGTATCACCTGTCCTCCGGGCGATCACTGGCCCGGAGGTAAAACGATAACGATTCTGCCCTAAATAGTTCGAGTTGCAGGAAGGCGGCGCCGCAGTGAATCCTCAGGAGCTTACTTAAGTAAGTGACTGGGGTGAGCGAGAAGCCAACGCACATGCAGCTTGAAATATGACGGGCATACCTGAAAAGTGGATAGAACGCATGAACTTACATGAATACCAGGCCAAACAGCTGTTTGCCCGCTACGGTTTACCTGCGCCGGTAGGCTATGCCTGCTCAACTCCGCGTGAAGCTGAAGAAGCCGCTTCTAAAATTGGCTCGGGCCCTTGGGTCGTGAAATGCCAGGTACACGCTGGCGGCCGCGGTAAAGCGGGCGGCGTGAAAGTCGTTAACAGCAAAGAAGACATTCGTGCTTTTGCGGAGCATTGGCTCGGCAAACGCCTGGTGACCTACCAGACAGACGCTAACGGTCAGCCGGTAAACCAGATCCTGGTTGAAGCCGCTACCGACATCGCAAAAGAGCTGTATCTGGGCGCGGTTGTTGACCGTAGCTCCCGTCGTGTGGTCTTCATGGCCTCCACCGAAGGCGGCGTGGAAATCGAAAAAGTAGCGGAAGAAACCCCGCACCTGATCCACAAAGTGGCTATCGATCCGCTGGCAGGTCCAATGCCTTATCAGGGCCGTGAACTGGCGTTCAAACTGGGTCTGGAAGGCAAACTGGTGCAGCAGTTCACCAAGATCTTCATGGGTCTGGCGAACATCTTCCTCGATCGTGACCTGGCGCTGATTGAAATCAACCCACTGGTGATCACCAAGCAGGGCGACCTGATCTGCCTCGATGGCAAACTGGGCGCTGATGGCAACGCACTGTTCCGCCAGCCGGATCTGCGCGAAATGCGCGACCAGTCTCAGGAAGATCCACGTGAAGCGCAGGCCGCACAGTGGGAACTGAACTACGTTGCCCTCGACGGCAACATCGGTTGCATGGTTAACGGCGCAGGCCTGGCGATGGGTACAATGGACATCGTTAAGCTGCATGGCGGCGAACCGGCTAACTTCCTCGACGTGGGCGGCGGCGCCACCAAAGAGCGCGTAACCGAAGCGTTTAAAATCATCCTCTCTGACGACAATGTGAAAGCCGTACTGGTGAACATTTTCGGCGGGATCGTACGTTGTGACCTGATTGCAGACGGCATTATCGGTGCGGTTGAAGAAGTGGGCGTTAACGTACCGGTGGTGGTTCGTCTGGAAGGCAACAACGCCGAACTCGGCGCGAAAAGACTGGCTGACAGCGGTCTGAATATTATTGCAGCGAAAAGTTTGACCGACGCAGCTCAGCAGGTCGTTCACGCAGTGGAGGGGAAATAATGTCCATTTTAATTGATAAAAACACCAAGGTTATCTGCCAGGGCTTCACCGGTAGCCAGGGGACTTTCCACTCTGAACAAGCGATTGCTTACGGCACCAACATGGTTGGCGGCGTAACGCCAGGCAAAGGCGGCACCACGCACCTGAATCTGCCAGTGTTCAACACCGTGCGCGAAGCGGTTGAAGCGACCGGTGCGACGGCATCCGTTATCTACGTTCCGGCTCCGTTCTGCAAAGACTCCATTCTGGAAGCGATCGACGCAGGCATTAAGCTCATCATCACCATCACCGAAGGCATCCCGACCCTGGATATGCTGACTGTTAAGGTGAAACTGGATGAAGCAGGCGTGCGCATGATTGGCCCGAACTGCCCAGGTGTTATCACCCCGGGTCAGAGCAAAATCGGTATCATGCCAGGCCACATTCACAAGCCAGGTAAAGTGGGCATCGTGTCCCGCTCTGGTACGCTGACGTACGAAGCGGTGAAGCAGACTACCGATTACGGTTTCGGCCAGTCCACTTGTGTAGGCATCGGCGGTGACCCGATCCCAGGTTCTAACTTCATCGATATCCTGAAAATGTTCCAGGAAGATCCACAGACGGAAGCGATCGTGATGATCGGTGAAATCGGCGGAAGTGCTGAAGAAGAAGCGGCTGCGTACATCAAAGAACACGTGACCAAGCCGGTTGTTGGCTACATTGCTGGTGTGACTGCACCGAAAGGCAAACGTATGGGCCACGCGGGCGCGATCATCGCGGGCGGCAAAGGCACGGCTGACGAGAAATTTGCAGCCCTGGAAGCGGCCGGTGTGAAAACCGTTCGTAGCCTGGCGGATATCGGCGAAGCGCTGAAAACCATCATCAACTGATAATCCTCTCTGCTCCCCACGCGGGGAGCTTTATATGTCCGTTTTCGACATGGTTGGCCACCCTTGCGGTGGCCTTTTTTATGTTCATTTACAAGCGATAGTCCAGGTTCAAACGCATATCAGTCACCCTGATTCTGTCGCCGATGGCGCTAATTTCGGCGTGAGCCTCTCCGCTGAAATCGGTCACGAACACCAGCGTCACCTGCGGTTCGTGGCTGCGTGCAATCAGGTAATCAATCATCGACGTAGACGGATTATTTGGCCCCTTTGCCTGAATTAAACGGGCGTTATTTGTACTGAAACAACTCACAGTGACGGGCGTATCGGCGTGGCAGGCAATATCAATTTGTCCTTCCAGCGGCTGCTCTGTCGCGTGTTTGATATAGGGATAGCAAATACTGAGTTCGGCCTGATTTTCCGCTCGCGATGTGACGGTGTTAATAAGATAAATAGCGTCCACGCACTGCTGATGTGGGTTCTCAATCTGCCATTTGTCGATCAGCAGATTATCCGTCACCACAATCGTTCGGCGGAAAACCACGTCGCGATACGCCTCTTCATCCCATTCGACGCGCGTTTTGCTGTCGGGCAATGTCGCCTGCGTTTTCCAGTCAACTTCCATCACCAGTCGTGTCTGTTCTGGCGCCTCCTGCCATTCCACAATGCGCGGAATAGCGGGTGGCTGATTCAGTCCGTTGACGCATAAGGTGTTATGGGAAAACGAATTTTTATAGTAACCGTAGTGCAGCGGTGCGCCGTAGCCGGTGGTGCCGAGATCGGGAAACAGCGCGTTGCCGTTATTGAACACGATAAGGTTCAGGCGATCGTAATGATCGTGTTCACCGCCATACGGGCCGTGTTTCAGGCAAATGGCGCGGCCCGGTACGGGCCTGATTATTGTGAATCCGGCGCCGGGGTTGTGCTCATTCGCCTGCGGCACGGCCAGTGATTCCGTGGGCAAACGTTGACCGTAGAACAGCGTATCCAGATTATCTCTCGGCCTTTCGCGATAAAGGAAAGACAGCATGCGGCCATACTCTTTATCACCGTAATATGACCAGGCAAATTCATAGATATCGCTGTTGTTGAGCTTTTGCTGACCGTCCACGCAGTCGTTCACTTTCGGCAGGCTCATGTCCGGCATCAGCAACCGCAAGGGCAGGGAAAGCATCTGCGGATAAAAGGGTTCATCCAGCAGGCTGAACGGCGTGTGGTGGGTGAATTTCTCAAAGGCCATAAACGCCTGTAAGGCGTAGAAATGGTAATGCAGCGAACCTTCAAACCATAAGCCGCCTGGCAGCAATGCATGTTGTAGCTGATAGCGCAGACCGTAGCGGCTGTTGACCGCGAAATCCAGATAGGTGCTGTCGTTAAGTACCGCCCCGATCATGCCAATTGTCGCGCCGATTTTCACTTCATGATTATGGATTTGATTGCCACGGTGGCGCATCAGAAAATCGGCCCCGCAGCGCAGCAGGCGTACGGCGATGTAGTCATGTTGTTGCGGCGTTAACTCTGCGGCGATGAGGTCAAAACCACGGACAAAATCGGCATGGCAGTTGGCTTCACATAGGGTCTGGGCATTGGCTTTACCGGGGCCGTTGTAGGGAATGCCGCCATGTTCCTGATAATCCGGGTAATAACGGGCGTACTGCATCAGGATCTCAATCACTTTATCGCGATAACGCTTTTCGCCGGTCAATAGCCATAACACCGCCAGTTCATAGCTGGCTTTGGCATTTAAGCCATTCAGCCAGCGCCACCAGGCACCGTAATAGGGTTCACCGGTAAACACCGCGCCATCCACCGGGCAGCGATGTTTGTTCGGCGATTTTCGGTCCCATATCAGGCGCACACTGTGTTCCGGACAGAAAAAATAGTGGTTCCACGTCGCACAACCGGTTTCCGGAACCCGCGTTTCATAATTAAGCACATCAGCATTGTTGTCGATTAAGCGTTGCAGGATGCCGGGCGTGGCCTTGTCTCTGGCGGCCTGGACCTGTTCGGGGGTAAATTGCTTCATTCTTTCTGCTCCCGATTAATTCACTAAAGCGGTGCCCGGCATCAGGCGGTTAATGTCGGTCGGATTTTCCTTCACCAACGCTGTGGCGCTGTTGCGAAAAGCCTCGCTGTTATAGGCACGCGCCGCCGCGAGCAGTGGGCCGGTGGCTTCATCGGGCGTAAATTTCAGCTCCGGGTATTGCCACTGTGCCGCCGGTTTTCCAACCTGCTGAGCGACGACCGCAAACGCATTTTCCATTTTGCGTCCATCCAGTTCGAAGCCCCAGAGATCGTTTCCGGCTATCTCGCCGTAGCGACCCATACGGGCATACGCGGCGAGGGCGAAATTGGTGTAATGGAAGGAGCGGGTGCGTTCCAGTTCAGCGGGCAGCTCGCCTTTGGCATTGACCTGTGCCGCCAGATGGCGATATTTGAAGGTTTCGATTTGCTGCGCGGCCTGTTTTTTATCGCCGGTGAACAGCGAAAATGCCGTCACCTGCGCGTCGTACCAGGCCCCATGATTGTTGTACCAGTTACCTTCTTCGCGTCCGTTCGGGCTGTTCAACAGCCAGCGGGTGTACTCCGCGTACCAGCGCTGATAGGCCTTAAAGTCGTTATCCGTAAGATTGCCGGAGTGATGCAAGAGGGCAATGCTATCGGCCACATCAATCAGAACGCGGGTGTCGATGATCCCGATTCCGCGTCCGTTGACGACGCCAGGGATCGCCTGTGCAAAGTTGAGGTTGGGGTTCATGCGGGTTTTTTTATCGAGAAACCAGGCGTTCAGCAGGGCGTTCGCTTTCACCGCAAAGCGAGCATCCTCACTGTAAAACGCAGCCAGCGACAGCACCCGAACGTCGTTGGCAAACTGCACCATCCGTTTGCTGTCGGTATCATCCGTTTTGGACGACGGGTTGATTTGCCCGTCTTTGCGGATATAGGGCAGCGTACTTTTGGTTTTTGGGTTCGGCCACCAGTACGGCCCAAAGCTGTAGTAATCGTGCTTATCACCAGAAGCGGGCAGCAGCGTTTTTTCAGTGACGGAATAGGGGACATGTTTGAGCGCGTCGGTCGCTTTTGTCATCAGCGCCTCATAAGCGGGAGCATATTCGCCGCCACCCTGTTTTATCTGCGTTTTGATGTCCGTCATTTGCGAACAGTCGTAGCTCAGACATGCACCGTCTGTTTTGCTTTCGATCTGAGCGGAGGCGCTGAATGTCAGCACCATTCCTATGGCAAAGCCTGCGTATTTTTTCATTTTCTTCTCTCTGAAATTCAGGCGATAGCCGGTTTGAATTCTGTGGCCGGTTTTTTGATAAGCACCCACAAGAACGCCGCACCGATGAGGTCAAAAACGCCCAGTCCAATGAAGAACATATTGTAACCAACCACTGCCACCATTGCGCCAAGGAACAGGCTGAAGCCGAAATTGCCCATGCTGCCGGTAAAAGCGGCAAAGCCGGTGGCTGTCGCCACTTTCTGTTTAGGGAACAGATCGGAAGACATGCTGATCACGGTAATCGACAGGCACTGATGGGCAAAGCCGGCAATACAAAACAGCGCGATAGCGACATAAACATTGCTGACATAACCGACGGCGGCCATTGCCAGCATCAACAGCGCGGCAAAGGTGAAAGTAATGCGTTTGGCGTTAATGATATGAATGCCCCGATTGTTAAGGAATTTAGAGATATAACCGGCGGCCAGACAGCCAAGATCGGCGGTCAGGAACGGCAGCCAGGCAAACATCGCAATTTCGCTCAAATTCATATGGCGGACGGTGACCAGATACAGTGGCATCCAGTAGTGCAGCGTTCCCCACGCCGGATCGGCCATAAAGCGCGGAAGGGAGATGGCCCACAGATTTTTATCTTTGATCATGGTGCCCAGCGATACTTTCTCGACGGGTGCTGAAATGTTGTCCGCCTGCGCTTCCTCATATTCCGCTTTCAACAGCGCCGGATGCGTTTCAGGTGAGCGATAGCAGACAAGCCACAGTACGCTCCAGATAATGCCAATACTCCCGGTGACGACAAACGACATTTCCCAGTTGTAGTTAATGATGGCCCAGACGACAAGCGGCGGGGCAAGCATCGCGCCCAATGAGGTGCCAAGACTGTAAATGCCGCACGCCAGCCCGCGCTCTTTGGCCGGGAACCACTCGGCGGTGACTTTCATGCCTGCCGGGTTAAAGGCGGCTTCGGTTAAACCCAGTCCACCGCGCAAACAGGCAATCGGCAACCAACTGCTGAACAGGGCGGTCAGCATATTACAGGCTGACCAGATGGCGGCGAGCAGCGCAAAGCTGATGCGCAGGCCAAACTTGTCGATGATAAAACCACAGGCGATGCCGCCGATGGCGTAGGTAAACGGAAACACCGAGACTATCCACGAGTATTGCTCACTGGATAGCTGCAAGGTTTTCATCATTTCGGGGGCAGCAACGCCGAGTGTGCTGCGGGCGAGGTAGTTGATGATCGTGCCGACCATAACCAGCGAGATAATGTACCATCTCAGCTTCTTAATTTTCACAGTGATATCCTTATTGATTTTGATGAAATAGCGGTTATTTAAAAATAAAACATAATTTCATTTTATATTATGAAAAAGAGTGGCTTCTTTTCATGATTGGCATCACAAATTCCAAATTGCATTTAAAGAGTGGGTTTAACCTTGTTGGATATGAGGTTTTATGTGCATTGGATGTATCATTTATATTATGGGGTTGATCTTTTTTGATTAGAATGAAAAACGTATTCAGAATGTATATGGATTACAGGTTTATATAAGCTGAAATGATCTATTTTTCATAAATATAAAAACAAAACCGCTAATTAAATTTAATTTGTGAGGTCGCTCTTACTTTCAATAAGAGAAGGATGATCTGTTCTGTTGAATCAATATTATCCGCTTCCAGTTATTTCAAAATTATTTTTAGAATTTTAGCTGAGATCATAATATTAATTTAATTAAAGGAACCTGTTATGCAAAAGAAATTGCTATGGACGTTACTCGCCTTTATCACTGCCGGGCCGAGTGTCTCTCATGCACTGACGTTCGACGTGCGCGGTGGCTACAAGGCCGGTAGTCATACCTATGAATCTCGCTTCAAGGTTAGCGAGAGCTGGAAGAGCGGCTGGTGGGGAAGCATTGAAACCGATAATAAAAATAATAAGAATAACGGACGAGGGAACAACGGGGCCGATAAATCAGACAGCGCACATTCATTAGGTGACACGACAACAGATTATAATGAGATAGAAACCAACTATACTTTACCGTTGTCGGATAAATGGAGTTTTCAGCCAGGCGGGATTTATCATTGGAGTAGTAACGGCACACAGTTACGACCTTATCTTAGAGTAAACTATAAAATAACCTCAGATCTGACGACCGGTTTGCGTTATCGCTATGACTATAATAATTATGAGACCAAAGATACTTCAGGTGAATCGCATCGCGACAGTGTAAACCGCTTCGATATTTTCCTTGGCTATAAAATTAACCCGCAATGGAGTGTGCTGTATCAGGGAACGGCATACAAACATGTTAATGATGATTATAAATACAAGAATGAAAAATCCTGGGCCACGGAGAATGCTTTTACGTTGCGTTATAAATGGAACAGCTGGTTCAGTCCATATGTCGAATATGACTATCTTGATCAACAAGGGTATTACGAGGGCGAAGATGGCATCGCAGAATCGCGCTACCGGATTGGTATGACCTTCACGATATGATGACAGCAGCGAAATGCCCGGCGGCAGCGCCTCCGGGCTGTTTGGCCTATTGGCGGCGCTTTGCCACTAACGTGAATTTGTAGTCGTCACTTTTGAACGCATTACGGCTGTATTCGAACACGCGGCCGTCGCTGAGGAACCCGCGTGAAATTTTTTCGAGGATCGGTTGGTTGGGATCTAACCCAAGTAAAGTAACCGCTTCCTCCGACGGCATGATCGGCACGATCTCCTGTTCACTGCGATCGATAACCATCTTTTTGACCTGCTCAATAAAGTGATATTTGGAATTTTCCATCACTTGCCACGTGAGATCTGGAAACAGCGACAGCGGCATCCAGGTCTCTTCCAGCGTCACCGGTTTTTGCTGAATAAAGCGCACGCGTTTGACGTGCCAGATTTTTGCGCCCTCTGCCACATGGAGCGTGTCGGCGAGTTTCTGACAGGCATCAATGGCTTCAAACACCTTTACGTCGCTGTGTGTTTCGACGTTTCTGTCGGCGAGTTTTTCATAAAAGCTGGTGAGTTGATAAATGTCGTAATTGACCCGCTCTGCTTTGACATAGGATC
This sequence comes from Scandinavium sp., assembly GCF_036271055.1. Classification (GTDB taxonomy): domain Bacteria; phylum Pseudomonadota; class Gammaproteobacteria; order Enterobacterales; family Enterobacteriaceae; genus Scandinavium. The sequence goes on along the minus strand of NZ_DATBBJ010000059.1, from coordinate 301,796 downwards.
CGCTGCCCTGAATGCTCTCGATAATTGCTTCCTGCGTCAGCTGCTTCAACGCTTGCCGCACAGTCACTCGACTCACGGCAAATTCTTCCTGGAGCGCCGATTCCGTCGGCAGGGCATCGCCGGGCTTCAGTTCCCCCCGTTGCACCTGCTCGCGAAGGGTATCGGCAATTTGTCGGTACATCGGTTTTTTCGTCATTTCGTGTGCCAGCCTCATACACCTTTAATACCAATGCAGGGATTATGCCTGTCTTGCCTCTCAAGTAAATAATACAAATCAAATACAAATTATCGCGATAAGAGAAAGTGATCACATAAATGTATTATTTTATCAGGCAAGATCCGTTTAACTGAACGGCCGTTGGCTGTTCTTACACTTTCACAGTGAGGATCGTGATGAACCTGACAACATTAACGCACCCGGATGCACTCTGCCTGCAGGCGAATTTTGCCAGCCGTGATGAGGTAATACATGCGCTGGCTGAGCGACTGGCGGCGCTGGGGAAAATTTCCAGTCTTGAAGATTTTCTCCGTGATGTGCTGTTACGCGAAAGCGAAGGGCCGACGGCTCTCGGCGAAGGGTTGGCGGTGCCGCACGGCAAAAGTGATGCGGTGAAAGAGGCCGCTTTTGCCGTTGCCACGCTGCCAAAACCGATCCTTTGGGAGGGCGTTGACGGCGAAGAAGAAGTCAATTTGATCGTGTTGTTGGCTATCCCGCCCGCGCAGGCCGGATCGACGCATATGCAGTTGCTGACGGCATTAACATCCCGACTGGTTGATGACGATGTACGTGCAGCGGTTTGTGCGGCAACGACTGCCGAAGCGTTGTTACAGGCGCTGGATGCGCCGCTGGAGAACGTAGAGAACACAGCAAAGGAGGATGCGCCGGTTATCGTTTGTGTGACCGCATGCCCGGCAGGGATTGCGCACACCTATATGGCGGCTGAATATCTGGAAAAAGCCGGGCAGAAACTGGGCATCCATGTTTACGTTGAGCGACAGGGGGCGAACGGCATCGAAAACCGTCTCACTGCCGAACAGCTCAACACCGCGCAGGCCTGCATTTTCGCCGCCGAAGTGGCGATTAAAGAGTCGGAGCGTTTTCAGGGTATTCCGTCGATAAACGTGCCTGTGGCGGAGCCGATTCGTCACGCCGAAGCGCTGATTCAACAGGCGTTGGCTTTGAAGTCGTCCGCTGCAAATCGTGAGATTCAGACGGAAAGTCACGAACAGAAGAAAAGCTTTAAAACTGAACTCAAGCAGGCACTGCTGAGCGGCATTTCTTTCGCCGTGCCGCTGATTGTTGCGGGTGGAACGGTGTTGGCGGTAGCGGTATTGCTGGCGCAGATGCTTGGCCTCCAGCACTTATTTGACCAGGAAAACTCATGGCTCTGGATGTACCGCAAACTGGGCGGTGGCATGCTGGGTATTTTGATGGTTCCTGTATTGGCCGCGTACACAGCGTATTCCCTGGCAGATAAACCCGCGCTGGCACCGGGCTTTGCGGCGGGGCTGGCGGCAAACATGATTGGCTCCGGTTTCCTCGGCGCGGTGGCGGGTGGCCTGATTGCCGGTTATCTGATGCGCTGGGTCAAAACCCATATTCGATTGAATAATCGCTACAACGGCTTCCTGACTTATTACCTCTATCCGGTACTCGGCACGCTCGGTGCAGGCAGCCTGATGCTGTTTGTCGTCGGTGAACCGGTGGCGTGGATTAACAACAGTCTGACCGCCTGGCTGAACGGGCTGTCAGGAACCAACGCGCTGGTGCTCGGCATTATCCTCGGTTTTATGTGTTCCTTCGATTTGGGCGGTCCGGTGAATAAGGCTTCCTATGCATTCTGCCTTGGCGCAATGGCGAACGGTGTTTATGGCCCGTACGCGATTTTTGCCTCGGTGAAAATGGTATCGGCGTTCACCGTAACGGCTTCCACGATGATTGCGCCACGGCTGTTTAAAACTTTTGAAATTGAAACCGGAAAATCGACGTGGCTATTGGGCCTTGCGGGGATTACCGAAGGGGCGATTCCGATGGCAATTGAAGATCCGCTGCGCGTTATTGGCTCGTTCGTACTCGGCTCGATGGTGACCGGTGCGCTGGTGGGCTCCATGAATATCGGCCTCTCCACGCCGGGCGCGGGTATTTTCTCGCTGTTTCTACTGCACGACGGAGGTCTGGGAGGCGTTCTCGCTGCCATTGGCTGGTTTGCCTCGGCAATTATTGGCGCCGCCATTTCGACTTGCGTGCTGATCCTCTGGCGTCGCCAGGCGGTGAAAGCCGGTAAATATCTCCCCGATAGCGTCATGCCTTAACAGAACAGGAAACGAAGATGAAAGCTGTATCTCGCGTTCACATCACGCCGCATATGCACTGGGACCGTGAGTGGTATTTCACCACGGAAGAGTCACGCATTTTGCTGGTCAATAATATGGAAGAGATCCTGACGCGTCTGGAGCAGGATGCGGAGTACAAATATTACGTGCTCGATGGGCAGACTGCGATCCTCGAAGATTATTTCGCCGTGAAGCCGGAAAACAAAGCGCGCGTGAAAGCGCTGGTTCAGGCCGGGAAGCTGATTATCGGTCCGTGGTACACGCAAACCGACACGACCATAGTTGCCGGAGAATCCATCGTCCGTAATTTGATGTACGGGATGCGTGATTGCCTGGCGTTTGGTGAGCCGATGAAAATTGGCTACCTGCCGGACTCGTTCGGTATGTCAGGGCAGTTGCCACATATCTACAACGGATTTGGCATCAAACGGGCCATGTTCTGGCGCGGTTGCTCCGAGCGCCACGGCACCGATAAAACCGAGTTTCTGTGGCAGAGCCAGGACGGCAGCGAAGTGGCGGCACAGGTGCTGCCGCTGGGCTACGCGATTGGTAAGTACTTACCGGAGGACGAAGCGGGTTTGCGTAAACGCCTCGACGGTTACTTTGAGGTGCTGGAAAAAGCCTCGCAAACCAAAGAGATTTTGCTGCCCAACGGCCACGACCAGATGCCGCTCCAGCAGAACATTTTCGCGGTAATGGACAAACTGCGTGAGATCTATCCACAGCATGAATTTGTGATGAGTCGCTTCGAAGAGGTCTTTGAGCGTATTGAACAACAGCGCGCATCGCTGGCGACGTTGAGCGGCGAGTTCAACGACGGCAAATACATGCGGGTGCATCGCACCATTGGCTCGACGCGCATGGACATCAAAATCGCCCACGCGCGGATAGAAAACAAAATCGTCAATGTGCTCGAACCGCTGGCGGCGCTGGCGTGGACGCTCGGCTTTGAGTATCACCACGGTCTGCTGGAGAAAATGTGGAAAGAGATCCTCAAAAATCACGCCCATGACAGTATTGGCTGTTGCTGTAGCGATAAAGTGCATCGCGAAATCATGAGCCGCTTCTGGCTGGCGGAAGACATGGCCGACAGCCTCATTACCTTCTATATGCGCAAGATTGTCGACAACATGGCGCACAGCGAAGGCGACAAACTGACGCTGTTCAACCTGATGCCGTGGCCGCGCGATGAAGTGGTCAACACCACTCTTCGCTTACGTGCCAGCTCTTTCCGCCTGGTCGATAGCGAAGGGCAGAATGTGCCGTACTTTATCCGCGATAAACGTGAAATCGACCCCGGATTAGTCGACCGCCAGATTGTTCACTACGGCAACTACGAACCGTTTATGGAGTACGACATCCAGCTACGCCAGGTGCTTCCGGCGATGGGGTGGCTGACGCTACACGTGTTACCGGGCGCGGAAGGCGAACAGGCGAACGTGCCGAAACACAGCGATGCGCTGCTGGAAAATAGCTGCTGGCGCATCACGCTCAACGGCGACGGCACGTTGAAAATGGAAGATAAAGAAACAGGGCTGGTGTATGACCGGGTGCTGGAATTTGAAGACGGCTCTGACGATGGGGATGAGTACGATTACTCGCCTTCGCGAGAAGAGTGGTTACTTACCAGCGCTGAGGCCAAGCATCGACACAGCGTGATTCATGATGCCTGGCAGAGCAGGGCGGTGCTGCGAAGCACGCTCGCGGTTCCGCTCAATCTGGCGGAGCGCTCGGCCCGTAAAAGCAGCGGTCAACTGACGTTTGAAACCACCGTCACGCTCAGCCATCACAGTCGCCGGGTTGAATTTGACGTCAAAGTGCTGAATCAGGCCGACGATCACCGCGTGCGAGTACGCATTCCGGTGCCGTATAAAACGGACCGTGTGCTCACGGATACGCAGTTTGGTTCGCTGAATCGCCCGGTGCACGATACCGCGATGGACATTTGGCAGCTAGAGGGTTGGAAAGAAGCGCCGGTGCCGGTCTGGAACTTGCTGAACTATGCGGCGCTCCAGCAAGGGCAAAATGGGCTGGCGTTGTTCACCGAAGGATTGCGTGAAGTCGAAATTATCGGCGAGACGCACAGCGCGTTCGCTCTTACTTTATTGCGCGGTGTGGGGCTGCTCGGCAAAGAAGATTTACTGCTGCGTCCGGGGCGGCCTTCGGGCATAAAATTGCCGGTGCCTGATTCTCAGGTGCGCGGCGAATTACTTTGTCGTTTCAGCGTGATGCCGTTCATCGGCTCGGCGCTGAATGCCGGTGTGGCGCAGCAGGCGCGGAGTTGGCTCACGCCGGTCCAGTGCTACAACAAAATCCCGTGGGATGCGATGAAGCTGAACAGGGCCGCTGTCGTTGTTCCTGAAAGCTACAGCTTGTTCACCCTTCCGGCGACGGGTTGTCAGCTCAGCGCGCTGAAAAAAGCCGAAGACGATAACGCACTGATTGTCAGATTATTTAACCCTTCCGACAGTGAAAATTGTGAGTCGATGATGATGTTTAACCGCCATCAGCCCACATGCCAGGAAACAGGCATGGACGAGCAACCGTTAGAGCAGGGGAGTCAGATTATCGGCAAGCCAGTGAGCCTCAGACCGGGGCAATCACGGACCTGGCGTATCAGGATTGGCGAATAACCCGGCAAACGATAACTGGCCACGCACTGCGTGGCCGTTTTGTTTAAGCCGATAATTACGCAGGGGTGTTAATTTTAAAATTCATTGCAGTGAATGAAATGTAATAAAAAGCAGCTATACTTATTCGCGTAAAAAAGAACAAAGCGTGTCGTATGTGCTCCCAAATCTCACTTCCGTTTAGCGTCCTGCGACGGTGGTCAAAAATGAATGGCCTCTCATTCTAATTCAGTCTTATTTGATAACTATCAATGTCATCAAGAGAACATGTTTTTAACATGGATTTCACTATGCGCCATCAAATGCATACACAATTAACATGTGAATGTAAAATTGATTTAAATCAATATGTAATCCTTGGAAAAAGATGGCGGAAAGCGGTAAATTGTCGCGGATCAAAGTGGTCGAAATGTGTCATCTTAGCTATATATTGATCAACGTCGAAAAACGTAAATCCGGTTCAATAAAAACCTGTTTATTGTAAGGGTTTTACGGCGTAATATATTCAAGGGATCAATTTGGGTTTTTTATTAACGTATTTGTAACCTTTGCTCATCGTCGTTTTCACAATGTGGCTGCGGCAGCGAAGCGGGAAGCAAATAAATTTGTATTGGGGCATGCGTGTGAATCCTTTCTAACGGGATCCACTCTCGGAGTCTTCATGCGATGAGCAAGGAGTCATGATGTTAGATATAGTCGAACTGTCGCGCTTACAGTTTGCCTTGACCGCGATGTACCACTTCCTTTTTGTGCCACTGACGCTCGGTATGGCGTTCCTGCTGGCCATCATGGAAACGGTCTACGTCCTTTCCGGCAAACAGATTTATAAAGATATGACCAAGTTCTGGGGCAAGTTGTTTGGTATCAACTTTGCACTGGGCGTAGCTACTGGCCTGACCATGGAGTTCCAGTTCGGGACAAACTGGTCTTACTATTCCCACTATGTGGGCGATATCTTCGGTGCGCCGCTGGCCATTGAAGGGCTGATGGCCTTCTTCCTCGAATCCACCTTTGTAGGTCTGTTCTTCTTCGGTTGGGATCGTCTGGGCAAAGTTCAGCACATGGCAGTGACCTGGCTCGTGGCGTTGGGCTCCAACATGTCCGCACTGTGGATCCTGGTCGCAAACGGCTGGATGCAAAACCCGGTCGCGTCCGACTTCAACTTTGAAACCATGCGTATGGAAATGGTGAGCTTCTCCGAGCTTATCCTTAACCCTGTTGCGCAGGTGAAATTCGTTCATACCGTGGCGTCTGGCTACGTTTGTGGCGCGATGTTCATCCTCGGTATCAGTTCCTACTATATGCTGCGCGGTCGTGATTTCGCTTTCGCCAAACGCTCTTTCGCCATTGCGGCGAGCTTTGGTATGGCGGCAATCCTCTCTGTTATCGTGCTGGGTGATGAATCCGGTTACGAAATGGGTGATGTGCAGAAAACCAAACTGGCGGCAATTGAAGCCGAGTGGGAAACTCAGCCAGCGCCGGCTGCGTTTACGCTGTTTGGTATTCCTGACCAGGATACGCAACAAAACAACTACTCAATTCAAATCCCTTACGCGCTGGGCATCATTGCCACTCGTTCCGTCGATAAGCAGGTCACTGGCCTGAAAGATCTGATGGTGCAGCATGAAGAGCGTATTCGTAACGGGATGAAAGCCTACTCGCTGCTGGAACAGCTGCGTTCTGGCTCAGCCGATCAGTCCGTTCGCACTCAGTTCGAACACGTGAAAAAAGACCTCGGTTACGGGCTGTTGTTGAAACGCTATACCCCGAACGTCTCTGATGCGACCGAAGCACAGATTCAGCAGGCGACGAAAGACTCGATTCCACGCGTCGCACCGCTGTACTTTGCGTTCCGTATCATGGTCGGCTGCGGCATCATTATGCTGCTGATTATTGCGGCGTCCTTCTGGACGGTGATTCGTAACCGTATCGGCCAGAAAAAATGGCTGTTGCGCACCGCGTTGTACGGGATCCCGTTACCGTGGATTGCTATCGAATCAGGTTGGTTTGTCGCGGAGTATGGCCGTCAGCCATGGGCCATCGGTGAGGTGCTGCCAACTGCGGTCGCCAACTCATCGCTGACCACAGGCGATCTGCTGTTCTCCATGCTGCTGATTTGTGGTCTGTACACCCTGTTCCTGATTGCTGAAATGTTCCTGATGTTCAAATTTGCGCGTCTGGGACCAAGCAGCCTGAAAACCGGTCGTTACCACTTTGAGCAGACCCCCGCGTCTACTCAGCCGGCACGCTAAGACAGGAGTCGTCAAATGTTCGATTATGAAGTATTACGTTTTATCTGGTGGCTGCTGGTTGGCGTTCTGCTGATTGGTTTTGCGGTCGCTGACGGTTTCGACATGGGGGTGGGCATGCTCACCCGTTTCCTCGGTCGTAACGACACCGAACGTCGAATCATGATCAACTCCATCGCCCCGCACTGGGACGGTAACCAGGTGTGGCTGATCACCGCAGGCGGCGCGCTGTTCGCTGCCTGGCCGATGGTCTACGCTGCGGCGTTCTCTGGTTTCTATGTGGCGATGATCCTGGTTCTGGCATCGTTGTTCTTCCGTCCGGTCGGTTTCGATTACCGTTCGAAAATTGAAGACACTCGCTGGCGTAACATGTGGGACTGGGGCATCTTCGTCGGTAGCTTCGTTCCACCGCTGGTGATTGGCGTGGCGTTCGGCAACCTGTTGCAGGGTGTGCCGTTCCACCTCGATGAGTACATGCGCCTTTACTACACCGGTAACTTCTTCCAGTTGCTGAACCCGTTTGGTCTACTGGCGGGTGTTGTTAGTGTGGCGATGATCCTGACGCAGGGTGCGACCTATCTGCAAATGCGTACCGTAGGCGAGTTGCATCTGCGTACGCGTACTATTTCGCAGGTTGCGGCGCTGGTTACGCTGGTGTGCTTTGCACTGGCAGGCGTGTGGGTAATGTACGGTATTGATGGCTATGTGGTGAAATCCGCCCTGGATCATCATGCTGCTTCTAACCCGCTGACCAAAGAAGTGGTGCGTGAAGCTGGTGCATGGCTGGTGAACTTCAATAACATGCCAATCCTGTGGGCCATTCCGGCGCTGGGCGTTGTGCTGCCATTGTTGACCACGGTCATGACTCGCATGGACAAGGGCGCCTGGGCGTTTATCTTCTCCTCACTGACCCTGGCTTGCATCATCCTCACCGCCGGTGTGGCAATGTTCCCGTTCGTGATGCCATCGAGCACCATGATGAACGTTAGCCTGACCATGTGGGATGCGACATCCAGCCAGCTGACGCTGAACGTGATGACCTATGCAGCGATGGTGTTCGTGCCAATCATTCTCCTCTACACCACCTGGTGTTACTGGAAAATGTTTGGTCGCATCACCAAAGAAGACATTGAACGCAACACCCATTCTCTGTACTAAGTAAGGAGCAACATATGTGGTACTTCGCATGGATTCTGGGGACGCTTCTGGCTTGTGCATTTGGCGTGATCACCGCTCTGGCGCTTGAACACGTTGAAGCTGGACAACAAGAAGATCATTAATGAATAAAATTATCGCAGCGTTATATGCGGTAATGGACAAGGGCCCGTTAAGGGCCCTTTCGTTACTGATGGCTTTAGTGTTGGCAGGATGTATTATCTGGGATCCGACGCGCTTTGCGGCGAAAACCAGCGAGCTTGAAATCTGGCACGGCTTTCTTATCATGTGGGCGGTATGCGCTGGCGTGATTCATGGCGTGGGTTTTCGCCCGAAAGCAGTACTCTGGCAGGGGTTATTTTGCCCGCTGATTGCTGACCTCGTTCTTCTCGCCGGACTGTTTTTCTTTTTCGCCTGATTCAGAAACGTCCGTTAATCGCTATGGGCTTGTTCAAGCCCATAAAAATTTACTCTCCGTTTACTTTCTCCCATTCCAAACCAGCATTCCCGCGCGTATAGTAGCGAAGTTTGAAAGCCCTAAATTTTTTTTTGCATTACCGGGATGTAAAGTGAATACAACGCTGTTTCGATGGCCGGTTCGTGTCTATTACGAAGACACTGATGCCGGTGGTGTGGTTTACCACGCCAGCTACGTCGCTTTTTATGAAAGAGGACGCACTGAGATGCTGCGCCACCATCACTTTAGCCAGCAGGTTTTGTTGGCTGAACGCGTAGCCTTTGTGGTGCGCAAGATGACGCTGGAGTATTTCGCCGCCGCCAGACTCGATGACATGCTCGAAGTCCAAACGGAAATTACAGCGATGCGGGGCACCTCACTGGTGTTTACGCAGCGGATTGTCAACGCAGAAAACAAGGTACTCAACGAAGCTGAAGTCCTGATTGTCTGTGTTGATCCACTCATAATGAAGCCTCGTGCGCTTCCCAAGTCTATTGTCGCGGAGTTCAAGCAGTGACTGACATGAATATCCTTGATTTGTTCCTGAAGGCAAGCCTTCTGGTTAAACTTATCATGCTGATCTTGATTGGTTTTTCAATCGCATCCTGGGCTATCATCATCCAGAGAACGCGTATCCTTAATACGGCTACCCGCGAAGCGGAAGCTTTCGAAGACAAGTTCTGGTCGGGGATCGAACTGTCTCGTCTGTATCAGGAGAGTCAGGCCCGTCGTGACAATCTTGCCGGTTCTGAACAGATCTTCTTCAGTGGCTTCAAAGAATTTGCCCGATTGCATCGCGCTAACAGCCATGCACCGGAAGCGATTGTTGAAGGCGCGTCGCGTGCGATGCGTATCTCCATGAGCCGTGAACTCGAAAGTCTGGAAAACCACATTCCATTCCTTGGCACCGTCGGTTCCATCAGTCCGTATATCGGTCTGTTTGGTACGGTGTGGGGGATCATGCACGCCTTTATCGCACTGGGTGCGGTTAAACAGGCAACGTTGCAAATGGTTGCACCGGGTATTGCAGAAGCACTGATCGCCACCGCGATTGGTCTGTTCGCGGCGATTCCTGCGGTTATGGCGTACAACCGACTGAACCAGCGTGTGAATAAACTGGAGCTGAACTACGACAACTTTATGGAAGAGTTCACCGCCATTCTGCACCGCCAGGCGTTTACCAGCAGCGAAAGCAACAAGGGGTAAACCATGGCCAGAGCACGTGGGCGCGGACGGCGCGAGCTGAAGTCCGAAATTAACATCGTTCCGTTGCTGGATGTGTTGCTGGTGCTGTTGCTTATCTTCATGGCGACAGCGCCGATCATCACGCAGAGCGTGGAAGTGGATCTGCCAGATGCGACCGAATCGCAGGCCGTCAGTACCAATGACGATCCGCCCGTTATCGTAGAAGTCTCCGGAATCGGACAGTACAGCGTCAATGTGGGGCAGGATAAAATGCCGCAATTGCCGCCAGAGCAGGTAGTGGCTGAAGCTCAGCGCCGACTGCAGGCGAATCCGAAAACGGTCTTCTTGATCGGTGGCGCGAAAGATGTGCCTTACGATGAAATCATTAAAGCGCTAAACCTGTTGCACAGCGCGGGCGTGAAATCAGTGGGTCTCATGACCCAACCAATTTGACCCGGCTAACAGGCTAACAGTTTTTGGGAACCGAGAGTGTCAAAGGCAACCGAACAGCAAAACGAAAAGCTTAAACGCGCGATTATCATCTCAGTTGTACTGCACATCGTCATGATTGCACTGCTGATTTGGAGTTCGTTCGACGAGCACATAGATGCTTCGGCAGGCGGTGGCGGTGGCTCGTCTATTGACGCGGTGATGGTCGATCCAGGTGCGGTCGTACAGAACTACAACCGTCAGCAGAACCAGCAGGCCAGTGCGCGTCGTGCCGAAGAACAGCGTGAAAAGCAGGCGCAGCAGCAAGCGCAGGAGATGCGTGAAAAGCAGGCCGCTGAGCAAGAGCGTCTGAAAGAGCTTGAACAAGAACGTCTGAAGGCACAGGAAGACGCCGCAAAACAAGCTGATGCGCAGAAACAGGCAGAGCAGGCGACGAAACAAGCGCAGGAAAAGCAGAAGCAAGCGGAAGAAGCCGCAGTGAAAGCCGCAGCGCTGGCGAAAGCTAAGGCTGACGCTCAGGCCAAAGTCGCAGCAGAAGCTGCGAAAAAAGCCGCTGCCGATGCACAGAAAAAGGCAGAAGCCGAGACGGCTAAAGCGGCTGCTGACGCACAGAAGAAAGCAGAAGCCGAAGCGGCGAAAAAAGCTCAGCAGGACGCTGAGAAAAAAGCCGCCGCAGATGCTGCTAAGAAAGCCGCGGCTGCTGAAAAAGCGGCTGCCGCCAAGGCTGCTGCGGCAGAGAAAGCTGCTGCCGATAAAGCAGCAGCAGATAAAGCCGCTGCGGCGAAGGCCGCCAAGGCCGCTGCCGCTAAGAAAGCGGCCGAAGCCAAAGATGCTTCTGGCGTTGACGATCTCTTAGGCGATCTCAGCTCCGGTAAGAATGCACCGAAAGCGGGGGCAGGGGCTAAAGGAAACAATGCCGCCGCGGCCGGAACGGGTAACACTAAGAATAACGGTGCATCAGGTGCGGATATCAGCAACTATGCCGGGCAGATTAAATCGGCCATCGAAAGTCGCTTTTATGATGCCTCTTCGTATGCCGGTAAAGTGTGTACGCTGCGGGTTAAACTTAACCCGGACGGTACGCTCGCGAGTATTACCTCTGAAGGTGGGGATCCGGCATTGTGTACAGCTGCGTTGGCAGCGGCTCGACAAGCCAGGTTCCCGAAACCGCCATCAGAAGCAGTATATGAAGTGTTTAAAAATGCACCGCTGGACTTCAAGCCGTAACGCCATTTTCCTCGTCTAAACGAGGAAAATGAACCAGGCTGGTCACAGGGTTTTGGTAGTTTTGTGTATTTGAGTTTGTTAACATTCTGCTAAATTATCGTGGGCTTTCCGCCTGGATAAGGGAGATATGATGAAGCAGGCATTACGAGTAGCATTTGGTTTTTTAATGCTGTGGGCAGCTGTGCTGCACGCAGAAGTACGTATCGAAATCACCCAAGGGGTGGATTCGGCTCGCCCAATCGGCGTTGCGCCTTTCAAATGGGCAGGCCCGGGCGCTGCACCTGAGGATGTCGGCGGCATCGTTGCTGCTGACTTGCGTAACAGCGGTAAATTCAATCCGCTGGATCGTTCTCGTCTGCCACAGCAGCCGGGCAGCGCGCAGGAAGTTCAGCCAGCAGCATGGTCTGCGCTCGGTATTGATGCCGTGGTTGTAGGGCAGGTGACACCGAACCCTGACGGTTCTTATACTGTGGCTTATCAGCTGGTTGATACCGGCGGTGCGCCAGGTACTGTGTTGGCTCAAAACTCTTACAAAGTGAACAAGCAGTGGCTGCGTTATGCGGGCCATACTGCCAGTGACGAAGTGTTCGAAAAGCTGACTGGCATCAAAGGTGCGTTCCGTACTCGTATCGCTTATGTGGTTCAGACCAACGGCGGACAGTTCCCGTACGAGTTGCGCGTGTCTGACTACGATGGCTACAACCAGTTCGTTGTTCACCGTTCTCCACAGCCGCTGATGTCTCCGGCGTGGTCTCCGGATGGCTCTAAACTGGCTTACGTGACCTTCGAAAGCGGTCGTTCAGCGCTGGTTGTCCAGACGCTGGCAAACGGTGCGATTCGTCAGATTGCCTCGTTCCCGCAGCACAACGGTGCGCCAACGTTCTCACCAGATGGTTCTAAACTGGCCTTTGCCCTGTCGAAAACCGGTAGCCTGAACCTGTACGTAATGGATCTGGGCTCTGGCCAAATCAGCCAGGTGACCAACGGTCGCAGCAACAACACCGAACCAAGCTGGTTCCCGGACAGCCAGAACCTGGCCTTTACCTCTGACCAGGCCGGACGTCCACAGGTGTATAAAGTTAATGTTAACGGCGGTACTCCGCAGCGTATTTCCTGGGAAGGTTCGCAGAACCAGGATGCTGATGTGAGCACTGACGGTAAGTTCATGGTAATGGTGAGCTCGGCCAGTGGTCAGCAGCACATTGCCAAACAAGATCTGGCAGCGGGTGGCGTACAGGTTCTGTCGTCAACGTTCCTGGATGAAACGCCAAGTCTGGCACCGAACGGCACAATGGTTATCTACAGCTCTTCTCAGGGGATGGGATCTGTGCTGAATCTGGTTTCTACAGATGGGCGTTTCAAAGCGCGTCTTCCGGCAACTGATGGACAGGTCAAATTCCCTGCCTGGTCGCCGTATCTGTAATAATAATTAATTGAATATTATAGGAATCAAAGAAATGCAACTGAACAAAGTGCTGAAAGGACTGATGATCGCTCTGCCTGTTATGGCTATCGCGGCGTGTTCTTCCAACAAGAATGCCAGCAACGATCAGAGCGGTGAAGGCATGATGGGCGCCGGCACTGGTATGGATGCTAACGGTAACGGCAACATGTCTTCTGAAGAGCAAGCTCGTCTGCAGATGCAGCAGCTGCAACAGAACAACATCGTTTACTTCGATCTGGACAAGTACGATATCCGTTCTGACTTCGCTGCCATGCTGGACGCGCACGCTAACTTCCTGCGTAGCAACCCGTCTTACAAAGTCACCGTAGAAGGTCATGCTGACGAACGTGGTACGCCTGAGTACAACATCGCCCTGGGCGAACGTCGTGCAAACGCTGTTAAAATGTACCTGCAAGGTAAAGGCGTTTCAGCTGATCAGATCTCTATCGTTTCTTACGGTAAAGAAAAACCTGCAGTACTGGGTCACGACGACGCGGCTTACTCCAAAAACCGTCGTGCTGTACTGGTTTACTAAGAGAATTGCATGAGCAGTAACTTCAGACATCATTTGATGAGTCTGTCGTTACTGGTTGGCATAGCGGCCCCTTGGGCCGCTAATGCTCAGGCGCCAATCAGTAGTGTCGGCTCAGGCTCGGTCGAAGACCGTGTCACTCAACTCGAGCGTATTTCCAACGCTCACAGTCAACTTTTGACCCAACTTCAACAGCAGCTCCAGGATAATCAGGCCGATATTGATTCTCTGCGCGGGCAAATTCAGGAAAGCCAGTACCAGCTCAATCAAGCCGTCGATCGCCAAAAGCAGATCCAAACGCAGCTTGATGGGATGAGTAGTGGTGCTGCTGGCGCAACACAGGCGCAACCTGCCGCAGGCGATCAGAGCGGGGCGACAGCCGCGACTCCAGCGCCAGAAGCCGGTATTGCGGCCTCTGGCGTCCCTGTACAGAGCGGTGATGCCAATACGGATTACAACGCGGCGATTGCACTGGTGAAAGATAGCTCTCGCCAGGATGATGCTATTGCGGCCTTCCAGAACTTCATCAAAAAGTACCCTGATTCTACGTATCAGCCGAATGCCAATTACTGGCTCGGACAGCTGAATTACAACAAGGGTAAAAAAGATGATGCGGCGTACTATTTCGCCTCAGTGGTGAAAAATTACCCGAAATCGCCGAAGGCAGCTGACGCGATGTTTAAAGTCGGCGTGATCATGCAGGACAAAGGTGACACTGCGAAAGCCAAAGCGGTTTATCAGCAGGTAGTGACTAAATATCCGGGCACCGAGGGTGCCAAACAAGCGCAAAAACGCTTGAGTGGACTCTGATGCTGACGGCATGACCTGAAATTGAATTATTTCTGGTCATGCCGCATGAATCATAAGCAGTTAAGCGCGGTTATTCGAAATTTTAGTTGCGCTCAAATCTGAAACCAGTAATATATGCCGCCGTTGCCAAGGGATATCAAACATCCTGAAAGTAGCGGAAATAGTGGGTCGTTAGCTCAGTTGGTAGAGCAGTTGACTTTTAATCAATTGGTCGCAGGTTCGAATCCTGCACGACCCACCACTAACTACTTAGGTGGAACGGTAGTAAAACGTGAAGGATAACGTTGCGTGAGCAACGGCCCGAATGGCGAGACGAAGTCGAGTCATCCTGCACGACCCACCACTAACTTTTAGCAGTATTAAAGTTAGTAAAGAAGTATCCAGCGCAGTATCGGGTGATTAGCTCAGCTGGGAGAGCACCTCCCTTACAAGGAGGGGGTCGGCGGTTCGATCCCGTCATCACCCACCACTCGGGTCGTTAGCTCAGTTGGTAGAGCAGTTGACTTTTAATCAATTGGTCGCAGGTTCGAATCCTGCACGACCCACCAATTAAAGATTCACCCCTTCGAAGCAAGACCCTATGGGTCGTTAGCTCAGTTGGTAGAGCAGTTGACTTTTAATCAATTGGTCGCAGGTTCGAATCCTGCACGACCCACCACGCTTTTGGTGGCGTCTTCGAAGAAATCCCGAAAGGGGTCGTTAGCTCAGTTGGTAGAGCAGTTGACTTTTAATCAATTGGTCGCAGGTTCGAATCCTGCACGACCCACCAATGTAGAAAGGCGCCCTAAAGGCGCCTTTTTGCTATGCTCAATTCGTGCCGGATGCGAACCTGCTGCAGGTTCGAGTTGAACGAAGTGAAACACCGGAGCCGCTTGCGGCGACGGCCCGAAGGGCGAGCGAAGCGAGTAATCCTGCACGACCCACCAATATAACATCGAATCCAGATGTTAAGCGTGAAGGATAACGTTGCAGAGCAACGGCCCGAAGGGCGAGACGAAGTTGAGTCATCCTGCACGACCCACCAATGTAGAAAGGCGCCCTAAAGGCGCCTTTTTGCTATGCTCAATTCGTGCCGGATGCGAACCTGCTGCAGGTTCGAGTCGAACGAAGTGAAACACCGGAGCCGCTTGCTGCGACGGCCCGAAGGGCGAGACGTAGTCGAGTCATCCTGCACGACCCACCAATGTGGAAAGGCGCCCTAAAGGCGCCTTTTTGCTATCTGCGATTCAGATAGATTTGAACCCATTGCTGCAGCGTCTGCATGGAGCAATGTAAGCTGTTCCTGTAGGCCTGATAAGCGCAGCGCCATCAGGCGAAACTACCTGTCATCCGAACCCACACAACCCTCCATTATCCATCGCAAATTCCCCACGACAATTCTCCGGAATTTCGCTATCTTGTTTAGTATATAAAACACCATCGTCAAAACCGCGCCAAACAGCGTCAGTCTTCGGTGGTGTGGTTAAGCCAGTAAAACGAGAAGCCATAATGAGCGTAATGTTTGATCCTGAAGCCGCAATCTATCCTTTCCCGCCGAAGCCGGTGCCACTGAGTGTGGACGAGAAACAGTTTTATCGTGAAAAGATAAAGCGTCTGCTCAAAGAGAAGAATGCGGTGATGGTGGCGCACTACTACACCGACCCGGAAATTCAACAACTGGCTGAAGAAACGGGCGGTTGTATTTCTGATTCGCTGGAAATGGCGCGTTTCGGGGCGAGACATCCGGCTTCGACGCTACTGGTGGCCGGGGTGCGCTTTATGGGCGAAACGGCAAAAATCCTGAGCCCGGAAAAAACCATCCTGATGCCCACGTTGAATGCAGAATGTTCACTCGATCTTGGCTGCCCGATTGATGAGTTTACTCAGTTCTGCGACGCCCATCCGGATCGCACCGTAGTGGTTTACGCCAACACTTCTGCGGCGGTGAAAGCACGGGCCGATTGGGTGGTTACTTCAAGCATTGCTGTTGAGCTGATTGAGCATCTCGACAGCCTTGGGGAGAAAATTATCTGGGCACCGGACCGTCATCTCGGGAACTATGTACAGAAGCAAACAGGCGCAGATGTCCTCTGCTGGCAAGGTGCCTGCATCGTGCATGACGAGTTTAAAACACAGGCGCTGGCGAGAATGAAAGCGCTGTACCCGCAGGCTGCGATTCTGGTGCATCCGGAATCACCGCAGGCGATTGTTGATATGGCTGATGCAGTCGGGTCGACGAGCCAACTGATCGCTGCGGCAAAAGCGCTGCCGCACCCACAACTTATCGTTGCCACCGATCGTGGCATTTTCTACAAAATGCAGCAGGCGGTGCCGGAAAAAGAGCTACTGGAAGCACCGACCGCAGGAGAAGGGGCAACCTGTCGCAGTTGCGCCCATTGCCCGTGGATGGCGATGAACGGCCTTAAAGCGATAGCTGACGGCCTTGAACACGGCGGGGCGGAACATGAAATCCATGTGGATGCCGCGCTGCGTGAGGGCGCGCTGCAGCCGCTTAACCGTATGCTGGATTTTGCGGCTACACTACGCTCATAATTATGTTTATGAATTGGCTGGCAGGACGGAGATAAAATGGATTTCTTTAGCACGCAAAATATTCTGGTCCACATCCCCATCGGCGCAGGTGGCTACGATTTATCGTGGATTGAAGCGGTAGGTACGATAGCGGGTTTGCTATGCATCTGGTTGGCGAGCCTTGAGAAAATCAGCAACTACGCGTTTGGCCTGCTGAATGTGACGCTGTTCGCCATTATCTTCTTCCAGATCCAACTCTACGCCAGTCTGTTATTACAGCTGTTTTTCTTCGCAGCGAATATTTATGGCTGGTACGCCTGGTCCCGGCAAACCAGCCAAAATCAGGCAGAGCTGCAAATTCGCTGGCTACCGTTGCCGAAAGCACTCGCCTGGCTTGCCGCTTGTGTCGTTGCTATCGGTCTGATGACGGTCTTTATTAATCCTGTCTTTGCTTTCCTGACACGCGTTGCGGTGTCGGTCATGCAAACCATTGGGATCAATGTGGTGATGCCTGAACTGCAACCGGATGCGTTCCCCTTCTGGGATTCCTGCATGATGGTGCTGTCGATAGCGGCGATGATCCTGATGACGCGTAAATACGTAGAGAACTGGGTGTTGTGGGTAATTATTAACGTCATCAGCGTGGTGATCTTTGCGTTGCAGGGCGTCTATGCCATGTCGCTTGAATATCTGTTGCTGACGTTTATCGCGCTCAATGGCACCAGGATGTGGATGAACAGCGCACGTGAGCGGGGTTCACGCGCGCTATCTCGTTAATGATGGTGATGATGTGCGTGTTCGGCTGACGTCTCATTGAGATGGCATTCCGGGCCGCTGCACGGCTGGTATTCCATCTGCACTGTGGCATGCGCTATCTGGTAATGATGTTCCAGATAGTGCTGGATTTTACCCAGCAGCGCATCGTGATCGTGCGGCGGGATGACATGAACATGCAGTGTCATGACCGGTTTCTCACCGACCAGCCAGACGTGAACATGATGGACATCCCGCACTTCCGGGATTTCACGGCGTAAACCGCGTTTCAACGCCCCAATATCCATTGACCCTGGCGCGCCTTCCAGCAACTCATTCACGCTCTCTTTCAGCAATGTCCACGCGCTACGCAGCACCAGACAAGACACGAGCACCGACAAAATCGGGTCGATCGGCGTCCAGCCGGTTGTCAGAATAACGATTGCTGCAGCGATCGCGCCGACGGAACCCAATAAATCCCCCATCACATGCAGCGCCGCCGCACGGACGTTGAGGTTTTTCTCTTCACTACCGCGATGCAAAATCCAGAATGACAGAATATTAGCCAGCAAACCCGCCACCGCAATTACCATCATCGTCGTGCCTGCGATGGGTTGAGGATGGCGAAAACGCATCGCGGCTTCCCAGACAATGAAAATGGTGATCAGCACCAGAGCGATAGCATTCACGAATGCGGCGAGCGTGGTCAGCCGCAGCCAGCCGAAGGTGTGCCGGGAATTGGCCGGGCGACGGGCAAAATGCACCGCCATCAGCGCAAATAAAAGCGCCGCGGCATCGGTCAGCATATGCCCGGCATCAGCCAGCAGTGCGAGTGAGCCCGACACCAGGCCACCGATGACTTCAACCAACATGAAACCGGCGGTGATAAGGAAAGCCAGCAACAGGCGACGAGCGTTGCCGTCATCAGGCTGTTGCGGTGAGGCGTGGGAGTGAGAATGCGCCATACACAAATCCTGTAAAGTTTAAGAATTAGTGTCTGACATCATTACAGATTTTTAGCAAAAGCGCATACAAATAAGGAGAGCCCTGCTCCCCTTATTTGTCCGTTCAGTGGAAGGGCGGAACGGGTTTATTGCGACGTACCATCGGTTTTGCTATCAACATCGTTGTTCATGCCGCTACCGGTTTCAACTTTCTTGTTAATATCCGGGCATTTGCCGTCTTTACACATGGTGTTCTTGTGAATTTCATCCTTGCTCATGTGTTCGGCATCGCTGCTTGAACCATTAGGATGGAGCATTGTGCCGCTCGATTGCGTATTCACATTGCCGTTATCCACGCCGTTAGGGGCCCGATTCTGCTGGGCATCAGGGGCGGCTTGCCCTGCGGCAGCAGAAGAGTTTGCCTGACCGTTATTATCCGAAGCGCTGTCTGCGGCCAGCGCCGCGCCGCTCATCATCGACAGCGTCGCGGTCAGAATAAGTGTTGCCAGTGTGTTATTTTTCATGGGGATGCTCCTGTTATGGTCGTTACGTCGGATAACTTCTTCCAACAGTGCATAACGCACTGCACACGGCGTGCAGTGGCTAAAAACTCCGCAATACTGATTTATGTCAGTCTGGAATCTTGTTAATTAAGTAAATCTCAGCATTTACCTTTAAAAAGTGTAGCGGAGATCTCACTTACCGCTACATTCTGGCGTTTTTTAGCCTGATTCCAGGAATTATCCGGCTCAAGTGTAAAAGCCCGTTTACACTTTTTGGCGGAGGAGTTAGATTGAAGGGATTGCACTCATTTATATAAGTATGGCAAAGCTGGAAAGATCATGAATTATCAGAACGACGATTTACGTATCAAAGAGATCAACGAGTTATTACCTCCTGTCGCACTCCTTGAAAAATTCCCCGCGACTGAGAATGCTGCCAACACGGTGTCTCACGCACGCAAGGCGATCCACAAAATCCTCAAAGGCAATGACGATCGCCTGTTGGTGGTAATTGGCCCGTGCTCCATTCACGATCCGGCGGCGGCGAAAGAGTATGCAAACCGCTTGCTGGCACTGCGTGAAGAGCTGAAAGGCGAGCTGGAAATCGTCATGCGCGTCTATTTTGAAAAGCCGCGCACTACCGTGGGCTGGAAAGGGCTGATTAACGATCCGCACATGGACAACAGCTTCCAGATCAACGACGGGCTGCGTATTGCCCGTAAGCTACTGCTGGAAATCAATGACAGCGGCTTACCTGCGGCAGGCGAATTCCTCGACATGATTACGCCGCAGTACATGGCTGACCTGATGAGTTGGGGCGCAATTGGCGCACGTACCACCGAATCTCAGGTGCATCGTGAGCTGGCTTCTGGCTTGTCTTGCCCGGTTGGCTTCAAAAACGGCACCGACGGCACCATTAAAGTAGCGATTGATGCCATCAATGCCGCAGGCGCGCCGCACTGTTTCCTGTCTGTCACTAAGTGGGGTCACTCCGCGATTGTGAACACCAGCGGGAACGGCGATTGCCATATCATTCTGCGTGGCGGCAAAGAGCCGAACTACAGCGCACATCATGTGGCGATGGTCAAAGAAGGGCTGCATAAAGCGGGTCTGCCATCGCAGGTGATGATCGATTTCAGCCATGCTAACTCCAGCAAGCAGTTCAAAAAGCAGATGGAAGTGGCGACCGATGTGTCCGGCCAGATTGCGGGTGGTGAAAAAGCGATTGTGGGCGTGATGATTGAAAGTCATCTGGTGGAAGGCAACCAGAATCTGGAAAGCGGCGAGCCGTTGACCTACGGTAAAAGCATTACCGATGCCTGTATCGGCTGGGACGACACCGACGCGGTGCTGCGTCAACTGGCGAATGCGGTAAAAGCGCGTCGCGGGTAATAACCTGACGGCCTGACTCTCTCAGGCTGTTTCAGGCAATAAAAAAGCGTGGAGTGATCCACGCTTTTTTTACGTCTGGCGAAAACTTACTTCGCTTTACCCTGGTTAGCGACGGCGGCGGCTTTCGCTGCGATTTCGTCGGCATTTCCCAGATAGTAGTGCTTGATAGGTTTGAAGTTTTCATCGAACTCATACACCAGCGGTACGCCGGTTGGGATGTTCAGTTCGAGGATTTCATCTTCGCCCATATTGTCGAGGTATTTCACCAGCGCACGCAGGGAGTTACCGTGAGCGGCGATGATCACGCGCTCGCCACTTTTCAGGCGTGGCAGAATGGTTTCATTCCAGTACGGCACGACGCGATCGATGGTCAGCGCCAGGCTTTCGGTCACCGGCAGCTCTTTATCGGTCAGTTTCGCGTAGCGCGGGTCGTGGCCCGGGAAACGCTCGTCATCTTTGGTCAGCTCTGGCGGGGTGATTGCGAAGCCACGACGCCACTGTTTAACCTGCTCGTCGCCGTATTTCTCGGCGGTTTCTGCTTTGTTCAGACCTTGTAGCGCACCGTAGTGGCGCTCGTTCAGTTTCCAGGATTTTTCAACCGGCAACCACGCCTGGTCCAGCTCATCCAGCACGTTCCACAGAGTGTGAATGGCACGCTTCAGTACGGAGGTGTAAGCAAAATCAAAGCTGAAGCCTTCGTCTTTCAGCAGTTTCCCTGCCGCTTTCGCTTCGCCAACACCTTTCTCAGACAGATCAACGTCATACCAACCGGTGAAACGGTTTTCATTATTCCACTGGCTTTCGCCGTGGCGAACAAGCACAAGCTTAGTAACAGCCATACTGTGACTCCTGACTAGATTGAATGATAACAATTCTCATTATATTGCCGTTGTACCATCAGCGGCAACGCATATCCCTAACCATAGCGAAAATAGTGGCCCAGTGTAAGACACTTGTAAATGAGTAGTTATGTGCTTTAGAAG
This sequence comes from Scandinavium sp., assembly GCF_036271055.1. Classification (GTDB taxonomy): domain Bacteria; phylum Pseudomonadota; class Gammaproteobacteria; order Enterobacterales; family Enterobacteriaceae; genus Scandinavium. The sequence continues at coordinate 280,237 of NZ_DATBBJ010000059.1, read as the reverse complement.
AGGGTGGTTGGTTTTTGAACGATATCCATAAGGCCAGTTCGGGTCGCGCATGAGACTATCAACAACTTCGTTATCCTGCTGCCAGACAGAGGAAAAAAAAGTGAAAATGTGAAAAGCATCAACTTCACAGGTCAATGAGGCGTAATTATTGATCCTCATTAATTACCGGCTGACAAGGCACTGCGGTATGCTGATGATAATTTTTAATAACCTGTTTTAACCAGTCATTATTTATTTACCCTTTTCCGTCAACGCATCAATTCATTCATTACTGTCGCGGACATTTCTGCGGCATTTGAGGGTTAATTCAATGAGCAGAGTTATTCATTCCCTGGAAGGACTGATATTACCGATAGCCGTAAAATTAGGCCGGCAGGTGCACGTCAATGCCATCAAAAATGGTTTTATCCGTTTAATGCCTCTTACACTGGTCGGGGCGATGTTTGTCCTTATCAATAATGTGTTATTGAATTTTGGAGAGGGCTCTTTCTTTTGGTCTTTAGGTGTTCGTCTGTCGCCGGATACTATCAATACATTAGAGGGGGTAAAGTTTATCGGCAGCAGCGTGTATAACGGTACGCTGGGGATTATGTCGTTATTAACGCCTTTTTTTATCGGTATGGCGCTGGCTGAGGAGCGAAAGGTTGATGGATTAGCGGCAGGCTTATTATCTGTCGCCGCGTTTATGACGGTGACCCCCTATTCGGTGAACGGCGTGAGCGCGATTGGCGCGAACTGGCTCGGTGGCGCGAATATTATCTCCGGGATGATTATTGGCCTGGTGGTGGCCGAAATCTTTGCCTTTATTCTGCGTCGAAATTGGGTGATCACTTTACCTGAAAGTGTGCCGTCTTCCGTATCTCGTTCATTTACGGCGCTGATCCCGGGTTTTATTATTCTGCTGATGATGGGGATGATTGCCTGGGGCTTGTCGCTTGCAGAAACCAATTTCCACCAAATAATTCTCAATAGCGTTGCAACGCCGCTGGCGGCAATGGGCAGCGTGGTGGGCTGGGCCTTCGTTGTGTTTAACTCGCTACTGTGGTTTTTCGGTGTTCACGGAGGGTTGGCGTTGACCGCGCTGAGTCAGGGGATCCTTGCCCCCTGGGGCATGGAAAACATGGCGATTTATACTCAGTTCGGCTCAGTTGACGCGGCACTGGCGGCGGGGAAAACCTTCCATTTCTGGAGTGGACCGATGCTGGAGTCGTATGTTTTTCTCGGTGGAACCGGGGCAACGTTGAGTCTGATCCTGGCAATTTTCATTGCCTCACGCCGGGCGGATTACCGCCAGGTCGCAAAGCTGGCGCTCCCTTCCGGACTGTTTAACATCAATGAGCCGATTCTGTTCGGCCTGCCCATTATTATGAATCCGGTTTTGATGATCCCCTTTGTGGTCATTCAACCTCTGCTGGCGGGCATTACGCTGGCTGCCTATTCATTTGGACTCATTCCGCCGACAACGAACTTTGCCCCCTGGACGATGCCAGTGGGATTAGGGGCTTTTTTCAACTCCAACGGTAGCGTTGCCGCGCTGATATTAGCCCTGTTCAACCTTGGGGTAGCAACGTTGGTCTATCTGCCGTTTGTTGTGATTGCCAATAAAGCGCAAGGCATCATTGAGGAAGAGGAAAGCGAAGAAGATATTGCCCTGGCATTGAAGTTTTAACGGATGCGCTGACGAGATATCACTTTTACACATAGGGGGGCACGTGGAAATTTCTACTGTCCATGAAAGCCAGTTTCTGAAAGGCAATGATTTCCATATTTTTGTGCTGGATAAAATTGAGAGCGTCAGTGGCCTGCATCAGCACGATTATTATGAATTTACTATCGTGCTGACCGGGAGTTGTCGCCAGGATATTAACGGTAAACAGGTGCTGCTCGAACGAGGGGATTTCGCATTTATCCCGTTAGGGTCGTTCCATCAGACTTTTTATGCGCCTGGTGGGGCGCGCATTTTAAATATGGGGATCAGTCGTCGTTATTTTGAGGCACAGTATCTGGCTCTGTTACCGTCCTGCTTTGTGGCGTCGCAGAGATATCATATCGCCCCGGATTTTTTAGCCTATATCGAATCTACGGTGTCGACGATCAATATTCAGGTCAACGAGTTTGATGAATTTAATAAACTTCTGACCTTCTATATCGTGAACCGGTTGCAGCACTATAAAGAAACTCCGCGAGTCGATGTCATCCCGCGTTGGTTGCGAAAACTTATTGAGGACATGCACAACAAATCGCAGTTTGGCGACAACGCGCTGCGTAACATGATTTCTCTTTCTGGCAAAACGCAGTCTTATCTCACCCGCGCGACAAATCGCTATTACGGCAAAACGCCGGGGCAGATTATTAACGAGATCCGCATTAACTTCTGCAAGAAGCAGCTCGAAACCACTAACTTCTCCGTGGGCGACATCGCTTTCGACGCCGGTTTTAGCAGTGCGGGGCAGTTTATCAATGCGTTTAAGCGCGCCACATCATTCACACCAGGCCATTATCGCCGCCGTTCTGGCAACGGTGGATTCTCCATTGAACTCAATGCCGTGTCCGGCACACAGGGATCCTTATGAAAAAATTGAAGGTTGTGACGATTGGGGGTGGCAGTAGCTACACCCCTGAATTACTGGAAGGTTTCATTAAGCGTTACCACGAACTGCCGATCACTGAGCTGTGGCTGGTGGATATTGAGGAAGGCAAAGAGAAGCTCGATATTATTTATGACCTGTGTCAGCGGATGGTGGCGCACGCGAAGCTCCCGATGACGATCCATAAAACGCTGGACCGACGCGAAGCGCTGGTGGATGCCGATTTTGTCACCACTCAATTTCGCGTCGGGCAACTGCAGGCGCGTGAAAAAGACGAACGGATCCCACTGTCGCATGGCTATTTAGGGCAGGAAACTAACGGTGCTGGCGGGCTGTTTAAGGGACTGCGTACCATCCCGGTTATTTTTGATTTAATTAAAGATGTGCAGGCCATTTGCCCGCAGGCGTGGATCATTAACTTCACCAACCCAGCCGGAATGGTGACCGAAGCAGTATATCGCCACACTGATTTCAAACGGTTTATCGGTGTCTGCAACGTGCCGATTGGTATGAAAATGTTTGTGCAGGATGTTCTGTCGCTCGGTGAAAAAGAGAGCGTTTCGCTCGACTTCTTCGGGCTTAATCATCTGGTGTTTCTGAAAGAAGTGTTAGTCGATGGCAGGTCGCGCTTTGCCGAAGTACTTGAGCACGTCGCCTCCGGCAAGGCGAATCCTCGATCGGTCAAAAATATCTTTAGCCTACCGTTCCAGCCGGGGTTAATTCGTTCGCTGAACCTGCTGCCTTGTTCGTATTTACTCTATTACTTCCGCCATAAAGAGATGCTGGCGATTGAGCTAGGGGAGTTTTATAAAGGCAACGTCCGCGCTAAGAATGTGCAGGTGCTCGAGAAAACGCTATTCGAGCGTTACAAAGATCCAGAACTTCACGTTAAACCGCCAGAGCTGGATGAACGGGGTGGGGCGTATTATTCCGATGCCGCCTGTGAAGTGATTAACGCTATCTATAACGATAAGCAAACCGAGCATTATATTAATATTCCGCATCATGGGCACATCGACAATATTCCTGCCGACTGGACGGTGGAAATGACCTGTTTGTTGGGGCGAAACGGTTTCACGCCACATCCTCGCGTGCGTCACTTTGACGACAATGTTCTCGGTCTGATTCACACCGTCAAAGCCTTTGAAATCACAGCGGCACGTGCAGCGCTGAGTGGTCAATTTGATGATGCGTTACTGGCGCTCACCCTTAATCCACTGGTCGATTCTGACCACGATGCGGCACAGTTAGTGCGTGAATTACTGCTGGCGCACCAGGCGCACCTGCCGCAGTTCGCGCAGGCGATTGCGGAAATCAAAGCGACTCAGGAGGCGTGAGATGACAAAACGTTTAATCGTGAATGCCGACGATTTCGGTTTGTGTGAAGGCGTGAACGACGGCATTGTTCAGGCGCACCGGGATGGCGTGGTCACCTCGACAACGGCGATGGTCACGGCACCGGCCATTCAGCATGCGGTCGGGCTGAGCGCAGAGCATCCGGCCTTAGGCGTCGGGCTGCATTTTGTTCTGAGCTACGGCAAACCGCTCACGGCGTTATCTTCTCTGGTACGTGAAGGCGTTTTGGGAAAATGGATCTGGGAAGCGGCCGCGCAAGGTGAGCTGGTGGACGAAGAAATTGCGCAAGAACTGGCGGCGCAGTATCAGCGTTTTTTATCACTCTTTGGTCGCCCGCCGACGCACATTGATAGTCACCATCATGTTCATTTTATTCCCCAGGTATGGGCGCAGGTGGCCAAATTTGCGTGGCAAAATGATATCCCGCTACGTATCCCCAGGGAGGAGGGGATTAATGCCACGAGCGTTCGCGGAACCGACGGCTTTGTGCGGGATTTCTATGGCGATAACGTGACGGAGGATTTCTTTCTACAAGCACTCGATTCTTCGGCTTCTCGACACGAACGCACTCTGGAAATCATGTGCCATCCGGCGGTTGTAGATGAGGTGGTCAGGCAAAGCGGCTATAACGTTGAACGCCAGACGGAACGGGAGCTACTGACTTTACCGGCGCTGAAACAGGCCATAGAACAACGTGGTTATCAGCTGGCAACCTATCGCGATATTTGAGCAAGATGCCCGGCGTGAAAACGACCGGGCAAACTGTTTCTCATCAGGCGATAAACTGATATTCCGTCACGCTGACGTACTCTTCACCCGGCAACAAGGTGCAGTCGGGCTGCGGCCATTCCGGGTGATTTGGGCTATCGGGAAGGAATTCGCTTTCCAGCGCCAGTCCTTGCCAGTCGGCATACGGCTCGGTTTCACGCGATGGCGTGCCGCCCAAATAGTTACCGGAATAGAACTGCAACGCCGGAGCGGTGGTGAAGACGTTTAACTGTAACTTCTCATCCGCAGACCACAATGTGGCGACAGGCTGCGAGATTTCACCGTTGCCCGACAGCAAAAATGCGTGGTCGTAACCCTTCATTTTCCGCTGATCGTCATCGCTTAAAAATTCGCTGGCGATAACTTTTGCCTGCCGGAAATCAAAGCTGGTTTGTGCCACCTCTTTCAGACCCGCGCGCGGAATGCCCATTTCATCGACCGGCAAATATGCCTCTGCGGCGATCTGCAATTTATGCAGACGAACATCGCTTTGACCACCATCGAGATTGAAATAAACATGGTTCGTCATATTCACCGGGCAGGCTTTATCCACCTTCGCGCGGTACTCAATGGCAATGCGATTATCATCGGTCAGACGGTAGTGCGCCGTTGCGCTCAAATTGCCAGGGAAACCCTGATCGCCATCGGGCGACTCCAGCGCAAACAGCACCGATTCATCGTTTTGATTGACCACTCGCCAGCGACGTTTATCGAAACCGTCCGGGCCGCCGTGCAGCTGGTTCGGTCCCTGGCTCGGCGCGAGTTGATAGGTCTCGCCTGCAAGCGTAAAACGGCTGTCGGCGATGCGGTTGGCGTAGCGGCCAACCGATGCGCCAAGAAACGCTGCCTGATGAGGATAGTGTTCCGGGCTGGCGCAGCCGAGTAATGCTTCGCGCACGGAACCGTCTTTCATTGGAATGCGAGCCGACAACAGCGTTGCGCCCCAGTCCATCAACGTGACCACCATCCCCGCGCTATTGCGCAGGGTTAACAGGCGGAAGGGCAGGCCGTCAGGGGCCAGGGTTGGGGTTTCGTTTAGCACTGGCCCGCTCCCTGTGATGCTTTGCACACGTAGAAGGTTTCTTTAATGCCGGTTTTCGCGTGATATTGCGCAGCCACCGCTTCTTTGACCGATGGGACCAGCTCTTCCGGCACCAGCGCCACAATGCAGCCGCCAAAACCGCCGCCGGTCATGCGCACGCCACCTTTGTCGCCGATGGTCGCTTTGACAATCTCCACCAGCGTATCAATTTGCGGAACGGTGATTTCGAAATCGTCACGCATCGACGCGTGAGATTCTTCCATCAGTTCGCCCATGCGTTTCAGGTCGCCTTTTGCCAGCGCAGAAGCGGCTTCGACGGTACGCGCATTTTCAGTCAGTACGTGGCGCACGCGTTTGGCGACAATTGGGTCCAGTTCGTGTGCCACGGCGTTGAATTGTTCGAGCGACACATCGCGCAGTGCAGGCTGCTGGAAGAAACGCGCGCCCGTTTCGCACTGTTCGCGGCGGGTGTTGTACTCGCTGCCAACCAGTGTGCGTTTAAAGTTGCTATTGATGATGATCACCGCCGCACCTTTTGGCATCGGGACTGCTTTGGTGCCAAGCGAACGGCAATCAAGCAGAAGTGCGTGGTCTTTCTTACCCAATGCGGAAATCAGCTGATCCATAATGCCGCAGTTACAGCCGACAAACTGGTTCTCAGCCTCCTGCCCGTTCAGCGCAATTTGCGCACCGTCGAGCGGCAGATGATACAGCTGCTGGAAAACGGTACCGACCGCCACTTCCAGCGAAGCCGATGAACTCAAGCCCGCGCCCTGTGGCACGTCGCCGCTGATCACCATATCCACGCCGCCAAAGTTCGGGTTGCGTTTTTGCAGGTGCTTCACGACGCCGCGTACATAGTTCGACCACTGTTGCGTATCGTGGCTGATGATCGGCGCATCAAGGGAGAATTCATCGGTTTGATTTTCGTAATCGGCAGCGATCACGCGTACGGTGCGATCCTCGCGCGGCGAGCAACTAATTACCGTCTGGTAATCAATCGCGCACGGCAGCACAAAACCGTCGTTGTAATCGGTGTGTTCACCAATCAAATTCACGCGGCCAGGCGCCTGAATCGTGTGGTTGGCAGGGTAGCCAAATTTCTCAGCAAACAGGGACAGGGTTTTCTCTTTCAGACTCATTATTTTTAGACTCCTGATTCGCGATAGTGGACGTCACTGACGGCGCGCAGGCGTTCTGCGGCTTGCTCCGCCGTCAGATCGCGCTGCGTTTCTGCCAACATTTCATAACCGACCATGAATTTGCGCACGGTAGCGGAGCGCAACAGCGGGGGATAGAAATGGGCATGCAGCTGCCAGTGTGAATTCTCTTCGCCATTAAACGGCGCGCCGTGCCAGCCCATCGAGTAGGGGAAGGAGCACTGGAACAAGTTGTCGTAACGGCTGGTCAGTTTTTTCAGCGCCAGCGCCAGATCGGCGCGCTGGGCGTCAGTTAAATCGGTGATCCGCAGCACGTGCGCTTTCGGCAACAGTAGCGTCTCAAACGGCCACGCAGCCCAATAGGGAACAACCGCGAGCCAGTGTTCTGTTTCGACCACGGTACGGCTGCCGTCTGCCAGCTCACGCTGCACGTAGTCCACCAGCATCGGTGAACCTTGCTCAGCGAAGTAGGCTTTTTGCAGACGATCTTCGCGTTCGGCCTCGTTCGGTAAGAAGCTGTTGGCCCAAACCTGACCGTGCGGATGCGGGTTGGAGCAGCCCATCGCCGCGCCTTTGTTTTCAAATACTTGCACCCACGGATAATGTTGGCCTAAGTCTGCGGTCTGCTCTTGCCAGGTCTGCACCACTTCTTCCAGCGCGCTGACGCTTAGTTCCGGCAGCGTTTTGCTGTGGTCTGGTGAGAAGCAGATAACCCGACTGGTGCCGCGCGCACTTTCCGCACGCATCAACGGATCTGAGCTTTCCGGTGCGTCTGGGGTGTCGGTCATCAGCGCGGCGAAATCGTTGGTGAAGACATAGGTGCCGCTGTACTGCGGGTTTTTATCCCCGGTGACGCGGGTGTTGCCCGGACACAGGAAGCAATCAGGGTCATGCATCGGCAGCGTTTGTTTGGCTGGCGTTTCCTGCGCCCCCTGCCAGGGGCGTTTCGCACGATGCGGAGAGACCAGGATCCACTGCCCGGTGAGCGGGTTAAAGCGGCGGTGCGGATGATCAACGGGGTTAAATTGTGTCATGACAAATCCTTAGTCGGGATAGCCCTGCGGATGGCGTGACTGCCAATGCCAGGTGTCCTGCGCCATTTCGTCCAGAGTACGGGTCACTCGCCAGCCAAGTTCGCGGTCAGCTTTATTCGCATCAGCCCAATAGGCTGGAAGATCGCCATCGCGACGTGGGGCGAAGTGATGATTCACCGGTTTACCGCAGGCTTTGCTGAAGGCGTTCACCACGTCCAGCACGCTGCTGCCGACGCCCGCGCCGAGGTTGTAAATATGTACGCCCGGTTTGGCGGCAAGTTTTTCCATGGCGGTGACATGACCATCGGCCAGGTCCATCACGTGGATGTAATCGCGCACGCCAGTGCCGTCTTCGGTTGGGTAATCATTGCCAAAGATCGCCAGAGAGTCACGGCGGCCCACGGCAACCTGCGCGATATACGGCATCAGGTTGTTTGGAATGCCCTGCGGATCTTCGCCCATATCGCCTGACGGATGTGCGCCAACCGGGTTGAAATAACGCAGTAATGCGATGCTCCATTCTGGCTGTGCTTTTTGCAGATCGGCCAGAATTTGTTCGACCATCAGCTTGCTTTTGCCATACGGGCTTTGCGGCGTGCCGGTCGGGAAGCTTTCAGCGTAAGGGATTTTGGGTTGGTCGCCGTAAACGGTGGCGGAGGAGCTGAAGATGAAGTTTTTGACGTTAGCCGCGCGCATCGCGGCAATCAGACGCAGCGTACCGTTAACGTTGTTATCGTAATATTCAAGCGGCTTAGCAACGGATTCACCGACGGCTTTCAGCCCGGCGAAGTGGATCACGGTGTCAATCGCGTGATCGTGCAGCACTTCAGTCATCAACGCTTCATTACGAATATCGCCTTCGATGAAAACAGGTTGTTTACCGCCCAGACGTTCAATCACCGGTAACACGCTGCGCTTACTGTTACAGAGGTTATCCAGAATGATAACATCGTGACCTTGTTTCAGTAATTGCACGCAAGTATGGCTGCCTATGTAACCGCTACCACCTGTAACCAGTACTCTCATTTTTCGCTCCGTTAAGCATATGGTATGGAATAAGACTAGCATAACAGAGATGAAAAAAGTGTGACACGGAATAGATTAGTGGAATCGTTTACACAGCAAGGATTATTCCCAAATCACCGCTTTTTTGCATTATAAATCAAGGCGAGTCAGAAGGGGGGATGCTCTTAATCTGAAAATCGGGAGCGCAAAGCTCCCGGGGCCTGATCAGAGTTTGCCGATGGCGTACCCATAGCCATTGTCCTGGGTCACAAACTCCAGGCGATGGGTGATGCAGTCCGGTGCATCTTCGGCGTGGTGAGAAACAAACAGCAGTTGCGTTTTGCCTTCGCCGATCAGCACGTCGATGAACCGACGGACCAGTTGGCGGTTGAGCGGATCCAGTCCTTGTAACGGCTCATCAAGGATCAGTAGCGTAGGATGCTTAACCAGTGCACGGACAATCAGCGCCAGCCGCTGTTGTCCCCAGGAAAGGCTATGGAATGGTGCATCAGCGGTGCGATTATCCATGCCCAGAATATCCAGCCAACCCTGCGCCAGCTTGTGCTGTTTATCAGAAACGGCCTGGTAAATGCCAATCGAGTCGAAAAAGCCTGAGAGGATCACGTTACGCACGTTAGTGCTGACGCGATAATCAAGATGAAGGCTGCTGCTGACATAACCAATGTGTTTCTTGATATCCCAGATAGTTTCGCCACTGCCGCGACGGCGACCAAACAGCGTTAAATCGTTACTGTAGCCCTGCGGATGATCGCCGGTCACGAGGCTCAGCAGCGTCGATTTTCCTGCGCCGTTTGGCCCGACAATTTGCCAGTGTTCACCGGGATTCACGGTCCAACTGAGATCGTTGATGATCGGTTTGTCGTTGTACGACACATTTCCGTTGTTTAGTACGATGCGAGGTTGATCTTCTGGCAATGAAAGCCGTGCAGAGGGCGCATCGGGCTCTGGCAGCGCTATGCCGGAAAGTTTCTCGCTGTGTGCAAGCTGAGCAATTAGCGCCTGTTCGAGCAGTGCCTGTTTTGCGCCGGTTCCCAGTAAAGTACAGTCGGCCAGCACGCCCGCAAACTGCACAAAATCAGGGATCTCGTCAAAACGGTTCAGCACCAGCACCAGGGTTAATCCCTCGTGATGCAGCGTGGCAAGCAACTCAGCTAGTGCTTTGCGGGAGGCGACATCCAGCCCATCGAACGGCTCATCCAGAATCAGCAGATCGGGGTTGCTCATCAGCGCCTGGCACAGCAGCGTTTTACGCGTCTCCCCGGTGGACAGGTATTTAAAGCGACGGTCGAGTAACTGACCGATACCAAAACGGCTAGCCAGCGCTTCGCAGCGGGCCGTATCTTTCACCTCTTCCTGAATGATTTCGGCGGTAGTGCGCCCCGTGTCTTCTTCGCCAGGGCTCAGCATATCGGTGTTATTGCGTTGCCACTCGTCGCTAACCAGTTTCTGTAATTGTTCGAAAGAGAGGCGAGTAGTACGCGTGAACTGACTTTCGCGCGTGCCGTTGAGCAGAGTGAGTTCACCGGAAAGCGCACGGGCCAGCGCGGATTTCCCGCTGCCGTTGCTACCCACGAACGCCCAGGACTCGCCCGAGCGCAGCGTCAAATTCTCAATGGAGAGGGTTCTAGTATCGCTAAGACGAAACGTGCCTTGCGAAATTTGCAATGATGACATTGTGTATCCCGTTTAATGCAGCGAGTTTTTATCAGGGATACGTCTTATGGCGAGCAAAGTCAAGCCGTCCAACGTTGGCGTAGAGAAGGGGATAAAAAAAATGCCGCCCTGAATGAAGGCGGCATAGCAGAAGGGTTAGCGAACCAGATGTAAGAAGTGAAGGTGTTTTTCGTACTGGTCGAGAATATCGTTAATCAACTGTTCCTGATTCCAGCCCATCACGTCGTAATTCTGACCGCCTTCTTTCAGGTGGATCTCTGCGCGGTAATATTTATGCTGCTCGGACGAATGATCGTCACTATCCAGACCTCCAAGCGCGAACGCCGGGGAGCTGTAACCGCGCAATCTGACTTCATAAATGAAGTTCAGCTCATCGCCTAAATTCACCTCAAAGCGAAGGTGATCTTCAGCTGAAATATCAATGTCGCTATGGGTTCCCTGCTTGTTGAGCTCTTCCTGCACCAGCGTCATTGCGGGCTGGATAACCTCATCCATGAAACGTTTTACGACTGAACGTCTTGGCAGATGCGCGATGTTACGTAATCTGCGTTGCCACGGGATCGGGTTACGAGCCGCAGTGGGTGCGATGGTCGCCATATTTTGACTGTCGCGCTTGGTGATGTCGCGACGAAGCGCTTTAAACAGGCCGTAAATCGACACCAGCAAAATCATCGAGAACGGCAACGCACTGGCTATCGTCACGGTTTGCAGCGCACTCAGGCCGCCCACAACCAATAGCACCACGGCGACAACGCCCATCAGTGCCGCCCAGAAAATACGCTGCCAGATTGGCGTATCGCTCGAACCACCAGAAGCCAGGGTATCAACCACCATAGCGCCTGAGTCCGCAGACGTCACAAAGAAGACGATCACCATCGCCATCGCAATAAACGACAGCACGCTGGAGAACGGGAAATGCTCAAGGAAGTTAAACAGCGCCAGTGCGGTGTCGGTTTGCACCGTCTTCGCAAGCTCGGTTGCGCCTTTATTCATGATGAAATAAATGGCGCTGTTACCGAAGACGGTCATCCACAACAGAGTGAAGCCCGCCGGAACAAACAGCACGCCAGTCACGAATTCGCGGATGGTTCTGCCGCGCGAGACGCGGGCGATAAACATGCCGACAAACGGGGACCACGACAGCCACCAGCCCCAATAGAGCAGAGTCCAGCCGCCCAACCAGTTGGTGGATTTAGGCTCATAGGCATAGAGGTTGAAGGTTTTACTGACCAGTTCTGACAGGTAACCGCCGGTATTTTCCACAAAGGATTTCAGCAGCAGAACGGTCGGGCCGAGCAGCATCACCAGCACTAGCAACAACAGGGCGAGGCTTAAGTTTATTTCCGAAAGAATTCGAATGCCTTTATCGAGCCCGGAAACTACCGACAGCGTTGCCAGCGCGGTGATCACGACGATTAAAATCACCTGCACCGTTTCGTTGACCGGCACGCCAAACAGGTGATGCAAACCGGCATTGACCTGTAGCACGCCGTAGCCGAGTGACGTTGCGACGCCGAAAACGGTGCCGATGACGGCAAAAATATCAACCGCGTGTCCAATTGGGCCATAAATACGATCGCCGATAATCGGGTACAGTGCCGAGCGCAGCGTCAGCGGTAATCCGTGACGGTAGCTGAAGAACGCCAGAATCAGTGCGACGATGGCATAAATCGCCCACGCGTGCAGTCCCCAATGGAAGAAGGTCAGGCGCATTGCCTGTTTTGCAGCTTCAATCGTTTCGGGTGTGCCAACGGGCGGGTTCAGGTAGTGCATGACAGGTTCTGCCACGCCAAAGAACATCAGGCCGATGCCCATCCCGGCGGAGAACAGCATGGCAAACCAGGAGCGATAGCTGAAATCAGGCTCGGCATGGTCTGGCCCAAGCTTGATATCGCCGTAGCGCGAAAGGCCCAGGAATGTCACGCTCATCAAAATGAGGGCGACAGACAGAACATAGAACCAGCTGGCGTTGGTGAAAATTTGCTGCTGCAGCAGTTTAAAGTTCTTATCGGCAACGTCAGGAAATAACGCCGCAAAGCCGACTAACAGAAAAATCAAAATTGCCGAGGTAAAGAAAACCGGCTTATTAATCATGCTCGAGGGTTGCTTAAGGGGGGTATCTTGCTCACTCATAACTACGTTTATTCCATTTTTTCGAAGATTATCGCCCTGAATAATTGAGACGTACTATGGTCATAGGGTAACAAAATAAGCCGCCCTGTGCAGGCTAAGGGGCCATTAATCATCCTTTTCATGAATATCATTGTGCAAAAAACGTCATGTTCGTGGTTTTTTTGCAAGGAGTGTCTGAAAAAGGAAAGACTGCCGCAGGGTGCGACAGCAGTGAGGAAGGGCAAATTAGCAAAGCGTTGCGAGGATAACCCGATCGGCATTAAACCAGGCGATGGCCGGTTCACCTTCTTTTAAACCTGCGGCGTCTTCTACGGGCATGGTTGCGCAGAGCACTTGTCCATCAGGCAGGTTCATCAGCACTTCGCATTGCGTTTCACCTTGCTTGATGTGGCTTATCACGCCTGAAAGCTGGTTGTCTGCGGCTGCGGCAATTTTTTCGTCACGCGTAATCCCGACCCAGGGCGCTTTCAGCAAAACCAGCACTTCTTTGCCTTCTTCCAGCCCAAGGCGCTCACCGCTTTGCGAGGTAATAGCCACTTTCAGACGCGTTTCACCATCGGCCAGCAGCACATCGACATGTTCCTGCACCTGCTGATGGTCGCGGCGAGTAATCGTCCCGAACCACTGGTTGCGCGCGCTGGTCTGCAAAGAGAAGCGCGAAATAGCCGCCAGCAGACTGTTGAGCGGCAGAGCGTCGTCGTCGCTGAGCACGTCGAAGGCTTTCTGCTGGATTTGTGCTAGCAGGTCATAGAGCTGGATCAAGCGTTGCCCGTAGCGGGTAAGCACCGCGCCGCCGCCGCCTTTGCCGCCAGTCGCGCGATCAACCAGCGGCTGTTCGCTAAGCTGGTTCATCTCGTTGATAGCATCCCAGGCGCTTTTGTAGCTGATCCCGGCATTCTTCGCCCCCTGGCTGATGGAGCCGGTAATAGCAATTTGCTTGAGCAGCGCAATACGGCGCGGATCGGCAAAAAGACGTTGATGGAGCTTGAGAGTAAGAAGAATTTCGGCCTGCATATCAGAGTCCTGCTCAAAAAATAGGGTTTCGTGCAGCACTAGTATTGCACAGGGCACCGCACAAAAGGACAGTGAATTTCTGGATTATCAGGTTACAATGAGGGAATCACAATGTCTGGAGCTAACCATGTTAGAGTTGTTGAAAAGTCTGGTATTTGCCGTGATCATGGTTCCCGTGGTGATGGCTATCATCCTGGGGCTGATCTACGGTCTGGGTGAAGTGTTTAACGTTCTGTCGAACGTGGGTCATAAAGATAACGACCGCCAGCAACATCATTGATTTCGAGACGCCCGGCACCGCCGGGCGTTTTTTTGTACCCCTTCGCATTTAAGTTCCTCTTCTTCCTGCCGATACTACCTCAGCATTAACCCTACATAGCGCTGGGAAAAACCGAGGCTTACCGCTATATTGTTGCGTACATAACGACATTCACTGGAGTCAAAGATGAAACGTACAGGGTTACGCCTTATTGCGAGCGCCACATTATCCCTAGCAGTTGTGGGGCACGCCGCTGCCGCAGATGCGGGTAAAATTACCGTTTTCGCGGCAGCCTCGCTGACCAACGCGATGCAGGATATTGCGAAAGACTATAAAAAAGAGAAGGGCGTTGATGTCGTGTCTTCTTTTGCTTCTTCTTCCACGCTGGCGCGTCAGATTGAAGCCGGAGCACCGGCTGACCTGTTCATTTCTGCGGACCAGAAATGGATGGATTACGCGGTAGAGAAAAAAGCGATAGATACCGCCACCCGGGAAACACTGCTGGGCAACAGCCTGGTGGTGGTCGCGCCAAAAGCGAGCGAGCAGGGTGAAATTGCCATCGACGCGAAAACCAACTGGACGAGCCTGCTGAAAGGCGGTCGTCTCGCTGTGGGCGATCCAGACCACGTTCCTGCGGGCATTTACGCCAAAGAAGCGTTACAAAAGCTGGGCGCATGGGATACGCTGTCACCGAAACTGGCTCCAGCCGAAGACGTGCGTGGCGCACTGGCGCTGGTGGAGCGTAACGAAGCGCCGCTGGGTATCGTTTACGGTTCTGATGCCGTTGCCAGCAAAGGTGTGAAAGTGGTCGGGACCTTTCCGGAAGACTCGCACAAAAAAGTCGAATACCCTGTTGCCATCACCGATGGGCATAATAATGCTACGGTAAAAGCCTTCTACGATTACCTGAAAACCCCTCAGGCATCAGCCATCTTTAAACAGTACGGATTTACGACGCACGAATGATATTGACCGATCCCGAATGGCAGGCGGTACTGCTGAGCCTGAAAGTTTCATCCCTGGCAGTGGTGTTCAGTTTGCCCTTTGGGATCTTCTTTGCCTGGCTGCTGGTACGGCGTAATTTTCCGGGCAAAGCGCTTCTCGACAGCCTTATCCATCTTCCTCTGGTGTTACCTCCGGTAGTGGTCGGCTATTTATTGCTGATTGCCATGGGGCGACGCGGTTTTATCGGCGCGTGGTTGTATGACTGGTTCGGCTTAACGCTCGCTTTCAGCTGGCGTGGCGCGGTGCTGGCGGCAGCGGTGATGTCCTTCCCGCTGATGGTGCGCGCGATTCGTCTGGCGCTCGAAGGCGTCGATATAAAACTCGAACAGGCGGCACGCACGCTCGGGGCCGGGCGCTGGCGAGTGTTTTTCACGATTACGATGCCGTTGATGATGCCGGGCATTATTGTGGGCACTGTCCTGGCTTTCGCCCGTTCTCTTGGCGAATTTGGCGCGACCATCACCTTTGTGTCGAATATTCCCGGTGAAACGCGCACTATTCCGTCGGCGATGTATACCTTGATTCAGACGCCGGGCGGCGAAGGTGCGGCTGCTCGGCTGTGCCTGATTTCCATCGTGCTGGCGCTGGTTTCCCTGTTGATATCGGAATGGCTGGCGCGACTTAGCCGCGAGCGGATGGGGAAATAATCATGCTGGAACTCAATTTTACCCAAACGCTTGGCAATCACACGCTGAGTATCAATGAAGCGCTTCCTGCTTCCGGGATCACTGCGGTATTCGGGGTTTCCGGTGCCGGGAAAACGTCGCTGATAAACGCCATCAGTGGACTGACCCAACCTCAGCAAGGGCGCATTGTTCTCAATGGGCGAGTGTTAAACGACACCGAACAAAAGATTTGCCTGTCGCCAGACAAACGCCGCGTCGGTTATGTGTTCCAGGATGCACGCCTGTTTCCGCATTACAAAGTGCGCGGCAATCTGCGCTACGGCATGGCGAAAAGCATGGACGGACAGTTCGACAAACTGGTGTCATTGCTTGGCATTGAAGCGTTGCTGGACCGTTTACCAGGCAGTCTTTCTGGCGGCGAAAAACAGCGTGTCGCCATTGGCCGCGCGCTGTTGACCGCGCCAGAGTTGTTGTTGCTGGACGAGCCATTAGCGTCGCTGGACATCCCGCGTAAACGCGAACTGTTGCCGTATCTGCAACGTCTGGCGCGTGAAATCAACATCCCGATGCTGTACGTCAGCCATTCGCTGGACGAAATTCTGCATCTGGCCGACAAAGTGCTTGTGCTGGAAGAGGGCAGTGTCAAAGCGTTTGGCAATCTGGAAGAGGTCTGGGGCAGTAGCGTGATGCATCCGTGGCTGCCGCAGGATCAGCAGAGTAGCATTCTGAAAGTCACGGTGCTGGAGCATCATCCGCATTATGCGATGACCGCGCTGGCGCTGGGCGATCAGCATATTTGGGTCAGCAAACTCGAGCGCCCTGAGCAATCCGCAGTGCGGGTTCGCATTCAGGCCTCTGACGTTTCGCTGGTTCTACAGCCGCCAGTACAAACCAGCATTCGTAACGTATTGCGCGCCAAAGTCGTGCAGTGTTACGACAATAATGGTCAGGTGGAAGTCCAACTGGAAGTGGGAGGGCGCACATTGTGGGCGCGCATCAGTCCGTGGGCCCGCGATGACCTGGCGGTGAAGCCAGGCCTGTGGTTATACGCGCAGATAAAAAGCGTGTCGATTACCGCCTGATTACAGCAGGCGGGTAGAGATAAAGTCGGCGATGCTGCTGGTGGTATTGTCGCCTATCACCACATTTGCGCGGGCTTTCACCGCATCGTCCGCGTTACCCATCGCTACGCCAATACCGGCGGTTTCCAGCATACTGATGTCATTGAAGTTATCGCCAAACGCGACGACATCCTGCATCGACATTCCCTGAGATTCCACCCAACGCTTAAGGCGATAGCCTTTGCTGTTGCCTTTGCGCGCGATATCCACCTGATCGTGCCACGACCACTCGCATTCCAGATCCAGTGTTTGCGCCGCTTGATTGGCGAAAATATGCAGCTTTTCCGTGTTCTCGTCAGTCAGTGCAAATTTCCAGATTGCGTTCACTTCCAGCGCAGCCTGAGCCAGTGACTCGACATGGGTGAAGGAAGGGCGCTGCGCTTCGGGTAGCGATTGTGCCCAGTTGAGCGTGCGCGTCACCGTTCCCAACAGATGTTCGTACATCACGGTGTTGTCGACATACATCAAGCCGTGAATGTCGTTTTCGGCCAGCAGACCGACTAATGCCTGCGCTTTCTCAACCGGCATCGGATCACTTTCAATGACCTTATTCGCCTGAAAATCATACAAATAAGTGCCATTACAGCAAATTGCAGGTGTATCGATCGCCAGTGCCTGATAAAAAGGATGGATAGCAACGTGATGTCGACCGGTGACAATCAGAATTTGATAGCCCGCCTGTTTGGCGCGTGCAAGTGCTTCAAGGGATTCAGGAAGGATGGTTTTCGTTGGGGTCAGCAGAGTGCCGTCCAGATCAAGGGCTATCACGCGAGATGTCATGTTGCAGTCCAGGTTAATGTTGAAAAATGTGCAGCTCACGATGGTACACCGCAGCGCGCGCAGGGCAAATTTTTCAGCACTAACTATCCTGTAATTTGCTTCCACGTGCAGTAAGGAAAGGAGTTTTCATGAAACAAACCGTATATACCGCAAGTCCGGAAAGCCAGCAGATCCACGTCTGGAGCCTGCAACAAGACGGCAAACTGACGCTGGTGCAGGTGGTCGATGTTCCAGGCCAGGTTCAGCCGATGGTCATCAGCCCGGACAAGCGTTATCTGTACGTTGGCGTGCGTCCAGAGTTCCGCGTGCTGGCCTACCGTATCGCACCGGATGATGGCGCGCTCACATTTGCCGCTGAATCTGCGCTACCGGGCAGCCCGACGCATATCTCAACCGATCATCAGGGCAAGTTCCTGTTCAGTGGGTCCTACAACCAGGCTTGCGTCAGCGTGACGCGTCTGGAAGAAGGCCTGCCTGTGGGTGTGGTTGATGTGGTAGAAGGCCTCGAAGGTTGCCACTCTGCGAACATTACCCCGGATAACCGCACGCTGTGGGTGCCTGCACTGAAGCAAGATCGCATCTGTCTGTTCACGCTGAGTGACGACGGCAAGCTGGTCGCGCAAACGCCAGCGGAAGTGACAACGGTGGAAGGTGCTGGCCCACGTCACATCGTGTTCCATCCGAATCAGCAGTACGCTTACTGCGTCAATGAGCTGAACAGTTCTGTCGACGTCTGGGAGCTGAAAAATCCACACGGTGAAATTGAATGCGTGCAGACGCTGGACATGATGCCACCGCATTTCGATGGCACTCGTTGGGCAGCTGATATTCATATCACGCCTGATGGTCGTCATCTGTATGCCTGTGACCGCACCTCCAGCACCCTGACGGTGTTTACGGTTTCCGAAGACGGCAGCGTGCTTGAAATTCAGGGCTTCCAGCCAACCGAAACGCAGCCGCGTGGCTTCAATGTTGATCACAGCGGAAAATTCGTGATTGCTGCCGGTCAGAAATCGCATCACATTGCGGTGTATGAGATTCAGGGCGAGCAGGGGCTGTTGGAAGAGAAAGGGCGTTATGCCGTCGGCCAAGGCCCAATGTGGGTGGTGGTTAACGCGCACTAAGCTAACGTTTTGTAAATAAAGAAAAACCTCGCCGAAGCGAGGTTTTTTTATGGCTGAAAGCGCGTGATTATTTCTTCGGCTCAGCCACAACATAACTTCCCACGCCGCGGTTGTTGTATTCCCACATGCGGTTGAAGTTCGTGTCGTTCAGGTTACGTTCCACTTCATCTTTGTCATTCTTCGCGCCCGTGTTGCCGCTGAAAGGACGTTTAGAGATGGCAGCGTCAGCCCACGGCTTCGCATTGTTGAAGCCTTCGTTGATGACGCTGTCGCGAATCACAACCTGACCGTTGGTGTTGCCGTCGACGTCCAGAGAACGACCGAGTTGCGCCACGCCTTCACCGGCTGCGTTGAAGCGGCTGTTGGTAGCGAGGAAACCGTAGAAGAGGTTGGACTGTGTTGCCGGAGCAAACACGTAACCTTCCTGCTGGGTACGGGAGTTCACCACACGGAAATCGGTGTTATCGAACACTACAGCGCCGCGACCAGACACGATATCCACATCGCCTTCAAGGTAGCTGTTTGTCACCAGGGTACGGGTGATGCGATCGCTTTGCAGTTTATTCTGCACGCCGCTGTTGGTGACGAAGAAGGTGTTCTGGCGACCCAAAATATTGACCTTGTTCAGCTGAACCTGGTCGCCATCGCTGCGCAGCGCGACAGCCTGATGGTTGCCTGCGTCAACGCTGTCGCCAAGGCTGTTAGCAATGGTCAGATTCTGCAATTGCAGGCCGTTGTTCTGGGACCAGAAGACGGCAGAACACATCACGCCCACTGTACCCGCGCGTTTGCTCTGGCAGGTGTCGAACATGTACCACGATGGTTTGCCTGGCATGTACTTACCTGCCGGGTTAACCAGACGACGCCAGGTGTTGGCGTCGATTTCGGAATCAATAGCCAGACCGATTTTCACATCTTCCGCTTTGTCACCGATTCCGTAAATGGTCACGCTGCCTGGTGCGGCTGGCACATAAACGGTGCCCTGATAGTCACCCGGCATCACGGCAATATAGGTGCGCGAGCTGCTGTGACGGGCAATCGCGGCATCAACGGCAGCCTGAATGGTGGTATGCGTTACGCCTTGAGTCCCGGCAGGGCCAACGACGAAGTCAGCTTTTGCAGGGGTCGCGATGGCAGAAGGCGACCAAGGAGCAGCATTGGCGTCCATGGTGGTGAAATAATGCGCCTGTACGAAGTTTTTCGCTTCGCCCGCAGTCAGAATTGGACGAGAAGACGTCCCCGGTGCGGCTTGGGTTGACGGCTGCTGATCGGGTGGCGTTGAGCTACAGGCGGTCAGCGTCACACCAAAAGCGAGCGCCAGCGCCAGACGGGAAACCGAGAATGTGTTCATGGTGCTCCAGGCTGATTTAAATGGAAAGAGTCCCTAAAACCTGACTTTTTATACTAAGTTGAGCGAAACGGGAAGCAATGCCGCAAAAAAGTTGCTCACGGGGGAGAACAGTCTCGCGCGGAATATCACAAAAAAGCAACATATCCCGCCAGACGGTTGACATCTTTGCCGCGGCATTCAATAAATGTCTATACAACCCATGACAAGTGGCCTGCTCATGTCTGAACCTGCTGATAGCAACGTAATCTGGCACAACGCCCGGCTTGCGACCTTCGATCCTAAACACGCTCAACCCTATGGTTTAGTGGAACATCACGCGCTGATCGTGCGGGAAGGGCGCATTGTGGACATCGTTCCTGAATCGTCACTCGCGCCTGTCCAGGGAAAGCGAATCGACCTGCAAGGACGGCTGGTCACGCCGGGGCTGATTGACTGCCACACGCATCTGGTGTTCGGCGGCAGTCGCGCTACGGAATGGGAGCAGCGGCTGAACGGCGTCTCTTACCAGACCATCAGCGCAAACGGCGGCGGCATCAATTCCACCGTGCAGGCGACCCGCGCCGCCAGCGAAGAAGAATTGACTCGCCTGGCACAACAGCGACTTGACCGCTTGATGAATGAGGGGGTGACGACGGTTGAAATCAAGTCCGGTTACGGCCTCAATCTTGAGCACGAAAGCAAAATGCTGCGGGTGGCGCAGCAGCTCGCTCAGAATAATGCGGTAGAAATCAGCCCAACGCTCTTAGCGGCTCACGCCATTCCTGCAGAATATAAAGGTCGGGGCGATGACTATATCGACCTGGTATGCAATGAAATCATGCCAACGCTTTGGCAGGAAGGGCTGTTCGAATCGGTGGATGCCTTCTGCGAAAACGTCGGCTTCACGCCGGAACAAACCGAACGTGTGTTCTGCGCCGCGCAGGTGCTCAATATTCCGGTGAAAGGTCACGTGGAACAACTCTCATCGCTCGGTGGCGCGCAGTTAGTCAGCCACTACAAAGGGCTGTCTGCCGATCATATTGAGTATTTAGATGAAGAGGGTGTAGCGGCAATGGCTGACAGCGGAACCGTTGCAGTGCTACTGCCCGGCGCGTTCTATTTCCTCAACGAAACGCAAAAGCCGCCCGTGGAGGCATTACGTCGTCATGGCGTACCGATGGCGGTGGCGACGGATTACAACCCCGGCACCAGCCCGTTCACCAGTCTCCACATGGCGATGAACATGGCCTGTGTGAAGTTTGGACTGACGCCAGAAGAAGCATGGATCGGTGTCACGCGACATGCTGCGCGCGCGTTGGGGCGACAGGATTCACATGGTCAACTGGCGGCTGGTTTTGTCGCTGATTTTGTTATCTGGGATGCAGAACATCCGGTTGAAATGGTTTACGAGCCGGGACGCAATCCGCTCTGGCAGCGTGTTTTCCGTGGCGAGGTGAGCCAATGACACTATGGCATCCAACTTTACCCGATTTATGGCAAGGGCGCGATGACAGCGCTGAATCCCCCGACGCTAAACGTCTTTTTCAGACGGTGACGGTGTCTCGCGACTTTGCGCCCGTGCAGCATCGTGGGAAAATAGCTTTGATAGGATTTGCCTGTGATGAAGGCGTCAAACGTAATCAGGGGCGGCCCGGCGCGCAACTTGGGCCAGATGCACTGCGTAAAGCGTTGGCGAATATGGCAAGCCATGAAGGGCACGACAGACTGGTCGATTTCGGTAGCGTGAACGCAGAGCCAGGCAAGCTGGAACCGGCACAGCAGGCGTTACACGACGCGGTGTTGGCCTGCCAGCGAGCGCAGATGAAAACCCTGGTGTTTGGCGGCGGGCACGAAACGGCGTTCGGTCACGGCTCTGGTGTTCTCGACGCGTTTCCTGGCGAAAATGTGGCGATTGTGAATCTCGATGCGCATCTGGATTTACGTCATGCCGCTGAGGCGACCTCCGGCACGCCGTTCCGGCAACTGGCGTTACATTGTGAAAGTCAGAACCGCCGTTTTAGTTACACCTGCTATGGCGCGAGTCGGGCGGCGAATACCCAGGCGCTTTTGCAAGAGGCACATCAGCGCAATGTCACCGTGCTGGAAGATTTAACTTTGCTGGATGCGCAATCGACGGCGCTGCAAAAAGATTTAGCGCGAGTGATAGCCGAACACGATCGTATATATCTGACTATCGATCTCGATGTGCTCCCGGCGTGGGAAATGCCTGCTGTGTCAGCGCCTGCAGCGTTGGGCATCCCGTTGGCAATCTTGTTGCGAATAGTCATGCCGCTGTGTCAGAGTGGCAAATTGCAGGCGGTGGATTTGGTTGAATTCAACCCGCACTACGACAGAGACGGACAGGGGGCCCGCACGGCGGCCAGACTGGCCTGGCAAATTGTTCATTGCTGGCAGGCGTGAGCGGACCTGAAACCTTAAAGGATGACCCATGTATTCACCACAAAACAGCGCGCCTGCGCCGTTCTATGAGAAGATTAAACGTGTTATCAGCGACAACATAGCCGCTGGTATCTGGCGTCCACATGACCGTATTCCGTCGGAAGCGGAGCTGGTGGCGCAGTTTGGTTTCAGCCGCATGACCATCAACCGCGCACTGCGGGAACTCACCGACGAAGGACTGCTGGTGCGTTTGCAAGGGGTCGGCACCTTTGTCGCTGAGCCGAAAGGGCAATCGGCGCTGTTTGAAGTGCACAGCATCGCCGAGGAAATCGCCGCGCGTCAGCATCAGCACCGCTGTGAAGTGCTCTTGCTGGAAGAAGCACCCGCCAACAAACAGCAGGCGCAGGCTCTGAACGTCGCCGAAGGCGCCCGCATTTTCCATTCCATGATGGTGCATTTTGAAAATGATGTGCCGGTGCAAATTGAAGATCGCTGCGTGAACGCCACGGTGGTGCCGGAATATCTGCAACAGGATTACACCGCGACAACAGCGCATGACTATTTGTCGCTGATTGCGCCGCTCACCGAAGGGGAGCACATCGTCGAAGCGGTGAAGGCCAGCGCCGAAGAGTGCCGTTTATTGAGCATTCACGAACACGATCCGTGCCTGCTGATTCGTCGTCGCACCTGGTCGCGTTCAACCATCGTGTCCCATGCCCGTCTGATTTTCCCCGGCAGCCGTTATCGTTTGCAGGGCCACTTCGGCTCATAATCTCCCTGCGTCAGCACGCATTGCATCAGGTAAGTGTGATTGCTGACGCAAGATAGCAAAAATGTATCGAACTTGTTAAAACCTGACTTGCGCATGATTGTATAGACAAGTATATAACTTGCTATCTTCATCGTATCCGTCAGGAGTTCCCCGATGTCTCAGAACAAATACCGTCCGCAGGAAATTCGTGCCCCACGCGGCACAAAACTCACGGCCAAAAGCTGGCTCACCGAAGCGCCGTTGCGCATGTTAATGAACAACCTTGACCCTGATGTGGCGGAAAATCCGCATGAACTGGTGGTTTATGGCGGCATTGGGCGTGCGGCGCGCAATTGGGATTGCTACGACGCCATCGTGGAAGCGCTGACCAAACTGGAAAACGATGAAACACTGCTGGTGCAGTCCGGCAAGCCAGTCGGCGTGTTTAAAACGCATGACAACGCGCCGCGGGTGTTAATCGCCAATTCCAACCTCGTACCACATTGGGCGACCTGGGAACACTTCAACGAACTCGACGCCAAAGGGCTGGCGATGTACGGCCAGATGACCGCCGGAAGCTGGATCTACATCGGCAGTCAGGGCATCGTGCAAGGCACGTACGAAACCTTCGTCGAAGCCGGGCGTCAGCATTACGACGGCAATCTGCAAGGGCGCTGGGTGCTCACCGCAGGACTCGGCGGCATGGGCGGCGCACAGCCGCTGGCCGCAACGTTAGCGGGCGCATGTTCACTGGTGATTGAGTGCCAGCAAAGCCGAATCGATTTCCGTCTGCGTACCCGTTATATCGACGAACAGGCCGATAATCTCGACGATGCGTTAGCCCGTATCAAAAAATACACCGCCGAAGGCCGCGCCGTTTCTGTGGCGTTGTGCGCTAACGCCGCCGATGTTCTACCGGAACTGGTCAAACGTGGCGTACGTCCGGACATGGTCACCGACCAGACCAGCGCTCACGATCCTTTGCATGGCTATCTGCCGCAGGGCTGGACGTGGGAAGAGTATCAGCAGAAAGCCGAAAGCGATCCGCAGGGCACGGTGCAAGCGGCAAAACAATCCATGGCGGAACACGTCAGCGCTATGCTTGCGTTCAACGCGATGGGTGTGCCGACATTCGATTACGGCAACAACATTCGCCAGATGGCGAAAGAAATGGGCGTCAGCAATGCGTTTGATTTCCCGGGCTTCGTTCCGGCCTACATTCGTCCGTTGTTCTGTCGTGGCATTGGCCCTTTCCGCTGGGTTGCGCTCTCCGGTGACCCGGAAGATATCTACAAAACCGATGCCAAAGTGAAAGAGATCGTCAGTGATGACAAACATCTGCATCACTGGCTGGACATGGCGCGCGAGCGCATCAGCTTCCAGGGATTACCGGCGCGTATCTGCTGGGTCGGCCTCGAATGGCGGCAAAAACTTGGCCTGGCATTTAACGAAATGGTGCGCTCTGGTGAAGTCTCCGCCCCGATTGTGATCGGCCGTGATCATCTTGATTCCGGTTCCGTCGCAAGCCCCAATCGCGAAACCGAAGCGATGCGTGATGGTTCTGATGCCGTTTCCGACTGGCCATTGCTGAACGCGCTGCTTAACACCGCCAGCGGCGCAACCTGGGTATCGTTGCATCACGGCGGCGGCGTGGGGATGGGCTTTTCTCAACACGCCGGAATGGTTATTGTCTGCGACGGTACTGACGAGGCTGCGGCGCGTATTGCCCGCGTACTGCATAACGACCCGGCGACTGGCGTGATGCGTCATGCCGACGCAGGCTACGAAATCGCGGTAGAATGTGCCGCTGAACAAGGACTGAATTTACCGATGATTGCTGAAACCCAGGGGCAGAAAAAATGAGCACACTTAACCTGATTCCGGGCCAACTGACCCTCTCACAACTGCAAGATATCCATCGCCAGCCGCAGACCCTGACGCTCGACGAAAGCGCTATTCCGGCCATTAACGCCAGCGTCGCCTGCGTTAACGCGATCATGGCCGAAGGGCGCACCGCCTACGGCATCAACACCGGTTTTGGCCTGCTGGCCTCAACCCGCATCGCCACCGAAGATTTGGAAAACCTCCAGCGCTCGTTGGTGCTGTCTCACGCCGCAGGCGTGGGTGAAGCGCTCGACGACGCAATGGTGCGCCTGATCATGGTGCTGAAAATCAACAGCCTGGCGCGCGGGTTTTCCGGCATTCGCCTGAACGTGATTGAAGCGTTGATGGCGCTTGTGAATCACGAAGTCTATCCGTGTATTCCGGCGAAAGGTTCTGTGGGGGCTTCTGGTGATTTAGCCCCGCTGGCGCACATGTCGCTAACGCTGCTGGGTGAAGGTAAAGCCCGTTTTAACGGTGAATGGCTGCCCGCTAAAGAAGCGCTGAAAAAAGCCGGACTTGAACCGCTGACGCTGGCGGCAAAAGAGGGGCTAGCGCTACTAAACGGCACGCAGGCGTCTACTGCATTCGCCCTGCGTGGCCTGTTCGAAGCCGAAGAATTGTTTAACTCGGCGGTGATTTGTGGGGCGTTGACCACCGAGGCGGCGCTTGGTTCTCGCCGTCCGTTCGATGCGCGTATTCACGACGCACGCGGTCAGCGCGGGCAAATTGATGCGGCGGCACTGTATCGCCACGTGCTGACGGACTCCAGCGCCGTGTCGCAGTCACACGCCAAATGCAGCAAAGTGCAGGATCCATACTCATTGCGCTGCCAGCCGCAGGTGATGGGTGCGTGTCTGACTCAATTGCGTCAGGCAAAAGAAGTGCTGCTGACCGAAGCGAATGCGGTGTCCGATAACCCGCTGGTGTTTGCCGATGAAAACGAAGTGATTTCCGGCGGTAACTTCCACGCAGAACCGGTAGCGATGGCGGCAGATAATATCGCGCTGGCAATTGCTGAAATCGGTTCACTGGCAGAGCGCCGTATTGCATTGTTGATGGACAGCCATATGTCGCAGCTCCCGCCATTCCTGGTGAAAAACGGCGGTGTGAATTCTGGCTTTATGATCGCGCAGGTGACGGCGGCGGCGCTGGCCAGTGAAAACAAAGCGCTGGCGCACCCGCACAGCGTCGACAGTTTACCGACCTCAGCCAACCAGGAAGACCATGTCTCGATGGCTCCGGCTGCCGGACGCCGTCTGTGGGCGATGGCTGACAACACACGCGGCGTAATTGCAGTGGAATGGCTGGCGGCAGTGCAGGGGATCGATATGCGCGAAGGGCTGACCACCAGTCCGCTGCTGGAACAAGCGCGTCATCTGCTGCGTGAAAAAGTGTCGCACTACGTGCAGGATCGTTATTTTGCACCAGATATCGAAGCGGCGATTGAGATGCTGGCGCAAGGCCAGTTGCAGAAACTGGTGCCTTCAGTGCTGTAAAATTTGCCCGGCGGCGCTACGCTTGCCCTACCTACAACGTCTGTAGGCTGGGGCAGACGTAGCCGCCACCCGACATTATCTCAACTAAACATCGCCGTAATCGACGCGTGCGCGATGCTGTGAAAATGCACGTTAAAGCCCACCATCGCGCCGCTCGCACCTTCATCCACTTCCAGTTTTTCTACATCCAGCGCATGCACGGTAAAAATGTAGCGATGGGATTCGCCCTTCGGTGGCGCTGCGCCGCCGTAGCCCGCTTTGCCAAAATCGGTGCGAGTCTGAATCGCACCTTCCGGCAGATCGGCAATGCCGGAACCTGCGCCTTGCGGTAATACGCGCGTGTCGGCGGGCAGATTCGCTACCACCCAATGCCACCAGCCGGAGCCGGTTGGCGCGTCCGGGTCATAACAGGTGACGACAAAACTTTTGGTGCCAGTTGGCACATCATCCCAGGCCAAATGCGGCGACAGGTTATCACCGTCGTAGCCCATGCCGTTGAATACCTGACGGTGTGGCAGCTTGTCGCCATCCTTAAAATCGTGACTGATCAGTTTCATTTGGGTTGCCTTTCAGGGTGCTGAATAATCACGAAGTTTAGCTCAGGACGTGAAAAGCGTATTGTCGTTGAGAGCGGCTTTTAGCGCATCCGTCAGCTTCGTCAACTGCGCCGGGGTAATGATATAAGGCGGCATCAAATAGATAAGTTTGCCGAACGGACGGATCCACACACCACGCTCCACGAAGAATTTTTGCAGTCGCGCCATATTCACAGGCTCGGTGGTTTCTACCACCCCGATAGCGCCCAAAATACGCACATCAGCGACACGCGGCGAAGTCTGCACATCAGCCAGTTCATGTTTCAACTGTGATTCAATCGCGGCAACCTGCTGCTGCCAGTGACCTTCTTCCAGCAGGGCCATGCTTTCGGTCGCCACCGCGCAGGCCAGCGGATTACCCATAAACGTTGGGCCATGCATGAAACAACCCGCTTCACCGTCGCTGATGGTGTCAGCCACATTGCGCGTGGTAAGTGTTGCCGAGAGTGTCATGGTGCCGCCGGTCAGCGCTTTGCCGAGACACAGAATGTCCGGCGCGATGCCCGCATGCTCACAGGCAAACAGCTTGCCAGTGCGACCAAATCCGGTGGCGATTTCGTCGGCAATCAGCAGAATGCCTTCGCGGTCGCACATCTTGCGCAATCGACGCAGCCATTCCGGGTGATACATCCGCATACCGCCTGCGCCCTGCACAATCGGTTCGACGATAACGGCGGCGATTTCGCTGCGATGGGCCGCCATCAGCCGGGCGAACGGCACCATATCCATTTCATCCCACTCGCCGTCAAATCGGCTTTGAGGGGCCGGAGCGAAAAGGTTGTCCGGCAAATAGCCTTTCCACAGGCTATGCATCGAATTGTCCGGATCGCAAACCGACATCGCGCCAAACGTGTCACCGTGATAACCGTTACGGAAGGTGAGAAAACGCTGGCGCGGCTCGCCTTTGGCCTGCCAGTACTGCAACGCCATTTTCATCGCCACTTCCACTGCCACCGAGCCTGAATCTGCGAGGAACACGCATTCCAACGATTCTGGTGTCATCGCAACCAACTTGCGACACAGTGCCACGGCGGCAGGGTGTGTTATCCCGCCAAACATCACGTGTGACATCTGCGCAATTTGGTCAGTCATCGCCGCGTTCAGACGCGGGTGGTTGTAGCCGTGAATGGCCGCCCACCATGATGACATGCCGTCGACCAACTGCTCGCCGGAAGCCAGTTCCAGTTCACAAGCACGGGCCGCAACCACCGGGTAAACCGGTAGCGGGGTGGTCATCGACGTATAGGGGTGCCAAATGTGGCGCTGATCGAAAGTGATATCGTCCTGGGTCATAATCGACTTGTAAACCATTTTGAAAAGTTTTAGGTTTACGATCCTACACCGAACCGAGAAACAACTGAACCCCTTTTGGAGACGCTAATGGCTCACCACACTCGCTGGACAATGTCGCAGGTCACTGAACTCTTTGATAAACCCTTGCTGGAACTGTTGTTTGAGGCGCAGACGATTCACCGTCAGCACTTCGATCCGCGCCAGGTTCAGGTCAGCACATTGCTGTCGATCAAGACTGGTGCCTGTCCGGAAGATTGCAAATATTGTCCACAAAGTGCGCGCTACAAAACCGGGCTGGAAGCTGAGCGCCTGATGGAAGTGGAGGAGGTGCTGACCTCCGCGCGCAAAGCGAAAAATGCCGGGTCGACCCGTTTTTGCATGGGTGCGGCCTGGAAAAACCCGCACGAGCGCGATATGCCGTACCTCGAACAGATGGTCAAAGGCGTGAAAGAGATGGGGCTGGAAGCCTGTATGACGCTCGGCACGTTGTCCGACACGCAGGCGCAACGCCTGGGTGAAGCGGGGCTCGATTACTACAACCACAACCTCGATACCTCGCCGGAGTTTTACGGCAACATCATCACCACCCGTACTTATCAGGAGCGCCTCGATACGCTCGGTAAAGTGCGCGAAGCAGGGATCAAAGTCTGCTCTGGCGGCATTGTCGGCTTGGGGGAGACGGTCACTGATCGCGCTGGGCTGTTGTTGCAACTGGCGAATCTGCCGACCCCGCCAGAAAGCGTGCCCATCAACATGCTGGTGAAGGTCAAAGGCACGCCGATGGAAAACAACGAAGATGTCGATGCCTTTGATTTTATTCGCACTATTGCTGTAGCGCGGGTCATGATGCCGACCTCGCACGTGCGTCTTTCTGCCGGGCGCGAAAAGATGAACGAACAGACTCAGGCGATGTGCTTTATGGCGGGGGCCAACTCGATTTTCTACGGCTGCAAACTGCTGACCACGCCGAACCCGGAAGAAGACAAAGATGTTTTGTTGTTCCGCAAACTGGGGATCAATCCGCAGCAGACGGCGGTGCTGAGCGGCGATATCGAGCAACAGCAAAAACTGGAGCAGGCGCTGCTCACGCCGGATACCGAAACGTATTACAACGCGGCGACGGTATGAGCTGGCAACAACGAATCGACAATGCGCTGACTGAACGGCGGGCCGCCGACGCTTTTCGCCAGCGGCATCCCGTGACCCACGGCGCAGGGCGCTGGCTGGTTCGCGGCGAACAGCGCTGGTTGAATTTCTCCAGCAACGATTATCTGGGCTTGAGTCAGCATCCGCAGATTGTTAAAGCCTGGCAGCAGGGTGCGGAACGTTACGGCACCGGTAGCGGCGGCTCCGGGCACGTCACCGGCTACAGTGAAGCACATCAGCAGTTTGAACAGGAACTTGCCGAGTGGCTTGGTTTTCCCCGAGCGCTGTTGTTTATTTCGGGCTTTGCCGCCAATCAGGCGGTGATTGCCGCGCTGATGCAGAAAGAAGATCGCATTGTTGCCGATCGTTTAAGCCACGCCTCGTTACTGGAGGCGGCCAGCCATAGTCCGGCGCAGTTGCGGCGTTTTGTTCATAACGACAGTCTGCACCTGGCAAACCTGCTGGCGAAACCGGTCGATGGGCTTCAGTTGACGGTGACGGAAGGTATTTTCAGCATGGATGGCGACAGTGCGCCATTGGCTGAAATCATGACGGTGACTCGCGCCGCCAATGGCTGGCTGCTGGTTGATGACGCCCACGGAATTGGCGTGAACGGCGATGAAGGGCGTGGAAGTTGTGCCGACCAGAACGTAAAACCCGACCTGCTGATAGTGACCTTTGGCAAAGCGTTTGGCCTGAGTGGTGCGGCGGTTTTATGTAGCGAAGAAACGGCGGATTATCTGCTGCAATTCGCTCGCCATCTGATTTACAGCACCAGCATGCCGCCTGCTCAAGCCGTGGCACTGAGCGCGGCGTTGCGGGTGATCCGCAGCGATGAGGGTGAAATTCGCAGGCAAACCTTGCGTCGACATATCGCCCGTTTTCGCGAGGGTGCTGAACAACTTGATATGCAATTAACATCCTCGAACAGCGCGATTGAGCCGCTGATCATCGGCGAAAATAGCCGCGCTTTGCAGTTGGCAGAACTCGCGCGTGAGGCGGGTTGCTGGTTGACCGCGATTCGCCCGCCAACGGTGCCAGCAGGCACGGCCCGGTTACGCGTGACGCTAACCGCCGCACATCAAAATGACGATATCGATAAATTACTGGAGGTGCTGCATGCCGCCCGTGAATAAACCGGCGATTGCGGCGGCCTTTGGTCGTGCAGCCAGCCAGTATCAGCAGCATGATGAACTGCAGCGCCAGAGCGCGGCAGCCTTGTTGGCGATGCTTCCTCATCAGTCGTTTAAACGCGTGTTGGATGCAGGCTGTGGGCCGGGAAGCATGAGTCGCTTCTGGTCCGGAACGGGGAGCAACGTGACGGCGCTGGATCTCTCCTCGCCGATGCTCGAAGAAGCGCAAAGACAGGACTCGGCGCAGCATTATGTGCAGGCCGATATCGAAGCGATGCCGCTCGCAGACGGGCAGTACGAACTGGCATGGAGCAACCTGGCAGTGCAGTGGTGTGAATCGCTGTCTTCCGCGATGGGCGAGCTGATCCGAGTGGTGCGTCCGGGCGGCTATGTGGCGTTCAGCACGCTGGTAGCAGATTCTCTGCCCGAACTAAATCAGGCGTGGCAGGCGATTGACCGACAGCCGCATGCCAACCGATTTTTGACTCAGGAGCAGATTATCGCGGCATTAACGGGCTATCGCTGCCAGCACCATGTCCACACCCTCAGCGTGACCTTTGACGATGCCCTGAGCGCTATGCGTTCGCTGAAAGGTATCGGTGCCACGCACTTGCATGAAGGCAGGGCAGCGCAAACCCTGACTCGCCAGCATTTGCAGCAGCTTCAACTGGCATGGCCAAAACAACAGGGGCGTTGCGCCCTGACGTACCATATATTTACAGGAGTAATTCAACGTGACTGAACGCTTTTTTGTCACCGGCACCGATACCGAAGTTGGTAAAACCGTCGCAAGTTGTGCGCTGTTACAGGCCGCGAATCGCGCGGGATTCCGCACCGCAGGTTATAAACCCGTGGCGTCCGGCAGTGAAATGACCGCCGAGGGTCTGCGCAACAGTGATGCGCTGTCTCTGCAACGCAACAGCGGCGTGGCGTTGAGCTATGCGGAGGTCAATCCGTATACCTTCGCAGAGCCTACGTCGCCGCATATAGTGAGTCAGGACGAAGGCCGCCCCATTGATGCGCATGTGCTGTCTGCCGGGCTACAGGCGCTGTCACACAAAGCCGAATGGATGTTGGTGGAAGGAGCGGGGGGCTGGTTCACGCCGCTGTCCGATGAATACACTTTTGCCGATTGGGTTGAGGCCGAACAGCTACCGGTCATCCTCGTCGTGGGCGTTAAGCTTGGCTGCATCAACCATGCGGTGCTGACGGCGCAGGCCGTCAAACAGGCCGGGCTGCGGCTGGTCGGCTGGATTGCCAATGACGTTATCCCGCCGGGTAAACGCCACAGCGAATATCTTGAAACATTAACGCGCATGCTGCCCGCGCCGATGCTTGGCGAAATTCCTTATTTCGAACAAGGGCCAGAAGCCGCCGAACCGGGCCAGTATCTTGATCTTACGGCGCTTCATCCGGCGTCATAAACTGTTCCAGTAGCCGGGTGTCGAGTTGATTGACGGCCCCTTGCGCCACGTTGCGGCCACGGTGCAGCAGGCAGAATTTGTCCGCCACCCGGCGAATAAACGGCAGGTGCTGTTCAGCGAGCAGCACCGTCAACCCGACCTCTCGGTTCAGGCGCAACAAGCATTCTCCCAACTTGTGCATAATTCCCTGGCCCATTCCGCGCGTCGGTTCGTCGAGGATCAGCAGTTTCGGTTTGGTCACCAGTGCGCTGGCAAGCGCCAACTGATATTGCTCATCGTCAGAGATAGCCGCCCCTTTCACCTGGCGCAGCGGGTATAGCTCAGGCATCAGGTCGAAAATATCACTGCTGAACGCACCAGTGCCTTCGTTTCCCGCCCTCATTGCGATCTGCAAATTCTCTTCCACTGTCATTTGCGAAAAAATGCGCTTGTCCTGTGGCACGTAGCTGATGCCCATCGCTGCCCGCAGAGGAGGCGCGAGTGTCAGCAAATCGCAGGGCGGCCCGTTGGCCTCCTGCCAAAAGATACTGCCGCTTTCGACGGTCTGAAAGCCCGCAATGCAATTCACCAGCGTCGTCTTGCCCATCCCTGGCAATCCTAACAGGCACGTGCACTCGCCTGGCGCAAGGTCGAGATCGACATTCCACAGAATATGCTGATTGCCGTAAAAATGATTCACTGCGCGTAGACTCAACATCGCCTCTTCCTTACGTTTTTGCCGTTAGCGGCGAAAAGGTTCTGCAAATCCCTTGCCAGAAGAAACAACGTTGATTGAAGTGACCATAATTTCGGATTTAACCCTAAAGAAAGCCTTTAATGACGGGGAGTTTGCCCAGCCGTTGCACGTTGTCAGTGCGGCAAAAAGGGTCAATGTGTTGGCTTGTGGTGCAGAGAATTCGCGGGTTTTGTGAGCGATCTCTCATTGCGCCATAAGGGGCTTTTTTGATGATTAAAGATAAAAAATAGCGATAAATAATTTTTATTAAGCGCACCGATCGCCGCGGTCTGATTTGTGCGAGTAGCAGGGGCATTGGGCTGAGGATAGTTATCCACTATTTCTGTGGATAACTATGTGCATTAGAGTTAGAGAACTTGCGATAGGCGAGAGGATACGCGGCCTGCACGCAAATTGATGCGAAACACGGCTTTTCGATATTTTCTTTTTATATCAATGGGTTCAATAAAATCAATGGCTGTAAGAAAAGTGTCACCGGCTGCCACAAAAGATTCATTACGCATCTTGACAAATGTTAAATACGGTAATGTTCTGGGGATAACCCCTTTAGCCTGGTGTTTTATGTTGTCGCAGGCTAAATTTTCACCGCAGTTGCTTGCTTGTGGAACCGCTAACACAGATACGATAATGCGTTACTGTTTTTTTATCCAGTATTTCTTATTGGCAAATTTTGGTGCGAAGAGTAGAATTAATCGTCTGCCCGTTTACCCTTCACCAGGTTGTCGTTCATGAGTAAACCGTTAAAACTGAATTCTGAATTTCGTCCTTCTGGCGATCAGCCCGAGGCCATCCGTCGTCTGGAAGAGGGGCTTGAAGATGGCCTTGCTCATCAAACGCTGCTTGGCGTAACCGGTTCAGGGAAAACGTTTACCATTGCCAACGTGATTGCCGATCTCCAGCGCCCAACCATGGTGCTGGCCCCGAACAAAACTCTAGCGGCACAGCTTTATGGCGAGATGAAAGAGTTCTTCCCCGACAACGCGGTCGAATTTTTCGTCTCCTACTACGATTACTATCAGCCGGAAGCGTACGTTCCAAGCTCGGATACCTTTATCGAAAAAGATGCCTCGGTAAACGAGCATATCGAGCAAATGCGTCTTTCGGCGACGAAAGCTCTGCTCGAGCGGCGTGACGTGATTGTGGTGGCATCGGTTTCCGCTATCTACGGTCTGGGTGACCCGGACTTGTACCTCAAGATGATGCTGCATCTCACTGTCGGCATGATAATCGACCAGCGCTCAATTCTGCGCCGTCTGGCGGAACTGCAATACACCCGTAACGATCAAGCATTCCAGCGTGGCACTTTCCGCGTTCGCGGTGAAGTTATCGATATTTTCCCTGCGGAATCGGACGACATTGCGCTGCGCGTTGAACTGTTTGATGAAGAAGTGGAGCGACTGTCGCTGTTCGACCCGCTGACGGGCCATCTTGAATCCACTATCCAGCGCTTTACCGTCTACCCGAAAACACACTACGTCACACCTCGCGAGCGTATTGTGCAGGCGATGGAAGAGATCAAAGTCGAGCTGGCCGACCGTCGCAAAGTACTGCTGGAAAATAATAAACTGCTGGAAGAGCAGCGGCTCTCGCAACGTACTCAGTTTGATCTGGAGATGATGAACGAGTTGGGGTACTGCTCGGGTATCGAAAACTATTCCCGTTATCTCTCCGGGCGTGGGCCGGGCCAGCCGCCACCGACGCTGTTTGACTACCTGCCTGCGGATGGCCTGCTGGTTATCGATGAATCCCACGTTACCGTGCCACAAATAGGCGGGATGTACCGTGGCGACCGCGCACGAAAAGAGACGCTGGTAGAATACGGCTTCCGTTTGCCCTCGGCGCTCGATAACCGTCCGCTGAAGTTTGAAGAATTTGAAGCGCTGGTGCCGCAAACCATTTATGTTTCAGCGACACCGGGGAATTACGAACTGGAGAAATCCGGTGATGAGATTGTTGATCAGGTGGTGCGTCCAACGGGTCTGCTGGATCCGGTTATCGAAGTGCGCCCGGTCGGCACGCAGGTGGACGATCTGTTGTCAGAGATTCGCCTGCGCGTAGCGATTAACGAGCGCGTGCTGGTGACGACGTTAACCAAACGCATGGCAGAAGACTTAACCGAGTACCTCGAAGAGCATGGCGAACGCGTACGTTACTTGCATTCGGACATCGATACTGTCGAGCGAATGGAGATCATCCGCGATTTACGTCTTGGCAAGTTCGACGTGCTAGTGGGGATCAACCTGTTGAGGGAAGGCCTCGATATGCCGGAAGTGTCGCTGGTGGCGATTCTGGACGCCGACAAAGAAGGTTTCCTCCGTTCAGAGCGTTCACTGATTCAGACCATCGGACGCGCGGCACGTAACATCAACGGCAAAGCGATTCTGTACGCCGACAGAATCACCGCCTCGATGGCGAAAGCGATGGGTGAAACCGAGCGCCGTCGCGAAAAGCAGCAGCAATACAATGAAGAAAATGGCATTGTGCCGCAGGGCCTGAACAAGAAAGTGGTCGATATTCTGTCATTGGGTGAAAGCCTGGCGAAAACACGTGGCAAAGGTCGCGGTAAATCGAAGGTAGTTGAAGAGAGTCAGGCTGCCGCGCTGTCGCCGAAGGCGTTGCAGCAGAAAATTAATGAGCTTGAAGCACAGATGATGAAGCATGCGCAGAACCTGGAGTTTGAAGAGGCCGCAGAAGTACGTGACCGCTTACATCAACTGCGAGATCTGTTTATCGCCGCGTCGTAAATTCCTTCGTTAAAAATAAGACCCCGGTCGCACATTATTTCCGGGGTCTTAATATTCAGTTAAGCTTCTTCGGCGACACTGTCCCCATACT
The DNA here is from genome assembly GCF_036271055.1 of Scandinavium sp. GTDB lineage: Bacteria > Pseudomonadota > Gammaproteobacteria > Enterobacterales > Enterobacteriaceae > Scandinavium. Next base: position 244,503 of record NZ_DATBBJ010000059.1, on the reverse strand, counting down.
TATGAGGATAGCGCCATGCAAAAAGATAATGTTTTAACCCTTTTGACCGTAGTTGTTTCCTTTGCGATCGTGATTGGTTTTTTCCATCAGTGGATCCTGACTTACTGATTAACGCGCGCGTCGCGGAAATTTCACCCACGCTTTGACGCCTGGCCCTGGCTGACGGTTGTGCAGGAAGAATTGCGCATCGTGCAGTTGTGCGATACGGGTGACGATACTTAATCCCAGGCCAATTCCGCCGTAACGACTGTCCATGCGCACAAAGGCTTTGCTGAGTTCGCCACTTTTGGCCTCATCAATACCTGGACCTTGGTCCTCGACCGCCAACATACCTGCTTCAGCGATAACCGTAATGGTTGAATTTTCAGGGCTATAGCGGTGGGCGTTTTCCACCAGATTTCGCAGCAGTACCCGCATCAGCGTGGCATCGCCTGAAACCGTCTCGTCATGCGCTTCAGTAGGCAATATTAAGGTTTGTCCTCGCTGTGCCAGCATCGTTTCCAGTTCATCCTGCATCGGCAAAATCACTTCTTTAATCAGCGGAACTTGCTGATAACTACCCGCAGAAAACGACTGACCCACGCGTGCCAGTTGTAACAGCTGCGAAATGCTTTCTGTCATCTGATCCAGGCGCTGCAACAACGGCTCAACCATCACCGTGTGGGATTTCGCCATCAGTTCAAGATGTAAGCGCAGCCCGGCGAGCGGGGTACGCAGTTCGTGTGCGACATCGGCAGTAAATAAGCGCTCACGTTCCAGTGTCTGGTTCAGGCGTTCAACCAGTTGGTTAATCGCGGACGTCACGGCGTCGACTTCGCTGACCGATTTGGGTAATTCGATGGGCTGGAGATTATCTGGCGTGCGGCTGTTCAGTTCTTGCTGTAAATCCCATAGCGGGCGGGTGATGCGTTTCACTGCGTGCAGGCAGATCCACAGCGCCAGGCCGATGATCAGTATGCTCGGGATAAGCAGGCTGGCGACGGCCTCACGCACTTCATGTTCGATATGCTTGTGGTTGTTGTGCCCATTGATAGCACTTTGCACCAGCAACTGAATTTGCTCCTGGCTTTCATGCCACAGCCAGAACACGCTTATCACCTGACACACCAGCAAAATAGAGGCGATGGTCAGTAATAGCTGGTGGCGCATGGTCCATTGCACGTCGCGAATGAAGGGCAAATTCATTTAGGCGTCCTCGTTGGTTTTCACCAGCATATAACCGAAGCCGCGTACGGTGCGGATGCGGGATTTACCAATTTTGTCACGCAGGTTGTGAATATGGACTTCCAGGGTGTTGGTCGACGGCTCGTTGTCCCAACTGTAAATATCGTTATAAAGAATTTCGCGGTGAACCGGGCTGCCAGCTTTGGTCATCAGACGCGAGAGCAGGGCATATTCTTTTGGCGTCAGCTCAAGCTGAGTTTCACCGAGTGACACCAGGCGACGAGTGACGTTAAGTTTCAGCTCACCGACGCTGATTTCATTATCGCCGTGGTTGGTATGGCGGCGTAACAACGCGCGAACACGGGCGTTCAGTTCTTCAAGCGCAAAAGGTTTCACCAGATAATCATCGGCACCGGTATCCAGCCCGGTGATGCGATCGATAACGGTATCGCGAGCGGTCAGGATAAGCACTGGCAGGCTGATTTTTTCCCGACGTATACGGGCCAAAAATTGCAGACCGTCTTCATCGGGTAAACCGAGATCGAGCACAATCAGGCTGTAGTGTCCGTTTGCGAGGCACAACGCAGCTTCGTGCGCCGTCGTCACGCCATCGCAAACATAGCCTTCGCTTTGCATCGCCAGAATCAGCCCTTGCAGCAATAATGAATCGTCTTCAACCACCAGCACTTTCATTTAGTTCGCTCCTCTGCACGGTGATAAAATATCGTCACTCGTCTGATATTCCTTAGTATTCACGCCCGCCAAGCCTAGCATGGTTGAGAACAGATTATCCTGCGAATAGTGGTTCGCCGTGGCGTGGTTTTTCAGGCATGCATAGTTCACGTTATAGCGCTGCTGATAATCATCGGACAGCCAGATAAGCATCGGCACGTGTTTTTGCGTATCCGGGGCAATCGACCAAGGCAGACCGTGCAGATACACACCGTTTTCGCCTAAGGATTCACCGTGATCGGACAGATAGACCAGGCTTGTGGTGAAGGTATTCTGCTTTGACTGCAATAACTTGATGGCTTTATCGACAATATAATCGACGTTCACGATGGTGTTGTCGTAAGTATTCACCAGTTGTTCTTTCGAACAGTTCTGAATTTCATTGCTGTCGCAGGTCGGAGAGAAAGTCCGTAATGCTTTCGGGTAACGATTGTAATAAGTCGGGCCGTGGCTGCCGATAGTGTGTAATACAATGACACCATCACCTTTCAGGTTGTCGATATAGTTTTCCAGCCCATGGAACAGCACGTCGTCATAGCATTCGCCGTCGATACATTGACCCGGTAAATTCAGATGCGTCATGTCCTGATGTGGAACACGGTCGCACGCGCCTTTACAGCCCCCGTCGTTTTCATTCCACAGCACGTTCACACCGGCTCGCTGGATCACATCCAGCAAACCTTCCTGATGCTGCGCCAACTGCTCGTCATAATGCTCACGCGGCATATTGGAGAACATGCATGGCACGGAAATCGCCGTTGCGGTGCCGCAGGAGGTGGTGTTCGGGAAATAAACCACATTGTCTTGTTCCAGACGTGGGTTGGTTTCACGGGCGTAGCCGCCAAGCGAGAAGTTATCTGCACGGGAGGTTTCGCCCAGCACCAGAATAGTCAGATTATGACGTGGGCCATTTTTCATGATTGGCTTTTGCGTCGCATCTTCACCAATACGCACCAGCGGCAAATGCGCCAGACGGTTATGGGAATACCAGGAGTTCACCGCCACAATGCTGTTTGATGGGTTCAGGGATTTCACCAGCTCTTTGTTATTACGGAACAGCGAGGCGTAATCTTTGTAAAAGAGCAGGGCGACCAACACGATAAGCAGGGCGGAAATCACAATACTGGCGACGCGCAATGCGATGCTCTTCCAGGCACCCAGCGGTTTTTTCACGCGGATCCACCAGGCAATTAGCACCGCTAACAAACCGGACAGCAGCAGCGTCAGCACCATTTTCGTCGACATCAACGCAAAACTTTCTGCCGGCGTGGTGTCGATAATGTTCGCGATCATCGAACGGTCAATCACCACGCCGAAGGTCATGATGAAATACTGCGCCGCCGCGCTCACCAGAATAAACAGACTGATTAAAACGCGGTCGAGCCACAGGAAGGAGGCTAAGGTGACCAGAATATTGATCACGCAAAAAGCCACAATCGGCATGGTGGCATACACCAGGCCGTTATGCAGCGAATCCACGGGCAGCAGGGCAAAAGCCTGTTTATAGAAGCTGATATTCAGGAACAGCGAGATATACAGGGCAAACAGCACTAAGTAGACAATGTGCCCCATCGCAGGGCGACGAAGTGAAAATCGTGACATCACGGGTATCCGGCAGAATAAGATGACACAATGATGACGACGGAGTTTTAAGACAACCTTAAGAAATTAAGGAATGGTCTAAAACTGTACGAATAGCATATTAGTTATGTGGGGATCGGAGGGTAAGAAACCCAATGGCATGCCTGCAATTGGGTATGAATACTTAGCCTAAAGCCTGAATGGCCTTCTCCAGGGCTTCGCGCAACAGGTGTCTGTCGTGGCGATAACGAATATCGCTGGCTTCAAGCGGCGACTGGATCACGACCCGGCCCGTCATCTCAGAAACGTCTACCGTTGGCCCGACGACGACCGCGTCAATGACGGGTTTACCGACATAATGTTCCATGATTTCCAGTTTGTCTTTCAGCGACAGGCTGGCGGCGGCTGGACTCAGTTCACGCCCTAAATTACCGATATACACCATCGGGGCGGGCGTTCTTCTTAAGGCTTGAGCCATCTCTTTTAGCAACAAAATCGGCATCAGGCTGGTGTAAAAGCTGCCTGGGCCAATCAGAATCAAATCTGCTTCTGCGATAGCCTGCACCGCTTCGCGAGTCGCCGGGACCGACGGTGATAACAACAGTTCTTTCGGCGGCAATGTTAACTGGTCGATATTGACTTCACCGTAGATTTCGTGACCTTCGTCATCAATCGCCATCAGATCAACCGGCACTTCCGACATCGGAATCAGCCCTGCGTCAACTTTCAGCAGGTTTCTGATCAGATTGATTGCTTCAAGGGGCCGCACACTCAGGTGATCCAGCGCCTTTAACATCAGGTTTCCGAGGTTATGCCCGGAAAGTTCGCCATTGCCGCCAAAACGGTACTCAAACATTGCCGAAGCGACACTCGGTTCAGTGATGAGTTGGTTGAGGCAATTGCGCATATCGCCCCAGGCAATCCCGCCTTCGGCGCGGCGAATTCGGCCCGTGGAGCCGCCATTATCGGTGGTGGTGACAATACCTGTCAGGCGCGAACCCAGTGAGGAGAGAGAAGACATCACTCGCCCCAAACCATGCCCACCGCCGAGTGCGACGACACGATCGAGATCCGCAAAAGTACGATTGCGCATAAAATTCCTTATTAAAAACCAACGTCATCACCTTAGCGTAACTCCCTCTAAAAGACGATGCTCAGATCCCACCAGAATGACGCATATCAATGCAAAAGCAGGATTTTTGCGTATTCTGTAGTGAAAGTGCACGATCAGGTCGCTATGTATAAGATTATATAGCGAATGTGCGAAATGGCGAAACCGTCATTTACACGCTACTATCGGCATAACCCGCTTCTGAAAAAACAGAAGCTACACTCTAGCCCTGGCGCCTAAGTTTACGGATATGGCGCCCTGGCCGTGACGATGTCACCAGGGTACAGGAAGAAATGACTGTGCCTCCCTTATTTGGAAAGGTGTATGGCCCCACAACTTACCGATGCTTTCGCGCGCAAGTTTTACTATTTGCGTTTGTCGATTACCGATGTGTGCAACTTTCGCTGCACATATTGCCTGCCCGAGGGTTACAAACCGGGTGGGGTCAGCAATAACGGCTTTCTTTCCGTCGAAGAAGTGCGTCGCGTGACCCGTGCGTTTTCCGCCATGGGCACTGAAAAAGTGCGTCTGACCGGGGGCGAACCTTCTTTACGTCGCGATTTTACCGACATCATTGCCACCGTGCGTGAAAATGAAGCAATCCGCCAAATCGCGGTCACCACCAACGGCTATCGTCTGGCGCGTGATGCGCAAAGCTGGCGTGATGCCGGACTGACCCACGTGAATGTCAGTGTGGATAGCCTTGACGCCCGCCAGTTTCAGGCCATTACCGGGCAGGATAAATTTCAGCAGGTGATGGACGGTATCGACGCGGCTTTTGACGCCGGTTTTGCCAAAGTGAAGGTCAACACCGTATTAATGCGTGATGTGAATCATCACCAGCTCGACACCTTTCTTGCCTGGATCAAACCTCGCCCGATTCAACTGCGCTTCATCGAGTTAATGGAAACCGGAGAGGGCAGTGACCTGTTCCGTAAACACCATATTTCCGGCATGGTCCTGCGTGATGAACTGCTGAAACGCGGTTGGATCCACCAGATTCGTCAACGTAGCGACGGCCCGGCACAGGTCTTCTGTCACCCCGATTACGCCGGGGAAATCGGGCTCATCATGCCGTATGAAAAAGACTTCTGTGCCAGCTGCAACCGCCTGCGTGTCTCCTCGACAGGAAAACTGCATCTGTGTCTGTTCGGTGACGGCGGTGTCGATCTTCGCGATTTGCTCGCGGAAGACGCCCAGCAACCTGAGCTTGAAGCGCGAATTTCCGAAGCATTGGCGCAGAAAAAACAGACCCATTTCCTGCATCAGGGCCAGACCGGCATTACGCAGAATCTTTCGTATATCGGCGGCTGAGCCGTTAGAAGAATAAGGAGATTTTTTTATGAGCCAGGTCAGTGCTGAATTTATCCCGACCCGCATCGCTATTCTTACCGTCTCCAGCCGTCGCGGCGAAGAGGACGACACGTCCGGTCATTATCTGCGCGACAGTGCACATGACGCGGGCCACTCCGTTGTTGATAAAGCCATCGTGAAAGAGAACCGCTACGCCATTCGCGCGCAGGTATCTGTATGGATTGCCCGCGACGATGTGCAGGTGGTGTTGATCAACGGCGGCACCGGTTTTACCGAAGGCGATCAGGCCCCGGAAGCGCTGCGACCGCTGTTTGACCGTGAGGTTGAAGGCTTTGGTGAAGTGTTCCGCATGCTGTCATTTGAAGAGATCGGTACGTCTACGCTGCAATCCCGCGCGATTGCAGGCGTCGCCAACAACACGTTGATTTTCGCGATGCCAGGGTCGACCAAAGCATGCCGCACCGCATGGGAAAATATTATTGCGCCGCAGCTGGATGCGCGTACCCGCCCGTGTAATTTCCACCCACATTTGAAGAAATAAATCATGTCGCAATTGACGCACATTAACGCCGCCGGTGAAGCCCATATGGTGGATGTTTCCGCCAAAGCCGAGACGGTGCGCGAAGCCCGCGCCGAAGCCTTTGTCACCATGCTGCCAGGCACGCTGGCGATGATTATCGACGGCAGTCATCACAAAGGTGACGTGTTTGCCACTGCCCGCATCGCAGGGATCCAGGCCGCCAAAAGAACCTGGGATCTTATCCCGCTGTGCCACCCGCTGATGCTTAGCAAAGTGGAAGTGAATTTGCAGGCGCAGCCCGAACATAACCGCGTCCGCATCGAATCGCTCTGCCGCCTGACCGGCAAAACCGGCGTCGAAATGGAAGCGCTGACTGCGGCGTCGGTCGCCGCGTTGACCATCTACGACATGTGTAAAGCGGTGCAAAAGGACATGGTGATTGGCCCGGTTCGTCTGTTGACGAAAAGCGGCGGCAAATCCGGCGATTTCAGGGCGCAGACAGATGATTAAAATTCTATTTTTCGCCCAGGTGCGCGAGTTAGTGGGCACCGACAGTTTAACGCTGGACACCGACGCGACGACCGTTGAACAACTGCGCCAGCAGCTGGCGGCGCAAGGCTCTCGCTGGGAACTGGCGCTGGAAGAGGGCAAATTGCTGACGGCGGTCAATCAGACGCTGGTGAGTGCTGACCATCCGCTCGCACAGGGCGACGAGGTCGCCTTCTTTCCACCAGTTACAGGGGGTTAATCATGAGCGAAACCCTGATCCGCGTCGATCCAGCGCGTTTTAATGTGGGTACGGAATACGCCTGGTTAGCTGAACGCGACGAAGACGGCGCGGTGGTCACCTTTACCGGTAAAGTCCGTAATCACAATCTCGGCGACAGCGTGAAAGCACTGACCCTGGAACACTACCCGGGCATGACCGAAAAGGCGCTGGCGGAAATCGTTGAAGAAGCCCGTGGTCGCTGGCGCTTAGGGCGCATCTCGGTCATTCACCGCATCGGTGAAATGTGGCCCGGTGAAGAAATTGTGTTTGTCGGCGTTACCAGCGTGCATCGCGGTAGCGCGTTTGCCGCCGGGGAATTCATCATGGATTACCTGAAAACCCGCGCCCCGTTCTGGAAACGCGAAGCTACGCCAGAAGGCGAGCGTTGGGTAGAATCCCGCGAAAGCGACCAGGAAGCGGCAAAGCGCTGGTAAAACACCTTTTTCAGCTATGCGCCCATTGTGCTTGTGATACGCTTACAGAACACACACCTTTTATCTGAGGTATTCATCATGGACCGATACTCGCGTCCCGATTCAATAGTGCAGGCGCGCTCTGGTCTGCAAACCTATATGGCACAGGTTTACGGCTGGATGACCTGTGGGCTGCTGCTGACGGCGTTTGTTGCGTGGTTTGCAGCAAGCACCCCGGCAGTGATGATGTTCGTTTTCTCCAGCAAAATCACTTTCTTTGGCCTGATCATCGCCCAACTGGCGCTGGTGTTCGTGCTGTCTGGCATGGTTCAGCGTCTGAGCGCGGGCATGGCGACGACGCTATTTATGCTCTATTCGGCGCTAACAGGGCTAACGCTTTCCAGTATTTTCATTGCCTATACCTACAGTTCCATTGCCAGCACCTTTATCGTGACGGCGGGGATGTTCGGTGCAATGAGCCTGTATGGCTACACCACCAAACGTGACCTGACCGGCATGGGTAAAATGCTGTTTATGGCGCTGATTGGTATCGTTCTGGCGTCACTGGTCAATATCTGGCTGAAAAGCACGCCGCTGATGTGGGCCGTCACCTATATTGGCGTGGTGGTGTTTGTGGGCCTGACGGCGTATGACACCCAAAAGCTGAAAATGATTGGCGAGCAGATCGACACACGCGACAGCAGCAACCTGCGTAAATACGCGATTCTCGGTGCGCTGACGCTGTACCTTGATTTCATTAACCTGTTCCTGATGCTGCTGCGCATCATGGGCAACCGCCGCTGATATGTGCTGCCGGGCGGCGCTAGCCGCCACCCGGCAATCAGTTCACCCGTCTCACTCCGCCATCGCCTTCTGATTTTTCGCTTTCAGTTTCTTCGCTCGACTTTCCAACAGCAGATAGGCCACCGTCGCCAGCGCTAACGGAATAAAGTAATACAGCATCCGATACGCCAGCAGCGCCGCGATGATCTTCCCTTGCGAGGTATGCTCCCCCGCGAGCAGCGCAATAAATACCGCTTCCAGCACGCCGATCCCCGCCGGAATATGCACGATAACGCCCGCGATACTGCTCACTAATAACACGCCGAGCACGAAGAAATAGTTCACCTCCTGAGCGAGCAGCAGCCAGATAATCGCCCCCATCGCCATCCAGTTGGCGCTGGAAATTAGCATTTGCAGCAGCGCAAATCGCCACGATGGCAGGACTAATTTCTGCCCCTTGATCGTCAAATGGCGACGCTTTGCAAATGCGCAAGCCCACAGATAAACCGCTATCGACAGCAGCAGGCAGCCGCCTATTATTCGCAGTGTGGTATCGCTGATATACCAGTGAGCCGGTAGATCAACGACGCCAATGCTGAAAATCACGCCGCCGAGCAGGATGTAGCCGAGCCAGTTGGTGGTGATGCTGAGTGAAAAAATGCGGGTGATGGTGCCGCTGGGCAAGCCGAGGCGTGAATAGAGTCGGTAACGCATGCCAATACCGCCGACCCAGGTGCTGAGCGTCAGATTAAAGGCATAGCAGATAAACGACACCAGCATCACCTGGCGCTTTCCCAGTTTATGCCCACAGTACGCCCGGCCCAGCAAATCGTAGCAGCCGTACAGCAAATAACTGACGATAACCAGCGCCACGGCACTGAGCAGGGCGGTGCGGTTATAATCGCGGATGACGCTCCACACTTCCTTCCAGTCTACTTTCTGGGCATAAACGACAAGCAGCACAGCGACGGCGATAAAGAACAGCCACGTAAGGATTTTTTTCGCCAACCGCCAGCGCGGGTGAGAGTGATTCATCAGGGTTTTACCCCCGTATTTTCAGGCTCGATACGGTCTTGTGTTTCAAGCGAGTTTTGCACGGGCGGGCTGACCTGCGCAAGCTTTGGTGTATGGGCGGGCAGCCAGCCGACCATCGCCGGGAAATGGCGCAGGAAGTGGAATGCGACCACACTTTTACCCAGATTCCACCAACTGCGTTTTGGCACCATAGTGTCGTCAACCTGCTGGCAATCCTGCGCGATAATGGCGTCGAGATTGTCGCGCAGCGTCTGGTTAAACTCACGGTCGTGAATAATGAGATTGGCTTCAAGGTTCAGCGACAGGCTCAGCGGATCGAGATTACTGGAGCCGACGGTCGCCCAGTGATCGTCCATCAGCGCGACTTTGCCGTGCAGCGGGCGACGTTTGTATTCGTAAATATGCACGCCGCCTTTAAGTAAATAGCGGTACAACAATCGCGCGCCGACTTTTACGATAGGCATATCCGGTTCGCCTTGTACCACCAGTTTGACTCGCACACCACGACGCGCCGTTTTGCGCATCGCGTGCAGTAGACGGTAGCCAGGGAAAAAATAGGCATTGGCGATGATCACTTCCCGTCGGGCATTCGCCAGCATTTTCAGGTAGTGACGCTCGATGTCATCGCGATGTTCGTTGTTGTCGCGCCAGACAAACAGCGTTTGCGCCTCGCCGGGTTGGCGGTTCTCTTCCGGGCGATGGCGACGCCGCCAGAAACGCCGGACTTCGGCATTGCTGGGCAAGTTTTCCAGCTCGAATTGCACAATGTCCTGCACCACCGGGCCTTCCACGCGCACGGCGTAATCCTGTTTTGCCTCGGGGCCATAATTTGACATGTGTTCAGCGGAGTAATTAATGCCGCCAACAAATGCCACGATGCCATCGACGACGACAATTTTACGGTGCATCCGGCGGAACAAATTGGTGCGCATGCCGAACAGGCGAGGGCGCGGATCGTAATAGCGAAAAATGACACCTGCCGACGTTAATACGCCGACAAATCGATCGCTAAGATCCGGCGAACCATAGCCGTCGAGCAACAATTCAATATGCACGCCGCGCCGTGCTGCTTTCAGCAGAACGTCATGCAACTGCCAGCCGACGCTATCTTCAAACCAGATAAAGGTTTCGAGGATGATTTTACTTTCTGCTTTCTCAATCGCGCTGAAAACCGCCGGATAATACTGGTCGCCGTTTTCCAGCAGCTGAATTTGATTGCCTTCACGCCAGCCACATTTCATAAGTGGATCTCCGCGCTGAGTGGCGCATGATCGGAAAGATGCCGCCACTCGCGTAACGGCAGCGCTGTCGGGTTGCTGGCTTGGGCATTTTTGACGTAGATCCGATCGAGGCGCAGTAAAGGAAAACGAACGGGGAAGGTTCGCACGGGGCGACCTATTGCTGTCGTGAATATTTCCTCCAGGCCGGCCTGCGTTTTTAACGGCAGAGTGGCTTTCTGTCGCCAGTCGTTAAAATCACCCGCGACGACGACAGGTTCATTTTCCGGCAGGCCGTTCACCCAATCACTGAGCATAGTTAATTGCGCCTGGCGATGGGCTTCACGCAGGCCGAGATGCACGCACATCACGTGAACCGGCGTTGCCAGTTCCGGGGGCATTATGCGGCAGTAAAGCAGCCCACGTTTTTCACTTTCACCCACTGAAATATCCAGATTCTCAAAGTGCTGGATTGGAAAACGTGACAGCACGGCATTGCCGTGATGGCCTTCCGGGTAGACTGCATTGCGGCCGTAGGCGTAATCACTCCACAGGGTATCGGCGAGAAATTCATAGTGGCTGGTATTCGGCCAGTTCTCGACCTGAAGCGACCAGGCATCATGCGCGCCCAGCACTTCCTGCAGGCAGACAATGTCTGCGCCCACAGCTCGCACCGCGTCACGAAGCTCGGGCAAAATGAAGCGGCGATTGAACGCGGTAAAGCCTTTGTGTGTGTTGATCGTCAAAATTTTTAATGAAAAATGTCGCGACGGCTGAGTCATATTTCTCCTGTCCGTATCACTGTCCTGAATGAAATAGTGTAGTAGTCGTCACAAAAAGGTGCGGTGTTACGGAATTTTCCGTAAAGTTCGGTACTCTAAATAACAGTTGAAAATGCTTCGGGAGAGAAGACATGAAGTGGCAACAACGAATTCGTGTCACCACTGGCCTGAGCTGCTGGCAGATTATTTTGCATATGCTGGTTGTCGCAGCGCTGGTCATGGGATGGATGCACGGCGCGCTGGTGCGCGTGGGGTTAGGGCTGTGCGTCCTGTATGCGGTGACGGTGATATTGATGCTGGCATTGCAGCGCCACCACGAAGCGCGCTGGCGCGACATCGGTGATTTTCTGGAAGAACTCACCACCACCTGGTATTTTGGCGCGGCGGTGATTGTCCTTTGGTTACTGTCTCGCGTGCTGCAAAACAACGTCCTGCTGGCCCTGGCGGGTGTGGTTATCCTTGCAGGTCCGGCGCTGCTGTCACTGCTGACCAAAGATAAAAAGCTACGCCACGTTACGCCGAAACATCGCGTACGCCACTGATCCCGCCGTGGTCGCTATTCCCAGTAGCGGCCACAAGTTCCCTCCTTCAGGTCAATCTGCTTAGCCCTCATCATGTCTCTACTCATTAAACCGTCGATCACTTCATGTGATGGCTGATTTTTTGCCTTGACCAAACTCACTGGCAAAATGTTTCGCAGATAAAGAGTTGAGGGATATTTTATGCGGTGCGTCACAAAAACTGCTACACTGCGCATCTTGCGACATTATCGTTTTTGTTTTTTCGAATTATCACTATCACCCTGAAAACGATACCTGTCATGGTCGGGGCGGTTCGGAGTTGTTATGTCTTTTGAAACCCTTGGCCTGAATCCTGAGATCCTGCGTGCTATCGCAGAACAGGGTTATACTCAGCCAACCCCCATCCAGCAACAAGCTATTCCTTGCGTACTGCAGGGCCGCGACCTGATGGCCAGCGCCCAGACCGGTACAGGCAAAACAGCGGGCTTTACCCTGCCGCTGCTGCAACTGCTGTCTCAGGAAGAACCGCATGCCAAAGGCCGTCGCCCGGTGCGTGCGCTGATCCTCACCCCAACCCGCGAACTGGCGGCTCAGGTGGGCGAAAACGTTCGTGAGTACAGCCAATATCTCAACATCCGTTCAATGGTTGTTTTCGGCGGCGTGAGCATCAATCCGCAAATGCTGAAACTGCGTGGCGGTGTTGACGTGCTGGTGGCAACCCCAGGCCGTCTGCTTGACCTGGAACACCAGAACGCGGTGAGCCTCGATAAAGTCGAAATTCTGGTGCTGGACGAAGCCGACCGCATGCTGGACATGGGCTTTATCCACGATATCCGTCGCGTATTGGCAAAACTGCCTGCGAAACGCCAGAATCTGCTGTTCTCCGCAACCTTCTCTGATGAAATCAAATCGCTGGCGTCTAAGCTGCTGCACAACCCACTTGAAGTGGAAGTGGCACGTCGTAACACTGCCTCCGAGCAAGTTAGCCAGCTCGTGCATTTCGTGGATAAGAAACGCAAGCGGGAACTGCTGTCACAGATGATCGGCGAAGGCGACTGGAAACAGGTGCTGGTGTTTACCCGTACCAAACACGGTGCTAACCATTTGGCTGAACAGCTGAATAAAGACGGCATTCGCAGTGCCGCGATCCACGGTAACAAGAGCCAGGGCGCACGTACTCGTGCATTGGCTGACTTTAAATCTGGCGATCTGCGTGTGCTGGTGGCAACTGATATCGCGGCCCGTGGCCTGGATATCGAAGAACTGCCGCACGTTGTGAACTACGAACTGCCGAACGTACCGGAAGATTACGTGCACCGTATCGGTCGTACCGGTCGTGCTGCGGCAACGGGCGAAGCGCTGTCGCTGGTGTGTGTCGATGAGCACAGACTGCTGCGTGACATCGAACGTCTGCTGAAAAAAGAGATCCCACGTATTGCGCTGGAAGGTTACGAAGTCGATCCAAGCATCCAGGCGGAGCCGATTCAGAACGGTCGTCAGGGTGGTCGTGGTGGCCGTGGTGGTCAGAGTCAGGGCCAGCCGCGTCGTAACGACGGTGGTCAGGCGCGCCGCAGTGACAAACCGGCCGGTAACGGTCAGGGCCGTCGCAGCGATAAACCTGCATCAGGCAATGGTCAGGCTCGTCGTAGCGAAGGTGATCAACCGCGCAAAGCCGCTGATGGCGCAGCGCGTCGTCGTCGCCCGCCGCGTAAACCTGCCGCCGCGCAGTAATCGCAGCAAAACGATAATGGTCGCCTCGGCGGCCATTTTTTTTGCCCTTATTGCCGGAAAGTGCCAGAATAGTGGCTGTTTATACAGTATTCGGACGTTCAGATGGCACTCACCGCCGCGCTCAAGGCGCAAATTGCGTCATGGTATAAGGCGCTCCAGGAACAGATCCCTGATTTTATCCCCCGGGCACCGCAACGGCAGATGATTGCCGATGTGGCGAAAACCCTTACCGGTGAAGAGGGCAGGCACCTGGCTATCGAAGCGCCAACCGGCGTTGGTAAAACCCTTTCTTATCTGATCCCCGGCATTGCCATCGCCCGCGAGGAGCAGAAGACGCTGGTGGTCAGCACCGCTAACGTCGCCTTGCAGGATCAGATCTACAGCAAAGACCTGCCACTGCTGAAAAAAATCATCCCTGATTTGCGCTTCACCGCTGCGTTTGGTCGTGGGCGTTATGTCTGTCCGCGCAATCTCACTGCGCTGTCCAGCAGCGAAACCACGCAGCAGGATTTGTTGGCGTTCCTCGAAGATGAACTCACGCCCAACAGTAAAGAAGAGCAGAAGCGCTGTGCGAAGCTGAAAGCCGATCTGGACAGCTACAAATGGGATGGACTGCGCGATCATACCGATCAGAATATTGAAGACGATCTCTGGCGTCGCCTGAGCACCGATAAAGCGAGTTGCCTCAACCGCAACTGTCACTATTACCGTGAATGTCCATTTTTCGTGGCGCGCCGTGAAATTCAGGAAGCGGAAGTAGTGGTCGCCAACCACGCGCTGGTGATGGCGGCAATGGAAAGTGAAGCGGTGCTCCCAGAAGCAAAAAATTTACTGCTTGTGCTGGATGAAGGCCATCATCTGCCGGATGTTGCGCGTGATGCGCTGGAGATGAGCGCGGAAATCACCGCGCCCTGGTATCGGCTACAGCTCGATTTATTCAGCAAACTGGTGGCGACCTGCATGGAGCAGTTCCGCCCGAAAACTTTCCCGCCGCTGGCGGCCCCGGAACGCCTGAAAGAACATTGCGACGAGTTGTACGAACATATCGTTTCGCTGAATAACATTCTTAATCTTTATATGCCCGCAGCACCCGAAGCAGAGCACCGTTTTGCGATGGGTGAGTTGCCGGAAGAAGTGATGGTTATCTGCCAGCGGCTGGCTAAACTGACCGAAATGCTGCGCGGACTGTCGGAGTTGTTCCTCAACGATCTCAGTGAAAAAACAGGCACACACGACATTGTGCGACTGCATCGGGCACTTTTGCAGATGAACCGCGCATTGGGGATGTTCGAGGCGCAGAGCAAACTGTGGCGGCTGTCAGCGATGGTTCAGGCCTCCGGCGCGCCGGTCACCAAATGGGCGACCCGCGATCAGCGCGACGGTCAGCCGCACGTCTGGTTCCATTGCGTCGGGATCCGCGTCAGCGATCAGCTGGAAAAACTGCTGTGGCGACGCGTGCCACACATCGTGGTGACGTCCGCGACGCTGCGCTCGTTAAACAGCTTTTCCCGTTTGCAGGAGATGAGCGGCCTGAAGGAAAAAGCGGGGGACCGTTTTGTCTCCCTCGATTCGCCGTTCAATCACGTCGAGCAGGGCAAAATTATCATTCCCAAGATGAGCGTTGAGCCATCGATGGACAATGAAGAGCAGCATCTTTCTGAAATGGCTGCGTATTTTCGTGAACAAGTGGAAGCCAAAAAGCATCTCGGCATGCTGGTATTGTTCGCCAGCGGCCGCGCGATGCAGCGTTTTCTGGAATACGTGCCGGATTTACGCCTGATGCTGTTAGTGCAGGGCGATCAGCCACGTTATCGGTTGGTGGAACTGCACCGCAAAAAAGTGGAAAGCGGCGAGCGTAGCGTGCTGGTTGGGCTACAGTCGTTTGCAGAAGGGTTAGATTTGAAAGGCGAACTGCTAAGCCAGGTGCATATCCACAAAATTGCGTTTCCGCCGATTGATAGCCCGGTAGTGATCACCGAAGGCGAATGGCTGAAAAGTCTCAATCGTTATCCGTTCGAAGTGCAGAGCCTGCCAAGTGCCTCGTTTAACCTGATTCAGCAGGTCGGGCGTTTGATTCGTAGCCACAGTTGCTGGGGCGAAGTGGTGATATACGACAAGCGTTTGCTGACCAAAAATTATGGTGCACGCTTACTGAATGCATTACCGGTGTTTCCCATTGAGCAACCCGACGCGCCAGAAGGTATAGTAAAAAGTAAAAGTAAACCGGCTCGGCGTAAGCGACGCTGAGATTGTCGGCCTGCCGTCAGGAGTTATGCATGGATTATCGTAAAATCATTAAAGAAGTCGGGCGTGGAAAAAATCATGCCCGGGACCTGGATACCGATACTGCGCGCGGGCTGTACGCGCAGATGCTGAAAGGCGAAGTGCCGGAGCTGGAGCTGGGCGGCATTCTTATCGCCCTGCGTATTAAGGGCGAGGGTGAAGCTGAGATGCGGGGCTTTTATGAAGCGATGCAACAGCACACCGTCCGTCTGACACCGCCTGTGGCAAAGCCGATGCCGATTGTTATCCCGAGCTATAACGGCGCACGTAAGCAGGCGAATCTCACGCCGCTGTTGGCGATGTTGCTGCATAAACTGGGCTTTCCGGTGCTGGTTCACGGTGTCAGCCACGATCCGACGCGCGTGTTGACCGAAACCATCTTTACGCTGCTGGGCATTGAGCCGACACTGCACGCCGGGCAGGCACAGGCGAAACTGGATGGTCATCAACCGGTATACATGCCGATTGGTGCTTTTTGTGCGCCGCTGGAAAATCAGCTGGGCATGCGCTGGCGCATGGGGGTGCGTAACAGCGCGCATACGCTGGCGAAGCTCGCCACGCCGTTCGGTGAAAGCGAAGCGTTGCGCCTGTCGAGCGTTTCGCATCCGGAATATGTGCCGCGCGTCGGTCAGTTCTTTGAAAGCATCGGCGGGCGGGCGCTGTTAATGCACGGCACCGAAGGGGAAGTGTATGCCAACCCGCAACGCTGCCCGCAAATCAGCCTGATTGATAGCCATGGGACGCGCATGCTTGTTGAGCGTGAAGATGAATTGCGTGACGTGATATTGCCTGAATCGAAAGATCCCGAAGTGACGGCACGGTGGATTGAGCGCTGCGTGGCGGGTGTGGAGCCGCTGCCGGAGTCGCTGAAAATTCAACTGGCTTGCTGCCTGGTGGCAACGGGGGAAGTCACGGATATTGACGCTGGCCTGCAACGGGTCAACGGTTGCTGGTAAACAGCAAGCAAAAAAAGCCCGTCCAGTGGCCGGACGGGCTGTACAAAGGGTTAAACAGGTACAATAGGGCAATGGTCAATGAGGGGTAAATCTCTTCGGGCAATTACTTGTAAATGACCGCAGTACCGCTGATTTTGTTATTGGTGTTAGCAGAAGTAATGCTGTAACCGGTAGCGCCTGCAGCAGCGGCTTTCTCAGCCAGTTTCGCTTCCAGACCATCCAGAGTCGTTGCACCTTCAGCAGACACAGTACCGATTTTGTTCAGGCTCTGCGCTTCAGTAGTGGAGATCGGCTGAGCGGCAAACACACCGAAAGACAGAGCAGAAAGGGCGATAGCAACAGCAGCAGTTTTAATGGTTTTCATGGTTAATCTCTCGCAGGTTATTCTGTAAATGTGACGTTGTTCCGTCGATGTGATGAGTATCACGTTTTTCAGCGACAGATAAAATCGAATAGACTTGAAGGACTTAATCGAAAAAATTGAACAATTAATAAATTACTGTTTATTAATAAATTATTTTGGCAAGAGAGAGGGAAAACGTACGTGATGCCCTTGAGAGAAATTTAAGTGCACAAATTGCGACTTTTCTTGGTGAAAACTGTGCGCGTATAGACAAGCGATTACGCTGTATTGGATGCTATAGTTTTGTCAGTAAATCTACGATGAGCTGAATGGTCTGGAACTATACACTTAATAAATCATATTTGTAGTGTTTTTGTTCTGCTGGTTTGTATGGGGTTTTGGGGCGGGCGAAATAAAAATGCGCCTGCATAATGAGGCGCATTTTGTGGCGGGATTACTTCAACAGATTATTTGTAGATGGTCGCCGTGCCGAACATTTTGTTCTCACCGCTGGCGGAATTCACAACGAACCCTTTCGCACCTTGTTCATGGGCTTTTTCAGCCAGTTTACTTTGCAGGTCTTCAAAATCATTGGCGCCAGAAACCGATACGGTGCCAGATGGGCGAAGTTGCCCGGTATCACCTTGCATCAGTTGTTGAGGTTCGGCGGAAGCCGAAAAAGAGAGCATCGACAACGCACCAGCAGTAACCAGAATCAACAGTCTTTTCATGTGCACATCCTCTCTGTATCCATGGGACACTCTAAGTGTAGGTGGTGGAGAAGTGTGACATACCGCAAAAAATTGATGATGATCTGCTTATTTTTTGAACGACATTAACTGACAAAAAACTGACAAATCAGCCACATACAAGTGGCTGATAAGCGGAAAGATTATCGAGCGTCGGGGCGAATCAAATCGAACCGTTGGCTTTCGTCGATGCTGTAATAAGCGCTCGGGCCACCGGCACGCAGCACGGGGCGAGCTTTCGCGGTTTGGTAAATCCCGTTTTCCAGCAGCGATTCATCAATGTGTACCGCCACCACTTCACCCAGCACTAGCCAGGTATCGACCGCCGTACCGTCGGCGCCCGTTAGCTGAATGCACTGAGATAAACGACATTCGAAGTTAACCGGGCTTTCCGCGACGCGTGGCGCGCGCACCAGGCGGCTCTCAATGGGCGTTAGCCCAGCACGCGCAAACTCATCTTCGCCGTGCGCAAGGCTTGCAGAGGTTTCATTCATCGCGCTGGCAAGATCAAACGTGGTGAGGTTCCAGACGAATTCCTTGGTTTCGACAATATTACGCACGCTGTCTTTCCAGCCGCTGCTGGCGAAACCGATGATCGGTGGGCGATAGTTAAAGCAGTTAAAGAAGCTGTAGGGCGCAAGATTGCGATTACCCTTAGCATCAACCGAGGCAATCCAGCCAATCGGGCGTGGGCCAATAATGGCATTAAGCGGGTCGTGGGGCAGTCCGTGGCCGTCTGAAGGTTGATAAAAATACATAGCGCACCTGTCAGTTTAAAGGATTATGCAGACTCACTTATTTACGCCACCCGCGTCAACGGGTATCTTACGCTGCCGTCCACAGGAGGAAGCCATGAAAGCCCAAAAGCCGGGATTACACCCGCGCAACCGTCACCACGACCGATACGATTTACCTGTACTGTGCAAGGAAACCCCTGCGCTGTCAGCGTTTATCGTCACCAGCCCTGCCGGGGAACAGACCATTAATTTTGCCGATCCCGAGGCGGTGAAAACCCTGAATGAGGCGCTGTTGGCGCATTTCTATCAGGTTAAAGGGTGGAACATTCCACAAGGCTTCCTCTGCCCTCCAGTACCAGGACGTGCGGATTATATGCACTATCTTGCGGATTTACTGGCAGAAACCACTGGCAGCATACCGCAGAATGCCAGCGTGCTGGATATTGGCACCGGGGCGAACCTGATTTATCCGTTGATTGGCAGTCATGAATACGGCTGGCGCTTCACCGGAACGGAGATCAATGCCGAAGCCATTGCTGGCGCACAGGCAATTATTGATGCCAACCCAGGCATGACCCGCCAGATCCGTCTGCGTCGTCAGAAGGATGCTCAGGCAATTCTGACCGGCATGATCCATAAGAATGAATTCTTCGATGCGATGGTCTGTAATCCGCCATTCCATGACTCTGCCGCCACCGCGCGCGAAGGCAATGAGCGCAAGCGTCGTAATCTCGGCCAGCAGAAGAATGACCCGCTGAACTTCGGTGGTCAGGAACAGGAATTGTGGTGCGAAGGCGGTGAAGTGGCCTTTATCCGCAAGATGATCGACGAAAGCCGTCAGTATGGTCGCCAGGTGATGTGGTTCACGTCGCTGGTATCACGCGGCGATAATTTGCCGAT
Source organism: Scandinavium sp. (assembly GCF_036271055.1). Classification (GTDB taxonomy): domain Bacteria; phylum Pseudomonadota; class Gammaproteobacteria; order Enterobacterales; family Enterobacteriaceae; genus Scandinavium. Next base: position 224,862 of record NZ_DATBBJ010000059.1, on the reverse strand, counting down.
GCTCTATTCCGCATTGACGGAAGCCGGTGCGGTGAAAGTGGTGAAAAAAGAGATGGCCCAGGGGCAAAAGCAGAGCCGCTTCATTGCCTGGACCTTCCTTGATGACGACAAACGTCGTCGTTTTGCTGCGCGCGCACGCTAAGAAACAAGATGCCGCCGGCCTACAGTTTCTGTGGGTCGGCGGGCGGTAACGCTGCTGGCAGTGCTTCTGGCGCCGGGAGTACCTGGTACGTCTGGACCGGGGCACGAATGCCTGCTTGATCGAAATGTTTCTTCACCTGCGTGTCTAACGCAAAGCGCACTGTCCACTGTTTCAGCGGCAGGGTTGTAAACGACACTCGCAATGTAAACGATGTATTGGTCAGCCCGACCAGACCGGCAAAGGATGGTTCGCCAATCACCAGCCCACGGATCCCTTCCTGTTCCATCAATTCCGCCACCGCCGCTTTCAACGCATCATTGGCTTTATCGACATCTTCTCCTCGATCCACATCGTAGTTCGCCACCACGGAACCGATGCCGCGCACAAAGTTGGCGAAGGTGGTAATCGATGACCACGGAATGATGTGATACGCGCCGGTATCCTGACGCACGCCGACTGAGCGGATCGTCATCCTTTCCACCGTACCGGTAAGCGGCCCGATAGTCACCAAATCCCCCGTGTTCATACCGTTTTCGAACTGAATGAAAATCCCGGTGATAATGTCTTTCACCAACGTTTGTGAACCAAACGAAATCGCCAGGCCGAGTGCCCCGGCGCCTGCCAGCAGTGGCGCGATGTTCACCCCAATTTCCGAGAGTAAAATCATCACCGTGATGGTGCTGATCACCACCGCCAGTGCGTTACGGAAAAGTGTCAGCAGCGTGCGGGCGCGAGCACTTGGCAGTGGACGGCCGTGAATATCGGACGCCAGACGGTTTTCAATCAGGCTTGCCAGTAGCGTCCAGCCAATCGCCGAGAAGAACAAAATCAGCGCTATGCGAATCAACACATCTACCGTTTTTTCGCCCGCGCCGTAGTGCAGCCAGTTCCAGAAATCGAATAATCCCCAGGCGCTTAACAGCATCATCACCGCCACGCAGACTGTCAGGATCCTCGCGACTTTTAATGACGCCGATAGCCAACCGTTGAGTCGCTTTTGCAACTCTGGATAGTTGCGCTGTGTTTCCGGCGACAGGGTGATGGTTTTGGCAATCCAGCGTGACAACATACCGGAAATAAATGCCGCCCCCCCAACGATGGCGAGACTTCTGACCGACGCGCCCATCATAAATTTCAGGCTGTTGCCGGGGTCGAAAAGCGAGAAGAAAAACAGCACGATAAAATATGCGCTGGCAAGCCAGTGCCAGACCAGCGCAAAGGCGCGAATAAACAAGCTGAAAAAGGCCAGTGAGCGGTTTGCGAGTTCAATCAGACTTTCGGTAATGGCTTTTTTGTTGTGGAAAATCAGCCACAGCGCCCAGGCGGTGATGCACAGCATAATGGCGACATTCGCCAGCGCGCCGGTTTGCACGTTGACCTGATTAGAGATGATTGGCACGGCGACGATAAGCCCGTAGCCAATCAAACCACTCAGCAGGCTCAGGCGCAGGCTCCAGTAGCGCGCGGGTTCGTCCTGAATATTAAACGGGCGCAGATCCGGAACGCGCGGGCAGAAAATCAGTCGCAGGATGGCTTTAAAGAATTCAATTAAAGCGAAGGCATTCAGGAACAGGCTTTGCTGAAAGGCCACGGTGCGACTGCCTGCGTTGAGCCTGTCGCTGAGCATTTGCCCGACAAACAGGGTTAATCCCAGTAGCAGCAGATCGATAACCAGCGCCCCGGTGATCATCGCCGGAAGATGCAGCCAGTTGCTGCGGTCGCGGTTCTTCTTGCGTCCCCATTGCCCCATTTTGCGGTACAGCGGCAGCGCACAAAGGCGAAGCAATCCGTAAAAGGCAAAGATCAGCACAGCCAACAGTAAAAAGTGCGTCACGGCGTTGCTAAAGGTTTGGGGATTAAAAGCCTTATGCGGTGCGGTGGAGATATTGCGCCACAGCTGCGCAAAGCGGATCGAAAACGCTTCGCTGTAATGACGGCTGACATCAGTGACGCTTTCCAGCACTGTTTTCTCTTCGCTGACAGGTGGCGGTGTGAGCTGCGGAACCTTTTCCTGTGGCGGCGTGGCGGCGGCGCTGCGCAGCTGTTTAATCAGCTCCTGGCGCGACGCGTCATTTTCCAGCACATCAGCCAGTGCAGCATAGGCCGCTTTCTTCTGCGTCGCGTCGGGTTCTGCGGGGGCGCTTTGGGTGGTCGCACCAACGGCGGGCGTTGTCACACCGGGAATAGTCACCGCCTGAAGCGGAGCACAAAACAGCGTTGCGATAAGCAACAGGATCCACGGCAAAGGCGCCTCCCTTTCAAATCATTAGCAAAATGATAAGTATAGTGGCTTGGGAAGGGCGGTTATATTTTCGGATGTATCCGTGGAGTAGGGGCGCAGATAAATCATCCAGATCCAGAGTATTTATTACGCATTTTTTGATCCAACCGGTGGGGCTAAGAGTGACAAGATGGCATGCCAGAGGAGTCAATCAGGGATATTTAAAGTCGACTCGGAATAGGTTTTTTCTACAGTGATGGATAACTTATGAAAACAAAATATCATGCCCCACGTGTTTTACATTGGCCCGGAAATCGCCAGTCAGGGGTAACTTTAGGGCGTGGTTATGATATGGGGCGTCGTCATTCTGGAGACATCGTGTCGACGCTGAAACAGGCTGGGATTGAGGAATATAAAGCGATAATCTGCTCGAAAGCGGCGTTTCTGAAAGGGAATGACGCAGAGCAATTTGTCAAGGTGTACGGCCCTTTAGTGGGGGAAATTACACACCAACAGCAAAAACGTTTATTCGAAATTTCCTATCGCGAAAAATCACAATACGCGCAACGCCTTTATGCCACAAACCAATTATCTCCCCCATGGATGATCTTAGACCGAAAAGTCCAGGATGTTGTGGTCGATATCATTTATCAGGGCTTCCATCATATTGATGCTCTTTTCCGTGCAGCAGCAGGTGGAAAAAGAGAACTAGCGGCTTTTATTATGAGTGATAGTGGACTGATGAGCTTTGAAGCCAATCGGAAAAGAATTAGGTATTTACGATGAAAAAAATAGTGAAGGCGATCATTATCGGTACAACGCTATTCATTCCTTTTTTAGGGGCGGCAGGGTTGTACGAAGGTGAAGAGTCAGAGGCGTGTTTTGGATCTTCACCCGATATTATTCTGCAGGATAACTGTATTACCGCGGCCGTAGAGAAGAGCAATAAAAAAGTGGATGCACTTATTCGCGAGACCAGTAAACAGATTAAAGCCTATATGCCCGGTCCATTTGACTATAAGGATCCCGATAATCCCGATTCTCCAACCATTGGTGAAGTCTATAACCAGCGTTTTTTGAAGGCACAAGTCAGCTGGAAACGTTACAAGGCAGAGCTCTGTCTTGCCGTCGCCGGGCAGATACCTGAGGAGAGTTTGACTTACCAGCGTTCACTCGACCAATGCGAAATGAACCTCAACAAACGGCACATGGCTGAAATTAGAGCGATGCACATTGAAGAGTTAAAATGACATTCAGGCATTAAAAAAAGCCCAACATCTCCTGGCGAGAGGTTGGGCCATTTACCATTAAGACACGTGCTGCAAAAACTCCTGCAAGCGCGGGTTGGGTGGATTCTCGATCAGGGTTTGCGGATTACCGTCTTCGGCAATACGGCCTTTATCGATGAAGATCAGACGGGAGGCCACTTTCTCAGCGAAGCTGATTTCGTGGGTCACGATGACCATCGTCATCCCTTCTTCTGCCAGATCCTGCATAACCTTAAGCACTTCGTGGCGCAGTTCCGGGTCAAGCGCTGATGTTGGCTCATCGAACAGCATCATTTTCGGTTTCACTGCCAGCGCGCGGGCAATCGCCACACGTTGCTGCTGGCCGCCGGAGAGTTCTGACGGATAGTGATGACCCCGATCGGCGAGGCCGACTTTTTCCAACAGCTCTTTCGCCAGCTTCTCTGCTGCTGCTTTGGATGCACCGCGCACGCGCTGTGGACCAAACATCACGTTTTCCAGTGCCGTCAGGTGCGGGAACAGATAAAACTGCTGAAACACCATGCCAGCTTCCTGGCGAATCAGGCGTTCGTCGACTTTCGGATCGTTCACTTTCAGCCCATCGACAATCAAATCCCCGCTGGTTATCTCTTCCAGCTTGTTGATGCAGCGCAGTAGGGTGGATTTACCGGAGCCAGACGGCCCGATAATCACCACCACTTCACCTTTGGTAATGTTTAAATCGATGTTGTGCAGCACCTTGGTCTGACCAAAATGCTTGGAGACATTTTTAAATTCAATCACAGGATTTTCATCCTTCTTTCAAGGCGACGCAGAACGAAGCTGAGCACAAGGGTGATGAGCAGATAAATGACCGCGACGGCGCTCCAGATTTCCAGCGCACGGAAGTTGCCCGCGATAATTTCCTGACCAGTGCGTGTCAGTTCGGCAACGCCGATAACGATAAACAGCGAGGTGTCTTTAATGCTGATGATCCACTGGTTACCCAGCGGCGGCAGCATACGACGCAATGCCAACGGCAGGATCACGTGGCGAATGGTTTCGCGACGAGATAACCCGAGAGCAAGACCCGCTTCACTGAACCCTTTATGAATCGACAGCACCGCACCACGAGTGATTTCCGCGATATAGGCGCCGGAGTTGATCATGATGGTGACAACCGCCGCCGAGAACGGATCGATACGCAGATCGTTAAAGGCTAACGGCAGGGCGAAGTAGATAAACATGACCTGCACGACGATAGGCGTGCCGCGGATGACTTCGATAAACACGAGGGCGATGTGGTTCGCTATCCAGCCACCATAGGTGCGGGCAAAACCGGCCACCAGACCGATGAATAACCCACCCACTAACCCGAGGACCGAAATCCATAGGGTCATTTTGGCGCCTTCAAGCAAGATAGGAATGGCAGGCCAGATGGCGCTCCAGTCAAACTGCATGATGATTTCCTGTTACCGTGGTTCAAAAATAACAGGGGCGAAAGGTCGCCCCTGAAAACAGTGACTCTTATTAAGAGTAATTATTTTGGTTCAGTACCGAACCATTTTTTGTAAATTTCGTTGTACTGACCGTTTTCGTGCAGTTTTTTCAGCGCGCCGTTCACTTTCTCACGCAACTCGTCGCTGCCTTTCGGGAACGCGATACCGTACTGCTGCGCTTCCAGAGACTCGCCAACTGCTTTGAACTGGCCGTGGCCTGCGGTTTTGATGAAGTACAGAATGTTTGGCGTATCGTGCAGAACGGCATCCGCGCGGTTAGTGCCGAGTTCCATATAAGCGTTATCGATGTTCGGGAACTGACGCAGGTCTTTGGTTTTGATGTTGGCTTTCGCGTAATCAACAGAACCCGTACCGCCTTTCACCGCAACGATTTTACCGTCCAGGTCTTTCACGCTCTTCACGTCGTTGTTGTTGGCTTTCACCATCACCAGCAGACCACTTTTGTAATAGCCATCGGAGAAGTCGATAGCCTTTTTACGTTCGTCAGTAATGGTAATCCCCGCCAGCGCCAGGTCGATGTTTTTCGTTTGCAGCGCAGGAATGATGCCGCTGAAATCCATCGGCTTCAGGGTGTAATTGAGCTTAAGCTCTTTGGCGATAGCGGCCCACAAATCCACATCGAAACCAACGTACTTGTCACCTTGTTTGAATTCGAAGGGAACGAAGGCGGTGTCAGTCGCAACAACCAGTTGTTTTTCCGCAGCCTGAGAAGAAACGGCAAAGGCCAGGGTCAGTGCAGCCAGTGAAACTTTGAAAACAGACTTCATAGCATTTCCTTTTATAACCACGGGGCAATCCCCTGCGAGAATAGTTTGCCTATGAAAAAATCGTGCCAATTTTACAACTTATTGTTTTGCAACGAGGCGAGAGCCTTCTGTTGCACAAAATGCGATGCAAGGCACAGGATGTGCACCACAATGAAGCACCAAAATGGTGCGAGTCAGCAGGCACGTCAGGCGTATGGGTATTAAGCGCAAATTACGCTGATAAAACAATCTTTCATTAACGATTGTGTGAAGTGATAATTACAATTGGTTTACTTTTACAGGCGGGAACGCGAAGTTTATGCACTATAAAAGTGCAAAACCCCTCAAGTGAGGGGTTTGGAAGATAAGAAAATCGTCTGGATTATTCGAGGTTAGATTCAATGAACCACAGGAATTTATCAAGATCGCGCGAGGCGGCGGTGAAGATATCTGCAGTGTCTTCATCTTTGGCTTCACCAATCGCTTTGCGCACATCGTTGGCAACAATCGCATAACGATCAGCCAGCTCTTTCAGGTGATCCTGAACGGTGTGAATGTCCAGCGGATAGCTTTTCAGTGGCGTTTTGTTGTTAATAACCTGAGTGGTCCCCAAAGCAACACCACCCAACTGTACGGCGCGCTCTGCCATGGTATCCAGATGATCGGTCAGCGCAGTACGGAAGCCATCGAGCATCTCGTGGACGGCAATAAAGTTAGCGCCGCGCATATTCCAGTGGGCCTGTTTGGTGATAAGTGACAGGTCAATGAACTGAATCACCTGACGATTCAACAGCTCGATAGTCGCTTTTTTCTCACTGTCCGACACGTCGTTGCGGGTATAGAGCAGATTAGATGTTTTGGTTTTTACCAGTTTAGCGGTAGTCATAATCGCATATCTCCCTAGTGAATTAACGCAAACAAGTATAGCACCGCTGCGTCATTCTGCCGGGATGATAATACCTATCGGTTTAATAGCGAGTGTGAAGTTAAATGCCGTTATCTCTTTTATAAACAGTGAGATAGGATGTTTGCTTGTGAGTGGTTATCAATTAACTAAGAAAGGTCTGTTTATTGCGGAAATATTTCCGTAGAAAAATGGTTTTGCGATGAAATAAATTTTAGCCACCGCAGGATGATATAACCCTGCGGCGTAAGGCTATACATTAATATCGACTTTCTCTATTTTGCTTTCCCGGCGAATCGTGAGCGTGGACCCCATTGATGCAGCCATGATCGCGAGCAGAGCAAGGGACTGTGTGCCCGTCAGCGTTTCACCCAGGAAGATCATGCCTGAGACAGCCGCCAGGGCTGGTTCCATGCTCATTAACGTGCCAAACGTACGTGTCGGCAGTCGGGTGAGGGCGATCATTTCCAGCGAATAGGGCAGCGCCGTGGACAAAATAGCGATGCCTAACCCTAAAGGCAGAATCGACCACTGCCAAAGCACTTCCCCGGCCTGAAAGGCGCCAATCGGCACAAACACCAGGGCCGCAATCAATGACCCCATCGCAACGGTGGCGGGACCATGCTCTTCACCCGCGCGCTGCCCGGTAATAATGTACACCGCCCAACAGGCACCTGCGCCGAGAGCCAGGGCAGCGCCAGTTAAATCGACGTGGGCGATGTTCTGTCCGAGCGGCAGCAGGAACCACAGACCTAAAACGGCCAACGCCACCCACACAAAATCGATGGGACGGCGAGAACCAAACAGCGCCACTGCCAGCGGGCCGGTAAATTCCAGCGCAACCGCGACGCCAAGCGGAATACGTTGAATAGACAGATAGAACAAATAGTTCATCGCCCCAAGCGACAGACCATAAAACAGGAGCGGCAGCCGTTGCTCGCGTGTGAATCGTAGACGCCACGGTTTAAAGACGCACACCAGAATCAGCGTCCCGAGCGTAAGACGCAGCGCGGTGACACCGGGCGCACCGACGACGGGAAAGAGTGATTTAGCAAGTGCTGCGCCGCTTTGAATCGAACACATGGCAATCAATATTACGAGGATCGGTAGCCACACCGGCACCTTACGCGACAACCCTGGCATCCTTTCTCCTGTCAATTTTTGTCAAAGGAAGTAAAAGAGGCAGTGTAAATGAATTACCCCTTTCTGGTTTAGAGATTGTTGAAAAAAAGCTTCGTGAGGCGTCGTACAATAAAGTTCAGTCAACAGAGAAAAATCTTATCTTTTTAGGACTAATCTGGATGAAGGTGCCATTTGATTAGCGCAATAATGGCAGAATCTGCGAGGAACTCGCTGATTTTCAAGAGGGATTGTCAACGATGGAAACGTTTAGTTACACGATAGACGCCCTTAGATAACGCGATTCGTAAAAAGTTTCCGGAAAATTTTGATATATTTAAAACTTACGGATTTACTTGAAGCACATTTGAGGTGGTTATGAATAAAATTGCACGTCTTTCAGCACTGGCTATCGTCCTGGCCGCAACCGCAGGTACTGCTGTAGCTGCTACTTCTACCGTTACCGGTGGCTACGCTCAGAGCGATATGCAGGGCGAAGCGAACAAAGCAGGTGGTTTCAACCTGAAATACCGTTACGAGCAGGACAACAACCCACTCGGCGTGATCGGTTCTTTCACTTACACCGAGAAAAACGGTAACGACAGCGGTACCTACAACAAATCTCAGTACTACGGTATCACTGCTGGTCCTGCTTACCGCATCAACGACTGGGCAAGCATCTACGGTGTTGTCGGTGTCGGCTACGGTAAATTCCAGGCTAACGACTTCCCAGCTAGCAAATCTGACATGAGCGACTACGGTTTCTCCTACGGCGCAGGTATGCAGTTCAACCCAATCGAAAACGTTGCTCTGGACTTCTCTTACGAGCAGTCTCGCATCCGTAACGTTGACGTTGGCACCTGGATCGCAGGCGTTGGTTACCGTTTCTAATCACTTCGGTGATAATAAAAAATCCGCCTGATGGCGGATTTTTTTTGTCTGTTATTCGGGGAAGAACATCAATGGGCGGCGGTATCAAACACGTCTGTGCCGAGATGGGTGTAATCCACTTTCTGTAGCTGGAAGTTGGTGATGTAAACCGGTCCTGCCTTTTTGTTCGACACAAAGTGATACGGCGTCGCAATCTCCTGCGCCTGAATGCCGGTCCACTGAGAGAAGAAACTCAGGAAATCATTCGCCGAACGACGTGCTTTGATCACGCGATGGGTTTTGTCATCGCTGGAAAGCACCATAAACGGCACCTGGAAGTTCTGCTGGAACTTGTCATCATGCGCCAGATACTGCACCGATTTGCCCCGTTCCTTAAACGCTAAACCGTGGTCGGAGAAATAGACCAGCGAGAAGCTGTCGCCGGAATTGCGCAGTTGATCGTACAGTTTGCTCAGCAGTTGGTCGGTTTGCGTCATGCTATAGAGATAACAGGAGGTCTCTTTTGACGTCACGAAATCCGTGTATTTGCCCTGCGTTCTGTCACAGGCCTGTGGGTGAGAACCCATCAGATGCAACACGATAAGCTGCGGCTGCGTGCGCTCGGTAGAGAGCACCTGGGCAGTCATTTTCAGCAGATCGTCATCTTTGGTATTTTTATCCGCTTCAAAATCCCCGCTCTTCAGGAAATGCACTTCATCGGCGCGCTTGGCGATACTGGCGATGGCGGTGTCATATTCGCCGATTTGCCCCTGATTTGAGAACCACCACGTCTGGAAACCGGCACGGTTCGCCAGCGTCACGAAATTGTCCTGATACAGCGGCTTGCCGTCGACCACGCGGTTGAGCGTCAGGCCCAGGGATTTCTGCGTGGAGCCACTGGCGGCAATATAATCGGTAAAGAGCGCACCGTTCACCGAGCTTTCAAACGGGGTGTTATCCCAATGACCACCAAACGCCCCCATGGCATCGCGCCGGGCGCTTTCGCCAATCACCACCACATAAGTGTGATATTTCGGCTTCACCGCGACCACGTTCCAGGTATCTTTCAGATTGGAAAACTGCGCCAGACGCGCCTGCTCATCTAAAACTTGCTGGTTACTGATAGCGACATCATGTACGAAGCGCACGGCGGGATAACCGATTTTGCTGATGCGGAACACGCCATCCCACGCAATTTCCTGCACCGGGCGCACGAACGCGACGCCGACACAAAACAGCAGACACAGCAGGTCAATTTTGCTCCATGCGCGTTTGGCTTCCGGTTTGCGGCGAATAGCGATAACGCCAAGTGCGAAAATAAACAGTGCAATAAAATAGCTGTACCACGGGAAGATAGTGAGAATTTCCGTGGACTCTTCTGCGTTAGTCGAATGCAGTGCCAGCAGAGTATTAAAGTTCGGTGCGCCATAGGCCTGACCAAACGGATAATAAAAAGCCGCAACCAGAGAATAAATCCCCAGTAATACTTTTTGCGTACGTGGCACGGCACGCCACAGCAGATGTAGCAGACAGGTAAAGGCGACGGTATAAAGCAGGCTGAAAGGATATCCCAGCGCCAGATTCATCAGTAATGATTGTAAAAAGTAAAATCCGGTCCATGGATTGAGCGCCAGACCACGGGCAGCCAGCGTTTCTTTCAGTGTTACATTCATAGGTCACAATCAAAAAGCCGCCATGCGCATCCCTTGGCGTCAAAGGGTAAAACCTGCCTGGCAGTGCGGGAAGCAGGGGCTTCATCGAGGCGCAAAAGCTGCAGGGATGCGAGAAGATAAATTTGATGAATGACTGCGTCAACTACTCATCACAAATTGTTTTGCGAGGGCGATAGCAATTCCGGAAGAAAGAAGGGGTTTTACAGGGCAAACGACCAGTCTGGCAGGGAGAGATGACAGAAAAATGAAGCGGCGTACCGCGACGCCGCATTTAGTGAGAAGGCTTATCCTGCTGCGGTTTGCTGCTGAAAATATCGCACAGCATGTTGATGAGCATCAGGCGCACTTTAAAAGGAGAATGAGTAAACACGTTTAAGCACCTCTTGAGTTCGTTCATAGAAACCTCCTGAACTTTCCGCACCTTCATTCCGTGAAGGATGTTCGTATTACATACAGATATAGCACAGGCTATATTACTTAGCTATGGCTAAAACGTTAATTTTTTGTGCTCAGGTCACTATCCTATACAATAGAGCTCAACGAACTGATGCATTGACGCGTCACCGAGAAGAGGAAGCACAATGAGCCGTCGCCCGGGTATCCCAGGACTAAAAAAAGTGACGCAATTGGTGAATGTCGAAGAACACGTTGAAGGCTTTCGTCAGGTGCGTGAAGCGCATCGCCGCGAGCTGATTGATGATTACGTTGAGCTGATTTCTGATCTCATCCGTGAAGTGGGTGAAGCACGCCAGGTAGACATGGCGGCACGGCTCGGTGTTTCCCAACCAACAGTTGCCAAAATGTTAAAGCGTTTAGTTGGTGTCGGGCTGATTGAACAGATTCCGTGGCGCGGCGTGTTCCTGACGCCTGAAGGCGAAAAGCTGGCGCAGGAAGCCCGCGAGCGCCATCAAATTGTGGAAACCTTTTTGTTGGCGATTGGCGTCAGTGAAGATACCGCTCGTCGTGATGCCGAAGGGATGGAGCACCACGTCAGCGAAGAAACGCTGGAGCGTTTTCGCCAGTTTAACCTGCAGGCAGGGCTACACGCTGAATGAACCTCCCTTTTCTGCGGTCGCTCTTGCGTGACCGCTTTTTACATCTTCTGATCCTCACCGGTATTCTGCTTTCTCTGTTTGTTCCTTTTCATCCTGCTACCTGGCCCGCCGCGATTGACTGGCACACCATTGTCACGCTGAGTGGCTTAATGCTGCTGACCAAAGGCGTTGAGCTGAGCGGTTATTTTGACGTGCTGGGTCGTAAAATGGCGCGCCGTTTTGCCACAGAGCGTCAGTTAGCGATATTTATGGTGTTAGCCGCCGCGCTGCTGTCGACATTCCTTACTAACGATGTGGCGCTATTTATTGTGGTGCCGCTGACGATTACGCTTAAAAAATGGAGCGCGATCCCGGTTAATCGGCTCATTATTTTTGAAGCGCTGGCGGTGAATGCCGGTTCATTGCTCACACCCATTGGTAACCCACAAAACATCTTGTTGTGGGGGCGTTCCGGGCTTTCTTTCCTGTCATTCAGCTGGCAAATGGCTCCGCTGGCGTTGGCGATGATGCTCACCTTGCTGCTGTTATGCTGGCTCTGCTTCCCCGCTAAGGCGTTGCATTTCCAGAGCGGTGATCGCACGCCCGCCTGGAAACCCAAACTGGTTGGGTGTTGCCTGGCGTTTTACCTGATTTTCCTGCTGAGTCTTGAACTGCGTCAGGAGTTATGGGGCCTGGCTGTTCTGGCCGTCGGTTTCCTGCTGCTGGAACGCCGGGTGGTGTTCAGCGTCGACTGGACGCTGTTGCTGGTGTTCATGGCGATGTTCATTGATGTCCATTTGATGACGCAATTGCCTGCATTGCATCACGCCCTATCGGGTGTCGGTAGCTTGTCTGACGGTGGTCTGTGGCTGACCGCGATCGGTTTGTCACAGGTTATCAGTAACGTGCCCTCGACGATTTTGCTCATTAACTACGTGCCGCCATCGATGCTTCTTGCGTGGGCGGTCAACGTGGGAGGCTTCGGTCTGTTGCCCGGATCGCTTGCGAATTTGATTGCGCTGCGAATGGCTAACGATCGCCGCATCTGGTGGCGCTTCCACCTCTATTCTGTGCCGATGCTGCTGTGGGCGGCGCTGGTCGGCTACGGCCTGCTGAGACTTTGCAGATAATGCGAATTTGTCAGTTTTTCCTGGCAAATGTAGAGCAACCTCCTAAGTTTAGTTAACGGCGAAATTGTCACGCCGTTAACTCACAGGACCGTTGTGACGCTATGGCTGAGACCAATACCCCTTCCGAAAACGAACAAGAAAACGACGCGCCAGCGCGCAAAAAGCCCGGAAAAAAACCACTTATTATCCTTGGGATCGTGGTCGTGGTGATGCTGGTTATCGCCCTCATATGGTGGTTTATGACTCGCAATGAGGAAACCACCGACGATGCTTTCACCGATGGCAATGCCGTCACCATCGCGCCAAAAGCGGCCGGTTACGTGACAGAACTGAAAGTGGCGGATAACCAGCGGGTGAAAAAGGGCGATCTGCTGGTGGTTATTGATCCACGTGATAACAGCGCCCAACGCGATCAAGCCAACGCCCAGCTTGGGCTGGCGACGGCACAGCTTCATCAGGCACAGGCGCAGCTCGCGCTTTCCAAAGTGCAATATCCTGCACAGCGCGATGAGGCGCGTGCGCAGGTGCTAAAAGCGCAGGCTGATTTAGCCAATGCCGAAGCGGCGTATCGTCGCCAGCGGGGCGTCGATCCTCGGGCGACCACTCAACAGAATATTGATTCTGCCAATGCGCAATTGCGCAGCGCACAGGCGGGGTTAGCCAGCGCCAAAGCGCAGCTGGAAGTCGCCGATCAGGTGCAACTGCAAATCCGTCAGCAGGAAACCAACGTTGAAGCGCGTGAGCGCCAGGTCGATCAGGCCAAAGCGCAACTGGAAACCGCCGAGCTGAATCTTTCTTATACCGAAGTGCGTGCGCCGTTTGACGGCTTCGTCACCAAGCGTAACGTCCAGACTGGCACGCTGGTGCAGGCGGGTACGGCGCTGTTCTCGCTGGTGTCTGCGGATGTGTGGGTGACTGCCAACTTCAAAGAGTCGCAGCTTGAGCGCATGAAGCCGGGGAACAAAGTCACGCTTTCCGTCGACGCATGGCCGGACATGGAACTGGAAGGGCATGTCGACAGCATTCAGCAGGGCAGCGGCGCGAAGTTCTCAGCTTTCCCGGCAGAAAACGCTACCGGCAACTTCGTGAAGATCGTGCAGCGCGTGCCGGTGAAAATCGTAATTGATAAAGGGCTGAATGCCGATCATCCGCTGCCGCTTGGGCTATCGGTTGAACCGAAGGTCACCGTGGAATGACCGACAGCAGCCATGAAAACTGGCGACCCGCCAGCAATCCGTGGGCGGTGGCGATTGTCGTCACCCTCGCGGTATTTATGGAAATTCTCGACACCACCATCGTCAACGTGGCGCTGCCGCACGTGGCGGGTTCGCTCTCTGCCAGTTACGATGAATCCACGTGGGTGCTAACCAGTTACCTGGTGGCGAACGGGATTGTGCTGCCGATCTCCGCGTTTCTCAGCCGCCTGCTCGGGCGCAAACAGTTCTTCATCATCTGCATCGTGATGTTCACCATCTGCTCGTTTCTCTGCGGTATCGCCACTGAACTGTGGCAAATCATTCTGTTTCGTGTGATGCAGGGCTTTTTCGGTGGTGGGTTGCAGCCGACGCAGCAGTCCGTTTTGCTCGATTATTTCAAACCGGAAGATCGCGGCAAGGCGTTTGGCCTGTCGTCGATAGCGATTATTGTCGCACCCGTGATGGGGCCGACGCTCGGTGGCTGGATAACCGACAGCTACTCCTGGCGCTGGGTCTTTTTCATCAATATTCCGGTCGGTATTTTGACGGTATTAGCGGTATATCAGCTGCTGGAAGATCCGCCGTGGGAGAAAAAAGCCGAAGGGAAAGCCAGTATCGACTGGACCGGCATTGGTCTGATTGCCCTCGGCCTTGGCTGTTTGCAGGTGATGCTGGACCGTGGCGAAGACGACGACTGGTTCCATTCCAACTTTATTATCACTTTCGCGGTGCTGACGCTGATTGGCATCGTCGGTGCGATTTACTGGCTGCTTTATGCGCGCAAACCGGTGGTAGATTTGCGCTGCATGGCAGACCGAAATTTCGCCGTTTCATGCCTGCTGATGGCGGGAATGTCGATGATCCTGTACGGCAGTTCGGTGGTCATTCCGCAACTTGCGCAGCAAGATTTGGGCTACACCGCCACCTGGTCGGGGCTGGTGATGTCGCCGGGGGCGGTGTTGATTGTGCTCACCATTCCGCTGGTGCTGAAACTGATGCCGATTGTGCAAACGCGCTGGATCATCGCCTTCGGGTTTACCTGCCTGGCCGTGTCCTTTTTCTGGTCGCGAAACTTGTCTCCCGCCATCGATTTTGAAACGTTGGTGCTATTCCGTTGTGCGCAATCGATCGGGCTGGGCTTCTTATTCGTGCCGTTAACCACCATCGCGTTTATTTCGATTCCCCGCCGTCTGAATGCCGATGCTGCCGCGCTGTTTACCATGTTCCGCAACGTCGCCGGGTCGGTGGGGATTTCGCTTTCGACGGCGGCGATCACCGAACGGTCGCAGACTCACAGCGCGTATCTGGCCTATAACGCCACGCCATTTGACGAATCTTTCCAGTTGACGCTTAAACAGGTGGCGCAGGCGATCCGCAATTTCACGACGCAAGTGGGCGATCCATTGAGCCTTGCCGGTGGGCAGATGTACAAACAGCTGATCGCACAGTCGCGGTTCCTGGCCTATGTCGATGTCTTTACTATTTTGAGCGTGGTCGCACTCTGCCTGATCCCGTTCTGTTTACTGCTTTCGCCCGTCAGGAGCGAAGGCAGCGCAGGAGCACACTGATGACGCACAGACGCTTACTCTTAACCCTGGCCTTTTCATTGCTGGCGGGCTGTTCGGTCGGGCCGGACTACCAGTCGCCACAGCCGAAAACACCGTCAAACTGGAACGATCCGGGTGATAAAACCGCGCAGTCGCACACCGCGACCCAGGCGGTGAACACACGCTGGTGGACGACGTTTAATTCCTCAGAGCTGAACAGCCTGATTGAGCGGGCGATTATTGGCAATTTGTCGCTACAACAGACTGCATTACGCATCGCCGGGGCGCGTGAACAACTGAATCAGGCTAATGGCGCATTCTTCCCGTCGGTAAACGGAAATTTGCAGGCAACCCGCCAGCAGCTTGGCATTGAAGGCGAACTGAAATCGCAGGGCGTTTATGATCAAATAGACAATGTGGATCCGGATTTGAAAGGCGCATTGCAGCCGTTGACCGAACCTATCCATCTCTATCAGGGGAGCTTTGACGCACAGTGGGAATTGGATCTGTGGGGCAAAGTACGCCGACAGACCGAGGCCGCGCAGGCGCAGCAACAGGCGGCTATCGAACAGCGCAACGATGCGCTGGTGTCACTGGAAGCGGAAGTGGCGCGCGCATGGCTACAGCTTCGCGGGACGCAAAGCATCATGGCAACCATGAACACGCAGATTGCCAGCGCGCAGGAAACGCTTGAACTCACCAATAGCCGTCAGAAAGGCGGGCTCTCGCCGCAAATGGATGTGGAGAATGCGCGCGCTCAGTTGGGTAATCTTGAGGCGCAACTCCCGCAGTATGAAGCCCAGGAACGGCAGGCGATGAATGCGCTGGCGATATTACTTGGCAAACCGCCGGGCGCGCTGGATACCGAACTCAGTTCACCGCAGCCGCTACCGAAACTCCCCGATGTGGTGCAAACCGGCATTCCATCGACGCTTGCTCGCCGTCGCCCGGATGTACGAGAAGCCGAAGCCAATCTCCATGCCGCAACGGCGCAAATAGGTGTGTCGGTCGCGGAGCTGTTCCCTGGTCTGACGTTGAACGGACAGTTTGGTTTGCGCAATTCCGAGGCCAACTGGCTCACCGACTGGAGCAGCCATTTCTACAGCGTCGGCCCACAAATTTCGATCCCGATTTTCCAGGGCGGGCGGCTGGTGTCGAGTGTCAAACTGGCACGTGCGCAGCAGGGCGCACAGGTGCTGCAATATCGGCAAACCGTCCTGACGGCGCTCAGTGATGTGGAGAATTCGCTGGTCAGTTATCGCAGCGATCAAAAACAGGAACAGGCATTACAACGCACCATTGATGCGCTGCAAAGCGCCTTTGATCTCGCCAGCTCGAGTTACAAACAAGGTCTTGCGACGTTTATTGATGTGCTGGATGCGCAGCGGCAATTGGCGCAGGCCGAGCAACAACACGCACAGGCGCAGGTCCAAAGCCGCATAGACCTGGTGGCGCTGTACAAGGCGCTGGGCGGCGGTTGGGAAACTTATCAGAACGTACAACTGCCGGACTACTCTGTTTTTGGCGATACGCCGCGCGGATAAAGTTCAGAGAATTGGGCAAGAAACGGGCAGGAACGCCCCATTCGCATGACGGTCTGGCGAGCTATAACTAATCAACACTCACCACGACATCTCCTGAGGAGAACGTTATGCGTTATCAGAAATTAGGCAATACCGGGTTGTTTGTCTCTGAACTCTGCCTTGGCACCATGACATTTGGCGGCGAAGGCGGCATGTGGGGCAAGATTGGTCAACTGCAGCAGGCCGACGCCGAGCGTCTGGTGGGCAGCGCGCTGGATGCCGGCATTAACTTTATCGACACCGCCAACGTCTATTCGGAAGGGCGTTCAGAAGAGATAACCGGCCAGGCGCTGAAAAATCTCAAAATACCGCGTGAAAATGTGGTGGTGGCGACCAAAGTATTTGGCGAAACCGGCACCGCAGGCGTGAACTCGCGCGGCAGTTCGCGCTATCACATCATCAACAGTGTGAAAGACAGCCTGCGCCGGATGCAGCTTGATCATATCGATCTCTTCCAACTGCATGGTTTTGACCCGGCAACACCGATTGAAGAAACGCTCTACGCGCTGGATAACCTCGTGCAGCACGGTCACGTGCGCTATATCGGCGTGTCGAACTGGTCGGCGTGGCAAATCATGAAAGCGCTGGGCATCTCCGACAAACTCGGCCTGTCGCGTTTTGCATCGTTGCAGGCTTATTACACCATTGCCGGCCGCGATCTAGAGCGTGAACTGGTGCCGATGATGCAAAGCGAAGGCGTAGGACTGATGGTCTGGAGTCCGCTGGCAGGCGGTTTCCTCAGCGGTAAATATGGTCGTGACGGGCAGAACGAAGCGGGCGGTCGTCGCCTGGAATTCGATTTCCCGCCAGTGGATAAAGAACGTGGCTTCGACTGCATTGACGTGATGCGCAACATTGCCGCAAGCAAAGGCGTGTCGGTGGCCCAGATTGCGCTGGCGTGGCTATTGCATCAGCCAGTGGTCAGCAGCGTGATTATTGGGGCTAAACGCCCGGACCAACTGGCAGATAACATCGCCGCCACTGAAATCCGTCTGTCAGAAGAAGAACTGAAACAGCTCAATGCCGTCAGTGAACTGCCACGAGAATACCCTGGCTGGATGCTGGAGCGTCAGGGCGAATACCGTCGTAATCAGCTGAAAGGCTAAGTTTCCTTCCTTTTGTAAATCCCCGGCGGCGCTTCGCTTGCCGGGGCTTCGTTTGATCTATCCCTCCCTCATTTTCTCTGCCTTGCTCACAAAAACAACATAACTCTTTTGCCTGATTTGTCATTTCGTTCTATATGACTAGTCATGAAACTTAAATGACTAGTCATATAGACGGAGAGCAACGATGAAGAAACTGCCGAAGGATTTTTTATGGGGTAACTCGGTGTCCAGCATGCAGACCGAAGGTGCATGGAACGAAGGCGGGAAGGGCAAATCAGTGTATGACATTCGCGAGCCGAGCGAGTTTGCGTCCGACTGGAAAGTGGCCACCGATTCGTACCACCGTTTCGAGGAAGATTTTGATTTAATGCAGGATTTGGGCATGAACTGCTACCGTTTCCAGATTGCCTGGAGCCGCGTTTGCCCGACCGGTGATGGTGCGTTCAATGAAGAAGGCATCGCGTTTTACCACCGTTTTATCGACGGACTGATTTCGCGCGGCATCGAGCCGATGATCTGTCTCTATCACTTCGACATGCCGTTGGCGCTGGCCGAAGAGTACAACGGTTTCAACGATCGCCGGGTGATGGACGCATTCGTACGTTACGGCGAGAAGATGATCGATTGCTACGGTGACAAGGTGAAATACTGGCTGACCTTCAACGAACAGAACATTTTCCACATGCCGATAGCGTTCCGCATTTCGGGCTATATGCGCGGCGACGAAACCCTACGCGAGCTGTATGAAATCCAGCACCACACGATGGTGGCGCACGTTAAGCTGACCAAATACCTGCAGCAGACCCATCCGGGCAAACTGATGGGCGGCATGTTAGCGCATCAGTTGATTTACCCGGCGACCTGCAAACCGCGCGATATCTTCTGTGCGCAGCAGTACGACGAATTCCTCAACCAGAACCTGCTGCGTGTATACGCAGGCGAAGGCTACAGCCCGGAAGTGATGGCGGTGGTGAAGCGCGAAGGCTTCGAAGATATCTATCGTGAAGAAGATTTGGCGCTGATTAACAGCAACAAAAACGACTACATGGCGTTCAGTTATTACGCCAGTCGTACGCTCGATACAGACCCAATCCCGGAAGGCACTGAGGTGAACTATTACCTGAAATACGGTGATAAAAATAACCCGTTCCTGAAAGCCACCGAATGGAACTGGCAGATCGATCCGCTTGGTTTCCGCAGCATCATCACCCGCTACTACAACGACTGGCGCATGCCGGTATTCCCGATTGAAAACGGTATCGGCGTCATTGAGCAATGGGACGGCGTGAATCAGATTGCCGATGACTATCGCATCGCTTATCACCGCGATCACATCAACGCCATGAAAGACGCGATTCTTGAAGACGGCGCGGACGTGATCGGCTATCTCGGCTGGGGGCTTATCGACATTCTGAGTTCGCAGGGCGACATGCGTAAACGCTACGGCGTGGTGTACGTCAACCGCGAAAACCACGATCTGAAAGACTTGAAGCGCGTGCCGAAGAAAAGCTACGCGTGGTTAAAACAGGCGATCCGCAGCAACGGCGAAGAGATGTAAGGCAAAGCCGAGCCGGGTTATTTCTGTCAACCTTTGAGCCGCACCCGCTGGCTCGAAGGTTGACGGGAAATGGGAGTGAGTGAAGAAAAGGTCTCTGCAAATGTCTGATAACGTTACATCCAATATGCAGTCTTTTACCGATCGCTTCGTCGAGTTTTCGGCGCGCATTGCAAACCAGGTTCACCTGCGTTCTTTGCGCGACGCGTTTGCCGGTGTCATGCCGATTTTTATTCTGGCAGGTCTTGCTGTCCTGGTGAACAACGTGGTGTTCCCCAGGGTTTTTGAAGGCGACACGCTGGTGCGCTTCAAGGTCTGGGGGGAGGCGATCATCAACGGCACGCTGAACATTGCCGCACTTTTGATAGCGCCAATGATAGCGTGGTCGCTGGCGCGGAACAAAAACTTCGGCAACCCGGTTTCGGCCGTCGTCATTGCGTTGTGTAGCTTCATTATTATGATGCCAATGCAGGTGGATATGGTGCCCGTTGGCGGGAAAGTGGCGGTCAGTCTGACCTCTATTCTGACCTTCGCCAATATCGGTTCTACCGGCATTTTCGCTGGGGTGATTATTGGCTTATTAGCGACGGAAATATTTATCCGCATCGCGCAGTTTAAGCGCCTCGAAATCAATCTCGGTGAAAACGTGCCGCCTGCGGTGAGTCAGTCTTTCTCCTCGCTGTTGCCGACAATCATTACGCTGTCACTGTTTGCGGTCTTTGCGGCGTTGTTGAATAACCTGCTGCACACGGATTTGATTCATCTGATCACGACGCTTATCCAGCAGCCGTTGCGGTTGATCAACACCAGTTTGCCAGGCACGATTTTTATCTACAGTTTTGGTAACTTTCTGTTCACGCTAGGTATCCACCAGTCGGTGGTCAACAGCGTGGTGCTCGAGCCGTTCCTGCTGATTAACACCAATGAGAACATGCTGGCGTACGCCGCCGGGCAACCTATTCCGCACATCATCAATAATATCTTCGTACCGACGTTCGGTATGGTCGGCGGCACGGGTAGCACGATTTCTCTGCTGATTGCTATCTTCTTGTTCTCGCGTCAGAAAGCATCGAAACAGGTCGCTCGGCTGGCCATTACGCCGGGGCTGTTCAACATCAACGAACCGGTGATTTTCGGTCTGCCGATTGTGTTTAACGTGCCGCTGATGATCCCGTTTGTGTTGCTGCCCGCTATCGGCATTTTCTTCGCGTGGGTTTGTACCACGCTCGGGTTAATGTCGCGTTGCGTGGTGATGATCCCCTGGACCACGCCGCCAGTTCTGAGTGCCTGGCTGGCGACGGCAGGAGACTGGCGAGCGGTGGTGGTTCAGTTGATAATCATCGTCTTTGGTGTATTCTTCTACCTGCCTTTCCTCAAGATTTCTGAGCGAGTGGCCTTAAGAAACAACGGGATAACAGATTAAATAAGGAAAGGGCAATGGCGGCGAA
The DNA here is from genome assembly GCF_036271055.1 of Scandinavium sp. GTDB lineage: Bacteria > Pseudomonadota > Gammaproteobacteria > Enterobacterales > Enterobacteriaceae > Scandinavium. Next base: position 203,842 of record NZ_DATBBJ010000059.1, on the reverse strand, counting down.
GTACCTTGCTATCGCGCGAGAAATCAAGAAGCGGATCATCAGCCAGCGGTATCCCGCCAGCTCGCCGTTGCCCGATCAATTTGCGCTTGCGGCGGAGTTTGAAACCAGCCGCATGACCATTCAGCAGGCGATCCGTCAGCTGATAGTTGAAGGGCTTATCTACACGCGTCAGGGGCAGGGCACGTTTGTGCGTAAAAACTTCCTCCAGCTTTCGCAGTGGGATTTGCCCGGTAGCGACTACTTTGGTGCGACCAAAACCTGGGAGCATCTGGGCACGGTCAGCAGTCAGGTGGTGCGCTTTGAATTACGCTTTCCCACTGAAAAAGAACAGTCTTCACTGCTGATTAACGCTGATGCGCCGGTCTATGATTTTGTGCGCCTGCGTTTGCTCAATGGTGAACCGATGTCGTTGGACTCAACCGTGATGCCGGTGAATCTGGTGCCCGGCCTTAACAAGGGCCATCTTGAAAGCTCGGTGTTTCAGTATGTCGAAACGCTGGGGCTCAAGATTATGGGATCATACCGTGTGGTACGGGCGATTAAACCGGGCGAACTTGAACAGCAGCATTTGGTTTGCGAGGCGAGCGATCCGGTGCTGGAAGTGGAGCAGGTGATTTATCTGGAAGACGGCACGCCGCTGGAATATGCCCACTGTCATTACCGCTATGATCACGGCGGGATTGTTATCGTGAACAACGGCTGATGAATTTTCGGCAATAAAAAAGGCGAGTCGTGAAACTCGCCTTTTTTGTACTTCGCGTTCAGCTATTAGTTCAAACGAACCGGCATACCTGAGCGATCTTGTACGGCCTGGTCAACCACGGTGCTGTCGACATCAGCCTGACCGGTGATGGCCTGGACTGATTTGTTCAGCGTGATTGGCACGATTTCGCCGCCGTTGAACTGCGCGTCAGTCGTGGACAGCGGGTTGTGAACCTCGATGTAACGGCTGCCGTCTGGCTCAGTGGTTGCTTTAACAGGCTCATCAATGAACTGCACGCGTGTACCTACTGGCACATTCTGGAACAGGAACTTGATGTCGTCGTTACGCAGACGCACACAGCCGTGGCTTACACGCAGACCAATACCAAAGTTGGCGTTAGTGCCGTGGATAGCGTACAGGCGACCAATGTACAGCGCGTACAGACCCATAGGGTTGTCCGGGCCAGCAGGAACTACGGCTGGCAGCGGGTTGCCTGCAGCAATATATTCCGCGTGCATTTTGGCGGTTGGCGTCCAGGTTGGGCCGGCTTTCTTACGTTCAACTTTGGTGGTCCAGTTGATCGGCGTATCTTTACCCAACTGGCCGATACCGATTGGCAGCACGATAACCGTGTTAGTGCCTGCCGGGTAGTAGTACAGACGCATTTCAGCGCTGTTGATGACAATGCCTTCGTGCGGAGTGTCCGGCAGGATCAGCTGCTGCGGAACGTTGAGCACGGTGCCGCCTTTCGGCAGATACACGTCAATTCCCGGGTTAGCTTCGGTCATGTTGGACAGACCCATCTGATACTGCGCCGCGAAATACTCGAGTGGCTGCTTGTTGTCATCAGGGATAGTGATCACCTGATTCTGACCCACCAGACGGCTACCGTCAGTTGGCAGAGGATAGGTCACAGCTGATGCAGTGTTGCAAAAGCCCATAACGGCAAAAGCTGCCGCGAAAAGCGTAGATATTTTCATTTTCATCTTATGCGAAGTATCGGTGCCACGAGGCTGTTGTGAGAGAAATAGAACCCTTAATGGGAGCGCATTATATGTGCATTCCGTGCCGCAGGGAAATCAGATGTGGACGAAATCACATTTTTTTCACCGTATCGCTTCATGCTGACAGCATTCAGAGTGCACGTGCAAGGCGATTTTTATTCCCAATTGTGGCAAAATAGGCCGTTTGTCACATCTTTTAGGATACTCCCGTGTTAGTTACCAGTAACGTCACCATGCAGTTCGGCAGTAAGCCGCTGTTCGAAAACATCTCCGTGAAATTTGGCGGCGGCAACCGTTACGGCCTGATTGGCGCCAACGGAAGCGGTAAATCCACCTTCATGAAAATTTTGGGAGGCGACTTAGAGCCGTCTCTCGGTAACGTCTCGCTCGATCCGAACGAACGCATCGGTAAGCTGCGTCAGGATCAATTCGCCTTCGAAGAATTCTCCGTGCTCGACACCGTTATCATGGGTCACGCTGAGCTGTGGGAAGTGAAGCAAGAACGCGATCGCATTTACAGCCTCGCTGAAATGAGTGAAGAGGACGGTTACAAAGTTGCTGACCTCGAAGTCACCTACGGCGAAATGGACGGCTACTCTGCGGAATCACGTGCGGGCGAACTGCTGCTCGGTGTAGGCATTCCTGTAGAACAGCATTACGGCCCGATGAGCGAAGTCGCACCAGGCTGGAAACTGCGTGTGCTGTTGGCGCAGGCACTGTTCTCCAACCCGGACATTCTGCTGCTCGATGAACCGACGAACAACCTGGACATCGACACCATTCGCTGGCTGGAAAGCGTGCTCAACGAGCGTAACAGCACCATGGTTATCATCTCGCATGACCGTCACTTCCTTAACATGGTCTGTACTCACATGGCCGATCTCGATTACGGTGAGCTGCGCGTTTACTCCGGTAACTACGACGAATACATGACTGCGGCTACCCAGGCGCGTGAACGTCTGCTGTCCGATAACGCCAAGAAAAAAGCGCAAATTGCTGACCTGCAATCCTTCGTCAGCCGCTTTAGCGCCAACGCTTCTAAATCTCGTCAGGCAACGTCTCGCGCCCGTCAGATTGACAAAATTAAACTGGATGAAGTGAAAGCCTCCAGCCGTCAGAACCCGTTCATCCGTTTCGAACAGGACAAGAAATTGTTCCGTAACGCGCTGGAAGTGGAAAAACTCACCAAAGGCTTTGATAACGGTCCGCTGTTTAAAGACATCAATCTGCTGCTGGAAGTGGGCGAGAAACTGGCAATCCTCGGTACTAACGGCATCGGTAAAACTACGCTTCTGAAAACGCTGGTGGGTGATTTAACCCCAGAGAGCGGCACCGTGAAGTGGTCCGAAAACGTGAAAATTGGCTACTACGCTCAGGATCACGAGTATGAGTTCGAAAACGATCTCACCGTGTTCGACTGGATGAGCCAGTGGAAACAAGAAGGCGATGACGAGCAGGTGGTGCGCAGCTTCCTCGGTCGTCTGCTGTTCAGCCAGGACGACATCAAGAAGCCTGCGAAAGTGCTTTCCGGTGGTGAGAAAGGTCGTATGTTGTTCGGCAAGCTGATGATGCAAAAACCGAACATTCTGGTGATGGACGAACCGACCAACCACCTGGATATGGAATCGATCGAATCGTTGAACATGGCGCTGGAAATGTATCCGGGCACCCTGATTTTCGTTTCCCATGACCGTGAATTCGTTTCTTCTCTGGCAACCCGCGTGATTGAGATTACGCCAGAACGCGTCATCGACTTCAGCGGCAATTACGAAGATTACCTGCGCAGCAAAGGTATCGACGGCTAAATGCCAATACCCCGGCGCGCGCCTGCGTGACCGGGGTCTTTTCCCTCAGCGCTCTCCTTTCTAAACATCCCTTAACGCCTCAAAATCCCCTGGTCGGATAATCTACGTTTCTCTATCACTGTCTTTGATGGCGAGGAGCGGGCACAGGATAACCATTCTCAGTGGTCTGTGTGCTGGTAAAAGTACCTGGACCGTAAGCCTGCACAATCGCACCGTCATTTTCATCCCCTGAGAAACGGCTAATAGCAGTAGATTTCGTCGAGCCAGACGACTGAACGGCGATTTCTGGGGACGGTTTTTCCTGGAACGCTAACGCGCTGGTGGAGCAAAGGGCCAGAGCAACAACAACAGCGGTAGAAATTTTCATGATGAGAGGTCCGCAAAGTAGGGGGCTCTCTTACGTTATATCCGCCGCATGAAAAACGCCACGCTGGATTACAGTCGTGGCGTATTTTGTTACAGCTGGACATCAATCTGTGAAGCCAGTCTCAAACGGGAAGGGCTACAGACTCCACTCGCTGGCGGCTTTGCCGTTTATCAGCAATTGGCGTTTCTCGCCTGCCGGTAACGTCACTTTCAGGGATTTCCACGCCGGACGGAAATCGCCGCGCGGGTTGAACGTCAGGTTGATGGCGCTGCCCGAGCATTCCATTTCCCATTCCAGCCACAGCGCTTTGCCGTCTTTATACCCCCAGGTTTCGCCGTCATCTTCAAACAGCAGTCCAGCGTCTTTGCCCACACCTTTCAGCGGGAACAGTTTCAGTTCACGGTTATCGTCGGCGGCAGCATTGACGTGTTTAATGCGATCGCTCATCGGCAGACCAGCCCCGGCGCGCACGAGCAGCGGCAGTTTTTCCAGTGGCGCATCGACGGTAATGTGTTGACCGCCGGAGAACCATTCGCCGGTATAGAAATCGTACCAGCCGGTTTCGTTGGCTGGCAGCCAAACGTGGCGTTTACGCTGACCCTGTTCAACGACGCTGGCGACCAGCAGGTCACGGCCCAGCAGGAAGTCATCACACTCTTCGAACGTCTGCGCATCGTGTTCGTGATCGAGGAACGTTGGGCGCAACATCGGTTCGTCGTCGGCATGCGCTTGCCACAGCAAGGTATACAGATAAGGCAGCAGACGGTAACGCAGCTCAATGGCCCCACGGATGGCCGGAGTGATTGCCGGATACATCCACGGTTCGTTAACGGTCTGGTCGTCATTCCACGAGTGAATGGTAAAACGTGGATGCATCACGCCATTTTGTACCCAGCGCACGAACAGTTCGGCGTCTGGTTTATCACCAGAGAAACCGCCGACGTCGTGACCGACGTTGAACAAGCCAGATAAACTCATGCCGACGCCCATGCGGGTGTTGTAGCGCAGAGTGTCCCAGTTGGTGCGGTTATCGCCGCTCCAGGTCTGGACATAACGCTGCATTCCGGCACAGCCGGAGCGGGAAATCAGATATGGGCGCTTTTCCGGAGCGAAACGTTGCTGTGCTTCCATCGAGGCGCGCATCATCAACAGCGGCATCACCGGACGCACGTGCTTAATCGCGATTTCCTGACCAAAACCGTGGCAGCGCGCTTCGCCATCCCACACTTCGTATTCGTTATTATCGTTCCAGGTGGAGTCGATCCCCATTTCCAGCAATTGTGTGGTGACGCCTTCCTGCCACCAGGCGACGGTCGCCGGGTTGGTGAAATCGAGGTGCGAGCCTTCGTCATCCCAGAAAACGGAGCGCTCTGGTGCGTCAGCTTCTGAATCGCGCACAAACAAGCCTTTCTCCGCCACTTCGTTATAGCGCGGGTGATCCTGCAACAGGCACGGCTTAATGTTCGCCGCCAGTTTCAGCCCCGCGTCATGGAACGCTTTACTCATCACTTTCGGCTGCGGCACTTTGTCGTAGTTCCAGTTGAACACGTAGCGCTTGCCGTTAATTGAGGTGTAACCGGACGAAAGCTGGAATGAATCGCACGGAATAGCGTGTTCGTCGGTCAGGCGAATAAAGTTCATCAGCTGGTTTTGCGCGTCCGGCGCATCGGTGTAATGCATGGTCGAGCCGCTGTAACCGAGGCTCCATTTCGGGCCAAACAGCGTTTTTCCGGTCAGCCGCACGAAGGATTTGGTGATATCCAGCACTCGTTTCCCAGTGAACAGGTAGTAGTCGATATCGCCCGATTCTGCCTGCCAGCGGCGATAGGCGGTGTGATAGTTGTCGAGTTCGTTACCCAGATCCAACCAGCTACTGCTCAGGTTGTCATAGAACAGGCCAACGCTGACGTCATCGCGGCGGGTAATGGTGAACGGAATATGTTTGTACAGCGGGTCAGTGCTGGCGGCGTTATAGCCCATCGCATCGAGGTTGCGCATTTCAAATCGCTTACCGGTACGCTGCAAATCACCCGCTTTTTCACCGAGGCCATAGAAGCGTTCATCTTTCTGACGTTTCAGATAATGTGCCACGCCATCGCCGTGGGCATTCACCAGGTAGGCACTGGTTGGGCGGTCTCCGGTCAGGTACTGCCATTCGCCCGCTTCATTACGGTAATGCCACTCCAGCCACAGCGGCTGATGTACCGTCACGCGCAGTTGCGAAGTGCTGATGGTCAACTGATTGTCATCTTTTTCCAGCGTCCATGACGGCAGGCTGAAGCCCGACAGATCGTCACGCGAACGGCCTTCCCACGGTACGTCCTGCTCTGGTGCAATGCTCCAGGTTTTGTCGAGTGCCAGTTTGCCCTGGCGTTTGAGCAACACGCGGAACAGATTTTCTTCCAGCATGTACAGGCACAGAGTGTGCTGCCCGTCGACGATCAGTTCCACGTGATGGGCGGATTGTTTATCGAAAGTCCAGTGTTTAAGCGTCTTCATAATTAAACCTACACTCAGGCGCGCTTGGCGCGACGTTCAGCAATAAATGCAACCAGGAAAATAGCGCCAATCAGGTCAAAGAAGCCCATGGCGATGAACAGCGGGTTAAAGCCAATTTTGTCGGCGGTCACCCCAATAATCAGTGAGAAGGCAAAGCTTGCGATCCACGCGGCGGAGCCACGCATCCCGTTGACCGTCGCCATCTGGCCTTTGTCGAAGGATTCAACGACCAGGGCGCTCAACATGCAGGAGATGATCTGGTGACCGAAACCGCCGACGGAGATCAGCGCAATCGCTACATACGGATTGGTGGTGAAGGCCATCATCGCCAGCGACAGCATCAGGAACGCGCCGGAAACGGAGGAGGCGACCACGGAGTTCACTCGGGTGCAGCCGAACAGGCGGGTATACAGTTTGGTCAGATAGCCGCTGGCGACGCTGCCGAGATCGGCGGCGAGGAACGGCAGCCACGCAAAGAGGGCAATCTGTTTCAGCTCCATGCCGTAAGTTTTGGCGAGATACAGCGGCACCCAGAAGCTCATCACCGCCCAGGCCGGTTCTGCCATAAAGGCCGGAATGGCGATGCCGTAGAAGCGTTTGTTTTTGCTGATGTTGCTCAGGGCTGTCAGGAACGGCAGTTTAACTGCTGGCGGCTCGTTATCTTGCTGAATGTACGCCAGTTCTTCTTTGCTCAGGTTCGGGTGCTGTTCCGGATTGTGATAGAACGCCCACCACAATGCGACCCACACCAGCGCGAGGAAACCGGTAAACATAAACGCACCCTGCCAGCCGAAAGAGGCGTGGGCAAAGTAGATAATTGGCGGTGCTAACATCGCCCCAATCGAAAAACCGACGCCTGCCCAACCGGCAGCGACAGGGCGTTCCGATTTCGGGAACCACTCGCCAATGGTTTTGGCGTTAGCAGGCGTGGCTGCCGCTTCTGATGCGCCCATGCCGAAGCGCAGCAGCGCCATATGTAGCCAGCTTCCGGCTCCGGCGTGCGCGATACAGGCAATCGCCCACAGTGTGGCGCACACCATAAAGCCGAGCTTGAGGCCAATTACGTCAATCAGCCAGCCGCAGATGGGCTGGAAAATCGTATAGGCGAGCTGGAACGCGCCGACAATCCACGAATATTGTTCGGTAGTAATGCCGAGTTCGGTTTTGAGTTCAGGGGCCAGAATGCCCAGCGAGTTGCGTGTAATGTAGTTAACGGTCACGCCCAGAAGAAAAAGCACCAGCACCCACCAACGCAGATTTTTCACCACGCGGCGCGATTTGCTGACCGTAACATCGTTGTTAATACCTTGGCTCATAGAATTCTCCATAAGACGGTTTGTAGGGGGGAAGAGAACCCACTCATTCCGTGAGTTGTCACACCAGTTTTTCTATTTTCTTGAAACCTAATGGTTTTCTTTTGGTAAGCTACCGGATAACTAGTATGGAAGTTGTCAGGCCAATTCAGAGTAGGGCAGAAAAATCGGGCGCAATAGTGCAATTTATGCAAGTTTTTTCATGAGGTGGCGATATACTCCCTTTTAATTAACCTTTCCCCCTTAAATAAAGGGAAATTATCTCGTGAAAATTCTTTCATTTGCGAAATGGAGGTAGATCACAAAATGGACAAAAAGCTCAAAATCGCTGAAATATCGGCGCGTACCGGGCTCTCGGCGAGCACCGTTTCAAGGGTGTTAGCGGGCAAAGCCAATACCAGTGAAAAGGCGCGTGATCGCGTGCTGAGTTGCGCCCGAGAGTTGGGCGTAATGGACGGCATGGCGGCCGGAAGAATGCTGCTCAACAGCCTGATTGTCTTTGCGCCACAGCGCGCGTTCGACGAGCGGTCCGACATCTTTTATTACCGCGTGATCCAGAGCATCAACAAAGCGCTTTCTCCTCACGAAGTGCGCCTGCGTTACTGCGCGCTGGAAGAAAACGACAGCGATGCCAACCTGTTTCTGGCGCGCATGAACGAAGGGGAAACGCAGGCGGCGATCCTGCTTGGCATCGACGACCCGCACATTCATGACCTGGCCGCTGATTTTGCCAAACCCTGTGTGCTGATTAACTGTCGCGATGAAAAAATGCGGTTGCCGTCGATAGCGCCTGATCACCGGTTGATCGGTCAGTTTGCCGCGCGTTACCTGTTCGACATGGGCCATCGGGCGGTGATGAACGTTATGTGTCTGCGGCGCTACACCATGGAGCTGCGGCTGGTGGGTATTCGCGAGGCGTGGAAGAACGGTAATCTGCGTTTTCAGGACGCGAGCGATTTGATTGCGGTCCCGAGCTTTAGCGCTAAAGAGACAGAAGAGAAAGTCGGTGCATGGCTGGATGCGCAAGGTGAAAAGCCGTTGCCGACAGCGTTTCTGGTCGGTGGAGATTTTATGGCGGCGGGGACCATTAACGCGCTACAGCAGCGGGGTTTGCGAGTACCACAAGATGTCTCGGTGATGAGCATTGATGGTTTTAACCTTGCGGCGATACAGGACGTACCGCTCACCGCCATTCATGTGCCGCGCGACGAACTCGGCACAGAGGCGGTGCAGATGCTGCAACAGCGACTCATTCGCCCGGAAGCCCCCTGCGGTTCACTGTTGTTGCATGGTACGTTGTCGGTGCGCGAATCGGTACGGCGGATACGTCCCGGAAAGCGACGTACCGCCGTGGTGCGCGAAGGGCTATATGATGATTAATCGACCATGCCCAACGCGCGCTTGCCGTGGATGTTCAGGTCATTCAGCGTGAAACGATCTTCCCAGTTGGCTTCGTAATCTTCGCGCGGGAAATCGCCTGGCGATGCCCCGTTTTCCAGCGCTACTTTCACTTTCTGCGCGTAGGCGAGATTTTTTTCGCACATCGGGGCCGCCGGAATATACATCACGTTGCCCCAGCCTTGCTGCTCGTTAACCGGCGCGACAGAGTGGATCACATCACAGTGCCACCACACTGAATCACCCGGTTCCAGTGCTGGAATAGAGGTCAACGCTTTGGTAAGCAGCGGGTGCCACTGCTCGGAAATCGGCAGGACTCGCCCCGGCGCCACGCCGCACAACTCATCTTCCGGTACATCATCCAGCAACGGACGCAGTAATATGTACGCCATCGCTTCCGGGATCGGCACGACGTGCAGCAACCCTTGATTCGGGATCATCTCCGACAGCGCGGTCCAGCCCTGGAAAGTACGGAACACCGAACATTTGGTAGTGTTCTCCACCGTATACTCTTCCACATCGGTGCGGTGCGCCGCGTCCCACGGATCGAAATGGGTAAAATCACCATTGAATACGTTGGCGAATACTTGCTGATACGCGGGCAACAGCCAGCGTTCCAGCGCCCCGGAATCGGTATGCGCGCCAAGGCCTTTTGAAGTGGTGCCCGGTGGGCGGCGGCGAATGCGATCCGGGTAAATCACGCTCACGTCCGGGTTAAACCACTGCTTGCCTTCGCTTTCAAAGCGCCATAAGCGGTTGAGGAATGACTGCACTGCTGCCATTTCATTGCTTTGCCGCGCCTGCATTTGCGCCTGTGACCAGTAGATCGGGTAGATCTCCGGGCGCGAAGCGGTCAGTGTGCCGAAGAAGTTATCCCCCGGTCCTTTGTAGATTTCATCAAACTGATTGCGGTCGAGATAATCCAGCATCGAGCGATCCCAGCCGAGCGCCTGTTCACGCGGGAAATGTCCTTTGATCACCGCACAACCACGACGCTTGATTTCCTCACGCTGAGCGTCCGTCACTTTGCCGTCAGCCAAATCGCTATAAGTCACAACTGGCCACACGGTTTTTCCGGCCGCTTTCAGCGCATCAATTTCTGCCACGCGCGTTTCGATGTGGGCGGTGAGTTGGTCGAAGACGGCCTGCACATCGCCGATCTGCGCGCGCAGTGCTTTTTTCAGTTCACGGATTGCCGCTTTGTGGTCGGCAGGGAGGGTTTCACTACTAAAGGAAAGCGCCATGGTGGACCTCTTAATCTTTCATTCGAAAGTAATTTAACTTACAAGTGATACTTTAAGTTAAAAAGAGGTTAATGCAAGTTAAAAAACTTGATGAGATCCACAATCCAGGAAAGAAGGCACAGAAAAGAGAGAGAAAGACCGGAGCAGGCCGCTCCGACTTCGGGTCAGACGTCGAACGGGGAAGCGTTATCCAGCACGGCCTGAATGACATTCAGCGCGCCTTCGTGATTATTGTCGTCGGTCTGATAGCGCGCAATCGCTTTGATACTGTCGGCGGCGTTGGTCATGGCAAACGAATATTTCACCAGCTTCAACATTTCAGCGTCGTTCCCGCTGTCGCCAATGCCGACACATTCCTGTGGCGAAAGCTGCCAGTTTTTCAGCAGACGACTGATGCCGTTGGCTTTATGCAGGCCCGGAATAATCAAATCGACAAAGCCGAAACCGCTGGTGACGGGCTTCATAATGCCATCGAGCGACAAGTGAAGAACATCAATCAGTTGGGGAATTTCGCTGTCCGGCAGATTAAGTGAGAACTTGAAAATCTTATCGTCGATCTGCTGGAAGTCAGAAATGGGTTTCAGACGATGGTAGTGTTTTGACATCAGCTTGACGAAGGCTTCCGGTGCTTTGTCGCTGACGTACGCGCTTTCCAGGCCACAGGCCACGAAATTCAGTTGCGGATCTTTCAGCAGTTCGCCAATCACGACCTGGGATTCGTGACGGGTCAACTCACCGTGGAACAACTCCTGGCCATGCTGATAGACCAGCGCGCCGTTTTCGGCAACGAAGGAAATCTGGTCGCGGATTTCCGGGAAGAAGGAAATGAGCTGATAGTACTGATTGCCGCTGGCAACGACGAACTCAATGCCGCGCTGCTTAAGCTGCTGGAACTGCGCCAAAAAGCGTTCACGATTGTACTGCTTGGCATCATTAAGAAAAGTTCCGTCCATATCGGTGACGATAACTTTAACGGTCATACGAAGGCTCCTGGCTGTGACTGCGACCAGCAACATTCTAATTACAATGTGACGAGAATCCCAAATTTATTTCATTCGAAAGTTTACCCGTCGTCTTTCGCGCTGTGGGGTTGTTGGCAGAGTTTGCGCGCCCCAGTCACTTATTTATATAAGCTCCTGGGGACTTACAAACTTGCCGCCTGGGCACAACACGAAATCCATAGGGCAAACAGGATGAGTACTTGCCCGACGGCGCGGTGCTTGCTGGGCCTACAGTATCAGGTGTTTTCAGTCTGGGCGTAGGCCCGGTAAGCGGAGCGCCACCGGGCAATCAGAACGTTAAAGTGTATGTTCCGTACGAGCAATAATATCGTCCTGCGCATCCGGCGACAGGGCGGTGAAGAACGCCGAATAACCCGCCACGCGCACCACCAAATCACGATACTGATCCGGATGTTTCTTCGCTTCCAGCAGCGTTTCGCGCGACACAATGTTGTACTGAATGTGCCAGCCCTTATGCACTTCGAAGAAGGTACGCAGCAGTACCATCAGCTTCTGGCGGTCGCTGTCGTTATCGAGCGTCGCCGGGTTGAGCTTCTGGTTCAGCAGCACGCCGCCGAGGATTGCCGCCGTCGGCAGTTTGCCGACTGAGCCAATCACCGCCGTTGGGCCGAGATGATCGGTGCCGGACGCCGGGCTTGCGCCTTCTGCCAGCGGAGTATGCGCTTTGCGTCCGTCAGGCGTTGCCATCGTCGCGGCACCGAACGGTACGTTGGCGGAAATAGATGACGTACCCGCGTAATAATCACCACCGATAGGACCACGTCCGTGACGCGGGTTGTGATACTGCTTCAATTCGTCGATATAGGTCTGATACGCGCGCACCAGCAGGGCATCAACGCTGTCATCATCGTTACCGTATTTCGGCGCGCCGTTAATCAGACGCTGGCGCAATTGTTCGTGCGTCAACCCGTCGAAGTCATCGGCAAGCGCGGCGGCGAGTTGTTGCTGTCCAATTGCGCCCTGTTCGAACACCAGTTTTTTGACTGCCGCCAGACTGTTGCCGAGGTTCGCAATTCCTACTTGTAAGCCAGACACCCAATCGTATTTCGCGCCACCTTCTTTGATGCTCTTCGCCCGTTCAATGCAGTCGTCGACCAGCGCCGAGCACAGAATATCCGGCACATTTTCTTCCAGCATGGTGTCGACCACGTATTCGATTTCAATCGATTTACGGGTGTAGTAGCGAATCTGCGTATCCCACGCCGCCATGATTTCATCGAAGCCGCCGAAGTTGCCTCGCGACAGCGCTTTTGCCTGTGGCAGGAACACTTCGCCGCTGGTGGCATCACGCCCACCTTCCATCGCGGCCAGCATCACGCGGGCGAAGTTGATGAAACTCATGCCGGTGCAGCGATAGCCCCACTTGCCGCCCACCGCCGTTTCGATACAGCCGATGGCGGCGTAATCGTAGGCGTCTTCTTTTTCGATGCCGAGTTTAATGAATTCAGGGATAACGATCTCATCGTTGTTGAACGCCGGCATGCCGAAACCGCAGCGAATAACCTGCACGCAGGCGTCGAGGAAATCGCTGCTCATCCCCGCGTGATAACGCACGCTGAGGTTGGGCTGAGTGGAACGTAGGCGACCGCAGGATTCCAGAATCGCGTAAGAGAGCGGATTCACCGCGTCCATCGCTTCGTCGTTCACCAGCCTTTGACCGCCGATGGTGACGTTCTGATACAACGGACTGCCGGCAGAGGCTTTTGAATGCGAGCCGGAGCGAATTTTGTTCACTTCCAGCAGCTTCAGCCAGCAACTGTGCAGCAGTTCAATCGCCTGTTCACGTTGCAGTGAATTATTCAGCTCAACGTCACGGCGGTAGAACGGATACAAATACTGGTCCATGCGACCGAACGACACCGAGTGACCGTTGGACTCAATTTGCAGGATCAACTGAATGAAGTAGCACAACTGCAGCGCCTGCCAGAAGGTTTTCGGCGGTTCATGCGCAATAACGTCACAGTTTTCTGCCATCGCCAGCAGTTCGTCACGACGTGTTTCACGGTTCTCTTCTGACGCCATTTTACGTGCCAGTTCCGCAAAGCGTTTAATGTGCAGGCTCACCGCTTCCAGAACGATATCAATACCTTTTAGGAACTGTTCGCCGTGCAAATCTTCCAGAACGGTCAAGTTAATGCGCGTGCGACGCTCGGCCACTTTCTCACGCAGGCCGTCGAGGCCTTTTTCCAGCAGCAGCGGGAAGTTCACTGCCAGATGGGCATCACCGGATGTCATATTGCCTTCGGCTTTAATGATCCCGGTCGCCAGCAGCGCTTTTTGTTCGTCGGTAAACATGCCGTAGCAGCGGTCCTGCACGGTCTGACCGTTCCACCACGGGCAAATTTCATGCAGCACGCGCTTGTTCTCTTCGCTCACCGCAAAGCCCGCGCCCGGACGATCGGCAAGGTCATCAATCTCTTTCTCAATCCAGCTGACGGTGTATTCCGGGAAAATCGGCGCGGCGCGGACTTCGCTTGCCTGGTTGCCGATAATCAGCTCGTCGTGTTTGATCCAGATGGTGCGTTCTGCCAGATGATGGGCCAACGCCAGTGCGCGGCGAACCGGGATCGGTTTATCCAGGTGGCGCTGATAAATCGTGGTGTAATGCTGAGCGCGCTCGGTGCAGACCGGCGGCTTCACTATGTGGACCAGTGCGTTTTTGTGCGCCTGAATGCGGGCGGTCAGTTTGTCGAGAGTCAAAGTCGTCATCGTATTATCCTCGTAGGGTCGCAGTCAGCCCTTTTGACCTGGCAATCTGTTGGGCAAAATCCAGCAGTTCCGGAGCGTCGAGCGGCTTGTCAGGGGCAGAATAGGGCACGCCGAGCAAGCTATATTTGTTCATGCCGAGCGTGTGGTAAGGTAAAAAGTGAATGTCGTTTACGTGTAATTCGTTAGCCGCAAAGTCGGTAATGGCTTCAATAGACGCTTCATCGGCGTTGAATCCCTGGATCAACGGCACGCGAATGGTCATCTTTTTGCCCGCCGCCGCCAGCCGTTTTAAGTTATCCAACACGCGTTTTGCCGAGCCGTCAGTCCACTGTAAAAATTTATCCGGGTCGACGTGTTTTAAATCGGCAAGGAACAGGTCGATGTATGGCAGGGCGGGTTCCAGATAGCGCCACGGTACGTGCAAACACGTTTCCACAGCGGTATGAATGCCTTGCTCGTGGGTGGTTTTTAACAGTTCAAGTGCCAGTTCAGGGTTCATAAACGGTTCGCCGCCGGAAAGCGTCAGGCCGCCGCCGCTGCGTTCGTAGAACGGTTTATCGCGTAGTACCGTTGCCATAATCTCATCGACACTTTTCACTTCGCCGCAGATGGTGAGTGCCTGAGTTGGGCAGCAGTCGTTGAGCGCATCCAGATGCGGTTGTTCGAGTTTTTCGCGGTGGATCACCAGACCATTCAGCGTGCGTTCAATCACCCCTGGCGCTGCCTTTTGGCAAAGGTCACAGCCCACGAGACACAAACGGGCGTCAAAAAGCAGGTCCTGTGAACGCGCGCGGCTCTCCGGATTCTGGCACCAGCGGCAACCGAGTGAGCAGCCTTTCATAAAGACAACGGTGCGGATGCCGGGGCCATCGTGGGTGGAATAGCGCTGAATGTTGAAAATCATAATTCGCCTCTTTGCTTTCGTATAAAGATTAAATAACTTTCGAATGAAAGTGATTTTGATGTGCGTCAACAAAGCGAGCGGTTGCGGCGTGTTAGTCTTAAAGCATGCAGAATCTCACCATTTAAGGAACCGTTATGGAACTCTATCTCGACACTTCTGATGTTGCGGCGGTCAAGAAACTGGCCCGCATTTTCCCGCTGGCGGGTGTCACGACTAACCCAAGTATTGTCGCCGCAGGAAAGAAACCGCTGGAAAAGCTGTTGCCAGAACTGCAGGACGCACTCGGCGGGCAGGGACGTCTGTTTGCTCAGGTGATGGCTAACACCGCAGAAGGGATGGTGAATGACGCCCGCAAACTGCGCGACATTATTGCTGATATCGTGGTGAAAGTGCCGGTGACGGCAGAGGGGCTGGCGGCCATTAAAATGCTGAAAGCGGAAGGCATCCCAACACTCGGTACGGCAGTGTACGGCGCGGCGCAGGGCATGTTGGCGGCGCTGGCAGGGGCGGAATATGTTGCGCCATATGTGAACCGTATCGACGCACAAGGCGGCAGCGGGATCCGCAGCGTGGAAGAGTTGCAGCAATTACTGGAACTGCATGCACCGGAGTCTAAAGTGCTGGCGGCGAGCTTCAAAACCCCGCGTCAGGCGCTGGACTGCCTGTTGGTGGGCTGTCAGTCGATCACGCTGCCGCTGGATGTCGCGCAGCAGTTTATCGCCTCTCCGGCGGTCGATGCGGCGATTGATAAGTTTGAGCAGGACTGGTTGGGCGCGTTTGGTCGCACGACGCTGTAACGATTTAGTTTGTAGGCCCGGTCAGCGTTAGCGCCACCGGGCAACAGCATTACTTCGAACCACACACCTCACACCCCACATAGCGCATCAATTTCATCTCGCGAAACTGACAGGTCATGGCGTCGTACATGACAATTTTCCCGGCAGCAGGCGTGCCGTAGGCGGTTAATAATTTAATCGCTTCCATCGCCTGCAACGAACCGATCACCCCAACCAAAGGTGCCATCACACCCGCTTCCACGCAGGTGAGGGCGTTCTCGCCGAACAGGCGGCTGAGGCAGCGATAGCACGGCTCGCCGTCCTGATACGTAAACACGCTGATTTGCCCTTCCATGCGGATTGCCGCCCCGGACACCAGCGGCGTCTTGTGCTGAAAACAGCCGGCGTTGAGCTGATTACGGATCGCCACGTTGTCGGTACAGTCGAGCACCACATCGTGCGCGGCTATCTGTTCAGCCAGTGCGTTTTCATCCAACTGAGCGTTGATGCAGGTGAACTGCACGTTCGGGTTGATACGCGCCAGCGCATCACGGGCAGAATCCACTTTCGGCACATCGATTGTCGCATCGCTGTGCAGCGTCTGGCGCTGTAAATTCGACAGCGACACGGTATCGAAATCGAGCAGTGTCATCTGCCCGACGCCTGCCGCCGCCAGATATTGCGCTGCCGCGCAGCCGAGGCCGCCGAGGCCCACGACCAGTAAACGCGAATCTTTTAGCCGCTCCTGACCGTCAAAATCGAAACCGCGCAACACGATTTGCCGGTTGTAGCGCAGCATCTCCGCATCGCTCAGTTCCACGCTCATTACAGGCCTCCAAACAGCGCGTTAAACGGCTCGACTTCCACCCATTCGCCAGCTTCCACGTGACCGCGATCGCGTTCCAGCACGATAAAACAGTTACCCTGGCTGAAAGAGCTGAACACGTGCGAACCCTGATGTCCGGTTGTCGCGACGGTTAAATCACCTTCCGCGTTACGGGTCAGTACGCCGCGCTGGAAATCGAGACGGCCCGGCGATTTTTTCAGGCGAGAGGAGGTTTGCACGCGCAGACGCGGTGGCAAACCAGAAGCCGGGTTACCGCTCAGTTTCGCCAGCAGCGGTTGAACTAGCTGATAGAACGTTAGTGCGGCAGAAACCGGATTGCCTGGCAGGCCGCAGAACCAGCTATGGCTCAGCTTGCCGAAGGCAAAAGGTTTTCCTGGTTTGATAGCCAGCTTCCAGAACGCGATCTCGCCGAGTTCATCAAGAATGGTTTTGGTGTAATCCGCTTCGCCAACCGACACGCCGCCGGAACTGATAACCACATCAGCCTGACGATCGGCTTCGATAAAGGCCGCGCGCAGCTGGTCCTGATCGTCAGGAATAATGCCGAGATTAATCACGTCGCAGCCGAGCTGTTCCAGCATCAGATGTACTGCCAGGCGATTGGTGTCGTAAATCTGTCCTGCAGCCAACGGCTCGCCGGGTAATTTCAGCTCGTCTCCGGTAGAGAACACCGCCACACGCACTTTGCGCACCACTTCCACGTCAGCGATGCCGAGCGACGCCAGCACTGGCAATTCGGAAACGGTCAGGCGCGTGCCGCGTGGGAAAACGGCGTGACCTGCGGTGATATCTTCACCACGCAGGCGAATGTTTTGACCTGCTTTGACGTTAGCGGTAAAACGCACGCCGTCGTCGGTTTGTTCCGTTTCTTCCTGCATCACGACCGCGTCACAGCCTTGCGGCACGGGTGCACCGGTCATAATGCGCACGCAGGTTCCTGCTGGCCATTCGCCATCAAAGGGTTGACCGGCAAAGGCTTTACCCGCCAGCGGCAGCGCTTTCCCGTCAGCAAGATCCGCCAGGCGAACCGCATACCCGTCCATAGCCGAATTATCAAAACCCGGCACGTCGAGCGGGGAGACCACGTCTTTGGCGGTAATGCGACCAAAAGCCCGCACCAGCGGCAGCATTTCGGTGTCATTCAGCGGGGAAAGGCGGTCAAGCATCTGCGTCAGCGCCACATCAAGCGGCATCAGTCCGGCGTTAAAATCCATTATTTACTCCTGCGACAATTCGTCTGTTGCGCCCATTATGGCAGAAAAGCGCCCCGGACTGTATGTCATGGCGTGTTGGGCTTTACAGTACCGATGGCACTTTCTATATTCAAAAAACATATAAGTTAATCGGCACAATAATGATATTTATAGAAAAAGCCTGTCGACAGCCGAAGGAAGGGCGCAATGAGTAAAGCAGTGATCGCCATTCATGGCGGGGCCGGGGCGATCTCCCGCGCCAGTTTGTCGCCGGAACGTGAACAAGAATATGTAACGGCGCTCTCTTCTGTCGTCGAAGCGGGTCAGAAGCTGCTGGAGCAAGGGGCCAGCGCGCTTGATGTCGTGACGGAGGCCGTGCGTTTGCTGGAAGAGTGCCCGTTATTCAACGCCGGGATCGGCGCTGTTTTCACCGCCGACGAAACCCACGAACTCGATGCCTGTGTGATGGATGGCTACTCGTTACACGCAGGTGCAGTGGCGGGGGTTAAGCATCTGCGTAACCCTATTCTGGCGGCCCGAACGGTGCTGGAACAAAGCCCGCATGTGTTGTTGATTGGCGAGGGAGCAGAAAATTTTGCTTTTCGTCACGGCATGGAAAAAGTCAGTAACGATCTGTTTTCAACCCCGGAACGGCTTTATCAACTCCGTCAGGCGCAGGAAGCAGGTGAAACACGCCTCGATCACGGCGGCGCTCCGCTTGATGAACGCAGCAAAATGGGCACGGTGGGCGCTGTAGCACTTGATCTGGCGGGCAATCTCGCGGCCGCCACATCGACAGGCGGAATGACCAATAAATTACCGGGACGCGTGGGCGATTCACCGCTTCCTGGCGCAGGCTGCTACGCCAATAACGCCAGCGTGGCGGTTTCTTGCACCGGCACGGGCGAAGTTTTTATGCGCACGCTCGCGGCCTACGATATTTCGGCGTTGATGGAGTACAGCAACGTGAGTTTGCAGGATGCCTGCGAGCGCGTGGTGATGGAAAAACTCCCGGCGCTCGGCGGCAGCGGTGGCTTGATTGCTATCGATCGTGAAGGCAACGTGGCATTACCTTTCAACAGCGAAGGTATGTACCGCGCGTATGCCTATGCGGGCGACACCTCTACGGTGGGCATTTACCGGTGACAGGAGGAAACGTGCCGCATCACCCTGAAATCGACACCAACGACGTGCTGGTGGTGCGTGATCTCAACATCGCTTTCCCGCAGGAAAATCAAACCGTTTCAGCGGTGAATCATCTCTCATTCAGCCTGAAACGCGGCGAAACGCTGGCGATTGTCGGCGAATCTGGCTCCGGAAAATCAGTGACCGCACTGGCGTTGATGCGTTTGCTGGAACAGTCCGGCGGCGTGGTGAGCAGCGAATCCCTTCTGTTGCGGCGACGTAATCGTGAAGTCATCGACGTGAACGCGCAGAGTGCTTCGCAAATGCGTCACGTGCGCGGCGCAGACATCGCGATGGTGTTCCAGGAGCCGATGACCTCCCTCAACCCGGTGTATACCGTGGGTGAGCAAATTGCCGAATCGATCCGTTTACATCAAGGCCTAGGACGCGACGACGCGCTGAAAGCCGCGAAAAAGATGCTCGATCAGGTGCGCATTCCTGAATCGGAAACCGTACTGAAACGTTACCCGCATCAGCTTTCCGGCGGCATGCGTCAGCGCGTGATGATTGCGATGGCGTTGTCTTGTCGTCCGGCGGTGTTGATTGCCGACGAACCGACGACGGCGCTTGACGTCACTATTCAGGCGCAAATTTTGCAGCTTATCGACGTGCTGCAAAAAGAGATGGAAATGGGAGTGATTTTTATCACTCACGACATGGGCGTGGTGGCTGATATCGCCGATCGCGTGCTGGTGATGTATCAGGGCGAAGCGGTGGAAACGGGCAGCGTAGAGCAAATATTCAATGCGCCGAAACACCCGTACACCCAGGCGCTGCTGGCGGCGGTGCCGACGTTGGGATCCATGCGTGGCACGTCGCTCCCACGCAGTTTCCCGTTGTTGAATTCCGACGCGCAGACTGAAGAGCAAGATACCGTCGTTCCCGGCGAGCCGATTTTAAAGGTGCGTGATTTGGTCACCCGTTTTCCACTACGCAGCGGAATTTTCAATCGCGTGACCCGTGAAGTTCACGCCGTTGAAAAGGTGAGTTTTGATTTATGGCCGGGGGAAACGCTGGCGCTGGTCGGCGAATCGGGCTCCGGCAAATCCACCACCGGGCGTGCGTTGTTGCGCTTAGTCGAATCGCAAAGCGGCAGCATTACGTTCAACGGCGCGCGAATTGATACGCTGGCTGACAGCCAACTCCAGCCGCTGCGTCGTGATATTCAATTTATCTTTCAGGATCCGTGGGCCTCGCTCGATCCGCGTCAGACCGTGGGGTATTCGATTCTTGAACCGTTGCGCGTGCATAACATTATGTCGGAAGCCGACGCCCAGCGCCGTCTGGCGTGGTTGCTGCAGCGTGTTGGACTTCAACCGGAACACGCCTGGCGTTATCCGCATGAATTTTCTGGTGGCCAGCGTCAGCGTATTTGCATTGCGCGTGCGCTGGCGCTGAACCCTAAAGTGGTGATTGCCGACGAAGCGGTTTCGGCGCTTGATGTCTCGATTCGCGCGCAAATCATCAATTTGTTGCTCGATTTGCAGCGGGAAATGGGCATGGCGTATTTGTTCATTTCTCATGATATGGCGGTGGTGGAACGCATCAGCCACCGCGTCGCGGTGATGTACCGTGGAAGGATTGTCGAAATGGGGCCACGCAGCGCCGTATTCGAAAATCCGCAGCACCCTTACACGCGCAAACTCATGGCCGCGGTGCCGGTCGCCGACCCAACGCATCGTCGGCCACAGCGGGTGCTGCTGTCCGATGAGTTGCCCGGCAATATTTATCCGCAGGGTGAAGAGATTGCCAGCGTGCGGTTGGTTCAGGTCAGTCCGGGGCATTTCGTCGCCCGGGAAGAGACCCCCAGCGCGCTGTCTCGCCAATA
The DNA here is from genome assembly GCF_036271055.1 of Scandinavium sp. Lineage (GTDB taxonomy): Bacteria > Pseudomonadota > Gammaproteobacteria > Enterobacterales > Enterobacteriaceae > Scandinavium. Next base: position 183,045 of record NZ_DATBBJ010000059.1, on the reverse strand, counting down.
ATAATCAGGAGAACAACAACATGACACAACAGATTTCAGGTAAATGGCTGCTGGCATTGGGTGTTGTTTCCGCCCTGGCTACAGCGCCTGCTTTTGCGGCAAAAGATGTGGTGGTGGCGGTAGGGTCGAATTTCACCACGCTGGATCCGTATGACGCGAACGACACGCTCTCGCAGGCGGTGGCGAAATCGTTCTATCAGGGGCTGTTTGGCCTCGATAAAGACATGAAAATGCACAACGTGCTGGCAGAAAGCTACACGGTCTCTGACGATGGGCTGGTGTATACCCTCAAACTGCGTTCCGGCGTGAAGTTCCAGGACGGAACCGATTTCAATGCCGAAGCCGTGAAGGTCAACCTCGACCGCGCCAGCAATCCGGATAATCATCTCAAGCGCTACAACCTGTACAAAAACATCGCCAGTACCGAAGCGGTTGACCCGCAGACGGTGAAAATTACCCTCAAACAACCGTTCTCGGCGTTCATCAATATTCTGGCCCATCCGGCGACGGCGATGATTTCCCCGACGGCGTTGAAAAAATACGGCAAAGAGATTGGGTTCCACCCGGTCGGCACCGGGCCGTATCAACTGGACACCTGGAACCAGACCGATTTTGTGAAGGTGAAGAAATTCGCGGGTTACTGGCAGCAAGGGCTGCCGAAACTCGATACCATCACCTGGCGTCCGGTGGTCGATAACAACACTCGCGCGGCGATGCTGCAAACCGGCGAAGCGCAGTTTGCGTTCCCGATCCCTTACGAGCAAGCGCCTCTGCTTGAGAAAAACAGCAAGCTGGAACTGGTGGCGAGCCCGTCCATCATGCAGCGCTACATCAGCATGAACGTCACCCAAAAGCCGTTTGATAACCCAAAAGTGCGCGAGGCGATCAACTACGCCATTAACCGTCAGGCGCTGGTGAAAGTCGCTTTTGCCGGTTATGCGACGCCTGCAACCGGCGTGTTGCCGCCATCCATTGCCTATTCACAAAGCTACAAACCGTGGCCGTACGATCCTGCTAAAGCGCGCGCATTGCTGAAAGAGGCCGGATTCCCGAACGGTTTCAGCACCACGCTTTGGTCGTCGCATAACCACAGCACCGCGCAGAAAGTCTTGCAGTTCACTCAACAGCAACTGGCGCAGGTCGGTATTAAAGCGCAGGTGACGGCGATGGACGCGGGTCAGCGTGCGTCCGAAGTGGAAGCCAAAGGGCAGAAAGAGAGCGGGGTGAGAATGTTCTACACCGGCTGGACCGCCTCGACGGGTGAGGCCGACTGGGCGCTGTCGCCGCTGTTTGCTTCGCAGAACTGGCCGCCAACGCTGTTCAACACCGCGTTTTACAGTAATCCTCAGGTCGATAAAGATCTCACCGGAGCACTGAAAACCAACGATCCGAAAGAGAAAGAGCGCCTGTACAAAGAGGCGCAGGACACTATCTGGAAAGAGTCACCGTGGGTGCCGTTGGTGGTCGAGAAACTGGTTTCCGCACACAGCAAAAACCTGACCGGGTTCTACATCATGCCAGATACCGGATTCAGTTTTGACGAAGCTGACCTGAAGTAATGTTTAACTATGTCATTAAAAGACTACTCGGCCTGATCCCAACACTGCTTATTGTGGCAGTGTTGGTGTTTCTGTTTGTGCATCTGCTGCCAGGTGACCCGGCGCGTTTGATTGCCGGGCCGGAAGCGGATGCGCAGGTGGTCGGCATGGTGCGCCAGCAGTTAGGGCTGGACCAGCCGCTGTACATGCAGTTCGGGCACTACATCGCCAATGTGGTACAGGGCGATTTTGGCATGTCGATGGTGTCGCGCAGGCCGGTGTCGGAAGAGATTGCCAGCCGCTTTATGCCGACGCTGTGGCTGACGCTCAGCAGCATGATTTGGGCGGTGGTTTTCGGAATGGCAATGGGCATAGCGGCCGCCGTCTGGCGTAATCGCTGGCCGGACAGGCTCGGCATGGCGATTGCGGTGACTGGCATTTCTTTCCCTGCGTTCGCGCTGGGAATGTTGCTGATGCAGGTATTTTCCGTCCAGCTTGGTTGGCTGCCGACAGTCGGAGCCGACAGTTGGCAGCACTACATTCTGCCGTCAATTACCCTCGGTGCTGCGGTGGCAGCGGTGATGGCCCGCTTCGCCCGCGCCTCGTTTGTGGATGTGCTCAACGAAGACTACATGCGCACCGCGCGCGCCAAAGGCGTGAGCGAAACCTGGGTGGTGCTCAAACACGGTCTGCGCAACGCGATGATCCCGGTCGTCACCATGATGGGCCTGCAATTTGGTTTTCTGCTCGGTGGATCGATTGTGGTCGAAAAAGTGTTTAACTGGCCGGGGCTGGGGCGCTTGCTGGTCGATTCGGTGGAAATGCGCGATTATCCGGTGATTCAGGCGGAAGTTCTGCTCTTTTCGCTGGAGTTTATTCTTATTAATCTGGTGGTGGACGTGCTGTATGCCGCCATCAACCCGGCAATCAGGTACAAGTAAGTGCGACTTTTAAACTGGCGACGTCAGGTTGTCATCAACGCGCTGCCCGGCGTGGTTCCCGGGCAAGTGCGCACGCCGTGGCATGAATTCTGGCGTAAATTCTGCAAGCAACCGGTGGCCATGGCGGCAGCTATTTTTGTGCTATTGCTGATTGTTGTCGCGATAGTCGCTCCGTGGATAGCGCCGTTCGATGCGGAAAACTACTTCGATTATGACCGGCTGAACGACGGCCCGTCGATGATGCATTGGTTTGGCGTCGATTCGCTCGGGCGTGACATTTTTAGTCGTGTGTTAGTTGGCGCGCAGATTTCTCTTGCCGCAGGTGTCTTCGCCGTTTTGATTGGCGCAGTTGTCGGCACGGTAATGGGGCTACTCGCAGGCTATTACGAAGGCTGGTGGGATCGCATCATCATGCGTATTTGCGACGTGCTGTTCGCTTTCCCGGGCATACTGCTGGCAATTGCGGTGGTGGCGGTGATGGGCAGCGGCATGTCGAACGTGATCATTGCCGTGGCGATATTCTCTGTTCCGGCGTTTGCGCGTCTGGTGCGGGGTAATACGCTGGTGTTGAAACAGCAAACGTTTATCGAATCGTCACGCAGTATTGGCGCAAGCGACAGCACCATTATCTTTCGTCATATTCTGCCCGGCACGGTGTCGTCGATTGTGGTCTATTTCACGATGCGTATTGGCGTGTCGATAATCTCAGCCGCGAGCCTCTCATTTCTCGGGCTTGGCGCGCAGCCGCCGACGCCGGAATGGGGCGCGATGCTCAACGAAGCGCGTGCGGATATGGTGATGTCTCCGCATGTGGCGCTGTTCCCGGCGTTGGCGATATTTCTGACGGTGCTGGCGTTTAATCTGTTGGGCGATGGCCTGCGCGATGCGCTGGATCCGAAGATAAAGGGGTAGGGAGAATACAAAGCCTGATAAGCATCGCGCCATCAGGCAAAATAACCCGGCGAGAGGATCGCCGGGTGAATGCGATTAAACTCGTGAACCCCACAGATCGTACTCGTCGGCGTGTTCGACTTTCACACGCAGCACGTCGCCTGGCTTCGCGCGCGTTTCGCCGTTCAGGTACACCGCGCCGTCGATTTCAGGGGCATCAGCCATACTGCGGCCAATCGCACCTTCTTCGTCGACTTCGTCGATAATAACCATAATTTCGCGGCCCACTTTCTCTTGCAGGCGCTCGGCAGAAATCTGCTGTTGCAGCTGCATAAAGCGGTTCCAGCGCTCTTCTTTCACTTCTTCCGGAACCTGACCTTCCAGTTCATTCGCGGTAGCGCCTTCGACCGGGCTGTATTTGAAGCAGCCAACGCGATCCAGACGCGCTTCTTTCAGGAAATCGAGCAGCATCTGGAAATCTTCCTCGGTTTCACCAGGGAAGCCAACGATAAAGGTCGAGCGCAGAGTCAGGTCCGGGCAGATTTCACGCCACTGTTTGATGCGCGCCAGTTGGCGATCGACAGAGCCAGGACGCTTCATCAGCTTGAGAATACGCGGGCTGGCGTGTTGCAGTGGGATATCGAGGTACGGCAGGATTTTGCCTTCTGCCATCAACGGGATCACATCGTCCACGTGCGGATATGGATAAACGTAGTGCAGACGTACCCACACGCCGAGCTTCGCTAACTGCTCGCACAGGCCGACCATGCTGGTTTTTACCGGCTCGCCGTCGTGGAAACCGGTGCGGTGTTTCACGTCAACGCCATAGGCGGAGGTGTCCTGGGAAATCACCAGCAGCTCTTTCACGCCGGCATCAACCAGACGCTTGGCTTCAGACAGCACATCGCCAATCGGGCGGCTGTCGAGATCGCCACGCATCGACGGGATAATGCAGAAGGTGCAGCGATGGTTGCAGCCTTCGGAAATTTTTAAGTACGCATAATGACGCGGCGTCAGCTTCACACCCTGCTCCGGCACCAGGCTCAGGAACGGGTTGTGCTGTGGTTTTGGCACATAATGGTGCACATGTTCCAGCACCTGCTCATAGCTGTGCGGTCCGGTGATTTCCAGCACTTTTGGGTGCACTTCGCGAATCTGATCGACCTTCGCACCGAGACAACCGGTAACAATCACCTTGCCGTTCTCTTTCAGCGCTTCGCCGATGGCTTCCAGGGATTCCTGCACCGCGCTATCGATAAAGCCGCAGGTGTTGACGATAACCATATCGGCGTTGTCGTAGCTTGGCACCACGTCATAGCCTTCGGTGCGCAGTTCGGTCAGGATGCGTTCAGAGTCCACCAGGTTTTTAGGACAGCCCAGAGAGACGAAGCCGATTTTCGGCTGCTGTGTGACATTGCTCATAGCTTAAAAAGTATTCAATTTAGGGAAGGGATAGGGCAGGGATTCTACAGAGGTCGACGACAAATTTGTACTGGATAATTGCAGCCCGGGCCGGTTTTCGGCTTAATGACGCGGGATGACCATTCAGTTTCGTTTATCAGGAGGGAAAATGACGACGAACAAACCCATTTCTGTCTCGACACGCCCGCGCATGAGCGCACTTTGCTTTGCAGCGGCATTGCTTGCTACGCCATTGGCGGTGAATGCGTCAGAGCCGGTTTCCGCGCAAAAATTGCAGCAGATTGTCGACGGCACAATTAAGCCGCTTCTGGAAAAACAGCAGATCCCGGGCATGGCGGTGGCAGTAATTTATCAGGGCAAACCGTATTTTTTCCAGTACGGACTGGCAGATGTGAAAGCAAACCTTCCTGTTACGGATCAGACTTTATTTGAACTGGGATCGGTCAGTAAAACCTTTACTGGCACGGCGGGCGGTTACGCGGTGCAAAGTGGGATAATGAAGCTGAGTGACCCGGCAGCCGAGCACAACAAAGCGCTGACAGCGCCACTTTGGCAGAAAATCACGATGCTGGAGTTGGCGACCTACACTGCGGGTGGTTTGCCGTTGCAGGTGCCGGACGAAGTGACGGATGAAAACGCGCTGTGGCGTTACTACAACACCTGGCAGCCTGAGTACAAGCCGGGAACGATGCGCAATTACTCTAACGCCAGTATTGGCCTGTTTGGGGCATTAGCGGTGAGTAAGAGCGGGCTGAGCTTCGAACAGTTCATGCAAAAGAATGTTTTCCAACCGCTGAAATTAGACCACACCTTTATCACCGTACCGGAAGTCGAAAAAACGAATTACGCGTGGGGTTATAGCAAGGATAAACCGGTACACGTAACGCCGGGTATGCTTGATGCCGAGGCGTATGGCGTGAAAACCAGCATCCGCGATATGGCGACGTTTATGCAGGCGAACATCGCGCCGGAAAAACTACCTGCGGGTGATGCCACGCTGAAAAAAGCCATCGGTACGGCGCAAAGCGGTTATTACAAAATCGGTGATATGTATCAGGGGCTGGGCTGGGAAATGTATCCGTGGCCAATTAATGCACAGCAGGTGATTGAAGCCAGCAGTAACGGTATCGCTTTGAAAGCAAACCCTGCGAAATTGCAAACCTCACCACGTCCGATGACGCCAGCAACCTGGTTGCATAAAACCGGCAGCACCGGAGGTTTTGGCTCCTATATCGCGTTTGTGCCAGAGAAACAGCTCGGCATTGTGATGCTGGCGAATAAGAACTACCCGAACCCGGTACGCATTACTGCGGCCTGGCAAATTCTCAACGCATTGCAGTAAGTTTCTTTTCCTCCCCGTAGTGGGGAGGAACTTTCAAAAATGAATCACCTCAGGTTTGCGGTCTTTCACGCTATGACTACCTTCACGTAGCTCATCGGCCGCTTCTCTCGATCTGGCCCGAATATCATCGCTGTCCGCAACGTGACGCAGCAAATGATCGGCATTTTGGATCTGATAAAACTCATGCCCGTGGCCGATCGCCATCAGTTGCCCGGAAAAAAGCGCACACACCAGCAAAACCACAGATAACCCTTTTTTGAACATTTTTGCACCGTTTTGTTGTGACGACCGGCGCACTATATCAATCGTTGCGGTGCGTGACTATTCAGTTTTCCAAACAAAGCTTCAACAACTGTTGATTTTTTGTGCCGCCAGGTTAAAGCGATTGCCGTCAATCAATGCAGTTTAAATGAGTGTAAATTCGCGATGAATTTTTGATCTGATGCATCACTATGCACAAAAAATGACCATACTATAATTGTGACATTGGACGACACAGGAGGAAAGGTATGAACGTTGACAGACTATTCCACAACCTGTTGAATAAATTGGTTAATGTGCAAATTGATCTCGCCACCTATCTGCAACTCAGGCGGGCAAAAGGGTATATGTCAGTCAGCGATAATGACCATCTGCGGGAAAACTTGTTTGAACTCTGCGGCGAGCTGCGTCATAACGCGGCGGCGCTTTCATCATCGTTAACGTCTGCTCAAAATGAGGCGTTACACACTGCCGGAGAAGCTCTGGCTTCCGCTGCGGTGTGTCTGCTGACCGGGCACCACGACTGCCCTTCGTTCATTGCGGTTAACCCCGATGCGCTACAACGCTGTCTCGATATCCTATCGACCAATATTCAGGTGATGAATAAATCTGCGCCGCTGGCGCACGCCTGACATCTCCGGGGGAGGCGACTCCCCCTCATGGTTAAGTTTTTGTAAAAATCTCAACTTCGTCCGATACGCTGGCTACCCTTAACGCATTCGCCGTGAAAGGAGCTTTCTATGCCCCGTTTTGCTCTGAGTTTACTTCTGGGAACTTTGCTGGTGTCACCCGCATTGTTTGCTGCCGATGTTCGGGTGAATGTGTTGCAACGCAAACTGGATCATCCGTGGTCGATGGCGTTTCTGCCTGACAACAAAGGGCTGCTGATTACCCTACGTGGCGGGCAGTTACGCTTATGGCAGGAAGGAAAAGGGCTGTCGGATCCCCTTGTTGGTATTCCGCGTGTATGGGCCAACGGGCAGGGCGGGCTGCTGGATGTGGTGTTAGCACCAGATTTTGCCCAATCACGGCGCGTGTGGCTGAGTTACGCGGAAGTGGGTGATGATGGCAAAGCGGGTACGGCGGTGGGTTATGGACGGCTGAGCGATGATTTATCGCGTATCGAGGCGTTCCAGGTGGTGTTCCGGCAAATGCCGAAACTGTCTACCGGCAATCATTTTGGCGGAAGGCTGGTGTTCGATGGCAAAGGTTACCTCTATATCGGCCTCGGCGAGAATAATCAGCGCGCCACCGCGCAAGATCTCGATAAATTGCAGGGCAATGTGGTGCGCCTGACAGAGAACGGCAAAGTACCGACAGACAATCCTTTTGTGAAACAGCCGGGCGCGCGGCCTGAGATCTGGTCATACGGTATTCGCAATCCGCAGGGTATGGCGATGAACCCATGGAGTCATGCCCTGTGGCTGAATGAGCACGGCCCGCGCGGCGGCGATGAAATCAACATTCCTGAGCGTGGGGAAAATTACGGCTGGCCGCTGGCAACGCACGGCATCAACTACAGCGGTCTACCGATCCCTGAAGCAAAGGGTGAGAAAGTGGCGGGCACCGAAGCGCCGATTTTTTACTGGAAGCAATCACCTGCGGTGAGCGGGATGGCGTTCTATAGCGCCAGCAAGTTCCCGCAGTGGCAACACAAACTGTTTATTGGCGCTTTGAAGGATGAGTCGGTGATCGTGCTTAATGTCGACGGTAATAAAGTGACAGAAGAGGAGCGTATATTGGCAGACAGAAAACAACGCATTCGTGATGTTCGTGTCGGACCCGACGGCTATTTATACGTGTTAACCGACGAGTCCGATGGCGAGCTGTTAAGGGTTAGCCCAACACCCTGAGCATCAGGTGACCGGGATCATCACCACATTTTGATAAGCCGGGCGACGTGACAGTTGCTGATACCAGCGCTGTAAGTTCGGGTGCGGCTGCCAGGTTTTCACCGTTTCCATCAGGTTATAGATGAACGGGGCAACGGCGATATCGCCCGTGCCAAACTCGTCGCCGGAAAGCCATGTGGATTCGGCAAGGGCTGCATCCAGAATGACGAACAGCTTTTCACACTGCGCGATGCCCGCGTCAATAGCGGCGTGGTCGCGTTGTTCCGGTGGCGTTCTGACCAGACCCATCAGGATAACCCTGTGCATCGGGGAGAGCGTGCCATTGGCCCAGTCCATCCACTTTTCCCCCTGTGCGCGTTTGGCCGGATGTTCCTGCCAGAGGCTATTTTGTCCGTACTGTGCAGCCAGATAACGCACGATGGTGTTCGATTCCCACAACGTGATATTTTCGGCATCATCATGCAGCAGCGGTACCAGTCCGTTTGGATTTTTGGCGAGATAGTCTGCGTCATGATTTAAGCCGAATTCCAGCCCGGCGAGGATTTGATCGTAAGAAAGCCCAAGCTCTTCCAGCGTCCAGCGGACCTTTTTGACATTTGTTGAGTTGTTTCTGCCCCACAGCGTAATCATTGTCACTCCGTAATAAGCACATTTTCGAATCTTCATGGTGGGTTAAATTCAACGTTCACACAACCGCGATCAAAAAAATCGCCCCGTTTTCAACATAAAGCGTCGTTCTTGCGTAAACTTTAAAAACTTTACCAACGCATTGTTTCTTTAAGGTCATTTCTACGTTATTACTCACCGCCTGTTGTTGCACGGCGTCGGTGACGTAGCGTGTTTTTTGGAATGGATACTTGGGTGGCTCTTATGACGCGAACTGTTGTTTTTCCCCGCGGCCTGGCGGCAGGCTCCTTGCTTTTACTTCTCGTGGCTCCTGCTTTGCAGGCGGCTGATGCTGTTCAACAACCGGAAGCCCCGCCGGTAGATGCCAAAGCCTGGATCCTGATGGATTACGCCAGCGGCAAAGTGCTGAGCGAAGGCAATGCTGATGACAAGCTCGACCCGGCCAGTCTGACCAAAATTATGACCAGTTACGTGGTCGGTCAGGCGATTAAAGCCAATAAAATCAAAATGACCGATATGGTCACTATTGGCAAAGACGCCTGGGCGACGGGTAATCCGGCGCTGCGCGGTTCGTCGGTGATGTTCCTGAAACCGGGCGACCAGGTGTCGGTTGAAAACCTCAATAAAGGGGTCATTATTCAGTCCGGTAACGATGCCTGTATCGCGTTGGCCGATTATGTCGCCGGGAGTCAGGATTCGTTCATCAGCCTGATGAATAGCTATTCACAGAAGCTCGGCCTGACCAATACCACCTTCAAAACCGTTCACGGTCTGGATGCGCCAGGGCAGTTCAGCACCGCGCGCGACATGGCTTTGCTGACCAAAGCGATGATCCACGACGTGCCGGATGAGTACGCTATCCACAAAGAGAAAGAGTTCACGTTCAACAACATTAAGCAGCCGAACCGCAACCGTCTGCTATGGAACAACAGCCTGGGCGCGGACGGTGTAAAAACCGGAACGACGGCGGGAGCGGGCTACAACCTGGTGTCTTCAGCGAAACAGGGCGATATGCGCCTGATTGCGGTGGTACTCGGCACCAAAACGGACCGAATCCGTTTTAATGAATCCGAAAAACTGCTGACCTGGGGTTTCCGTTTCTATGAAACCGTCACGCCTATCAAACCGGACGCAACGTTTATCGAACAGCGAGTATGGTACGGTGACAGCAGTCAGGCAAAACTGGGCGCAGGGGACGCGGGGTCGATTACGTTACCGCGCGGACAGCTGAAAAACCTGAAAGCGAGCTACAGTCTCAATGAACCGCAATTGACCGCGCCGCTGACCAAGGGGCAGGTGGTTGGCACCATCGACTTCAAGCTGAACGATAAAACCATCGAACAGCGTCCGCTGATTGTGATGGAAGCGGTGAATGAAGGCGGTTTCTTCAACCGGATGGTTGATTTTGTGCTGATGAAATTCCACCAGTGGTTTGGTAGCTGGTTCTCATAATTGCGCAGTCTGTATTGCCCGGTGGCGGCTACTCCTTACCGGGCCTACGGGGTTTTGGTTTGCTGTTGTAGGCCTGCGCAAGCGTAGCGCCGCCAGGCAAGTATTATTTGTCGAACAGCAGCGTGATCCCACGCTGCTTCGCCAGCGCCGTCAGTTCATCATCCGGACGGCGGTCGCTGGCAATCACATCAAAGGCGCTTAAATCGCCCATCTTCGCCGGTCGTACCTTGCCAAATTTACTGTGATCGACCACCAGCACATGTTGCTGCGCACTGGCTAACGCCCAGTGTTTCACCGGCAATTCATCGAGATTAAAACAGGTTGCGCCGTGTCCGGGGTGAACGCCCGCCGCGGAATAGAAAGCAACATCCGGGCACAAATGGCTCAGGGTATCTTGTGGGCTGAGTGGTTTAAAAATGGCGTTGCTGGCATGGAATTCCCCGCCGCAGAGAATGGCGCGACACAGCGGTTTTTCCTGCAATGAGAGAAATGTATTCAGCGAATAACACACTGCGGTAAACGGCAGGTCGTCATCAATGGCGTCGATAATCCACGGGGTGGTGGTGCCGCAATCAAAAAAGGCCATCTGATGGGCTTTCAGTAATTTTGCCGCAAGGCGTGCGGCCTGACGCTTTTCGTCAACCAGCCGTGTTTTTTGGTCACTCAGCAGATAATGGCTGCCGCTGCGCGGTTCAAGTACCACGTAACCGCCGAGTAACACCACGGGCCCGCTGATGCTGTTAAGGTCACGGCGAATGGTCATTTCAGAAACGCCGAGTAACGCCGCCGCTTCTTTCAGATGGAGCTTATCGCTACGTTTAAGAGCCTGAATAAGCTGGCTGATTCGCTCTTCGCGCCGTGTTTCCATAAAACCCCTGTTAGCCGCAACGCCCTCTGCGTCAGGCAGAGGGTCTGGCTGCAATTTTACCTGCGCAATGGGTCTTAGTCACGTACCCAGCCTTTACGGATTGGCAATGAGAAGCAAAAGCGGTAGGCCGCTTGCAAACGGCGGTAGAGCGCTTGGCCGAAAAGATGCCACAGTAACTGCGCTGTCAGACACCCGCTGAGCCCTGCGAGGAACCCTCCAACCATATCCAGTGGCCAGTGTACGCCAAGGTAAACGCGTGACCAGGCAATCGCGCCGCCAATGACCAGTAACAGCACACCAGACCACAGGCGATGCCAGAAGATAAAGGCCAGTGCAAAGGTGAAAATCACCGTGCCGTGATCGCTTGGGAAAGAGTCATCCGCCGAGTGATGCAGGAAGTTATAGCCCACGCCGTCAACAAAGGGTCTGTCATGCGGGAAAATATGCCCGACAATCCAGGAGAGCAGCAGGCTGATGCCGATTGCCATCGCGACTTTGATAACCAACTGACGCTGAGCGCAGACCTGACCACGAGGACCCCACAACCACAATATCACCGCCAGCAATGGGACGATGGAGATGAGATCTTTGGCGATAAAGGTCGCCATAGCAATCATCCACTGCGGCGAGGCTGGCGTGGCGTTAATCCAGTAAAACAGCGAGTAATTCAAATTTTCCAGCATAGCGTGCGGACTCTTACCATTTGATGACGATGTTCACCTTAAAAATCGCAGCCGGAGCGGTAAAGGGGGATTGTCTTAATTGTCCGGATGTTACGATTTCTGTTCAGGCAACGTTTACAATTCTGCTTTCTGAAACGGCAGTATAGGGGGCGCAACTTAAGCGAACCTTAAACGAGTAAAATTGTGCTGTAACAGGGTGTTTCCCCCACTTTTCGCTATCGTCGTTCGATATCATTTATTACACTTCTCGCGATTTTTTCACCTTTAAGAGATTGCATGCACAACCCTTCATTATCTGGTAAACGCCTCGGTCGTCAGGCGTTACTTTTCCCGCTCTGTCTGGTGCTTTACGAATTCTCTACTTATATCGGCAACGACATGATCCAACCGGGCATGTTGACGGTGGTAGAACAGTTCAACGCCGGAATGGAATGGGTGCCGACGTCAATGACCGCCTATCTGGCTGGCGGTATGTTCTTGCAGTGGCTGTTAGGGCCGCTGTCGGATCGTATTGGACGTCGTCCGGTGATGTTGACGGGTGTGGTGTGGTTTATCATCACTTGTTTGGCAACGCTGCTGGCGCAGAACATCGAGCAATTCACGGTACTGCGTTTCCTGCAAGGGATAAGCCTGTGCTTTATCGGGGCGGTAGGGTATGCCGCGATCCAGGAATCTTTTGAAGAGGCGGTGTGCATTAAAATCACCGCGCTGATGGCGAACGTGGCACTGATTGCGCCATTGCTCGGGCCTTTGGTGGGCGCGGCTTGGGTTCACGTCGCGCCGTGGGAAACCATGTTTGTGCTGTTCGCCGTTCTGGCGCTGATTTCGTTCTTTGGTCTGCAACGGGCGATGCCAGAGACAGCGACGCGTCTGGGCGAAAAACTGTCATGGAAAGAGCTGGGGCATGACTACGGTCTGGTGCTGAAAAACCTGCGTTTCGTTGCCGGCTCACTGGCAATCGGCTTCGTTAGCCTGCCGCTGTTGGCGTGGATAGCACAATCGCCCGTGATTATTATCAGTGGCGAGCAGGCCACAACGTATGAATACGGAATGTTGCAGGTGCCGATTTTTGGCGCGTTAATTCTCGGCAATCTGGTGCTGGCGAAGCTGACATCCCGCAAAGCCGTACGCTGGCTCATTATTGCGGGCGGCTGGCCGATTATGGCGGGGCTTATTTTAGCTGCGGCGGCAACGGTGGTATCTTCGCACGCCTATCTGTGGATGACGGCGGGCCTGAGTGTGTATGCCTTTGGTATCGGTCTGGCGAATGCGGGTCTGGTGCGTCTGACACTGTTCGCAAGCGACATGAGTAAAGGCACCGTTTCGGCAGCGATGGGCATGTTACAGATGCTGATTTTCACCGTTGGTATCGAGGTGAGCAAACACGCGTATCAGTTTGGTGGTAACGGTCTGTTCAGCGTGTTTAACCTGGCAAGCGGCATTCTGTGGCTGGGGTTGACGTTCTACTTCCTGAAAGATAAAACGGTCGGCAGCTCGCAGCAGTAGTCTTTGAAAGTGCCCGGCGTATTGCCGGGCAGTGCTAGTTAAACGGCGCTTCCCGCTTCAACACCTTGTCGATCACCTGCAACACGCCTTCGTCGTTATTGTGTGGCGCGCGATGATTTGCTGCCTCAACGGCGGCTTCACAGGCATTTTGCATCGCAAAACCAAAGCCGGCCTGACGTAGCATTTCCAGATCGTTTCCGCTGTCGCCAAATGTGACCACTTCACTGTCATCAATGCCCCAGCGTTGCTGCAAAATGCGCAAGCCGTTGGCTTTGTGTACGCCAGGAATAATCAGGTCAATGTTGCCGTGGCCGGTGGTGACGGCGGTCATCACGTCGCCGATGCCTTCATGCAGTGCTTTCTGCACTTCTGGCACTAATCTGTCGGGTAGATTCAGGCCAAATTTCAGGAACGTATCGTCAATATTATCGAAGCTATCGACCAGCTCCAGGCGATGGTAATAAAGCGCGGCCATTGCCTTGAGTTTATCGTCATAGCGATTCAGGGTATAAGCACTACGCTTCCCGCAGGCGATGATTTCCACATCCGGCAGGGTATGCAGAAAATCGACCACTTTTTTGAAATGCTCTTGTGGCAACTCGCAGTTGAACACGTCTTCACCCGCGTCTTGCACCCAGCCGCCGTTTTCGGCAACAAACGCGATTTCATCAGCAATTTCAGGAAAGAAGGAGATCAGTTGCCAGTACTGATTACCGCTGGCAACCACAAAGCGAATGCCTTGTTCCTTCATCTGCTGATATTGAGCCAGAAAACGCGCCCGGTTGTAGCGTTTCTCATCGCTGAGAAAGGTGCCATCCATATCGACGGCAATCAGTTTAATGCTCATCACGCACTCTCCCTCACAGATTCAGATTCGGGTTTTGCTACTGCACGAGCCACCAGTGCGGCGACGATGACCAGCGACAGCACTGCCAGCATGGCGAAGCGCAGGCCATAATGTTCGCCGAGGAAACCGAGTAACGGTGGGCCGACCAGAAACGCCAGATAGCCAGTGGTGGCGACCACGCTGACGCGGGTTGGCGCATCCGGGCCGGTGTCGCTGGCGGCAGAAATAGTGAGCGGGAAACCAAGCGATGCGCCGAGCCCCCAGAGAATGACGGACACGCCCGCGACCCAATCCACATCGACGAAAATAATCAGCGCGATGCCGATAGCGCCCATAATCGCGCTGGCGCGAACCACAGCGACGCGGCTGTAACGGTCGATAAACCAGCCGCCGGTAAAGCGCCCAACGGTCATGCCGAGCGTGAAGCCTGCATAAATCAGTGAACCGGAAGTGGGGCTAAAGCCATGCCCGTCAACCATCAGCAGCGGCAGCCAGTCATTGGCGGAGCCTTCGGCAAACGCCATTGCCAGCACCACAACGCCAATCAGCATCAGTTGCCCGTCGCGATAAAATGGCACGCCCTTTTCATGATGAGCGCTATTTTCAGCCGAGTTTTTGCCGGTCCCATCCGGAATGGCCTTGATGGCGATAACGATAGGCGCAATGCCCACCAGCGCGGCGAGCAGAATATGAAGGGTTGCGGAAAGTCCAAACGCCGTCAGCGCCATGCCGATACCTGCGCCAACCAGCGTGCCGAGGCTGTAAAAACCGTGCATCATGGGTAGCACGGTCTTGTTCATCTCGCGCTCTACCGCTGCGCCTTCGACATTAATCGCGACTTCTGCAGAACCGAAACTGGCACCAAACACCATTAAACCCATAGCGAAAAACAGCGGCGAAGCACACCACAGCGCCAGGCTGAGCATTACCATGCCAACCAGCGCGCAGGACATGGTGGTACGAATGACTTTCCGTGTGCCAAAACGCTTCACCAGCCACGCGGAACAGAGAATGCCGCTCATCGACCCAATCGACAGGCCAAACAGCACGATGCCCATTCCGGCAGTATTAACGGAGAGAATGTCACGGATGGCGGGCGTACGCGTGGCCCACGAAGCCATCAACAGGCCCGGCAAAAAGAAGAACATAAACAGCGCCCACATGCGCAACTGCAGGGCCCGGCGGGAGGAAAGCGACGTCATCCGTAAACTGCCTGTAAAAAAGAGGGAGAGACAACACTAGCAAGCTTGTGTACATTTGTACACAAACAGCAGAAGGAAAATGTATGGCTCGCAGACCGAACGATCCGCATCGCCGTGAAAGGATCCTAAACGCGACGCTGGAGACCATTTCCCGCCACGGTATTCAGGCGGTGACGCACCGTAAAATTGCCAGCAGTGCTGATGTGCCGCTTGGTTCAATGACCTATTATTTCCGTGGCATAGATGCGCTGCTCGAAGAGGCGTTTACCAGTTTTACGGACGAAATGCTGATTCAATATAAGGCGTTTTTTGCTGAGGTGACTTCGCCGCAGCAGGCGTGCGATGCGATAACGCAATTGATTTTCGGTGCTCAGGTGACGACGACCCGCAATATGGAACTGATGTATCAGCTATATGCGTTTGTCGGCTGCAAACCGGCATTGAAAAACGTCATGCAAAACTGGATGCAGCGCAGCCAGCAGGTACTGGAACAATGGTTCGACCCGGCAACGGCCCGCGCGCTGGACGCGTTTATCGAAGGGATGACGCTACATTTTGTGACTGACCGCGCGCCGCTAGGCGAAGCAGAGATCCGCCAGATGGTGGGGAGAATTGCGGCGATTTAACCGCCACTGTTACGTGGCAGAGGCGTCTTTTAAATTCGTTTCGGCCCACAGGATAAATTCCGTTTTAGGGCGTGCTTTACTGAATAACCAACCTTGCCCAAACTGTACTCCATGTTCAGACAGCCACTGACGTTGTTCGTCTGTTTCAACGCCTTCTGCGACCATTTCCATCTGCAGTGTTTTCGCCATTTCAATAATATGGGGTGTAACCGGTTGATGCTTGAGGGTGCCGATAAATGACTTATCGATTTTGAGCACGTCAATATTCAGGTCTTTCAGGTAACTCAGGCTGGAATATCCGGTTCCAAAATCATCCAGATAAATGGAGTGTCCTTCAGTACGATAAGCGGCAATGAGCGGCTGGCTGATCTCTGGCGCCGCAAACTGTCGTTCGGTGAGTTCTAGCGCGATTTGCGAAGGCTGAACTTTCCATAATTGCAGATTGTGTCGAATGAGTTCATGAAGTGCCGTTGAGTCGAGATCTTCAGGCGCAAGGTTGATAGAGATATGCATATTTGGATGCTTATGGAGCCATTTGCCGAGATCGTTGAAAACGTTGGTGACAATATATTCCGTTAACGTCGTAATTAGCCCTGTTTGTTCCGCTAATGGGATAAAAATATCGGGCGAAAGGAAAGAACCATCGGCTAATTTCCAGCGTGACAATGCTTCTGCGCCAACGATTTTTCCCGTTTTGAGGCAGACAATCGGCTGGTAGTGAACACAGATCTCTTTTGCAGCCATGGCATCCTCCAATTGAAAGCGAGGAGACCTTAATCGGCGTAGTAAGCGAATCAGCAACAACACGCTCAGCAGGCTCAGTAGTGCGCTGAATGGCAACCAAATCATCAATTGTTGATACCAGAATTTATCAATCGGAACCACCGATGACCAACTGACGATCGCCAGATTCAGGTCATGATAGTACCGGATGGTATACACAGAATGATTGATATGGAGTGTGGGGGCTGATTGCTGCTTCAGGCGTTTTAAAATGGCCGTATCAAGGTGATGACTCGATGAAAAAATGGTGTCATTTTTTAAACCAACAATCGCCAAATCAATCGGTGCTGCGCTTTGGGGCACTACATCAATAAATGAATCCGGGTTGATCATGACGACAGAATTGCCCAGCCCTAATGCCACCATATAGTGGTCTAACCCCAGATCATTCACGGTGGTATACCAGCCGCTTTCGCCATTTTGGGTGATACGCATAGGCGCCGGAAAAGTCACAGGAAGGCTGATACTCTGCATTGATGAGCATTTCGCGACCGAATTCTCAAGCCATACAACTTCCTGAATATAGCTATGAGAGAAGGCGACTTGACGCATCAACTGCAAGTGTTCCGGGCTACAAGGATTGCCTTGCCAGTTATTGGCTTCGGAGAGTGCCGTCGCGGCCTGCGAAACAATGGATTTCGTTCTGACCAGCACACGCGATGCGTAAGTATCGACATTCTGCGCAAATTGTTTTTCGGCCTGACGATGTGTCAGCCAAATGCTGAGTCCTGTCGGTAAGCAAATTGCAAGAATGAGCACGCCTGCGATGGTGAGTACTCTACATTGCCTGGACATAATGATTCCTGTTCACTCTGATAATAGGCTAAGTGTAACGGGTAAGAAGATAAACGAAACGGTCTACCTGAATGAAGGGTAAGTTGGAAATTCCTGCATCATACTGAAAGTTCGTTTGTACGAAAATGACTCACTTAAATTGAGGGCATACGAATGAAGACAACAATGAATGGTGGAATCGATATCGCGCTTAAAGTGCCGTCGCACCAATACCAACAGACGCTCGATTTTTACCGCAACACGATTGGGCTTGAGGAAATCACAGATAAAGCACCCGCGACGGGTTTTATCCTCGGACCAAACAGGCTGTGGATTGATGAAGCTCCAGCCATGAGTCAGGCCGAAATTTGGCTGGAACTCTATACGCCGGACTTTGCGCAGGCAGAAAAGCGCCTCCAACAACAGGGCGTGATTCGCTGTGACACCGTTGAACCGCTACCCGAGGGCTTTAAAGGCGGCTGGATCATGAGTCCGTGCAATATCGTACATATGGTGAGGGAAGAGGGGGCGTGGTGATCCATTTTAAGGCATTGATAAAAAAGGATAGTGAATTTCAGGCAACAAAAAACCCATCAACCTTGAACCGAAGAGCGGCGGGGTTGATGGGCTCCACAAAATGGGGACATCAAAGAAAAGCAGTGGCATAACTTATGACTGACGCCCATTCAAAAAGTTCTGCGCGTCACAGTTTATTTTTCTGCTTATTGCATTCTTCCGATTTATCCTAGTCCCGGCCAGATGACGATAATCAACGTACCCGCCAGGGTTAACAACACGTTAGCTATAGCGTAGGTGCCTGCGTAGCCCAGTGCCGGAATATTACTGCGTGCGGTATCGCTGATGATTTCCATTGCGGGTGCACAGGTACGCGCCCCCATCATTGCGCCAAACAGCATTGCGCGGTTCATGCGTAAAACGTATGCACCGAACAGGAAGCAGATAACCACCGGGACCAGACTCACCAGTAAACCGGCGACCAGCATTTGGCCACCGACGGCTCCCAGACCGTGACCGATGCCGCTGCCTGCGCTTAAACCGACGCCTGCCATAAACACCATCAAGCCGAACTCTTTCACCATATTTAGCGCGCCTTGCGGGATATAACCGAACGTTGGGTGGTTGGCGCGCAGGAATCCGAGCATGATCCCGGCGAACAGCAGACCTGCCGCGTTGCCAACGCCAAAGCTGAACGAGCTGAACTGGAAGGTGATCATGCCGATCATCAGGCCCACAATGAAGAAGGCGCAGAAGGCGAGCAGATCGGTCACCTGACTGTGAATCGAGATGAAGCCAATGCGGTCGGCGATGGTTTTCACACGGCGGGCATCGCCGCTGACCTGCAACACGTCGCCTTTGTTTAGCACGATATTGTCGTCAATCGGCATTTCAATCTGGCTGCGGATCACGCGGTTAAGGAAACAACCGTGGTCGGTGAGTTTGATTTGCGCCAGACGACGGCCGACGACGTTGTGGTTTTTGACCACCACTTCTTCGGTGACGATACGCATGTCGAGCAGATCGCGGTCAAAGACTTCTTTGCCGTTACGGAAACTGGGATCGAGACGGGCGTGTGCGTCCGGGTAGCCCACCAGCGCAATTTCATCGCCCATTTGCAGCACTGCATCGCCGTCCGGGTTCGCCAGAATACCGTTGCGGCGAATACGTTCTATGTAACAACCGGTTTGGCGATAAATGCCCAACTCACGCAGGTTTTTGCCATCGGTCCAGGCGACCAGCTCCGGGCCGACGCGATAAGCACGAATAACGGGCAGATAAACTTTACGGTTGGAATCGGTGTCCAGGCCGCGTTCGCGCGCGATTTGTTGGGCGCTGGTCTGCAAGTCCTGATGCTGGAGTTTGGGCAGATAGCGCGCGCCGACGATCAGACTGACCAGGCCAATCAAATAAGTCAGGGCATAACCGAGGCTCAGATGGTCGAGCGCAGAGGCCAGTTCGTTGCCCGCCATGCCGGAGTGACGCAGCGTATCGCCTGCACCCACCAGAACCGGCGTGGAGGTCATCGCACCCGCCAGCATCCCGGCGGTAAGGCCAATATCCCAGCCAAATAGTTTGCCAAGTCCTAGCGCCATCACCAGCGCTGAGCCGACCATCACCAGCGCCAGCATCAGATAATTTTTGCCATCGCGAAAAAATATGGAAAAAAAGTTAGGTCCCGCTTCGACGCCGACACAGAAAATAAACAGCATAAAGCCCAAATTTAACGCATCAGTGTTAATACTAAAATGTTGTTGGCCTAATAACAGAGAGACCACTAAAACGCCAATGGAATTACCGAGTTGGATGGATCCTAAGCGTATTTTGCCCAGACACAGGCCCAATGCCAGTACAACAAATAATAACAGGATGTAATTCCCATTTAACAAGTCTGCGACGTTTATATTCACGGAAGCTAACTTCTTGTTTACGAGTAAGTTGTTGAAAGGAATGGTAATTTGGGCTAATGTTTTCCCCGGCTGCTCGCTAAGATCAATAATACAGCAGCCTGTTTCACCATCTAATTAAGGCCGCTAGTTTAATCGTTCCTGATAGCTGCGGCTAGTCACAATCGTTTGTCCTTATGTAGGTGCTTGACGGCAGGGAATGCCGGAAACTTTATCCAACTGGGCGTAATTGAAGGTTGATAGAGACAAAGTCAGGAGGAATTTTGAGATCTGAACGAGGTTGGGCGGGCGTTATCTGCTGTTTTGTCCTCTTTATTGTGGTGTGCCTTTTTCTGTTACTGAATATGAAAGGCGCTATTCGCGCGTCTGGACATCCTGAACTGGGCTTGTTGTTCTTTGTTATCCCTGGTGCCGTGGCGAGTTTTATGTCGTCGAAACAGCGGGTGCTGGTGCCTTTATTGGGCGCGATCCTTGCGACACCGGTTTGTCTGGTGGTGATGCGGTTTTGGATATTTTCGAACAGATCGTTTTTGCAGGAACTGGCGTGGATTTTCAGTGCGGTGTTTTGGTGTGCGCTGGGTGCGCTGTTTTTCTTGTTTATTAGCGGGTTGATTGAGGCGAGGCGTGGGCGCGGTTAACGCCCACGTAGAGACTTAAGCGTAGAGACCGAGGTTCTCTTTGGCCCAGGCTTCAAATTCGGTAAAACCACCGATGTGAGTCTGATCCACGAAAATCTGCGGTACGGTTTCTACAGGCTTGCCTACGGTCTGCTCGAGGTCGGCTTTGCTGATCCCTTCGGCATGAATATCGATATAACGGAAGTTAAAATCATCACGCTCGGCGGTCAGTTTTTCTGCCAGTTCTTTCGCGCGAACGCAGTATGGGCAACCCGGACGACCAAAAATAACGGTAAACATTGTTCTCTCTCCTGAAACTTAGCCTGACGGCGAATGACGCTATGATGCCCGTCTCGGCGATGTGTGGAAAGAAGGTTCTGCCTTTCGTTCTGATTCCTTAAGACTTGTTTCGCTAAACACAGTTGCTATCCTCCCCGCTATACTCGACGACCGGAGACTGACTATGCGCACACTCGGCTCAATGCCTAAAAGCGTGTTGATCCTCGAAGCCATTGGCATGGTCCTGCTGGTGCTGGCCTGGCTTTCACTCAAACACTACGTCACTTTGCCCGCGCCGTTCGCAAGCCCAATGGCCGGAGTAATAATGATTTTTGCGGGGATCGTATTGATGCTTCCCGCCGCCGTTGCGCTGTTTCGCGGCATGGCACACACCATTGCCCCACAGCTGATGCAACGTAACGATAAACCGACTTTGCCTGACCAGGAAAAACGTGATGACGCCGACCATTGACTTGCTTTTAAGCCACCGTTCCATTCGCCATTTCACTGATGAACCGATAACGCAGGCGCAGCGTGAGGCGATTATCGCCAGTGCGCAGGCCGCTGCGACCTCCAGCTTTTTACAATGCAGTTCTATTATTCGCATAACCGATCCGCAGATGCGTGAACAGCTGGTGACGATGGCTGGTGGACAACAGCACGTGACACAGGCCGCCGAGTTCTGGGTATTCTGCGCCGATTTTAACCGTCATTTACAGATTTGCCCGGACGCCCATTTAGGCCGCGCGGAACAGTTGCTGCTTGGAGCCGTCGACACGGCGCTGATGGGGCAGAATGCAATGGTTGCGGCGGAATCGCTGGGTCTGGGCGGCGTCTACATCGGCGGGATCCGTAATAGCATTGAAGCGGTGACTGAACTGCTGAAATTGCCGCAACACGTGCTGCCGTTGTTCGGTCTGTGCCTCGGCTGGCCCGCTGACCATCCGGATGTGAAGCCGCGTCTGCCTGCCAGCATTGTGGTGCACGAAAATCATTATCAGCCGGTCGATAAAGCAGAGCTGGCGCGCTATGACGAAGAGATAGCCAACTACTATCTTTCACGCGGCAGCAACACCCGGGCAGATACCTGGAGCGATCATATCCGTCGCACTATCGTTAAAGAGTCGCGTCCGTTTATTCTCGACTACCTGCACAAGCAGGGCTGGGCTATCCGGTAGAAGAAGCGACAGATATAATGTCTGTCCGCTATTCAGGCGGTCACAGTGAGGTGCAGGGTGAAAATAGCCATTTTGTCCCGAGACGGAACCCTCTGGTCCTGTAAACGTCTGCGTGAGGCCGCCGCAAAGCGCGGCCATCAGGTCGAAATTCTCGATCCACTTTCCTGCTATATGAACATCAGCCCGGCGGCTTCGTCGATTCACTACAAAGGCCGTCAACTGCCGCAATTTGATGCGGTGATCCCGCGTATTGGTTCCGCCATCACTTTCTACGGCACTGCCGCGCTGCGCCAGTTTGAAATTCTCGGCAGCTATCCGCTTAATGAATCCGTCGCTATTACGCGTGCTCGCGACAAGTTGCGTTCATTGCAATTGTTGGCGAGGCAGGGGATTGATTTGCCGATCACCGGCATTGCGCATTCACCGGATGATACCCGTGATCTGATCGACATGGTTGGCGGTGCGCCGCTGGTGGTGAAGCTGGTAGAAGGCACGCAAGGCATTGGCGTGGTATTGGCTGAAACGCGACAGGCGGCTGAAAGTGTGGTCGATGCGTTTCGCGGGCTGAACGCACACATTCTGGTGCAAGAATATATTCAGGAAGCCAAAGGCTGCGACATTCGCTGTCTGGTTGTGGGCGACGAAGTGGTAGCGGCGATTGAACGTCGCGCAAAAGAGGGCGATTTCCGGTCGAACTTGCATCGCGGCGGTGTGGCGGCGGTGGCAGACATCACGCCACTCGAACGCGATATTGCGATCAGGGCCGCACAAACGCTGGGGCTTGATGTTGCCGGGGTGGATATTCTACGTGCCAACCGCGGGCCTTTGGTGATGGAAGTGAACGCCTCGCCGGGGCTAGAAGGGATCGAGAAAACCACTGGCGTCGATATCGCGGGCAAAATGATCCAATGGATCGAACGTCACGCCCGGCCAGGCTTTTGCCTAAAAACGGGTGGATAGCACAGGATTTCACCTGTTTCATAGCATCTGAGCGCGTTTTTGCGTAACCTGTTACGCGTTTCATTCAGGTTACGCTTTTATTTCACAGCAAGAGGTTTCACGGTTTATGGATTCACTCGTCGTTCCGGGTCTGGATACGCTACGTCAATGGCTCGACGAAATGGGCATCAGCTTCTATGAGTGTGATACCTGTCAGGCCCTGCACTTGCCGCATATGCAGAATTTTGAGGGCATTTTCGACGCTAAACTCGATTTACTGGATAACGTGGTGCTGTTCTCCGCGCTGGCGGAAGTGAAGCCTTCTGCGTTGTTGGCGCTGGCGGGTGACCTCTCCTCTATCAATGCCAGTTCGCTGACGGTGAAAGCGTTCCTCGATATTCAGGATGATAACCTGCCTAAGTTGGTCGTGTGTCAGTCGCTGTCGGTGACTGTAGGCGTGACCTACGAGCAGTTTGAATGGTTCTTCCGTCAGAGCGAAGAACAGGTGTCGATGGTCATCCTCGAAGCCGCTTCCCATCAGTTGCTGTTTAAAGGCGACGAAGAGGAAGATGAAGAGCAGATTGGCGAAGAGACAACATTCCACTTTCTCCACTAAATTCCGCTGCAATGCACGCAGTCGCCACCCGGGCGGCTGCGTAAAACCCATCAATATTCTGCCGTTAACCTCTTCTTAAAGAATTATTCACCACTCCAAAGCCATTGATGGCTTATGCAATAAAGTGATCTTGCATAAAAAATTGATAAAAGGCGTTTTTTAACCCGAGCTATAGCCGCGAACCCTGGCTAAAGTTATTCTTGCGAAGCCTTAACAGGGCGCGTGAAACACTGCGTTTATCGGGATGCGGCGCGTAATATCCTGAGGCGATCGCCAGCAGTGCCGGCCGGGAGAGAAACTTTCTCCTTTTCTTTGCAGACTGACAAAATATGCATGAATTTTGCATGCATCGATGTGCGTATATTTTGGTCCAAATGTTAACGGACGTTGAGAAGGAAAAGAGATATGACCGCTTTGAGCAAGAAATGGTTAACGGGTCTGGTGGCGGGTGCGCTGATGGCAGTCTCCGCAGGTGCGCTCTCCGCTGAACAAAAAACGCTGCATATTTATAACTGGTCTGATTATATCGCCCCGGACACGCTGGCGAATTTCACCAAAGAAACCGGCATTAAAGTGGTGTATGACGTGTTTGATTCCAACGAAGTGCTGGAAGGCAAACTGATGGCGGGCAGCACCGGTTATGACCTGGTGGTGCCATCGTCGCAATTCCTTGAGCGTCAGGCGCAGGCGGGTATTTTCCAGCCGATTGATAAGAGCAAATTGCCGAATTACAAAAACCTCGATCCGGAAATGCTTAAGTTAGTTGCGCAAAACGACCACGATAATAAATACGGTATTCCGTACATGATGGTCACCACCGGCATTGGCTATAACGTCGATAAAGTGAAAGCCGCACTCGGAAAAGATGCGCCAGTGAACAGCTGGGATCTGATCCTGAAGCCTGAAAATCTCGAAAAACTGAAAAGCTGCGGTGTCTCGTTCCTGGATGCGCCAAGCGAAGTTTATGCCGCTGTGCTGCATTATCTCGGCAAAGATCCTAACAGTTCAGACCCGAAAGATTACAGCGGGGCCGCCAACGATCTGTTGTTGAAGCTGCGTCCTTTTATCCGCTATTTCCACTCTTCTCAATACATTAACGATCTGGCGAATGGCGACATTTGCGTGTCGATTGGCTGGTCGGGCGATATCCTGCAAGCGGCTAACCGCGCGAAAGAAGCCAAAAATGGCGTGAACATTGCCTACACCATTCCGAAGGAAGGGGCGATGGTTTACTTCGATATGTTCGCCATTCCTAAGGATGCGAAAAATACCGACGAAGCGTATCAGTTCCTGAACTACCTGTTGCGCCCGGATGTGGTGGCGAACATCAGTAATCATGTTTATTACGCTAATGCTAACAAAGCCGCGACACCGCTGCTGAATGCCGAAGTGCGTGACAACCCAGGCATTTATCCGCCAGCGGATGTGCGTGCGAAGTTGTTCACCCAATCTGTGTTATCGCCAAAAATTGACCGTGTCGTCACCCGTTCGTGGACCACGGTGAAAAGCGGTAAGTAAGGCTGACTTGCCCGGTGGCGCGATGCTCACCGGGCCTACAAAGTGGCGTAGGCCGGGCAAATGAAGTGCCGCCCGGCAAGCATAAAGCGCACCAGGTCAGTGCATCTGCACTGTGAAGTTCTTTGTATGGCACCGGACCATACAAATGTTTTTTTGCCGGAGAGCAACACCGTGAACGATGCTATCCCACGCCCACAGGCGAAAACGCGTAAAGCGCTAACCCCGCTGCTTGAAATCCGCAATCTGACTAAATCTTTCGACGGGCAGCATGCTGTGGATGACGTCAGCCTCACTATTTATAAAGGCGAACTGTTTGCTTTGCTCGGCGCGTCGGGCTGCGGGAAATCGACGCTGCTGCGTATGCTTGCCGGGTTTGAAACGCCCACCACCGGGCAAATCATGCTCGATGGCGTTGATCTGTCGCACGTCCCGCCTTACCAGCGCCCAATTAACATGATGTTCCAGTCGTATGCTTTGTTCCCGCACATGACCGTTGAGCAAAACATTGCCTTTGGCCTGAAACAGGACAAATTGCCGAAAGCGGAAATTGCCGCGCGAGTCAGCGAAATGCTTGCCATCGTGCACATGCAGGAGTTTGCCAAACGCAAGCCGCACCAGCTTTCGGGCGGGCAGCGTCAGCGTGTGGCATTGGCCCGTAGTCTCGCAAAACGCCCGAAATTACTGCTGCTCGACGAGCCTATGGGCGCGCTGGATAAAAAACTGCGCGACCGGATGCAGCTCGAAGTGGTGGATATTCTCGAACGCGTCGGCGTGACTTGCGTGATGGTGACGCACGATCAGGAAGAAGCAATGACCATGGCCGGGCGTATCGCGATCATGAACCGCGGTAAGTTTGTGCAGATTGGCGAGCCGGAAGAGATTTATGAGCACCCGACCACCCGCTATAGCGCGGAGTTCATCGGTTCAGTGAATGTGTTCGAAGGGCTGCTGAAAGACCGTCAGGAAGACGGACTGGTGATTGATTCGCCGGGCCTGGTGCATCCCCTGAAAGTGGATGTCGACACTTCGGTGGTGGATAACGTGCCGGTGTATGTGGCGCTGCGTCCGGAGAAAATCATGCTCTGCGAAGAGCCGCCAGCCGATGGCTATAACTTCGCGGTCGGCGAAGTGGTGCATATCGCCTATCTCGGTGATTTGTCGATTTATCACGTTCGCCTGAAAAGCGGCCAGATGATCAGCGCTCAGTTACAGAATGAACACCGTTATCGCAAAGGTCAGCCGACCTGGGGCGATGAAGTGCGTCTGTGCTGGGATGCCGACAGCTGTGTGGTCCTGACGGTTTAGGGGAGGGCGCGATGAGTACATTAGAACCTCCGGTTCGCCCAAGACAGCCAGGCGGTGTGTCTGTGTGGCTGGCGAAAATGCAGATGAAGCACGGGCGCAAGCTGGTGATCGCTTTACCGTACATCTGGCTTATTCTGCTGTTTTTACTGCCGTTCCTGATTGTTTTTAAAATCAGTTTCGCCGATCTGGCGCGGGCGATACCGCCGTATACTAATCTTTTTGATTGGGCTGACGATCAGCTGACATTAACGCTCAACATCGGGAACTACCTGCAACTGACGGGCGATCCGCTCTATTACGAAGCCTATTTGCAGTCGCTTCAGGTGGCGGCGATTTCAACATTTTTCTGTCTGGTGCTCGGTTATCCGCTGGCGTGGGCGGTGGCGCACAGCAAACCGTCTACGCGTAATATTTTGCTGCTGCTGGTGATTTTGCCTTCATGGACGTCATTCCTGATCCGCGTGTATGCGTGGATGGGGATCCTGAAAAGTAATGGCATCCTGAATAATTTCCTGATCTGGACCGGGATTATCGATCAGCCTCTGGAGATCCTGCACACCAACCTGGCGGTCTATATCGGCATCGTGTACGCCTATTTGCCTTTTATGGTGCTGCCGATTTATACCGCGCTGACGCGAATTGATTATTCGCTGGTGGAAGCTTCGCTTGATCTCGGTGCCAGGCCGCTGAAAACCTTCTTTAGCGTGATTGTACCCTTGACCAAAGGCGGGATTATCGCCGGGTCGATGCTGGTATTTATTCCGGCGGTAGGGGAGTTTGTTATCCCGGAACTGCTCGGCGGACCAGACAGCATCATGATTGGGCGCGTGTTGTGGCAGGAGTTCTTTAACAACCGTGACTGGCCAGTGGCGTCTGCCGTGGCTGTGGTGATGCTGTTACTGCTGATTGTACCGATCATGTGGTTCCACAAACATCAGCAAAAACAGATGGGGGATCACGGATGAACAATTTACCTGTCGTTC
This sequence comes from Scandinavium sp., assembly GCF_036271055.1. Lineage (GTDB taxonomy): Bacteria > Pseudomonadota > Gammaproteobacteria > Enterobacterales > Enterobacteriaceae > Scandinavium. The sequence goes on along the minus strand of NZ_DATBBJ010000059.1, from coordinate 155,571 downwards.
GCTCACCGTGGCGCATTTTGATTCTGGTGCTCGGCTTCACGTTCCTCTACGCGCCGATGCTGATGCTGGTTATCTACTCGTTCAACAGCTCCAAACTGGTGACGGTGTGGGCGGGCTGGTCAACTCGATGGTACGGCGAATTGTTTCACGACGACGCGATGATGAGCGCCGTAGGATTAAGCCTGACCATTGCCGCCTGTGCGGCGACGATGGCGGCGATCCTCGGCACTATTGCCGCCGTCGTGATGGTGCGTTTCGGGCGCTTCCGTGGATCAAACGGTTTTGCGTTTATGATTACCGCCCCGCTGGTGATGCCGGATGTGATAACCGGTCTTTCGTTGCTGTTGCTGTTTGTGGCGTTGGGGAATGCGACGGGCTGGCCTTCGGAACGCGGCATGTTCACCATTTGGCTGGCGCACGTCACGTTCTGTACCGCCTATGTGGCGGTGGTGATTTCGTCGCGACTGCGTGAACTGGATCGTTCGATTGAAGAGGCGGCGATGGATCTCGGCGCGACGCCGTTGAAAGTCTTTTTCATCATCACGTTGCCGATGATCATGCCCGCCGTGATCTCCGGTTGGCTGCTGGCGTTTACGCTGTCGCTTGATGATCTGGTTATCGCCAGCTTCGTTTCCGGGCCGGGGGCGACTACATTGCCGATGCTGGTGTTCTCAAGCGTACGAATGGGGGTCAATCCGGAAATTAACGCCCTGGCGACGCTGATCCTCGGCGTTGTGGGAATTGTTGGTTTAATCGCCTGGTTTCTCATGGCAAGGTCTGAAAAGCAGCGTGTGCGCGATATCCAGCGTGCAAGACGCGGCTGAACCGCATAAAATCACTGGCGTTGTGTCATCGTCTCCTCGGCGTTCCCGGGGAGACGTTTTCATGGAAGGCCACAATTGCGATTTTTTTCTAAAACGTCACATTCTCATGCCCGTCTGAACGTTCCTGCGCTGGTGCAGGTGGCGGCGCTCGCTATTATTTTGATTCGTGCTCTCGATTTAATCATGCTCTTGAATCTGCTTGGTCCAATGGGCATGGTGGAGTTCGTCCGTCGCAGCGTACAAACCTGGGCACTGACGCTGGTCTTTATGGCGAGTCTGGGGTTGGTGTTCGTTGAAATCTGGTGTGCGTTTTCGTTGGTAAAAGGGCGAAACTGGGCGCGCTGGCTCTATTTGCTGACGCAGGTGATCGCCGCGGGTTATCTGTGGACCGCGTCACTAGGCTATGGTTATCCTGAACTGTTCAGCATTGCGGGTGAGTCGAAACGGGAAATATTCCGCTCGCTTGTGATGCAAAAATTGCCGGATATTCTGGTGCTGTTGCTGCTTTTTGTGCCGGCTTCCAGCCGCCGGTTTTTCCGTCTGCGATAACGGTGCTACAATCCCGGACCCTGAAATATCAAAGGTCAATCTATGCAGTGCGCACTCTATGATGCCGCTCGCTGTCGCTCCTGTCAGTGGCTCGAACAGCCGGTATCCGAACAGCTTGCCGCCAAAATGGCGGATCTTCAGCAACTGCTGTCCGCTTCGGCGGTAGAGTCGTGGTGCGCTCCGGTCAGTGGCCCTGAGACGGGTTTTCGCAATAAAGCCAAAATGGTGGTCAGTGGCAGCGTAGAAAAACCGCTGCTCGGCATGTTGCACCGCGATGGCACGCCGGAAGATTTATGTGATTGCCCGCTGTATCCCGCATCGTTTGCCCCTGTATTTGCCGCCCTGAAACCCTTTATCGCTCGTGCAGGGCTGACGCCGTACAACGTCGCTCGCAAACGTGGCGAGCTGAAATATTTGCTGCTGACTGAAAGCCAGCTCGACGGCGCAATGATGCTGCGTTTTGTGCTGCGTTCAGACGCCAAGCTGGAACAATTCCGCGCCGCGCTTCCGGCGTTGCAGGCGCAGTTGCCGCAGTTGAAAGTGATTTCGGTGAACATTCAGCCGGTGCATATGGCGATCATGGAAGGCGAGCAGGAAATTTTCCTGACCGAACAACACGCGCTGGCCGAGCGTTTTAACGACGTGCCGCTGTGGATCCGTCCGCAAAGTTTCTTCCAGACCAATCCCTCCGTTGCCAGCCAACTGTACGCTACCGCGCGCGACTGGGTGCGCGAGTTGCCGGTGCAGCATATGTGGGATCTGTTTTGTGGTGTAGGCGGTTTTGGTCTGCACTGCGCGACGCCAGAAATGAAACTCACCGGGATAGAAATTGCGCCGGAAGCCATCGCTTGCGCAAAACAATCGGCAGCGGAATTGGGGTTACACAATCTGCATTTTCAGGCGCTGGATTCAACCCAGTTCGCCACCGCACAAGACGCCGTGCCCGAACTGGTGTTGGTGAACCCGCCGCGCAGGGGGATTGGCAAAGCGCTGTGTGATTATCTAAGCGAAATGGCACCGCCGTTTATTATCTATTCCAGTTGTAATGCGAAAACGATGGCACAGGATATTGGGCATTTAACGGATTACCGTGTGGTACGCGTGCAGTTGTTCGATATGTTCCCGCATACCGCGCACTATGAAGTGCTGACTTTACTGGTCCGCAGATAGAAAAAGCCGGGTGGCGGCTACGCCTGACCCGGCTTACAAGGGAGCGACAGGCCGGGCAAACAACGTGCGGCCCGGCTGACTGACGGATTAATGGCTCATCGCGTCTTTTTTCATGCCGTCTTTTGACATGTTATCCATTTTTCCCATGCTGTCTTTTTTCATCTCGTCCTTCTTCATTTCATCCTTTTTCATTCCGTCTTTGCACATGCCGTCTTTGCACATTTTATCGTGCGATTTCGCCATGCCATCTTTTGCCATGCCATCGTGAGACATCGCCATTCCGTCTTTGGACATATTGTCTTTGCTCATGCTGTCGGCGGCCTGAACGTTGAACATCATCAGGGCGGAAACGGCAGCGGCTGCAAGCATCAATTTTTTCATGGTCATTCCTCGTTTTTACGTTGTGGACTGCGTCGTGTTTTAACTGCCACCAAACCAGTTGTAGCCTTGATCTTCCCAGTAGCCGCCAGGGAACCGATTGGTGACCTCAATGGATAAAACGTGTTTAGGGTTTTTGTATCCGAGCTTGGTCGGGATACGGATTTTCATCGGGAAGCCATATTTGGGCGGCAGGATTTGACCATCCCAGGTCAACGCCAGCAGCGTTTGCGGGTGTAGCGCTGTCGCCATATCGATGCTGGTGTAATAGTCATCTGCACAGCGGAAGCTGACGTACTTTGCGCGCGTATCAGCACCAATGAGCTTTAAGAATTGATGGAACGGCACACCACCCCATTTGCCGATGGCACTCCAGCCTTCGACGCAAATATGTCGCGTGATTTGGCTGACCTGCTGCATGTGATACAGCTCCGGCAGCGTCCAGCTTTTGGTCTGGCTGACCAGGCCGCTAATGGCTAATTGATAGTCGCGCCCATCAACCTGCGGAATGTCTTCCGGGCCGTAAAAGGCGTTAAACGGGAAAGGGCGAGTAATCTCAGATTCGCTGTATTCCGGGGCCAGATTGTGATGGCTGAAAAGGAACCCCTGCACGCGATCGTTAAAGCGGGACATGCGGGAGAGTGCCGTTTCTACGCTTTCGTTATCGCTGATATCGCAGCCGGTCAGCATCATCACGCCACCGAGTGTCAGCCCCTGACGCAGCAGGCGACGTCTGTCCGGAAGAAGTAATTTTTCGGCGTCTTTAACGAAATCTCGCGCATCGCTCTCAGAAAGAAAAGTCGGCTTTTTCATAATGTTCTCCTTAACGGCCCCGCAGCATGGCGAGTAAAGTGCGTGGAACCAGCAGCACCATTAGCAAATGGATAACCACGAACAGTGCCATCGCGCTCATGCAGAAAAAGTGGATATAGCGCGCGGTTTCATAGCCGCCCAATAACTCGCGTAATAGCGGAAACTGTACCGATTTCCACAACACGAGGCCGGAAAGCACCAGCCCGATACCCAGCAGAATCACCCCGACATAGGCCAGTTTCTGCACCATGTTGTAGTGGCTGAGATCGGCGTGCGCGAGTTTGCCACGCAGTGCCTGACGCAAGTCGTTAAAGAGTTCGCGGGGAGATAACGGAAAGAATTTACGTTTGAAACGACCGCTGATAACGCCGAGCGTCAGGTAGACTGCGCCGTTAATGCCCAGCACCCACATCATCGCGAAGTGCCACTGCAATGCGCCGCCAAGCCAGCCGCCCAGGGTGATTTCTCGTGGAAACGTAAAATCGAACAGGGGAGAGGCGTTATAGATGCGCCAGCCGCTGAACATCATCCCCGCAATGGCGATAGCATTAACCCAGTGACAGCAGCGCACCCATAGAGGGTGAATCGTTTTGGAACGCTCTGAAGACATGGTCGTCTCTCCGTGAATGATATGTCCTCAGCATGCGCTGCCATTGGTCACCACATCCTCACGGAAGTTTAAATAAAATGTGATAACTCACGGCGGCTTGCTGCGTTAAGCTTGGATAAAATACTGTTGGTGAAAAGCGATGAATAACCCAAAGAAAATACTGCTAGTGGAAGACGATCAGGATATCGCCACGCTGCTGAGACTGAACCTACAGGATGAGGGTTATCAGATTGTCCACGAAGCAGATGGCAATCAGGCATTGGTACAGCTAGAAAAACAGGTGTGGGATGCGGTGATCCTTGATTTGATGCTCCCGGGCGTCGATGGCCTGGAGATTTGTCGTCGTATTCGCCAGATGACGCGCTATTTACCGGTGATCATCATCAGTGCGCGCACCAGTGAAACGCACCGCGTGCTGGGCCTTGAAATGGGGGCCGACGACTACTTGCCGAAACCTTTCTCGGTGCTGGAACTGATCGCGCGCGTAAAAGCGCTTTTTCGCCGCCAGGAGGCGATGGGGCAAAACATCCGCATGGAAGGCGGGTTGATTACCTGCCATGGGCTGAGTATCGATCCGCTGGCCCGCGAAGTGCGTCTGCGCGATGAATTAATCGAGCTAACGCCGCGTGAGTTTGACCTGTTGTACTGGTTCGCTCGCCATCCGGGCGAAGTGTTTTCCCGTTTGTCATTGCTGGACCGCGTATGGGGTTATCAGCATGAAGGCTACGAACACACCGTCAATACGCACATTAACCGGCTGCGCATCAAAATTGAACGGGATGCCGCCGAGCCCGAAATTATTCTCACTGTCTGGGGCAAAGGCTACAAGTTCGCCAGCACGAAAACCGAGGGCACGCCATGATCCGTCGTTTAAGCCTCAGCCAGCGATTGACGCTGGTGTTTACCGCCATACTCCTGATGTGCGCGGTGGCGGCGTGTAGCGTGCAACTTTACAGCACCTCTCAGTACGGAAGTGCGATGGTGCAGCGGCTTTCGGCCGGTCTTGCACAGCAAATTGTGAACAGCGAACAGCTGTTTGATAAAGAGGGCAAGGTCAATCGCCCGGCCTTACAAACGCTGTTTAGCCGCCTGATGACGCTGAACCCAAGCGTTGAGCTGTATCTGGTTTCTCCCGAAGGGGATTTGCTGGCAGACGCTGCGCCGGAAGGGCACGTCAAACGACAGAAAATCGATATCGCGCCGTTACAAACCTTTTTGGGCGGCGCGGCGTGGCCGATATTTGGTGACGATCCACGCAGTCTGGAAAAACAGAAAGTGTTCAGCGTGGCACCCGTCAGGCTGAACGGTGAACTGCACTGCTATCTGTATATTATTTTGCAGGGTGAAGACTTAAATGCGCTTTCTGATAGCGCCTGGCAGAAAGCCCTATGGAGCACCGTGCTATGGTCATTGTTGCTGGTGGCGCTGTTTGGCACGCTGGCGGGGGTGATGGTTTGGTATTGCGTGACGCGCCCGGTGAAACAGCTTACCGCGGATGTGCGTGGGCTGGATCAAGACAGCATCAGTGCCATTAAACAGTTGGCGCAACAAACGCCAGATGCTGAAGCGGCCAATGAAGTGGCTATTCTGCACAACACCTTTATCGAATTAGCCCGCAAAATCGCCAGCCAATGGGATGAGCTTTCTGACAGCGATCGCCAACGCCGCGAATTTATCGCCAATATTTCACATGATTTACGCACGCCGCTGACGTCATTGCTCGGTTATCTGGAAACGTTGTCGATGAAAGCTGACACGCTTTCCCCGGAGGATAACCGTCAGTATCTTGCCATTGCACTGCGTCAAGGGCATAAAGTACGTCATCTGTCGCAGCAGTTGTTCGAACTGGCGAAACTGGAGCATGGTGGTATCAAGCCACAACTGGAACGTTTTGCGATCGGTGAGCTGATTCAGGATGTGGCGCAGAAATTTGATCTCGCCATCGAGACTCGTAAATTGAAACTGCAAGTTGAGATGCCGCGCTTATTGCCACTGGTCAATGCTGATGTGTCGATGATTGAGCGAGTGGTAACCAATCTTCTCGATAACGCCGTGCGCCATACGCCACAGGGTGGCACGATCCAACTGCGCGTCTGGCAGGAAAATGCGCAACTGCAGGTAGAAGTGGCAGATAGCGGACCGGGTGTTGAACAGGAATTACGCGAACAATTGTTCCAGCGTCCTTCAGCGCTTAGCGCGAGAAGCGCGCGTGAAGACAGAGGCGGGCTGGGGTTGTTGATTGTGCGTCGAATGCTTGAGTTACACGGCGGGGGTATTCGTTTAATGGATGTAACGGCAGGGGCCTGTTTCCGCTTCTTTGTGCCGTTGTAAAGGTTCGATAAGCCGCTTTTTGCCCGGTGGCGCTTCGCTTACCGGTTCTAAACGGTGGTCAAACCCGAGGGTGTTGTAGGCCCGGCAAGCTTGCGCCGCCGGGCGAAACCAAACTTACTGCGGGAACCACTGCTGGCTGATTTTTTGATATGTGCCATCCGCTTTAATTGCTTTCAGCGCGGCATTCAATTTTTCCAGCAGGGCTTTATTATCCGGACGAACCGCGATGCCCAGGCCGGTGCCAAAATATTGTGCATCGGTCACTTTCGGTGTTGCCGTGCCCAGTTGTGGATTGGTTTTCAGCCATTCATTCACCACCGCCGTATCGCCAAACACCCCATCAATACGGCCATTTTTCAGGTCGATAATCGCATTCTGGTAGCTGTCATAGGCCACGGTTTTCACTTCCGGGTGTTTGTCCTGCAAATATTTCTGGTGCGTTGTCCCGTTTTCCATGCCGATACGCTTGCCTTTGAGCTGCTCGAAAGAGGTGAACTCACCCTTTTTCGCAATCACCAGCGCCGAGTTGGCGTAGTACGGGTCGGTAAACGCCACCTGCTTGCTGCGCTCAGGGGTGATGTCCATACCGGAAATGACGGCATCATATTTTTTGAATTTCAGCGACGGGATCAGGCTGTCAAAAGCGTGATTGGTGAAGGTGCAATTCGCCTGGATCTGTTTGCATAACGCTTTCGCCAAATCGATATCAAAACCGGTGATTTGGTTGTTAGCATCGAGGGATTCAAACGGTGGATAGGTGGCGGAGACGCCAAAGCTGATTTTATCTGCCGCGTTAGCGCCTGCGGCAACAGTAGCAAGCAGTGCAGCCAGAATAAGTTTCTTCATGGTAAAACTCCCGTCGGTCAATCTTATGATGTTGTGCCCCGTGTAAGGTATAGGAATAACCTTGCCATTTTGTGAATTTATATGCAATTAAATTGATTAAATATATTTTGTCGATTGAAAAAAAAAGCGGGCTGTCTGGTGATAGCCCGCTTTGTTGTCGATATTTTATGCAGGATCAGTTGCGGCGTTCAAACGCCAGCGCTTTACGCTCGATAAGGCGCATCATCAACGTCAACAGGCCGTTGACCACCAGATACACCAGACCGGCGGCACCGAACACCATCACATCGTAGGTACGTCCGTAAAGCAGTTGTCCGTGACCCATCACTTCCATCAATGTGATGGTGTAGGCCAGCGAGGTGCTTTTGAACACTAGCACCACTTCGTTGGAATACGAGGAGAGGGCGCGTTTAAACGCATACGGCAGCAAAATGGCGAGCGTATCTTTCTTGCTCATCCCCAACGCGCCGCAGGATTGCCACTGGCCTTCCGGTATTGCTCGGATCGCACCATAGAACAATTGCGTGGTATAGGCGGCGCTATTAAGCGAGAGGGCAATCATGGCGCACAGCCACGGCTCAGACAACAGATGCCACAGCACCGGATAGTTCTGCAACTGCGGAAACTGGCCCGGGCCGTAGTAAATCAGGAAGATCTGTACCAGCAGCGGCGTGCCGGTAAAGAGCGTGATGTAGGCGCGAACAATCCACACCAACACGGGCGTTTTCAGCGTCAGGATGATGGTGAAAATCAGCGACATAATTAGCGCCAGCACAATAGACGCGACGGTCAGCGTCAGGCTGGTGTGCAGCCCTTTCAGCAGTTCGGGTAAATACTCAAGCATCAGCCTGGTCTCCGTTCAAAGCGAGTCGCGCGCAGGTCAATGCGTTTGAGAATGTACTGACTGAGCAGGGTGATAACGAGGTAAATTGCCGCCGCCACGATGTACCAGGTGAACGGTTCCTGAGTGCGGGTGGCGATGCTTTTAGTCTGCAACATTAAATCGTTCACGCTGATGAGCGACACCAGCGCGGTATCTTTCAGCAGCACCAGCCACTGATTACCGAGCCCAGGCAGCGCATGACGCCACATTTGCGGCATCACCAGACGGAAGAAGATTGCCGCTTTGGACAACCCGAGCGCCTGACCGGATTCCCACTGGCCCTGCGGCACCGCTTTCAGCGCACCGCGCAGCGTCTGCGAGGCGTAGGCGGAATAAAGCAGGGATAGTGCAATCACCCCACAGAGGAACGGGCTGACGTCGAAGTTTTCAATCTGCACCTGAACCGGGATTTGCGCAAAACCGAGGTTTAACGTAAAGCCATCCGAAAGCAGAAGCAGCAACTGCGACGAGCCAAAATAGATGAACAGGACCACCAGAATTTCCGGTAATCCACGCAGAACGGTGACCAGACCGGTGCCGACCCACGCGACAGGACGCCATTTAGCTGACTCCCACATCGCAAAGATCATCGCCAGTACCAGGCCAATCGCCAGAGCACAAACGGCAAGGCCGACGGTCATCCCGGCGGCACTTGCTAATGGAAACATTTCGTTCATCAAGGCTTACTTCTGGAACCATTTGCTGTAGATGGTCTGGTAAGTGCCGTCTTTCTTCACTTGATCCAGCGCCGTATTCAGCTTCTGTTGCAGATCGGCATTACCCTGACGCACGGCGATACCGAGGCCAGTGCCAAAGTAGTCTTTGTCCGTCACTTTATCGCCAATAGCGGCCAGTTTCGGATCGGCTTTCAGCCACTCGGTCACCACGGCGGTGTCACCGAAGACCGCATCGATACGACCATTCTGCATATCCAGCTTGGCGTTCATATAGCTGTCGTAAGGCACGACGGTGATTTCCGGGTGCTTATCGGTGATGAATTTCTGGTGTGTAGAGCCGTTTTGCATGCCGACTTTTTTGCCTTTCAGCCCAGCGATGTCTGCCACTTTGCCTTTCTGGCCGACGAACAGCGCGGAGTTTTCATAGTACGGCTGGGTGAACAGCACCTGTTTTTCACGCTCTGGCGTGATGTCCATTCCGGAAATCACGGCGTCGAAACGACGGAATTTCAGGCTTGGGATCAGGCTGTCGAACGCCTGATTGGTGAACGTACAGGTGGCGTCAATCTGTTTGCACAGTGCGTTCGCCAGATCCACATCGAAGCCGACAATCTTATTGCTGGCATCCATGGATTCAAACGGAGGGTAAGAAGCTTCCATCGCAAAACGAATAGTCTGAGCGGCACCGGCAGAAAGGCTGACGCTTGCAAGCAGCGCGGCAATCACGATTTTTTTCATTGTCATTGTTCCTGAAAACATCAGTGTGAAAGATAGTTTTTAAAGGCTTCGGTCTGCGGATTGGCAAAGCAGTCCGCGTTCCCTTGTTCGACGATGTGACCGTTTTCCATATACACCACACGGCTGGCGGTTTTACGCGCCACTTCGACTTCATGGGTGACGATCACTTGGGTAATCTGGGTTTGCGCCAGCTCGCGAATAATGCTGACAATCTGGGCGGTGATTTCCGGATCAAGCGCGGCGGTTGGCTCATCAAACAGCAGAACCTGCGGTTCCATCATCAGCGCACGGGCAATCGCCACTCGCTGCTGTTGACCGCCGGACAAATGCAGCGGATAGCGGTCGCTGTAGGGTTTCAGGCGCAGACGCTCCAGCAGTTTTTCAGCACGGTCCAACGCTTGCTCTTTGGATAAACCGAGCACGCGGCAAGGGGCTTCAATCAGGTTTTGCAGCACGGTCAGGTGCGGCCACAGATTGTACTGCTGGAAGACCATCCCGACGTTTTGACGCAAGTCGCGGATAGCCTTCTCGGAAGGGGGTTTGCTGAAATTGAACTGATTACCAGCAATAGCAAGCGTGCCGGAACGCGGCATCTCCAGCAGGTTAAGCACACGCAATAGCGAACTTTTTCCCGCGCCGCTTGGGCCTAGCAGTACCAGCGTTTCACCTTGCGGGCAATGCAGATTGATGTCGAACAGCGCCTGATGTGCGCCGTAAAAGCAGTTAATGCCTTCTAGTTTTATACTCATCCGGGAAATCTGACACCGATAGCTATTGAGGCCGCAAATAGTAACGTTCACAGAATAGTTATGCAATATTTCTGCGTTAAAACTTATATGTAAACCGTGTTTACACTTAAAGTTAGCACAAAATAGCGAGGGTGCAGGGGCGGAGGAATAAATGTCGGCATTCGTCACAGAATGCCAGACATTTACCCTGAGTGATTAGAGGGAGATTTTACTTAGTGAGCGTCTGGCGCAGCGTACCCGCCGGGGCGTGGACTGTGCCGCCGAGATAACGTACGTCATCTACAGCCCAGCACTGACCTTCACGGATCATCAGGACTTCATCCTGCCAGCGGTCCGAACCCTGTTTCAGTTCAACGCGTAGCGGAATGTTACGGGCATCGGTATTCGGGATGGTCGAGCTGCTCGCGACATCAGCGCTGTCAGGTGGCGTTGAGCGGCTGAAGAACGGTTCTTGCTGCAACAGGGCACGCTTGTTCGGATCGTTATTCGCATCGTTAAGCACTTTCGCGAGGTCATCGCTCAGATAAGGACGCAGAGCAGTCAAATCAGTAGTACGGTGCTGGATGCTATAGTCGTAAAATTTCTGGGCGACGGCGTCCGGGCCGCCTTCCATGCAAGAGCCTGAACGCGTACCGATGTCCTTAAAGGCAGGCGTGACGGTGGTACAGGCGCTGAGCAGAAGTGCGCAAGGGACAAGAAGTGCAGCGGCAGAATAGCGCATGAGTGATTTCCTTATAGACTGACTACGGTATTTAGATGTTTTCAAGCATAGCGTATCGGGACGATAATGTGTTTGATTAACCGAGCTAAGGTATTGAAGAAGGAGGACGAATGCAATTTTCAACCACACCGACCCTGGAAGGGCAAACCATCGTGGAATACTGCGGCGTAGTGACGGGCGAAGCCATTTTGGGCGCGAATATCTTCCGTGATTTTTTCGCTGGGATCCGCGATATCGTTGGCGGCCGTTCTGGCGCGTATGAGAAAGAACTACGCAAAGCGCGTGAAATCGCCTTTAAAGAATTGGGAGAACAGGCGAAAGCGCTGGGCGCGGATGCCGTAGTCGGCATCGACATCGATTATGAAACCGTCGGCAAAGACAGCAGTATGCTGATGGTCAGCGTGAGCGGCACCGCCGTTAAAGTCCGTCGATGAAGCGTTTACTCCCCCTTGTTCTGGCGCTGTTGCTGGCGGGATGCTCCGGTGAGAAAGAAGCCGCGCGGCAGGGCATCGTCAGCAAACCGGGCTACTTGCTCGACACCAACCATCCTGCCCCGAACGCGTACCCGCGCATCAAAGTGCTGGTCATTCATTACACCGCAGGTGATTTTGAGAACTCGCTCGATACGCTGACGGGCAGAGAGGTCAGCACCCATTATCTGATCCCGGAAGTTCCGCCGATGCGCAAGGGCAAACCGCTCATCTGGCAACTTGTACCGGAGCAGGACCTGGCCTGGCATGCTGGCGTCAGTTTCTGGCGTGGGGCTACGCGTATAAATGACACCTCGATTGGTATCGAGCTGGAAAATCACGGCTGGCAGAAAACGGCGGGGGTGAAAAGCTTCACGCCGTTTGCCGAGGCGCAAATTAACGCGCTGATCCCACTGGCGAAAGACATCATTGCCCGGTATCACATTGAGCCGCAGAACGTGGTGGCGCATGCGGATATTGCCCCGCAGCGTAAAGACGACCCGGGCCCCGAGTTTCCGTGGCGCGAGTTGGCGCAGCAGGGAATCGGTGCGTGGCCGGAACCCAGTCGGGTAGCATTTTATCTCAACGGACGCGCACCATCGCAGCCGGTAGCGATGTTCTCGGTACTGGATTTGCTGTCACGCTATGGCTATGAGGTGACGCCCGGCATGAGCTACACCCAGAAAAAACGGGTGATCATGGCCTTCCAGATGCACTTCCGTCAGTCTCGTTGGGACGGCGTGGCCGATGCTGAAACTCAGGCCATCGCCGAAGCGCTGCTGGAAAAATACGGTCAGGGCTGACGGTTAACGCGGCAGCTTGCCGTGATCTTTCAGCCAAAGGGCCGTTTGCGTGATCCCTTCATCGAGGGTCACGATGGGCTGATAGCCCAGCTCTTGCTCGGCGCGGCTGATATCCAGGGTGAAATCAAAGTTCAGCTTCGACACGCCATAATGGGTGAACGACGGTTCTTTTGCCGCTTTATTGCCAAACTTCTCCATGCTTCGGGCCACCATATCCAGCATCGGATAAGGCACCGAACGGATGCGGCATGGGATATCCAGCTCGTCGATAAGTTTCTGCACGATGCTTTTCAGGCTGCGCGGTTCGCCGTTGGTGATGTTATAGACTCGCCCAGAGGGCAGTGAATCACACAGCGGCTGGCTGGCGAGCCACATCGCATGAACGGCGTTTTCGTAATAGGTCATATCCACCTGCGCCGCACCGCCGCGCGGCAGCAGCACGCTACCGTAGTGGTGCATCATTTGCGCCAGACGCGGAATAAACACTTTATCGTGTGGCCCGAACAGGCTTTGTGGGCGCAAAACGGTAAAGCGGGTATTCGGGTTCGCCTGCGCCAGCAGCTCAACCACTTCTTCGCCTGCGGCCTTGCTGCGGGCAAATTCATTGGCAAAACGCTGAGGGCGGAACTCCTCTTTGATGTCACGGTGATGGTGATAATCAAAATAGAGCGACGGTGATGATATATGCACGAAATTGCGCACCCCCCAGGCCACGGCCCATTCGCCCAGGCGGCGGGTGGCGCGAACATTCGCTAAATCAAAGGCTTTCTGGGTGCCCCACGGGGAGGTAAAACTGGAGCAGTGCCACAGCGTATCAATGCCGGCGAGCATCACTTTCGCCTGTGAAGATACCAGCTCGGTCAGATCCGCGTGGACAAACTCAGCGCCCATTTTTTCCAGCAGTCGACCCATCGCTTCGTTGCGACCGGTTGCTCTGACGCTGATGCCTTTACGGCGCAGATATTCCACCGCGTTGCGGCCTAAACCGCTGGTGGCCCCGGTGACCAGTACCTTCATATCAATCCACTGTGTCTGAAAAGAATTTCGTGCGCATTTTTCCGTGAATTACGCTGAGTTGCAATGGGAAACTGCGAAGAAAAATTCTCATTTTGCTGATTTATGCGTGATTTCTTCGGCGAGTTTTGCCATGCGCCTGGCCATGCCTTTAAAAATGAACAGATGTGCCGGGATCATCAGCAACCAATAGAATAAGCCTGGCATACCGTGCGGATGCCACCAGGCGCGAACGTCAATTTCGCGATGATCGCCTTTATCTTTCAGGCTAAAAGTGAGACGTCCGAGGCCCGGCGCTTTCATGCCGAACAGCAATGACAGCTGTTTCTGCGGCTCGACGATGATCACCTTCCAGCTATCTACCGCATCACCGGTTTCCAGCATGTCACGTTCCGGACGGCCTTTGGCGAGCTTATGCCCGATCATGCGGTCCAGCGAGGCGCGAATATCCCACAGGATATTGCCGAAGAAATAACGCTCTTTACCGCCGAGTTGGTTGGCGACTTGCCACAGTGCTTCGAGGCTGGCGGACGTCTTGACGGTACAGCCTGCCTGTTTAGGAAAGTATCCATATTCAGGCCGCCAGCGGGCAAACGCCTGCGCGTCATAACCCCAGTCGCTGGAGTTCATCAACTGCTCTTCTTCTTTCAACGTGCTCTGCACGGCATCGTCAAAAGAGATCAATTTTTGCGGGATAAGCTCACGCAGTTCACGATCGTCCGCCAGCAGATCGTGCTTCAGACCCTGGATCAGCGCTTTGGCCGTCGTCGGCGGTACGGAGGTGATGACATTTAAAAACCACACCGAAATCCAACTGGTGGGGAAGGGAATAGGGATCAGCCAGCGATGGCGACCGCTGATACGCATGAAATGTTCGAATTGTTCCTGATAGCTCAGCACGTCTGGCCCGGCGGCTTCCAGAACACGATGCTTTTCTGCCGGATGATTGAGTAACTCCACCAGATAATGCAGCAGATTTTCCAGCGCAATCGGCGTGGTCCGTGAGCGCACCCAGCGCGGCGGCGTGAGCACCGGCAGGTTATACACCATGTCTCGCATCACTTCGAACGCCGCAGAACCTGCGCCGACGATAATACCGGCCCGCAGTTCAGTCACCGGGATTTCCGCTTCACGCAGAAGCTCACCGGTTATTTGACGAGCACGCAGGTGATCCGATTGTTCATTTTCGGGCGCTTGCAGAGAACTTAAAAAGATAACCTGTTTCACCGGCTGTTGCCGCAGGGCATCGCGCACGTTGAGCGCCACCTGACGTTCATGGGCGACAAAATTCCCGCCTTCGCCCATGCCGTGAACCAGAAAATAAACCGTATCCACACCTTCGAGCAGCGCGGGCAGTTCTTTCGGCCAGTTGAGATCAACGTGATGACAGCTGACGCCGGGCAGCGCCAGTTTTTGCAGACGATCCGTGTTTCGTGCCGCAGCCCGCACGGTGTATCCGCGCGCGCTCAGTTCGGTGACCAGATGCTGGCCGATATAGCCGCTGGCGCCGAGCACCAGAATTGTTTGCGACACGCTCACTCCTTAGCGATGTAAAAAGGTTTTCCAGTGGCTGACAACTTCCGCCAATTGCTGACGATTCACGTCCAGATGCATCACCAGGCGCACAATCGGCGAGGCGTTGATCAGCACGCCGTTAGCACGAAAATGTTCGCCCAGCGCCGCCGCATTTTCTTCACCCACTCGCACGAACAGCATATTGGTGTCATGACGCATTACGTCAGCGCCAATTTCTTTCAGTTGCTCAGCCATCCATGCTGCATTGTCGTGATCGTCCTGTAAACGCTGGACGTTATTTTTCAGAGCATACAGGCCCGCAGCGGCCAAAATACCCGCCTGACGCATACCACCGCCGGTCATTTTACGCCAGCGGTTGGCACGTTTGATGTAATCCGCGTTACCGACCAGCAGCGAACCAACAGGCGTGCCGAGGCCTTTGGAGAGACAAATCGTGAAGGAGTCACAATATTGCGTGACGTCTTTCAGTTCACAGCCATACGCCACAATCGCATTAAAAATACGCGCGCCGTCCACGTGCAAACCCAATCCACGTTCACGAGTGAAATCCCACGCCTGTTTCAGATATTCGCGCGGCAGCACTTTGCCGTTATGGGTATTTTCGAGGCTTAACAGTTTGGTGCGGGCGAAGTGAATATCGTCGGCTTTAATTTTGGCAGCGACTTTATCGAGCGGTAGCGTGGCATCGCTGGCGGCATCAATCGGTTGTGGCTGGATGCTGCCTAATACAGCCGCACCGCCGGCTTCGTACAGATAGTTATGCGCGCCCTGGCCGACAATATACTCCTCGCCACGCTCGCAGTGGCTCAGTAACGCCACCAGGTTGGCCTGGGTGCCGGTCGGCAGAAACAGGGCGGCTTCTTTACCGCCGAGTTCTGCCGCATAGCGTTGCAGTTCATTAACGGTTGGGTCATCTCCATACACATCATCCCCGACCGGGGCGGCCATCATCTCTTCCAGCATGGCGCGACTCGGGCGGGTAACGGTATCACTACGTAAATCGATCACGGCATTTCCTTTTACACTTCATCCTTCACGCTGCCTCTGTGTTGGCTGCGTGCGAAAATCCCAGTCACATAGTTATCTATGCTCCTGGAATTTTCGCACTTGCCGCCTTGATGCAACATGAATGATTTTGTGTCTTTAATTAAAAGGATACTTTTACCTGAGCCAGTTGGTTTTCGCCAGTTCGATAACTTCATCGCCGCGTCCACTGATGATCGCGCGCAGCATATACAGGCTGAATCCTTTGGCCTGTTCGAGTTTAATTTGTGGCGGAATAGCCAGTTCATCTTTCGCGACGACGACATCGACCAGCACCGGACCATCGATACTGAATGCGCGTTGTAACGCCTCATCCACATCGGCAGATTTTTCAACGCGGATCCCGGTTATGCCGCAGGCTTCGGCAATATTGGCGAAGTTGGTGTCATGCAGTTCGGTGCCGTCGGTCAAATAGCCTCCGGCTTTCATTTCCATCGCCACGAAGCCGAGCACGCTGTTGTTAAACACCACGATTTTCAGCGGTAGTTTAAGCTGGATGACGGACAGAAAATCCCCCATCAACATGCTGAAACCACCGTCGCCGCACATTGCGACCACCTGGCGATTCGGCATGGTTGCTTTCGCGCCTAACGCTTGCGGCATGGCGTTTGCCATCGACCCGTGGTTGAACGAGCCAAGCAGGCGGCGTTTACCGTTCATTTTCAGATAACGTGCGGCCCACACCGTTGGCGTGCCGACATCGCAAGTGAAAATGGCGTCATCGTCGGCGAAATGGCTGATCTGCTGCGCCAGATATTGCGGGTGGATCGCTTTTTCGCTCGGCTTCGCCAGATCGTCGAGCCCTTTGCGCGCGTCACGGTAATGCTCCAGCGCTTTATCCAGAAACGCCCGGTCAGTTTTCTCTTCCAGCAGCGGCATCAGGGTGGCGAGCGTAGCTTTGATATCGCCTATCAGCGCCATGTCGACCTTGCTGTGCGCACCAATGCTTGCGGGGTTAATGTCTATCTGAATGATTTTGGCGTCGGTCGGGTAGAAAGGACGATACGGGAACTGCGTGCCGAGGAGCACTAACGTATCGGCGTTCATCATGGTGTGGAAACCTGAAGAAAATCCGATAAGCCCGGTCATGCCGACATCGTAAGGGTTATCGTATTCGACATGCTCTTTGCCGCGCATGGCGTGAACGATCGGTGATTTCAGCTTAGCGGCGAATTCCAGTAGCTCTTTATGTGCTCCGGCGCAGCCGCTGCCGCACATCAGCGCGATGTTATTGGAGTAGCGCAGCAGTTGGGCGAGTTTACGCAGTTCTTCCATTTCCGGCACCACAACGGGCTGCGGCGCGTGATACCAGTGGGTGGTCGCGGATTCCGGGGCGGCTTTCAGCGCCACATCACCGGGTAGCACGATCACCGACACGCCGCGGTTAAGCACCGCTTTGCGCATCGCAATAGCTAACACCTGTGGGATTTGTTCCGGCGTAGAAACCAGTTCGCAATAATGGCTGCATTCGCGGAACAACTCCGCTGGATGGGTTTCCTGGAAATACCCGCTGCCGATTTCGCTGGAAGGAATGTGCGCGGCGATGGCAACCACCGGCACGTGATTGCGGTGGCAATCGAACAAACCGTTTATCAGGTGCAGGTTGCCTGGCCCGCAAGAACCAGCGCACACCGCCAGTTCGCCGGTCAGTTGCGCTTCCGCGCCTGCGGCAAAGGCGGCGACCTCTTCGTGGCGCGTTGCCATCCAGTCGATCGTGCCCATTTTGTTCAGGCTGTCACTCAGCCCATTGAGGGAATCTCCCGTGACGCCCCAAATTCTTTTTACCCCGGCTTGTTCAAGCGTTTTCGCAATGTAAGCAGCAACCGTTTGTTTCATGGGTTTCCTTCTCCTTTTTGTGATACCGCTTACAAGCTTAGATGAAACTCACTGGCGTGCCCGACTAAATCCCCTTATTTTCAGCAGGTTTATTGGCATCATTCTTCGGCGTAAGCTGATTTTGGTTTAGGGAAAATAAGGAATAACTTCAAATGGTTAAATCTATGTTAATGGGCAGCCGAAAACCGCGATCGTATGACGATCTCGGTAGGCTGTTGCTGCGCCTGGCGGTGGGCGGGTTAATGCTGTTTCACGGACTTCATAAATTGTTTCACGGCGTGGATGGCATTAGCGCCATGTTGGTGGCGAAAGGGTTGCCGGGGTTTATTGCTTACGGTGTGTTAGTGGGGGAAGTGGTTGCGCCGTGTCTGATTATTCTCGGCATTTTCACGCGGCCTTCCGCGCTGGTGCTGGCATTCACGATGGTGGTGGCGTGGCTGATGGTCGGCACAGGAAAAACCTTCGCGCTGGATGCGGTAGGGGCCTGGGCGATTGAAAGCCTGGTGTATTATTTTGTCGCCGCGCTCGCGATAGTTTGTCTCGGAGCCGGGCGTTACGCGTTCGGCAGTCAGTCTTCACTCAATTAAAAATGCCCGGCGGCGCTGAGCGCTTGCCGGGCGTTTTGATCAGGCCAGAACCAAATCGCTTTGAGGATGACAGGAACAGGCCAGCACATAACCCTGTTTCTGCTCTTCATCGCTCAGCGTCATGGTGCTGCTGACGCTGTACTCTCCGCTGACTACGCGCGTTTTACAGCTGCCGCAAACGCCCGCACGACAGGCTGCATTCACCGCAACTTTATTGCTTTCCAGCGCTTCCAACAGCGTGGTGCCGACCGGCGCATAAAACTCCTTCGCCGGTTGCAGCTTGGTGAATTTCAGCCCGCTGGTGGCTGCTTCGGCGACAGGCGTGAAGAACTTTTCTTTGTAAAAGCGCGTGACGCCAAGCGCTTTCACATTCTCTTCCACCCATTCCATGTACGGCGCAGGGCCACAGGTCATGACGGTGCGAGCGGCCAAATCGGGGACGCTTTGCAGAATGGACTGACTCAGTCGCCCGGCGACAAAGCCGTGCGTGGCGTTATTTTCCGCAACCAGCGTCACCGGATAATTGCGCCACTCCTCGGCGAAAATTACATCCTCAGGCGAACGGACGCTGAAAATCACCTGTACATCGGTTTCCGGGCGATTTTTTGCCAGCCAGCGACGCATCGACATCACAGGCGTGACACCGCAGCCTGCGGCCAACAACAGCAGTTTATCGGTAGGTTTGTCTTCGCAGGTGAAATCACCTTGCGCATCCGACAGCCACAGATAATCACCGCGTTTAACGTCGCGGGTTAGCCATTCAGAGCCTGCGCCGTTATTAATACGACGAACGGTCAGCGTAATGTATTCGCTCACACCCGGCGTGGATGAGAGCGTATAGGCGCGCAGCGTATCCGCAGAGTTGCGAATACTCACCAGCGCATACTGCCCGGCGCGATAGGAGTAAGAGTCGTGACACAGCAGCGACAGCGTCCACACATCCGGCGTTTCCTGCTGAATGTGGTGAACCTGCATCCGCCATGGGCATTGAGCCGTAGGCATCGTCATTATTTTCTCCTTACGCACACAGCATCTGTTGCAGATCTTGTTCTACGGTGGTGATGGCACGCAGACCGAATTTTTCGTTTAGCACAGCCAACAGATCCGGCGTCAGGAAGCCCGGCGCTGTTGGGCCGGTGACGATATTTTTCACGCCGAGCGACAGCAGGGTCAGCAGAATGACAATCGCTTTTTGCTCGAACCAGGAAAGCACCAGCGACAACGGCAAATCGTTCACGCCGCAGCCGAGTTTTTCAGCCAGCGTGACCGCCAGAATAATCGCCGAGTAGGCATCGTTACACTGACCGGCATCGACCAGACGCGGCAGGCCTTCGATGTCGCCGAAATCCAGTTTGTTGAAACGGTATTTACCGCAGGCCAGAGTCATCACCAGACAGTCGTCCGGCACGCTGGTGGCGAAATCCGTGAAGTAGCTGCGCTCGGTGCGTTCGCCGTCACAACCGCCGACGAGGAAGATGTGGCGCAGTTTTTCACGGCTGACCAGATCGATAAGCGTATCCGCCGCGCCGAGCAACGTCTGGCGACCGAAGCCGACGGTGATCAGGTGTTCGATTTCATCATACGGGAAGCCAGCTAGCTTCTGTGCCTGTTCGATAACTGGAGTGAAATCGTCGCCTTCAAGATGGCTGACATTCGGCCAGCCGACGATGCTGCGCGTCCAGATGCGATCGTCATAGTCGCCGACGGTAGGGTCGATAATGCAGTTAGAGGTCATCACAACGGGGCCAGGGAAACGGGCGAATTCCACCTGCTGATTCTGCCAGCCGCTGCCGTAGTTGCCGACCAGATGCTTAAATTTACGCAGTTCCGGGTAACCGTGCGCAGGCAACATTTCACCGTGGGTATACACGTTAATGCCGGTGCCTTCGGTTTGTTGCAGAAGGTTGTAGAGGTCTTTCAGGTCGTGGCCGGAAATCAGGATCGCTTTACCGGCAACGGATTTTACGTTGACCTGCGTTGGCGTCGGGTGACCGTAAGCGTTGGTTTCGCCTGTATCCAGAATGCTCATCACTTTGAAGTTCATCTGGCCGATTTCCATCGAACATGCCAGAAGCGCCTCCATGTCGGCAGGCCAGGTGCCGAGCCACGCCATGATTTTATGGTATTGCGCGTAAATGTCGTTGTCGTATTGGCCGAGCACGTGGGCGTGTTCCATATACGCCGCCGCCCCTTTCAGGCCGTACAGGCACAGCAAGCGCAGACCGAGAATATTGTCGCCAATCGTGGCTTTGTCTTTGTTTGGGGTGAACATTTCGGCCTGACGCTGTAAATCACCCAGATCATCACTCACCAGCTGTAAACCGGCCATTGGGTTATCGACTGCGGCAGTGGCGTCTTTCGCCTGACACTGCGCTTTCAGCGCTTCTCGCAGGGCGATGGCTTCACGCGCATAACCGACGATGCGGGGGGAATCAAAGTTAACGTTGGTCAGGGTAGAGAAGAATGCGCGCGGGGCAAAACTGTCGACTTCGTGGCTGATGATGCCAAACTCACGGGCTTTCAGCGCCCAGGCAGAGAGCCCTTGCAGCGTGGCGATCAGCAGATCCTGTAGGTCAGACGTTTGCGCGGTTTTGCCGCACATTCCTTGCGAATAAGCACAACCGTTACCGGCTGGAGTACGAATGGTTTGTTCACATTGCACACAGAACATGGTCACACCTTTAAAGTTATATTTGAAATACATGTTTAAGGGTATGCCTGTGGTGGAAGGGTGAAAAGAGAATTGTCGGGCAATTTAAAGGGAGATTGATTTAACGCAATTTTGGCGGCAGAAGGCTCTACCGCCATGGGAGTATTACGCGGAGAAAAACGCCATCAGCAGCGGCACCAACAGGCTCAGGATAAAGCCGTGGACGATAGCCGCAGGGACAATTTCCAGCCCGCCGGAGCGTTGTAAGACCGGTAGCGTGAAGTCCATTGAGGTCGCTCCGCAGAGGCCAAGCGCCGTTGAACGGCTGCGCAACACCAGGCCTGGAATTAACATAATGGCGATAAGTTCACGCGCCAGATCGTTAAAGAACGCGGCGCTGCCAATCACCGGGCCGAAAGATTCGGTGAGCAAAATACCGGAAAGCGAATACCAGCCAAAGCCCGATGCCATGGCGAGACCGGTTTTCAGCGGCAGGTCGAGAATAAAGGCATTGATAACACCGCCCGCTAATGAACTCGCGGCGACAACAACGGCCACAATCATTCCCCGGCGATTAAGGACAATTTGTCTGAGGGTCATGCCATTATTGCGAAGCTGAATACCAATCAGGAATAACAGGAATATCAGGGTATATTCACTGGCTTCGGTGGCATGTTGTAAAATCGGCCAGCCTGTAAGGCCAAGCAGAAAGCCCAGTAATACCACACCGCACAGCTGTAATGATTCCAGTGCCATCGCGATGCGTGAGGGTAATTTCTCCTGGCTGTGATTATGTCGCCAAGGAAGGGTTCGCTCGAGCCACAGCAGGGCAATAATATTGCACAGCAGAATAACCACAATACTGACAGCAGAATAATGGAAAATGGCGAGAAGGTTGCTGGCCAGGTTATCGAGAAAGGCCAGGCTGATGCCCATAAAAAAGAGAATGACGTACACGATCCAGCTCAGCAGGCGATTAATCAACTGCAGCGCATGACGCTGGCGAAGTGGAATCAAATAACCCGCAATCAGCGGCACAAGAATAATCAGCAATCCCGAAAACATGAACGGCCCGGTCCTTTAGAGTGTAAAAGCGCATCTGACACTACCGAAAGCGCGGAAGGGAGTAAAGCCACCAGAAAAAGAAAAGGCCCGGGAGTACCGGGCCTTTCGGGAAACTCAGTGAGGATTAGTCACGTTTTTCCAGCAGAGTGCGGTACAGCACGCCGCCAAGGATGCCGCCAATGATTGGCATTACCCAGAACAGCCAAAGCTGTTGCAGTGCCCAACCACCCTGGAAAATAGCGACCGCGGTGCTACGCGCCGGGTTCACAGAGGTGTTGGTGACAGGAATGCTGATCAGGTGAATCAGGGTCAGTGCCAGACCAATGGCAATGGGCGCGAAGCCTGCCGGTGCAAATTTGTCTGTAGAGCCCATGATAACCAGCAGGAAGCCGCAGGTCAGAACGATTTCAATCACGATAGCAGACAGCATAGAGTAGCCGTCCGGTGAGTGTTCACCGTAACCGTTGGACGCGAAACCGCTGGCTGCTGCGTCAAAACCGGTTTTGCCGCTGGCAATCAGATACAGTACCGCCGCAGCAATAATGCCGCCGATAACCTGAGCCACGATATAACCCACAATGTCTTTGGTTGGGAAACGACCGCCTGCCCACAGACCTAAAGTGACTGCCGGGTTAAAGTGACCACCGGAAATATGACCAACAGCATAAGCCATCGTCAAAACGGTTAAACCAAATGCCAGCGCGACGCCTGCAAAACCAATACCTAATTCCGGGAAGCCAGCTGCCAGTACTGCGCTACCGCAACCGCCAAATACAAGCCAGAATGTACCAAAACATTCTGCAGCAAGTTTTCTAAACATAACCACCTCAAAAAAATAACAGTGACGGTGTCAGGAAATCCTGCACCGGACATTATTTATCGCCACAAAGGGAAGACGACATAATTAAGAACCGTTATTTTAGAAACTAACGCCATCCCTTCACCAGTTAAATAAAACCGTTAACCTTGATTTAAGTTAATGTCTGGTCATTCCTTGTACGTAGCTGAAGTGTTTTGAGTATAGTTTACTTTTTTACAGACAAATCGTATGTAAGATTAAATTTATTGCGCTGGTTTATTAAGTGTAAGGCTATTAGTTTCAATAAGAAAAAGTCACGGGCGTTTTTGTCATAACATTACTTTTTCCTGGGTATCCCCCCTGTAAGCCTGTCGCTATACTCCTGTTAGGGAAAGGGAAGTTTTCAGGCGGAGGGCGTATGCTTCTCGAAAGAGTTGAGATTGTGGGTTTTCGGGGTATCAATCGGTTATCGTTGATGCTGGAACAAAACAATGTATTGATAGGCGAGAACGCCTGGGGCAAATCCAGCCTGCTGGATGCACTGACGCTATTATTATCGCCGGAATCCAGTCTCTATCATTTCGTTCGCGAAGATTTTTGGTTTCCGCCCGGCGATGTACAGGGGCGTGAACATCACCTGCATATCGTTCTCACGTTTCGTGAGCTGGAGCCGGGCCGCCATCTTGTGCGCCGTTACCGCCCTTTGGAAGACTGTTGGGTCAAAGGTGATGATGGTTATCAGCGGATCCATTACCGGCTCGAAGGTGAGCTGGCAGAAGACGACAGCGTGCTGACCCTGCGCAGTTTTATCGATGGTGCAGGCCGCGCGCTACCGCTTGACGACATCGATGCTCAGGCGCGCCATCTGGTGCGGCTCATGCCGGTTTTGCGCCTGCGTGATGCGCGTTTTATGCGCCGCATTCGTAACGGTACGGTGCCGAATGTGCCGGATATTGAAATTACAGCACGCCAGCTCGATGTGCTCTCCCGCGAACTCGTTGCCAGCCCACAAAATTTATCCGACGGACAAATTCGTCAGGGGCTGTCGGCGATGGTGCAGCTTCTGGAACACTATTTTTCTGAACAGGGCACCGCCGAATCACGTCATCGTTTGATGCGCCGTCGCTCCCATGATGAACAACGCAGCTGGCGTTATCTCGATATTATCAACCGTATGATCGACAAACCTGGCGGGCGCAGTCATCGCGTTATCCTGCTGGGCCTTTTCTCTACGCTGTTGCAGGCCAAAGGG
The DNA here is from genome assembly GCF_036271055.1 of Scandinavium sp. GTDB lineage: Bacteria > Pseudomonadota > Gammaproteobacteria > Enterobacterales > Enterobacteriaceae > Scandinavium. Next base: position 131,226 of record NZ_DATBBJ010000059.1, on the reverse strand, counting down.
GCGGTGCGCCTTGATAAAGACGCGCGCCCGTTGCTGCTGGTGGAAGATCCGGAAACACGGTTGCATCCGATCATGCTGTCGGTGGCGTGGAATTTGCTGAATCTGCTGCCGCTCCAGCGCATCACCACCACCAATTCGGGTGAACTGCTGTCGATGACGCCTGTCGAGCATGTCTGTCGGCTGGTGCGCGACTCTTCACGTGTCGCCACCTGGCGGCTCGGGCCGGGTGGCCTCAGCGCAGAGGACGGGCGTCGTATCGCGTTTCATATTCGCTTTAATCGTGCGTCGTCGCTGTTTTCCCGCTGCTGGTTATTGGTCGAGGGGGAAACCGAAACCTGGGTTATAAACGAACTGGCGCGCCAGTGCGGGCATCACTTTGATGCGGAAGGCATTAAGGTGATTGAGTTTGCCCAGTCTGGCCTCAAGCCGCTGATTAAGTTTGCTCGCCGGATGGGCATCGAATGGCATGTGTTAGTCGATGGCGATGAGGCCGGAAAAAAATATGCATCAACGGTGCGCGGCCTGTTGAACAACGATCGTGAGTTGGAGCGTCATCATCTCACCACGCTGCCTGCGCTGGATATGGAACACTTTATGTACCGGCAAGGGTTTAACGATGTTTATCACCGGGTGGCGCAGCTCCCCGTTGGCGTGCCAATGAATATGCGACGGGTGATCATCAAAGCCATACACCGTTCATCGAAACCCGATCTGGCAATTGAAGTGGCGATGGAAGCGGGAAGGCGGGGGATTGAAGCCGTTCCGACGCTGTTACGTCAGATGTTTTCCCGCGTGCTGTGGCTGGCACGCGGGCGGGCAGATTAACGCTGGCACACCGCGACGGTCTGCGCCTGTAGACCGTCAAGCAATTCATAGCGGCGACGGTATTCGGCGCGCTTCTTGCTGGCGATCTCTTCCATCGGCTTACGCGGCATTGTCAGCGGGAGCCGATAATCGCCATTCGCCTCGAGGCTGCCGCCGACTGATTCCCAGAAGCTATTGTAATCCGCATGCAGCTTGTCCTGCTTTTTACGGCGGTAGCGCATGCTGCGGTAAATATGCGTTTCGTTACTGACCGCGCGGAGTGTTTCAACATTCATCTCCTTGCCGAACACCATCGCCGCTTCCACTAACAGGCGTTTCGGGAATAACCCATTGCAGGATTTCGTCGCCGCCTGAATCATTTCGTGTGGAACGTCAGATTTCGCACCCTGCATGCCGCCGATGTACAGCGTTGATTTCCCCTCGAACAGGCAAAGGGTAAAGGTCAGTACCGCCAGCACGGTATTATTCGTATCACTGAATATCAGCGTCGCTTCACCTTCTTTATCGAGAAACGCATCTGCAATCAGGCGGATGGTAAAGATCTGCTCGTCACGTCCGGTCAGGGTTGCAAGCGTCATACCCCGACCGCTCAGCCAGGCATTCATCACCTGCATTGGTAAGCGCTCGGCCATCATCTGGTAGTGCGAGGTCAGCGCCACGGCGGCATTCTGGCGAGGCATATTCATTGATAACCAGGGGCGATGCAGACGGCATGGCAGGCCTGGCTGAATCTGCAGCATCTCAAGCAGTTGCGGCTGTACGGCAAGGCGCGAGAGCAGGGTTGCGGTGGTGAATGGCGTCGCCAGCGATCGCAGCATAAACTTGCGGCGATAAGCGGGATTTTTCCATGCAAGTCCTGGCATCAACTGGCCGCTACTCAACAGGCGAAACAGTTGCCAGCCGCTTTTTAGGATCGGTTGTTCTGAATAAGAAAGTTCTGCGTTGAGTGACATAGTTAAAGCCCTGCCGGAGTGAAAAGGCGACTTTATCAACGCATTTTTCAACGCCGGTACAACGAAGCAGCGGCTGCCTGAAATGAGAGGGTTTCGTTGAGGACATGTTTAGATACAATCGATGGCAGACGATAAACGTATAGGATTTTTATGAAGCTGAAGGGAAAGCGCAAAAAGAGTTATCTGATCCTCGCGGTGTTAGCGCTGCTGGTGGGCGTTTGGTTGTGGCGAACGCTGAACGCGCCGCTGCCGAGCTATCAGACGTTGATTGTGCGTAAGGGCGACCTGCAACAAAACGTGCTGGCTACCGGTAAACTGGATGCGGTTCGCAAAGTTGACGTGGGCGCGCAGGTCAGCGGGCAGCTCAAAACGCTGTCGGTGGCGATTGGCGATAAGGTGAAAAAAGATCAGCTTCTGGGCGTTATCGACCCTGAGCAGGCGCAAAACCAGATCAAAGAAGTCGATGCAACGCTGAAGGAGTTGCGAGCCCAGCGTTTACAAGCACTGGCAGAGCGCAAACTGGCACAGGTCACTTACGCCCGTAACCTGCAACTGGCGCAAAAGCAGCTTATTTCCCGTCAGGATCTCGACACCACCGCGACCGATGTGGCGGTTAAAGACGCGCAGATTGGCACCATTGACGCGCAGATCCAGCGCAATCAGGCAACGCTCGACACCGCCAAAACTAACCTTGATTACACCCGCATCGTGGCCCCGATGGCGGGCGAAGTGACGCAAATTACCACCCTGCAAGGCCAGACGGTCATTGCCGCACAGCAGGCGCCGAACATTCTGACGCTGGCCGATCTCAGCACCATGCTGGTGAAAGCGCAGGTGTCCGAAGCGGATGTGATCCATCTTAAGCCGGGCCAGAAAGCCTGGTTTACGGTGCTCGGCGATCCGCTCACCCGCTATGAAGGCACGCTGAAAGACATTTTGCCGACGCCGGAAAAAGTCAACGACGCCATCTTCTATTACGCGCGTTTTGAGGTTCCGAACCCGCAAGGCGTGCTGCGTCTGGAGATGACCGCGCAGGTTCACATTCAGCTTTCCGGTGTGACAAACGTGTTGAGTATTCCGCTTTCCGCTTTGGGCGATGCCACGGGCGATAACCGCTACAACGTGCGTCTATTGCGTAACGGCGAAGTGAAAGAGCGTGAAATCACCATTGGTTCGCGCAACGACACCGATGTGGAAGTGGTGAAAGGGCTGGAAGAGGGCGACGAAATCATTACCGGTGAGGGCAAACCCGGAGCGGCGAAATGACGGCGTTGCTGGAACTTCGTGATATTCGGCGGAGTTATCCTTCTGGCGATCTCAGCGTTGACGTGCTGAAAGGGATTACGCTCGATATCAACGCCGGGGAAATGGTGGCGATTGTCGGTGCGTCCGGTTCAGGGAAATCGACGCTGATGAATATTCTCGGCTGTCTCGATAAACCGACCGGTGGCACTTATCGCGTGGCGGGCACCGACGTAGCGACGCTGGATGGCGATGCGCTGGCGCGTCTGCGGCGTGAGCATTTCGGCTTTATTTTCCAGCGCTATCATCTGTTATCGCACTTAACGGCGGCGCAAAACGTGGAAGTGCCTGCGGTTTATGCCGGGGCGGAACGCAAGCGCCGTCTTGAGCGGGCACAGCAACTATTACAGCGTCTCGGAATGGGCGACCGCGTCGATTATCAGCCGTCGCAGCTTTCCGGCGGGCAGCAGCAGCGTGTGAGTATCGCCCGTGCGTTGATGAACGGCGGACAAGTGATCCTTGCCGATGAGCCGACCGGTGCGCTCGACAGCCATTCCGGCGAAGAAGTGATGGCTATTCTTCATCAGCTTAAATCGCAAGGGCACACGGTGATTATTGTCACCCATGACCCGGCGGTGGCGGCGCAGGCCGAACGCATTATCGAAATTCGTGATGGCGAAATCATCAATAATCCTGCGCCAAAAGGGGCGATGACGACGGCGAAGAAAATGACCGCTGTCGAAGAGTTATCGGGCTGGCGTCAGTTTATCAGCGGTTTTCGAGAGGCGCTGACGATGGCCTGGCTGGCAATGGCAGCCAATAAAATGCGCACGCTGCTGACGATGCTCGGGATAATCATCGGCATCACCTCGGTGGTGTCCATTGTGGTCGTCGGCGATGCGGCGAAACAGATGGTGCTGGCTGACATTCGGGCGATTGGCACGAATACGATTGATGTTTATCCCGGCAAAGATTTCGGTGACGACGATCCGCAATACCAGCAGGCGTTGAAATACGACGATTTGCTGGCGATTCAAAAGCAGCCGTGGGTACGCTCAGCGACGCCTGCGGTCTCTAAAAGTCTGCGTTTGCGGGTGGGGAATAGCGATGTTTCCGCCAGCATCGAAGGGGTTGGCTCGCAGTATTTTAACGTCTACGGCATGACCTTTAGCGAAGGTAACACCTTCAACGATGTGCAGTTGAATGGCCGCGCGCAGGTGGTGATTCTGGATAGCAATACGCGCCGTCAACTCTTCCCGCACAAAGCCAGCGTCGTCGGCGAAATTCTGCTGGTGGGCAACATGCCCGCGACCATTATCGGCGTGGCAGATGAAAAACAGTCGATGTTTGGCAGCAGCAAAATTCTACGCGTCTGGCTGCCTTACACCACCATGGCGGGGCGCGTGATGGGCCAGTCGTGGCTCAATTCGATAACCGTGCGGGTCAACGAAGGTTACGACAGCACAATTGCGGAACAACAGCTGACGCGGTTGCTCAATTTGCGCCACGGGAAGAAGGATTTCTTCACGTGGAATATGGACAGTATCTTGAAAACTGCCGAACGGACCACACATACACTACAGTTGTTTTTAACGTTGGTGGCGATTATCTCGCTGGTCGTCGGCGGCATCGGGGTGATGAATATCATGCTGGTGTCGGTCACAGAACGCACGCGTGAAATCGGCATCCGTATGGCGGTCGGCGCACGCGCCAGCGACGTACTGCAACAGTTTTTGATTGAAGCGGTGCTGGTGTGTCTGGTCGGCGGGGCGTTAGGCGTAAGTCTCTCGCTCATCATCGCGTTCACGTTGCAGCTTTTCCTCCCTGACTGGGGCATTGGTTTTTCACCATTGGCGCTATTGTTGGCGTTTATCTGTTCAACGCTGACCGGTGTATTGTTTGGCTGGTTACCCGCACGCAATGCGGCCCGGCTTGACCCGGTGGATGCGCTGGCGAGGGAATAGCAGGCATAAAAATGCCAGTCGACAGGACTGGCATTTTGACTGCGGGATGTACACAATGAAGTGGAACGCTACGCGACGGCGGCGGTTTCTGCTTCAACAGGAACAATCACGCTGGCGTGGTTGCCTTTTGGTCCCTGGTGCACATCAAACCGAACGGGTTGTCCGGCTTTTAACGTTCTGTAGCCATCCATCTGGATGGTGGAGTAATGAGCGAAGATATCTTCGCCACCGCCTTCAGGGCAGATGAAGCCGAACCCCTTAGCATTGTTGAACCACTTAACAGTACCCATTTCCATACATCGACATCCTTCGAGAATCTTTATAATCAGATGGAAAGAACCGGTGGTGAAATCAGCGGGCTGTTCAAAACCTCGCCAACTCTCGCCTGTACAATTTAGAGAAATCGGGCAACGCGTCAAGCGGCAGAGTGCGAAGTTTGCTGAAAAATGCATCAAAATTTGAAGCAGTTAACGCTATTGCAAGGAATGTGACAGAGGTCGCGAATAGCAGGAATAGCGAATGGCAGTAATAGAGGATAGTTATCTACGCTTTACTGTAGATTCAATTGAACTTGCTCTGGTAACCCGACGGGATGCTTCCCGCCGGAGCAGCAACCAAAGATGAACACTGACAATGGGTAAGACGCGAGATTGGCTGGACTTCGACCAGCTTGCAGAAGACAAAGTGCGCGACGGGCTACAGCCGCCGTCAATGTATAAAGTGCTATTACTTAATGATGATTACACGCCAATGGAGTTTGTTATTGACGTGTTACAGAAATTCTTTTCTTATGATGTAGAACGTGCAACGCAGTTGATGCTCGCCGTTCACTATCAGGGGAAAGCGATTTGCGGGGTGTTTACCGCCGAAGTCGCTGAAACCAAAGTTGCGATGGTGAACACGTACGCGAAAGAGAACGAACATCCGCTGTTGTGTACGCTGGAACAGGCCTGATATCAGGTCTTCAAATTGGGGGAGGTGCCTATGCTCAATCAAGAACTGGAACTCAGTTTAAACATGGCTTTCGCCAGAGCGCGCGAGCACCGTCATGAGTTTATGACCGTCGAGCATCTGTTGCTGGCACTGCTCAGCAACCCATCTGCCCGCGAAGCGCTGGAAGCCTGCTCCGTGGATCTGGTGGCGCTGCGTCAGGAACTCGAAGCCTTCATCGAACAGACCACGCCGGTATTACCCGTGAGTGAAGAAGAGCGCGACACACAGCCGACGCTTAGCTTCCAGCGCGTATTACAGCGCGCCGTCTTCCATGTTCAATCGTCCGGTCGTAGCGAAGTGACCGGCGCGAATGTGCTGGTCGCCATCTTCAGCGAGCAGGAGTCCCAGGCGGCTTATCTGCTGCGCAAACACGAAGTGAGCCGTCTTGATGTGGTGAACTTCATCTCCCACGGCACGCGTAAAGACGAGCCAACCCAGTCTTCCGACTCCGGAAGTCAACCGAATACAGAAGAGCAAGCAGGCGGGGAGGATCGTATGGAAAACTTCACCACCAATCTGAATCAGCTTGCTCGCGTAGGCGGCATCGACCCGCTGATTGGTCGCGATAAAGAGCTGGAACGCGCCATCCAGGTCCTGTGCCGTCGTCGTAAAAATAACCCGTTGCTGGTCGGTGAATCCGGCGTCGGCAAAACCGCGATTGCGGAAGGTCTCGCCTGGCGTATTGTGCAGGGTGACGTACCGGAAGTGATCGCCGATTGCACCATCTACTCGCTGGATATTGGCTCGCTGCTGGCCGGCACCAAATACCGTGGCGATTTTGAAAAACGCTTTAAAGCGCTGCTGAAACAGCTGGAGCAGGATACCAACAGCATCCTGTTTATCGACGAGATCCACACCATCATCGGTGCGGGTGCGGCGTCGGGCGGCCAGGTAGATGCGGCAAACCTGATTAAACCGCTGCTCTCCAGCGGTAAAATTCGGGTCATGGGTTCGACTACTTATCAGGAATTCAGCAATATTTTCGAAAAAGACCGTGCGCTGGCGCGTCGCTTCCAGAAAATTGATATTACTGAGCCGTCGGTAGAAGAAACCGTGCAAATCATTAACGGCCTGAAACCGAAGTACGAAGCGCACCACGACGTGCGTTATACCGCCAAAGCGGTGCGTGCGGCGGTGGAGCTGGCAGTGAAGTACATCAACGATCGTCATCTGCCGGATAAGGCGATTGACGTTATCGATGAAGCGGGCGCGCGTGCGCGTCTGATGCCGGTCAGCAAACGCAAGAAAACGGTTAACGTCGCGGATATTGAATCCGTGGTGGCGCGTATCGCGCGTATTCCGGAGAAAAGCGTGTCGCAGAGCGATCGTGACACGCTGCGTAATCTCGGCGACCGCCTGAAAATGCTGGTCTTCGGACAAGATAAAGCCATTGAGGCCTTAACCGAAGCCATCAAGATGAGCCGTGCGGGTCTCGGTCAGGATCACAAACCGGTCGGTTCCTTCCTGTTCGCCGGGCCAACCGGGGTCGGGAAAACCGAGGTGACCGTGCAGCTGTCGAAAGCGCTCGGCATTGAGCTGCTGCGTTTCGATATGTCGGAATACATGGAACGCCACACGGTAAGCCGCCTGATTGGTGCGCCTCCGGGCTATGTGGGCTTTGATCAGGGCGGGTTGCTGACGGATGCGGTGATTAAACATCCGCACGCGGTACTGCTGCTCGATGAAATCGAGAAAGCGCACCCGGACGTCTTCAACCTATTGTTGCAGGTGATGGACAACGGCACGCTGACCGACAACAATGGGCGCAAAGCGGACTTCCGCAACGTGGTGCTGGTGATGACCACCAACGCCGGGGTGCGTGAAACCGAGCGTAAATCCATTGGCCTTATCCATCAGGATAACAGCACCGATGCGATGGAAGAGATTAAAAAAATCTTCACGCCGGAATTCCGCAACCGTCTGGACAACATCATCTGGTTCGATCACCTGTCGACCGATGTCATCCATCAGGTTGTCGACAAGTTCATCGTCGAACTGCAGGTGCAGCTTGATCAGAAAGGCGTGTCGCTGGAAGTGAGTCAGGAAGCCCGCAACTGGCTGGCCGAGAAAGGCTACGACCGTGCGATGGGTGCGCGCCCAATGGTGCGTGTGATTCAGGACAATCTGAAAAAACCGCTCGCCAACGAACTGCTGTTTGGTTCGCTGGTTGACGGCGGGCAGGTGACAGTCGCACTCGATACCAAAAACAACGCGCTGACGTACGACTTCCAGGCTGCGCAAAAACGCAAAGCCGAAGCCGCACACTAGCAAGATGTGAAATGCAAAACCAAACCGGGCACTGCCCGGTTTTTTTGTCTAAATCATTCTCGACTGAATAACAGACACAAAAAAGGCCGGGATGCCCGACCTTTATGCATTCAGTCGCCCTTAATGAGGGCCTGAAAGTGATTAGCGACTACGGAAGACAATGCGGCCTTTGCTCAGGTCGTACGGGGTCAGCTCAACAGTCACTTTGTCGCCCGTCAAAATGCGGATGTAGTTTTTACGCATTTTACCGGAGATATGCGCAGTTACCACGTGACCGTTTTCCAGTTCTACGCGGAACATAGTGTTAGGTAACGTATCGAGAACGGTACCTTGCATTTCAATATTGTCTTCTTTGGCCATCTAGTCCTCGGGGGGTATCACTACCATAGTTTTGAACCGGCAAGATAATGCCGAAATTCAGCCATTAAGTAAAGATTTACCCGCCATCTTTCGGCCTAATACCGGCGTGGAGGGTAAAAAAGAGATCGTTTTTGCGCATTACCCGTCTGCCACAGATGAAGACTGTGACGAGCGCAAACGTAGAGGGGATATTCCTGAAACGATGGCGGGGCAACAGGCAGAAACGACTTCAGGCACAATTATATCACCCTGACAAAAAATGTGCCGAAACATTTACGCTCCAGGTGAAAAGAGCGTGCGTGGTACCCAGAAATGCCCTGGCAGCGGTTGCGCCCGAAACTCCGCGAGATGTTCAAGATACTCACGACGAGGGATTTCAACTGCGCCAAGCGACGCCGTATGACTATTCAGCACCTGGCAATCCATCAGCTTGCCGCCGTGGGCTGCAAAAGCCTGACAGAAAACCAGCAGCGCGCTCTTCGACGCATTTTCCGCCCGGCTGAACATGGATTCGCCGCAGAACAATGCCCCTTGCGCCACGCCATACATGCCGCCAACCAGCTCGTTTCCGCACCAGACTTCAATGGAGTGCGCATGTCCCAGCTCGTGTAAGCGATGATAGGCTTGCACGATGCTCTCCGTTATCCACGTGCCTTCATCACGATCGCCCGAACAGCCTTCGATCACCTGACCAAAGGCGTGATTCAGCGTGATGCGATAGGGCGATGATTTATGAAATCGCTTCATACTGCGACTGATATGAAATGCATCAGGCCACAAAATGGCGCGAGGATCGGGCGACCACCACAAAATGGGGTCACCGGGTGAGAACCAGGGGAAAATACCGCGCTGATAGGCCATCAGCAGTCGCGCCGGGCTGAGATCGCCACCCAGCGCGAGCAAACCGTTAGGCTCACGCAGGGCACCTTCCGGCGACGGGAAGGTGATGGTGTGACGTGACAACTGGACCAGCCGCATACTTCGAGACTCCACGCCTGATAATAAATTGATATACCCGTTATTCTTTGAGCAACAGCCAACGCTCCTGCAACTCAAATTATATAGGGTAAAATAACTTACAGACGCTGTCTGAACTGATAATAACGCCCTTGCTGGGCCAGCAATTCTGCGTGATTACCATGCTCAATAATTTGGCCGTTGTCCATCACAATTATTTGCTCAAAACGCGCCAGCCCGCGCAGGCGATGGGTGACCATCAGTACGGTTTTGTCGCGCATTACATCAGCCAGCAAATCAAGAATTTGGCTCTCAGTAGTGGCGTCGAGTCCTTCGGTTGGTTCGTCGAGTAACATCAGTGGGGCGTCGTGCAGCAGGGCACGTGCAATGGCCAGACGACGCAGCTCTCCGCCAGAAAGCTGACGACCGCCTTCACCCAGCCAGCTATTAAGACCGCTATCTTCCAGTAATTTTTCAAGACCGGTGCGAATCAACACGGTTTCCAGCGCTTCGTCTGTGGCCGCAGGCGCTGCCAGCAGCAGGTTGTCGCGTAATGTCGCGCTGAACAGATGTACGCGCTGCGGTACGACGCTCATGCTGCGGCGCAGCGTCATTTCGTCGAGCGTCGCAATCGGCTGTCCGTTCAACAGTAATTCACCGTGTTGCGGATCCCACGCGCGGGTCAACAGCTGCAACAACGTTGATTTACCGCATCCGGTACGCCCGAGAATCGCAACATGCTCACCGGCATTCACCTGCAAATTGATGTTATCGAGTGCATTCTGCGTTTGTTGTGGATAGCTAAAACTGACGTTATTCAACGTCAGGCTCACCTGTTGCGGCACGTCTGAAACTGTTTGCGGGAATTCGACTTCCGGTTTCTGTCCGGTTAATTCGGTGATTCTGAACGCGGAGGCCATCACCTGACCCAGATGCTGGAATGCACCGATCACGGGAGCCAGCGCTTCAAACGCAGCCAGCGCACAGAAGACAAACAATGCAATGAGTGGTCCGGGTTGGCTGTTGCCACCCACACCGCCAGCAGCCATCCATAGCATCACGAGCACTGCGAACGCGCCGATCAGTAACATCAGCGCCTGAGAAAGGGCGGTGAGCTCGGATTGACGGCGCTGGGCTTCGTGCCAGCTCAGTTCCGTTTGCTCCATTTGCTCGCGATAGCGCGTGCTGGCGTCAAAAATCGTTAATTCGGCCTGGCCTTGCAGCCACGCTGTGAGCTGTTGGCGATAGTCACCGCGAAGTTTTGTCAGGCTTTCCCCGGTCGGTTTTCCGGCGCGATAAAACAGCGGCGGCAGGGCGACCAGTGTCAGCAGCATAATACCGCCCAGCGTCAGTGCCAACGTGACATCTAAGAAACTTAGGCCAAACGTGACCACCAGAATGACCACAAGGGCGCTTATCAGCGGCGAAATGACCCGCAGATAAAGATGGTCGAGCGTATCGACATCAGCCACCACGCGGTTGAGCAATTCGCCCTGACGAAAACGAGCCAGCCCGGCAGGGGAGAGCGGCAACAGCTTGCTGAACGCGAACACGCGCAGATGTTGCAGCACGCGGAATGTCGCATCATGGCTGACCAGTCGCTCGAAATAGCGTCCGGCGGTACGGACGATAGCGGCACCGCGCACGCCTGCGGCGGGTAACATATAGTTAAAGCTATAGGCTCCGGCAAATCCCACTGCGGCAGAGGCCGACAGGAACCAGCCGGAAAGGGTGATCAGGCCAATACTTGCTAACAGCGTGACAATGGCAAGCACAACGCCGAGAGACAGCAGCAAATAGTGACGTTTATAGAGGGCCAGGTAAGGGGCTAACACGCGCATTTAAATCTCCTCCTGACGGTGGGCAAGCAGGCGATAAAAATGCCCCTGCGCAGCCGCAAGCTGTTCAAATCGGCCTTGTTCGACGATCTGCCCTTGATGCATCACCCAAACCGCATCCCATTCGGCGAGATTTTCCAGCTGATGAGTAACCATAAGCGTGGTCTGATTGGCCGACGCTTCCATCAGCGCCTGCATCACGCGCTGCTCGCTGTGCGCATCAAGGCTGGCGGCGGGTTCATCCAACAGCAATAAGCGACAAGGAGAGAGCAGGGCGCGGGCAACGGCCACACGCTGCGCCTGCCCGACGGATAAACGGCTCGACTGATCGCCCACTGGCGTATCAATGCCTTGCGGAAGCTGGCTGGCAAATTCGTTAACCCAGGCGCGTTCGAGCGTGTGCTGTAACAGCGCTTCACTGGCTTTTGGATTGGCAAGCAACACATTGTCACGCAGCGTAGGTGCCGGGAGCTGCGGGTTTTGGCCGACCCAGCTCAGTAAGCGCCGCCATGCGTCGGGATCCAGGTCGCGCAGTTCTGTGCCGTTCACTTCCAGCGAACCTTCATAAGGCAGGAAACCTGCCAGCGTGTTGAGCAGTGAACTCTTTCCTGATCCGCTCTGACCTACCAGCACCACGCGTTCACCTGAACCAAGGCTGAAATTCATCGGCCCGGCGAGGATTTTTCCTTCCGGTGATTTAATCACCAACTCACGTGCCACAAGAGACACTTGCTGGTTCTCTTCGGGCATGACGTTTCCACGCTGTGCTTGCGCCAGCGGGGCTTCAAGGAAGGTTTTAAGGCTGTCGGCTGCGCCAACGGCTTGTGCTTTGGCGTGATAAAAGGTGCCGAGGTCACGCAGTGGCTGGAAAAATTCAGGGGCCAGGATCAGCGCCAAAAAGCCAGACATCAACGTCACCGGCACGCCGTAGCTGCCGAAGTTCAGTTGTCCGAGGTAGGAAAATCCAAAATACACGGCGACGACGGCAATCGAAAGGGAGGTGAAAAACTCCAGAACGCCCGAGGAAAGGAACGCGAGGCGCAGCACTTCCATAGTGCGCTGGCGGAAACTTTCGGAAGCCTGGCGAATGTTGTCGGTTTCGGCTTGACCGCGACCGAAAATACGTAAGGTGTCCATGCCGCGCAGGCGGTCAAGGAAATGGCCGCTCAGGCGAGCCAGCGCCTGGAAATTACGTCGATTGGCATCCGCCGCACCCATGCCGACCAGCGCCATAAACATGGGGATCAGCGGTGCAGTACACAACAGAATTAATGCTGCCATCCAGTTGGAGGGGAATATTGCCAGCACGATAAGCAGCGGGACCGATGTCGCCAGCGCCATTTGTGGCAGATAGCGAGCGTAGTAATCGTGCATATCGTCGATTTGCTCAAGAATAAGCGTCGCCCAACTGCCCGCAGGTTTTCCCTGGATCCACGCAGGCCCGGCTTGTTGAAGCCTGTCGAGCACCATTTTGCGGATTTCAAAGCGAATATGTTGTCCGGCATGGAAGCCGACACGCTCACGCAGCCAGACCACCCAGGCACGCAGAATAAACACCAGGATCAGCATCACAAAGGGCAGCAGCAGCGCCTCGCGTGGAATATTCTCCATGATCATATGATGCAGAATGCGGGCCAGGATCCAGGCCTGAGCGATAATCAGCACTCCGCTGACGGCGCCGAGCAGACGGGAAAGCATCAGCCAACGGCGGGAAATAACGCTTTGCTGTTTTAGCCAGCGGGTAAGCTCTTGTTGACGGGTTTTATTCATTGCGCGCTTAGCAGGTGTCTTATAAGAAATCATTAGGCGCAGCAATGTTACAACGAGGAAAAAATAAAGGCGACTTATCGTCGCCTTCTTTACCTTTGTTACTGACTTGTAAAGATTATTTGTGCTGATCGGCCAGACCGTCGAGATAACGCTCGGCATCCAGCGCGGCCATGCAGCCAGTACCCGCAGAGGTGATCGCCTGGCGGTAAATGTGGTCCATAACGTCGCCTGCGGCGAACACACCAGGAATGCTGGTTTGTGTCGCGTTGCCGTGAATGCCGGACTGTACTTTGATGTAGCCGTTTTCCAGTTCCAGCTGACCGTCAAAAATAGCGGTATTCGGGCTGTGACCGATAGCAACAAACAGACCGGCAACGTCGAGCGACTCAATGTTGTCAGTATTCTGCGTATCACGCAGGCGCAGACCGCTGACGCCCATCTGGTCGCCCGTGACTTCTTCCAGAGTGCGGTGGGTGTGCAGCACGATATTGCCGCTTTCCACTTTATCCATCAGACGTTTGATCAGGATTTTCTCTGCACGGAAGGTATCGCGACGGTGGATCAGATGCACTTCGGCAGCGATGTTTGCCAGATAAAGCGCTTCTTCAACGGCGGTATTCCCGCCGCCGATGACTGCGACTTTCTGGTTACGGTAGAAGAAACCATCGCAGGTTGCGCAGGCAGAGACACCACGGCCCTTGAAGGCTTCTTCGGAAGGCAGACCTAAATAACGAGCAGAAGCGCCAGTGGCGATAATTAACGCGTCACAGGTGTACTCGCCGCTGTCGCCCGTCAGACGAAACGGACGATTCTGCAAATCCACTTTGTTGATGTGGTCGAACAGGATTTCAGTTTCGAACTTCACCGCATGCTCATGCATACGTTCCATCAACAGTGGCCCGGTCAGGTCGCTCGGGTCACCTGGCCAGTTTTCCACTTCCGTGGTGGTGGTCAGCTGACCGCCTTTTTCCAGCCCGGTAATCAAAACCGGTTGCAGGTTAGCGCGTGCAGCATAGACCGCAGCGGTGTAGCCCGCAGGTCCTGAACCAAGAATAAGCAGTTTACTGTGTTTGGCCGTGCCCATGAGATCCCCATAAATGTTGGCAGACAATGGGCGCGATTGTAGGGAATTTGCCGAACTAATAAAAGAGTGCAGAAATTTTGTTAACGATATGTGTAATAGATTGCATCAATGAATTGGTGGTTTTATCAGCGCCAGTGATAACAAATTCTACTGCTATCGGGATGATTATAAGCAGATAACATGAGGATTGACCCTGGGTGATAATGAATATCTGGCATGTTGTACTAAAAATCGATGTTTTGCTTTGACAATCCCCTGTGCTTTTGCGAAAACAATGAAGGGAGAAAAAACAGTGTTTGTCGTGTGGTGAATTTTCATGCACGTAAATGCCATTTTTAACCGGGTCAGCATTATCGGCGCATGGCGTGGACAGACGCCATACGAGATAACGATGACTGCCGACAGGCAACGGCTTCTCAACACGTACCTTTGGGTTGAGCGTTACATCTGGTGACAGATTTTTAACGCAGACGACGGGTACAGGCTCTGAACAGTGAAGTGCACAGGGTCAAGACAGGAGTAGGGAAGGAATACAGAGAGACAATAATAATGGTAGATAGCAAAAAGCGCCCAGGCAAAGATCTCGACCGCATCGATCGCAACATTTTGAACGAATTGCAAAAGGACGGGCGAATTTCCAACGTCGAGCTTTCTAAACGAGTGGGACTTTCTCCGACGCCTTGCCTTGAGCGTGTACGTCGGCTGGAAAGACAAGGGTTTATTCAGGGCTACACCGCGCTGCTGAACCCGCATTATCTGGATGCATCGCTGCTGGTTTTTGTTGAGATAACTCTGAATCGTGGCGCCCCGGATGTGTTTGAACAATTTAATACCGCTGTGCAAAAACTTGAAGAAATTCAAGAGTGTCATCTGGTTTCCGGTGATTTCGACTACCTGTTGAAAACCCGCGTACCCGACATGTCAGCATACCGTAAACTGTTAGGTGAAACCCTGCTGCGCCTGCCCGGCGTGAACGACACCCGTACCTACGTGGTTATGGAAGAAGTCAAGCAGAGTAATCGTCTGGTAATTAAGACGCGCTAACACGGAACAGGTGCAAAATCAGCGTAAGTTGATTACACTCCTGTTAATCCATACAGCAACAGTGCCGGGGAGACCCGGCGCTGTTGTCCGTTTTAGCATCAAGGACCTGGAGAGCCTTTCTTGAGCCAGGAATACACTGAAGAAAAAGAAGTAACCATCAACAGATTGAGTAGCGGGCGCCGACTTCTGGAAGCGTTCCTGATCCTCTGTTCTCTTTTTGCCATCTGGTTGATGGCCGCATTGCTCAGCTTTAATCCTTCCGATCCCAGTTGGTCACAAACCGCCTGGCATGAGCCGATCCACAATCTCGGTGGAATGCCTGGGGCATGGCTCGCGGATACGCTGTTCTTCATATTTGGCGTAATGGCCTACACCTTACCGGTGATGATCATTGGTGCCTGCTGGTTTGCGTACCGACATAAAGAAACAGATGAGTACGTGGATTACTTCGCGGTTTCATTACGCCTGATTGGCGTTCTGGCGATGATCCTGACCATGTGTGGGCTGGCCGCTATCAACGCGGATGACATTTGGTATTTCGCCTCCGGCGGCGTGATAGGCAGCTTACTCAGCACCGCTCTACAACCTATGCTGCACAGCAGCGGCGGAACCCTAACATTATTGTGCATCTGGGCTGCAGGCCTGACGCTCTTTACCGGCTGGTCATGGGTCAGCATTGCTGAGAAAATTGGCAACTGGATCCTCAATATTCTCACCTTCGCCAGCAACCGTACTCGTCGCGACGATACCTGGGTTGACGACGAAGAGTACGAAGACGAAGAAGACGAACAGGAAGCTGTACCGCGTAAAGAAGGGCGTCGAGCCCGAATTCTGCGTGGTGCTTTAGCGCGTCGCCAGCGCATTGCCGATAAATTCAGTAACCCGATGGGACGTAAAACTGACGCCGCGCTGTTCTCTGGCAAGCGTATGGATGAGTCTGAAGAAGACATTCAGTACAGTGCACGTGGCCAGGCCGCCGACGCTGACGACGTCTTGTTCTCCGGCAATAGCGCAACGCGTCATGCGGATGCTGATGATGTTTTATTCTCGGGCAACAGCGCGACGCGACCACAAGCGTGGGATGAAAATGACCCGCTGATGAATGGTCAGTCTATCGCTGAACCTGTTGCCGCGGCAGCCGCTGCAACAGGAGCCGTTCAGGCTTGGGCAGAACATGCCGCACCGGCCATGGTTGCACCGTCCGTATCGGGCGCTGATATGGCACCGACAAATGTCGAATGGCAGGCTGCGCCAACACCGCACTCACCTGAGCCAGTCATTGCTCCGTCTCCGGACAATTGGCCGCCGCAGGCACCGGTTGCGAAACCTGAGTACGTAGAGCCAGAAGCCTTCCGTCATCTGCCTTCTGTCGATGATCTGTGGCAGGAGCCGGAGCCGCAATATGCGCAGCCGGAACAGCCATGGCAGCCAGAGCCGGAGTATCACGCTCAGCCTCAATATACCGCCCCTGTGGAGCAAGCTCCGCAGATGCCGGACGTAGCACCGGAAGCGGAAGAAGAAATCAAACCGCAGCGCCCGCCGCTCTACTATTTCGAAGAAGTAGAAGAGAAGCGCGCGCGCGAACGTGAGCAACTGGCAGCCTGGTATCAGCCAACGCCAGAACCTGCAACCGTGATGCCGACCATGCCGTCGGTCCCGACGCCGCCGGCCTCTCTTGTTGACCCGATGGCTGCTGTTGCACCTGTCGCTGCAAGCGTTCACCAGGCAACCGGTGTGGCTGCCGCCGCCACGGCTGCTGCGTCTGCCGCTCCGATGTTCAGCCCGGGAGAAGCGCCACGTCCGCAAATTAAAGAAGGTATTGGTCCACAACTTCCACGACCAAACCGTGTTCGTGTGCCTACGCGTCGCGAGCTGGCAAGGGCTTCTTTCGGTATTAAATTGCCTTCTCAGCGCATGGCTGAAGAACGTGAAGAAGAACGCCGTCAGCACTATTCCGATGAATTGATGGGTGACGAAGAAGGTAATGAGCTGCATCAGGACGAGCTGGCGCGTCAGTTTGCTGCCACTCAACAGCAGCGCTACGGCGAAGAATACGAAGATAACAGCTACGACGGTGCCTCAGAGAGCGAAGATGACGTAGAAGAAGCCGAACTGGCCCGTCAGTTTGCTTCTCAGCAACAACAGCGTTATTCGAGTGAACAACCGCAGGGTGCGAATCCATTCTCCCCGTCGGACTATGAATTCTCACCAATGAAAACGCTGGTTGACGATACGCCGAAAGCACCGTTATTTACGCCAAGTGTAATGCCGGAAGCGCCACAACAGGCCTACCAGCAGCCGCAGCAAATGCCACCACAGCAACCGGTGCATCAGCCGCAAACGCAGGCGTATCAACAACCGGCTCAGGTTGCGCCACAGCAGACATATCAACAACCTCAGCAGCAGCCTGCGGCTCAGCCACAGGAAAGCCTGATTCACCCGCTGCTGATGCGTAACGGTGACGATCGTCCGTTGCAGAGACCGACCTCGCCGCTGCCCTCGCTGGATCTGCTGACCCAGCCGCCAAGCGAAATTGAACCGGTTGATACCTTTGCACTGGAGCAAACCGCGCGTCTGGTTGAAACGCGTCTGGCCGATTTCCGCATTAAAGCGGATGTCGTGAACTACTCGCCGGGCCCGGTCATTACCCGTTTCGAATTGAATCTGGCTCCGGGTGTTAAAGCGGCGCGTATTTCAAACCTTTCCCGTGACCTCGCACGTTCTTTGTCGACCGTTGCTGTGCGCGTGGTTGAGGTTATCCCAGGCAAACCGTACGTGGGTCTGGAATTACCGAATAAAAAACGTCAAACCGTCTATCTGCGTGAAGTGCTGGACTGCGCTAAGTTCCGCGATAATCCATCGCCGCTGACCGTGGTATTGGGGAAAGACATTGCCGGTGAGCCAGTGATTGCCGATCTCGGTAAAATGCCGCACCTGCTGGTCGCGGGTACAACCGGCTCGGGTAAGTCCGTGGGCGTGAACGCCATGATCCTCAGCATGTTGTACAAGGCGACGCCGGATGAAGTTCGCTTTATTATGATCGACCCGAAAATGCTGGAGCTGTCAGTCTACGAAGGTATCCCGCACCTGCTGACAGAAGTTGTGACGGACATGAAAGATGCGGCCAACGCCTTGCGCTGGAGCGTCAATGAAATGGAACGTCGCTACAAACTGATGTCAGCGCTCGGCGTGCGTAACCTCGCGGGTTACAACGAGAAAATCATGCAGGCGGCGCAAATGGGCCGTCCGATTCCGGATCCTTACTGGAAACCGGGTGACAGCATGGATGCCGTCCATCCAACGCTGGAAAAACTGCCGTACATCGTGGTGCTGGTGGATGAATTTGCTGACCTGATGATGACCGTCGGTAAAAAGGTGGAAGAACTGATCGCCCGCCTGGCGCAGAAAGCCCGTGCCGCAGGGATTCACCTGGTGTTGGCAACGCAGCGTCCGTCGGTTGACGTTATTACCGGTCTGATTAAAGCCAACATCCCGACTCGTATCGCGTTTACCGTATCGAGCAAAATCGACTCCCGTACCATCCTTGACCAGGCAGGCGCGGAATCGCTGCTGGGAATGGGCGACATGCTCTACTCTGGCCCGAACTCAAGCGCTGCGCCGACCCGTGTTCATGGTGCGTTCGTGCGCGATGAAGAAGTGCATGCGGTGGTTCAGGACTGGAAAGCGCGTGGCCGTCCGCAATATGTTGATGGCATTACCTCCGATAGCGAAAGTGAAGGGGGTGGCGCAGGTCTGGCCGACGGTGAAGAACTGGATCAGTTGTTCGATCAGGCTGTGAACTTTGTGACCGAAAAACGCAAAGCGTCGATTTCGGGCGTTCAACGTCAGTTCCGCATCGGCTATAACCGTGCCGCGCGAATCATCGAACAGATGGAAGTGCAGGGGATTGTCAGCGAAGCGGGCCATAACGGTAACCGTGAAGTGCTTGCCCCACCGCCATTCGATTAAACGCAACATTTGAAAAGTTGCGTAAATAGCCAATAAATCAGTATTTTCTCCTGTCCTGCTGTAGGCGCTGAGCCTACAGTGGGGACAAAGAGACTCCCGCGTCGGGAGTGACGCATTTAAGGAATGAAGATGAAAAAATTTGCCATCACCTGTGCCTTACTGACCAGTTTTGTTGCCAGCAGCGTCTGGGCCGATGCCGCGAGCGATCTGAAAAGCCGTCTGGATAAAGTGAGCAGTTTCAACGCCAGCTTCACACAGAAAGTGACCGATGGCAGCGGAAACGCGGTGCAGGATGGGCAGGGCGATTTATCCGTGAAGCGTCCTAACTTGTTTAACTGGCACATGACGCAGCCGGATGAAAGCATTCTGGTGTCTGATGGCAAAACGCTGTGGTTCTACAACCCGTTTGTGGAACAGGCGACCGCCACCTGGCTGAAAGACGCGACCAGCAACACGCCGTTTATGCTGATTGCCCGTAACCAGTCCAGCGACTGGCAGCATTACAATATCAAGCAAAACGGTGATGACTTTGTCCTGACGCCAAAAGGCAGCAACGGTAACCTGAAAGAGTTCACCATCAACGTTAGCCGCGACGGGACTATTCATCAGTTCAGCGCCATTGAGCAGGACGATCAGCGCAGCAGTTATCAGCTGAAATCCCAGCAAAACGGTGCGGTGGATGCATCCAAATTTACCTTTACTCCGCCAAAAGGGGTAACGGTGGACGATCAGCGTAAATAAGAGGCATGCGTGAGCAATCTGTCGCTCGATTTTTCCGATAATGCGTTTCAACCTCTGGCCGCCCGTATGCGGCCAGAAAATTTAGCGCAGTACATCGGCCAGCAGCATTTGCTGGCTACCGGCAAACCACTGCCACGGGCCATTGAAGCAGGACATTTGCATTCAATGATCCTGTGGGGGCCGCCGGGGACCGGGAAAACGACGCTGGCTGAAGTCATTGCTCGCTATGCGAACGCCGATGTGGAGCGCATTTCCGCTGTCACATCGGGTGTGAAAGAAATTCGTGAAGCCATTGAACGCGCTCGGCAGAATCGCAACGCCGGGCGTCGTACCATCCTGTTCGTCGATGAAGTTCATCGCTTCAATAAAAGTCAGCAGGATGCCTTCCTGCCGCACATTGAAGACGGCACTATTTTCTTTATCGGCGCAACGACTGAAAACCCCTCTTTTGAACTCAACTCGGCGCTGCTTTCTCGTGCCCGTGTCTATTTGCTGAAATCGCTGACGGTTGAAGATATCGAACAGGTCTTAACTCAGGCGATGACTGACAGCGCCAGGGGTTACGGCGGCCAGGATATTGTTTTACCCGACGAGACGCGCAAAGCGATAGCCGAACTGGTCAACGGAGATGCCCGTCGTGCGCTGAATACGCTGGAAATGATGGCGGATATGGCTGAGCTCGATGCTTCCGGCAAGCGTGTATTAAAGCCTGAGTTGTTGACCGAAATTGCCGGCGAGCGCAGTGCGCGTTTTGATAACAAAGGCGATCGTTTCTACGATTTGATCTCAGCGCTTCACAAGTCAGTCCGTGGCAGTTCGCCGGATGCGGCGCTTTACTGGTACGCACGTATCATTACCGCTGGCGGTGACCCGCTGTACGTCGCTCGCCGCTGTCTGGCGATAGCCTCGGAAGATGTCGGTAATGCCGATCCCCGCGCGATGCAGGTGGCGCTTTCTGCATGGGATTGTTTTACGCGTGTGGGTCCGGCGGAAGGCGAAAGAGCGATTGCGCAGGCGATTGTCTATCTGGCCTGTGCCCCGAAAAGCAACGCTGTCTATACCGCATTCAAGGCGGCGATGGCGGATGCGCGTGAACGTCCGGATTACGACGTGCCGGTCCATTTACGTAATGCACCAACCAAACTGATGAAAGAAATGGGCTACGGTCAGGAATACCGTTACGCACATGACGAACCTAATGCCTATGCAGCGGGCGAAGTCTATTTCCCGCAAGAAATGTCGCAAACACGGTATTACCAGCCTTCTTCTCGCGGTATGGAAAGCAAGATTGGTGAAAAGCTCGCCTGGCTTACCGGACAGGATCAAAATAGCCCCATAAAACGCTACCGCTAAACAGGGCGTTGCGGTAAGGTTATCGCTAAATATCTAATGACCGCAGGCTGCGGTCATTTTCCCATTTTCATTCGATAAGCACAGGATAAGCATGCTCGATCCCAATCTGCTGCGTACCGAGCCAGACGCAGTCGCAGAAAAACTGGCACGCCGAGGCTTCAAGCTGGATGTAGATAAATTACGCGCTCTTGAAGAACGTCGTAAAGTTCTGCAGGTCAACACTGAAAATCTGCAGGCAGAGCGCAACTCGCGATCGAAATCCATTGGACAGGCGAAAGCGCGCGGGGAAGACATCGAGCCATTACGCCTGGAAGTCAACAAGCTGGGTGAAGAGCTGGATGCCGCGAAAGCAGAGCTTGATGCTTTGCTGGTTGAGATCCGCGACATCGCGTTGACTCTGCCTAACATCCCGGACGATTGTGTGCCGATGGGTAAAGACGACAGCGAAAACGTTGAAATCAGCCGCTGGGGCGAACCGCGTAAATTCGAATTCGAAGTACGCGATCACGTCACTTTAGGCGAAATGGCGAAAGGCCTGGATTTTGCGTCGGCGGTTAAATTGACCGGTTCTCGTTTTGTGGTGATGCAAGGGCAAATCGCACGTTTACATCGTGCCCTGAGCCAGTTCATGCTTGACCTGCACACCGAACAGCATGGCTACGTTGAAAACTACGTCCCGTATCTGGTTAACCATGAAACCCTGTTTGGCACAGGTCAGTTACCGAAATTTGGCGGCGATTTGTTCCATACGCGCCCGCTGGATGAAGAAGCAGACAGCAGTAACTACGCGCTGATCCCAACCGCAGAAGTGCCACTGACTAACCTGGTGCGTGACGAGATCATCGACGAAGATGAGTTGCCGATCAAAATGACCGCGCACACGCCTTGTTTCCGCTCAGAAGCAGGTTCGTATGGTCGTGATACTCGTGGTCTGATCCGCCAGCATCAGTTTGATAAAGTCGAAATGGTGCAAATCGTTCGTCCAGAAGATTCAATGAATGCACTGGAAGAACTGACGGGCCATGCTGAGAAAGTCCTGCAGTTGCTGGGTCTTCCTTACCGCAAAGTGCTGTTGTGCAGTGGCGATATCGGTTTCGGTTCGGCTAAAACCTACGATCTCGAAGTCTGGTTGCCCGCGCAAGACACGTACCGTGAAATCTCTTCTTGTTCAAACATGTGGGATTTCCAGGCGCGTCGTTTACAGGCTCGCTGCCGCAATAAGTCAGATAAGAAAACCCGTCTCGTTCACACCCTGAATGGTTCTGGTCTGGCTGTAGGGCGTACGCTGGTTGCGGTGCTGGAGAACTATCAGCAGGCTGACGGTCGTATCGAAGTGCCTGAAGTCCTGCGTCCTTACATGAAAGGCCTTGAGTTTATCGGCTAACTCAACCCCCTATCTTTCTGAAAAAGCGCCTAAGGGCGCTTTTTTTATACCTGGATTGATACTGAACAATAACCCTTCAGTCGAAAGCGTAGATACTCCCTTCGAATTATAAGCAGCATAAAACTCTAAAAAAGACTGATTTCGTTGTATACATAACTATATAACGGTAGGGTCATTTCAACGAGCAATGAAGTGAGTATCCATGAAAATTAAAGCCCCCGATGCCTTGTTGGCTGCGGAAGTCAGCCGTCGTGGTTTGATGAAAACCTCGGCGATTGGCGGTCTGGCCATCGCCAGTAACGCATTCACATTACCGTTTACCCGTATTGCCAACGCGGCAGAGGCCATTGCGCCCGTAGGCGTTGCTGGCAACGTCGTATGGAGTGCCTGTACGGTCAACTGCGGTAGCCGCTGCCCATTGCGTATGCATGTGGTTGACGGCGAAATCAAATATGTTGAAACCGATAATACCGGCGACGACAACTACGATGGCCTGCATCAAGTGCGCGCATGTCTGCGCGGACGTTCAATGCGCCGCCGTGTTTATAATCCGGACCGTCTGAAATACCCAATGAAACGCGTGGGTAAACGTGGCGAAGGGAAATTCGAGCGCATTAGCTGGGAAGAGGCGTATGACACTATCGCCAACAACATGCAGCGCTTGATCAAAGATTACGGCAACGAATCTATCTACCTGAATTACGGTACTGGTACGCTGGGTGGCACAATGACCCGTTCATGGCCACCGGGAAAAACCCTTATCGCACGTCTGATGAACTGCTGCGGTGGTTATCTGAACCACTACGGCGATTACTCTTCCGCACAGATTGCCGAAGGTCTGAACTACACCTACGGCGGTTGGGCCGACGGCAACAGCCCGTCTGATATCGAAAACAGCCAACTGGTGGTTCTGTTCGGGAACAACCCGGGCGAAACTCGCATGAGCGGTGGCGGGGTAACCTATTACCTCGAACAGGCGCGGCAGAAATCTAACGCACGTCTGATCATTGTCGATCCGCGCTACACCGATACCGGTGCAGGTCGCGAAGATGAGTGGATCCCAATTCGTCCAGGTACGGATGGCGCATTGGTTGCTGGCCTGGCGTGGGTGATGATCAGCGAAAATCTGGTTGATCAGCCATTCCTCGACAAATACTGCGTCGGTTACGACGAGAAAACGCTGCCAGCGAGTGCACCTGCTAACGGCCACTATAAGGCTTATATCCTCGGCCAGGGCAAAGACGGCACGGCAAAAACGCCGCAGTGGGCAGCATCTATCACCGGTATTCCAGCTGAACGTATTGTCCAGCTTGCGCGTGAAATCGCGATGGCGAAACCGGCGTTTATCAGCCAGGGCTGGGGTCCGCAGCGTCATGCGAATGGCGAAATTGCGACCCGCGCTATTTCCATGCTGTCGATTCTGACCGGCAACGTGGGCATCAACGGCGGCAACTCTGGCGCACGTGAAGGCTCGTACGATCTGCCATTTGAACGTATGCCGACGTTTGATAACCCGGTTGAAACCAGCATTTCGATGTTCATGTGGACCGATGCGATCGAGCGCGGCCCGGAAATGACCGCGAAACGCGATGGCGTACGCGGCAAAGATAAACTCGATGTGCCGATCAAAATGATCTGGAACTATGCCGGGAACTGCATCATCAACCAGCACTCCGACATCAACCGCACCCACGACATCCTCCAGGATGACAAGAAGTGTGAGCTGATTGTGGTGGTCGATTGCCATATGACCTCTTCAGCGAAGTATGCCGATATCCTGCTGCCAGACTGTACTGCGTCTGAACAGATGGACTTCGCGCTGGATGCTTCCTGCGGCAACATGTCCTATGTCATCTTCGCCGATCAGGTGATTAAGCCTCGTTTCGAATGCAAAACCATCTATGAGATGACCACCCAACTGGCAAAACGCATGGGTGTAGAGCAGAAGTTCACCGAAGGTCGCAGTCAGGAAGAGTGGATGCGTCATCTGTATGAACAATCACGTAAGGCGATCCCAGGACTGCCGTCATTTGATGAGTTCCGCAAAGCAGGCATCTTCAAACAGCGCGATCCGGAAGGTCATCATGTGGCCTACAAGGAATTCCGCGAAAACCCGGCCGCAAATCCACTGACGACACCGTCAGGCAAAATCGAAATCTATTCGGCGCAATTGGCTGAAATCGCGGCTTCCTGGCAGCTGACGGAAGGTGATGTTATCGATCCACTGCCGATTTATGCCGCTGGTTTCGAAAACTATGACGATCCGCTGACCAAAGATTATCCGCTTCAGTTGACCGGTTTCCACTACAAAGCGCGTTGCCACTCCACTTACGGCAACGTTGATGTCCTGAAAGCGGCTTGCCGTCAGGAAATGTGGATGAACCCGATGGATGCGAAAAAGCGTGGCATAGCCAATGGTGACCGAGTGAAGATTTTCAACGGTCGTGGCGAGATACACATCGAAGCCAAAGTGACGCCGCGTATGATGCCGGGTGTTGTGGCATTGGGTGAGGGTGCATGGTATGCGCCGGATGAGAAGGGTGTCGATCAGGCGGGTTGTATTAACGTTCTGACCACTCAACGTCCGTCGCCGTTGGCGAAGGGCAACCCGTCGCACACCAACCTCGTTCAGGTCGTTAAAGCGTAAGGAGTAACCGATGACCACTCAGTATGGATTTTTTATTGATTCCAGTCGTTGCACCGGTTGCAAAACCTGCGAACTGGCTTGTAAAGATTACAAAGATTTAACCCCGGACGTTAGCTTCCGTCGCATCTATGAATATGCCGGTGGCGACTGGCAGGAAGACAACGGGACCTGGAATCAGAACGTGTTTGCCTACTACCTGTCTATCGCCTGTAACCATTGCGAAGATCCGGCTTGTACCAAAGTGTGTCCGAGCGGTGCGATGCACAAGCGTGAAGACGGTTTTGTGGTAGTCAACGAAGATGTCTGTATCGGCTGCCGTTATTGCCATATGGCTTGCCCATACGGTGCGCCGCAGTATAACGAAGCGAAAGGTCATATGACCAAATGCGACGGCTGCCATGAACGCGTTGCCGACGGCAAAAAGCCGGTTTGCGTTGAGTCGTGCCCGCTGCGCGCGCTGGACTTCGGTCCGATTGAAGAATTGCGTAAAACACATGGTCAACTGGCGTCTGTTGCGCCGCTGCCGTCTGCGCACTTCACTAAACCGAGCATTGTTATCAAACCTAACGCCAACAGCCGTCCGACAGGTGACACCACCGGCTATCTGGCAAACCCGAAGGAGGTTTAAGATGGGAAGTGGATGGCATGAATGGCCGTTGATGATCTTCACGGTCCTCGGGCAGTGTGTGGCTGGTGGCTTTATCGTTCTGGCGCTGGCGTTGATGAAAGGGGCGCTCTCCCGCGAGCAGCAGCGCCTTGTTGTACTGAGCATGTTTGTTCTGTGGGTGCTGATGGGGCTGGGCTTTATCGCGTCTATCCTGCACCTCGGCTCGCCGCTGCGTGCGTTTAACTCCCTGAACCGCATCGGGGCTTCTTCGTTAAGTAACGAAATTGCCAGCGGTTCGGTGTTCTTCGCCGTCGGCGGTATCGGCTGGCTGCTGGCCGTCATCAACAAACTGCCACAGGCGCTGCGTACGTTATGGCTGGTGTTGACGATGGTGCTGGGCGTAGTCTTTGTCTGGATGATGGTGCGCGTCTATAACACCATCGACACCGTACCGACCTGGTATAGCGTCTGGACGCCGATGAGCTTCTTCCTGACGATGTTTATCGGCGGACCATTGCTCGGTTATCTGCTCCTGCGTGTGGCTGGCGTAGAGGGCTGGGCAATGCGTTTACTGCCTGTCGTTTCACTGCTGGCGCTGTTGGTTAGCGCGATTGTGGTGGTGATGCAGGGCAGTGAACTGGCGACGATCCATAGTTCCATCCAGCAGGCTTCCTCGCTGGTGCCAGAGTATGGTTCGCTGATGGCCTGGCGTCTGGTTGCCCTCGCGCTGGCGCTGGTGTGCTGGGTTGCTCCACAGCTGAAGGGGCGTCAGCCTGCGATCCCATTGCTGAGCCTGGCTTTCGTGCTGGTCTTTGTCGGTGAGCTGATTGGTCGCGGTGTGTTCTACGGTCTGCATATGACGGTAGGCATGGCGATTGCCAGCTAAATAAGTATTGAATGCGCCGGACTGCAACGGTCCGGCGTAACAAATAATGCTACTCGTCCATGAAATTTTTCAACTGAAACTAAGTCGCATTTTTCCCGATTAGCTAATAAAAACAATGGAATAATTTAATTATAAATTCCATTGCTGTTCCGCTGGATAAAAAACTTCTATTGTTACTCTGAAAACCGCGCCAGCTCTGGCCTGTAGGCAATTGACTTTGCCAATGGTGGTGGCATGATGCGCTCGAATTCTGAACTTCCTCACGGTTTTTATCCATGTCCACGTATTCCCGCCCAGTGCTTCTTCTGCTCTGTGGCTTACTTTTGCTGACGCTGGCGATCGCTGTGTTAAACACGCTCGTCCCGCTTTGGCTCGCCCATGAACACTTACCGACCTGGCAGGTTGGCATGGTGAGCTCGTCCTATTTCACCGGTAATCTGGTAGGAACGCTGCTGTGTGGGCGGCTGATTAAGCGCCTCGGTTTCAACCGCAGCTATTATCTTGCGTCGTTAATCTTTGCGCTGGGCTGCGTAGGCTTAGGCGTCAATGTGGGCTTCTGGAGTTGGCTAAGCTGGCGATTCCTGGCGGGCGTAGGCTGCGCGATGATCTGGGTCGTCGTCGAAAGTGCGTTGATGTCCAGCGGCACCTCCCGGAATCGAGGCCGACTGCTGGCAGCGTATATGATGGTGTATTACATCGGTACGGTATTGGGCCAACTGATGGTCAGCAAATTCCCAACCGACCTGATGAGCGTGCTGCCTTGGGTGACGGGCATGGTATTAGCGGCGATCTTGCCGTTACTGTTCACGCGTATCGTAAACCACTCTCATGAAGAACATGCGCCAACGCAGGTCTGGCCGATGCTGAAACTGCGCCACGCGCGTCTGGGTGTTAATGGCTGTATTATCTCCGGCATCGTACTGGGTTCCCTGTATGGGTTGATGCCGCTGTTCCTGAATCACCAGGGCGTTAGCGATGCCGGAATTGGTTTCTGGATGGCGGTCATGGTCAGTGCCGGGATCCTCGGTCAATGGCCGATTGGTCGTCTGGCCGATCGCTATGGTCGCCTGCTGGTGTTACGTGTGCAGGTGTTCGTGGTGATTCTCGGTTGTCTGGCGATGCTGAGCGGCGCGGCAATGGCGCCAACGTTGTTTATTCTCGGCGCTGCGGGCTTTACGCTTTACCCGGTTGCCATGGCCTGGGCCTGTGAGAAAGTTGAACATCATCAGCTGGTGGCAATGAATCAGGCGCTGTTGCTGAGCTACACCATTGGCAGTCTGCTAGGGCCGACATTTACCTCGATGCTAATGCAGAACTATTCCGACAACGTGTTGTTCGTGATGATTGCCAGTGTGTCATTTATCTACTTGTTGATGCTGCTGCGCAAAGCCGGACATCATCCGACGCCTGTGGCGCATGCCTGATTGCCAAAGCCTGTCATTCGACAGGCTTTTTTCTTTGGTTGCACTCCGGTAAGGTGTTTGCTTCTTTGCGAAGGAAGGACACCCGATGGAGTTGTTGCGTTTTACGCTAGCCCAGATTGAAGCCTTCGCCTGTGTGTGCGAAACCGGCACGCTGACTCAGGCGGCTAAAAAGCTGAAAAAAGATCGCACGACCGTGAGTGAACTGCTGGATTATCTGGAAGTAGATCTCGGCTATGCACTGTTCGATCGCTCAACGCGACCGCTCACCCAGACGCCCCAGGGTCAACTCCTCTATCGGCAGGCCAGGCTGTTTTTGCATGAGGCGGAAGCCTTTTCTCGCATCGCCAAACAAATCCCCGACAGAATCGAAACTCACCTGACGTTGTGCTATGACCTGTTCACCCCGCGCGCGCTGTTGTTGCGATTAGCGGAACAATTGCAGGCGCAACATATTCAACTGGATATGATTGCCTGTGAACGCATTCAGGCCGAACAATGGCTCGATGAAGGCAGTGTCGATCTTGGTCTGTTTCAGGCTGTGAATCGCTCCGTGAACGACCATCTGCACTGGCGAGCGGTGGGGAGTGTTTCATTGGCGGTTTATGCGCGGGAGGACTATTTCCCCAACCAGCCTGTTTCGCTGCTTCATTTGGCGTCACAGCCACAGCTGATGCCTTTTCGCGACTTGCCGCCTTCGCTGGCAGGGCGGATACGCATCGCTGACAGGCTGATTCATGTCAATGAAATCACACTGTTGGAAGGTCTGTTGCAAAGTGGCTGCGGCTGGGCATTTCTACCGGAACATTTTTCTGTAGAAAGACTGGAAGGTGTCAAACGAATAGACACCGAGATGGGCGCAAAGGGATTAACCCATCCGCTGGTGGCACTCTGGAAGCCTGGCGTAATCAGTGGCCCTATGTTGGCGCAAATCCTTTCGGTTACGGAAGAGGGAATGTAAAAACAGCCTCCGAAGAGGCTGTCAGGCTTAATACATGACTTTGTGACCGTACTGTTCAAGGATGCCCTTGACGCGTTCCATCGTTTCTTTCTTCGGTGGATGTACGCCATCCAGCTTGTACTCTTCGCCCATCGCCACCCATTTGTGCTTGCCCAGCTCGTGGTAGGGCAGGAGCTCGATTTTCTCGACATTACCCATATCGCGGGTAAATTCGCCCAGACGATGCGCAGAGTCGTCATCATCAGACCAACCCGGAACGACAACGTAACGGATCCAGACGTTAATGTTTTTATTCGCCAGATAGCGACAAAACTCCAGCGTACGGTGGTTCGACACGCCCACCAGATTCTGGTGGATTTCGTCGTTCATTTG
This sequence comes from Scandinavium sp., assembly GCF_036271055.1. Classification (GTDB taxonomy): domain Bacteria; phylum Pseudomonadota; class Gammaproteobacteria; order Enterobacterales; family Enterobacteriaceae; genus Scandinavium. The sequence goes on along the minus strand of NZ_DATBBJ010000059.1, from coordinate 101,587 downwards.
TTTGAGGTCAAGCATGACCAGGTCTGTCACTTCCAGCAATTCATCGATAACCGGATCGTAACGACGGACAAAGCCGTTGGTGTCAAGACAGGTGTGAATACCTTCTTTACGACAGGCGCGGAACCAGTCGCGAACGAATTCGGCTTGCAGAATGGCTTCACCGCCGGACGCTGTTACGCCGCCGCCGGACGCATTCATAAAGTGGCGATAGGTCACCACTTCTTTCATAAGTTCTTCAACCGTAATTTCATTGCCGCCGTGAGTATCCCAGGTATCGCGGTTATGGCAGTACAGGCAGCGCATCAGACAGCCCTGGAAGAAGGTGATAAAGCGGATACCCGGGCCATCAACGGTGCCACAGGATTCAAAGGAGTGAATGCGACCAATTACTGACATTGCGGTGTTTTCTCCATATATGACCCATCCGGGGCCAGTGTATGCACAGCTCAAACCGGCTGTGTTAAGTCTGTTTTGACAGATATCCATAGTATAGATGGCTGGCAAAGCAGGCTGGGGCAGGAGAGGAGTTATTAAAAAGGCCCCACTAGTGTGGAGCCTTTATTGTACGCTTTTTACGGCGTGTTTTCAGTCAAAACCGAATTACATGGTCTGAGTGAAGGTACGGGTGATAACGTCCTGCTGCTGTTCTTTAGTCAGGGAGTTAAAACGTACTGCATAACCTGAAACGCGGATGGTCAGCTGCGGATATTTTTCCGGGTTTTCCATCGCATCAAGCAGCATTTCACGGTTCATAACGTTCACGTTCAGGTGTTGACCACCTTCGATGGACGCTTCGTGATGGAAGTAACCATCCATCAGACCCGCCAGGTTGGTTTTACGCACTTCGTCGTCTTTACCCAGCGCGTTTGGCACGATAGAGAAGGTGTAGGAGATACCATCTTTAGCGTAAGCAAACGGCAGTTTAGCAACGGATGTCAGAGAGGCAACAGCACCTTTCTGGTCACGACCGTGCATTGGGTTAGCACCTGGACCGAATGGTGCGCCAGCGCGACGACCATCTGGGGTGTTACCCGTTTTCTTACCATAAACCACGTTAGAGGTGATGGTCAGAACAGACTGAGTCGGGATTGCATCACGGTAGGTAGTGAGTTTCTGAATTTTCTTCATGAAACGTTCTACCAGGTCAACCGCCATGTCATCTACACGAGAGTCGTTGTTACCAAACTGCGGGTATTCGCCTTCGATTTCGAAGTCGATAGCCAGGCCGTCTTCGTCACGAACCGGTTTAACTTTCGCGTATTTGATAGCAGACAGGGAGTCAGCGGCAACGGACAGACCTGCGATACCACATGCCATGGTGCGAACCACGTCACGGTCGTGCAGAGCCATCAGAGAAGCTTCGTAGCTGTACTTGTCGTGCATGTAGTGAATCACGTTCAGCGCGGTGACATACTGCTTAGCCAGCCAATCCATGAAGTGATCCATACGATCCATCACTTCGTCGAACTTCAGAACGTCGCCTTTGATAGGCTCAGATTTCGGACCGACCTGGATTTTCAGTTTTTCGTCCACGCCGCCATTGATTGCGTAAAGCATGGTTTTCGCGAGGTTTGCACGCGCGCCGAAGAACTGCATTTGCTTACCAACAACCATTGGGCTTACGCAGCAAGCAATCGCGTAGTCATCGTTGTTGAAGTCAGGACGCATCAGATCATCATTCTCGTACTGCAGAGAAGAGGTATCGATGGAGACTTTAGCCGCATATTTCTTGAAGTTCAGTGGCAGTTTTTCAGACCACAGAACGGTGATGTTCGGCTCCGGAGACGGCCCCATGGTGTACAGGGTGTTCAGGAAACGGAAGCTGCTTTTGGTTACCAGAGTACGGCCGTCAACGCCCATACCTGCGATAGATTCAGTTGCCCAAATCGGATCACCAGAGAACAGTTCATCATATTCTGGGGTACGCAGGAAGCGAACCATACGCAGTTTCATGACCAGGTGGTCAATCATTTCCTGAGCGTCGTTTTCACTGATTTTGCCTGCTTTCAGATCACGTTCGATGTAAGCATCCAGGAAGGTGGATACGCGACCGAAGGACATTGCTGCACCGTTCTGAGACTTAACAGCGGCCAGGTAGCCGAAGTAGGTCCACTGAATTGCTTCCTGTGCGTTGGTCGCAGGTCCAGAGATATCGCAGCCGTATTTTGCTGCCATTTCTTTGATCTGACCCAGAGCACGGTACTGCTCGGAAATTTCTTCACGCAGGCGAATAGTCGCTTCCAGATTTACGCCGTTTTCAAGGTCAGACTGCAGGGAAACAAACTGAGCGTATTTGTCTTTCATCAGGAAGTCGATGCCGTACAGCGCAACGCGACGGTAGTCACCGATGATACGGCCACGGCCGTAAGCGTCTGGCAGACCAGTCAGAACACCGGATTTACGGCAGTTCAGAATGTCTTTAGTGTAAACATCGAAAACACCCTGGTTGTGGGTTTTGCGATATTCGCTGAAGATTTTTTTCAGCATCGGGTCCAGTTCGCGATCGTACGCTTTGCAAGAACCTTCAACCATTTTAATGCCGCCGAACGGGATAATCGCACGTTTCAGAGGCTTTTCAGTTTGCAGACCAACGATTTTCTCAAGGGCTTTGTTGATGTAGCCAGCGTCATGAGAAGTGATGGTTGAGGCAACAGAGGTGTCGAAATCAACTGGCGCGTGAGTGCGGTTTTCCAGTTTAACGCCTTCCATTACGTTATCCCACAGGGCAGTGGTCGCATCAGTCGCGCCAGCCAGGAAGGATTCATCACCTTCATATGGGGTGTAGTTTTTCTGGATGAAGTCACGGACGTTGACTTCTTTCTGCCAGTCACCTTTGGCAAAACCTTCCCAGGCTGTGGCTAATTTTTCATTGAGATCGGACATGTAACACCTACCTTCTTATGTGGATTTTTTATTTACTGCCTGAAACAACCTTTAGTGCTGGTCGTTGCCACGCAGGTAAATGACCCAGTACGTCAACCCGACTAACAGACCACCACCGATAATGTTGCCGATTGTCACCGGGATCAGGTTATCTGTGATGAAGTTCATGACAGTCAAGTGAGAGAAATTTTCCGGGGCTGAACCGTTAGCGGTCCAGAATTCCGGGCTGGCAAAGTGGCGAATGACGATACCCATCGGAATCATAAACATGTTCGCGATGCTGTGTTCAAAGCCGCTGGCGACAAACATCGCTACGGGCAGAACCATAATCATTGCTTTATCCATCAGGCTGCGGCCGGAATAGCTCATCCACACCGCCAGACACACCATCAGGTTTGCCAGGATACCCAGGCACACGGCCTCGATAAAAGTATGATGCATTTTGTGGTCTGCGGTTTGTAAGACGTTAAGCCCCCAACCCCCGTTGGCGGTCATATATTCGCCAGATAACCACATTAACAGGACAAACAGCAGAGCACCAATCAGGTTACCAACATAGACGTTGCACCAGTTCTTCGCTAGCTGACCCCAGGTGATTTTACCGCTCGCTTTAGCGACAACGATAAGCACCGTAGAGGTGAAGAGGTCTGCACCGCAAATCACACATAGGATAAGTCCCAGTGAGAAGCAGATACCGCCAATAAGTTTGGCAATACCAAACGGCATTCCCGCAGTGCCAGTCGTGGACGTAATGTAGAAGACGAAGGCAATGGAGATGAAGACACCCGCAGTAATCGCCAGGAAAAAAGTGGTGAGCGGTTGTTTCGTTGCTTTATAGACACCCGCTTCTTCGGCCACTTTGGCCATCTCAGCTGGGAGTAAAAGATCAAAAGGGTTGTCAGCTTTCACACTAACTCTCTCTTTATTAAGTCGGCGACGAGATACTAACAAAGCATTATAGAAGAGAAATTGATATAGATCATATCTCGCCTGGCTTATAGGCCCGCAGAACGCATGGTTTTTCAACGATCGCGGCGTAACTTTCTGATTATCAAAATAAAAATAAATTTTAAAATTTGCAATTTGAGTTGAATTTTTTCAGTCACCTCCTTTTTAACAGTTAATTAAAATGGAGTAATATGCATTAAAATTAACATCATTGGTAAGCTACTAATAATAGTGTTTACGCATGATTAACTTAATCATTACAAATAAACGAAGGGGCAAAAAGAATAAAAAAAGGGCCCCTTCCGAGGCCCCGTAATATAGCGCAGGCGAATAATTTCGCCATAAGTTATTTGTGGTTTTACGGCTGAGCGGTCCAGAAACTGGCTTTTGCGCGCTGCAACTTCTCGTAGGCTTTCAACAGCGACTGATGCGCCGGGAAAGCCACGAGATCGCTATCAACGGGCTGAAGTCCATAGAAAGCTTCTTCGCCGCACAAGGCCGCGCTGGCCGCTTCCACTGCATCTGCACCGTACATGCGCACGAAGGCGTTCAGATACTGAAGCGGCTCACGTTCTTCTTCCTGCGACAACAGCAACAGCGTTTGCAGGCAACGGTAGTAGTTAGCACGTTCCGCCGTGAAGATGGAAGCATTGAACTCCATGGTCCATTCAGTCCAGATCAGTGCCTGCTCAAGGTCGCCACCGGCCAGCGCCAGCATTGCTTTCAATTCGCCGATGCGCAGAGTGTACCAGCCGTTATCTTTGCCGGTTGCCATGCCCAACAGTTCGCGCACGCGAGTGAAGTCGTCCAGGCCTTCATCATCCATCTGCTCGATCAACGCCAGATAATCTTCTTTTTCCCACTCGCTGTTTGGCAGGGAAAGAATCGTTTCACGCAGATGGCTGCCCATGTTGTTATTTGCCAGCCACAAGTCCTCGGCTGGATAAATATCAGACATGCCCGGGACGATGATTCGGCAAGCATAAACACTCAGGTGTTCATAATCGGCAATATAAACTTCTTTATTTTCTGCCTGGAAAATCGCCATCAGCGTGGCAAATTCTTCATCAGTGGTTCCGGAGAAGTTCCAGTCCACAAACGGATAATCTGCATCCTGTTTGAACATATCCCAGGAGATCAAACCGCTGGAATCGATGAAATGCGTTTCGAGGTTGGCATGCTCGCCCACTTCTTCGTCATCAAATGTTGGCGGGGTAAACACGTCGAGATCTTTCAGACCACGACCCTGCAGCAGTTCGGTGACAGTTCGCTCAAGCGCGACGCCGAAATCAGGGTGTGCGCCGAAGGACGCGAAACAGGTTCCGTTCGCCGGGTTAAACAGCACCACGCAGATAACCGGATATTTGCCGCCCAGTGAACCGTCATAAGCAAAGATCGGGAAACCTTCCGCTTCGAGTTTAGCGATAGATTCCACCACGCTCGGGTAGCGAGCCAGCACGTCCGTTGGGATTTCCGGCAGGCTGATGCTTTCGGCGATGATGCGGTTTTTGATATGACGTTCGAACACTTCGGACAGGCCCTGAACACGCGCTTCGTTGCGGGTGTTCCCGGCAGACATGCCGTTAGAAACATACAGGTTGCCAACGATGTTCATCGGGATGTAAATGGTTTTCTGGTCAGACTGACGAGTGAACGGCAAACCACACACGCCGCGATCGTCATTGCCTGATTGCAGATCGACCAGCAGGCTGGCGGTCAGTTGATCGTCCGGATCGTAAAACGCGCGCAGGTGTTCATCGAGGATGCCTTCTGGTACTTCATCATCTTCGGTCAGCGAGAACCATTTTTCATTCGGATAATGAACGAATGGGCCATTGGCGATGGTTTCACCCAGCCAGAAATCCGCAAAGAAATAGTTGGTGGACAGACGCTCAAAATATTCGCCTAGCGCTGACGCCAGCGCCGCCTTCTTCGTGGCTCCTTTACCGTTGGTGAAACACAGCGCGCACTCTTTGTCGCGAATGTGTACAGACCAGACGTTAGGCACCGGGTTCAGCCAGGACGCTTCTTCGATGTTGAATCCAAGGTCCGTTAATTTTTGCTGGAAGCGGGCGATGGAGTCTTCCAGAGCGGCGTCTTTGCCGGGAATAAATGTTTGAGTCATGGCGGTCACTTTTATCGTACGGAAAGCGCGCAATCATACGGGTTTTGCGTGTCAGGCGCTATCGTCCCGGCGCAGGCGGCGAAAATAAAAGCCTCAGCTACGCTTAGAATCATTAACTCTCTGTAAAGGCATACAAAATGCAAGCTTTTGATCTGCATCGCATGGCGCTCGATAAAGTGCCTGTCGATTTTCTCTGGGAAGTGGCGCTGCGCAGTGTATATACCTTCGTGCTGGTGTTTATCTTTCTCAAAATAACCGGTCGTCGCGGCGTGCGGCAGATGTCGCTGTTTGAGGTGCTGATCATTTTGACGTTAGGATCGGCTGCGGGGGACGTGGCGTTTTACGATGACGTGCCACTGCTACCGGTAATGGTGGTCTTTGTCACGCTTGGCTTACTTTACCGGCTGGTAATGTGGCTCATGTCGCACAGCGAAAAGCTGGGGGATTTGCTCGAAGGAAAACCGGTGATTGTAGTGGCCGATGGCGAACTGGCGTGGGAGAAGCTGGCTGCCGAAAACATGACTGAATTTGAGTTCTTCATGGAATTGCGCCTGAGTGGCATTGAACATCTGGGGCAAATCAAACGGGCCATTATGGAAACCAACGGGCAAATTAGCGTCTATTACTTCAGTGATGATGAGGTCAAACCGGGCCTGCCGATCCTGCCGGGTAAGTGCGTAGAGCGCTTCACGGTCATGCCGGAAGAGAACGAATACGCCTGCACACAATGCAGCGCGATTTTTCAACTGCGAGCCGGTGATAAGCAATTATGTGAACGCTGCGGCAATCCTGAATGGGCGAAAGCCAGCCGGGCAAAACGCGTGACCTGACAGGCAAAATGTCGGTATTGTGTCGTCAAGCTGGCAGATTCTGTTGTGTGAGCTTCATTGCATTTTCCTGCTCACAAGTTTTAGCCATTGCGGCCTGTGTCACTGAATGGTAAAACCGATAGCCACAGGAAACACTTATGCCTGCGGGCAGATAACTTGTATAGCGTGGTGAGGGGAAATGACTCAGGTCTTTAATTTTAGTTCAGGTCCGGCAATGCTTCCGGCAGATGTGCTCAAACTGGCCCAACAGGAACTGTGTGACTGGCAGGGGCTGGGTACTTCAGTGATGGAAATCAGCCATCGCGGCAAAGAGTTCATCCAGGTGGCTGAAGAAGCAGAAAAAGATTTCCGTGACCTGCTCAATATTCCTTCCAACTATAAAGTGCTGTTTTGCCACGGCGGTGGTCGCGGTCAGTTTGCGGGTGTTCCGCTGAACCTGCTGGGCAACAAAACCACTGCAGACTACGTTGACGCGGGCTATTGGGCCGCAAGTGCGGTGAAAGAAGCCAACAAATATTGCACGCCAAACGTTATCGACGCTAAAACCACCGTTGACGGTCTGCGCGCGGTTAAACCGATGCGCGACTGGCAACTCTCGGACAACGCGGCCTATCTGCACTATTGCCCGAATGAAACCATCGACGGCATCGCCATTGATGAAATGCCAGACTTCGGTAAAGACGTGGTGGTTGCGGCGGATTATTCCTCAACGATTTTGTCGAGCCCAATTGATGTCAACCGTTTCGGCGTGATTTATGCTGGCTCACAGAAAAATATCGGTCCGGCTGGCCTGACGCTGGTTATCGTGCGTGAAGATCTGCTGGGTAAAGCCCATACAGCCTGCCCGTCGATTCTCGATTACACCGTGCTCAACGACAATGATTCAATGTTCAATACCCCGCCGACCTTCGCCTGGTATCTGGCCGGACTGGTCTTTAAATGGCTGAAAGAGCAGGGCGGCGTGGCGGTAATGGATCGTATCAACCAGCAGAAAGCCGACTTGCTGTATGGCACCATCGACAAAAGCGATTTCTACCGCAATGACGTGGCGGCGGCTAACCGTTCACGCATGAACGTGCCATTCCAGTTGGCGGATAGCGCACTGGACAAACTGTTCCTCGAAGAATCCTTCGCTGCAGGTTTGCATGCGCTGAAAGGCCACCGTGTGGTCGGCGGTATGCGCGCGTCTATTTACAACGCTATGCCGTTGGCTGGCGTACAGGTGCTGACCGACTTTATGAAAGAGTTCGAACGCCGCCACGGTTAAGATCTACGTTTTCATCCCCGCAGCGTGCCTGCGGGGTTTTTATTTTCTGCTTTTGAGAGTTGAGTTTCATGGAATCCCTGACGTTACAACCCATCGCGCGCGTAGACGGCACCATCAATTTACCCGGATCTAAAAGTGTTTCAAATCGCGCCTTGTTACTGGCGGCTTTGGGCCGAGGCACCACTGTACTGACCAATTTGCTCGACAGCGACGATGTGCGCCATATGCTCAATGCCCTGACCGCGTTAGGCGTTCAGTACACCCTTTCCGCTGATCGTACGCGTTGTGAAGTGGTTGGCAACGGCGGCCCGCTGAACGCGGATGCCTCGCTGGAACTGTTCCTCGGCAATGCCGGAACGGCGATGCGTCCACTGGCGGCGGCGCTGTGCCTTGGTGGCAATGATATCGTGCTGACCGGCGAGCCGCGCATGAAAGAGCGTCCGATAGGTCATCTGGTTGACGCATTGCGTCAGGGCGGGGCGCAGATTGATTATCTGGAGCAGGAAAACTATCCGCCGCTGCGCCTGAAAGGGGGCTTTACCGGCGGTGAAGTGGCGGTCGACGGCAGCGTCTCCAGCCAGTTTCTGACGGCGCTGTTGATGACGGCACCGCTGGCTCCGCAGGATACCCTTATCACCATCAAGGGCGATTTGGTGTCGAAACCGTATATCGACATCACACTGCACCTGATGAACACGTTCGGTGTGAGCGTGGATAACCAGAACTACCAGCGTTTCGTCGTGAAAGGTGGGCAGCATTATCAGTCACCGGGTGCTTATCTGGTGGAAGGCGATGCGTCTTCTGCGTCTTATTTCCTTGCGGCGGGCGCGATCAAAGGCGGCACGGTGAAAGTGACCGGTATCGGTCGCAACAGCGTACAGGGCGATATTCGTTTTGCCGACGTACTGGAAAAAATGGGCGCAACCGTGACCTGGGGCGATGACTTTATTGCCTGCACGCACGGTGAACTGAATGCTATCGATATGGACATGAACCATATTCCTGACGCCGCGATGACCATCGCCACCGCCGCGCTGTTTGCCAAAGGCACCACGACGTTGCGTAACATCTACAACTGGCGCGTGAAAGAAACCGACCGCTTGTTCGCGATGGCGACTGAGCTGCGTAAAGTCGGTGCAGAAGTGGAAGAGGGCGAAGATTACATTCGCGTAACGCCGCCTGCGCAGTTGAGCTTCGCGGAAATCGGCACGTATAACGATCACCGCATGGCGATGTGTTTCTCGCTGGTGGCTTTGTCCGACACGCCGGTCACTATTCTTGATCCGAAATGTACCGCGAAAACCTTCCCGGACTATTTCGAACAATTGGCGCGCATCAGCACCCTCGCATAATGCCTCTTGCGCTACGTTTGCAGACGTAGCGCAGAATTACGCTTCCTGACGTTACCTCTGTACATTTCTTCTACACTCACCTTCAAACAATCTGTAATTTGCACGCAACAGTAACGGTTACTGGCAATGGCGCGTATAATGCGCGGCGTTTATGTAACTGACGCCTTGAATGAAGGAGAGAACGATGACGGCAATTGCCCCGGTAATCACCATTGATGGGCCAAGCGGTGCGGGTAAAGGCACCTTGTGCAAAGCAATGGCGGAAGCATTGCAATGGCATCTGTTGGATTCAGGTGCGATCTATCGCGTGCTGGCTCTGGCGGCATTACATCATCACGTTGACGTGACCTCAGAAGAGGCGTTGGTGCCGTTGGCGGCACACCTTGACGTGCGTTTCGTGTCCACCGATGGCAACCTTGAAGTTATCCTGGAAGGTGAAGACGTTAGCGGCGAAATTCGAACTCAGGATGTGGCGAACACCGCCTCTCAGGTCGCTGCATTCCCCCGTGTGCGTGAAGCGCTACTGCGCCGCCAGCGTGCCTTCCGCGAAGCTCCTGGGCTGATTGCTGATGGCCGTGACATGGGCACTGTCGTTTTCACTGATGCACCGGTCAAAATTTTCCTTGACGCCTCCGCGGAAGAACGTGCTCAACGCCGCATGCTACAGTTGCAGGAAAAGGGCTTTAGTGTTAACTTTGAACGCCTTTTGGTCGAGATAAAGGAACGTGACGACCGCGATCGCAACCGTGCGGTGGCCCCGTTAGTTCCGGCTGCTGATGCTTTAGTGTTGGATTCAACACGATTAAGCATTGAGCAAGTGATTGAAAAAGCGCTACAATACGCGCGCCAAAAACTGGCTGCTGTCTGATTAAAAAGACAGGTGAGCCTCAGAATTTGTAGTACCCCCGCTGCAATGGATTGTGAGTGGGTATGTTAAACAACCCCATCCGACATGGTGTCAGGTGGACGTTAAATCTAACTTCGAAGATTAAACATGACTGAATCTTTTGCTCAACTATTTGAAGAATCCTTAAAAACAATCGAAACCCGTCCGGGTTCCATCGTTCGTGGTGTTGTTGTTGCTATCGATAAAGATATCGTACTGGTTGACGCCGGTCTGAAATCTGAATCCGCCATTCCGGCAGAGCAGTTCAAAAACGCACAGGGCGAGCTGGAAATCCAGGTCGGTGACGAAGTTGACGTTGCGCTGGACGCAGTAGAAGACGGCTTCGGTGAAACCCTGCTGTCCCGTGAGAAAGCTAAGCGTCACGAAGCTTGGATCACGCTGGAAAAAGCATACGAAGACGCTGAAACTGTTGTTGGTGTTATCAACGGCAAAGTTAAAGGTGGCTTCACTGTTGAGCTGAACGGTATTCGTGCGTTCCTGCCAGGTTCACTGGTAGACGTGCGTCCAGTTCGCGATACGCTGCACCTGGAAGGCAAAGAGCTTGAGTTCAAAGTTATCAAGCTGGACCAGAAGCGTAACAACGTTGTTGTTTCCCGTCGTGCTGTTATCGAATCTGAAAACAGCGCAGAACGCGATCAGCTGCTCGAAAACCTCCAGGAAGGCATGGAAGTTAAAGGTATCGTTAAGAACCTCACTGACTACGGTGCATTCGTTGATCTGGGCGGCGTAGACGGCCTGCTGCACATCACTGACATGGCGTGGAAACGCGTTAAACACCCAAGCGAAATCGTGAACGTTGGCGACGAAATCACTGTTAAAGTGCTGAAGTTCGACCGCGAGCGTACCCGTGTTTCTCTGGGTCTGAAGCAGCTGGGCGAAGATCCATGGGTAGCTATCGCTAAGCGTTACCCGGAAGGTACCAAACTGACCGGTCGTGTAACCAACCTGACTGACTACGGCTGCTTCGTTGAAATCGAAGAAGGCGTTGAAGGCCTGGTACACGTTTCCGAAATGGACTGGACCAACAAAAACATCCACCCATCCAAAGTTGTTAACGTTGGTGACGTAGTGGAAGTTATGGTTCTGGACATCGACGAAGAACGTCGTCGTATCTCCCTGGGTCTGAAGCAGTGCAAAAACAACCCATGGCAGCAGTTCGCAGAAACCCACAACAAGGGCGACCGCGTTGACGGTAAAATCAAGTCTATCACTGACTTTGGTATCTTCATCGGTCTGGACGGCGGCATCGACGGCCTGGTTCACCTGTCTGACATCTCCTGGAACGTTGCAGGCGAAGAAGCAGTACGTGAATACAAGAAAGGCGACGAAATCGCTGCAGTCGTTCTGCAGGTTGACGCAGAGCGTGAGCGCATCTCCCTGGGCGTGAAACAGCTGGCTGAAGATCCGTTCAACAACTGGGTTGCTGTGAACAAGAAAGGCGCTATCGTTAACGGTAAAGTCACTGCAGTTGACGCTAAAGGCGCAACCGTAGAACTGGCCGACGGCGTTGAAGGTTACCTGCGTGCTTCTGAAGCATCACGTGACCGCGTTGAAGATGCCACTCTGGTTCTGAACGTAGGCGACGACGTTGAAGCTAAATTCACCGGTGTTGACCGTAAGAACCGTGCAATCAGCCTGTCTGTTCGTGCTAAAGACGAAGCTGATGAGAAAGATGCTATCGCGACTGTTAATAACAAACAGGAAGAAAGCAACTTCTCTAGCGCAATGGCTGAAGCTTTCAAAGCAGCTAAAGGCGAGTAATCAGGTTACTCTTTACGAGTAACTTGACAGATTGCAGGATTCGTCCTGTAATCAACAACAAAGGGCGGCTACGGCCGCCCTTGTTTAAGTTGTCAGCTAATACTTTCCTGAAAGGAAACCGGAGGAATCATGACCAAGTCAGAGCTCATTGAAAGACTTGCAAGCCAGCAATCTCACGTCCCTGCGAAAGCGGTTGAAGATGCTGTGAAAGAGATGCTGGAGCATATGGCCTCTACGCTAGCCCAAGGCGAGCGCATTGAAATCCGCGGTTTCGGCAGCTTCTCTTTGCATTACCGTGCCCCACGCGTTGGGCGCAACCCGAAAACAGGCGATAAAGTTGAGCTGGAAGGTAAATACGTTCCACACTTTAAGCCGGGTAAAGAATTGCGCGATCGCGCCAATATTTACGAGTGAGTTACTGCGGGTCTCCCGCTAACTTGAACGTGAGAAAAGCACCTACGGGTGCTTTTTTCGTTTTTGCCCTCCGCGATGCGAAATCATTTCACCGGCTATTTCTGAACGCTTCTCGCAATTTATTGATTTCATCCAGCAACAACGCATTTTCCCTGGAACCGCGCTCGCAGGTCCCACTTTATCCTGGCGACTCTACTGCTTAAACCCGTGACACTTGGGATGACAAGGAGGTGTCATGCGGTTACCGACAATAGCTCTCAGTGCCATTATTGGCATTTCCCCACTGCTTTGGTTACCTGAATTACCCTCGGTTTTTGCAACAGGCGCGATAACGGTACTGGCGATTGTGCTTTGCATGAGAGAAGGCCGACTTAGAGTCTTAGGGCTGACGATGATCTTTTCCTGCTGGGGCATATTTGCGGCTCAGAAGATGGTGTTATCCGCGAATACGTTATCCGGGAAACGGGTTGAGGCAGAGGTCGTGATTACGGCAACAGACGGTGAAATGACCTATTACGGTAAAATGCAGCGTATTAATGGGGAGCGTCAGTTCCCAGCGCCAGGTATCGTCCTGTATGGTCAATCCCTGCCTCAGAGTGCGTGTGTGGGCCAGGTTTGGCAGATGAACATCCACACGCGAGCGGTACACGGGCAACTTAACGATGGCATGTTTGACAGCCAACGGCATGCTCTATCATTGCACCGCCCACTAACCGGACGCTTTACTCAGGCAAGTGTTCTGAAGTCTGAATGCAATCTGCGGTCGGTTGCTGTTGCGTCACTGACGAATGCTCTTGCTCCTTATCCCTGGCAGCAGGTGATGTTGGCATTGGCCGTTGGGGAGCGGGCAACGGTGCCCGCTGAAATTAAATTACTCCTGCAACAAACCGGTACTTCTCATCTCATGGCTATTTCCGGGCTGCATATCTCTTTGGTGGCCATGCTGGGATGGGCGATCATGCGAGGGTTGCAAAGTGTCCTGCCATGCCGATGGATTGGCTGGCGACTACCGTTACTTATTAGTGTAATCACTGCATCGAGCTATGCCTGGCTCAGCGGATTGCAGCCTCCTGCTTTGCGAACCATTATCGCGATGGTCATCTGGTTGTTGCTGCGCGTCAGTGGGCGTCGCTGGTCAGCATGGGATGTGTGGTTGTGCTGTATTGCAGCCATCCTTGTCATGGACCCTCTGGCTGTGCTGGCGCAAAGTTTATGGCTATCGGCCTTTGCCGTGGCGACACTCATTTTTTGGTATCAGTGGGTGCCGTACCGACGCGTACGACGCAGTGTGTTGCTTAATGCCATCGGAAGTTTGCTGCATTTGCAGTTGGGGTTAATGCTGCTCCTGCTACCGTTACAGGTCATTATTTTTCACGGTGCAACGTGGACATCTTTACCGGCTAATCTTGTCGCTGTCCCATGGGTAACATTGGGCGAGATCCCACTCTTATTAACAGGAATGGCCCTGCATCTTGTTGGGGCTGTTAGTGCGGAGAACTGTGTCTGGTTTTTAGCTGACCGATTGCTGGAAGGGGTGTTTTGGTTTTTGCGCATTTTGCCGCAGGGCTGGCAGGATATCGATAGTTGCTGGCAGGGTATCGTTATTGCGCCATGGGCGATGATTATTTTCTGGCGGTTAAACGGCTGGAGAAAGTGGCCTGCGTCGGCTGCGGCTTGTGGCGCAATCCTCACGCTGCCTTTTTGGCGCACGCAGCCAGCGGACGAGTGGTCACTGACGATGCTGGATGTCGGGCAGGGGTTGTCAATTGTCATCAGTCGCCATGGCAAAGCTCTCCTTTATGACACAGGGCTTGCCTGGCCGGGGGGAGACAGCGCTCAACAATTGATCGTCCCTTGGCTGCGTTGGCACCATCTACAGCCAGAAGGCATTATTCTCAGCCATGAGCATCTTGATCATCGGGGAGGACTGGAAACGCTACTGAAAACCTGGCCGTCTTTATGGGTCAGAAGCCCGCTCGGCTGGGAAAACCATCAACCCTGTTTTCGAGGTGAAAGCTGGCGCTGGCAGGGGCTCACGTTTCGTGCAGTTTGGCCGCTGCCGGGAACCATGGAAAAAGGGAATAACCGCTCCTGCGTGGTGAGGGTTGATGACGGGCGTCATAGCGTATTGCTGACGGGAGATATTGAAATTCCGGCAGAAATGTCCATGCTAAACCATTACTGGCAGCATCTTGCGTCTACAATTTTTCAGGTGCCACATCATGGCAGCTCGACCTCCTCCTCGCCCACATTATTACAACGGGTTGGAGGACAGGCGGCGCTGGCGTCAGCAGCGCGTTACAACGCGTGGCATTTTCCATCGAATAAGGTGAAAGCGCGTTATCTGCAGCGGCAATATCAGTGGTTCGATACGCCTCATCAGGGGCAGGTAACGGTCAATTTTTCAGCAGAAGGTTGGCGAATCCAGAGCTTACGCGATCAAATATTCCACCGCTGGTATCATCAGTGGTTTGGCGATGCCCGTGATAACGGGTAGAATGTGCGGCTATCTCAACATAAGCTGGTTTTTTGAATGCAGAACGACAAAGATCTTTCGACGTGGCAGACTTTCCGCCGACTTTGGCCAACGATTGCGCCTTTTAAAGCGGGCCTCATCGTGGCTGCGGTCGCGTTAATTTTTAATGCCGCCAGCGATACCTTCATGCTGTCGCTTCTTAAACCATTACTGGATGATGGTTTTGGTAAAACGGATCGCTCTGTGCTGCTGTGGATGCCGCTGGTTGTGATCGGGCTGATGATCCTGCGTGGTGTTACTAGCTACATATCCAGTTACTGTATTTCATGGGTGTCCGGTAAGGTTGTAATGACCATGCGCCGTCGCCTGTTTGGTCACATGATGGGCATGCCCGTCTCGTTCTTCGACAAACAGTCCACCGGCACGCTACTTTCTCGCATCACTTATGACTCTGAGCAAGTTGCCTCGTCTTCTTCCAGTGCGCTGATTACCGTGGTGCGTGAAGGGGCGTCGATTATTGGCCTGTTCATCATGATGTTCTGGTATAGCTGGCAGTTGTCGGTGATCCTCATCGTACTGGCGCCGATCGTCTCTATTGCGATCCGCGTGGTCTCCAAACGCTTCCGTAGCATCAGTAAGAATATGCAAAACACGATGGGGCAAGTGACCACCAGTGCAGAGCAAATGCTGAAAGGGCACAAAGAAGTGCTGATGTTTGGTGGCCAGGGCGTTGAAACCAAACGCTTCGATAAAGTCAGCAATAAAATGCGTCTGCAAGGGATGAAGATGGTTTCTGCGTCTTCCATTTCTGACCCGATTATTCAGCTGATTGCTTCTCTGGCACTGGCGTTCGTGCTTTATGCAGCCAGTTTCCCGAGCGTAATGGAAACACTGACTGCGGGTACGATCACCGTTGTTTTCTCGTCGATGATTGCCCTGATGCGTCCGCTGAAATCGCTGACTAACGTCAACGCCCAGTTCCAACGCGGGATGGCAGCCTGCCAGACACTGTTCGCTATCCTTGATACCGAACAAGAGAAAGACGAAGGCACCCTTGAAGTGAAGCGTGCGATTGGTAACGTTGAATTTAACGATGTGACGTTCACTTATCCTGGGCGTGAAGTGCCTGCACTGCGCAACATCAATCTGAGTATTCCTGCCGGGAAAACGGTGGCATTGGTGGGGCGTTCCGGTTCGGGTAAATCTACCATGGCAAGCCTGATCACTCGTTTCTACGATGTGGATAAAGGCGGCATCGTGCTCGACGGGCATGATATTCGTGAATATACCCTGGCTTCACTGCGCGATCAGGTGGCGTTGGTCTCACAGAACGTGCATCTGTTCAACGATACCGTGGCGAATAATATCGCCTATGCCCGCACTGATCTTTACAGCCGTGAAGATATCGAGAAGGCCGCCAAAATGGCTTACGCCATGGACTTCATCAGTAAAATGGATAACGGTCTGGATACCATTATTGGTGAGAATGGCGTCCTGCTTTCTGGCGGTCAGCGCCAGCGTATCGCGATTGCGCGTGCGCTGCTGCGTGATAGCCCAATCCTGATTCTGGATGAAGCGACCTCTGCGCTGGATACGGAATCCGAACGTGCGATTCAGGCCGCCCTCGACGAACTGCAGAAAAACCGTACTTCACTGGTGATTGCTCACCGTCTGTCTACTATCGAAAAAGCCGATGAAATCGTCGTTGTCGAAGATGGACAAATTGTTGAGCGCGGTAGCCATCAGGATCTGCTGGAACATCGTGGCGTGTACGCTCAACTGCATAAAATGCAATTTGGGCAATGATCGCACGCATCTGGTCCGGCGAATCTCCGCTCTGGCTGCTGTTGTTGCCGCTTTCCTGGCTATATGGCCTGGTCAGCGGCATCATTCGACTCAGCTATCGTTCAGGCATTAAAAAAGCCTGGCGTGCGTCCGTACCCGTTGTGGTGGTGGGAAATCTCACTGCAGGCGGTAACGGTAAAACGCCTGTTGCCATCTGGCTGGTCGAGCAACTTCAACAGCAGGGCATAAAAGCGGGTGTTGTATCCCGCGGCTATGGCGGGAAAGCCGCGCAGTATCCTTTGTTGCTCAATGCGCAAACCACAACAGCCGAAGCCGGTGATGAACCTGTTTTGATTTATCAGCGTACCGGTGCGCCTGTAGCGGTTTCTCCTAACCGCTGCGATGCCGTTCAGGCGTTACTTGCTGCTCACGACCTGCAAATTATTATCACCGATGATGGCCTCCAGCATTACCGCCTCGCCCGTGATATTGAAATTGTTGTGATTGACGGCGTTCGTCGCTTTGGTAACGGCTGGTGGTTACCAGCGGGGCCAATGCGTGAGCGGGCGTCACGTCTGAAAAGTGTGGATGCCATTATTGTTAACGGCGGTGTCCCTCGTGCAGATGAAATTCCAATGCAATTGCGTCCTGCGTTTGCCGTCAATCTCAAGACGGGGGAAAAACGCGATGTTTCAACCCTGACTGACGTTGTTGCAATGGCGGGTATTGGTCATCCACCGCGATTTTTTGCCACACTGGAAAGTTGTGGCGTGCAACCGGTGAAAACCGTTGCTCTGGCAGACCATCAGGTATTAAGCGCCACAGATGTACAGGCGCTGGCAACCAACAGACAGACACTGCTGATGACGGAAAAAGATGCGGTGAAATGCCGTGCCTTTGCGAGAGATAACTGGTGGTATTTACCCGTGGACGCCGTCTTTGACGACGCGCGTGCCCCACAATTGATTCAGCAACTTGTGAGTCTGGCGCAGCGCTAATTTATCGCGTGCGATGCAGGCAAAGCTGACGAGGGAGTCTAATGTCAGAAGCAACGCTTTCTCTAACTGCCGCACGCCACCTTCATCTTGCCGCACAGGGGTTGCTCAAAAAGCCCCGTCGACGCGCACAGCCCGACGATATTCTTTCTACCATTCAACGCATGTCGCTCCTGCAAATCGACACCATCAACGTTGTCGCCCGTAGCCCGTATTTGGTGCTATTCAGCCGCCTGGGCGGTTATCCGCAACAGTGGCTTGATGAGGCATTAAGTCGGGGCGATTTGATGGAGTACTGGGCCCATGAGGCCTGCTTCCTGCCAAAAACAGACTTTGCTCTGGTCCGTCATCGTATGCTCGCGCCCGATAAAATGGGCTGGAAATATCGCAAAGAGTGGATGGAAGAAAATGCCGCCGAAATTCAGGCGCTGCTTGAGCATATTCATCATAATGGTCCGGTTCGTTCAGCAGATTTCGAGCACCCACGCAAAGGGACAAGCGGCTGGTGGGAATGGAAACCGCATAAGCGGCATCTCGAAGGGCTGTTTACATCGGGCAAAGTGATGGTGATTGGTCGTCACAATTTTCAGCGCATTTATGATTTGACCACACGCGTGATGCCGCACTGGAATGATGAACGCGATCTCCTGTTGCAGGCGGAAGCCGAAGAGTTGATGTTACAAAACAGCGCACGCAGTTTGGGCATTTTCCGTGGACAGTGGCTGGCGGATTATTATCGTTTACGCCAGCCAGCGTTATCTGATTTGCTTGCGCGCTGGCAGGAAGAAGGAAGGGTCATTCCGGTTGAGGTCGAAAAACTGGGTTTGATGTGGTTGCACGCAGACTTACTCCCTCAGCTTGACGCAGCGCTGGCAGGGAAATTAACCGCGACCCATAGCGCGGTGCTATCACCGTTTGATCCCGTGGTTTGGGACCGCAAACGCGCCGAGCAACTGTTCGACTTTACCTATCGCCTGGAATGCTATACGCCCGCGCCAAAACGCCAGTACGGCTATTTTGTGTTGCCACTGCTGCATCAGGGAAGACTTGTCGGGCGTATGGACAGCAAAATGCACCGTAAGACGGGCGTACTTGAAATTTTTGCTGTCTATTTGCAAGACGGCGTTCGGGTGAGTCAGACGCTCGAAAAAGGGCTGATGCAGGCCATCAATGATTTTGCACGCTGGCAAGGTGCCACACGTATTGAACTTAACCACCGTCCAGGCGAACTTTTCAGCACTCAGCCGACGGGATGGGAAATTGACGTCGCATAAACGGCCTCTGTGCTATGCTGCGGCAATACTTTTTAGGTCCATCTGGAGGAACTATGGATCACCGCTTACTTGAAATCATCGCTTGCCCGGTTTGCAACGGTAAGCTCTATTACAGTCAGGATAAACAAGAGCTTATCTGCAAACTCGACAGCCTGGCTTTCCCGCTGCGCGACGGGATCCCCGTGTTGCTGGAAAACGAAGCCCGTCCATTGAGCGCAGAAGAGAGCCATCCATGAGTTTCGTTGTCATTATTCCCGCACGCTTTGCCTCCACCCGTCTGCCGGGTAAACCGTTGCAGGACATCAATGGGAAACCCATGATTGTCCATGTGCTGGAAAGAGCGCGCGAATCGGGCGCTGAGCGTATTATTGTCGCTACCGATCACGAGGAAGTGGCGCGTGCGGTCGAAGCGGCAGGCGGCGAAGTCTGTATGACTCGTGCCGATCATCAGTCAGGGACCGAACGCCTGGCGGAAGTGGTGGAAAAATGCGGTTTCAGCGATGACACGCTGATCGTCAACGTTCAGGGCGACGAGCCCATGATCCCTCCGGTGATCATTCGGCAGGTCGCTGATAATCTGGCTGCCAGCCAGTCCGGCATGGCGACACTCGCGGTGCCTATCCACGACGCGGAAGAAGCGTTTAACCCGAATGCGGTTAAAGTGGTGATGGATGCGCAGGGCTTTGCGCTCTATTTCTCCCGCGCGACCATCCCGTGGGACAGAGACCGCTTCGCCAAAAGTCGTGAAGTCATCGGTGATACGCTGCTGCGTCACATCGGTATCTACGGCTACCGCGCCGGGTTTATTCGTCGCTATGTCACCTGGACACCAAGCCCACTGGAGCAAATCGAAATGCTCGAACAGCTGCGTGTGCTGTGGTACGGCGAAAAAATTCACGTTGCCGTGGCGAAAGAAGTGCCGGGCACTGGCGTTGATACCCCGGAAGATCTCGCTCGCGTACGCGCCGAACTGCGCTAGTCGCTTCCTCCCCTCTGCCTTGAGGGGAGTTTTTCCCGCTCTGTTTTCCCTCGTTTTATTGCCTTGTTTTTGATCTTATCCGGTGACATCTCCGGCGTCGGCGCTCATTATAAAAACAGTAGTCTTCACAGGGGTAACCAGATATGGACCAACTGCGGGCCGAACTGAGCCACCTGCTGGGCGAGAAGCTAAGCCGGGTGGAGTGCGTGAGTGAGAAAACGGATTCATCACTGTGGTCTTTATACGATGCTCAGGGCCACCCAATGCCGCTACTGGCAAAAAGTTTCACCACGCCAGGACTGGCGCAGCAACTGGCGTGGAAGGTCTCGACTCTGGCCCGCAGCGGCACGGTTCGCATGCCGGTGGTTTACGGAGTGATAACGCATGATGAACATGCCGGGCCGGATATTCTTTTGCTGGAGCGTCTGCGTGGCGTACCGGTTGAAGCGCCCGCCAGAACACCCGACCGCTGGGAACAACTCAAAGATCAAATCGTCGAAGCGCTGCTGGGATGGCATCGACAGGATAGCGGGGGCTGCGTCGGCACCGTTGACAGCACGCAGGAAAATCTCTGGCCACTCTGGTATCGCCAGCGTGTGGAAATGCTCTGGAGCACGTTGAATCTCTACAACAACACCGGACTGACGATGCAGGACAAGCGCATTCTTTTCCGCTCCCGTGAATGTCTGCCCGCGTTGTTTGATGGTTTTAATGATAACTGCGTGCTGGTTCACGGGAATTTTACGTTACGCAGCATGCTAAAAGACTCCCGTAGCGATCAATTGCTGGCGATGGTTGGGCCGGGTATCACCCTGTGGGCCCCGCGTGAATATGAGTTATTCAGATTGTCGGAAAGCGGGTTGGCAGAGGGGCTGTTGTGGCATTATCTTCAGCGCGCGCCAGTTGCGGAAGCATTCATGTGGCGGCGCTGGTTGTATTTGTTATGGGATGAAGTTGCCCAGTTGGTGAACACCGGGCGTTTTAGTCGTGAAAATTTCGATTTGGCGACAAAATCGTTACTGCCCTGGCTCACCTGAGCTGCCTTTCAGCCATTGCCAAATACGGCCCAGAGTTTCATAACCCACGCGGTCGCTGTGCATTAACCAGACAGGGGACGGGATGAGTCGTTCCCACGGGTTTAATGGCGAATCTATAGCCAGCTGGTTTGCTGGCGCAGGTAACGGATGCAATCCCGCGTGGCGGAAGAAAATCATCGCGCGGGGCAAATGAGAAGCCGATGTCACCAACAGGAAGGGGGCGTCGCCAATCGCCTGCTTAACCGCAGCAGCCTCTTCTTCCGTGTCTTTCGGTTTATCCAGAACGATAATCTCGCTGCGCGGTACGCCAAGACTTTCTGCGACACGTGCACCGGCTTCCCCGGTACTCACAGGGTTGGTCAGCGCCGCAGCTCCGGTGAAGATAAGTTTGGCGCCAGGGTTTTGCTGCCATAAACGAATGCCTTCGGCGAGGCGGGGCAAACTGTTACTGATCAGGTTTGAGCTGGGGGCCCAATCAGGGTTCCAGGTATAGCCTCCGCCGAGCACCACAACGTACTCTACGCGATCTGTTCCTCGCCATGTCGGATAGGTGTTTTCGATCGGTTTTAGCAAACCGTCCGCGACCGGTTGCAGGCTTAAAAGCAGAAGCGCCAGCCAGCCAATGCTAAGACAAATCTTGCCACTGCGCTGGAATCGACTGAACCAAAGCAGCCCCAGGCCGAGCGCCATGAGCAACAGCAACAAAGGCAACGGTAGAATCATACCGCCGATGAACTTCTTTAGCGCAAAAAGCATCCGTATTGGTTCCTTTTTTAACCATCTGATAGGGGATATGCACGGATATTACACCAGATAGCTTCCCTCTCGCTGTGGGTATGACAAAATAGCGCCTTTGTAATGGGCAAACGGAGTCCGGCGTGCAGGATCGCAATTTTGACGGCATCGCGGAAAGATTTTCGCGCAATATCTATGGCACGACCAAGGGCCAGCTGCGTCAGGCGATCTTATGGCAAGATTTAGACATTTTGCTGGATTCCTTTGGTGACGAGCCATTGCAGGTGCTGGACGCGGGCGGTGGTGCCGGACAAACGGCAATTCGTATGGCAGAGCGGGGGCATCATGTTACCCTATGCGACTTGTCCGCTGAGATGATTGCGCTGGCAAAGCAGGCCGCCGAAGAGAAAGGTGTGAGCCACAACATGCATTTTGTACAATGTCCGGCGCAGGAAATTGCGGGGCATTTGGAAAGGCCGGTTGATCTGATATTGTGCCATGCGGTACTGGAATGGGTGGTTGACCCACAAGCGGTTCTAGACGCGCTGTGGTCAGCATTACGTCCCGGCGGTGCGTTGTCGTTAATGTTCTACAATGCTAACGGTCTGTTGATGCATAACATGGTCGTGACGAACTTTGACTACGTCGATGCGGGCATGCCGAAGACCCGAAAACGCAAGCTGTCGCCGAACTATCCAAGACAGCCGCAGCAGGTTTACGACTGGCTGCATGCCGCAGGCTGGCAAATTACTGGCAAAACAGGCGTACGAGTCTTTCACGATTATCTGCGTGAAAAACATAAGCAGCATGAGCGCTACGAACAACTGTTGGCACTGGAAACACGCTATTGCCGAGAAGAACCCTGGATTAGCCTGGGTCGCTATATTCATGTCACCGCGCGAAAACCGCAGGTAGATACAAGGACTAACGATGAGTGATTTTTCCCAGACAGTCCCCGAACTGGTTGCCTGGGCCAGAAAAAATGATTTTTCGATCTCGTTGCCGGTCGACAGGCTTTCATTTCTGATGGCCGTGGCAACGCTGAACGGCGAACGACTGGAAGGCGAGCTTACCGAAGGTGAGCTGATTGATGCTTTCCGTCACGTCAGTGATGCGTTTGAGCAAACCAGCGAAACCATCAGCGTGCGCGCGAACAACGCGATCAACGATATGGTGCGTCAACGTCTGCTGAACCGCTTTACCAGCGAAATCACCGAAGGCAACGCTATCTACCGATTGACACCTCTCGGCATCGGGATAACGGACTATTACATTCGCCAGCGTGAATTCTCAACGCTGCGCCTGTCAATGCAGCTGTCTATTGTCGGCGGTGAGCTGAAACGCGCGGCGGATGCGGCAGAAGAGGACGGGGATGAATTTCACTGGCATCGCAATGTCTATGCGCCTCTGAAGTATTCCGTTGCGGAAATCTTCGACAGTATCGATCTCACGCAGCGCCTGATGGATGAACAGCAACAAACGGTGAAAGATGATATCGCCCAGTTGCTGAACAAAGACTGGCGCGCGGCTATCTCCAGTTGTGAAATGTTGCTGTCAGAAACCTCCGGCACGCTGCGTGAACTGCAAGATACGCTGGAAGCCGCAGGCGACAAACTCCAGGCAAACCTGATGCGTATTCAGGATTCCACCATGACGCACGACAATCTGCATTTTGTCGATCGTCTGGTGTTCGATTTGCAAAGCAAACTCGATCGTATCGTCAGTTGGGGCCAGCAGGCTATCGACCTGTGGATCGGTTACGATCGCCATGTGCATAAATTTATTCGTACCGCTATCGATATGGATAAAAACCGCGTCTTCGCCCAGCGTCTGCGTGTGTCAGTACAGAACTATTTTGACGCCCCATGGGCGCTGACGTATGCCAACGCAGATCGTCTGTTCGATATGCGTGACGAAGAGATGATGCTGCGTGATGAAGAGGTGACCGGGGAGCTTCCGCCGGACCTGGAGTACGAAGAGTTTAACGAAATCCGCGAGCAGTTGGCGGCGCTCATCGAAGAGCAACTGGTTATCTACAAAAACAAAGGACTGCCACTGGATTTAGGTCTGGTCGCGCGCGAATACCTCGCGCAATACCCACGCGCCCGTCATTTCGACGTTGCGCGTATCGTGGTCGATCAGGCCGTCCGTTTGGGCGTAGCACAAGCAGATTTCACCGGACTGTCGCCTAAGTGGCAGCCGATTAATGATTACGGAGCCAAGGTACAGGCACATGTCATCGACAAATATTGAACACGTGATGCCAGTTAAGCTGGCACAGGCTCTGGCCAATCCGTTATTCCCGGCGCTGGATAGTGCTCTGCGTTCAGGCCGTCATATCGGTCTGGATGAACTGGACAACCATGCTTTCCTGATGGATTTCCAGGAATATCTGGAAGAGTTTTACACTCGCTACAACGTGGAGCTGATTCGCGCGCCGGAAGGTTTCTTCTATTTGCGCCCGCGTTCCACGACGCTTATTCCTCGTTCGGTGTTGTCCGAAGTGGACATGATGGTCGGCAAAATCCTCTGTTATCTCTATCTCAGCCCGGAACGTCTGGCGAATGAGGGGATTTTCACTCAGCAGGAACTGTATGACGAACTGCTGAGCCTCGCCGATGAAGCCAAGCTGATGAAGCTGGTGAATAACCGTTCCACCGGTTCGGACCTCGACCGGCAAAAACTGCAGGAAAAAGTGCGTTCTTCCCTGAGCCGTCTGCGCCGACTGGGCATGGTGTGGTTTATGGGTCACGACAGCAGTAAATTCCGCATCACCGAAGCCGTTTTCCGCTTTGGGGCGGATGTACGCTCTGGTGACGACGCCCGCGAAGCGCAGTTGCGCATGATCCGCGATGGTGAAGCGATGGCGATTGAAAACCATCTGCAGCTCAATGACGAGAACGACGATGCGCAGCCGGATACGGATAGCGGGGAGGAAGAATAATGATTGAACGCGGTAAATTTCGTTCATTAACCCTGATTAACTGGAACGGCTTTTTCGCCCGTACTTTTGATCTCGATGAACTGGTTACGACGCTTTCGGGCGGTAACGGGGCCGGTAAATCCACCACCATGGCGGCATTTGTCACGGCGCTGATCCCCGATCTGACGCTGCTGCATTTCCGTAACACCACCGAAGCCGGTGCGACCAGCGGTTCACGCGACAAAGGTCTGCACGGTAAGTTGAAAGCCGGTGTCTGTTATTCGATGCTGGACGTAATCAACTCTCGTCATCAGCGTGTGCTGGTGGGGGTGCGTTTGCAGCAGGTTGCCGGACGTGACCGTAAAGTGGACATTAAGCCGTTCGCGATCCAGGGTCTGCCGATGTCATTCCAGCCGACGGAGCTGGTGACTGAAACGCTGAACGATCGTCAGGCTCGCGTCCTGACCCTTCAGGAGCTGAAAGACAAGCTCGAAGGGATGGAAGGCGTCCAGTTCAAACAGTTTAACTCCATCACCGACTATCACTCGTTGATGTTCGATTTGGGCGTTGTCGCCCGTCGTCTGCGCTCTGCGTCTGACCGTAGCAAATACTACCGCTTGATTGAAGCCTCGCTGTACGGCGGGATTTCCAGCGCCATTACCCGCTCGCTGCGCGACTACCTGTTGCCAGAAAACAGCGGCGTGCGTAAAGCATTCCAGGATATGGAAGCTGCGCTGCGTGAAAACCGCATGACGCTGGAAGCGATCCGCGTAACGCAGTCGGATCGCGATCTGTTTAAACACCTGATTTCAGAAGCGACCGATTACGTGGCTGCGGATTACATGCGCCACGCCAACGAACGTCGCGTGCATCTCGACAAAGCGCTGGAGTTCCGCCGCGAATTATACACCTCGCGCAAACAGCTGGGGGCGGAGCAGTTTAAACACGTCGATATGGCGCGTGAACTGCAAGAGCACAGTGGGGCAGAAGGCGACCTGGAAGCGGATTACCAGGCCGCGAGCGATCACCTGAACCTGGTGCAGACCGCATTGCGCCAGCAGGAAAAAATCGAGCGCTACGAAGCGGATCTCGACGAACTGCAGATCCGTCTTGAAGAACAAAATGAAGTGGTGGCCGAAGCTGCCGAACAGCAAGAAGACAACGAAGGTCGTGCCGAAGCTGCTGAACTGGAAGTGGATGAGCTGAAAAGCCAGCTTGCCGATTACCAACAAGCGCTGGATGTGCAGCAGACGCGTGCGATTCAGTACAGTCAGGCATTACAAGCACTGCAACGCGCGAAAGAACTTTGCCACTTGCCGGATCTGAACCCGGAAAGCGCTGACGAATGGCTCGATACGTTCAAAGCGAAAGAGCAGGAAGCCACCGAAAAACTGCTGTCTCTCGAACAAAAAATGAGTGTGGCGCAAACTGCCCATAGCCAGTTTGAGCAGGCTTATCAGCTTGTCGCGGCAATCAATGGTCCGTTGGGCCGTGATGAGGCGTGGGATATCGCCCGTGACTTGTTGCGCGAGGGCGTGAATCAGCGCCATCTGGCGGAGCAAACCAACCCGCTGCGCGGACGACTGAACGAGCTGGAGCAGCGTCTGCGTGAGCAGCAAGATGCCGAGCGTTTGCTGGCTGAATTCTGCAAGCGTCAGGGCCGTCACATCGAAATCGACGAACTGGAAGCGTTGCATCAGGAATTAGAAGAACGCATCTCCGCTTTGTCGGACAGCGTTTCTTCTGCCAGTGAACAGCGCATGACGCTGCGTCAGGAACTCGAGCAGTTGCAGGGCCGGACGCAAACGTTGCTGCAACGCGCACCTGTCTGGCTTGCTGCACAAAGCAGCCTGACTCAGCTTTGCGAGCAGAGCGGCGAAGCATTCGAATCCAGTCAGGACGTGACGGAATTCATGCAGCAACTGCTGGAGCGTGAGCGCGAAGCGATTGTTGAACGTGATGAAGTCGGTAACCGCAAGCGCGCTGTTGATGACGAAATCGAGCGTTTAAGCCAGCCAGGCGGTTCGGAAGATCAGCGCCTCAATGCGCTGGCCGAACGTTTTGGCGGCGTGCTGTTGTCTGAAATTTATGATGACGTCAGCCTTGACGATGCGCCGTACTTCTCCGCGCTGTATGGCCCGTCGCGTCACGCGATTGTGGTACAGGATCTGTCGCTGATCGCTGATCAGCTTGAAGGCCTGGAAGATTGTCCGGAAGATCTCTATCTCATCGAAGGGGATCCACAATCCTTCGATGACAGCGTGTTCGCCGTTGATGAGCTTGAAAAAGCCGTGGTGGTGAAAACCGCCGATCGTCAATGGCGTTATTCACGTTTCCCTACGCTGCCGTTGTTTGGTCGTGCGGCACGTGAAAACCGTATCGAAACGCTGCATGCCGAGCGCGAAACTCTCTCTGAACGTTTTGCGACACTGTCGTTTGACGTGCAGAAAACTCAGCGTCTGCATCAGGCATTCAGCCGCTTTATCGGCAGCCATTTAGCTGTCGCGTTTGAAGCGGATCCGGAAGCGGAAATTCGCAAACTGAATACCCGCCGTGGTGAGCTGGAGCGTGCGCTCAGCAATCATGAAAATGACAACCAACAGAGCCGCGCTCAGTTTGAGCAGGCGAAAGAGGGCGTTGCACAGCTTAACCGTTTGCTGCCGCGCCTCAATCTGTTGGCAGATGAAACGCTGGCCGACCGCGTCGATGAAATTCAGGAACGTCTGGACGAAGCGCAGGAAGCCGCGCGCTTTATTCAACAGCACGGCAATCAGCTGGCAAAACTCGAGCCAATGGTTTCCGTTCTGCAAAGCGACCCTGAGCAGTTTGAACAGTTAAAAGAAGATTACGCGTATTCGCAGCAAGTGCAGCGTGACGCACGTCAGCAGGCGTTTGCCCTGACGGAAGTCGTTCAGCGTCGTGCGCACTTTGGTTATACCGACTCGGCAGAAATGCTCAACGGGAATACCGATCTCAACGAGAAACTGCGTCAGCGCCTTGAACAGGCAGAAGCGGAACGTGCTCGCGCGCGTGAAGCTCTGCGTAATCACGCAGCACAGCTGAGCCAGTACAGTCAGGTCATGGCGTCGTTGAAGAGTTCTTACGATACCAAAAAAGAGCTGCTGACCGATTTACATCGTGAACTGCAAGATATCGGTGTGCGTGCAGACAGTGGCGCGGAAGAGCGTGCGCGTTCACGCCGTGACGAGCTGCATACGCAACTCTCCAACAACCGTAACCGCCGTAATCAGCTTGAGAAAGCATTGACCTTCTGTGAAGCGGAGATGGATAACCTGACCCGTAAATTGCGCACCCTTGAGCGTAATTATCTTGAAATGCGTGAGCAGGTCGTCAGTGCGAAAGCGGGCTGGTGTGCGGTGATGCGTCTGGTGAAAGACAATAACGTTGAACGTCGTCTGCACCGCCGTGAGTTGGCTTACCTTTCTGCAGACGATCTGCGTTCAATGTCGGATAAGGCGCTCGGTGCGCTGCGTCTGGCGGTCGCGGACAACGAACACCTGCGCGATGTGCTGCGTATGTCGGAAGATCCGAAGCGTCCTGAGCGTAAAATCCAGTTCTTCGTGGCGGTTTATCAACACCTTCGCGAGCGTATTCGTCAGGATATTATCCGTACCGACGATCCAGTTGAAGCCATCGAGCAGATGGAAATCGAACTGGGCCGTCTGACGGAAGAACTGACGGCGCGTGAACAGAAACTGGCCATCAGCTCTCGCAGCGTGGCCAATATCATTCGCAAGACCATTCAGCGCGAGCAGAACCGTATTCGTATGCTCAACCAGGGTCTGCAAAGCGTGTCGTTCGGCCAGGTCAACAGCGTGCGTCTGAACGTCAATGTGCGTGAAGCTCACTCCACGTTGTTGGAAGTGCTTGCTGAACAGCACGAACAGCATCAGGACTTGTTCAAAAGCAACCGCCTGACCTTCTCCGAAGCGCTGGCGAAGCTTTATCAACGCCTGAATCCGCAGATCGATATGGGTCAGCGTACGCCGCAGACTATCGGTGAAGAACTACTGGACTACCGTAACTATCTGGAGATGGAAGTCGAAGTTAACCGTGGTTCCGACGGCTGGCTGCGTGCAGAGTCTGGGGCGCTTTCTACCGGTGAAGCTATCGGTACAGGTATGTCGATTCTGGTGATGGTCGTACAGAGTTGGGAAGATGAAGCTCGCCGTCTGCGTGGCAAAGATATTTCGCCATGCCGTCTGCTGTTCCTTGATGAAGCGGCACGTCTGGATGCCCGTTCCATCGCCACGCTGTTTGAACTGTGTGATCGTCTGGAAATGCAGCTCATTATCGCGGCACCGGAAAATATCAGTCCGGAAAAAGGCACCACCTATAAACTGGTGCGTAAGGTCTTCCAGAATACCGAACACGTTCACGTGGTCGGCTTGCGTGGTTTCGCACCACAACCCCCGGAAATCTTGCCTGGCACGGCCGATGCTTCGTAACAGTAAATAGGTATTTTTAAAAAAGGGCGACAACGATGTCGCCCTTTTTGTTATCCTTTTTCGCCGCAAGCGGAGTATTATCTTTAATCTTCTTTACATTTGGTCAGGCAAAACTATTTTTGTCTTTATATACTGAGAGTAAGCCCCGGTTGATGTGGGCGGTAATGACAAACAGGGGGCAAGGGATGTCACTCCATAAATTATATGGTCGTCAGCTGTCAGCGCTGAGTTTATGTCTGACACTTGCATGTGCTCCACTGTTTAGCGTTCAGGCCGATGAGCCTGAACTGGTGCCAACAGATGGCTCCGCCACGCTGGGTGAAACCTCACAGGCGTTGGTGCAGACGGAAGGGCAAACGCCTGCCGTTGCAATGATGGCGGGGATCCAACCGCTTCCAGAAGGTGCGGCAGCGAAAAGCCGCGCCGATATTCAATCACTTCTTCCCGCGAACTATACCCCGGTTTATATGAATCAACTGGCTGCTTTGTATGCCGCCAGAACGATGAAGCCGATGTGGGAAAATCGTGAAGCTGTGCAGGCGTTTCAGCAACAGCTTGCCGAAGTGGCTATCGCGGGTTTTCAGCCGCAATTCACGCAGTGGATTGAGCTACTGACCGATCCTGCCGTCAGCGGGATGGCGCGAGATGTCGTGCTTTCTGACGCGATGATGGGCTATCTCCAGTTCATCAGTAGCATTCCGGTGCAGGGCAATCGCTGGTTGTATAGCGATAAGCCTTATACGCTTTCCACGCCGCCTTTGTCAGTGATTAACCAGTGGCAACTGGCGCTGGATAACGGCGTTCTGCCGCAATTCGTTGCAGGCCTCGCGCCGCAGCACCCACAGTATGCGGCGATGCATCAGGCATTATTGACGCAACTTACAGATTCCCGCCCATGGCCGCAACTGACCAGTAGTGTAAAACTTTCCCCTGGCCAGTGGAGTAAAGATGTTCCGGCATTACGCGAGATTTTGCAGCGTACCGGGATGATGGATTCTGGCCCAGACATCGCGCTACCGGGAGATAATTCCGTAGTAAGTCCTTCCGCTGAACCGGTAACAAAAGTCAGAACCACCAGCACCAAGCCTGCCGTTTATGACCGTCAACTTGTGGACGCCGTGAAACGCTTCCAGACGTGGCAAGGATTGGGTGCGGATGGCGTTATCGGACAATCCACCCGTGACTGGCTGAATGTCAGCCCGGCGCAACGTGCAGGCGTTCTGGCGCTCAATATTCAGCGTCTGCGCCTGTTACCGGGTAAACTGTCCACCGGTATTATGGTGAACATTCCGGCTTATTCGCTGGTGTATTACCTCGATGGCAATCAGGTGCTGGCATCGCGTGTAATTGTGGGTCGTCCGGATCGCAAAACGCCGATGATGAGCAGCGCGTTAAACAATGTGGTGGTGAACCCGCCGTGGAATGTGCCGCCGACGCTTGCCCGTAAGGACATTCTGCCGAAAGTGCAGAACGATCCGGGCTATCTCGAGAGTCATGGCTATACGATGATGCGTGGCTGGAACAGCAATGAGGCCATCAACCCTTATAACGTAGACTGGTCAACGATTACCGCATCTAACCTGCCGTTCCGCTTCCAGCAAGCGCCCGGTGCGCGCAACTCGCTGGGGCGTTATAAGTTCAATATGCCAAGTTCAGATGCCATCTATCTGCACGATACGCCGAACCACAACCTGTTCCAGAAAGATACGCGCGCGCTGAGCTCCGGTTGTGTGCGTGTGAACAAGGCGTCAGAACTGGCGAACATGTTGCTGCAGGACGCAGGCTGGAACGACTCGCGGATTTCCGATGCCCTGAAAGAAGGGAACACCCGCTACGTGAATATCCGTCAGAATATCCCGGTTAACCTATATTATCTGACGGCCTTTGTGGGCGCGGATGGCCGGGCGCAATATCGTACAGATATTTACAATTATGATCTCCCTGCGCGATCTGGCGCACAAATTCTGCCTAAAGCGGAACAATTAATCAGGTAAATGAAGTAGTTCAGACAATTCAGGTGTCGTATGATTTAGTCACTTAGGGGCAGAAGAGCTGCAAGGCCCATATTGACTGGGGTTAGGGGACCTTGACGTCGCTTCTTTCGGCAGTTAAGGTGCCCTTCGTGCGCCAGAAGTGCATAAATAACGACCACTTTACTTGTAGACCTGATTACCATGGACAAATTCGACGCTAATCGCCGCAAATTGCTGGCGCTGGGTGGTGTTGCGCTAGGCGCAGCGGCCATCTTGCCGACACCAGCATTTGCTACCCTCTCGACACCACGCCCGCGTATTTTGACGCTGAATAACCTGCATACCGGTGAATCGCTCAAAGCGGAGTTTTTCGATGGCAGAGGCTATATTCATGATGAATTAGCAAGACTCAATCATTTTTTCCGTGATTATCGCGCGAATAAAATGACATCCATTGATCCGAAACTTTTTGACCATCTGTACCGTCTGCAGGGATTGCTAGGAACCAACAAACCTGTGCAATTGATTTCAGGGTATCGTTCATTAGATACCAATGATGAATTGCGCGCGCGTAGCCGCGGTGTAGCAAAACACAGCTATCACACCAAAGGCCAGGCAATGGATTTTCATATTGAAGGTGTTTCGTTAAGCAATATTCGCAAAGCTGCGTTATCTATGCGCGCAGGTGGTGTAGGATATTACCCACGTAGTAACTTTGTGCATATTGATACCGGGCCGGTGAGGACCTGGTAACGAAACAGGAGCATCATGAACTATCGTATTATTCCGGTTACGGCTTTCGCCCAGAATTGTTCACTCATCTGGTGTGAGCAGACCAAACTCGCCGCACTGGTGGATCCGGGCGGCGACGCTGAGCGTATTAAAGAAGAAGTGACCGCTGCGGGCGTGACACTCATGCAAATCTTGCTGACCCATGGTCATCTCGATCACGTGGGTGCCGCCGCAGAACTGGCCGAGCACTACGGTGTGCCAGTTATCGGACCGGAAAAAGAAGATGAGTTCTGGCTCACGGGACTGCCGGCACAAAGCAGGATGTTCGGTCTCGAAGATTGTCAGCCGTTGACGCCAGATCGCTGGCTAAATGAAGGCGAAACCGTCAGCGTCGGCAACGTCAGTTTGCAGGTTTTACATTGTCCGGGCCATACGCCGGGGCATATCGTCTTTTTCGACGCCGCTTCGCAGTTGCTGATTTCAGGTGATGTTATCTTTAAAGGCGGAGTAGGGCGCAGCGATTTCCCGCGCGGCGATCACAATCAGCTGATCGACTCAATTAAGCGTAAATTATTGCCGCTTGGCGATGCTGTGACGTTTATTCCTGGTCACGGTCCGATGTCAACGCTCGGTCATGAGCGGGTGCATAATCCTTTCCTGCAGGATGAAATGCCTGTCTGGTAAAGACGAAACATAAAAAAGGCCGCTAATATTTAGCGGCCTTTTTCGTTTCGCCAGATTACAGCACGGCGACGATGGCTTCGCATAACGGAGACATGTTGTCAGGCGTCATACCCGCCACGTTGATACGTCCGGATGCCACAGCATAAACCCCAAACTCTTCACGTAGACGCAGCACCTGATCTTTGGTCAGGCCGCTGAACGAAAACATGCCGTTTTGCTTGATGATAAAGCTGAAATCACGGTTAGCACCTTTCTCCGCCAGGGTGTTAACAAACAACTGACGCATGCGCTGAATACGCTGACGCATATCGGTCAGTTCTTGTTCCCAGATAGCGCGCAGAGCGTCATTACTGAGAATGGTTGCGACGACAGCCGCACCGTGCGCGGGAGGGTTTGAGTAGTTGGCGCGGATAACTGCTTTCATCTGGCTGAAAGCGCGGTCAACGGTTTCTGCATCGGCAGATACCAGCGTACAAGCACCGACACGTTCATTATACAAACCAAAGTTTTTCGAGAAGGAGCTGGCAACCAGCAACTCCTGGTGAACCGCAGCGAAGGCGCGCAGACCTTCCGCATCTTCTTCCAGACCACGAGCAAAGCCCTGGTAGGCGAAATCAAACAGCGGCAGCCAGCCTTTTTCAACAGAAAGCTGAGCGAGTTGTTCCCACTGCTCTAACGTCGGATCGATTCCGGTTGGGTTATGACAGCAACCATGGAACAGCACAACGTCACCCGCTTGGGCATCGTTCAGACTTGCTACCAGGCCATTGAAATCGAGCGCATGCTGCTCTGCGTCATAATACGTATATTCGCGAACTTCCAGCCCGGCGGAGTTGAACACGCCTTTGTGGTTCGGCCAGCTTGGGTTACTGACCCACACTCGCTTCACGTCAGTGTTTTTAGCGAGAAAATCTGCGGCCACGCGAAGAGCACCCGTACCGCCAGGCGTCTGCGCCGTTCGTGCACGTTTTTCGGACGCAATTGCGCTGCCTTTTCCGAACAACAGCTCCTGCGTGCAACGCCCAAATTCCGGAATGCCGTCAATGCCGAGATAGTTTTTGGTGGTTTCATTTTCCAGCAGATACAGCTCTGCTTTTTTCACGCTGGTCAGTACCGGTGTTTTACCGGTCTCATCTTTGTAAACACCAATCCCAAGGTTGATTTTCCCAGGGCGGTCATCGACACGAAACAGATCGGCCAGGCCCAGAATGGGGTCGGCAGGGGCAGCGGTAATGTTCTCAAACATGACGAGGTTCCATTGTGGTTACTGAAGGGAATTCCGCTATCAGGTTAACGGTAGAATTACGAAAAGCCAACCGTTTGCGACAAAAAGCGAGGGGCTTTTCAAAAGTCACTATTATTTACTGCCAGACATAAAAAAACAGGGCCGAAGCCCTGTCTTTCAAGCATATAACAAAGTGGCGTACTGATTAGAACTGGTAAACGATACCTACAGCAGCCTGGTCGTCGGTAGCCTGGCCAGATGCTTTCGCGTAGTCGTTGTCGTCCAGCAGGTTGAATTTGTATGCTGCGTAGACGTTCATGTTTTTGTTGAAGTAGTACCAGGTACCCACTTCTACGTATTTAACCAGGTCAGCATCGCCGCCAGCGAAGCCTGGGCGAGCCAGCAGGTCTTTACCTTTAGACTGGACGTAGCCCAGGGATGGACGCAGACCGAAGTCGAACTGGTACTGAACAACCGCTTCGATGTTCTGAGTTTTGTTCGCGAAGTTGTTGTCTGGCTCGCGAGTCATGTTGTAAGTCTGTGCATACATCAGAGCAGCGTAGACGTTGTTCGCGTCATATTTAGCCGCAGTTGACCATGCTTCAGCGCGGTCACCGCCAGCACTTGCGTTACCGTAAACGGTACCGTTCGGTGCAGTGAAGGTCGCTGGATTAACCTGATCGTTGGTACGGTCAGCTGTTTCGTAACCCGCAGCAACGCTGAAGCCTTCGAGGAATTCGTACTGAACGGAGGTGCTCACGCCGTCGCCGTTCGCTTTCGCGCCGTTACCGGTCAGTGTAGCGTTGGTTGCGGTGCCGTTATCGTCATAGTTAACGGTAACTGGGCTGCTACGGTCATTTTTACCCTGATACTGGAGAGCGAAGCTCAGGCCATCAACCAGACCGAAGAAGTTGTTGTTACGGTAGGTCAGAAGGCCAGTAGAACGACCGTTCATGAAGTTGTCAGTTGCAGCCCAGGAATCGCCGCCCCACTCAACCAGCATATCGGTGTAAGCCGCGACGTCATAGATGGCGCCGTAGTTACGGCCGTAGTCGATAGAACCCGCATCACCAAATTTCAGACCAGCGAATGCCAGACGGGTGTTAGTACCCTGAGAACCTTCTGCATTGGATGCGTTCAGGTTGTATTCCCACTGACCGTAACCAGTGATCTGGTCGTTGATCTGAGTTTCACCTTTGAAGCCGATACGCGCGTAGGTGGTGTCAGAGCTATCGGTGTCGCCGTTAGTCGTCCAGATGTGCTCGCCTACTGCTTTACCGTAAAAGTCCAGCTTGTTAGCGTTTTTGTTATAGATCTCTGCTGCGTTTGCCGCACCAGCTACCAGCAGTGCAGGGATAACCACTGCCAGAATATTGCGCTTCATCATTATTTATTACCCTCATTAGGTTTTTTTTATGAACACTTTCCACTTCCATCGATAAATTTCGTCAATAAATATTTACGGAACTATTGATGAGAGTTTGGTGTCTTTCTGTGTCTGAGAGGCATATTTCCATTCATAACAACGTTTCGCTAGCCTGAAAGTGCTACAAATATCGTAAATGAGTAACCAAAAGAAATTATGTGTAACATTTTATGTAAATGAGGGAACTTTGTGAACCACCTCAAACTTCCTTCATAGCTGCTGAATAAACAATCAACTCTATATCCATCTATATGAAAAGCTTATCTTTAATTCTTATAATAGCTTTTTCTTTCTAAGAACGCTTCTCATCTCACTTTTTTCGTTTGTCAAATCTAAGCTATTCGTGCGCGTTGCTGGTGGTTACTTTGTATGCTAAGCCCCACAGCTTTACTTAAATTCCATAGATGTATTGCTGCAAATATGTACAGAAGTATTGCAGGACATAGGGTGTAACATTTGGCTTTGAGAAGGGGGTTGATGTTTATCTTTGTAGAAATTTGTTCACAAATTCTGACAAAGACAAAAAAAAGCCAGCAGGGTTGCTGGCTTTCATCGGGATGTAAATTTAGAAGCTGGCGTTACGTGGTGTGCGTGGGAATGCAATCACGTCACGAACGTTTTGCACGCCGGTAACGTAAGCAATCAGACGCTCGAAACCAAGACCGAAGCCTGAATGTGGCACGGTGCCATAACGGCGCAGGTCGCGATACCAGCTGTAGTCTTCTTTATTAAGACCCATTTCTGCCAGGCGTGCATCGAGGACATCCAGACGCTCTTCACGCTGGGAACCCCCGATGATTTCACCAATACCTGGAGCCAGAACATCCATTGCGGCAACAGTTTTCCCGTCGTCGTTAAGGCGCATGTAGAAGGCCTTGATATCTTTCGGGTAGTTTTTGACCACGACCGGGGCCTGGAAGTGTTTCTCTGCCAGGTAACGCTCATGCTCAGAGGAGAGGTCAACGCCCCAGAACACTGGGTTTTCAAACGTCTGACCGCAGTTTTCCAGAATAGTGATCGCGTCGGTGTAATCCACCTGCGCGAAATCAGCATCGACAAAACGTTCCAGACGAGTAATCGCGTCTTTATCTACACGCTCAGCGAAGAATTTCATGTCGTCGGCACGTTCTTCCAGTACCGCTTTGAAGACGTACTTCAGCATGGCTTCCGCGAGTGCGGCGTTATCTTCCAGATCGGCAAACGCCACTTCCGGCTCCAGCATCCAGAACTCGGCCAGATGTCGGCTGGTGTTGGAGTTTTCAGCGCGGAAAGTAGGGCCAAAGGTGTAAATCTTGGACAGTGCACAAGCGTAAGTTTCACCGTTCAACTGGCCAGATACGGTCAGGAACGCTTCACGACCAAAGAAATCTTTGTCGTAATCCACTTTGCCCTGATCGTTACGCGGCAGGTTTTCCATATCCAGCGTGGAAACGCGGAACATCTCGCCTGCACCTTCGGTGTCGGAGGCGGTAATCAGCGGGGTAGAGACCCAGAAATAACCCTGCTCGTGGAAGAAGCGATGCAGCGCTTGTGCCAGGGTGTGGCGAACGCGTGCAACGGCACCAATCAGGTTGGTACGCGGGCGCAGGTGTGCGACTTCACGGAGGTACTCAATGCTGTGGCGTTTTGCCGCCATCGGATAGGTATCCGGATCTTCGACCCAGCCAGTCACTTCGACGTGAGAAGCCTGAATTTCAAAACTCTGGCCCTGGCCCTGAGACGCCACCACTTTACCCGTAATAATGACGGAGCAGCCGGTGGTCAGGCGCAACACTTCCTGATTGTAATTGGGCAGAGAATTACTGACGACGGCCTGTACTGGATCAAAGCAGGAACCGTCATAGACGGCGAGGAATGAAAAACCAGCTTTTGAATCTCGACGGGTACGCACCCATCCGCGCACGGTGACTTCGCTGTCAGCGGCTACGCGGCCCTGGAGTACGTCGGCTACAGGCACAACGCTCATATTAATCTCTCTGTTAGTAGTCCAGAATAAAGTTATTGTTTTCCGCCCTCAAAAAGGGGGATCCCTATGTTACCTGTCATCTTTCATCAGACAAGAGGAAATCGTAGCGAGACGGGGAGAATTCAGAAAATAATAAGAAGAAGGGAGCCGCTGAGGCTCCCTTTTGTCGATTAACTGGCCTTTTTAACCTGGGGCAGGTCAAAGGCTTTGCGCAAGGCGCGAACAAAAGCTTTATCGTGGCAGATGGTTTTGCCTGGGCTATCGGATAATTTCGCGACCGGCTTGCCATTACATTCCACCAGTTTGATCACGATATTCAGCGGTTTCACCTGCGGGATATCGCAGGTCAGGCGTGTGCCAATCCCAAAGCTCAAATTCACTCGCGAAGAGAAGTGGCGATACAACTCAACGGCTTTGTTCAGGTCGAGATTATCGGAGAACACCAGCACTTTGCTCATCGGGTCAATGCCGAGCTTTTTATAATGGGCAATGGCTTTCTCGCCCCACTCGAACGGATCTCCTGAGTCATGGCGCAGGCCTTGATAGCGCTCGGCAAACTCAGGGCCGAAATCACGCAAGAAGGCGTCCATCGTGATGCAGTCTGTCAGGGCTATCCCCAACTGATCCGGGTATTCTTCCAGCCACGCGGCAAGGGCTACACGTTGACTGGTGGCAAGGTCCGGGCTGATTTGCTGATGCGCCTGGAACCATTCGTGTGCCTGAGTGCCCATTGGCGTCAACGACAGACGGCGTGCCAAATCGTAATTGCTTGTACCGATAAACCACGGTTCTTGCTGCAAACGTTCGACAATGGCCTGCTGCACGTCGCGTGAGAAACGGCGGCGGGTGCCGAAATCCATCAGCCGAAAGCCAGACATGTCGATGTCCTGGGTCAACTGATTAAATTCGACGAGTTTGCGTTCCAGAGTCTCAAGCGCCAGTTCAACGCTGGCTTCAGGCGAACGGTAGCGATGAACGATTTCGCTGATCACCGCCAACAGCGGCACTTCCCACATAATAACTTCACGCCACGGGCCTTCGAGGCGAATGTTTAATTTGCCGTTATCGTTGCGGATGGAGACCTGCTGCGGGTTGTAGCGGAAATCGCGCAGCCACTCCAGGTAATCCTGCTGGAAGAACGGCAGGCCGGAGAGCCACTGAAACTCGTCGTCCTGCAGCCGTAGCGACTGCATCGCTTCGACTTGTTCGCGAATGGCGTCTGCGTAAATACCCAGCAGGTCGTCACCGCGGCAGCGGAATTCTGCAGCCACCTGTACATCATCATAATGATGGAAGACGGCCTGCTGCATGTGCAGCTTATAAGCATCTGTATCAAGCAGAGTCTGCAGAACAGGGGAAGCAAATGGTGTCATGGCGCGCAATAGCATCCTCATAAAGGAGCGTTTAGTACAATAAACAACGGCTGAAACCGCAGGAGTATACCTTGTTTATTGATTTATTGAACCCCGATCACACCACAAGGTGTTTGGCGGGTCGAGGGCAAAACGTGCCGCGTGTTACCAATATGTAGCAAAAAGCGTGTTTGCCTCTGAAAAGATGAACATTCTGCGTAGCGTGAACGTGACAACAGGAATAGACTGGACCGGACACTTTACAAAAGATGCTAAAGGTTTTTTATGACACAACAGCCCCAAGCCAAATACCGCCACGACTACCGTGCGCCGGAATACCTGATCAGCGATATCGACCTGACCTTTGACCTGGATGCCGCAAAAACCATCGTGACAGCCGTTAGCCAGGTTTCCCGTCACGCTGCGTCTGCCACGCCACTGCGTCTTAATGGTGAAGATTTAACGCTGATTTCACTGCACGTGAACGACCAGCCGTGGAGTGACTATAAAGAAGAAAACAATCAGCTGGTGATTGATGGGCTGCCAGAGCGTTTCACGCTTAGCATCGTCAACGAAATCAGCCCGGCGGCAAATACCGCCCTGGAAGGGCTATATCAGTCCGGTGAAGCGCTGTGTACCCAGTGTGAAGCGGAAGGTTTCCGTCATATCACCTGGTATCTGGACCGCCCGGACGTGCTGGCGCGTTTCACGACCAAAATCATCGCCGATAAAAGCAAATACCCATACCTGCTTTCCAACGGTAACCGTGTCGGGCAGGGCGAACTGGAAAACGGTCGTCACTGGGTACAGTGGCAGGATCCGTTCCCAAAACCGTGCTATCTATTTGCGCTGGTTGCCGGTGATTTCGATGTGCTGCGCGACAAATACATCACCCGCTCAGGCCGTGAAGTGGCGCTGGAGCTGTTCGTCGATCGCGGCAATCTCGACCGCGCGCCGTGGGCGATGACCTCGCTTATCAACTCCATGAAGTGGGATGAAGATCGTTTCGGTCTCGAATACGATCTCGACATCTATATGATCGTCGCCGTCGACTTCTTCAACATGGGCGCGATGGAGAACAAAGGCCTTAACGTCTTTAACTCTAAATACGTGCTGGCCCGCACCGACACCGCAACCGACAAAGATTATCTCGATATCGAACGCGTTATCGGCCACGAATATTTCCACAACTGGACCGGCAACCGCGTGACCTGCCGCGACTGGTTCCAGTTGAGCCTGAAAGAAGGCTTAACCGTGTTCCGCGATCAGGAGTTCAGCTCTGACCTCGGTTCCCGTGCGGTAAACCGCATCAGCAACGTGCGTACCATGCGCGGAATGCAGTTTGCGGAAGATGCCAGCCCGATGGCGCACCCGATCCGCCCGGACATGGTTATCGAAATGAACAATTTCTACACCCTGACGGTGTATGAGAAAGGTTCAGAAGTGATCCGCATGCTGCACACGCTGCTTGGTGAAGCGAATTTCCAGAAAGGGATGCAGCTGTACTTTGAACGTCATGACGGCAGCGCTGCTACCTGTGACGATTTCGTCCAGGCGATGGAAGACGCATCGAACGTGGATCTCTCGCATTTCCGCCGCTGGTACAGCCAGTCCGGCACACCGGTAGTCACTGTGCATGACGATTACAACCCGGAAACCGAGCAGTACACACTGACCATTAAACAGCACACGCCGCCGACCTCTGAGCAACAGGAAAAACAGCCGCTGCACATTCCGTTCGATATCGAACTGTATGACAATGAAGGCAATGTTATTCCGCTGCAAAAGGGCGGTCATCCGGTGCACAACGTGCTGAACGTGACCCAGGCGGAGCAGACGTTTATTTTCGATAACGTCTATTTCCAGCCTGTGCCTTCGCTGCTGCGTGAGTTTTCTGCACCAGTGAAACTGGAATACAAATGGAGCGATCAGCAACTGACGTTCCTGATGCGTCACGCGCGCAATGATTTCTCCCGCTGGGATGCCGCGCAGAGTCTGCTCGCGACGCACATCAAATTGAATGTGAATCGCCATCAGCAGCAACAACCGCTGTCGCTGCCAATCCATGTGGCTGATGCGTTCCGCGCAATTTTGCTGGACGAGAAAATTGACCCGGCGCTGGCGGCAGAAATCCTGACGCTACCCTCGGTGAATGAAATTGCCGAGCTGTTTGAGATTATCGATCCGGTAGCAATTGCAGCAGTGCGTGACGCGCTGACCCGCACGCTGGCGAAAGAACTGGCAGATGAATTCCTCGCGATTTACAACGCCAATAAACTCGATGTGTATCGCGTAGAGCACGCGGATATTGGCAAGCGTACGCTGCGCAATACCTGCCTGCGTTATCTGGCGTTTGGTGATGCTGAGCTTGCCGATAAACTCGTCACCCATCAGTACCATCACGCTGACAACATGACCGATTCGCTGGCGGCACTTGCTGCTGCGGTAGCCGCTCAGTTGCCGTGCCGCGATGCGCTGATGCAGGAGTATGACGATAAATGGCATCACGACGGTCTGGTGATGGACAAATGGTTCATTCTGCAATCCACCAGCCCGGCAACCAACGTGCTGGAAACCGTGCGTGGTCTGCTGAAACATCGCTCGTTTACCCTGAGCAACCCGAACCGTATTCGGTCGCTGATTGGTGCGTTTGCGATAAGCAACCCAGCGGCGTTCCACGCGGAAGACGGTAGCGGTTATCAGTTCCTTGCTGAGATGCTGACCGAGCTGAACAGCCGTAACCCGCAGGTAGCTTCCCGACTGATTGAACCGCTGATCCGTCTGAAACGTTACGATGCGAAGCGCCAGGAAAAAATGCGAGCGGCGCTGGAACAGCTGAAAGGGCTGGAGAATCTCTCCGGTGATCTGTTCGAGAAGATCAGCAAGGCGTTGGCCTGAGTGAATGCCCGGTGGCGTTAACGCTACCGGGCTACCCCTGCGCAATCCTCGTAAGCCGGGCAAGATGACATCACCGCCCGGCTTTTTTAACCGTGACGCCGGGCCTGCACTTCTGTTGCCCCGCGCTTCATCACTCTTTCCAGCACTTCTGCTTCCAGTTCTGCCAGGCGCGCCGATCCTTTGCGTCGTGGACGCGGAATGTCGACAGTCAAATCCAGGCCTATCTTGCCTTCTTCTATTAACAGCACCCGGTCGGCCATTGCCACCGCCTCGCTGACATCATGTGTCACCAACAGCACCGTAAAGCCCTGCGTTTGCCATAGTGACTCAATCAGATCCTGCATTTCCAGCCGTGTCAGGGCATCCAGCGCGCCAAGTGGCTCATCCAGTAATAACAAACCAGGGTGATGAATCAGTGCCCGAGCCAGCGCTACGCGCTGTTTTTGTCCACCGGACAACGCCGCAGGCCATTCACTTGCGCGGCTTTCCAGCCCGACGGCGGTGAGCGCTTCCCGTGCCGCATCGCGCCATTTGCCTTTCAACCCCAGCCCGACATTATCAATAACACTTTTCCACGGCAGAAGACGCGCGTCCTGGAACATCATGCGTGTTTCTTGCTGACTGGCGGCAAGCGGTCCATTACCTGCCAGTAACTCGCCGGAATTGGGCTTTTCCAGCCCAGCCAACAGGCGTAGCAGCGTACTTTTCCCGCCGCCGCTGCGCCCCACGACCGCGACAAACTGCCCGGCGGGAATGTGCAGATCGAGCCCATTGAGCACGGTGTTGCTGCCGTAGTGTTTGCCGATATTGTTGAGTAGTAATGGAATGCCAGGATTCAGACGGGCGGTATTCATACGGTGGCCTCCTTAACGTGATAAGCCGGGTTCCAGCGCAACCAGACGCGTTCCAGCAGTTGCGCGCTGATGTCTGCCAGTTTCCCCAACAGGGCATACAGAATGATGGCGACGACAACCACATCGGTTTGCAGGAATTCACGGGCGTTCATCGCCAGATAACCAATGCCCGAATTAGCCGAAATGGTTTCAGCCACAATCAGCGTCAGCCACATCAAACCCAGCGCAAAACGCACCCCCACCATAATCGAGGGCAGGGCACCGGGAAGGATCACATGCCAGAACAACTCAAAACCGGATAATCCATAACTGCGTGCCATCTCGACCAGGCCACGGTCAATGTTACGGATGCCGTGCCAGGTGTTGATGTAAATCGGAAATAGGGTGCCGAGGGCGACGAGGAATATTTTGGCGCTTTCATCAATACCGAACCATAAAATCACCAGTGGGATCAGCGCCAGATGCGGCACGTTGCGCAGCATTTGAATCGACGTGTCCAGCAAGCGTTCCCCCCAGCGAGATAACCCGCTAATCAGCCCCAAAACCAGACCAATCGAGCCGCCGATAGAAAACCCAACCAGCGCGCGCCATGAGCTGATCGCCAGGTGTTGCCACAGTTCACCGCTGGCAGAAAGTGACCAAAAAGCTTCCATCACGCCTTCTGGCGAAGGGAGAATACGGCTGGAAAGCCAGCCTGTTACGGAGGCAATTTGCCAGACGATGACGATGCCCACTGGCAAAAACCAGGGGGCAACGCGCAGCAGCCATTTATTTGCAGGCGTTGCCATAAGCGCTCCTTAACTCTGTGCGACTTTGCGGGGCAGGAACTCGTTTGCCACTGCTTCGCCCTGAATTTGCAAGGACTGCGGTTGCGGAACTTCCGGGATATTGACGTCTAAATGTGGGAACAGCAGTTCGCCCACTTTGTACGCTTCTTCCAGATGCGGATAGCCGGATAGCACGAAGCTGTCGATGCCAAGTGCGGCGTATTCATTAATACGCGCAGCAACCGTTGGGCCATCGCCAACCAATGCCGTTCCGGCACCGCCACGCGCCAGTCCCACGCCTGCCCAAAGATTAGGGCTGATTTCCAGTTTGTCGCGTTGACCACCGTGTAACGCCGCCATGCGTTGCTGCCCCACCGAATCGGTCCGGGCGAACGCCGCCTGTGCTTTGGCGATGGTGTCATCATCCAGACGGGAAATCAGACGATTAGCGGCTTCCCACGCTTCGGCATTGGTTTCACGCACGATCACATGCAGACGAATGCCGAACCGCACTTTGCGCCCGTGCTTTGCCGCTTTCTCGCGGACCTGCGCGATTTTCTCTTTTACCTGTTCAGGCGGTTCACCCCAGGTCAGGTAAAGATCGACCTGTTCTGCCGCCAGATCCTGCGCAACGTCAGAAGAACCGCCAAAGTAGAGCGGCGGTCGCGGTTGCTGAATGGGCGGGAATAACAGTTTTGCGCCGCGCACTTTTTGGTATTTGCCGTCAAAATCGACGGTTTCCCCTTCCAGCAAGCGCCGCCAGATATGAGTGAATTCCGCTGACGCTTCGTAACGTTCGGTGTGATCGAGGAACACCCCGTCGGCGGCCAATTCTTGCGGATCGCTGCCGGTTACGAGGTTGAACAGCGCTCGTCCATTCGACAAGCGATCGAGCGTGGCGGCCTGGCGTGCGGCAACGGTAGGGGAAATCACGCTCGGGCGAAGTGCGACTAAAAATTTGAGGCGCTGCGTCACCGGGATCATCGACGCGGCGACCAGCCAGGCGTCTTCGCAGGAGCGTCCGGTTGGGATCAGTACGCCAGTGAAGCCAAGTCGATCCGCAGTTTGGGCGATCTGCTGGAGATAACCGTGATCAACCGGGCGAGCGTTCTCTTCACTGCCAAGATAGTGACCGTCGCCGTGCGTCGGTAAAAACCAGAACATATTCAGGCTCATGATTTAGCTCCTTGTTGAGCGGTTGGCTGCCAGATGCGGCTTTTGATATCGACTTTTTTCGGCACCAGGCGGTTGTCATAAAACAGATCGGCGGTTTGCTGCTGACGGCGAGCGGTTTCAGCATTGACTGGGCCAATCACCGTCGGTGGGCGATGGCTCAGATAACTGGCGATCACCGCTTCCGGCAGTCCCATCGTTTTCGCCAGCAGTTCGGTGCTCTGTTGGCGCTGGCTGATGGTTAGCGCATCGGCCTCGCTAAAGGTGTTGAGAACACCTTCAATAAAGCTGCCGTTTTTCTCAGCGTAAGGCCGGGAGGCTAAATAGAAGGAACCGGTTTGTTGTAACTGGCTGCCATCGGCTAACACTCGCACCCCACCTTGCAATAACGCTGCGGAATAATAGGGATCCCAGATAGCCCATGCGTCGACGTCACCTTGCTGGAATGCCGCGCGAGCGTCGGCCGGTGTCAGATAAGTGGGTTGAATGTCCGTGAATTTCAGCCCTGCTTGCTGGAGCGCACGCAGTAAAAGATTGTGCGAACTGGAGCCTTTCTGGAACGCAACTTTAT
This sequence comes from Scandinavium sp., assembly GCF_036271055.1. GTDB lineage: Bacteria > Pseudomonadota > Gammaproteobacteria > Enterobacterales > Enterobacteriaceae > Scandinavium. Next base: position 56,806 of record NZ_DATBBJ010000059.1, on the reverse strand, counting down.
GGCCTTTCAGCTCGGCGACGGTTTTGATCGGGCTGTTCTCTGGCACCAAAATCACTTCCGCTTTTGGCTTAGGCGGTTCCGCACCGACATACACCAGGTCTGCACCCGCAGCCTGAGCAAAAATCGGAGGGATATCGCCAGTGCTGCCCAAATCGATACTGCCGACGTTCAGCGCTTCGAGCATCTGTGGGCCTGCGGGAAATTCGACCCACGAGATTTTGGTGTTCGGGTAGCGTTTTTCCAGCAGTGCATGACTCTTCGCCAGCACCATACTGACGCTGCCTTTCTGATAGCCAATACGTAGCGCGTCCGGTGCCGGTTCTGCGGCATGGCTCCACGCGGAAAGCGTCAGTAAACCGGTCAGCGCAAGTGTGCGAAAGTGAGGGCGGAACAGATTAAACATGGGCGGCTCCTTGCTTAAGGTGGAAAGCCGGAACACGGATGTCACGGCGATGCAGCGCTTGCCAGAATGTTTCCAGCGCGCTGTCGAGGCGTTTTTCAAGGTTTGGGCTGAACTGGGGTTTGTGCTGATAATCCTGAACCTGACTGTCATCGGCGAACACACCGTGGAGGATCTCCTGCGCTTTTAGCGCATTGAGCACAGGTTTCAACGCGTAATCCACGGCCAGCATGTGAGCCACCGTGCCGCCTGTTGCCAGCGGTAAAACAACTTTGCCTTCCAGCGCGCGTTCCGGTAACAGGTCGAGTAAGGTTTTTAACGCGCCAGAAAAAGAAGCTTTATAAATCGGAGTGGCGACAATCAGCCCATCGGCCTGGGCCAGTTGTTCGATGAGCGCTTGCAGGGCAGGGCTATCAAAACGGGCATACAGCAAATCTTCCGGTTCAAAGTTTTGCAGGTGCCAGTGGCAAACTTCAACATCCACCCGTGAGAGGGTTTCTCTGGCGTATTCCAGCAGGGCGCTGGAACGTGAAGGAAAACGTGGACTGCCCGCTAACGTAATGACACGCATAACCTCTCCTTATAACTAAATGTTTGCTATTATCTAACATTGATAACATTTGTCTGAAGTGTGTCAGAGGGTAAGGCGTTCGCTAAATGATTTTTCCGGCACTGGATTACCGAAAAGCGCAAATAAGTAAACGTTTGCGCTTTAATAGGCATTATTTGCGACAGGTCAATTCCCTTTCGTGACCGGATCGAACATAATACGGCCCCGGTTTGCTACCGGGAATCCAGGAGAGTTCATGTACTACCCCTTCGTTCGTAAAGCCCTTTTCCAGCTCGATCCAGAGCGCGCTCATGAAGTCACTTTTCAACAATTACGCCGTGTATCGGGTACGCCATTTGAAGCGCTAGTGCGCCAGAAAGTGCCGTCAAAACCGGTGACGTGCATGGGCCTGACGTTTAAAAACCCGCTGGGGTTAGCCGCCGGACTCGATAAGAACGGGGAGTGCATCGATGCGTTTGGCGCAATGGGCTTCGGTTCGATCGAAGTCGGCACCGTGACGCCACGCCCGCAGCCGGGGAATGACAAGCCGAGGATCTTCCGTCTGGTCGATGCCGAAGGTTTGATCAACCGTATGGGCTTTAACAACCTCGGCGTAGATAACCTGGTCGAGAATGTGAAAAAAGCCCATTTTGACGGCGTGCTTGGCATTAACATCGGTAAAAATAAAGATACACCCGTTGAACAAGGCAAAGATGACTATCTGATTTGTATGGAAAAAGTCTATGCCTATGCAGGTTATATCGCAGTGAATATATCCTCACCGAATACACCGGGTTTGCGTACGCTACAATATGGTGAAGCACTGGATGATTTATTGTCAGCGATTAAAAATAAGCAAAATGAACTGCAAGCGGTACACCATAAATATGTTCCTGTGGCGGTAAAGATCGCCCCGGATCTTTCACCTGAAGAATTGATCCAGGTGGCCGACAGTTTAGTTCGCCATAATATTGATGGTGTTATTGCGACCAATACCACACTCGATCGTTCTCTCGTCCAGGGAATGAAACATTGTGATGAAATCGGTGGATTAAGCGGTCGTCCATTACAGTTAAAAAGCACGGAAATTATCCGAATGCTGTCTGCCGAATTAAAAGATCGTTTACCGATTATCGGCGTGGGCGGCATTGATTCTGTGATCGCCGCACGTGAAAAAATGGCAGCCGGTGCGTCTCTGATTCAGATCTATTCTGGGTTTATTTTTAAAGGCCCACCACTGATTAAAGAAATCGTTACCCACCTCTAATCTTTCTTGCGCAATTTACAGCCAGGGCTTTATTTCTTGCCCTGGTTGTTTTATATTCCGTAAACGTTGCTAATTTAAACTTTATGGTCTTTTCTTAATTCAGGCAAATTAACGAAATGGAACCAGGTTGTTCCGGGCATGGAATGCTTAAAAGGACGGGGGAGAGAAATGCGAATTAAACCTGACGATAACTGGCGTTGGTATTTTGATGAAGAGCACGATCGTATGATGCTCGATTTAGCCAATGGCATGTTGTTTCGTTCTCGTTTCGCGCGCCGCATGTTAACGCCCGATGCCTTTGATCCTACAGGCTTTTGTGTCGATGACGCTGCACTCTATTTCTCCTTTGAAGACAAATGCCGTGACCTCGAATTATCGAAAGAACACCGCGCAGAGCTGATTCTTAACGCCCTGGTCGCGATTCGTTTTCTGAAACCGCAGATGCCAAAAAGCTGGCACTTTGTGGCGCATAGTGACAACTGGCAACCGGTAACTGGTGATGCTGCGGCTGTCTGGCTGAGTGATAGCGGCGAACGCGTCAACTTGCTGGTGGTGGAGCCTGGCGATAACGCAGCACTATGCTTGTTGGCACAACCGGGTTTGATGTTAGCCGGCCGTACCATGCAATTAGGCGATGCCATCAAGGTGATGAACGACCGCCTCCAGCCGCAGCCGATTTCGGCGGTGCTCAGTTACGGTCAGGCCGTTTAACGCGCAAGTCGCAGTGCGGTTTTTGGCACACAACTGCAGCAAAGAATGGTGCCATCTTCTGCCACGGCGCTTTTCTTCATCGGGCTGACTTCCCCTTCGACCAACGTGATTCTGCAACTCCCGCAAATTCCCGCCCGGCAAGAATAGGGCACACGAATGCCTTGTTGTTCCAGCTGTTCCAGTAAAACCTGCTGATTATTGCCTTTGAACACTTCGCCCTGCCAGTCAATCTCGACGACGGCATTTTGCTCAATTTCAACGTCCAGCGTTTCTTCTGTTTCGCCTGCACCGTAAATTTTACCTGGCCCGGTCGAGAGGATTTCGAGTTCGTCGCCCACACGCACGACGCCGCTATTGCGGGCAATCAGGTTCTGACCGAAATCGACATCACCGTTATCTTGCGCGGTGCGGAACGTCTGTAACGTTGCCAGCGGTTCACCTGACGGGTGTTTTTGCCCCCTCGCCGGACTGACAGTCGTGAAAATACAGCGGCTGCAAGGCTTGACCACATCAAAGACGACATCGCCGATGCGCACGACTTTCCAGCTATCTTCTTCCCATGCTTGAGTGCCGGTCACGACCAGATTAGGGCGAAACTGTTCCATCTGTACGCTCGCCGGGCAGCGATTTTGCAAGTCACGCAGCGAGGCTTCCGTGGTCAGCAAATAAGGGAAGCCATCGGCGAAGGAAAGCGGTACGGCATCAAAAAGCTTAACGCGGCGAGTGGGATCTGGCCCAACCCAACGCAACTGGACATCACGTTTGAAAAAGCCAGATAGCCACTGGTTGATAGCCGCAGGGGCAATAAGCGCGGTAAAATGCGCGCTCCAGACCTGAGTCGGTTCAGCGTTCACGGCAAAATCCGCAAAGCGTACGAGAGCGGTGCTGCCATCGGGCGCAGTGAGATGCAAACCGTCATGCATCGGAACCGGCGTGAATCGAACCATTTGCGGATACTGACGCGCGGTAATGAACGTCCCGTCGGGCTCAGTGACCATAAAAATACGGTCAAACGCCATGCCGCTGATGTTGGCCAGCGCGTGCGTTACACCGATCCCTCGCATCGATTTTACCGGGTGAATAAAGAGCCGTGATAACGTCGCCATTCCGTTGTCCTGTGCATTTGAAAAAAGTCGCTTATATGAAGCCCAGATTCGCTATAATGCGCAACAATTTTCTGCGAGTAATAAGTGACGATATGAATTCTCTGTTTGCCAGTACGGCCCGTGGGCTGGAAGAGCTGTTAAAAACTGAACTGGAAAACCTCGGCGCCACCGGCTGCCAGGTGGTTCAGGGTGGTGTCCATTTTGAAGGTGACACACGACTGCTGTACCAGAGCCTGATGTGGAGCCGCCTGGCGTCACGTATCATGATGCCGCTCACCGAGTGCAAGGTTTACAGTGATTTAGACCTGTACCTCGGCGTGCAAGCCATCAACTGGACAGAGATGTTCAACCAGGATGCGACCTTTGCGGTGCATTTTAGCGGTGTGAACGAAGAAATTCGTAACAGCCAGTACGGTGCGTTGAAAGTTAAAGATGCCATCGTCGATGCGTTTACGCGTAAAAACCTGCCGCGTCCTAATGTCGATAAAGAAAACCCGGACGTGCGTATCAACGTTCGCCTGAACAAAGAAGTCGCGCATATTTCTCTCGACCTGAGTGGCGAAGGTTTGCATCTGCGTGGCTACCGTGATGCCACGGGTATCGCGCCAATCAAAGAAACCCTCGCAGCAGCGATTGTGATGCGTTCCGGCTGGCAGCCTGGCACGCCGATGCTGGACCCAATGTGCGGCTCCGGTACGTTGCTGATTGAAGCGGCTATGCTGGCAACGGACAGAGCGCCGGGCCTGCATCGCGGTCACTGGGGCTTTAACGGCTGGGCGCAACATGATGAAGTCGTCTGGCAGGAAGTGAAAGCCGAAGCGCAAACCCGTGCGCGCGCTGGCCTTGCCGCCTATGAATCTCGTTTCTTCGGTTCAGATAACGACAGCCGTGTCATTGAACGTGCGCGTAGCAACGCTCGCCGCGCTGGTATAGCCGATCTCGTTACGTTTGAAGTGAAAGACGTTGCGAAGCTCGACAACCCGCTGCCAAAAGGACCTTACGGCACAGTTATCAGTAACCCGCCGTACGGTGAACGTCTTGATAGCGAACCTGCGCTGATTGCGCTGCATAACCTGTTGGGTCGCATCATGAAAACCCAGTTTGGCGGCTGGAACCTCTCGCTGTTCAGTGCTTCCCCTGAATTGCTGAGCTGCCTGCAGCTGCGCGCTGAGCGCCAGTTTAAAGCCAAAAACGGCCCGCTGGACTGCGTGCAGAAAAACTATCATCTCGCAGAAACAGATGGTTCTGCGACGGTCATGATGGCCGATGATTACGCCAACCGTCTGCGCAAAAATATTAAGAAGCTGGACAAATGGGCGCGTCAAGAAGGTATTGAATGCTACCGCGTATACGATGCAGACTTGCCGGACTACAACGTGGCGGTCGACAAATACGGTGAATGGGTAGTGGTACAGGAATACGCCCCGCCAAAAACGGTGGATGCCACCAAAGCCCGCCAGCGTCTGTTTGACGTGATTGCTGCTACCATTTCTGTATTGGGCATTGCGCCTAACAAGCTGGTGCTGAAAACCCGCGAACGTCAGAAAGGGAAAAACCAGTACGAGAAAATGAACGAGAAGGGCGATTTCATGCAGGTCAGCGAATATAACGCGCGCCTGTGGGTGAACCTGACTGATTATCTCGATACTGGCCTGTTCCTCGATCACCGCATTGCTCGTCGCATGCTCGGTCAGATGAGTAAAGGTAAAGATTTTCTTAACCTGTTCTCCTATACCGGCAGTGCCAGCGTTCACGCAGGCCTGGGCGGCGCACGCAGCACCACGACCGTGGATATGTCCCGTACTTATCTGGAGTGGGCAGAACGCAACCTGCGTCTCAATGGCCTGACCGGGCGTCCACATCGTCTGTTGCAGGCTGATGTGCTGGGCTGGTTGCGCGATGCGGATGAACAGTTTGACTTGATCTTTATCGATCCGCCGACATTCTCCAACTCTAAGCGCATGGAAGATACCTTCGACGTGCAGCGCGATCATCTGAAGCTGATGGCGGATCTGAAACGTCTGCTGCGTAAAGGCGGGACGATCATGTTCTCCAACAACAAACGCGGCTTCAAACTCGATACCGACGGCATGGCAAAACTTGGCCTGAAAGCAGAAGAAATTACTCAAAAAACGCTTTCAGCAGATTTCGCCCGTAACCGTCAGATCCATAACTGCTGGCTGATTACTGCAGCCTGAAGGAAAGAATAAATGTCTTTAATTAGTATGCATGGTGCCTGGCTGTCATTTAGCGATGCGCCACTTCTGGATAATACCGAACTGCACATCGAAGATAACGAACGCGTTTGTCTGGTGGGGCGTAACGGTGCCGGTAAATCGACCCTGATGAAGATCCTCAATCGCGAACAGGGTCTCGACGACGGTCGTATCATCTACGAACAGGATTTGGTTGTGGCCCGTCTGCAACAGGATCCCCCGCGCAACGTTCAAGGGAGCGTATACGATTTTATCGCCGAAGGGATTGAAGAGCAGGCGGAATATCTCAAGAGCTATCATGAGATTTCGCATTTGGTGATGACTGACCCGAGTGACCGCAATCTCAATGAAATGGCGAGACTGCAGGAACTGCTGGATCATCACGGCCTGTGGCAGATTGAAAGCCGCATTAACGAAGTGCTGGAACAGTTAGGACTGGAAGCGGATACCGCGCTGAGTTCTTTGTCCGGCGGCTGGCTGCGTAAAGCGGCACTTGGACGTGCGCTGGTCAGCGGCCCGCGCGTTCTGCTGCTTGATGAGCCGACGAACCACCTGGACATCGAAACCATCGACTGGCTGGAAGGGTTCCTGAAAAGCTTCAAAGGCACGATTATCTTCATTTCGCATGACCGTTCCTTCATCCGTAATATGGCGACCCGTATTGTCGATCTCGATCGCGGTAAGCTGGTGACTTATCCGGGCAGCTATGATCAGTATCTGCTGGAAAAAGAAGAGATGCTGCGCGTAGAAGAAATGCAGAACGCGGAGTTCGATCGCAAACTGGCGCAAGAAGAAGTCTGGATCCGTCAGGGCATCAAAGCGCGCCGTACGCGTAATGAAGGCCGTGTCCGTGCTCTGAAAGAGATGCGCCGTGAACGCAGTGAGCGCCGTGAAGTGCTGGGCAGCGCTCGTATGCAGGTGGAAGAGGCGAGCCGCTCAGGCAAGATCGTGTTTGAGCTGGAAAACGTCGATTACCAGGTTGACGGTAAAGTGTTGGTCAAAGATTTTTCTGTTCAGGTACAGCGTGGCGACAAGATTGCGCTTATTGGCCCGAACGGCTGCGGTAAAACTACGCTCCTCAAGCTGATGTTAGGTCAACTGGAAGCGGATAGCGGTCGCGTACATGTCGGCACCAAACTGGAAGTTGCTTATTTCGATCAGCATCGCGCAGAACTCGATCCGGACAGAACGGTGATGGACAACCTGGCGGAAGGGAAGCAAGAAGTGATGGTCAACGGGAAACCGCGCCATGTGCTCGGCTATCTGCAAGACTTCCTGTTCCATCCGAAACGTGCGATGACACCTGTGCGGGCGCTGTCCGGCGGTGAACGTAACCGTCTGCTGCTGGCGCGCTTGTTCCTCAAGCCAAGCAACTTGTTGATCCTCGATGAACCGACCAACGACCTGGATGTCGAAACACTGGAGCTGCTTGAAGAACTTATCGACGGCTATCAGGGGACCGTCATGCTGGTGAGCCACGATCGTCAATTCGTTGACAATACAGTGACAGATTGCTGGATCTTCGAAGGCAACGGCAAAATTGGTGCTTACGTTGGCGGCTATCACGATGCGCGAGGACAACAAGCGCAATCTCGTGAAAGAAAACAGAATGTCGACGCGAAGTCTCCTAAAGAGCAGGCGAAAGCAGGAACTGTCAAACGCGCGACTAGCAAACTAAGCTATAACCTGCAGCGCGAATTAGAGCAGCTTCCTCAACGTCTTGAAGAACTTGAAGCAAACCTGGAAGGTTTGCAGGCGCAAGTCGCGAGTCCTTCCTTCTTTAGTCAGTCTCATGACCACACCCAACAGGTGCTGGCGGACATGGCGCAGGCAGAGAAGTCACTGGAAGAAGCCTTTGAACGCTGGGAATATCTCGAAGCGTTGAAAAACGGCGGTTAATTAAGAGGAACGTTCATGTGCGAGCATCACCCTGCGGCAGGGCATATCCTGTGCCCCCAATGCGATATGCTGGTGGCGTTACCGCACCTTGAACACCGCCATAAAGCGTTGTGTCCTCGTTGCGGCACAACGCTGACCACCGAATGGGACGAGCCACGGCAGCGTCCCACCGCTTATGCGCTGGTAGCACTCTTTATGCTGCTACTGGCCAACCTTTTTCCCTTCATTTATATGAAAGTCGGCGGGATCAGCAGTGAAATCGAACTGCTGGAAATCCCGAACGTGCTGTTCACGGAAGACTATGCCAGCCTGGGCACTTTCTTCCTGCTGTTTGTGCAGCTGGTCCCGGCCTTTTGTTTGCTGACCATCATTGTTTTGGTCAACCGCGTCCCTTTGCCGGTCAAGGTCCAAATTTTCCTCGCGCGTATTTTGTTTCACCTAAAAACCTGGGGCATGGCTGAAATATTTCTTGCCGGGGTGCTGGTGAGCTTTGTGAAGCTCATGGCTTACGGCGATATTGGTGTCGGCAGCAGTTTCATCCCCTGGTGTATGTTCTGTCTGCTTCAACTGCGCGCATTCCAGTGTGTCGATCGCCGCTGGCTTTGGGATGACATCGAGCCAATGCCGACAATCGACCAGCCGTTGAAAGTGGGTGTGACAGGGATCCGGCAAAATCTGCGTTCCTGTTCATGCTGTACAGCGGTATTGCCCGCCGATTTGCCCGTTTGCCCGCGCTGCGGAACGAAAGGTTTCGTGCGCCGTAAGCACAGCCTGCAATGGACGCTGGCACTGTTGTTCACCTCGATTATTCTTTATCTCCCTGCCAATATCATGCCGATCATGATTACCGATCTGCTGGGAGAAAAAATGCCGTCGACCATTATTGCCGGCGTCGTTTTGCTCTGGAGCGAAGGATCCTATCCGGTGGCGATGGTGATTTTTATCGCCAGTATTATGGTGCCGACGCTAAAAATGATTGCGATTGGCTGGCTGTGCTGGAATGCCAACGGCAACGGGCAGCGTGATAATGAACGAATGCATTTGTTGTATGAAGTAGTTGAATTTGTTGGCCGCTGGTCAATGATTGATGTCTTTGTGATAGCAGTGCTGTCTGCGCTGGTACGCATGGGAGGGTTAATGAACATTTATCCGGCGATAGGCGCAGTGATGTTTGCGCTGGTGGTTGTTATGACGATGTTCTCCGCCATGACCTTCGATCCCCGTCTGTTGTGGGATCGTGAGCCAGAATTAAGCCATGAGGAAAAGTAACAACATGGAAAACAAGAGTGGAGAGGCCAAAGTGCAAAAGGTGAAGAACTGGTCGCCGGTGTGGATCTTTCCCATCGTTACCGCGCTCATCGGCGCATGGATCCTCTTTTATCACTACAGTCATCAGGGACCGGAAGTGACACTGATGACCACCAATGCTGAGGGGATTGAAGGCGGTAAAACCCGCATCAAGAGTCGCAGCGTGGATGTGGGTGTCGTGGAGAGCACAACCCTGACCGACGACCTGACGCACGTTGAAATTAAGGCGCGTCTGAATGCCGGTATGGAAAAACTGTTGCATGGCGATTCGGTGTTTTGGGTCGTGAAGCCGCAGGTAGGGCGTGAAGGCATCAGTGGCCTGGGAACACTTTTATCCGGTGCTTACATTGAACTTCAACCGGGCACGAAAGGCGCTGAACCGGCCCAATTCCAGTTACTGGATTCACCGCCGCTGGCACCGCCGGATGCAAAAGGTATCCACATTGTGCTCGAAAGCAATAAAGCGGGGCAGTTGTCTCCGGGCGATCCGGTACTGTTCCGTGGCTACCGTGTGGGGTCTGTCGAAACCAGCACGTTCAATGCTGATAAGCGTAGCATCAGCTACCAACTGTTTATCAACGCGCCGAACGATCGTCTGGTGACAACGAATGCACGCTTCTGGAAAGACAGTGGCATTGCCGTTGATCTGACGTCTGCCGGGATGCGTGTTGAAATGGGATCGTTATCCACTCTGTTTGGTGGAGGCGTAAGCTTTGATGTGCCTGATGGGCAAGATTTGGGTGAACCGGTCGCCAATAAAACGGCTTACCACTTGTTCGACGATCAACGCAGCATCCAGGACGCGATGTATACCCAGCACATTGACTATGTCATGTTCTTCAAGGATTCGGTACGCGGGCTTCAGCCTGGCGCGCCGGTCGAGTTCAGGGGCATTCGTTTGGGGACCGTGGGCAAAGTGCCGTTCTTTATTCCAGGGCTGCATCAGCGTCTGAATGATGACTACCGTATTCCGGTGCAAGTGCGTATCGAACCAGAACGTCTGATTAACCAGCTTGGCGGCGATCCAGATATTCGTGCGCACCTTGATCAACTGATCGATCGTGGTCTACGTGGCTCCTTAAAAACCGGTAACATTGTGACGGGCGCATTGTATGTCGATCTCGATTTCTATCCGAAAGCCGAACCTCGCGGTAAGTTCCGTGAATTCGGTGGTTTCGAGATCATCCCGACGGTCAGTGGTGGTTTCGCGCAAATTCAGCAACGCCTGATGGATGCGCTGGATAAGATTAATAATCTGCCAATTAATCCGTTGCTGGAGCAGGCGACAAATTCACTGGCTGAAAGCCAGCGAACCATGAAACGCGTGCAGACAACACTGGATAATCTGAACAAGATAACCGCGAGTCAGTCGATGCAGGATTTGCCATCCGATATGCAGAAAACATTGCGTGAGCTTAATCGTAGTATGCAGGGCTTCCAGCCTGGTTCCGCCGCCTATAACAAGATGGTGGGCGATATGCAGCGTCTGGATCAGGTACTCCGTGAACTGCAGCCGGTACTGAAAACACTCAACGATAAGAGCAATGCATTGGTGTTTGAAGCGAAGGATAAAAAGGATCCGCAGCCGAAGAGGGCAAAAGAATGAAAAAATGGCTACCCGTAGTAATGGCCTGCCTGCTGTCGGCATGCAGCAGCAGCGGCAGTGACAGCAAAACGTATTATCAATTGCCTCTTCCCCAGGCTGGCGTGCAGAGCACAGCCAGTCAGGGCAGCCGTCTGCTGTGGGTCGAGCAAGTGAGTATTCCTGACTACCTCGCCGGTAACGGCGTGGTTTATCAGACCAGCGATGTGCAGTACGTTATTGCCAATAATAATCTGTGGGCCAGCCCACTGGATCAGCAACTGCGAACGACACTTGTGGCGAACCTCAGCAATCAACTGCCAGGTTGGGTTGTAGCCTCCCAGCCTCTGGGTAGCGACCAGGACACGCTGAACGTCAACGTCAGCGGTTTTCATGGGCGTTATGATGGTACGGTCGTAGTAAGCGGTGAGTGGCTCCTGAACCATCAGGGGCAGCTCATCAAGCACCCATTCCACATTGAGGTTAAACAACAGCAAGACGGCTATGATGCGATGGTGAAGGTCCTGGCGCAGGCCTGGAGTCAGGAAGCCGCTTCTATTGCTCAGTCTATTAATCGCTTGCCATAAGTAAACATAAGTAAAATTCATCACCCAAAAAACCGTAGCAGAGGCATTTCTGTTGCGGTTTTTTTGTTTTTGGTCTCAGGCGGTTAGTTGTTCGGGCTCACATTTTTTGTACAAATGAACTTCTGAGTAGCTCACAAATATGACACTGGCGTGAATTTTGCGCATTGACGCTGTCGCCGATTCAGGTTATCCCTAATATGTGGTCGCATATTTAGTGACCATTGTTTTCTTTTCCACCAGATCAAAAAATGAGGGAAACGAGGCATGAAGAGACAAAAACGTGATCGCCTGGAACGGGCACATCAACGTGGGTACCAGGCTGGCATCGCTGGCAAATCAAAAGAAATCTGTCCTTATCAGACCTTAAACCAAAGGTCACACTGGCTGGGAGGCTGGCGAGAAGCCATGGAGGACAGGGCAGTAATCGCCTGATGCTGTCTCTTTAAAACAAAGAAGCCTCTGCATGCAGAGGCTTCGCCGTATCAGGTGCCTTTAAAGGCAACGCAACGGATTAGAACGTAGAGGTGTCCTGGAACAGGCCCACTTTCAGGTCGGTTGCTTCATAAATTTTATGACCGTCAACCAGCACTTCACCATCAGCGATACCCAGAATCAGACGACGGTTGATCACGCGTTTGAAGTGAATACGATAAGTTACTTTTTTCGCCGTTGGCAGGATTTGCCCGGTGAATTTCACTTCGCCCACGCCCAGTGCGCGGCCTTTGCCTTCACCACCGAGCCAGCCGAGATAGAAACCAACCAACTGCCACATGGCGTCCAGGCCGAGACAGCCAGGCATGACTGGGTCGCCAATGAAGTGGCAACCGAAGAACCACAGGTCCGGATTGATATCCAGCTCTGCTTCCACGTAGCCTTTATCGTAGTTGCCGCCCGTTTCGGTCATTTTGATGACACGGTCCATCATCAGCATGTTCGCTGACGGCAGCTGTGGGCCTTTTTCGCCAAACAGTTCACCGCGTCCGGAGGCAAGAAGATCTTCTTTTGAATAGGATTCGCGCTTATCTACCATGTTTTCAGTATGCCTTATTTTGAGTTCGCGACGCAGGATAGCTAACACGTGTACGCTGAACAAGTCCGATCAGTTTGAATGAAACCAGTTTAACCAACGCATTGCCCATGGGCGATGACGGATATCTTGCTGATTTGCCTGAGCAATACGCTCCTGAATGGTCTGGAGGAGCGTCGTTTGACCTTCGCCGTCCCAAACCAACTGGGTAAGCAGCGGTAACGCATCGGTCACATTATCGATAGCCCACAGGGAAAATTCTCCGGCTTCAACTGCCTGCTGAACATCCTGCGCCAGACTAAGGTGACGGACGTTAGCCGCCGGGATGATAATCCCCTGTTTACCGGTCAACCCACGCTGTTGGCAGATAGCGAAGAAGCCTTCGATTTTCTCATTTAAGCCACCAACGGGTTGTGCCCGGCCGAACTGGTCGACAGAACCCGTGATAGCCAGGCTCTGAGTGACGGGAACATTCGACAGAGCGCTTATCAATGCGCAGAGTTCGGCCATAGAAGCACTGTCACCGTCTACTTCACTATAGGACTGTTCGAAAGTCAGTGAGGCAGAAAATGGAATTTGTTGGTCCAGACCCAGTTCAGACATCAGGAATGCCTGCATGATCATCATGCCTTTAGCATGAATGTTGCCCCCGAGTTCGGCTTTACGCTCGATATCAGTGAACTCACCGTCGCCAATGTGAACCACGCAACTGATACGTGAGGGTTCCCCAAAGGCCCGCGGGTGACCCGGGAATTCGACCACGGAAAGGGCGTTAATCTGACCAATTTGCTCACCCTCCGTTTCAATCAGGATCTGCTCGAGCAGGATTTCGTCCTGCATGCGTTCGGCGAGATAACCTTCACGCCACTGGCGCTGATTGAGCATGGTGGTCAGTTGCTCTGCGGTAAAGCTTTCACCTTCACAGAAGGCGGCAACTTCGCGTAGTTGACGGGCAATCCACAACACAGAGAGCGGTAAAGCTTGTTGGTCACCGGTATATCGAGCGCCTTCCTGAATAAGAAGGGGCCACGCATCAGCATCCGGACCCGGTAAATTCAAACCGCGGGCGATGTGCCACACCCACTGACACCAGAGTTTCTGCGAGTCTTCATCCACGACTTGCAGGTTATCCTCATATTCGCTGTAGAGCGCTTTTTCACACAGCTCCGGCTCCATTTCCTGGAAATCTGCCAGTGATTCGCGTTCACCCACAAGCAAGACCTTCAGCGACAGCGGCATTGAAGGAATAGTGACGGGCAGGGGGCGGGAATCATCAAAAGTGAGCCAATCAAAACGCTGACGAGAGACGATATTCTTCAGGCGCATCCACAGCAGCGGCTGAGATAACAGGCTGCGAAGAGAGAGGATCAGTACGCCGCCGTTGGCTTGATGAACAAGACCCGGCTGTAGCGTGATTTCGCCATTGAATTGACGAACACAACCAAATAGCTGCTCAGCCTCTACCCAGTCGGCGTGGATGACCGGGCCCAGGCTTGCGAAATTGTCGTCAGGTTGTGTTGCCGCGGCCATGCTGATTTCATTCGCGTTGACGGCATAGCGAACCCCACAAAGCGTTTTTGGTTTTTCCCTGCGCTCAGTGGTGGCATCAGCCAATAATTGCAAATATTCTGGTTCTTCTGGTGCTTTGACCAGCAAGAAGTCGGAGATGGCCTGCGGGTAAAGGAATTGGTCCAGCGCATAGTGCAGACGTGCCTGCAATTCGCCAGGTAAGGAATCGGTCTCGGTTGCCAAATCAGGCTGGGTAAACAGCGTTTGATAAGCCTCGAGATCCGGGGCTAAATCGCGCTGTGAAAGTTTTGTAATCGTCAAAGTCGCTGTTTTTTAGTCAGATGTAAAGCGGGTGATTATACCTCAAGGCGCCAGTCAGCACACGGGGATTAGCGGGCAACTTTCAGGATAGGCTTAGCCTTACGTGTTGTCAGTGATTTCTTCTCAGCACATCAGCAAAAACCTGTTATCCTGAAATGAGTTACACGGTCACATTGAGATCGCAATGAAATATCAACAACTGGAAAACCTTGAAAGCGGCTGGAAATGGAAGTACCTGGTAAAAAAACACCGGGAAGGTGAGTTTATCACCCGCTACATTGAGACCAGCGCTGCACAGGACGCGGTAGAAACCTTGTTGACGCTCGAAAACGAACCTGTACAGGTTAATGACTGGATTGAGCAGCACATGAATCCGGCATTGTTCAACCGTATGAAGCAGACGATTCGAGCACGACGTAAGCGTCATTTTAACGCTGAACATCAGCATACCCGTAAGAAGTCTATCGACCTGGAATTTATTGTCTGGCAACGTTTGGCTGGTCTGGCACAGCGTCGCGGTAAAACACTGTCAGAAACGATAGTGCAGCTGATTGAAGATGCGGAAAATAAAGAAAAATACGCCAGCAAGATGACAACGCTCAAGCAGGATTTACAGGCGATGTTAGGGAAAGAGTAGCGTAACGCGTTATTTCAGAATAAAAAAAAACCCCGCGATGCGGGGTTTTTTATTAGACGATAACTTAAGCCTGTGGCTGAGTTACAACGTCTTTGATACCTTTAACTTCGATCTCAACGCGACGATCCGGAGCCAGGCAATCGATCAGTGCAGCACGAGCTTTCACGCTGTCACAGGTGTTGCCAGTAACTGGGTTGGATTCGCCCATACCACGTGGGGAGATCTTGTTAGCCGGGATACCTTTAGATACGAGGTAATCGACAACAGACTGTGCACGCTGCTCAGACAGTTTCTGGTTGTAGGCGTCAGAACCGATACGGTCGGTGTAGCCCAGAACCACTGCGGAACCGTCTTTAGGATCCATGTTGCTCAGCTGGGTGTACAGCTGATCCAGAGCCTGCTGACCTTCTGGTTTCAGGGTAGATTTGTTGAAGTTAAACAGAACGTCAGACTTCAGAGTGAAGTGCTTGGTCTGTACTTCTGGAGCTGGAGCTGGAGCTGGTGCGATAACTGGAGCTGGAGTTTCCTGACCGAAACGGTAAGAAACACCTACGCTCAGCATGCCGTTGTCTGGACGAACGCCAACAGTGCCTGCATCGCCGATATTGTTAACCCACTGGTATTCCAGACGGGTAGCGATATCACGAGTCATTGCCCACTCAACACCGCCAGCGAATACTGGAGAAACGCCAGTGTCGTGGTTGTCACCAACACCAGGGGTGTTGTTGCTGGAGTCAGCGCGCCATACCATGCCGCCCAGACGGGTGTAGATGTCCAGATCGTCGGTTACCGGGTAACCCAGTTTAGCAGTCAGCTGAACGCCCTGAGCTTTGAATGCGCCGTTGATAGCATCGCCTTTATAAGGCATGCGGCCCAACCAGTCATAACCCATTTCGAAACCAACATACGGGTTTACCTGGTAACCACCGAAAGCACCAGCGCCAAGCTGACTTTCGTGGGTTGGACCGTTGTTGTTCAGGGAGCTGTTATACCAGCCAGTATCATGGAACTGAGACCAGCCCAATTTACCACCAGCATACCAGGTGTTGTCCATCGGAGCGGCCTGCGCTACGGTAGCGAAGCCTGCCAGTGCCACTGCAATCGCGATAGCTGTCTTTTTCATTTTTTGCGCCTCGTTATCATCCAAAAATCGCCATGAAAATCCATTTAGAAGTTCACGGTTAAATCCTTCACCGGGGGCGGGACCTAATATAAGTACGCCATAATCTGTGGCTTAAGCCGATCACCCCTGGCGATGTAAAGTCTACAACGTAGTTGAAAACTTACAAGTGTGAACTCTGTCAGGCATATGAAAAAAAAAGAGTTGTATACACAATATTTAACATTTATGTTGAATTTTTGTTCCGAGGAAAATGCTGAGAACCGCACCACACAAGCACTTTCCTAAAATAGCCCGTATGAAATAGCGGGTTATCGTTCAGGTAAAAAAAATACCAGGAAAAATCCCAATTTTACTCAATGATACAAATTTGAATGAATTTTTAGGCCAGATAGCTGTCTCGTGAGCTGAGAACTTGCACTAACGGGACGCATAATAAAGCCCATCGCGTTCCCTTCTTCTGCCGCATTTGCCAACCGGAGTTGATCAACTTCACTCAATTCTTCCGCCATCCAGCCGATCACGACACTGTAGTTTCCAGTCCGTAATGCACGAATCATGGATTCAAGTGCCGCCCCTGGCAGCATCTGGTTCACTTGCATGACTTTGGAAAGGGGTAGACCTGATGACTGAACCCACTGGCGACTCAATTTCTGCCGAGGCGTTAGCCACAGCTGCCAGCGTTCCTGCTGACCTAACTGCTGTAAAAGAGGGAGCAACAGCAATTGCGTCATCATTGGCTGATCCTCACGATACAGCACTTCGCTGATTAGCCCAGTTGAACTGTGCTGTGGTTGGTCAGCTGTCGCTGCAGTGGCCATTAATTTGCGATTTGCATAACCTGAAGTGTACATAGTGAATCCCGCCCTGTGGGTTACTGTATGAATATACAGTATACCTGGTGAGACTAAAGATCAACCTCATTTTCTGAAAGCTCCTCGCAAAATTGCACAGAACTGGCGGCCAGAGAAAAGAACCACTTGCCCCCGGAAATGAAGTTCCCTATGTTCCTCATTAACGGATCCGCTACCAAAACCCTTTCATCTAACTGCATGATTACAGGATATAATCATGGGAAAACTATCATATAAACGGATCTATCAGTGTGAAGAATGTTTATCCTCTTTAGGGAGGGTTCATCACCGCGCATTATTTGGAGGATACAGTCTTTCAATTGATGACACGGTGTTTGCAATGGTGGCTCATGGGGAGCTTTATCTCAGGGTTTGTGAGGAAAGTGCTGTCTATGACACCTCTAAACCTCAACGGTTACTGACCTTAAATAAGCGTGGCCGTCCGGTTTCGCTCAATTATTATCTGGTCGATGACGGTCTTTGGCAGGATCAATCTTTATTGTTGCGGATGTCTACGATCGCTTTGCGCGGAGCTCAAAACGAAAAGTTACAGCGGTGCAACGCTCAACGGATGCGCAATTTGCCCAATATTACATTCCAGTTGGAGCTATTGCTTTCTGAGGCGGGTATTCATGATTTGGATACACTGCGGGGTTTGGGCGCGGCGACCGCCTGGTGCCGACTTCGTTCTATCCGCAAAGATCTCAGTATGAATGTATTGTTTGCCCTGGAGGGCGCGATTCTGGGTATGCATGCGGCCATCATACCGCTGCAACGCCGTCAGCATCTCCAGGAGTGGGCGGAGATGCTGATGGAGAAAACAAAAATTATGCCGGCTGAGGAGTAACCTGCTGTTGCAGGCGGCAAAATTCCGGTAACAGACTCACCATTAATCCAATCTGCTGTAGGACCAGCGGCGCTTTACTTTCAGAACCGGGTTCAAGATGGCGGATCCGTTCCATCAGCCCTGCCAACGCCCTTTGCACGCGTAATTCGTCAGAGGGCGTGTGGTGGAAGGCATCATCGACGTAACAGACGGCATCATCCAGTAAAGTAAGGATGTCAGCATTCGTGAGCCTTTCCCGATGGGCACCGAGCGCGGAAATGTAACTGGTGAAAGTGTGATTGAGGCACAGCAGGCGGAAAGCTTTCTCGCGCATTTCATCCGTGACACGCGGTTCCGTCGACATATTAGACACAACGGAGGCCAGTTCTGCATCACGGTTGTGTGCATCACGGCGAGCAATTCGATAAGCCAGACGGTTATCGCGGCCCTGATGATATTGCTCCAGAATCGCATCCAGATAACGACAGTTCGCGTCGACAGCCTTTGCCATTACTGTTGGGAGATTGCGGAATTTCCAGTCAGGCCAAATAAAGCTGACAGCCCCCCAGGCGATAGCACAGCCAATGAGCGTGTCGATAATGCGCGGCAAAGCGACCTCAAACCCTTCTCCCAACAGGTTGAAGCACAGCAATACCAGCAGAGTAATGAACATGGTGGCATGGGCATACTGAATATTGCGGAAGGCAAAAAACAGTACACCTGTCAGGACAATCAGTACCAGTTGTCCTTCCACCGACGGCACCAGGAGCAATACGGGCAGGCCAATCGCTACACCCACTAATGTGCCGATCACACGCAGAGCCAGTCGATGACGGGTGGCATTATAGTTCGGCTGGCAGACGAACAGGCTGGTCAGCAAGATCCAATAGCCGTGATGCATCCCGGTGAACTGGATAAACGCATAGCCCGCGCACAGAACAATGGACATCCTCACTGCGTGGCGGAAAAGCGCGGAATCCGGTGAGAAATTGCGGCTCAAACGCAGCCAGACATCGCTGAATCCGTGCAGACGATCGTCCGCCAGTTGGGTTTCTGTCTCACTCTGCGGCATCTCCAGTTGCTGTTCTGACTCAATCGTCGCGAGCTGTGCGTCAATGGCGCGCAGATTATTGAGCAAAAAACCGAGGGCTTTCATCTGTTCTTTATCTGCTCCATTGGCACTCACGCGATCCAGTGCAGCATCCAGATGCGCAAACGCGCGTTCAAAACGCGAATCGTGCTGATACGGCGTGCGGAGTAAAATAGAGCGAGAGAGCTGTTGGCAGGCTTGCGATTGCATTGAGAGCAGGCGCTGGAAACGGAACATCACGTCGCTGTAGCGGAAGTTATCGCGCAACGGCTGATATTGCACGTGCGATGAACTGGCGCGTTCATGAATATCCTGCGCCGCAAAATAATAATGCAGTGTGCGGCGAGTACCACGTTGACCACGGTCGCCACGAAGGCGCGTCAGTAATGAAGCTTTTGTCTGGTTCAGTGTGGCGACCAGTTGCCCATTAGCCATTGCCAGTTCAACCATTGGCGCCTGAGTTTCATTTTCAATATCGGGGTCAAACAGGCGAGATTTTAATTCAAGGTAATGCGACAACTGTTCATAGCTACGGGCGAGATTATCCTGCAATGGACGAATGGGAAAAATCAGATGTCCCGTGAGGGTCAGCAGGTTGTACCACACGGCACCGGCTATCAATAGTAAGGGTTGCTGATACCAGTGCTCATAAAGCGAAACGCCGAGCATGGTGTAGATGGCGATGAGCAGCGCGCCAAACGCGATTGTGGCATAGCGTTGCCCAAGACCGCCGAGCAAAATAAAGCCACTGGTTGAAACCGTCAGACCCAGTGCAAACGCCCATGGCCAGGGGAACAACAGTTCTACAGATGCCGATGCGATAAAAAAGCAGATCAACGTGATCAATAGGTTTCGCAGGCGTCCTGCCAGTCTGTCATCGAGATCCGCAAGTGCAGCGGCAACCACCCCAAGCGTCAGGGGGATAGTCAGTTTGACTTCGCCCAGCCACCAGGGCAGGGCCGCGGTGCCACACAAAGCAATAAAGATGCGCGCGTTATAGAGCCACGCGCTGTTCCAGGTATAGCGGCGTAAAAGAGGACTCAACATGTGTTATTCAGTCCCGATCACTGAAAGCGACGACGAGCATTGGCTTCGCGCGCGGCACGGGCCGTTTCAACGGAAACCACACGGCGGCCCACCGGCCAAAGGGCGATGGCTGCAATCTTGAAGTTAGCAATGCCGACCGGAATACCGATAATAGTGATGCATTGCGCAATGCCCGCGACGATATGCGTTAAACACAACCACCAGCCAAACAGCACGAACCAGAGAATGTTGAGCACGGCGCCGCCGGTATTCATCAGGCCATTTTTTTCACCAGGGTTCAGTTCATCGACATGAACGGCCTCATTGCCAAACGGCAGCAGAGAAAGTTTGGTGATTTCCCAGCACGAGCGAGTCAGGGGTAAGGTGATGATCAGCACCATACTGACAACCGTTGCCAGCAACCAGCCGAGGGTAGTGACAAAGCCACCTAACACAAAATTCAAAATATTCAGAACGGTACGCATATGATCTCTGTTCAGTCCTGTGAAAAGAAAGACCTGACGATTGTAACGTTTTTTAGCGCTGGAGCACCTGTAATCTGACGGTTACACTGTCATAGATAAGTCTACATCCGGGATTTGGCAAGACATGGAACTAAAAGCAACAGCCCTCGGCAAGCGAATGGCCCAACACCCTTATGATCGGGTGGAACTCCTTAATGCAGGCGTAAAGGTTTCCGGCGATCGCCATGAATACCTGATCCCTTTCAATCAGTTGACGGCGATCCACTGCAAACGCGGTCTGGTATGGGGCGAACTGGAATTTGTCCTGCCGGATGACAAAGTTGTACGTTTGCACGGCACCGAATGGGCCGATACCCAACGCTTCCATCATCATTTGCAAAGCCGCTGGCAACAGTGGAGCGACGAGATGAGCACTATCGCCGCCGAAGTGCTGACGCAGCAGTTGACGGTGATTTCCCGCTATAGCGCGGAAGGTAAATGGTTGACCCGTGATGCTATCGCGCAGTTAAAGCAAAAAATACGCGGTGCGCTTGAAGGGCTCCCGGTTCCCGTGAGCCGTCTTGAGAGCTTCGATAACTGCCGTGAACTTTGGCAGCAATGCCAGGCATGGTTGAAAGATATTGAAGCCAGTCGTCTGAAGCACAATCAGGCGTTTACGGAAACCATGCTGAACCAGTATTCGGCTTTCTTCCAGGGGATTGAATCTTCACCGCTTAACAGTGCCCAGGCTCGCGCAGTGGTGAATGGTGAGCGTTCGTTGTTGGTACTTGCTGGTGCGGGAAGTGGCAAAACATCTGTGCTGGTGGCCCGAGCGGGCTGGTTGTTGACCCGAGGCGAAGCGAGCGCTGACCAAATTCTGCTGTTGGCGTTTGGTCGTAAAGCCGCGCAGGAGATGGACGAACGTATTCAGTCCCGCCTTAACACCGACGCCATCAGCGCTAAAACCTTCCATGCTTTGGCTTTGCATATTATTGAGCAAGGCAGCAAAAAAGTGCCGATCATCAGTCAGCTCGAAAATGACGCTCAGGCCCGCCAGAAATTGCTCACCGACTGCTGGCAGCAACAGTGTCAGGAGAAAAAAGCTCAAGCTAAAGGATGGCGACAGTGGCTTGAGGAAGAGATGGAATGGGATGTTCCGGAAGAAGAGTACTGGCACGACCCGAAAATTCTGCGCCGTATGGGCACCCGACTTGATCGTTGGGTGAGTCTGATGCGTTCGCACGGTGGTTCGCAAGCAGAGATGATCGACAGCGCGCCAGAAGAAGTCCGCGAGCTGTTTGGCAAACGCGTCAAATTAATGGCGCCGCTGTTGAAAGCCTGGAAAACGGCGTTGAAAGACGAAGGCGCGGTCGATTTTTCCGGATTGATTCATCAGGCCATCAACGTGCTGGAAAAAGGCCGGTTTGTCAGCCCGTGGAAACATATTCTGGTTGACGAATTTCAGGATATCTCGCCGCAGCGCGCGAGTTTACTGGCCGCGCTACGTAAACAGAATTCGCAAACGACGTTGTTTGCCGTGGGTGATGACTGGCAGGCGATTTATCGCTTTAGCGGCGCTCAGTTGTCACTGACGACCGCTTTTAGCGAGAACTTTGGCGAAGGCGACTGCTGTGCGCTGGACACTACGTATCGCTTTAACAGTCGAATCGGTGAGGTTGCGAATCGCTTCATCCAGCAGAACCCGCATCAGCTTAGTAAGCCTCTGAACAGTCTCACCGTCGGCGACAAAAAGGCGGTGACATTACTGCCGGACGATCAACTCGATGCGTTGCTCGATAAGCTCAGCGGTTTTGCGAAACCGGAACAGCGTATTTTAATCATGGCGCGTTATCACCATCTGAAACCTGCTGCGCTGGAAAAAGCTGCAACGCGCTGGCCGAAATTGCAGATTGATTTTATGACCATTCATGCCAGTAAAGGCCAGCAGGCCGATTACGCGATAGTGCTAGGATTGCAAGAAGGGCAGGACGCATTTCCGGCACCGGCACGTGAATCGATTATGGAACAGGCACTGCTGCCACAACCGGAAGACTTCCAGGATGCGGAAGAACGGCGCTTGTTGTATGTCGCGATGACGCGAGCCCGCCAGCGCGTCTGGCTGCTGTTCAACAAACAACAGCCATCAGCGTTTGTGGATGTGCTGAAAAATTTGGATATACCCGTCGTACGTAAGCCGTAACAAAAACCCCTCTGACGAGGGGTTTGAATTTTTACTTCAGGCGTTCAGCCAGATAACGCTGGTAGTCGGGAATCTGGATTTCTACCGGGGCATTGAAATTCGGTGACTGGATGATGAAATCCGCCGTGGCCACGTTGGTGGCGACCGGAATGTTCCACACGGTTGCCAGACGCAGCAGGGCTTTAACATCAGGATCGTGCGGGACAGCATTCAGCGGATCCCAGAAGAAAATCAGCACATCAATTTTGCCTTCGGCGATCATCGCCCCGACTTGCTGATCGCCACCCATCGGGCCGCTCAACATCGCCGTCACGTCCAGGCCCGTCGCGCGCTGAACCAAATTCCCGGTGGTGCCTGTGCCGTAAAGTTCATGCTGCGCCAACAATGGCTGGTGACGTTCAACCCAGGCTTTCAGCATCTGTTTGCAGTGATCGTGTGCGACCAGGGCGATATGTTTGCGGCCTGGCAGGGTTCGGGTGGTCTGTTCCATAATCATTTTCCACTATTCAACATGCGGACAGATTACTGGAAGTGACTGTCGCTGCAAGCGGCAACGGTGATTTTTCCTGCGCTATATCATTATTCAGGAAGAAGGCTGCGATTTAGCCCACTCAAGAAAACGGTGGCGAGTCTGCGGATCGGCTAACTGAAACCAGTATTTGAGGCGCTGTTCGGTCAGTGTTTGGGATTGATATGCCGGGTTATCCAGCTCATTGGTTTTCGATAACAGCGTGCTGTCGTCAGGTACAGGTGCGCTGAACTGGGTGCCCGAAGCCTCTTTATTTGCCAAATTATAGGCCTCAGTCGCCTTTTCATAATCAATGTTGCTACCTACCTGGGTGATAGCGAGAATATTGAGTTTGACCGGGATCGGCATGGCATTGCCATCAAGGAGGCTGACGTGCGGAGTGCTGGTGAAGGCCTGGGTTTCTTCCAGCGTTTCCAGCCGAGGCAAGTCAAAGTTAAGCTGACCCACTAACTGAGAATTAAAGTTGGCGATAAGCGGGGGCGAGACGTACAACTGACGATTCTGATCCGGCAAAATAATCATTTTTTCCACGCGAAACACCACCTGATGTGGCCCATTATCCACCTCAAGGCTTTCTGCCCCACGCAGCAACAGGCTTGACACTTTTTTACCGTCCAGTACCAGTAAATCAATATCACCCGAAAGCCGAAGCGTCGTGGCTAATACGCTGACAGGCATCAGAAGCAACAGACATACAAAGACCATCCCCGTTTTCATCGCTATCTCCTGATAACATCCTGCCTGTAGAGTGTATCAAAATTTTACGAAATTGCTTTTCATTAACATATAGACATAATCCATGATTCTGCCCTCATACTCTGGTATGACTGAATGGCTGGCTTGTCAGGATTGTCGTACACTTTGCAAAATTGCCCGGAGGACATCATGAGCGAAAACGAAATTGCAGGCATTTTGAACGAGACTAAGGTCATCGCGCTGGTGGGCGCCAGTGACAAACCGGATCGCCCGAGTTATCGCGTGATGAAATACCTGTTGGATCAGGGTTATCGCGTTATTCCGGTTTCACCGAAAGTAGCAGGTAAAACGCTGCTGGGACAACCGGGCTACGGCACATTGGCCGAGGTGCCTGAAAAAGTCGACATGGTTGATGTTTTCCGTAACTCTGAGGCTGCCTGGGGTGTGGCGCAGGAAGCCATAGCCATTGGCGCAAAAACACTGTGGATGCAACTGGGTGTGATCAACGAACAGGCGGCCGTGCTGGCGAGCGAAGCGGGGTTGAAAGTGGTGATGGACCGCTGCCCGGCGATTGAAATACCGCGGCTAGGTTTGGCCAAATAGAGTAAGCCCCGCATTTGCGGGGTTTTGTCTTTTAGTTGCGCAGGTGAGGGGCCTGAAGCTGTTGCCGGATGGATTGCGCGAGTTCATCCAGAGACGGTTGCTCCGGATGCTCGTCGAAACCTTCACTTTTCAGTTGGGCCTCCGCGAGGTAAGTATGAACGGGTTCGCCGTCATCATCTTCCATCACTACGTGATACCACGGAGAAGTACGCAGCTCATCATTCACCGCAACGTCGTCTTCATCGGGATCGTCCAGAGAATATTCTGGATCGATATCGACAATCACACCAAGATACCCTAACAGGGAATGGCGGACCTGCTGGCCGATACCGAATTTGCTGGCAATCATCATAGTTACCTCCCGGGAAACATTACTTACAGAGAATATGTGGGCAATGTTTCGCTTTTCAACTTACATGACGCGACAGGCAAACCCTTTCAGATAAAGCCCTTCCGGGTAGGTCACGATCACCGGATGATCGGCTGCCTGACGGAACTGCTCTATAAATTGTACATCACGTCCGGCATCAATAGCGGCATCGGCGATGATTTTCTGAAATAAATCGGTGGTCATCAGGCCGGAGCAAGAGTAAGTCATCAGCACGCCACCTGGGTTGAGCAACTGGATGGCCAACATATTGATATCTTTATAACCGCGGCATGCGCCCTGCAACTGGTTCTTGTTTTCCACGAATTTCGGTGGATCCATGACGATCACATCGAACTTCTCGCCCTGCTCACGATATTTGCGCAGCAGTTTGAACACGTCGTCGCGCACGAACTCGGCTTTGTTCAGGTCGAGCTTGTTGAGCTCAACGTTCTGTTTCGCCACGTCCAGCGCTTCTTGCGAGGTATCCACGCTTATCACCTGGCGGCAACCGCCCATCAGCGCCGATACGGCAAAACCGCCAGTGTAAGAGAAGCAGTTAAGCACACGTTTGTCGGCAACATAACGACGTGTAGCCAGACGACTGTCGCGCTGATCAAGGTAATAGCCCGTTTTGTGGCCGCCCTGAATATCGACCAGCAGCTTCATGCCGTGTTCTTCAATCGGCAGCAGGGCTGGTGGCATTTCACCCGTCACCGGCCCTTGGGTCAGTTCCATGCCTTCTTTTTTACGGACCGCAACGTCGCTGCGATCGTAAATGGCGCATTCTGGATAGCAGGATTGCAGTGCGCTAATCAGTGCCGCACGTTGATATTCGGCCCCTGCACTGAGCAGTTGCAGGACAAGGAAATTGCCGAAACGGTCGATGGTCACGCCCGGCAGGCCATCCGACTCACCAGCAATCAGGCGGTAGCTATCAAGCCCGTCTTTTTGTGCCAGCCAGTCACGCCAGGTTTGTGCTCGCTGTAAGCGGCGTTCAAAGAAGGCGATGTCGATGCTTTCCTGTGGGTCAAACGTCCAAACGCGCGCACGAATTTGTGAGGAAGGAGAGTACGCGCCACGTGCCAGCCATTTCCCCTGATGGTCAACAATATCCACGGTTTCACCGAGAGAGGCTTTCCCTTCCATACGCGCGACTGCACCGGAGAAGATCCACGGGTGGCGGCGAAGTAAGGATTTTTCGCGGCCTTTGGCTAACACTAAACGTACGCTCATAATTTGCTATTCTGTTGATTCAAAGAAAATGGGCGCCATTTTCCCACGTCAGCGGGGAAATGCAATGGATAACGGGGGAACAGTCATGGCACAAGTGTGCACAATAGCCTGGGTTCACGGAATGGTGCAGGGCGTCGGGTTTCGCTACAGCACTCAGCGCGAGGCGCTTAAACTCAGTTTAACGGGGTATGCGCGGAATCTGGATGACGGCAGTGTCGAAGTGCTGGCATGTGGTGAAGCGGAAAAAGTGGAACAGCTTATAACGTGGCTGAAAGCGGGAGGGCCACGCAGCGCTCGGGTGGACAAGGTGCTGACCGAACCGAACCAGCCTGATAAAAGCTGGAACGATTTCGGTATTCGCTACTAAATGCACTTCACCGGCTTAGGCAGGCCCGCGATTTTGGTGGCCTGTTTGGCCGGGCCTTTCGGGAACAGGCGATACAGATAGCGGCTGTTACCTTTCTCTTCGCCAAACTTTTTCGCCATGGCTTTCACCAGCATACGGATGGCGGGAGAGGTATTGAATTCGAGATAGAAATCGCGCACAAAGCGCACTACTTCCCAGTGCTCCGCAGAGAGGACAATGGCCTCTTTTTCGGCAATCACGTCTGCCAGACCTTCACTCCACTGGCTGCTTTCTTTGAGATAACCGTCGTTATCGGTCTCTATTTCTTTGCCTTCAAAGTTCAACATAGTCATTCAGTGCCGTTATCAGAAACCGTCGCAGTGTAGCAAAAAACAAAGCCCCGCATAAGCGGGGCCTGATCTGTTGCCAATGCCGTTTTAGTCTTTGCTGGCGAAACCGAGAATGCTCAGCAGGCTGACAAAGATGTTGTACAGCGAGACATACAGGCTGACGGTGGCGCGAATATAGTTCGTTTCGCCGCCATGAATGATGTTGCTGGTCTCATACAAAATGGCGCCAGAAGAGATCAGGATGAACACCGCGCTAATAGCCAGGTGCAACGCAGGCAATTGCAGGAAGATGTTCGCCACCATACCGATCAGCACCACCACGATGCCCGCCATCAGCATACCGCCGAGGAAGTTCATGTTTTTGCGCGTGGTCAGTACATAAGCCGAGCAGCAGAAGAACACCAACGCGGTACCGCCCAGCGCCATGCCAATCACATCGCCCATGCCGGCAGAAAGATAAGCGTTCAGCATTGGGCCCAGGATATAACCCAGGAAGCCGGTGAAGGCGAATGCGGACAAAATACCGACCGGTTTGTCAGCGGTTTTGTACGTCAGGAACATTAAGCCGTACATCCCAACCAGCGTCAGGATCAGACCCGGCGATGGCAACATCAGTACGGTACTTGCCGTCGCCGTTATGGCGGAAAACGCCAGCGTCAGGCTCAGCAGAAAATAGGTATTACGCAGAACTTTGTGCGTGCTCAGTAGCGATGTACGGTCACGCGAGGAGGTAATAATGCGATCCATAGTCACTCTCTATATTGATGACAGGGGTATTAACTATCGAGAATATGTAAATAAAGTCCAAAGCTCTAGTGCTTTTACCCATCTTTACCGACTCGTTACGGCCCCTCTACAGAAGAATATATCGACGAAAAAATCTGAGGCAGCAGGTTCGTTGCTTTTGTTCCATAAGCCAGATCGAGCTCTTATAGGTCACTGAAAAATATTGCCTTATTACAAAACCGCCGCTAAGACTGGAAATGGTGTCAACAATAATGAAATCAATAAGGCAATGGATATGAAACCACAAAAGCGCAATCACATTACGCGGGCTTTGCTCGCCGCAGGGCTTCTGAGTTCAGCTTCAATGGTCTGGGCGGCTCAGGTTCCCGAAGGCACTCAGCTTGCGGATAAGCAGGAACTGGTCAGAAATAACGGCAACGAACCCGCGTCGCTCGATCCGCATAAAGTGGAAAGCGACGTTGAATACAACATTATTAGCGATATGTTTGACGGGCTGGTGGCAGTAAAACCGGATGGCACCATTGAGCCACGTCTGGCAGCCTCCTGGGACAATAAAGACAACACGGTGTGGACGTTCCATTTGCGTCCGGGGATCACCTGGTCTGACGGCTCGGCGATTACCGCGCAGGATATTGTCTGGAGTTGGCAACGCCTGATATCACCGAAAACCGCGTCGCCCTACGCGAGTTATCCCGCAAACATGCATATCGTGAATGCCGATGATATCGCACTGGGCAAGAAAACAGCGGATACCCTTGGTGTGAAGGCGCTGGATGATAATACCTTACAGGTGACGTTGAGCCAGCCGACGGCTTCCTTCCTCGCCATGTTGGCGCATCCGTCGCTGGTGCCTGTCGACCCGGTACTGATTAAGCGTTTTGGAGATAAGTGGACTCTGCCAGAGCATTTCGTTAGCAGCGGGGCTTACAAACTTTCGCAGTGGGTGGTGAACGAGCGGATCATCGGCGTGCGAAACGAAAAGTATTGGGATAATGCACACACGGTTATCGAGAAAGTCACCTATCTGCCGATCCACTCTGAGGCTGCGGACGTTAATCGCTACAAGGCGGGTGAAATAGATATCGCCTATACCTTGCCGATAAACCAGTTTGCAATGCTCAAGAAAACAATGGGCGACGAGGTAGATGTCTCGCCACAGCTTGCGACCTATTATTACGAGTTCAATACCACGAAAGCGCCGTTCAATGACGCGAGAGTGCGTCGGGCGCTGAATATGGCGTTGGACAAAAATATCATTGCCGACAAAGTGCTGGGGCAGGGGCAACGTGCGGCCTGGCTTATCAGCCAGCCAGAGATTGGCGGGGTGACGCTTCACGCGCCGGATTACGCCAGTTGGCCGCAGGAGAAACGCATTGCCGAAGCTAAAAAGCTGCTCGCCGAAGCAGGGTTCGGGGAAAATCATCCGCTTTCATTTAATCTGCTCTACAACACGTCTGAATCACATCAGCGCATTGCTATCGCCGTCAGCTCCATGTGGAAGAAAAATCTCGGCGTAGAAGCGAAGCTGCAAAATCAGGAGTGGAAAACGATGCTTGATGCCATGCACACCGGGAATTTCGATGTGGTGCGTTATGCGTGGATCGCTGATTATGATGACGCCGCGACCTTCCTGAATAACTTCCGTATCGGCGACAGCCAGAACACCAGCCAATACAAAAATCCCGCTTACGATGAAGCGTTACGCCATGCCGCTCAGGCCACGGACAGCGCCGAACGTGGCAAATACTATCAACAGGCAGAAGATATGTTAGGGCAGGATGTACCGGCAATTCCGGTGTATCACTATGTCCGAACCCATCTGGTGAAGCCGTGGGTCGGTGGCTTTACGCCCGACAGACTCGGCTACTACTACACCAAAGATATGTACATCAAAAAACATTAAGCGCGTTATCACGAAAAAACTGCTGCATTACTGTTCAATCTGTTGTTCTTTCAGCCAATTAACGCCGATTTGACTTTTTTTTAGGCAAACGAACAAGGTGGGGCTTTACAGAGTGTTCGGGGATGTTTATAGTGCGCCTCACTTAGGAAGCGTGGCCGAGCGGTTGAAGGCACCGGTCTTGAAAACCGGCGACCCGAAAGGGTTCTAGAGTTCGAATCTCTACGCTTCCGCCAAATTCGAAGCCCAAGTCGTTATGCGACTTGGGCTTTTTCTTTTGTGCAAATATTTGCTTTGACGTTAGACAAACCGACAAGCATTTGACGACTCAGACCAGTCCGCGTCGACATTTCCTCACATATCGTAATTTGAAGCTTCACGCCTACCGGGCAATTACTCAAGCCACATAAGAGAGTGGCACTAATCTTGCTTGATGACAGGACCTTTCCTTTTATCAGGTTCTTTTATGGTGCTTTCAGCTCTCAGCTTCGTCTATGAATCGAAAAAAAGTGAAATCGCCAGCCTGCAGCAATTATTGCAATTAGGCAGGCTGGTGGGTGCCATCAGTCATATGGTGCATATGCTGCAACGCGAGCGAGGAACGGCAAACATCTACTTGTGCTCTCACCGGCAAATGGGGGGAGAGCAACTCAGCGAGCGGGCATTGCAGGTGCAAACGGCAGAAGATTCAATGAATCAGTTGCTTACTTCATCGGAATTCGTGAGGCAAAACATTGTTAATGCCGCGCGCCTGTTTAGTCGCATCGCTATGGTCTTGCACAGTCTCGGCACATTACCGCTGTTACGTCAGCAGGTTCAGGCGCTGAGCATTAGCCAGCCGGAAGCCATGAAACAGTACAACGACGTGATTCGTGCCCATCTGGCGTTGGTGTTTGAGACGGCAGATATTTCGAGTGACCCGCTCATTTCGCGGGCGCTCCTGGCGCTGTGCAGCTTTATGCAGGGCAAAGAGTTGGCGGGCCAGGAACGCGCTACGGCAGCAGCCGGTTTCGCCGCCCGGCAATTTGATGAGAGCACGCATCTGCAGCTAATGGATTTGATTGATAGCCAGGATCGCTGTTTCCAGACCTTTAAAGAGTTTGCAGACAGCCCGTGCAGGCTGGTGTGGCAGCAACAGATGAGTCAGCAAAGCAGCGATTTTGAACGTTACAGGCGCATTGCCTGTACCCGTCTCAGCGTAGATGAAGGCGGAAGCGACATGGCGCTACGCTGGTTTGACATTGCGACCGCGCGCATGGATGGCATGAAGATCGTTGAAAATGAACTCGAAGAGGCGCTGATGACGTGTTGCCGTCAGCGTATTAGTGAAGCGCAAGCGTCACTTGCCCTGCAGCAGCAGAGTGTTGAACACCTTCCGCAGCCCGAGGAACATTATCCTGCTCTGCTGCCTGCCCAGCTCAGCCGTTCCGTTCTCGAACTTGTCGAGCAGCAATCCCGCCAGTTGCAGGCGCTGGATACGGAGCTCGCCAGGCTTCGTGTCACGCTGGCCGAGCGCAAGTTAGTGGAACGTGCCAAAAGCGTATTGATACAGCAACACGGCTTCACGGAACCGCAGGCGCACAAGACGCTGCGGGAGATGGCAATGAATCAGAATAAGAAACTGTCTGAAGTTGCCGAGGCGATGCTCGCCGTGTCCGCTGTCCTCAACAATGAGAGCAAAGCGGGGCCGTAGCTGCACCGTCCGTGTGCAATTGCGCAGTGCGAAGTGTGCAGTTGCGGTGCACAAAATGAGCCAACTGCTTAAGCCAACGCTTTAAGCCACTGATTTATGATGATCTATAAAATTGGCACACTAGCTGCATTATTTTTAGTCACAAGCACTAAGCCAATGGCGGTTTAGTCAGGATTACGGATAAAGGCGTCCGTTAGCGTTCAGACCACTGAGCGCTAACTGGACGCTTTTTTTTTGCTCATTTTTCAACGTTACAGGAAGCCGGAATGACACAGGGCGAAAAACAACATCTGGGGCAATTATCCCGCCGCCGCTTTCTTGTGGGGAGCGCGGCACTGGGCGGCAGCATCGTCATGTCCGGCTTGATGAACAACGTCTGGGCAGCCGGTTCAGATGCGCCAGAAAAGAAAGAGATCCGCGTCGGGTTCATTCCACTCACCGATTGTTCCTCCGTTGTGATGGCGGCGGTAAAGAAATTTGACGAGAAGTACGGCATTAAAATCGTCCTCAGCAAAGAGTCGAGCTGGGCCTCGGTGCGCGACAAGCTGGTGTCTGGCGAACTGGATGCGGCGCATGTGCTTTACGGTCTGGTGTATGGCCTTCAACTCGGCGTATCTGGCCCACAGCATGACATGGCGATGCTGATGTCGCTCAACAACAACGGGCAGGCGATCACCCTTTCAAATCAGTTGAAACAGGCTGGAGTGATCGATGGGACATCGTTGAAAAAAGTGGTCGGCGCCAGCGAGAAGGGCACTTACACCTTTGCGCAAACATTCCCAACCGGTACGCACGCCATGTGGCTCTACTACTGGCTGGCGAACGCGGGTATCCATCCGTTCAACGATGTGCGCAACGTAGTGGTGCCCCCGCCACAAATGGTGATGAACATGAAAATCGGCAACATGAGCGGCTTTTGTGTGGGCGAACCCTGGAACCAACGCGCGATCAAAGACGACATCGGCTTTACCGCGGTTACTTCTCAGGAGATCTGGCCAGATCATCCGGAAAAAATTCTCGGCACCACGTCTGCCTGGGTCGCCGCCAATCCCAATGCGGCCCGTGCTCTGACCGCTGCGGTGCTGGATGCGTCCCGCTGGATAGACACCTCCGACGCCAACCGTATCGAAACCGCAAGCGTTGTGGCGGCACGCGCCTACATCAACACGCCAGTAGAGACGATTCAGGGACGAATGTTGGGCGAGTACGAAAACGGTCTGGGGAGAAAATGGAAAGACGCTCACAGCATGCGTTTTTTCAACGATGGCGAAGTCAATTATCCCTGGCTCTCTGATGGCATGTGGTTCCTGACCCAGCACAAACGCTGGGGCCTGCTCGACAAAGATCCTGACTATCTTGGTGTCGCCCAAAAAATTAACCGCATCGACATCTACAAACAGGCGGCCACCGCCGTGGGAGGGATCAATTTACCCTCCAGCGACATGCGCCGTAGCACATTAATGGACGGCAGCGTCTGGGATGGCACTCGTCCTGTTGAATACGCTAACAGTTTTGCAATGAAACGCTAAGTGAGGCCGCAGATGTCTACGAATTTGAAAACTAATATTGTCACGCTGACCGAGCCCACGTCGGTCAGTGCCGAGGTTGTCACGCTTAAAACGCCGGCTCCTGTTAACACCCGCGGATCTTCCTTCGCCCGGTTTCGTGCGGTTTCACGCCGTGTCGTGCAAAAAATGATCCCCGCTATTCTCGGGGCGTTTGTCCTGCTCGCGTTCTGGCAGATTGCCGCCATTACCAGCAAAGGCTTCCCGACCCCTGAGAAAACCTGGGAGGCAGCGAAGGTCATTTTTGCTGACCCGTTTTACGTCGCCGGGCCAAATGACATGGGGATTGGCTGGAACGTACTGGCCTCGCTCCAGCGCGTTGCTATCGGCTTCGGGCTGGCGGCGCTAATCGGTATCCCGGCGGGTTTCCTGATTGGTCGCTTCCGTTTTATCGCAAGCATGTTCAACCCCATCATCTCGCTGCTGCGTCCTGTCAGCCCGCTGGCATGGCTGCCCATTGGCCTGCTGCTGTTTCAGCGTGCAGAGCCCGCCTCGGCCTGGACCATTTTCATCTGCTCAATCTGGCCAATGATCCTCAACACCGCAGAAGGCGTGATGCGTATTCCGCAGGACTATCTCAACGTGGCGCACGTTTTGAAACTCAGTGAATTCACCGTGATGCGCAAAATCCTCTTGCCCGCCGTGCTGCCGTACATCCTGACCGGGGTGCGTCTGTCGATAGGCATCGCATGGCTGGTGATCGTCGCCGCCGAAATGCTGACCGGTGGCGTGGGGATCGGGTTCTGGATCTGGAACGAATGGAACAACCTCAACGTGGAAAACATCATCATCGCCATCCTGTTGATTGGCGTCGTGGGGATGTTACTGGAGCAAGGGCTGATGGCCATTGCTCGCCGACTCAGTTACGACAGCCGTCCAGGAGCCTGAGATGAAAAAAGAAAAAGCCATTATCAGCGTGCAGAACGTCAGTCAGCGTTTCCCGACGGCGAAAACTTCGTTTCTGGCGCTCGACAACGTCAGTTTTGATATCGCCGAAGGCGAAACGGTGAGCTTGATCGGTCACTCCGGCTGCGGGAAATCGACCTTGCTGAATCTGATTGCCGGATTGAGTCGCCCAACGGACGGCGTGTTGCTGTGCGATAACACAGAAATTACCGGTCCGGGCCCGGAGCGTGGCGTGGTGTTCCAGAACCATTCTCTGCTGCCGTGGTTAACCGCCTTTGAGAATGTCGCACTGGCGGTTCACCAGGTCTTCAAAGACCAGATGAGTAAAAGCGAAATGCACGACTGGATTTTGCACAACCTCGAACTGGTGCACATGGAGCACGCAGCTGACAAACGTCCGGGTGCCATTTCCGGCGGCATGAAACAGCGGGTCGGCATTGCCCGTGCGCTGGCGATGAAACCGAAAGTTCTGCTGATGGATGAGCCTTTTGGTGCACTGGATGCATTAACGCGCGCACATTTGCAGGATGCCGTGATGGACATTCAGGCGCGCCTCAAAACCACCATTTTGCTCATCACCCACGATGTAGACGAAGCGGTGCTGCTGTCCGATCGCGTAATGATGATGACCAACGGTCCCGCCGCGAAAGTCGGCGAAGTGATGCACGTTGAGCTGCCAAGACCGCGTCATCGTCTGGCGCTGGCAAACGATCCCCGGTTCCACCAGTACCGCCAGCAGGTGCTGCATTTCCTTTATGAAAAACACAAGGCCGTGGCCTGATTCAGGCGGGGGAGAAGCGTAATGGCAAAACCGACGCTGATCGTTATCGGTAATGGCATGGCAGGCATACGGCTGGTGGAACGGCTGTGCGAGCTTGCGCCCGAACGCTATCGCATTGTGGTAATCGGTGATGAAAAGCACGGTGCGTACAACCGTATTCTGCTCACGCCCGTCCTCAGCGGTGAAAAAGCATTTGATCAGATAGTCACGCACGATGCGCAGTGGTATGCCGACCACCACATCACGTTGATGGCGGGCAACCCTGTGACGGCAATTGATCGTCAAGCTCGCAGCGTTACTGTCGGCGGGCAGTGTTTCCATTATGACCATCTGGCGATTGCCACTGGATCGCAACCTTTTCTACCGTCTTTGCCGGGTATGGCGTTGCCAGGTGTTCATGGGTTCCGCACGCAGAAAGATGTGGAAAATATTCTTCGTGAAACTTATGCCGGGCAACCAATCGCGGTGATTGGCGGCGGGGTGTTGGGCGTAGAGGCCGCAGCCGCGCTGGCTCTGCGAGGGATGACGGTGAGCCTGCTCCACCGTGGCGATTATTTGATGGAGAAACAGCTTGATGAACAGGCCGGGGCGCTGCTTCGCGACAGACTGACATCGCGCGGCATCACCCTCATTTTACAGGCAGAGATCGTGTCATTCGCCGCTAGTGACAAGGATTGTGTTTGTGCGGTGACGCTGTGTGATGGACGCGAAATCGCCGCAGAGCGCATTGTTGTCGCCGTCGGCGTTCGTCCGGAAATTGCATTGGCGCAGGCGGCTGGTCTGGCGTGTGATCGCGGCATTCTGGTGAATGCTTATCTGCAAACTTCTGACCCGCATATTTCGGCGCTCGGCGAATGTTGTCAGCTCGGTGACCTGACGTTTGGGCTGGTGGCCCCGTGCTGGCAGCAGGCAGACGTGCTGGCATCATGGCTGGCAGATGAGCGGGAAACGCTGCCGTTCGACGTTCAAAATGTGCCGCTGCGCCTCAAAGTCACCGGCATTGATTTGTTCTGCGCGGGGGAATTGCTCACCGAAGATGAGGCGCATATTCACAGCACGTATGACCCGTTTGAGGGGCATTACCGCCGTCTGCACCTTCGCGACAACCAATTGCAAGGCGTGTTGCTGTGGGGAGACATCAGCGATGGACCCGATTATCTCGCACGTATCAGCCATCCCGCTCTTCAGCAGGCGCGACTGAGCGTCTTTAGTCCCGGCGTTGAGCCGGATATCTCTGCTTTTCCGCCCGTTAAATCTGAACCGTTACCCGTAGAGGTAATGAGGAGTCATGCAATGTCGAAACCCGTATTGGTCATGGCCGGACACGGCATGGTGGGCCACCATTTTTTACAACAGCTGGTTGAGCGCGAACTGCACCTGCAATACCAGGTGATTGTGTTCGCCGAAGAAAAATCACCCGCGTATGACCGCGTACATTTATCGGAATACTTTTCCGGCCGAAGTGCGGAATCGCTCTCGATGGTGGAAGAGGGATTCTTTGAATCGACCGGCATTGAGCTGCGTCTCGGACACAGCATCGGGCACATTGATACCCAACATCGCTATGTGGTCGATCATCAGGGACGGCAGACGGCCTACGATTTGCTGGTGCTGGCGACAGGATCTTACCCTTTTGTGCCTCCCATTCCGGGGAATGATGCACCGGGTTGTCTGGTGTATCGCACGCTGGACGATCTCGCCGCTATTCAGGCCTGTGCGGATAGCGGGAAAACTGGTGTGGTGGTCGGGGGCGGTTTGCTCGGGCTGGAAGCCGCCAACGCGTTGAAACAACTGGGGCTGGAAACGCATGTGGTGGAATTTGCGCCCCGGTTGATGGGCGTTCAGCTCGATGAAGGCGGCGCGCAAATGCTGCGTCGTAAAATTGAAGCACTGGACGTTCAGGTTCATACCGGCAAAGCGACTCAGGCCATCGTTACGGGCGAAACCAGCCAGTACCGTATGACGTTTGCAGATGGCAGCCATCTTGAAACTGACCTGGTGTTGTTCTCGGCAGGTATCCGCCCACGCGATCAACTGGCCCGGGAGTGTGGACTGGAAGTCGGGCCGCGCGGAGGCATTGTGATCAACGACCAGTGCAGCACCTCCGATCCGGCTATCTACGCGATTGGCGAATGCGCGCTGTGGAACGGGCAGATTTTCGGGTTGGTGGCACCCGGTTATCAGATGGCCCGCACGCTGGCAGACACGCTGGCTGGCAGTGAAGTGGCGTTTAAAGGCGCGGACATGAGCACCAAACTGAAACTGCTGGGCGTGGAAGTGGCGTCTGTCGGTGATGCGCATGGCACCACGCCGGGAAGTCAAAGCTATAGCTGGGTCGACGGCCCGGCGGAAGTGTACAAAAAAATCGTGGTTTCGCAGGACAGTAAACGCCTGCTGGGCGCCGTGTTGGTGGGTGATAGCAGTGAATACAGCACCCTGTTGCAGATGATGCTCAACGACATGCCGCTGCCCGCTCATCCGGAAACGCTGATTTTGCCCGCCAGCGCAGGGGCCGAGCCTCAGACGCTGGGCATTGCTGCTCTGCCGGATAGCGCGCAAATTTGCTCCTGTCACAACGTCAGCAAAGGCGATATCTGTGAGGCCGTGAACAATAATTGCCTCGACATGGCGGCGATAAAAACCTGCACCAAAGCCGCCACCGGCTGCGGGGGCTGCGCGGCATTGACCAAACAGGTAATGGAATTTGCGCTATCCGAAATGGGTGTCGAGGTGAAAAAAGACATCTGTGAGCATTTCGCCTGGTCACGCCAGGAGATTTATCACTTAGTACGCGTGGGCAATATTCGCACCTTCGGAGAACTGATTGAAAAGCACGGTCAGGGGAGCGGGTGTGAAATCTGCAAACCGTTGGTCGGCTCTGTACTGGCGTCGTGCTGGAATGACTACTTGCTGAAACCACAACATTTACCACTGCAGGACACCAACGACCGTTATTTTGCCAACATCCAGAAAGACGGCACCTATTCCGTCGTGCCGCGCGTTCCGGCGGGCGAGATAACCCCGGAAGGGCTCATCGCCATCGGCGAAGTGGCGAAACGCTACCGACTCTACACCAAAATAACCGGAGGACAGCGTATCGATTTGTTCGGCGCGCGCCTGGAACAGCTACCGGAAATTTGGCAGCAGCTGGTGGAGGCCGGTTTTGAAACCGGTCATGCGTATGGCAAATCCTTACGCACGGTGAAATCCTGTGTGGGGTCAAGCTGGTGTCGCTACGGCGTACAGGATTCCACCTCACTGGCGCTGCAACTTGAGCACCGTTACAAAGGGTTGCGTTCACCGCACAAAATCAAAATGGCGGTTTCCGGCTGCACCCGCGAGTGTGCCGAAGCCCAAAGTAAAGATGTGGGGGTCATTGCCACCGACAAGGGCTGGAATCTGTACGTCTGCGGTAACGGGGGCATGAAACCACGCCATGCAGATTTGCTGGCGCAGGACATGAGCACCGACGATTTAATCCGTACCGTTGACCGTTTCCTGATGTTCTACATCCGCACGGCAGACCGACTGCAACGCACCAGCACCTGGATGAATAATCTCGAGGGCGGCCTGGATTATCTGCGCCAGGTGGTGCTGGAAGATAGCCTGCATATCGGCGATGAACTCGACCGTGAAATGCGCGCGGTGGTGGAGACCTACCAATGTGAATGGCAAACCACGCTGGCATCCCCGGACCGCCTGGCGCTGTTCAAACCGTTTGTTAACAGTCATGAACCGGACGAAGGGGTGGTCATGGTCTCCGAGCGAGATCAGTTGCGGCCCGCGACGCGTAAGGAACGTGACACAATGCCCGCGCACGCTGTGGAACAAGCAGAAGAAACAGTCCAGGGCTGGGTGGATGTGTGCGAGCTGAGCGCTATTCCGGCAAATGCAGGTATGGCAGCACGGCTGATGAACCAGCAGATTGCGCTGTTCTATTTGCCAGGTCATCCGCAGCAGGTTTTTGCGCTGAGCAACCATGAACCGGAAAGCGATGCCAACGTGTTGGCGCGTGGGCTGGTGGGCGATGTACAAGGCGAACCGGTGGTGATTTCACCGCTCTACAAACAGCGTTTTCGCTTACAGGATGGGCACAGTCTGGAAAATTCGTCGTTAGCCCTACGGACCTGGAAGGTGAAAGTGGAAGAGGGCCGGGTCTGGGTTCAGGCGCATGCGCTGGGTATCGCACCCGCCAAAATCATTGAGACGCTCAGCCTATGAAAAAAAAAATCCCGGCGGTTGAAACCACCTGCGCCTATTGCGGCGTAGGGTGTGGCGTCACTATGCAGTCGCAGGCTGACGGTTTTGTTGCTAACGGCAGCCCGACACATCCGGCAAACAATGGACGGTTGTGTGTGAAAGGCAGCGCGTTAGGTGAAACGCTGGGGTTAGAGGGACGTTTGCTCCAGCCGGAAATTGATCATCAACCCGTGAGTTGGTCACAGGCACTGGATGCTGTTGCTGAGGGAATACAGGCGGTAATTGCCGAGCACGGGCCACAGGCCGTTGCGTTCTATGGTTCGGGGCAATTGCTGACAGAAGATTATTATGTCGCGAACAAGCTAATGAAGGGCTTTATTGGCGCAGGCAATATGGATACAAACTCGCGGCTGTGCATGGCTTCCGCTGTGGCAGGTTACAAGCGAGCGTTCGGTGCCGATGCCGTTCCCTGTAATTATGAAGATCTGGAACAGGCCGATTGCGTCATTCTGGTGGGATCGAATACCGCCTGGGCGCATCCGGTGGTGTATCAACGGCTGGTAAAAGCCAAAGCGGATCGGCCAGATATGCGGATCGTGGTTATCGACCCACGTAAGACGGCCACCTGTGATCTCGCTGATTTGCATCTGGCCTTGCGCCCGGGCAGTGATGCGGCGCTGTTCTGTGGTGCGTTGCATGCCATGGCAGAGAGCGGAAAGCTCGACGCGGATTTCCTGCAACATCACACTCAGGGCGCTGACGAAACGTTGCAGGCAGCGAGGAGCTGGACGCCCGACAAAACGGCAGACTACTGTGGACTTTCATTGCCGGAACTAGAGGCGTTTTATCAGCTGATTGCTAACAGCCAACGGCTGGTCACGTTGTATTCGATGGGGATCAATCAATCCACTTCAGGCGTGGACAAATGCAACGCTATCATCAACCTGCATCTGGCAACCGGCCAGATTGGGCGAGCAGGCTGCGGGCCATTCTCCATAACGGGCCAGCCTAATGCGATGGGTGGGCGTGAAGTCGGTGGGCTGGCGAACCAACTGGCCTGCCATATGGGATTCACGCCCACGGACATTGAACGCGTCGGGCGATTCTGGAACAGTAAAACCGTCGCGCAAACCGCTGGCCTCAACGCGGTGGATCTGTTCCGTGCCATCGAAAACGGAGAGATAAAAGCCGTCTGGATCATGGGCACCAATCCATTAGTGTCTTTGCCTGATGCCGATCGCGTGCGAGCCGGTCTGGCGCGCTGTCCGCTGGTTATTGTGTCCGATATTCTGCGGGAGACTGATACCACTCGTATGGCGCATATTCTGCTACCCGCGCTAGGTTGGGGGGAGAAAAATGGGACGGTGACAAATTCCGAACGCTGTATTTCCCGTCAGCGCGCATTTTTACCTGCACTAGGCGAAGCTAAACCCGACTGGTGGATACTCAGCCAGGTCGCAAAACGCTTAGGGTTTGGCGAGGCGTTCGGCTGGCAGCATCCGGCAGAAATCTTCCGCGAGCATGCGGCGCTTTCTGGTTTTGAAAATTCCGGTTCGCGGGCGTTTGATATCAGCGGTCTGGCACATCTTTCCAACGAACAGTGGGACGCTTTGCAGCCCATTCAGTGGCCGGTGAACGCGGCAAACCCGCAGGGTACCGCTCGCCTGTTTACGGACCGTATTTTCTATCATGCCGACGGCAAGGCGCGGCTGATCGCGATCGCGCCTCGATTGCCTGCCACTCAGCCCACAAGCGCGTATCCGCTGGTGATGAACACGGGCCGGGTGCGGGATCAGTGGCATACCATGACGCGCACCGGGAAATCCGCGCGCTTGATGCAGCACATCAGCGAACCCTATTGTCAGTTTCATCCCGACGACGCGCCGGATATTGAGGCAGGTGACGTCGTCCGCGTTGCCTCTTCTCATGGCTGGCTGTTGTTACGGGCACAACCCGACCGCCTTCAGCCACGCGGTAGCGTTTTCGTGCCTATTCACTGGAACAGTCGGTTCAGTCAGCAGGCCCGCGTTGACGCGCTGATCGCCTCGGAGACGGACCCTCTCTCCGGGCAGCCGGAAAGCAAGCATATGCCGGTCAGTCTGAAAAAATGGAAAGCCGCATGGTACGCCGAACTGTTTATCCGGGGAGACAATTTTGCGCCGCCTGCTGTCGCGTACTGGAGTCTCATCACTCAACCGGACGTCGCGCATTTTACGCTAGCCGACTCCTCGCGGCCCGATGACTGGCTGGCCTGGCTAAAGGAACAGTACGCGATAGACGGCAATATCTGCCAAAGCGCCCGTTTGGGCGACGATGGATTTAATCTGTTGGTGTGGGCGCAGGGGGAACTGCGGCTGGCATTCTACGCCAGCCGCAGCCCTCAGCAGCCAGAAAGGCAGGCGGTGTTGTCGGCCTTCATCAACCCGCCGACCACGGCCCAACAGCGGTTGGCATTACTGGCAGGGGTTGTCAGACAAGATGCCACGCCAACCGGTGCCATGATTTGTAGCTGCTTTTCTGTGGGCGAAGCGCAGATTGTTGAGGCTATCGGTCAGGGATGCCACAACGTGCAGCAGCTCGGTATGAAGCTGAAATGTGGCACTAATTGCGGATCCTGCATTCCTGAACTTAAAAATATAATTGCTGATCGGATTAGCCTGCAGGCCACGGGAGCGCGCTAACGCATATCGTTATCCACATTGAGTGGCCTTCACTTTGAAAACGCATAAATAACAAATTGAGACAACCGTTTTCAAGCTGTTTAGCCCTTTTTAATTTATTTAAAATGATATAAAAGGCCTGATAATCCAGTAAGCATCGTTATGTTATAGTTATTATCCGGTGAAATAGATGTAATGGATAATATGGCAGGCAATCTGGATCTAAAAGTTCTACGAGCAATTCACGTTCTTTGTGAGGCTGGCAGTGTCACTAAAGCGGCTAATATCCTCAATGTCACTCCGGGCGCGATTAGCTACCTCATTAATAAAGCTCGTAAAGAGACAGGATCTATATTGTTCATCCGCACCCAAACAGGGATGGCACCGGATACCATTGCCAGGGAATTGAGCGCGCGTTACCTCAGTATTTCTCAGGAGCTTTCACGTAGTGAAGAGGGGCCTGCAAATCACAGGCCGATGGTCGTTAGCGCCTACACGTTGGTGGAGCTTTTGCTTTCGCTTGCAGTCCTTAATGAGGAGAGCCAATATCCTGAGCTTATCTTCAACCGGCAAAAATCTAATGATCACCAACGACTTATTAAATTGCGAAACCGTGAAGTGGACCTGGATATTGGAACACGACTGCCTGTGGATAGTTCGATAACACAGCTTCGTTTCTATGCAGGCAATGCGGGTGTGCTGGTCCGTAAAAATCATCCGACAGTCACAGACAAAGTCACGTTAGAAGACTGGCGAGCAAACAAGCATGTGGCGTGGCTGCGTGGAATGCATTTTATCAATGATGATTTTTCTGATACGCATAAATTTAATGAGCTCGCAAATGACAGGGACATCGCCTTTACGTCCAGCAGCTCTCTCAACCTGGTCACAGTATGCATGCTGAGCGATGTTATGGTGCTGATTCCAGAGGTTGTCGGGCGGAAACTGGCTTCAATCATGGCGGTGAACTGGTTCAAACCGCCTGAGGAGATCGATATGCGCTACGAATGTTACCTCCATTATCACCGCGCGATGTCAGGCAACGAAAGTATGAAAAAGCTGGTGGCGCTATTTGACAGGGTCTTTGATATTGAATCCTCATCTTGATTCATGGGAGAATGTGAGTGGATTCGGGGCGCATAAGATACGGCGATTACCCGCGATGATCAGGTTCAAAGTGAACTTCAAAAAGGAAAGGGATCTCCGAGACGAGGCCCTATTTAAGGAATAGTTATGTTTATCAATTCAAAACGAATCTTTCATACAATCACCCTGTCTGGTTTGATTGCACTGAGTCTGACCGCTTGCGACCAGGCAGGAACAGCTCAGCAAAAAATCGCTTATGTTGATATGTCTACCGTGTTGAAAGACTCGGTCCTCGGAAAGCAAGAAACCGAACATAATCAGAAAGTAAAAGAGCGCCTCCTGAGTGCCAGCAAAGCCGCTGAAACACAGTATAAAGAGATGCCGGTCGCTCAGCAGGAAGAAAGCCGGAGAGCCGATGCGGTGATTATTAACCGCCAGTGGCAGGCAGAGCAGCAGCACGCAAGATTTGTCAGCATCAAAGCAATCAGAGATGCGGTAGAGGCATATCGTCAAAAAAATAAAATTGATATGGTCCTGACTGCGGATCAGGTGCTTTCGGCGAATAAAGAAAGCGATATTACTAAGCAAATTATTGGTCAATTGGCCGACTCTCATATTGATTATGGCCGCTTGCCAGAGATTACTACTAAAGATGTTAAGCAGCCTGCCACGCAAAACGATAATGCAGCGCAGGACGAAAAGTCTCAACCGAAAAAAGGTTGATTGAGAACAGAACTAAAAACGGGCATATTTGCCCGTTTTTTTATGCCATTAATTTGAGCTGCATGAGTGAGGGGGGAGTGAAAACTCGTCTATTTACTTACTCCGTGCAATTAGGATTTATCGCCTTGTTTCATTTGTCCCTGAAAAATAGAGTAATAGCCGGACACTATTAAAAAGGAATATCAAATGAAAAAGACAGCTATCGCAATGTCCCTTCTCTTTATCGCCTCGGGTGCAATGGCACAGGGCGAAATTCAGCATGCTACAGATGACACCGTTCAGGCCGCCCACGCGGGGGCTGACACAGCTAAAGAAAAACTGCATCAAACTGAGC
Organism: Scandinavium sp.; assembly: GCF_036271055.1. Lineage (GTDB taxonomy): Bacteria > Pseudomonadota > Gammaproteobacteria > Enterobacterales > Enterobacteriaceae > Scandinavium. Next base: position 13,384 of record NZ_DATBBJ010000059.1, on the reverse strand, counting down.
ACCGCACTCAGGAACAGATGGATAAAGCGAAAAGTGATGGTTCTGCGACCGATAAAATGAAGCAGGACGGTCAGAAAGCATGGAATCAAACTAAAGAAGGTAGCGAAAAAGCCTGGGATAAAACCAAGCAAGGCTCTGAAAAAGCCTGGAATGGCACCAAAGAAGGTAGCCAGAAAGCATGGGACAAAACCAAAGACGGCAGCGCGAAAGCGTGGGATGCCACCAAAGAGGGCAGCAGCAAGGCTTGGGATAAAACCAAGTCCGGTGCGGAAGACCTGAAAAATAGCGTCTCTAACTAATCGTTACACATCGCTATCAATAAAGAAGCCCGCATGTATTGCGGGCTTTTTACGTTTTGGCTTAAACCGTTTTATCGTGTAATGGTTTGCGGTCTTCAGCACAAAATCGTTAATGCCCATCCTGGAACAGCAGATCCATCAGATTACCGGTATCCATATTTTCGCCACTTAGCTTACGCAGCAGCATTTCACTGGCCAGGGTTTGCAGAGAGAAGACGATGTCTGGCTGCACGCGTTTAATCTTGCTCAAATTTTTATCCGAATTGACCAGCGCCAGGATTTTGGTGTCTGCACTCACGACTTCTTTCGCTGCCAGCACGATAAACGCGTTATCGGAATCATCATTGCGCAGCACCAAAATATAACGCGCTTTGTCAGCCCCTGCGTCACGCAGGGTTTTATCGGAAGAGGGATCCTCAATCAACACGTCAGCTTCTGGCGGATATTCATGGGCGATACCTGGCGGCACAATCACGGTAACGGTTTCATCCCGCTCGGTCAGTCCGTTATAAACACTCAGCGCCAGCGGTGTCGCGCCGATAATAATCATATGGTTCTTTCGCATGGCGTGTGAAATTCTTCCTTTAATCAATCGTTTGAGATTACCGCCTATCATCGGGCCAATAATGGCGCTGATGGACGTGGCGAAAACGGTAATGCCGAGAATAATGATCGAAACGGTAAACAGTCGTGCCGATGCCGTCACCGGCACAATATCGCCGAAACCGACAGTCGACATACTCACCGTCGAGAAATAAAGCGCCGTGGAAAGCTCATCAATCGCTGGATGGAACTCATCCCCCAGATACAACGAGCCGCTCAGCGCGTAAGTCAGCAGTGAGGCAAAGCTTATCAGCGCAAACAGCGTACCTGCAGCGAGGCTCGACTGGCTGAATTCACGCCAGAACCACAGCAAACACAGGCAATCCAACAACGACAGATAGCCAATATGATGGCTGCCCGTCGGAAGAAGAAGATCGAACAGCGCGACGGCGATAAGCAAAATCAGTGAGAATGACCAGGCAACGCGAGCGCGCAAAAAGAGGCCAATACTCATCAATACTATCGCAATCCCAAGCACGACTTTGGGCAGCGTCAGCAGGCCAAATGTTGTGATTAAGTCCTTCCAGTCGGTAAATGCGCCTCTCGCCTGTGGGATGAAATGGTAAATATTCAGCAGGAGCGGCTTGAGGAAGATACTGCCGATCAACAGGGTGAGCATGCCGAGAACGCGATGCGGCCTGAATACAGATTTAATCGTGGTGATTTTGCTGGCGAATGTTTTCATAAATTCCATTTTCGTCGGGGCGTTGATTGACGAAACTGCACGTTCCGGTCGAACCCATACTACCGCTCTTTACAACAAGACCGAAATGCTGGAATGCACAAGTAACTTCTGAATTCATGAGAAATGCCTGAACGGGAAGAGAGAAAAATTCCCCGTTTGCGGTCCGCTTCCCGGTTAATTGTCATAATTCTGTCACACTCAATTTACTTTATGAACGCATGAGGGTGAGTGATGAGAAAAAGTCTATTGGCCGCAGTGATTATCGGCACGCTGACGGCAGGTTTTGGCGCGCAGGCAGAAACAACGCCTCAGGGCTATCAGCTTCAACAGGTGTTGATCATGAGTCGGCATAATCTGCGCGCACCGCTCGCCAATAATGGCAGCGTGCTTGAGCAATCTACGCCGAATAAATGGCCGGAATGGGATGTCCCGGGCGGGCAGCTCACCACCAAAGGCGGCGTGCTGGAAGTCTACATGGGCCATTACATGCGTGAATGGCTGGCAGAGCAGGGGATGGTGACGACTGGTGAGTGCCCGCCGCCAAATACCGTTTATGCTTATGCCAACAGTTTGCAGCGTACCGTCGCGACGGCGCAGTTCTTCATCACGGGCGCGTTTCCGGGCTGTGATGTGCCAGTTCATCACCAGGACAAAATGGGCACCATGGACCCGACCTTCAACCCGGTGGTCACTGACTCCTCCGCTGCGTTCAGTGAGAAGGCGGTGAAGGCGATGGACGAAGAGCGGCAGAAAATGAAACTCGACGACAGCTATAAACTGCTGGAGCAAATCGTCGACTACAAAGATTCGCCGTCCTGCAAAGAGAAACAGGCGTGCTCACTCATCGATGCAAAAGATACGTTCAGCGCACCGTTTGAAAAAGAACCGGGCGTTTCCGGGCCGTTGAAAGTCGGTAACTCACTGGTGGATGCGTTTACGTTGCAATATTACCAAGGCTTCCCGCTCGACCAGGTTGCGTGGGGGGAAATCAAAACAGATCAGCAGTGGCGTGTGTTGTCCGAACTGAAAAATGGTTATCAGGACAGCCTGTTTACCTCGCCGGACGTGGCGCGAAACGTAGCGGCTCCGCTGGTAAAATACATCGATAAGGCGCTGGTGACCGACGCGGCGAAAGCGCCAAAAGTCACGCTGCTGGTGGGGCACGACTCCAATATTGCCTCGTTGCTGATGGCGCTGGATTTCAAGCCGTATCAACTGCATGACCAATACGAACGCACGCCGATTGGCGGCAAAATTGTGTTCCAGCGCTGGCATGACACGTCCGGCAATCGTGAATTGATGAAAATCGAATATGTGTACCAGAGTACGGAACAGTTGCGTAACGCGGATGTGTTGACGCTCAAAGCCCCGCCACAGCGCGTGACACTTGAACTGAAAGGCTGTCCGGTAGATGCCGACGGTTTCTGTCCGGTGGATAAATTTAATGCGGTGTTGAATAACGCAGTGAAGCAATAGCAGGCAGGCTCCCCCGCGCAGAGCGGGGGAGAGATTCTCAGACGTTTTTACGTTCGATAGTTTGTTCGCCCCAAAACAGCGAATCTTTATCGGTTTTGCCAAAGGCCAGCGACAGCACTTCATCGTTGCCCTCTTCCCATATTTTCTCAGCCAGTTTTTCGTCGTATTTCGCGACTTCAAAAATGGCCTCCGCAATTTCCGGTGAGGTATTACGCAAGCTGGCCCATTCGCCGACGTGATGCGCTTTGGATTCCTGAGTTGGCATATTACGCCTCCTTCTGACTGAAATTAGGCTTTGAATTTCACGGCAAGATTGGCGACGTGCTGCCCTTGATAGCGGGCAATCGACAACTCTTCCTGGCTGGGTTGGCGAGAGCCATCGCCACCGGCAATCGTGGTCGCGCCATAAGGCGTGCCGCCGCGTACCTGGGACACATCAAACAGTTCCTGGGCCGCATAACCGATAGGCACAATAATCATGCCGTGATGGGCAAGGGTCGTCCAGGTTGAGGTAATGGTTTGTTCCTGACCGCCACCGGTTCCGGTGGAACTAAAGACGCTGGCGAGTTTGCCGTACAGTGCGCCGGATGCCCACAGGCCGCCGGTTTGATCGAGGAAGGTACGCATCTGTCCGGCCATATTGCCGAAACGGGTCGGGGTGCCGAAGATAATCGCATCGTAATCTGCCAGCTCCTGCGGCGTGGCGACCGGGGCGGTATGGGTTTTGCCCCCGGCTTTGGCGAACACCTCAGCTGACATGGTTTCCGGCACGCGTTTGACGGTAACTTCCACGCCCTCGACCTGATTTGCGCCTTCTTCCACGGCTTTAGCCATCGTTTCGATGTGTCCGTACATGGAATAGTAGAGAACCAGAATTTTAGCCTTTCCACTCATAGCGTTACTCTCCGTTTTGACACTGTGTTTACCCAAGATACTCCTGAAAGTGTTGGTCACATACCCCGTCTGGTCAACTTTATGCGAGGATCTTCATAAAATTTGCTGGAAGTGAGTGTGCATAAATTCATTATTATTCAATTGATTAGCGAGATATGTTTAAGCGTGTTCTCTGTAGCAAAATGACACACTTTCCTCGCTGGTTATTTCGTAAGCGATAAGAAGCGCTTATGGACCACGCAGCGGCAAGATCATGCTTTCGGCCTGGCGCATGTTGCAGAATATTACCGTTCGCTGGAGGATTAAGCCGCTTCCACTAAGCTTAGTTCCACGCGATGCAAAACAGGGCTCTGGCCCGCGTCGTAGCGTAGAAGTATCCGTATTCACGTAATGCAATATGATGTCTGAACAACGGGAGGTCCGTAATGGCAAACCATCGTGGCGGTTCGGGGAATTTTGCCGAAGACCGCGAAAGAGCATCAGAAGCAGGTCGTAAAGGTGGCCAGCACAGCGGGGGGAACTTTAAAAACGATCCTCAACGCGCCTCTGAAGCGGGCAAAAAAGGGGGTAAAAACAGCCACGGCAGTAATCGTAATAGCTAGTGGGCTGTCGCAGTAAAGATGTGACGAAAGCAGCCACATCACCATACCCCGCCGCCGGGCCTTCCCGGCGGTTTTTTTGTTTCTGGCAGTTGCAGGCACTAGCCGGAATCTGCACACTGATGGGCTGAATGTCATCCCGGCGGTGCTATGTCCTTTCTTTCTCGCTATCAATTTTCTGTCAAGCCTCAGGAAGCGCTCCTGATCGTCATCACCATGTTCTGGGGCGGCACGTTTCTCGCCGTACAATATGCCGTCACGCTCAGCGATCCGTTCTTTTTTGTCGGCCTGCGTTTTGCCACAGCGGCGATAGCGGTCGGGCTGTTGTCGTTGCGTTCACTGCGTGGCTTAACGTTGCTGGAACTGAAAGCGGGTGTGGCGATCGGTATTGCTATCGCTTTCGGCTACAGCTTGCAAACGTGGGGATTGCAGTCCATTTCCAGCAGCAAATCAGCCTTTATTACCGCCATGTACGTGCCGTTGGTGCCGCTATTACAGTGGCTGTGCCTGGGACGAATACCGGGGTTGATGTCCTGCGTCGGGATTGCGTTAGCGTTTATCGGCCTTATTTTACTCGCCGGGCCAGATGGCAATGTGTTGGCACTGGGCGCGGGTGAGTTAATTACGCTAGTGGGCGCCCTGGCAATTGCCGCCGAAATTATCCTGATCAGCGCCTGGGCCGGAAAAGTTGATGTGCGCCGGGTGACGGTTGTGCAGTTAGCAACGGCATCGCTGGTGGCCTTCACCATGATGATCCCCGCCGGGGAATCGGTGCCGTCGTTCTCACCCGGTTTGCTGGTGGTCGCGCTGGGGCTGGGGATTTTCAGCGCCATCATTCAGGTGGTGATGAACTGGGCGCAGCGCAGCGTGTCGCCCACCCGAGCGACCGTCATTTATACCGGTGAACCCGTTTGGGCGGGCATTTTTGGTCGTATGGCCGGGGAAAAATTACCAATGCTGGCATTACTCGGCGCGGCGTTTATTGTGGCGGGCGTATTAGTCAGCGAATTGAAATTTAAAAAGAAAAAAGTCCTCCCATTGACGGTAGAAGAGTCAGAAAATAAATGCACGGCGCAGGAATAAGGAGAGGCGGATGACACAGACTCCAGGGAAAAAAACGGGTAAGCGCAGCCTGGCGGTGAGCGCCAAAAAAGAAGCGATTTTGACGGCGGCGTTAAATACATTTTCACATTACGGCATTCACGGCACGCGACTGGAGCAGGTAGCGGAACTGGCTGGCGTGTCGAAAACCAATCTGCTTTATTACTACCCGTCGAAAGAAGCGCTGTATGTGGCGGTGATGCGCAACATCCTCGATATCTGGCTCGCGCCACTGCGTGCGTTTCGTGAGGAATTCACCCCGTTGGTGGCGATTGGGGAATACATTCGCCTCAAGCTTGAGGTATCACGTGATTATCCCGAAGCGTCGCGGTTGTTCTGCCTGGAAATGTTGCAGGGTGCGCCATTGTTGATGGCTGAACTGACGGGGGATTTAAAACCGCTGGTTGCAGAAAAATCGGCGATTATTTCAGGCTGGGTGGAAGAGGGCAAACTCGCGCCCATTGACCCGCATCATCTGATCTTCATGATTTGGGCCGCCACGCAACATTACGCGGATTTTTCCACGCAGGTGGAGGCGGTGACCGGCAAAACGCTGCGCGATGAAACGTTCTTCCAGCAAACGGTGGAGAACGTGCAGCGGATGATTATCGAAGGGATCCGTCTGCGTTAACGCGCGGGCGGTAACGGGCAGCTCAGGTCGCCTTCTTCGCAATTAAGTAGCGATTCAAGCCACGCGGTGCGTTCCACGGTTTTGTCCGTCAGGCACTGGCTGTTGATCATCGGTTGAATGCTGCCGCCTTCTGTACCGGAACTGATCAGCGCGCAATCGGCATCCCGCAGGGCGATCCATTTTTGCTGGGCGGTTTTTAGCAGTGTTTTCGTCGCTTCCGGCGCGCGTTTCATGGCCGTGCCGTAAGTCTCATTCAGCTTCGTATCAGCCTCTTTCAACTGCTTCGCAGCGCAGGTATTCATTTCCATCTGATTGCTGGCGTTGCCACAGTCATCTGCCAATGCGTTAGCGCTGACGAGCAGCGTCATCGCGGCAAGAATGCTCAATTTCATGATGTTCTCCAAATAAAAAAGGCCCCGTTTCCGGAGCCTTAATTACCACAGCCTTAGCCGATTGTCATCAGGCTGGCGTTGCCTCCCGCTGCGGCGGTGTTCACGCTCAGCGAACGTTCAACGTACAACCGTTCCAGCAACAGATTGGTTTCACCTCGGGCGAAGCCTTGCACCGAGATAATCGCGCCGTCGCGGGCTGCCACCTGCTGGCAAAGCTCGCGCAACTGATCGGAATCACCGTGGTAAATCACCGCGTCGAAATCTTCTCCTGCAATCTGTTCACACTTAGCGAAGCGAATACGGTCGCTGACGGCTTTCGGCAACTGTTTTGCGAGGGTGTGATGCAGCGTTTCATCCGGCCACAACACTTCGCTCCCGACCGCTGTAACGGCTGTGAGCTGCGTCAGCGCGTCTTCTTCGTTATCGGCCAGACACAACACGCGTTCGCGTGGCATCAGCGTCCAGGTGTTGCGCTCGCCAGTTGGCCCCGGAAGCAGACGCTGCGTTCCGGCCTGAGCCAGCTCGCCATAACGGCGGCACAGCGTTTGCAATGCGGGGCGGTTGGAAGCCCATTCATTCAGCGCAACCAGCGGTTGTTCCAGCAGCGTTTTCATCTGTGCATCTACAGGTCGTTCCGCATCCTGACGGTTCAGCGTAGTCAACAGCGCATCGTCTGGACGGCTGCAAAGCAGGCGATACAGATACATCGGGCCACCGGCTTTCGGACCGGTTCCGGACAACCCTTCGCCACCAAACGGCTGCACGCCAACCACTGCGCCAACCATATTGCGGTTCACGTACAGGTTGCCAACGTTCGCGCTGCCGGTCACTTTAGCGATGGTTTCGTCGATACGGGTATGAACGCCGAGCGTCAGACCGTAGCCGGAAGCGTTGATTTGCTCGACCAGACTTTCCAGTTCGTTGCGGTTGTAGCGCACGACGTGCAGTACCGGGCCGAACACTTCTTTTTGCAGCTCATCAAAACTTTCAAGCTCTATAAGCGTCGGTGGCACGAAGGTGCCGCTGGCCCACTCGCGGCGGTCATCGCTGTTTTCACGCGCGGCCTGGAACACCGCACGACCTTTGGCGCGCAGCGTTTGAATATGACGCTCAATATTGCCTTTGGCTTCGGCATCGATCACCGGACCGATGTCCGTAGACATACGACCAGGGTTGCCCATACGGCACTCTGCCATCGCACCTTTCAGCATCGTCAGCGTGTGGTCGGCAATGTCATCTTGCAAACAAAGCACGCGCAGGGCGGAGCAGCGTTGCCCGGCGCTGTCGAAAGCGGATGCCAGCACGTCAACGACAACCTGTTCGGTCAGCGCGGAAGAGTCGACGATCATCGCGTTCATTCCGCCCGTTTCGGCGATAAGCGGTGTCGGACGGCCCTGCGGATCGAGGCGGCTGGCGATATTGCGTTGCAGCAGCGTCGCCACTTCGGTTGAACCGGTAAACATCACGCCACGCACACGGTTATCGGAGGTCAGTTGCGCACCAACGGTTTCACCGCGACCCGGCAGCAGTTGCACCACGCCAGGCGGCACACCGGCTTCCAGCAGAATGGCAATACCTTGCGCGGCGATTAACGGCGTTTGCTCTGCCGGTTTTGCCAGCACGCTGTTGCCTGCGGCAAGGGCGGCGGCAATTTGTCCGGTAAAGATAGCCAGCGGGAAGTTCCACGGGCTGATACAGACCACCGGGCCGAGTGGGCGATGGGTTTCGTTGTCGAAATCATCACGGACTTGTCCGGCGTAGTAATGCAGGAAATCGACCGCTTCACGCACTTCGGCAATGGCGTTGCTGAAGGTTTTTCCGGCTTCGCGCACCAGAATCCCCATCAGTTGCTGCATCTGGCCTTCCATCAAAATGGCGGCGCGTTCGAGGATGGCGGCACGTTCCTGCGGCGGTGTCGCGAACCAGATTGGCGCACTGTTGACCGCGCTGGTCAGCGCTTGCTCCACTTCACGCTCTGATGCATCACGCGTATAGCCGACAATATCTTTTGGCTCAGCCGGGTTAATCACTGGCTGCATATCGCCATCTTCAACCGCGTTTTCCAGCATTGGCAATGCGCGCCACTTTTGCAGTGCGCTGTTGAGCAGGGAAGAGGAGAGCGACGCCAGGCGGTGTTCGTTAGCGAGATCCAGCCCGGACGAGTTGTCACGGCCTTCACCGTACAGTGCGCGCGGCAGTGGGATCTTCGGATGCGGCAGCCCGACCAGCCCTTCCTGCTGTGCCAGTTTTTCAACGGCGGTGACCGGATCGGCAACCAGTTCATCCAGCGGCAATGTGCTGTCCGCGATACGGTTAACGAAGGAGGTGTTGGCCCCGTTTTCCAGCAGACGACGCACCAGATACGCCAGCAGCGTTTCATGGGTGCCGACCGGCGCATAAATACGGCACGGGCGGTTCAGTTTACCGTCGGCAATTTTGCCCACCACTTGTTCATACAGCGGTTCACCCATGCCGTGCAGGCACTGGAATTCATACTGGCCCGGATAGTAGTTCTGACCTGCCAGTTGATAAATGGCCGCTAAAGTGTGGGCGTTGTGCGTAGCGAACTGCGGATAAATCAGATTCGGCACGGCCAGCAGTTTTTTCGCACAGGCGAGGTAAGACACATCGGTATAAACCTTGCGGGTATAAACCGGATAGCCCTCGAGCCCTTCGGTCTGCGCGCGTTTGATTTCGCTGTCCCAATACGCGCCTTTTACCAGACGGATCATCAGACGACGACGGCTACGGCTGGCGAGGTCGGTCAGGTAATCGATCACAAACGGACAGCGCTTCATATAAGCCTGAATGACAAAACCGATGCCGTTCCAGCCGGCGAGCTCTGGCTCGAAGCACAGTTTTTCCAGCAGATCGAGGGAGATTTCCAGACGATCGGCTTCTTCTGCGTCGATGTTGATGCCAATGTCGTACTGGCGCGCTAACAACGTCAGCGATTTCAGTCGCGGATACAATTCGTCCATCACGCGGTCGTACTGCGCGCGGCTGTAGCGCGGATGCAGCGCCGACAGTTTGATCGAAATCCCCGGGCCTTCATAAATGCCGCGCCCGTTCGAGGCTTTACCAATCGAGTGGATCGCCTGCTGGTAAGAAACCATGTACGCCTGTGCATCGGCGGCGGTCAGCGCTGCTTCGCCGAGCATGTCGTAGGAGTAGCGGAACCCTTTATCTTCATGCTTACGGGCGTTTGCCAGCGCTTCAGAGATGGTTTCGCCAGTGACGAACTGCTCGCCCATCAGGCGCATCGCCATGTCCACGCCTTTGCGGATCAAGGGTTCACCGCTCTTGCCGATAATACGGTTCAGGGAACGCGACAGGCTGGTTTCGTTGTGCGTTGATACCAGTTTACCGGTGAACAGCAGGCCCCAGGTGGCGGCGTTAACGAACAGTGACGGGCTGCGGCCAATGTGCGACTGCCAGTTACCGTTGCTGATTTTGTCGCGGATCAGCGCATCGCGAGTGGCTTTGTCCGGAATACGCAGCAGCGCTTCCGCCAGGCACATCAGCGCCACGCCTTCCTGCGAAGAGAGGGAAAACTCCTGCAACAGACTCTGTACCATGCCCGCGCGACCGCTGGCGGTCTTCTGATTACGCAGTTTTTCCGCCAGTTGATACGCCAGTTTGTGTGCCTGCTCAGCGATATTTTGCGGCAGACGCGCTTGTTCCAGCAGCATTGGCACGGCGTCGGTTTCGGCACGGCGCCAGGCGGCGGTGATCGCCGAACGGCTGACCGACTGCGGCAGGATCTGCTCGGCAAAATCGAGGAACGGCTGGTGCGACTCTTCAGCCTGAATAACGCCTTCATCGCTTTCATTCGCCGCGCCGGAAAGCAGGGCAGGCAATTCTGGCAACGCTTCGTCGTTTTCCAGTTTTTCCAGATAATTGAAAATGGCCTGTTTAATCAGCCAGTGCGGCGTACGGTCAATGCGGGTCGCTGCGCTTTTAATGCGTTCGCGCGTGGCGTCGTCAAGTTTTACGCCCATGGTTGTGCTGCCCATGCAGGAACTCCTGTTGTTCTGTTACTGCTACTTTAGTTGCACAGAAATATCTACCATGTTGCAACTTTGTGCAACCGTGTTAAGTGTGACCTCGCCAGCAATCAGAAAAAGCAATGGCTTGTTAAAAGGACGTAACCGCAAAAAAGACGCGAGAAATATGCTGAATGTGCCAGTTTCATGCGGCGCTTAACATTTTTTAAAGGTGCAACCGACTAAAGCGTGAGCGAGTGCAACCTATAAGAAATTGATCGTGTTGATGGGATGTTTTATCTGTAAATGCAGTGTTAAATCGTTTGTGAATAAATTCCGCTTACGGCAGGATACGCTCCGCCCGTAACAATTAATCTGGTTCTACGTTCCGGAATCAGGGATAAAAAAGCGTTTTACCCCGAAATAATTCGAGCGGAGCTCACGCACCTGCGGCTCGAAACAGGACGGGGAATTTATGGAGAATTATTGATGGCTATCAGCACACCGATGATGGTGACGTTTTGTATTTACATCCTGGGGATGATCCTGATTGGGTTTATTGCCTGGCGAAACACCAAAAACTTTGACGACTATATTTTGGGTGGTCGCAGCCTTGGGCCATTCGTGACCGCGCTGTCAGCGGGCGCATCCGACATGAGCGGCTGGCTGCTGATGGGGCTGCCGGGCGCCATTTTTATTTCCGGTATCTCTGAAAGCTGGATTGCTATCGGCCTGTGCGTCGGGGCATGGATTAACTGGAAACTGGTGGCCGGGCGTCTGCGTGTGCACACCGAAGTGAACAATAACGCACTGACTCTGCCGGATTACTTCACTGGCCGTTTTGAGGATAACAGCCGCGTGCTGCGTATTATTTCCGCGCTGGTTATTCTGCTGTTCTTCACTATCTATTGTGCATCCGGCATTGTGGCGGGGGCGCGTCTGTTCGAAAGCACTTTCGGCATGAGCTATGAAACCGCACTGTGGGCGGGTGCTGCTGCAACCATTATCTACACCTTTATTGGTGGCTTCCTGGCTGTAAGCTGGACCGACACCGTGCAGGCGAGCCTAATGATTTTCGCCCTGATCCTGACCCCGGTGATTGTGATTATCACCGTCGGCGGCTTTGGCGATTCGCTGGAAGTCATCAAGCAAAAGAGCATTGAAAACATCGACATGCTCAAAGGGCTGAACTTTGTGGCGATTATCTCGCTGATGGGCTGGGGGCTGGGCTACTTTGGTCAGCCACACATTCTGGCGCGTTTCATGGCGGCAGATTCCCATCACAGCATCGTTAAGGCGCGCCGTATCGGCATGACCTGGATGATCCTGTGTCTGGCGGGTGCGGTCGCGGTGGGCTTCTTCGGTATCGCTTTCTTCAATACTCACGCCGATCTGGCCGGTGCGGTGAATCAGAACTCAGAGCGCGTGTTTATCGAACTGGCGCAAATTCTGTTTAACCCGTGGGTAGCAGGCATTCTGCTGTCGGCGATTCTGGCGGCTGTGATGTCTACGCTGAGCTGCCAGTTGCTGGTGTGCTCCAGCGCTATTACCGAAGACTTGTACAAAGCCTTCCTGCGTAAAGGCGCGAGCCAGAAAGAGCTGGTATGGGTGGGTCGTTGCATGGTGCTGGTGGTGGCCTTAGTCGCGATTGCGCTGGCTTCGAACCCGGAAAACCGTGTGCTAGGACTGGTAAGCTACGCGTGGGCCGGTTTCGGTGCTGCGTTTGGCCCAGTGGTGCTGTTCTCGGTGCTGTGGTCACGCATGACCCGCAACGGCGCGCTGGCAGGCATGGTTATCGGTGCTGTGACCGTTATCGTCTGGAAACAGTTTGGCTGGCTGGGTCTGTATGAAATCATCCCAGGCTTCATTTTCGGCAGTATCGGGATTGTCGCGTTCAGCCTGCTGGGTAAAGCGCCTTCTGCTTCGATGCAGAAACGCTTTGCCGAAGCGGATGCGCATTATCACTCCGCGCCGCCGTCCAGCTTGCAGGTTGAATAAGCCTTATCGTCTGATGAACACTAGCCCGCTTATGCGGGCTTTTTTCTTGCTAATCGCCTGAAAATGCGCTGATATCTTCCGGCAAAAAAACAATGAGGATAGCAGGCAATGAATATAAAAATGGGGTATGCCGCCATCGCTTTGGCGTTCGCGCTGAGCGGTTGTACAGCTACATCGCAAAAAACCACCGCAGACACGCAAAGCTGCAAAGCCGATAACCAGATGCAGCAGACCACCCTGTATTTCGGTTTAAGTCGTCCGGCGGGGAAAGACATCACGCCGCAGGAGTGGCAGCAGTTTGTTGATAACGACGTTACCCCGCGTTTTCGCGATGGCCTGACGGTATTTGATGCGCGTGGGCAGTGGCTCGGCAACGACGGTAAAGTCGCGCGTGAGCAAAGCAAAGCGCTGATGCTGATCCACGGCAAAGATACGCAGAGCGAAAGCAATATTGAAGCATTGCGGGGCGTGTATAAATCCCGCTTTGCGCAGGAATCGGTGATGCGGGTCGATCAGCCGGTGTGCGTTCAGTTTTAATAAAAAACGGCGGGGAATGCCCGCCGTTATACGGATTTGATTTTGTAGATACTGTTATGCCACGCAAGCATTTTCCATATGCAGAGTGGCATCGAACGGCTGTCCTGATTTCAGGACGCCGTACGCCACCTGCGCCAGTTTGCGCATCATTGCCCCGATTATCAGCTTCGCGCTCTTCCCGTT
>NZ_DATBBJ010000058.1:0-1758 GCF_036271055.1 Scandinavium sp. | reverse complement strand
GTTTTCCGTCGCGATGCGCGTCAACGATCCAGATTATTCAGCCGTCACCATCCAGCGCTGAGATGTAACCGTAATCCAACCGACCTTTCTTCAGACTATCGGCAATAATGATTTTGCCAAAACCGCAGCCTATTCTGATTGCGTGGCAGGGTTGCGACGGGCGTCCCAAAAGCGAAACAGCAAATCCCAACCGCGGAACGACTCCGCCGCATTCTTGCTACGCGAGTAGAGACGCAATCTTTTTGTATTCAGTGACTTACGATCGAGGCACACTTGTGGCATGCCCCATGCGTAAAGCGCTGGTGTGAATACCACCAATACAATGAACAACAAATTCGAATCCACTTACGCCCTACTAGTCCGGTCGGAAGAAAAAGGTCGCGGCGTTCTCGAGATTGCAGTTTATGCGACTGTTATTCTGAGTGTCGTCTTCTCGATCTTGCAGTTCGCGCAGACGCCCGTGACAGTCCCAGCGCCTGGAACTAAGCCGTGCATAGCGTGCCACACTACTACCTCGGAGTTTCGTGCAGGCACCTGATGTCTTGGGCTTTTCTTGCGCATTACTTCCGCCGGACCACTTGCGGTTCTTTTCTCTGATTCGCCCGGGTAAAGAACATCGTGGTGTCGATCTAATCTCCGGTGTGCTGCCATTCGGTCGGCTGTGGCACGGCGAGCCGATTTCGCTGATACCCAAGTGGTGTTTGGTGACGCTGATCGCGAGCCCTTCATAAAAGTAAACACCATGTTACTTTTTCGAAGTTGTAATTCCGTTGCAATTCCATCGGGTAGAAAGAGGGTGAGTAATATCAAGGCCGCGGCGATTTGTTTAGGCTTAACCTGCGCAGTCGGACTTTTCGCGAGTCCGACGACGATTATAGTTACCAATACCAATGACAATGGCGCGGGCTCATTGCGTCAGGCGCTCGTGGACGCGAACGATGGTGATACCATCGATGCCACGGGTATCTCCGGCGTAATCACACTCACCACCGGGCAATTGCTGGTGGACAAAAGCGTGACAATCAACGGCGCCGGCGCTGATGTGCTGGCTATTGACGGCAATGCCGTCAACCGTGTCTTCGAGATTGTTGGAGGTGCAAAAACGGTCTCGATTTCCGGCTTGACGATCAGGAACGGTCAGGGCGGCAACGGCGGTGGAATCGAGAACGCCGCCACCGTCATGCTGACGATCATTAACAGCACGCTCAGCGGCAACGCGGCGGGACTCGGTGGTGGCGTCTTCAATTCGGGAACGCTAACCATTATTAACAGCACTTTTAGCAACAACATGGCTAGTCAGGGCGGCGGCATCTACAACCCCGGCAGCGGCATGTTGACGATCACCAACAGCACGTTCAGCGGTAACGCAGCTCCAGTAGCTGGAGGCGCCAGCTTCAACGTCGGGACGCTGCAGATCGCTAATACCACGCTCAGCGATAACTCATCTCCTCTGGGTGGCGGCGTCTTCAACATAGGCACGCTTCAGATCGGAAACACCATCCTGAATGCAGGCGCCTCAGGCGGCAATATCGCTAACAACGGCGGCATCGTCACATCGCACGGCTACAATCTCAGTAGCGATGACGGTGGCGGGTTCCTGACTGGTGCTGGCGACCAGATCAACACCAACCCGCGGCTTGGCCCCTTGCAAGACAACGGCGGCCCTACCTTCACGCATGAGCTCTTACCCGGCAGCCCGGCCATCGACGCAGGTGACCCGAACTTCACTCCTCCGCCTTTCTTCGACCAGCGCGGGCA
>NZ_DATBBJ010000057.1:0-19283 GCF_036271055.1 Scandinavium sp. | reverse complement strand
TACCTTGGTGGCACAATGGCGTGGAATCGTCCTACCTGGGTAGCTGCTTATCAAGCAAATGAACCAAGTCAACCTCACACATGGTGGCAGAACACGGACAAGGCAAGTTTTGCCGGTATAGGAAGAGCGGTTGATGGTAATATTTACCATGGTACTCCTACAGATTTTGCCCATCGCGTTCTTGGTGGGAGGATTACTAAGCCTGTGGCTCCTGTACCGAAGTCAGAACAAGGACTAGTTTCGGTAGTGAAGAAAAACGGCGCTATCGAAACGTTCGTTGAAACAGACAGTGGTGAAGTCCTCCATCGCTGGCAAAAAGGTGAAAACGCAGGCGATTGGGGCGATAAATGGTCATCACTGGGAAAGCCGGGTAAATCATGAGCATTAGTCCTCGTGGCTTAGTTGACATTGAATACCTAGGCGGACCGAACCAGCCTTTGCCTACCTCTCCTCCTACTGAGGAGATCGGTTCACTGACACAATGGGCACCTGGTGTACCAGGTTGGAACACGTATGTCGGTGACAACCTCGAACGGTCACCTCAACTACAGTGGCCTCAGTGCATTCAAACTTACTCGCAGATGCGACATGATGCACAGATTCAAGGACTGTACCTTGGTACGTCGTTGCCCCTGCGACGTTACCACTGGTTGCTCGATCCGAACGACTGTGATCCCAAGATGGTGAACAAGCTCGCTCGTGACTTGAGCATGAACATCAAGAATCTTGAACCATTGCCACAGCAGAAATACCGTAACCGGTTTGACTTCGGCAAGCACATTCAGGATGCACTGCTTGCCTTGCTCATGGGCCACTACGCGTTCGAGCAAGTTGGTGAAATTGGCGATGATGGTATGTGGCACCTCACTAAGCTTGCTCCGCGACCACCTGAAACGATCAGTCAAATCTTTATGGACTCGGTTGGTGAACTTATTGGGTTCAGGCAGTATTACTCACCTACTTCAACGCAAAACCCGGGGTTGATTTCAGCTGACCGTGTTACCTGGTACGCATGGTTGATGGAAGGTGCAAACTGGGTAGGGCGCTCGATGTTGCGTGCCTGCTATCGCAACTGGTTGAGGAAAGATAGGCTACTCAGAGTTGATGCACAGAAGCAAGAACGTAATGGGATGGGTATTCCTATTGCGGAGGCGCCTTCTGGCATGAGTGGCGCTGGTCTTATTCGCCTCGACATACTCATGCGCAAGCTACGTGCTGGTGACATGTCTGGTGGTGCTGTTCCTAATGGCACAACGGTCAAGTTGGTCGGCACGACAGGTTCGCTGCCTGATACCCTCGCGTCCATTCGACTCGACAACGAGGAAATGGCCCGTGCGTGGCTTGCCATGTTTATGCAGTTGGGACAGACGGAAACAGGCAGTCGAGCACTCGGTAGTGAGTTCATTGACTTCTTCAGTGATGCCATCGATGAAATGGCCTACTGGATTTGCCGCACGTTCACTGCCAGCGTGATTGAGAACTGGTGGGACTGGAACGTCGATCCCGATGCTGATTCAACTCCACAGTTGATGTTCACTCGTAATCCTGACACAGCGTTCACCGGTCGTGAGTTTGCCTGGCTAGTTGAACGTGGCGCGATTACCATGGACGAGAACTTGGAGAATGCGATTCGTGAGCGTTACGGCCTGCCCTCAAGGCCTCCCGGTCTTCCTCAGCCCACATTGCCTGCTCCTCCCGGGTCAGAGCCTTGGCCTCCTGGGCCCACTCAAACTGATGCTCCACCGCTTGCGCCACCGCCTGAAGGGTCGGACCAAGGTGGTACTGGTAAGAAGCCGCTCGGTGCACCCAATACCAAGGCTTCTGGGACTGTAGGCGTCAACGAGTCCCAGAATGGGGAGCGGTCGGTGAGGGCTCAAGCGGCAGGCTCCCCTGTGTCGCTCCCGAACCGGCCGCTCCGTCGTGAGTTATACCAGCATGAGATTCAGGCAGCTGTTGACTGGAGCTCAATGGACACTAACTGGCAGAACACGCGTGACGTATTAGTTGCGCATGTGCGCCAGTCGCAATTGCGACAGATCGAACAGTTGCATGACCAGATTGTTGCTGCTGGTAATAACCTCGATGAGTTGAGTAAGATCAAGGCTGACCCAACCATGGAACCATTGCTGTTCACCGCGATGAGTAATATGGCAGTGCAAGGTGCGCATGATGCGCAGGCTGAGGCAGCACGGCAGAGTACAACGGTACAGTTACCTGACCTTACATCGCTGAGTAACGATCAGCGCGGTCGAGCTCAGGCGGTAGACAAGTTCTTAGCATCGTCCATTACGGCAGCTGCCCAGTCCAATGCGATTCGGCTTGCTGGTGGTAAGTTGAGCGGTGCGGAGATTGCCAACAATACGAAGGTAAAGTTGACTAACTTGTCTCCAACATATCTGGCTGATAATCTTGGCAGTGCATTGACAGCTGCAATGAACTCAGGAAGAAGGGCAACGATGGCGGAAGGGGACCCGTCGCAGATCTATGCCAGTGAAATTCTCGACAACAACACATGCACTAACTGCATTGCCGAGGATGGTACTCAGTTTGTTTCGCTGGCTGACGCAGAGAGGTTCTACCCGTCTGGTGGATTCGTGGACTGCCTTGGAGGCGGTCGCTGTCGAGGTACATTGGTCGCAGTCTACGGTGAAACGCCAGCCACAATTCAGTGAGGAAGGACATGATCACCCTACCAATCACCATGCGCGTAAACGGTCGAAGAATTGCTGCGGCAACTGGCGTAGAGTCAGTTCTCGCTCCTCCATTCGTAACCGTTCCCAATGTCCCTATGGTGAGCACGGGAATCGACTATCCCACTAGCACTGGACTTATCACTCTTACTGAAAGGCACCTGCGCGACCTGGTTGCGAGTCAGGACGACCCTGCAATTCATTCGCCACGTACCAAGATCGGGCACTCAGATCCTCGCTTCAACAAGACCACGACACCTGATGGTGACGTACTCGACGGTGAACCGTCACTAGGCACGTGGATCAATCTGCGACTTGGTGACAACGATCAAACGGTGTATGGCGACCTGGTTGGGGTACCGGCATGGTTTGCCAGCATCATGTCAACGGCATATCCGTCGCGGTCCATTGAAGGTAACTTCGATGTGGAAACTGTGACTGGGCACAAATGGGCACTTGCTGTTGACGCCGTTGCTATGCTCGGTGTTGTGGGACCGGGAATCACAACGCTCGACGATTTGCCAATTCTCTTCAGTGCTGAGGGACCTTCTGGTGTGACGGTTACTGAGCCTGATGAGGGTGACCCAATGTCTGTCATCAGAGGCTCAACTTCTGTTGAGGCTGCGGTCAGTGATACACCATGGTCAAACTTCAAAGACTCAGACTATACTGATGAGCAGTACGCTGCGGCATGCGTGTATGACCGTTCCAAGTGCTCTGATACTTGGACGAGCAAACCTGCTAAGCAGCGGTACTCGTTGCCAATCAAGGAACCAAGCGGTACTTTGAACCGCAACGGTGTCCATGCTGCTGCTAGTCGAATCGGCTCAGTCAAGAACGGATGTGATGCAGCCTTGAGTGCAGCTAAAGCTTCCTTGCGCAGCGCCTATAGTACCCTCGGGGAAGACCCGCCTGATAGCATCAAGGCGAGTACCGGGGTGGTTGCGCAAGTCAACCTCGACGATGTTCGCCGTGGCTACTACGACTCGCTTGAACCGAGTCAGATGTGGTGGTGGATTCGTGCTGTCTACTTCGACCCCAATGAGTTGATCGTAGACGACGATGAAGGTGGGCTGTATCGAGTCCCATTCCAAAGCAAGGGTGAGGAGGTATCTTTCGGAGATCCTGTCCAAGTCAAAATCCAATACGTTGATACACCGGCGAAAACCAAGGCTGCCGCGCTCGTAAGGGCATCGGTCGCCGCGTCACTTGGTAACCCGGTGATGATGTTCAATGCACGTGCAGATTCACGACCAGGAGGCTGTATGACTCCCGAGGAAGCCGCAGCGGTGCGCGCTCGCCATGGTCTAACACCCGAGCAACTCCCAGACGACGCGGACGACGCGACGGTGGTTCGGGTAGTTATTCAGGCTGCCAGCGCTCGGCCCGAAACTCCTCCAGCTGAACCCGCTCCTGCACCGCCTGCCCCCGATGAGGGAGGCAACGGTGGGAACGGTGACGAAGGTGATGAAGGTGGTGACGAGGAGAGCCGTACACGTACGGGCATCCAAAGCACTGCTGCAGCCAGCAGGATCCCAGGATCATCCCCGATCCAGCTGCCTGAAGGAACCATCGTCGTCGATAAGGCGACCTGGGAAGCTGTTGCTGACCAGGCTCGCCAAGGTGCAGAACTCGCTGCCAGGACTCGTGACACCGAACGTGACTCGTTCCTGAACACGGCGATCAAGGCAGGCAAGTTCCCTCCGTCACGCAAGAACCATTACCTCAAGGCATGGGACGCCGATCCGGAGGGCACCCGTGGCCTCATCGATTCGCTGGCAGCTGGACTTGTGCCAGTTGAGGCTCGCGGAACCGCAGGAACAGGTCAGGTCGAGTCGGCGCAGGCAACCGACGCATCGGCATACGAGCAGAGCTGGTTGACGCCGGCAGAAAGGCAAAGGGTCAAAGTCGCACAGGGCCAGACAACAGGAGATGTACAAATCCCGGCGGTTGTTCAAGGAGGTGACTGATGAGTCCCACCAACCTGGCAAATCCCTTCTATGAAGAAGGCGATGAGCTTACGGGCTATTGCACGGCTGCTGTTACCGGCATGACGTTCGTGAAAATCTCCGGTCCTCGTCAGCCGGGTGGTCCGAACTTGGTGAACAGTGCGATCACCGATTCGGTTGTTGGTGGTAACGTTTCCATTGCACCATGTGTTTCTGGTGACAAGGTGCTCGGCGTTGCCATGTACGACCAGGCCTTGGGTAACCTTGTGCCCGTCTTTCGGCACCCGAAGGTGATGCCTGTCACCGCAGGCGCCGCGATTGTGGCTGGACAGGAGGTCCAGGCAGACGCCAATGGGAATGCAATTCCTGTTGCCGCAGGCAAGGCTGCCGGTCTGGCACTCGATAGCTGTGCGTCGGGTGGAATTGCTCAAGTCTCCCTCTATCCCTAGAAAGGAGTGATGGTGAGCACAGTCAACAAAGCACTGGTCCGGGCCGGCAAGCGCATCCAGGCACGTTCTGAGGAAGCGCAGATTCAGGCTCAGATTCAGGCAGCTGGTCCTGTGACTGTCGGCGCTCCTGTGTCCCACCCGTTGGGCCCCCCTACTTTGGCCGGGACCCTAATGACGGTGGACATCATGCTCAACCAGCCGACGCGAGTCACACGGATGATCATGGATCTCACCCTTCAGCGGTTCATCGCTGACCGGGTGTTTGCGTCTGCCGGTGGTGTCACTGGCGGCGCCGTGGTGTATGACCAGGCAACAATGAACGAGCTCTATGCGGCACGTGATGTTGAGCGTGTTTCGCCTGGTGGCGAGTTCCCATTGCTCACCGGCGTCCAGCTGGTGCCGAAGGTTGCCTCCGTCGAGAAGTGGGGCGGCAAGGTCTACATCACAGACGAGGCAAGGGACAGGAACAACGCGGTCCTGTTCATGCGTCTCATGCGGCAGGTGGCCAACACCATCGTCCGCAAGATCAACGCGCGAGCGATTGCTGAGTTGAACTCAGCAGTGTCAGCGTTCAACCAGACGTTTGTCGGCCGCAACTGGCAAACAGTCGTCACCGCTGGTACCAACGCCAGCACGGCGAGCAACTATCCTCTGCGTGACTTTGCGCAAGCGGACATGATCGCTGAGCAGGACGAGTTGGGAGTGCTGTTCGATCTGGTACTCCTCAACCCGCAGGAATATGCTCAGTTGGCCACCATCTATGGTGCCCAGTCACTTCAGCAGTTCCTGCAGTTCATCAACAAGCAGCTCTACATCTCCAACCGTGTGCCGGCAGGCACGGCGTACTTTGTCCAGGAAGGACAGGTCGGTGAGATGCGGATTGAGAAGCCACTGGGTACGGAGACCTGGCGGGAACCGGAAACAGAGCGGACCTGGTCCCAGTCGAGTGTGCGGCCGGTGATGTATGTCACCAACCCATTCTCAATCCTGGTGGCAACAGGCCTCGCGGGCTAAGGAGGGTACAATAGTGTCGGCAACACGAGAAAAGGGCAGTCGTAGGGGAGAGCCACATGTGTCTCTGTCCGGTAAGGAGCTGCACACGGTAACAGTTGCCGCCCGAGCATTTCCTTACCGGATTGAAGAGGAACATCCTTATGAGCCGGATAAGATCCTTCCTCAGGATCGTACCGCAATGCGTGGAGAAACGGTTGAGGTACTGCCGGCTGATTACGCCCGTGGGATGCGCCTCAATGCCTTCCTCAAGGAAGGTGAGACAATCGAACAGTTGACCAGTGGTACAAGTGGAACCACTGAGCTTCAGTTCAGCGCAGCAGACGCCACTGATACGGAACTCATCAACTGGATCAAGGACGACAATCCTACAGTCCAGCAGGTGGTCAACGCGTCGGAAGGTGACGGGGAAGTTGCGGCACGTTTGCTTGCCGCGGAAGTCCAAGCGACCGGCAATGACCCTCGCAAGGGCGTGATTGCAGGTCTTGAAGCAGTGGTTGCTCGTTCAGCGGACTAAGTCATGCCGGTTAGTGACTACACTCCTACCACGTCAGATGTAGCGTTTCTTCTGCGTGCTAGGACACGGGACGCAAACGGTAACATCACCGGTGACTTCACTGACGACGTGACTGTTCCGGGAGAGACCGATGCTGCTGGCCTTATTGACTTAGCCGCTGATGAAGTGGGCGAGGCAATAGGGCCAGACATCGACACTGACTTCTGGGAGTCAGCAAAAGCAGTGATTGTCATTCTGGCAGCAGCAAACATCGAGTTGAGTTACTTCCCTGAGCAAGCTGCTGCAAACAACTCGATGTATGACAAGTTGATGGCCCGGTTTGACGTGAAGCTCAAGTCGTTGCAAGCTGACGTTGCCGAGGCTGAGCAAGAGGAGGAGATGGAAGAATCAGGATCTGACAGTACCATGGGAATTTCAGTTGCAGGAGGCTTCCCCATGCCGCTCTGGTGGGGAAGCGTGCAATGGTGAGGTGACATGCCACCGTTGAAGAACAGAGGACCAGCAACTCATGTTCAGGTCGAAGTCGAGGTGTTTGGCGACAAGCAGATCAGTCGCCACTTACTTCGATTCGGCGAACGAGCGGTTAGGGCAACTCCATTGTGGAATTCGCTCTACCGTGACTTGCAGAACATTGAGAAGGTCCAGTTCCTCACTGAAGGTGGACACGGTTCAGGAGGATGGGCCGAGCTCGCTCCTTCGACTGTGGCAGACAAGGAAAAGCGAAACATGTCACCTTGGATCCTGAGGGCGTCTGAAATTCTATTCAACTCTCTCACCGGTCGTAACGCACTTGGTCAGATCAAGGAAATTGGTCCTGATTTCATGCGGTTCGGTTCAGACATCCCTTACGGTGTTTACCACCAGCGTGGTACAGTACATATGCCAATGCGTAAGGTGATCGATATTACTGGACCTGAGCGCGTTGCGATAGTGAAGAAGATTCAGATGTTCTTAGTGCGAGGCGTGGTTGTTCCGCTGTGACTACGACTAGTACATTTCCGCAGTACAGCGATGACAGCCCGCTCGTAACTCGGGGTCAGATAGAAAAAGCCATGCTTACGCACATGCAGGGCTGGTTGTTGCCTTATTTGGGGCGAATTGAACGATTGAACGGTCTGACAGAGCATATTGCGACACCTAAGTCATGGGAGGTAGTGAACGAGTATACTCGCTATCCAGAAGAAGCAATGCCATACATTGCAGTCATCTCGCCAGGTATCAGTCCTGGTCATCCACCGCGACGTGATGGCGATGGTTGGGTAACAGCTTGGTGGTTGATTGCTGTTGGCGCAATCGTCGCTACTCGTGACGAACGGTCCGCCAAGGACATAGCAGGTTACTATGGTGCAGCGATTCGTGGTTGCGTCATGGAGTTACCTGACTTGGGTGGGTGGGCAGAAGGTGTTGAATGGAACGATGAGAAGTATGACGATTTTCCTCGTGTCCAGGAACGCACGATGGCTGCCGTTCGTCTTGTATTCACTGTCGAAGTCCAGGAAGTGATAAACGTATTCGGCGCGCCCAGCGATTACCAGAATACGTCGGTGCCACCAGATGATCCGTACGCAACACCGGCGCCATTCCCAATCGTTGAGGCAGTCGAGGACGCTTCTGCGACGGTGGAGCCAGAATCATGATCCGAGAGGAGTAGGTAAAGAATGTCGCCACTTCCTGGCTACAACGTGGAGATTGTTTCATCTCCTCCTAACCCTGGTTTGCTGAGTCAGCGAGGAACATGGTTCCCCGTTGGCTTTGCGACAAATGCAGCCTCTGATTGGGTTTACTCAATCGACCAGTTCAATGCGACGTTCGGCGCTCGTGACCCCTCATCTGTTCTGTACGACTCAGTGCAGCAGTTCTTCCGTGAAGGTGGGTATCGTGCCTACGTCAATGCAGCTGCACTGGGTGGTACTCAAACCGACTTGGAGGACTTGCTGCCGAACATCACTGACGAACTCGGACCTGGGGTCATTTCAGCACCTGGTGAAACGACAGTGGCGTTGCAACTGTCAGTTGCCGCGTATGCTGACCAGACCTCACGCATCGCTATCATCGACTTGGAGGATACCGATGTGGCAGCAGACCTGATCACTGCTGCTGAAGCGGTTACGTCCCAAGTTGGTGATTGGCGATGTGCAGCGTTTGCACCTTGGGATGTTATTCCAGGTGTTGTCCCCGGTTCAACTCGCATTGTTCCACCGTGCGGTCGTATTGCCGGTAACCTGGCGCGCAACGACCAGCTGGGCTTCGGCGCAGATGATGCGGCTGCTGGCGCGATGGGCGTCGCTCAGTGGACGCAGGGCATCAGTCAACCTGCCTGGACAGATGGTGACAGGACCAATCTGAACGGTGCAGGAGTCAACGTCACCCGCATGATCTACGGCGTTCCGCGTACGTACGGCTTTAGGTCACTGGCGGATCAGACGAGCAAACCGGACTGGTCGCAGTTCGCTAGTTCGCGCACAATCAGTGCCGTCGAGTGGGAGCTTTCTCCTATTGCTGAGAACTTCGTGTTCAGCAAGCTGGACGGTCAAGGTCACACAATCAAGCGTTGGCAGGCGGCACTTACCGCGCCGCTTATGGGATTCTGGGAGAGCGATGACCTGTACGGGTCAACTCCTCAGGAAGCATTCTCAGTCGGTGTTGGCCCGGACGTCAACACTGATGCAACGTTTGCTGCTGGTCAGTTGTTTGCCAAGATCGGTCTACGGACGAGTTCCATGGCAGAGCAGGTGTTCATCATGATCGCCAAGGTGCCAGTCACCGAGGCGCTAGCCGCGTAAGAAAGGAGGCGATTCGGTGTCTGACGGAACCCGCGAACAACTATTCCTTTGTACACTCACCATTGATGGTGTTGACCTTGGGATTTGGGACAAGTGGGATGGTGGTGGAAAGGATTCCACAAGTACCAAGTACCGTTCAGGTGGTAACCCGATTGAAGAGGACCTCGGTGGACTTCCCACTTTCACCGATGTGACTCTGACGCGGAACTACCGCCTCAGTCGTGACGCTTCCATTGTTGGGTTTCTACTCAACAAGGTGGGCTTCGGCACTTGTGTCGCAAACAAGTTCCCGTTGAATCGAGATTACTCGACCTTCGGGCCGTACATTCAAGCAATCGGTCCACTCAAGACAGTTGACGATCCGAAAGTGGATTCCAACGCTGCCAACGCGGCGACGATTGTGGTAGTGATGTCTGTCAACTCAATCAATTCGTATAGTTCCTGACGTAAGGAACTCAAGGGGAGAACAATGGAAGGATCACCTATTCAGCCTCCTGTCCCACCCGTGATGCCTCCTGTCATGCCGCCTCAAGCGGAACTTGAAGTTGACCGGGAAGACGAGGACATCTTCGAAAGTGAAAATGGTGATGTCCCTGAGTCACTGATGGGTACACTGCGTGAAGCACAGCGCGAAGCGCAGCCATTCGGTAAGACAAAGCTCATCCACGTGCCTGGCTACAACGGCCTGCTGGCCATCGAGTACCAGTACATCGGTTCCGAGATCACTGAGTCAATCGCTCGAAAGATTCGCCGTGAGACACGACCAGTTGATGGTCGCGGTTCAGGTCTACTGAGTTCCATCGACACTTTGCGCGCTGCCTGTAAGCGCGTACTGTGCCGACGGACACTCGATGGCCCTTGGATGAGTGTAGGAGGTAAGAGTCGTCCCATCGTGCGCCTCGATGAGAACTTGGCTCGGCTACTCAACTTCGATGCAGACAGCGGTAGAGAAGTCGTGCTAGGCTTGTTCGGCAGTGAACATGCGATCACCAACCAGAACATGATCCTCAGCAACTGGTTGGCGGATCGTACCAAGCAGCTGGATGAAGATTTTTTAGCATAGCGCTTGGTGAAAGTTCACTTCTAGAAGCAGCAAAGATTCAGGCAGCAGGACTGTCAGGAATGGACTTCCTAAACTGTACCAACCAGTTTGAACTGACTGTGATTCAAGCCCTTGCCCAAAAGACCTTAGCAGTTCAGGATGAACGTGAGGAACACCTTGCGACAAGGATTGCTAACGCCGTAGGTAAGATGCTAGGGGGCTAGGTGTCCTACGGTTCTGATGGTGCAGATGTCCTGGATGTCTTACTCAAGCTGAGTAACCTTCAGGGCTTTGTTGCTGGCACCAGGGAAGCCGCGGCAGGCGTTCGTGACATTGGTGTAGCAGCAGAGGAAACATCTGGTAAGTCACAGATAGCAAGCAGTAAGATGAGTGGCGTTGCAGGACTAGCTAGTAAAGCGTTCAGAGGAACTGCTGTTGCGGCTGGCGTATTTGCTTATCAGTCAGTGAAGATGGCAAACACGTTTGATCAGCAAATGGAGATGATCCATACTCAGGCTGGTGCAACGCAAATTGAAGTCGGTAACATGTCCAAGGCGATACTTGGCATGGCAGGTAGTGGGCAATACGCGCAAGGACCAGTCAAGCTTGCTGAGGGCTTGTATCACCTTGAGTCAATCGGTCTGCGTGGTGCAAGGGCACTCACCGCGTTGAAAGTTGCTTCTCAAGGTGCAGCCGTAGGTAACGCAGACCTTGAGGATACTACAACTGCGCTGGGATCGGCCTGGTTGGTGAACATCAAGGGTGGTGGCGATCTCAAGCAGGTGATGGCGACACTGAACGCAACAGTTGGCGCCGGCAACATGCGTATGGGAGACCTGGTCAACTCGTTGGGAACAGGTGTCCTTGCAGCTGGTAAACTTGCAGGGTTGAGCCTCAACGATGTGATGGGTGCTTTGGCAACGTTGTCTGATGAGGGTTACCGTGGTTCGTCAGCGATGGCACAGTTGGCAACGTCATTCCACTTCCTCACCGATCCTACTGCGAAGGCAAAAAAGGCACTCGGTGAACTTGGTCTGTCGCAGTTCCAGCTGTCTGACACAATGCGAACAAAAGGCTTGCCCGCAACACTTGCCTTGTTGAAGAATCGCTTGGCTGGCTTCTCGCCTGCACGTCAAGAGGCACTACTTGGTGACATTCTGCCTGCCGGTCGAGGTCGAGTACTTGAAGTGCTGATGAACCAGGTTGACCGGTACGGTAAGAAGATTCACCAGATTCAAAACACCTCAAAGAACTTTGGTGAGGATGTGGCAGCGACGCACAAAACTGCTGCCTTCCAAATTCACGCCGCCTGGTCATCGATTCAAAGTCAAATGATTCGTGTAGGCCATTTGCTCCAGCCCATTGTGGTTGAGCTCGCTAAGGGACTTGCCTGGATGGTAAAGGAGCTGGTTGCGCTTATACCGTGGCTAGTAAAGTTGGCACCCATCGTTGCGCCAATTGTTGCAGCGTTCGTAGCGTATGAGGTAGCCGTCAAGGGCATAATTATCGTTCAGGCAATTTGGGAAGGCATGAGTGCTGCGTTTGCAGTGGCATCAGCATTGGTCGCTGGAGGCACACTTGAGATGACAGTTGCTTGGGTGGCCTTGTCTGCTGCACTAAGCATCAATCCGTTTGTCCTTATCGCTGTCGCACTGGTTGCAGTTGGCGTTGCACTGTACATGGCCTACAAGCACTTCAAGTGGTTCCACCAGGCTGTGAATGCCGTGGTTCATGCCGTCATCGCAGCCTTCAAGTGGCTAGGTAATGCGATCTGGGATGTGGTGAAGTTCATCGGGCAGCACTGGAAGTGGCTGCTCTTGCTGATGGGACCTTTCGGATGGGTAGTGCTTGCGCTCATTGCCCATTGGAAATGGTTCAAGAAGGAGATTGCACCTATCATCAATTGGCTGGTTGGTGCGTTCCACTGGGCGTTGAATGCGATCAAGGACGTATGGAAGACTGTAGGACCGATACTTGCTTTCCCATTCAAGTGGGCATGGAAGGAAGTCGTCAAGCCTGTGGTGAACTGGATTGTTGGTGCCTTCCAATGGGCAGAAAAGGAAGTTACCAAGATTTGGAATAAGATGATGGGACCAATCAAAGCGGTTGGTCACTGGCTCGGCGGTGCTGCCCATACAGTAGGAAACGTTGGTAGTTCGATAGGTCACTTCTTTGGTCTACAAGCAGGTGGTACGATTGCATCACCGGGCATGGCCCTGGTTGGCGAACATGGACCTGAGCTGCTGAATCTTCCACGTGCAGCCTCTGTGATACCTCTGCGTACAGCTGGTCTAGCGTCACCTGTTGGAATGTCGTCGAGCCTTGAGATTACCATACCAGTTGTTATCGACGGTCGTGAGATCGCACGGGCAACTGGTAAGTACATCGATAACCGGTTGGCACGGCAATGATCAAGTGCGCCTTCATATGCCATGAACGACAGTTCACTGTGGTTCCTCAGCTGACTGGTCCTGTCAAAGTGATCAGGCATGATCCTGAAGGTTGGCAGCAAATCAATCGCATGTGGAAGTTGTACTTCACTGAGTGGCAAGGGTCACAAGCGATGGAGTTACAAATTCCATTCATCTTTGACCAGTATGGCTACAACCCCAAAACTCGTACTGCGCGTAACTCAGTTGAACCGTTGATCATGCGCATGGAACTACTTGCTGCGTATGACAAGAGGTTAGGGCGTCCTCCCATCTTTACTATCGATGCCAATGGTGCGGTACCGCATGACATCTCGCGCGACCCAACCAAGCGTTGGATATGCGGTGGCCTTGACTTCGATGACACATACGTCATCAACCGGCAGAATCATAGGTGCAGGCAGACTGGAACGATCAATGCGTGGGAGTATGTTCCTAGCGTTGTGATTCAGTCGAAGAACCTTACACCCACTAAGCCTGTGCCTCATACGTACAGAATCAAGAAGGGTGACACGCTAGTCAAGATTGCTGTGTACTACTATGGTGATGGCAGTAAGTGGCGTGCCATTGCCAAACTCAACCACATTCATGACCCTAACCATTTGAAGGCGGGTCGTGTGATCAAGCTGCCAAAGCAATGAGTACTAGCTACCAGTACTTCGTCAAGAATCAAACCCAGTTGCAGAGGCTTAGCGCTGGCAAGAAAAGTTTGCTACCACCACCTACGCTGCTTCATTTCCCGGTTGATACAGAGATCAACAACTTGATCATCAACGATGCGCGCATCAGCGACCAGTTGGCGTCAGCTGTGCAAACCGGTGAAATACTTGAGACGATGGACTACGCGGCTGGTACATTGTCTCTTACCATTCTTGATCGCACGCGCACACTGGTCAAAGGGTTACTGAAGGACTGGGTAAGCGCGAACACACCGCGTGTCTACACATCGATTGCTGGGCAGCGAAGGAAGAAGGTTGTACCAGCTGAGTGGAATGAAATCTACTGCACGTTTGATGGTCGTGACTACGCGCTGGTTCAGGTAAATAAAACCCACGACCAGTTCGACTTGACTTTCGAGAATCGTACCATTCACGAAATGCGTCGGTACAGCAAGCCGCGTATTTGGTACCGTGACCAACATACGCGCGCTCAGGTCATTCTGGCGATGTGTCAGGAAGTGAAGAATTACAACGTGCAGTTTTACGCACCTGAGTTGGACATTATTCAGCCTATTGCTGTCACACATGCTCAGCCAACCCCTAAGGAAGTTGCTTCGAAGAAAATGAAGGGCTTTCACAAGGGTACCAAGTTTGATATCAAGAACAAGCCAGCATCTAAGCAACAGATCAACCATGTTGCTGAGGTCATTCGAGTGGGCGACTCGATGAAGGTCCCATACAACGTTCACGTCGCTGCACTCATATCAATCATCGAAATATCCAACGCCAAGGACGTTCAAGGCGATGTTGAATTTGGTGGTGGTAATGGCCTGTTCGGTTTCATCAACAGTAGTTCAATGAGCTCTGACGCCCATGCGTTCTACCAGCACGCCTTGCAGTTTTACAAAATTGACCCTACCACGACGCCAGGGCAAATGGCGTTCTATGTCCTATCAGGTACACGCGTTGTGTCCCCATTCAAGCCAGCTGAGTTTGATCGTTGGGTTTCGGAAGCACATGATATTCTCACTAAGTGGGGAACAAGCCTCACTGGCGGATCAGTTGATTACACAGAGTACAACCGGTATGCTTTCAAACGAGGACTTGACGGCAAACGTGAGGACTCGTGGAACTGCGCGGTTCGCCTTGCAAAAGAGGTGAACTGGCGAGTGTTCTCAACTGACAACATTCTCTGGTGGGTCGATGATAATGACTTGCGCTATTCGATTCCTTGGGACACCATCGATGAGGACTCAGAAGGCATTGATTCGATTGACTATGAGATCGACACTGGTAAGGCATTGAACGAGGTAACCATCAGTGCATATCTCTCGCGCTGGCAATGTCCTCCGGGTGTCCCGGTTGTCATCGAGAATAGTGGCCCTGCTGATGGCCGCTGGTTGGTGTATGAAGTACGTCGGCCACTTGACACTGATCTCGGTGAGATCACTTGTCACCTTCCTGCACCGGCGCTTGATGAGCCTGCTCCGACAACTAAGCGAGTGCATATCAGCGGTTCTAAACTTGGCATACCAATTGCTGTCACTAAGAATGCAGTAGTTGATACGGCTTACGCGAAGGCAGTTCAGATCAGCAATAAGAAATACCCGTACGTGTTCGGCGGTGGTCACGACAGTAACTTTGCACCGTCTGGTGGTGGCTATGACTGTTCCGGTTACATATCGGCAATTCTTAGTGCTGCTGGTACATTGCAGCAACCGTTGGCATCTGGCGGCTTCAACAGTTGGGGTAAAGCTGGACCGGGTAGGTTGATGACGATTTGGACTAATCCGAATCTTGGTGAAGCTGGGCACGTATTCATCGAATTCAAGCTACCACTACCCATCGGTCACGTGCAAGCGAACACTTCGCACTCAGGAGTTGCTTCAGGACAAGGTGCATGGGTAGGTCCGTGGGGCGGTAACGGTGCAACAGATGCTGGAGGCAGCCCCGGTAATAACTTCTTCCCAAGGCACTGGCCGGGAACATGACTGATCCCACCAAACTTCACCGTCTGTTCAGCGACATTCAGCATAACGAGAATGAAGCGCGCTACCCAGTTCGCGCTTACGTTCAAGAATATGACGGTACCACTATTGCAATTGTGATACCATCGTTCGATGGTGGTCACAAATTGTTCTCAGTTGATTACGTCGGTGCAAACTTCCAGGTGGGAGACCTCATTCTTGTGGTACAAGATGAGGCGGATAGCTACTGGTTTGTTAGCTCCCAGTATGTACCTGTCACTACGTCGTCAACTCCTATTACCTCGTCGCAGGATGCCGGCGGCGGTTCAGGTACAGGTGGTGTAGGTTCATTGCCTAAGAATGCTGATGTTCACCTCAGTAAGAATCAGCAACAGTTTGCCGCTAGGCTGCAAGCAGACATTGGCCTTGAACCTGCTGTCATTTGTGGCTGGCTGCTTAGCGAGGAATCTGGGAAGCCTGCCCAAGCGCCTAACGGTGCTAACAACTGGTTGAACATCGGTGCTTTCGATTCAGGTAACTGGGCAGGCGGTAGTGCTCCTGTTTGGAATACGCCTGTCAAGGGTGCTGATGCAACTGCTTCCTTCATCCTCGGTAAGCAAGTCAATGGTGTGAATGCACCAAGTCACGCTTCATCTGGTATTACCAACGGCATCACTGGCGCAGTTGGTAAGTCAATCGATGCGCAGATCACCGCATTGCAGACCTGCGGCTGGGCATCGAGTGGTTATCCAAATCTTCCTCAGGTAGTGGGGTACTTCAGATGAGTTATGTAACTCCACCAGGTGGCGGATCAATCATTGCTCCTGAGATTGCTGTGCCATTTACCTTTGACATTCCCAATGGTGACGTGCAGCAAATCGAGCAAGGTTCAGATGAGGACATTGTGAGTCGCATTTGGATAGTGCTTTCCTATGAGCCTGGCATGTTCTCGGGTGACCCCACATTTGGAATACCGCAGCAAGTGTTCAGGAAGGGTGGCGCTGACTTGAACGCCATCGAACGGGCCATCTTGAACTTTGTGCCTGATGCCCAGGTGATCATCGAGCGTAACCTCGACTGGTTCGCCACGCTGGTTGATCAAATTCAAATAAGGAGAAATGAGTCTGACTCTCCACCGATTGCTGGCGCCCCTCGCCAAGTGTGGACAACTGAAACGTAAAGGTAACCATGGCCGACGAGTACATAGACGCCCCGATTGAGTTTGACGAGAACCTACTTTACAATACCGGTGTAGAGCGGATTCAGTCCTACTTCCCTGGATGGACACCGAAACCTAATGGGTTCACTGACCTGTTGCTTCGTGGCGTTGCGGCTATGGCAGCTGTGAACGCAGAAGTTGCCAGTGATGTACCCTTCTCGATCTTCCGTGCGTTCGGCCCACTTGCTCATGACCCAGCAATCGATGCCACTCCTGCTACTGTTCAGTCAATTTGGACTGCAATCGATCAACAGGGCGGTTACGAGATTGCATCGGGCACACCGGTTGGCTTGTCGTTGAGCACCTCAACCACGCCTCCCATTGGTTTTGAAACCGTTGGCGACTATGTGATTCCCAATGGTAGTCAAACCATACAGATTCAGCTGGTAGCGACTATACCTGGACAGAACACGTCAGGTCTCGATACAGTCGTTCGCGCTGATTCGCTGACTTACATAACGTCAGTGACACTCAACGGCGTGTCAGCTGGTGGTAACGACGCTGAGCTCGATGACGCTTATGTCAATCGGTTGTCCAATGACTTTGAGACGTGGACTACCACGCCGATTCGTGGTCCTGACTTTGCGCGTAAAGCATGTGACATTGCTGGTGTGTTTCGTTGCGCTTACTGGGAGAACTACAACCCAGTTGATGCCACAACCAATAATGATAAGTATGTTGCGCTCTGCCCCATCGATCAAGCAGGCAGCGCAGTTAGCTCGGGCACTCAATCGCAAGTGCAGACGTACATCGAAAGTTTGCGCGAGGTCAACTTTGTAGCTCCAGTTGTTAGTCCTGACTACTCGTCCATCGATGTGACCGCGCGGTTGCACGTCGCTGATCCTAGTAACCAGCAAGTTGCAATAGCGAATGCGACGACAGCTATTCAGGCCTTTCTCAATTCGGCAACCTGGGGAGCTCCTTCATCTGGTCAGTCACCGGTGTGGCAGAACACACCGATCATCCGTTACAGCAAGGTAATGACTGTCATCGAGGATGCTGACTACGTCGAGTACGCGGACAACATGACTATCAACATTACCGGTAATGCTGCTGGTACTGTAGATGTCGCTATGCCCGGTTCCTTCCCGCTGCCTTCTGTAGGTACTATTACAGTTACTGCGGTGTCACCATGAGTACTGACCCTCAAGGTGCAAACTTCGCTGCTCGGTTATTCGAGCAACTATTACCGTTCCAAGCGTTAGATCAACTCGGGCACTTGTGGGCATTGTGCGATGGCATCTATGCGATGTTCCAAGCAGTTGAGGAACTTACAGCTGAACGCGATGACGGATTGTCCGGTTGGGCAAACATGGTGGACATCAATGCGTGTCCGTCACAGTACTTGCCATACCTGGCACAGTTCGTTGGCGCGCAAGTGCAACCGGGACTTTCAGACGCCGACCAGCGTGCTTACATCATGTCGTTGCCCGGTTTCAACCGTGGTAGGCCAGAAACGATAATTTCAGTAGTGAAAGCTACTTTGACTGGTAGCAAGTTTGTCGATCTTCAGGAACGCGCAAGTACTGCGTGGCGGTACACAGTAGTGACAAGGCCATCTGAGACTCCCAATCCTGCTGCCACGGTTGCTGCTATACAATCGCAAAAAGTAGGCCCTGACCAGTTCACGCACTTGCTAGTAGAGCATGCAACGTATGGCTGGTTGGCAGGTGAGTATGCTACGTATGCAGATGTGTTGGCCGCATACGCTACATACGCCGATCTGGCAAATGCGACATTGTAAGGGGAGGTAATGGCTAACTCACCACGTCTAGGAATTCCCAAGCCTGATGAGAGTGTAACACCTGACATACCGCGTGATCTCGGTGCAGCAGTTGATCGTATCGATGCCATCGCAATGTCAGTTGACGTTGGTCCGCTTTCGAGTAGGCCAACCAGTTCACCAAGCACACCTGGTACGACCGGTCACGCGTTTGTTGTCACTGATCAACCGCTGACAGGTCCACGCCTCGACGTTGATACCGGTACAGGGTTCTTTACAGCTGGTCCTGCTCCTGTCGATGCTGCACCTACTGTACCATCATCTCGTACGCTCGGACAGGGTGCTCAGCAAGCGTGCGCCGGTAATGATCCGCGCCTGGTTGGTGGTGCTCAAGCAACCGGTGATGTTTCAGGGCCGTATCCTGGACCACTCGTTGTCACCACTTGGGGTGGTCAAAACAAAGCGCAAGTAGTTGCAAGCGTACCACCTCAGTCACACGGTTCCAGTCATCTTCAGGGCGGTACTGATCCTATCGTTGGTATCACTGATGCGCAGATCGCTCCTACGAACAAGGACGGTACAGTCGGTACACCGAGCTTGAGAACATTGGGCACCGGTGCTCAACAAGCTTGCGCTGGTAATGATCCACGACTGGTTGCACCTTCACCAATCGGTGCAATTGTCGCTTACTCAGGTAACGGTGATCCTCCTGAAACAGACTGGTTGGTGGCGGATGGTCGTCTCATTGACCGCACGACGTATGCTGAGTTCTACAACAGAACTGGCCACGCTTACAACGGCGGTGTCGATCCTGGCGGGAACAAGGTCCGCATTCCCGACAAGCG
>NZ_DATBBJ010000056.1:0-26010 GCF_036271055.1 Scandinavium sp. | reverse complement strand
AGGTCCATTCGCAAGAGTGGACCTTATCGCGCATCTAAGCGCGCACTTCACGCATGGAGGGAAACACAAATGGCCTTTATGAATCAAGAAAAGAAAGCCACAATCGCCCTAGAGTTAAAGAAAGTCATTCCTAGCACTTGGAAATGGTCTCTTGCTGTGCATCATCACTCAACACTCATTCTTACTATTAGTGCTGCGCCAGTCGATCTGTTCGCAATCGCCAACAAAAATAACTGGACTGATGGCTATATCCAGTTGAATGAATACCACCTAGAGCATAATTTCGAGGGCAAGTTGCTTGATACGTTCAAACGCATTAAAGACGCTATGAACACTGGCAATTGGGACAAATCCGACATACAAACCGATTACTTCAATGTCGGACACTACGTCAACATCCATATTGGCAAGTGGAATAAGCCTTTTCAGGTCCTCAGTGGAAATTCTGACGCTAATGAATTAGCTGCACTAAAAGCCAAATTGGCACAACTTGAATCCCGCGAAGCGTAGGATGCGAGTCGAGATCGTGTGACAGGCGGTCTCTATCGCGCATCCCTAGCGCGGAGAAAGATGGAGGAAACAATGGACAATTCACTTAGGCGTGGAACAGAAGAGTGGTTCGAATTGCGGCACGAGGCCGATGATTACCGCGAAAAGTGGGACGCGCTCGAAAACGTTTCCCACCATATCTGCGACTTTTACGAACAAGGTCTCATCGACTGGCTAACAATGGATGAAAGCATGCAAGCGCTTACCTTGCTGCAAGAATCGCTCTAGGTTTCGCCTGCTTGCGGTAGTGAGAGACCGCGAGCACGCGCAACCCATGCGCGAGAAAAGAACGATGGAGGAAAGTACAATGTTACTTACCAGAGAAGAACTAGAATTGAGTAAACTTGTCAGCAAAGAGGAAAGCCGTTCTGCCCTACGGTCACTCGGAGTTGACAAGGATTGCAGCGTAGTCACAAACGGACACTACCTAGTGACCGTGCCACACTCAACCGAATTGAAAGAAGAAAACTTCCCTGTTACTCCGGGGTTGACTCCAGCGAACGTGGAAAAGATGCAATTGGTTAACGGGGTTGCTGCCAGCGCTGCACTCAAAGCAATTCCACGCAAGAATACCATTCCAGTACTAAGGACTGCCGTACTGGGAACTGACAATAAACTCTATGTGAACGACCTGACAAACGTTTCCACGTTCGACTCCAAAGCCGAAGGGCAGTTCCCAAACTACAAAGCCGTACTCCCTGCGGACAATGCCAAGCCAGTTGTCACCATTGGACTCTCAGCCGAATACGTTCGCCTGCTAGCAGACTACATGGCAAAGAACGGTGCAGGCGAATCTCCGAATATCGTGCTGACAGTCTACAGCCCGGAGAAGGCCGTCAAGATGGAAACGAAAACAGAAGATGGTAGGCAGATAACCGCTGTGCTTATGCCTGTACGCTTGGAAGGCCCTAGGACAGACGTTAGAGACCGCAATGAGGCGAAAGCCTTAACAGAGGAGAAGTCTTCTCCTGCGCCGTCCCAGCCCGATTCTACCCCTACCCCAGAGAGTACCTCAGCCGATACCGTGCAGGATTCAACGTTTTGTTGGGTCCTAGCAGCAAAGTACTCTGCCTCTCTGCTCAAATCGTTTCTTGATGACGTTCACAAGTACAGAGAGGCAACTGCTCTTCAAATGCTTGCGCCAGTTGCGGTGCATGGGCTGGCACGCTATGAAGCACAGGTCCGCGTAGCAGAGAAGCGAGTAGCGCGAATTGCTGCGAGCGTACCGAAAGCTATTGCGGCAATAGCGGCCAGTGGAGTAGACTTCTAATCGTCTAATCGAGTGCCGGAAACGCAGGCCCTAGGCGTAAAAACCTAGGGCCTTTTTTTGTGCTCAAACGTTCACACGTTCGTTCAGTTTTTGGTTTGCAAAAAGCCTAGAATTTTTCGTTCATTTTTTTGTTCCGGCAATTCGATAAAATCCTATGGCGCTATGGCGAGCTGGCTAAATTTTATTCGCTAACTGCCAAAATGTTTCCTGTTTTTTGGAAAAAGCGAGCAGTACGATATACCTAGCCTCAGGAGGGAAGAACTATGCGCAAAATCATGTTGGCAGTCGTAGCTCTGTTGTTCGCATGTCTCTTGGCGAATGGAGCATGGAAAGTAGATAAAGTCATAAAGGCAGTCTATGTCAACCACAGGGAGATCGCAGTTTCCTGCAAAGACGGCGCAGACCCGACTGTCGATACCAGTAAGAGTAGCAATGTACTGCTAATATCGTGCGGCAGGCCTTAGTTTTCAGGGATTAACTCCCCGGCCAAGCTGACGGATTTGGCGATTCCTCCGTATGGCGGAGCACCGGCACCGGGAGGCACGCGCCAAACGCGGAATTTCTCGTAGGCGTCGGCGACATCTGCGGCCACTACATAGAAATCCTTGTCGGCGTTATCGACTACATGGAAGAGAAGTTTTATGGCCATTTTCGCTGGAAAGTGTATCACAAACTAAGAATGCGCCATAATCCGTTTTTCCCGCCTCAGACTTCTTGGGTAGGTTTGCCTTTTCTTAAAGGGTGGGGTTTGGGGCACCGTAGGTACCCCATCCCAGTCTCAAATTAAAATGAGATGTGCACCCAAATAGCGATCCGCGAACCTCACAGACAGGTCCCGCTCAGTTGGCCTAAACTGGCCCAACTCATTACTGCCTGTTGCGCTCTTTATGTCTTGGATCGTGAAGACAGGTGGTTGACTTGCAGTTTCGGCGGTACCAAGTTGCTCGGCAGCAGAGCTTGGATTTGTTTGAAACCGCAAGAATTTTGCCAACACCAGCCTCATGCGTAACGGTTCATTAGTGCTAAATGGGGTTTGGTTTGAACCTTGGTAGACCAACTTACGCCTCCACATTAGGCGAAGTGAAGGCTGAGTGAATGTGGCACCCAGCCCCCACAAGTCCAGAAAGCGAGGGAAGGCCCCGCTTCCAGACAAGCTTAGCATACCAGCATCATTTGCAGCAATAGTGGGGCACAGTTGCCCACGCAGTGGGGATGGAGTACCCACTGCATCTGTGCCCCGTTGACGGCGCTGCGACTATCCACCGCCAAACTCAATCTCAAGCCGGGGCTTGTCAACAGTTCGTCCCCCTGTTTTTGGCCCCGGCTCTCTTCCCAGCACGGTAAACGGCGAATTCACACGGCTGGAAACCCGCTCAGTCATTTAAAACTCGCCATGATTCTTGCTAACTGGCCATGATGACCCAAACGCTTCATTTGCCATTCAAGCGAGCCAGCGCACAGCAAACCAGTATTGCGCTTGGCTTCGCCGTCGTCATCGAAGTCTGTCGTCTTGTGGCATTGGAAATGCCCGTCCGCTCGCAAGTGAGCAAGAATCTCAGCCCACCTGCCACGTCCCAGTGATTGGCGGAGATGAACCCCTTGGCCTTTTCTGTCGAATGGGCAGTTGTCGCACATCTTCTCGACTCTCCATTTCCTTTTCATTGCAACCCTACCCATACCCACCAAGTCGGACCACCGACGAAGCGTGTCAGACGCCATCCACCGATTAGCCATATCTGGCAAGTGGTGCTCTTGTACGTGCGCTCAAATCTCATGAGATGCCCACCACTTTTTAATTATACTGTTGCTAGACTCTGGCAATGGAAGTAGGTCGCTCTCTTTTACCCAGATATGCTTTTCTCCCATAAAATCCTCACCGCTTCCAACAAGCACATGGATAGAACGACCCTGGTCACTCTCTACGATTGTATCTACTCGCGCTCTAACAACAACGATGTCTCCAATCTTGACTTTCATGCTGCTGCCTCTCCGAAGCGAGTACGGACATGGTGCTGTCGATGGCATTTGACGCAACTCCATACGATGTTACACGCACATGTGCAGCGCTGGCGTCCGAGTCCTCCGCGTATATGGTGCATCTGTCCATATTTCGGGCCGTACCATGCACCACAGAAGAAACAGCGGCCTACTGCTCGCCTGAAAGCAGCAAAGTGTGCATCGCTGGCGTCCTGCCCTTTCAGGTATACGCATGGATGCTCAATGCTGCAATCGTGCGGGGCTGTGTGGTGCCAGTTTGCCACGTAGGAACGTGGGTCCTTGAATCCGCGAGCCGCCGTGGCTTGTTTATCGCGTCTCAGCACGCATTGCCTCTTTCAGTTCTTCCGTTCTCTCTGCGACCGTGGGCCGCTTACGCTTCAGTTCTTCTGCTTTCTTCTCTCCGATCTGCTTCGCTGCCTC
Source organism: Scandinavium sp. (assembly GCF_036271055.1). Classification (GTDB taxonomy): domain Bacteria; phylum Pseudomonadota; class Gammaproteobacteria; order Enterobacterales; family Enterobacteriaceae; genus Scandinavium. Next base: position 21,773 of record NZ_DATBBJ010000056.1, on the reverse strand, counting down.
CACTGCTTCCTCGCGGTCGATGGGGTAATCGTGCGGGGCTTCCGGCTCGTACTCTGCGTCTAGCGTGCGCAGACCGAAGATGAGCACGTGCGCTTGCTTCCTGGAGCCAGTTATTGCCTTATAGCTAGCTTTGTCATCCTTCGACCATCCGCTCCCAGGTATGCGGTATATGCGGTACTCGGATGTAACAATGTCCTCCAATTTCCACTCAATAATTAAATCTGCAATTGATCCTTTGGGAGTATCGGTACGCTTAATATCTGGCGTTGTGTCGCGGCCCTCTAATGGAGTAAGAATCAACTTGTGCTTCCACATTAGCGGCTGCACCACGTCCAGCACATCACTAACGCGAGGGTACTTGTAACGCTCCTCATCGTTCGTGCCGCCGCGCTCCACCGCAGCCGCCTCCTCGCAAATCGCCATTATTTTATGCGCTAGCGTTAGTTGTTTGGTCATTGTCCTCCACTTCGCGACCGCATTCTAAGCAAATGATAAATTTGTGAGCATCACTGCCGCGTTTGTGCCATCTGTTCATGGGATGTGCACATGGGGCTGTCTTATGCGCTTCTGTCCATACGGTCTCATAGATGTCGAGCCGCATCGCTCGCACGGTAGCAGCGTCCACTGGCACGGTCGAATCTGGGCAGTGCTTCATAACGATTTGGCAAATGCCTTGGTAGATTTCTGCGCCGTTCATGCTTTCAGCCTCCAGCTACAGATGTAGCGGTTATGAGCTTCCTTGCGTCTAGACTTAACGCGACCGCAGAATATCCACTTTTTACCTTTGAATAGTGCCGCCAGCGCATTACCTATTTCCAATTCATAGCCGTGCCGTTCACGAAAGAGATCGCGCACGTCGTCGCTTGTGATTACCCGACCGAACTTTCCCATTAGTTCCGCTATTCCCTTGGCACGTTGCAGGTCTACCTTGTGATGGGATGCTGCCTGCTTGATCCCAAATAGCTTCAATTGTGCGCCTTCGTTCACGGTCTACATATCGTCTCATTTTTTCCTCCAAGTACGAACGATATCAATTGTCAAAATCACAGCAAGAATGATCCCGCAAGCAAGCATGGCGCAGTTAAGTATGTCCAGAATGGCTACCCCCCAAGCAATGCGCCAATGACATACACCATGCAGATGCAGACAAACAAGCATACGAAAAACATAGTGGCATCTAGCGTGATCCTAACCATCGGGTCTTGACTGCGGAGCCAGCGAAGCCAACTTAGCGTGTTCATAGCAAACCCTCCGTGACCGTGAACAACTGGAATCCGAATTCATCCTCTGAAGTCCATTCTAGGGTGCGCACGAACGATTGAAACGCGGATTCCTCTGTCGGGGTCCAAGGCGTTAGTTCCGGTTTGGGATAGATGTCGGGCAGGTCGTGACTGTCAAATAGGTTGTCGATATTGTCTTGTAGCCGTCTAGTTCCGTCTTGTAGTCGGCGGATAGCTTCCATAATGGATTCATCTTTGCGTTTCCACATTTCGCTCATTGCTCACCTCTCGCAATGCGCTCATGCCACTGTGCTAGCGTGGTTTCTAGTAAATTATCCCACTCATCCATTGCTTGCTGGCAGAGTTTGTCGAAGTCAGGTTCGTAGGGCTGGTTGGCGTCGTGTAGCTGTCCTTCGTAGTGCGGGAATCTCATCGCTGCACCGGAAAACGCTGTTCTACAATATGCTGTTTCTCAATCTTGCGGATTTCTTTCTGCAAGCAATCAATGTGAACCCAGATTACTTGCTGGCCAGTCTCTTTGGAATTGCCATGCACTTCCATGCCGGGAGTTTCCGGGTTCATCGGTTTATTGCACTTGTCGCAAAATTCTCCACTTGTGTTGATATAAGAACGTAGAGTCATTGGGCATTGCCTCCATCTAGCGCTGGGTTGCGCTTGCCTGCGGTCTCACACTACCGTAGGCAAGCGAGACCTAGGCAGATAGAATGCTTTCCGGGCATTTCCATTCAACCCGTACTTCTTCGTGCTCTGGGATAATCTCCTCTGCCTTTGCCGGTATAATTTGCTCTGGCACTAAAACTTTCGTTTCGATGCGTTCACACATATTTCGATGTCGGATGGTTAATTCTACTGGAATCCCGGAATGCTCTGCGGAAGTAGTAAGATTGTACCACTCTTCATCAGAATGTTTAGACGCTGGACCCATTTCCCTTGCTGCGGATAAAAAGTCTTCCTTTTCAAATGCGAAAATGTCAATGCGGTTTAAGTGTGGCTCAGGTACTCCTGGATGCTGTTCAAACCAATCTGCAAGCTTTCTTAGTTTTTGCACGATGTCCATTGATTTTCTCTTTTCTGGCGGGTTGCGCCTCCATCTGTGCGGATGATGCACGAGCGCAATTCGGATGTCAACAATTATTGTTGGTATCAGTACTCACATTCTAAATAGTACTAACACGATCCTGTTGACTTTCATAAATTATAGCTAATAATGGGTGCCATGCGAGACAACCTGATTAGGAAAATAGTCAAGCGGATGGGGGGCGCAGCGTACGTGGGCAAGCAACTTGGCGTAACGCCTGCATACATATATATGCTGATGAACGGCGACAGGCTCCCATCAAAGCGAGTGGCCGCTTTCCTTGGATTGCGCGTAGAAAAGAAGGTAAAAGTTACGGCACTATGAAAAAGAAAAAGAAGACGGTGGCCGAAATTCTGTTTGAGAAGCACCTGGCCGAATTGGGTTTTGAATTCCAGAGCGAATACCGCTTTCATCCATTGCGGAAATGGCGCTTCGACTGGGCGCTGACAGAATATAAGATAGCAATCGAGCAGGAAGGTGGAATCTGGACTAGCGGTCGGCATACTAGGGGGAAGGGATACCAGCAGGACCTAGATAAACACAATCACGCAGTGGTGCTTGGGTGGAAATTGCTTCGGTTCTCTGTTGAAGACATTCTGAAGGGCAGAGCTAGAGCATTTTTGAAGGAGCATCTGTAAAAGGCTAGGTTCATGGGCATTCACTGGAAGTGGTCCCACCTTGAAGCGCTAAAGGCACACCTCCTTTCCTTCAACGAGCCACACGGCGAATGCCCATACACCCAGCTCGGAAAGAGACAACATGAAAGGAAAAACAATCGAAGCGGTACTTTGTTTCGTGGTAGTACTCTCGCTCATAGTCACGGGCTTGACGATACTCAGGGACAACAGGGAAATCGGGCCTATCGAACCCGACTACTTACGGCATACGTCCATGAGTACGTTAGGCTGCGACTGGTTCTGTCAGATCGTAGTGGGTCTGTTGATTCAATATGGAATCCAGTATGCCGCTGGCCAAGTGCAGAATAACAGTTGCAACGGACCTTGCGGGGGAGGAGGTGGAGGAGGATTCGGAAGTGACGGATGTGAACTCGACAGTTCGGAGATTTGTCATAGAACGGATGTGCAGTAAGGGTAACCCCTACCCAGCCCAGGGGCAAGGAGAAACAAATGAGATACCTCGCAGTGGCAGCACTTGTTTTATCGCTGTACGTACCGCTGGCAAGCGCAGACTCGACTGCTCCTCCAGATATCGACCTCACCATCGAGCAAGCAAACGATCTGATTGCGCAGATGGAATTGAACATCGGGTACTTTGAACAGTACTTTCCGCAAGTGGTTCCCGACTTGGAGCACTACATCCTGCCCACAACGGTAGAGGAAGACTGGCCGTTCCTGTTTGAACCCCCATTCATATCTGAACCTTCAGACCTTGACGACCATACTCCGGTCCCGGAACCCAGTACCGTCATGCTGCTGGGCATTGGCGTAGCCGCACTGTTGCTTGGCAAGTTGCTGCGATCATGAGCGCAGGCGAGCGAGCACTGTTTCAAATATTTGGAGGCACGGCAGTGATGCTGCTGTGCCTCCTGTGGCGTATTATTAGGACGAGGAGGATAGAATAAAACTTATGCCGCTAGTACAAATCGTAATCGTTCTGATTGTAATTGGAGTACTGCTTTGGCTCGCCAACACTTATCTACCAATGGATGCCAAAATTAAGCAAATCCTAAATGCGGTGGTGGTAATTGCCGTGGTGCTCTGGCTCCTGACGGTCTTCTTGGGGGGTTGGAGTAATCTAGGGAATATTCGTGTAGGTCCGCATCAATGAGCATAGCTTGTAAGATTAAAACCGAAAGGTTGATATGGCATTCACAAACGAAGACCGGAAAACCCTGGAACGCATCGAGACTATTGCTGGCGCTACCTTTGTCGCGGTAAAAGAAAACCAGAGACTTCTTAAGGAATTGGTGCTATTCAATGAAGCGAAGTCTGCCACAGTAAATTTCGGAGGAGAAAACATGGATATTACCGTACACATTACCGATACACCCCAGACAGCCAGCGCCCACGAGTGGACCGGACTGAATGGCACCGGCATAGAGGTCAAGCCTATTGGAACAATCTCCTGGGCGAGCAGCAATCCTGCGGTAACCGTGGACCCTGCGAGCGGGTTGCTAGACTACGTGGCAGCGGGCACGGCGGCAATCAGTTTTGCGGATTCCGGTAATACTATCACAGGAACAGGGAATGTAACAGTGGTAGCGGGCCTAGCCCAGAGTGGCACAGTGACTTTCGCGTAGACAGAAAGGAGTGAGTCGTCAACTCTCAAACAAGGCCCCCCTCAACAGCCTAGGCGGGTTTGGGGGGCCATTTTTAGGTTTTAGGCGCATTTTCTTTCTGACTCCTAGCCCATTCCTCCAGCCGATAACGCACCTCTACAACCAAGATTACAATCACCACGATTTCGATAATGTGCCCCCACCCGCCGAGCGAATGCAGGCTAAACTTTACTGGATCAACCAACGGCAAGGCGATTACCAAGCTAACCAGCACCAGCACTCCAGTTTTTAATGCCTCAAGCAATACTGTTTTTGCCATGGACTTCTCCTAATTTGGATTTCCGACAAGCAGACAGTCCCAGGTTAGCGAATTCGAAATGCCTGCCGTAATCGTAACGGTAGTTCCCGAGATGCTGCACTTGGCGCTGTTCGCCGTTGCCGGGACGGTCGAGGCCGCATCAATCGAAGCGAACGAAAACGGCGTTGAGTTAAAGGCTGCGCTGGCCGTGAAGGTACAGGTTAGTCCGCTGGACATGGCGCAGGAACCGGATTCGGTCAACGCTACCTTGTGAATGTTGCTTCCGTTAGTGCAGGCCCGCAAGTAATGAGTTGAATCTCCCCACACAACGTCGTCACCTACGACGCAGGCAGGTGCGGCCCGCTCGACAAGATCAAGCGCAGGTTTAATATTGAAATAGGGAGGATTGATCGTGGCTTGGATGAAGTTTTTGATATTTGCCGGGGTGATTGTCTGTCCGGTCGATGGGGAAGCTGTTGGCACGATACCAAAATACATCTGTCCGTTGTGCCCACCACCGACATATTCGCCTCCGTTGTTGGTCAGATCGGTAGCCGTGACAAAGTTTGTGTTGTTGTAAACAATATTGTCGAAGAGCCCAGATAAGAAAGACGGCGCTCCTGGTTGGGGAAGGAGTGTTACTCCGAATGTTGCGCCTTGGTTGTTGTAAAATGTGATAGCGCTTGCGTTCAAAGTGTCGCCCGTTGACTGATCGAAGCTGCCATAGTTCATTCGTATGGGCATCGTCGTTGTGATCGAGTTTGTAAATCCCGTTCCACCTGTCAATCGTCCCTGCACCCAACTCATTGTTGAGGTTCCTGCTGCGGAAAGAAGCGTAGCGCTTGAGCAGGTCTGCGTGCATTCAAATCCCATGTCCATCCGGTCGTTGAAGAGGTTTGCGCTCCCGCTCATGGCCAGCACCGTCCCCCCATTCCCAACCATGTTGCCGCTAATCTCCAACGTTCCTTCATACCAGAAAATTGTATTTTCAAGGCTTACGCCAATTGTTCCGGCACCTACGGTAATGCTAGAGGCAACCACTCGTGTTCGACCGAAGCTAATCGTAGACCCTCCGTTGGCCGTAACGCGCAATGCTTTCGTGCAACCGCTCTGCGTAGCGCCATGAATTCCTAACTCCACATTCATAATTACGTTGCGCTCAAAGAATCCGTTCACGTTGTCGAACTGCATACAGGAAGAATTCGTGCCAAGAAAGTTGTCTATGGCGATGTCTTCAAAGCGTCCTCCAACCATATCGCCAGCATGGAGGCCCACCGCATTCGCGTTCGTTGACGCTTGACCTAGGAGAGTGAAACCGGAGATGCGGAACCCTGTAGCGATTAAGAAGTTGGCTCCTTCCTGGGTGTTGAAGCAGTCTCCCACCATCGTGCAATTGAACGTCAACGCGCCCGATCCAGGACCGCGCAGAGTCAGGTATGGGCTTCCGGCACTAACCGTGGTGCCGCACGCTACGGAGGAAGTGCTGGCGAGGCCGCTGAAGTCCACTACGCCGACCGGGAAGCCTCCCGTTGTGGGAAGGCTGGCTATCGCGCTGTTGATCCACCCGCAGGCGTCTGTGCCACCCCAACCTAGGGGATTCCCAGCATCCACATAGCGAATATTTGCCACGCTTCTAGGGCTAAAGTTGCCGTTCATCACCGTGGTCTGCGCGGCGAGCGAGGAAGCCATCAACGAAAATAGAAGTAATCGTTTCATTGTATCGTCACAGTCGGTGCAGTTGCCGTTGCCCCCAAAACAACTGCGCCAGTCTTGCCGTTTACCGATGTTACTGCATTTGTCCCTGGAGGCCCTGTCGGACCTGCGGGACCTGTGGGACCTGCGGGACCTACAGGACCAGCAGGTCCTGCGTAAGGAGAGAATGCTGCACCGTTGATACTGCGATTGATCGAGCCATCCCCGGGGTAGCACCAAAGTACAAACCCAGGCATTGGAGCAGGGCAGTTGGCAATCGTGGTTCCGGTCGCTACACCCTCTGTATATGCGCCTCCAGTGGTTTGCGCTTGAACCTTCCTACTAGGTCTAAAGCCGAGCCAGTCGGAGACGGCGATTGCCACCAGTAGCACGGAGAAAATGGAGATGATTACAATTGTCTGTTTGGCGGGTTTTAGCATTGTTTTCAGCTCCCAGCTAACGTAAGATGGCTGGGTAAGCACATTCCTATTGGAGTAGGAACATGCCAAAGCGCCGAGTTAAGCGGCCCTCTGTTACCCAGCCATCGGACCCATTTTACCGCTACATTCCACTTACGCGAGGCAAAATAGCCATTATCGATACCGAAGACTTTGTCCGCTTGTCTCAGTGGAATTGGCGCGTCACAGTGAATTCTTGTGATTTTTACGCCGTAAGAAATGGTAAAAATAAAAAAAATGTATATATGCATCGACAGATTATTGGATGTAAACCCAAGGAACATGCTGACCACAAAAACCACGACACGCTTGACAACCGAAAAAATAACATCAGAAAATGTACGCGGACTCAAAATATGTGCAACCGTAAGGCACAGATAAACTGCAAGAGCGGATTCAAAGGTGTCGTTTGGCGCCCAACTAGTAAAAAATGGAGTGCCGGGATTAATTATGAGAGTAGACATATAGCTCTCGGCTGCTTCAATACTAAAGAAGAAGCAGCTAGGGCTTACGATGTTGCTGCTAAGTTCTACCAAGGAGAATTTGCTCATCTAAATTTTCCTATTTAATAACAACGCCGTTTTTGATAACCATGCCGTTTTTTATAATCAGATTTAGTTGTGCCACTGATATTCCGGTGCCTTGCAAATTTTCCGTGGTAGGGCTGTTGCTCGCGTTACTCGTGATTACGATGGAACCAGTTCTACCATTTAATCCACTCGTTTGCGTCGGCGTGAAGGTGACCGTGAATACGCAGGAAGCCGCTGGTCCGCTAATTCCCAAAGTTGTGCCGCAGGCGTTGCTCTGCGAGAAGTCTCCAAAGGTCTGAATGTTGCTGATGGTCACTATCCCCGGTCCGGCATTGGTAAGCGTGAATGTTTGCGTGGGGCTGTGCTGGCCTACGACCGTGGCAGGGAAGGTTAGGGTCGTTGGAGATGTGCTCAATGCCCCTGCTTGTCCTATGCCTGTAAGCGCTGCAGAAGCGGTCACATTGCCATTCATGTTGAGCGTGGCGCCCTCTGATCCCACGACCGACGGAGTAAAAGTAATAGCAACTGTGCAGTTTGCTCCTGGAAGAACTGTCTGTGTGGCGCAGAGATCATTGCCACCAGCTATAGTGAAGTCGCCCGCGTTAAGGCCAGTAAACGCGCTAAATGACTGCGCTCCAAATGTTAGGTTTGCATTCCCAGTATTAGTGATCGTAACCGTCATGGGACTAGAGGCACTTCCGACTCCTTGGCTGCCTAGATTAATGGGAGGAGTCGGGTTAAAACTGATGATAGGTGCAGCGGCAAAAGGAATGCTGTAAATCTTCTGTTCCATCGGCCCGAACGTGTCGCTGAACTGCCCACCGGAAATTGGCCGTGAATAGAAGTTTTGTGCATCGGTAGCAGGAACAGGATCGCCTTCAGCCGCTACGGTAGTAGCTGCTCCGAAGTTTCCGGTGAAAGTCACGGTTGGACTTCCGTAGCAGAGGTTGTTGGCCAGGATCAGAATGTTTCCAGTAGCCTGATCTATGTGCGTGACGAATCGAATCTGCGCAGGAGTGTTGAATAGACCATAGTTAGTAGTATCAATGTAGCCGCTCTGCGCTCCGCAATCCGTGGCTACAGTTGTGCTGCTAGATATAGCCGTAAGTTTAGTTCCCAACCCGAGCCGCGAAGAACCATCTATCTTTTGCAACAGCACGGGTGCCAAAGAATTGAGCCTATCACGCCATAACTTTTGCTGCGTGACTTGGTTGGTGTTTCCAACCCACACACTTGTTTCCATGCCGGAGTTTCCAAAGATGTAACGGCTTACGGCGAAGCCCGTAATGCCCCAGTTCTGACAGCCGGTAAGATGTTTAAGTTCTTCTCTTCTGAGTTCCGCATAACCAAAGCCTACAAGCTGGCTGAAGGCAAAGTCTCCTATGAAGGCTTGGCAGGGGCGCGTGCCATAGAGATACTGCCCGGCTTGATCGGCAGTGACATCCAGCGCCGCCGTTGCCTCGGCGACAGAACCGAATGAGTTGTTGGTTGGCGTCTGAAGACTGTTGAAGTTGAACGGTGTAAATGTTGGGTGGTTGTTGTAAGTTGTAGGTGTAGCCCAAGCGTTCTCCGAGAAATATGAGATAACGGTACCAGTAGAGTATGGATCGAAGCCGAACATATCTTCTATCGTGCGCCAATCTCGCGCACTGGAATCAAGTCCAGGATGAGGAATACTGGTAAACATACTGGTGTACTGATTCATCGTCTGTATCTGGTTAAAGGCGCTGGGCACGGATTTTGGTCCAGGTTCATCTCCAAGATAGTTCCACGATACCCCAGGGTCAGTTTCAAGGTCCGTAGCTAGTGTTTGCAATCCAGTCTGATCCGTCATGGTAGAAGGCATCCAGCCAGGACGCTGAGCGCCGGTATTGCCAGCATCCGTAGTTGGAGGCTGAGTAGCAGTATTCAGTAAATTACTCAATGTCACGCTGGTTCCGCAGGGAATAATGTCGCCTTGCGCTGCCTGACCCTGCGCAAAGGTTGCCGCTGCCATCGGCTGCCACTGCCAGGAAGTACTGGTGTTCACTGGTGGCGTAGAAGTGCTCCCGGTGGCCGCATATAGGTAGTAACCAAGATAACGGGGATTAGGCATCGGGCAGGAAGGCATCGTAACTGTGACACTGCAATTTGTTCCGGCACAGGCAGCGCCAGATAGATTTACGGTGACTGGCAACGATGGCAAACTTTCAGGAATGGCGTTTACGCCTCCAAACGATTGCGTAGTTGGCTGACTTGCTTCACCAACCGAAGCTTCCAGGAACAAGAACGGAGAAGTGATAGAACCAGCTCCGACAGTAGGTGTCGGAAAAAATGCCGGTGGAGTGTTAACGATAGTTTGACTGATTGCTGAGCCAAAATAAAGAGTTGTAAGTGCAGCGGAACTGAATCCGTAGTCGTCTCCAGCCTGCCACCAGGGTAGACAATTCTCAGAGGCTCCCGGAGTAGGGTTGCAAACACCGAAGGCACTGATGGTGGCCACGATGTTGTTGTAGCCCATGTACTTCATCACGGCCACTCGTGATGGCCCTCCGGTGAAGTTGGCGTTTTGATTGGTGGTAGCCGCGGCGATATTGTCGAGCGTCTTTGCGGCATTGCCTGAGCATACGTAAGGAGCAGAATAAATTATGTTGTTCCCTGCCGTCGGTGCCGAAGCCAGCACCATTGTCGTTGGAGTGCTGGAGACAATCTTGAAAGTCGGGCTAGCGGCTTGATTGCCGATATTGATGTATGGCCAAGTAGGATCGAACTTTGCTCCCGATACCCAAGTTACATTCGTGCCAGAAACATTTACAGTTCCGCTCATCTGGTAAGGAGCGTTCGTCGCCGGTAATGTCAAACCTACCACTGCACTGCCGAGATTAACTTGCGTAGCAGTGGCACTGGTAATCGGGTATACGTGCCACGTAAGGCCGGATTCCACTGCGATCTGTGTCCACGTAGGGTCGAAGTTCATACCGTGAACGAGCGTTAGGATCAATCCGGTAGCATCGACATTTACGTTGCCGCCATAGAAAGTATTGAGCGTTCCTGTGCATGGTCCCTGCCAATCGTAAATGATGCAGTTCTTGGCGCTGGACTGATTTGGCGTGCAACTAGTCCCGCTAGTTGGCACACCTCCGTTATAAGTGAAGGTCGCAGTCGTACGGTCAATGGCACCAGCCCAAAGAGTGTTCACTTGGTTGTGAACTATGTTGGCATCCACATCAACCCAGTTCTTCAAGGTACTGCGATAAGCAGCATTCTGATAAGTTATGGCCCAGTCCGGATAAGTGAACGTACCTCCGGTGTCGGTATAAGATGAACATAACCAGTAATGATTACCAATGGTAAGTGCTCCATAATCTGTCGGCAAGAAATGCCAGAAAGTTTGTCCAGATATAACCGGACTACTTCCGGGGTTGAATGTCTTGGTTGATAAAACTCCAGTAGTGGCGCATCCTGCTACCGTGGCCATCTTAACTGTCAATGTGCCAAACGTAGCACCGGATGCGGACGACGGCCTAATCTCACTTACACCTTCAATCTCTCCTTGTACTGGCGCGCCATAAGGCCAAGTTATTCCATTAGCCGCGAGTGGCTTTCTAGGAGTTTTATCGTTCCAGAGATTACCGCGGAAGTTGGGATAGAGCAGAAAAGAAGTCAATGGATACCAATCATCCTCAACATCGAAGTCATCCAGCCAAACGCTTCCCGTACTGGTGGTTCCAGTAGCCTCTGCAATATTGAATTTTATTTGCTTACCACTGAATAGCTGGGCGTTGTAAAGACATTCAATTTCGTGCTGCACCCAATCACTGCTACCGGCAGGCACAAGATATCGCAAGTTCCCAGAAACGTTGCTACCAGTGGTTCTTCCCGTACCGCAAGCAAAAGCTCCCGCAAGACTGTTGAAGTTTAAGATTTGGCTGGAAGACAACGTTGCCGAACCAGTGGCACCGTCACCCTTCATCCACCAACGAAAGATGAATCTTCCGCTGTTACCAATGGTTATGTAGTTGGGACTTTGTTGCCAAAACATCGTTGCAGCGGAAGGGCAAGCGGTCAGTTTGATACTTCCGCTACCATCTGCTGTATGTGTTACGGTACCATCATATGTCATGCAAGCTGGAAGATTCCAATTGGTAGTATTCCCGGCAAAGTTGCCATTGGAAATGAGCGTCGTCCCCATCTGGTTAGGAACTGGAGAAACGCCCTGGATTCCTCCTAGCACCGGACCTATGCCATTTCCGGTTAGCACAGATTGTGCTGAGAGAGAATCTGGCGTGTCGGTTACGGTGATAACACCGGAGCGACCAAGCGTGCCTCCAGGAGTAAAGGTATAAGAAACCGTGCAGCTAGCCCCTGCAGCGAGCGGAAATGATGGAATTCCAGTGCCATTTGGACACGTTGTAGCCGATTGCGCGAAGTCTATCGGGTTAGCGCCGCCGAACACGATGCTGCTGACCGTAGCAGAAGCCGTACCAGGATTGGAAATAGTGAAAGCATGCGTGGCTGAAGTTGTGTTTACGTTCTGGTTGCCATAAGAAAATTGAATGGGAGTTATCACTAGTCCTGGAACGGGAGATGGTCCAATTATCGCAAAGCTAACCAAATCCGCGCCAACGTTGTTCGCCTCGCTACTGTTGATCGCCGTATTCCATTGCCAGTTGAATGTCCCAGAAGTGCTGGTATAGGTGTGGCTGAAGATATTATTTTGGTCGATGATGGATTCAGGAACACTACCACCATTGATGGTTTCCCCGCCGAAGAAACCGCCATCGAAATAATTCGTTCCAGTAGAAGGCTGCGCCACAGAAACGGCAGTGTTAAAGGCAATCGGCCCTGTCGCAATGGTGAGAGCGTTTGTTGATCCCGGATTAAAGGAAAATGGAGAAGCCGATAGCAAGTTGGAAGTATTGGCATTTGATGAAAATTGACCACGAGAATTAAACGTGAATGATCCAACAAAATCATAAAAGAAAGTTGTGGTATCGCCAGATCCAGTAAAGTTTACAGTTTGCGTGTTGGTGGAATTTGCTGCTCCATTTACGTTGTAAAACTCATAGGAGAATCCTCCAGAGGAAGAGCAACTGCCAGTGTCCTGACATTGCCCTGCAAGTGTCCAGGAGTTTGAACCAGAATCAGTAATGCTATTACCTAGATAATTTGCTGCTCCAGCCCCGGTCATAACCAACAAATCCCCTGAACCATTAGGAAGTTGAAATTTGGTAGAAGCAGTTGATATGTTGGATTGCGAACTCCACGACATCACGCGCTGAAGATACGGAGCTGTTGGCGCGGTGCCTGCTGAACTAGCTGATGCAATGAAGGCAGCGGCAAACACAATATAAGTTGAAGCGCTGCCCATTGTCATAGTAGGCGTTACGGTACCACCGACAGATACTTGCCACTCACTGGCGCAGCCATCTTGGTACTTTGTAAGTCCCAAGGTAAATCCGGCTCCGGGGACAAATGAGCCTGAAGTCATTACTGGCGTTCCTGTGCGGCAGAACATGGCGTATACCAGATCATTCGCCGTGGTGGTGAGTGCTGGGCCGGTCATGGTCGTAGAGCTTGCACCTACTATAGTGTTGCTCGTGCGCAGAGGACTAGAAGTGGCAACGTTGAAGAACTGTGCTACATCTGCTTGTACCTGTGTTACAGCGGTAGAAGCAAAGCCAATAGTAACCTTATTAGTTCCCGCAATAAGGTTGGGAGTATAGCAAAGATTCAAGAACTTACTAGAACTAGCAGCCGATGATCCGATACAGGACCAAGCGTTACCCTTATCATCACTTACAGTATTTGTTACTGAAGAACCATTGGCATACTGGAACGCGACGATCCCCAGGTTGCCACCAAGCGCATTCTCTGCGAACGGAAGGCAATACGAGAAACTGGCACAAGTGCTCGTTGGTATGAATCCACCTCCTCCGCTAGCACCGAGAGCTACTGTCAACGTAGAGTTCTTCCCAGATTCAGATACTAAACCTGGAACAATTCCTGATTGTAGTGGATGAGGATAAGTATATGGAGTATAGTACGTAGTCCACGTGTTAGTTGCTGTACAAACATACAAGGTATTAGCATTTGTATCCCACCATGCGACACCTGGACTATTACCAACAGGGAATGCCTCAGAATTGGTCATGCAATTCACTGGTCGCTGTGCTAACGTTCCAACGCCAATACCGCTGGTGCAAGATGCCGCATTCTGAGCACAGGAAGATCCAACGTCCAAATAATAATCACGATTCTGCGCCATGCTGGGATCATACTGCGACCATAGCCCACCAGGGCCGCAACTAGGACAGCTCCAAGTGTTATTCCATGCGTAGATCGGTTCCAACTTTTGCCTTGCCCATTGTCCTGTAAATGTATTACAAGATGGATTCTGAGTGATATTGCATTTGTTTGGAAATAATCCCGATAACAAATCTCCTTGGCCTCGTCCCGGTTGATCCAGGCATCCCGTTCCAGTACTGTCTAAGTTCTGATCCCAAGCACTAGGACCGTAACTTGTGCCGCAATATCCCCAGCCACTAGGCGGTGCAGTCTGATTGTAAGTTTGTCCGCAGGTCCCAGAAGGAGGTCCACAACGTTGTACGTGAGACGTAATAAAATTGCTGTAAGCTCCCGCTGTTACTGTGTTACCCCAAACAACGTTTGCTCCAGCAGCTATGAAACTGACATTAAATGCCGGTGCCCCGGTGAAGGTTGGGAATGTATTTAGGTACATTTCCATGGCACGGCAACCTCTGTCATCTCCGGCATGTCCAGTGGCATGCTGTCCTAGGGAACTGGAAACCATGGTATTGTGGCGCATGACAAATCTGCCGCCGCTGAAACAATCGCTCGCCGCCATGCCGTGAACTCCAGATCCATTTAACGTTGAATCTTCAAGGAATATGAAGTTAGGTCCGCCGAATCCGGTTACGTCATTCCAAGAATTATCTCCGCAACCACTGCCGCAGTTTGCCGACACACCCTTCCATGTAGTTGCTAAGGGGCGCAAAAACTCAGAATTGTCCTGCCCATCGGCAACGATATGATCCATGACACCAACTACGCCATCTACAACGATTGCGTTGAATCCGCTTGGAACGTTGGCGATATGACTGTGATCTAAACGAAACGATGTAGATAAGCCAGAAAAAATCAAATCTTGGTATCCCGATGTACCTCCCAGTGAAAATGTAACTCCAGTTAAGCGAAAAGATTTACCTGCCGTAGTAACCACTGAAAAAACCGGAGTGTTTCCACTAACCCCATCCGTTATGTTTGTGCTGTCCGTACAAGCGGTAGCTATGGAACCGGGAACACTTGGTGTACAAGTTGTGGCCCCCTGAACAATCACAGAAAATGCGTTATTGTAAGTAACCGTAGAACTCCAAGTAGCTGTTCCAGCAGGAAGCGTCAGTGTGGTGTTATCTAAATTTATACTGTTAAGCGCAGCCTGAACAGTGGCAGAACTAAGATTTGCTGCTGTACATGACGTTACTCCGGAGCATTGTGCATACAATACGCTGGGCAGAAACAATAAGATAAGAAGTAATCTCTTCATTGCTTCACCGCAACGGCGCTGGAAAAATGCGGTCCTATTCCTTGATTCTGCGTGTTAGCTATTGTCCAGGTTATGGATACCGCTGAATTGCTGGAATAATAATCCACAAGTGTGCCGCCATCTTGCTCAAAACCTGAGCCTACATAGAAAGCTGAAGTGGATATACCGCTTCCAGTGCATCCGGTACTACTGTTGGGGCAAAAAGGAACATCGCTGGACCAGTTTCCCGGAGAAACATTAGTGAGGGTATTAAAGTCCTGATTAGCATAACTAAGAATTACGCCAGGGCCGGAAGTACTGGGAGTTATCACTGCTCCAGCCACCGTGGCTGTTTGTGTTCCAGTATTCAAATTTATTGCACATGGAGTGGAACCGGCTCCGCAAGTAGCGGAACTGTCATAACCACTGGAATTAGACAGGTCGAACATCTGCACGGTAAGGAAGGAAGGATTGGCGGTAAAATTTATAGTAAAGGATGTCGTACCGCTGCATACAGCCGGAAGACTCGTTACATGCCACCACTGAATGGCGTAGCCATCTCCGGAATTATAAAGATTCGTTAGCGCAGTCCAAGTATTGTGACTGTCTGTAATGCTCGTAGTATTGCTGGTTGCCCCGCTAGCTCCCTGACCAATCATCATCCATAAATCATTACCGGAGCATGGAAATTGAATAGTCTGAGTTGTTCCAGTTATGGGCAAGGATAATGCAAACTCTGGAGCAAAGTATGTGACATTGTTTACATGGATGCCAGAAAATGATGCTCCTGACGAAGAGGATTTCAGTGCTATTCCGACAATATTGGCCCTTGTTGTGGCTGATGCTATGGTAATTGAAGGAGTTGTGGACGATCCTGTGGATATAACCGATTCTGATGCAGTCCATCCAGTGTTGTCAGAATCTATTAAGGAGTATCCTGACTGAGCTGTGAATGTTGTTCCCCCTCTAGGATTGGTTCCAAAACTGATAACATCCTCAAAACCAAGAACTATGTCATTGGCAGTAGGTGTGATCCCCGCAGAGCAAGCGGGGGCTGTTCCACTTGTGGCCGTTCCCGTACAAGATGCGCGAACCGGAGATGATGTTGCTATGTTTTTATATTCGTATACTTTTACTTGATCATCAGTACTTCCTCCACCAAATACTACCTTCATACATCTCATGGAATTAACAATCGATGCAGTAAAAACAGCCAGAGTTCTTCCACCCGCTGTTTCATGCTGCTGTAAAGTATAAGTATTTGAGCTTGAACCATCATCGGTAATAGAAACGTTTGTGCTTGCAGTTGTTCCAGTGGTACGCACAACTAAAGTATTGTTAACCTGTCCTGAATTAGCCAGGCAAACTTGGATATAATTATTAGAAGCGGTATCCCCATTAAATCCACCCACAACGTTTGCCTGGGCATCTGTTGCGCTAGACCTCATCTGTATTAGTGTAGGGATAGTAGAAGTAACATTTGCCGTAACTCCCCCCATAGGAATCTGGGCATGCAACGGTATAGCTAGTAAGAATGCTAACAACCATTTCATCTGGTAACTTTCCAATTCAGCGTAAGCGCACTGGGAGTAATTGAAGCACTGGTATTATTGCAAACCTTAAAGTTCACATGTCCAGCGGTAGGATAGGCCCAAATATATAAAGATCCAGTTGCCGAGGCTACGTATCCAGTGACACCTTGAGGATCAACATTCGGAGTGTATACTATAACGTCAGTAGTAAGAACATTGGCAACCGTTCCAGATGTAACTGTTCCATCTGTTACAACCGTAGCGCAAGCCCCGGAGCCAATAGCTGAATTACCAAGAAGCGCTGTACCTCCGGCAATGTAATGTGCGTCCACATAAGCCGTAGTAGCAACCTTGGTAGAGTTGTCAGCCGCCGTTTGCGTTGTTGCCGTTGATGACCCAAGCGCTGCTGTCGTTAAAGTTTTATTTGTAAGTGTCTGGGTAGCTCCGAGCGTAACGACGGTATCCGACGTTCCGGGAAACGTCATGGTCGTGCTGTCGGTCCCGGCTAGCGTAAGGCTGTTGTTGGCTGTGAGTGTTTTGAGGTTGGCTATCGTTAGGGTGCCAGTGCTGGCTGTGATCCCCAATCCATTGATGCTGGTGGAACTGGAGAGAGCTGCCGGAAGGTCTATAGCAGCAATGCAAGCTACGCTCATTGTGAAAAAATGATTTTGTTTTACTACCGACATTCCCGTTGACCCTCCACCGCAACTATCGCTGCCCGTGGCACTGAAATCCTGGCTGGTTCCTCCATGTGCCGTGCCTAAAATATTTGTGCTTCCAAGTACGGAATGCAGACTCCAAGTAGCAATCGTTCCCGATGTCGGATCGGTTGTTCCCGCAAGCGTTGGTATCGTGCTGGTTCCGCTACTGATGCCAGCTCGTAATTCGTTGACTCCAGTAGTGGAGTCATACCCTAGTGAGCCATTCTGCAAAACCCCTACTCCAGCCTGCACCGGAATCTTGAAGGAATTGGTTGAGCTTGCTCCGCTCATGTCGAATGTTACGCTTGCGCCCGTGAGCGTATTGCCAGCATTGTTGTGGACTATTGCAGTGGCATCACCGAGATTTGCGCTCGTTACTGCGCTAGTAATCGCGTCGGCTACGATGCTCCCGGCACCCGCTTTGGTAAGGACTCCCGCCGTGCTCATAATTATTCCGTTTATCACTCCTTGAGCTGTGACTTTCAATGGCGTGGCTGTTGAAGCTCCCACGGTATTTATCATTACGAGTGGCTTGGTGTTTACGCTTGCGGTGTCATCTTTAAAAAGGAATATTCCTGCTTGCGTTGAAGTGCCGGTATCGGGACCGCCTATCCAAGAGAAATTTGGTGTCGAAGGGGCCGCTCGCGCACTCCATGTGAATGTGGATATGTGGGTTCCCATCGCGAGAGGCAAATCGGTTGTTGCTGGATTCGCGATCGTATCCCAGGGTGGAGCGGTGCCCGTCGTGATGGCGTGGCAATTCCATCCAGTTCCAGTAACCCAACCAATTGCCGTGCTTGCAGTGTTGCAGGATGCTTGGGATTGGTAAGTAATTGCTCCCGCTGTTGCTACGATAGGAACTGTATTGGCAGTTGCACTGGCGCTTGCAGGAACCGTAGTTCCATTGATCTTTGTGCAAGTCAGGATCATCGAACCTGCCGTTGCACAATCTCCACCTGACAAGTCAGCAGACACTAGAGTTTTATTTGCCCCGCCTGCTTTCACCAATCCGCCGCTTACGAAGTTTGAAGCGGCAGTAACGGTGTTTGTTCCCAGTAGTCCACAATCTGATAGCAGTGCTCCGGTAGTGTCGGCATAGCAAGCCACATCTCCGGTCGTTGCGCTCGTGGGAGAGCGTGTGGCGGAAACAAGCCCCGCCTGCGCATCGTTGCAAAGAGTGTGGTGAGCAGTTGAATCCGCATAGCAATTGTCCTGTCCTGGTTGCGAAAGAGCGGCTCCGCTGTTCGCGAGTGTAGGAATAGTTCCTTCTACCATTGAGTATTCTGCGCCTTCGCCGTGAGAGTTAACGGGAGTAGCTACTGGGCCAGGGCCGAGAAGCGTATCTATGCCTGTGCTGACGGCTGCGGTGCCGTCGTGCTTGGTGTGGGAGAGAACTGTAGTGATGGGAGCATTTAATCCGTTCCCCGGTTGGTGCTGAAGCGTCAAACAATCTTCATTACTCGCAGGTCCCGTTGTCGACGCATTGCCGCACCAGAAGGTCATAGGAGAGAATGTACTGGTGGTTACAGTAGCTGCCGTGTCGGACTGCCAGCCAAACATTCCGGCCAGTGGGGCACCATTCTGGCTATTTGGAAAATGGAATGTGCTGGCATAGTTCGTTCCAGTTGCTCCCATGTTGGGTGCGAATGCACCAGTAGGGTTGCCAATAGTGTTCCAAGTCCCACCGCCTCCACCCGATCCGCCACTATCAGTTAAATCTCCTGCTGCGGTTATTGATGGAACATGGCCTGCTGTAAACGCTCCCGTAAGGTGTGGAATTAAACTACGTGCATCGCAAAGCGTGCCAACTGTACAAGCTGTATTGTAGGCTGCAAGGTGTTCCGCCAATTCGATAGCTTCATTGTCGTTAAGTGCTCCAGCAGGAACCTGAATCAGAACAGGAGCAAATGCCTGAAGTATATGCGTGGAATCAGCGCCAGCAAACATAGCTACCGTGGTTGATGGTGTCGCAGCGCCGGTAACTTTGAATACGAACCATACCCAATCCCATGAAGACGACATCAGTCCTGAACCCAGATAACCAAGGAAATTCGAGAGGTAATTTCCTGCACCATTGAGTTGAAAGTTTATTGCCTGTCCATTACCGGGATATCCGCCACTTTCTGATTGCACCCAAACACCGCCGATGAACCATTGGCCTACAGCTACGGTAACAGGAAGAGTTTGCGAAGCATGAAAGCTGAAAGCAGTTTGCCCAGCACTGCAAGAAACTTGACTTGCGTTGGTTGTGCCGTCAGGAGCGGAGATACCAGTGGTCAGTGTGTGAGAGCACCCGGCAGTATCATTGAAAGCCCAACTTGCTGAATTTGTTTGTGCCAAGTTTGGGAAACGCACTGCCATAGGAGCAAACAACCTTCTAGCATCGTCGCTTTGCGCCCATACATGCCCATCGGCAATTCCAGACGATCCACTGCGGAACGGCGTAGCCTGTATTTGATTGAATGAGTTGTTTTGGCAGGCTTTTACTGGCCCGTACATGAATCCGCCAAAAGTCATCGGGCCGTCAAAGTCGCATTGATTTCCGGCAAGAAAGTCAGCAAACACATTGCTTGCATTGACTGAACCGCCTGGACCATTCACGTCGGCAATGACAGCAGGAGTAACACCGACCGTATCGGCTATTTCAACGTGGCTTACATAAGCGCCTGCAAGCGGCCCAGTAACCCAAACACCAGGAGGATTAACGATGAATGGCGCTTCAATGGTTTCATCAACTACTTTAACCGAGCCTCCACTAGAGCCGCCGTAAAACTTGATGCCCGTTCCACTCCAACGGTTGACAAATATAAGTCCGCTGCCACCTCCTGAACCGGGGTCCACGGTCATTCCAAATACTTTGTCTCCATAGGCCATGAATGCCGTACCCGTGGAATCAGGCGCATTACTCTGGCTATAAGTGAAGTGCGTGCTATCGGGCACGCTGGCAATCACATACGTTCCGTTAAAACTGTGATCCCCATAATTGGTTGAATAAATGGAGATATGATTTCCTACGATAAGATCGTGTGTTGCAGAAGCCCCGGAAACTCCACTTTGGACGGTAGCCGTAACTACGCCTGAAGTGCGTGAAAGATTCACGCTCCATTGCTCCAGGCTTCCGGCAGAAGTCACGTTATCGAAATACACCCAGAAAACGTTGGTGCCAATATCAACTTGCGGTCCCCACCCCAGAGAACTAGCGCCGCCGCTTAAAGTCATATTGTTAAAGTGGATGTTTTGTGCCCCAGCGCTATTGCGATTTCCAGTAGAGTCCACGCCAAGACGCACGCCTGTCCCTTGGTATTGACTGCTTATGCCTTGAAATACAATTCCTTTTTGCGTGCCATTAACCCAGATTGCAGGCATGGTTGCAGGATTATTAGACCAACTCTCCTGACAAGACGCTGGAGCACTTAACGAACCTGGGGAATCCGTAGGAGCGCAAATAATAGACAACCCTCCGAACTGCGGCGCTTTAATCCATCCTGTCGTGTTGTTTGTGAAATCGAATCCGCCTCCCGTTATCCGCAATCCACCACCGTCAGGTGCTCCCACAGCAACGCCAGAAGTTACGTAGATTGTCCCGTTTCCAGCTTGTGCTGGAGGACCAGCGGAACCAAAAGGCAGAGCTTCAAGCGCTCCCCAAATGGTGGCTTTGGCCTGCCCCCAGGAGTGGCCAGTATTGGCGTCGTTGCCTGTCGCCGAAGAAACATACTGAATTGCTGATTGCGTAGTCGTCACTTCGGAAATCAACGGCCCAGCCCCGAATGTTCCGCCGCTAGCAATCTGCACTGAGCCATTTGGTCCTGCTGGACTTCCTCCTCCTCCACCACCTCCTCCGGTCGCTGGGGCAGTGAACAGTTCCCAGCAACCATTTGTTGCCGTGCATTGCGGAAGATTAGGAAGTGGAACCCAACGGAATCCTAAAATGTTTTCTACGTTGCTTGCAGGATTGTAGGAACTCCCATTTGGGAATACGAAATTGCTTGGAAATGTAACGTTGTAGGGGCCGCCCCCTCCGTTGGTCCAATCCAGGAAAAGTTGTGTGCCGTTGACGGGCGTCCCGGTAGTTGGTTGCATCGCAACTGTTCCCGTTACCGGCATCTTGTTGCATGAGTCGAATGACGCAGGAAGCGCAGGAGCGGTATTGAATGGGACAGTGATGCACGGAGGCATCACCCCTGTCAGTTGTCCACTCAGCGTTCCAGTCGTAGTACCGGAAAAAACCGTGTTGGTTAAATTCGTCACTCCGTTGAAAGTACTGGGAGAATTAAATGTATTGGTGCTTGTGAAGATATTGGGCGAGGCGAGCAGCGCTACGCCACTTAAGTTGGTGGTCGGTAGAATGCCTGAAACATCTGCTGCCAAATTCACCGCGCCGAAAGCAGGAGGACCGGAAGCATTCCCGTGCAAAACTGTTGTTGTCGTTCCCGCTGATCCGAGGGTAGCTACGTTCACGCCGCCTTGACCCATGACAAG
>NZ_DATBBJ010000055.1:0-85855 GCF_036271055.1 Scandinavium sp. | reverse complement strand
ATAATACGTTTTCCTCATTCAGAGTCAAGCGGTTATTTTCGCTTTTCTCTGTCAGAATTTCCGGAGAAACCCTTCTGACCCGGCGGCTTGCTTGCCGTTGTTCCGTGTCAGTGGAGGCGCATTATAGGGAGTTATTCTGAGGTGACAAGAGGAAATTCAAAAAAACTTTCTGACTGCTCAAAATCCAGGCTTTACGCCTTTTTTACACACTATTTGCGTATTAGTTGAGCAATTTCACGGGCGAAATTCGCGACTTGCTGCCAGTCGGTATACACCACTTCTTTACGGGTATCCGTTTCCCCGCCTGTCATCTTCATAATCAGGCGGATCATCATGCGGTCATACCAGCTATAACGCGGATAACGCAGCGCACCCGCGAAGACCGCGCTATGATCTGGCTGCCAAGGGGAATCGAGCAAGAACTTGCGAGTATAGCTGTTAGTCTGCGGCGTACATTTCTCTGGCTTACGCGCTACAAGATTTACGGAATAGAAAGCGCTCGGCAATTGCTTAAGTGCCTGCTGATGCTTTTTCACAAAGGCATCCAGCGTTGAATGGAAATGTCCATAACGAATTGATGCCCCGATAACAACGCCATCATACTCTTGCCAGGCGATAGTCTCTGCGCGATGCAGATTAACGATATCCGCCGCAAAGCCCTGCTCTTTCAATTCAGACGCCAGCGACGCGGCAATCTCACGCGTTTGCCCATCCCGGGTAGAAAAGAGAATCAATATTTTCACAAACGCTCCTGTTAATCGCGCCAGAAAGTCGGTGTAAACAGCACCAACAAGGTAAAGACTTCCAGACGACCAAATAGCATGTTGGCAATCAGGATCCATTTCGCAACCGGATTCATACTGGCAAAGTTATCGGCCACGACACCCAAACCCGGGCCAAGGTTATTCAATGTTGCAACGACAGAAGCAAAAGCGGAGAAATCATCAACGCCAGTGGCAATGATAGCCAACATACTAATGATGAAGACCAGGGCGTAGGCGGAGAAAAATCCCCACACCGCTTCGAGAATACGTTCCGGTAACGCGCGGTTGCCAAGCTTAATGCTGTAAACCGCATTCGGATGCACCAGACGTTTCAGCTCACGATTCCCCTGCTTAAATAGAAGAAGAATACGAATCACCTTCAATCCTCCGCCCGTGGAGCCCGCGCAACCGCCAATAAAAGCAGAGCAGAGAAGCAGAACGGGCAGGAACAGCGGCCAACGTGCGATGCTGTCGGTGGTGAAACCCGCGGTCGTCGCCATCGACACCACCTGGAAGAACGCCTGATTGAGTGTCGTCAGCGCTGAGGTATACACATCGTGGAACCACAACACCAGCGTACAGACCACCACCAGCGTCAGCTGCACGCCGATGAACATCCTGAATTCAGGATCTCGCCAATAGACCCTCAGATTGCGACCGCTTAATAAAGAGAAGTGCAGACCGTAGTTACAACCGGAGATAAGCAGGAAGATGGCAATAATCGTGTTGATGGTCGGACTGTTGAAATAGCCTACGCTGGCGTCATGTGTCGAAAAGCCACCAATCGCAATAGTCGAGAAGCTGTGCCCAATCGCATCGAAGGCGGGCATACCGGCGAACCACAGCGCCAGCGCACAGGCAACGGTCAACAAGACATAAATGAGCCACAACGTTTTCGCGGTTTCGGCGATTCGCGGGCGCATCTTATTATCTTTCAGCGGCCCCGGCATTTCAGCGCGATAAAGCTGCATCCCGCCGACGCCAAGAATAGGCAGAATCGCCACCGCCAATACGATGATCCCCATCCCGCCGAACCACTGCAGCATCTGTCGATAAAAGAGGATCGCGTGCGGTAATGAGTCCAGGCCAACCAGCGTCGTTGCGCCCGTCGTCGTCAGCCCGGAAAAAGATTCAAAGAAGGCGTCAGTTATGGTCAGATTCGGCTGTTCGGAGAAAATAAACGGCAGCGCACCCACGCTACCCAGCACCGTCCAGAACAACACGACAATCAAAAACCCTTCGCGGGATTTGAGTTCGCCCTTTTGCTTACGGTTCGGCCACCACAACATCGAACCAATCGCCAATGCCACGAAAAAAGTTTGAGTAAATGCTCGCCCGGCCCCATCCCGGTAAATCAACGCTACCAGTCCAGGAACAATCATCGTTCCCGAAAACAAAATGACCAGCAGTCCAACGATTCGGGTTATGGCACGAAAATGCATCTCTGCCGCTTCCTTTGATAAGCAAAAAGTAGACCGGGGATTATTCGTCAATCCGGCGCAATTGCAACGCACCGCGACTAAAATCAGCCAGTCTTGTCGAAAAAGCCGCCAGTTCGGCCTGCGGAAGCGCCACCCGAAGCTGGACTACGGCCTGATAATCACTGCTGACGATGTTGCCGGAAAAGTGAGCCAGCAAAGATTCAACGCCCGCTAACTGTCCGTAATCACACTGCAAAGTATATTCGGTCAGCGGCGTCTTGCGCAGAGTCGTCAGTTCAGCCAACGCTTGATGAACACCGCCGCCGTAAGCTTTCACCAGACCACCCGTGCCAAGCAAAATACCGCCGTAATAGCGAACCACCACAGCGGTGATTTCCCCAACACCGCTGCCCATCAGTTGCGCAAGCATCGGTTTCCCCGCCGTTCCCGCCGGTTCACCGTCATCAGAAAAACCCAGCTGTTGCGAATCATTGGGCGGCCCGGCAACCCACGCCACACAGTGGTGGCGCGCGTCCGGATGTTCCACCCGCACCGATTCCACAAAAGCCTTTGCCGCTTCCACGCCCTCAGTATGCGCGAGTAACGTAATGAAGCGGCTCTTTTTGATCTCTTCAACCACGGCCACTGGCGCAGCCGGGATAAGCCAACTGTCCATCAAGCCAGCTTCAGATCTCGGGTCATGTTTTCGACGCCGTTTTCGCGGATAACCACGTTATCTTCGATGCGGATCCCACCGAATGGCTTCATGGCTTCAATCTTCTGCCAGTTGAAGTGCTTGCTGAATTGGCCTTCACGCCACGGCGCCAGCAGCGACTCGATGAAGTAGATACCCGGCTCGATGGTCAGCACCATACGCGGTTGCAAAATGCGAGTGCAGCGCAGATAAGGATATTTAGACGGCGCGGCAAGATGCGTGCCTTTATCATCCTGCATAAAACCCGCAACATCATGCACTTGCAGACCCAGCGGATGCCCAATCCCGTGCGGCATAAACGGCCCGGTCAGGTCATTTTCCACCATCGCTTCTTCACTCATATCGGTGATCAACTGATGCTTACGCAGCAGTTTGGCGATGCGCTGATGGAACTGGATATGATAGTCAACGTAGCTCACGCCCGCTTTCAGGGTGTCAATCAGCGCCAGTTGCTCAGTGTTGACGTCTTTAATCAACTGTGCGAATTCGGTATCTGCGTTACCCGCCCAGGTACGGGTCAGGTCAGCGGCATAACCGTTGTATTCCGCACCTGCATCCAACAGGAAACTGCGCATTTCAGACGGCGCGCGGTGGTCCAGTTTGGTGTAATGCAGCACTGATGCGTGCTCGTTCAGCGCCACGATATTGCTGTAAGGCACGTCAGTATCACGCTGGCCCGTGGCAGTCAGATACGCCAGGTTGATATCGAACTCGCTCATTCCGGAAAGGAAAGCTTCTTCCGCCGCCTGATGACCATTCACTGCCATTTTCTGCGCTTCGCGCATGCAGGAAAGTTCGTAATCGGTTTTGTAAGAGCGATAATAGTGCAGGTAATCGATCACCCCTTTCGGGTTGATATTGGCGGCGGCAATATCCAGGCCCAACGCGCGTTCAGCCACCGGGCCGATATACGCAATGTTGCCACGCGCCGCAGGAAGTTGGCTGCCAATGCCATCGGCTTTTGGCAACGCGATAACATCAACATCCTCGGTCCAGAAAGAAGTGGGCAACGGCTCCACGTTGTGCCAGTAATCGACCGGCAAATAGAACCACAGCTTCGGTTTGTTAACGCCATCCACCAGCAACCAGCAGTTCGGCACCTGAGTCACTGGCACCCATGCTTTGAATTGCGGGTTCACTTTGAACGGATACGGATGATCGTCGAGAAAAACGTTAAACAGTTCGCCGGAGTGAATCAACAGCGCGTCGAGCTTAAAACGGTCGAGCACGTCACGAGTGCGTTCCTGCAACGTATCAATATGATTTTTATAGAGTGTGGCCAGTGAGTCCATGTTTTACCCTTCTCTCTTTATAACCCGAATTCCCCGCATCTTAGCACATCGGTTTCGCGCTGCGTATTTCTGCCGAGCGTGATCCAGACGTCATTTTCTCACAGAGTAATTTGCATTTTATTAACATAAAATCCACACTTCGCCTCATCTGGTAAGACCAGTAACTTTGCTGGATTCAGGAGACTGACATGCTCTACAAAGGCGACACCCTTTACCTCGACTGGCTGGAAGATGGCATTGCCGAACTGGTGTTCGATGCCCCCGGCTCGGTCAACAAGCTTGATACTGCCACCGTGGCCAGCCTCGGCCAGGCGCTCGATGTCCTCGAAAAACAGCCCGACCTCAAAGGCCTGCTGCTGCGTTCCGAAAAAGCCGCATTCATCGTCGGCGCAGACATCACCGAATTCCTTTCATTATTCCAGGTTCCACAGGAACAACTGAGCCAGTGGCTGCATTTTGCCAACAGCGTTTTCTGTCGTCTGGAAGATTTGCCGGTCCCAACGCTTTCCGCTGTCAATGGCTACGCATTGGGCGGCGGCTGCGAATGTGTGTTAGCCACCGATTACCGTCTGGCAACGCCGGACCTGCGTATCGGCCTGCCTGAAACCAAGCTCGGCATTATGCCTGGCTTTGGCGGCTCCGTTCGTCTGCCACGTCTGCTTGGGGCTGATAGCGCACTGGAAATCATCGCCGCCGGGAAAGATGTGGGTGCCGACGAAGCGCTCAAACTCGGTCTCGTCGACGGGATTGTGAAAGCAGAAAAACTGCGCGACGGTGCCATTGCCGTTCTGCGCCAGGCAATCAACGGCGATTTAGACTGGAAAGCCAAACGCCAGCCGAAGCTCGATCCGCTGAAACTCAGCAAAATTGAAGCCACCATGAGCTTTACCATTGCCAAAGGCATGGTGATGCAGACGGCGGGCAAACATTACCCGGCGCCCATCACCGCGGTGAAAACCATTGAGGCGGCGTCTCGTTTAGGCCGTGATCAGGCGCTAGTGCTTGAGAATCAGAGCTTTGTGCCGCTCGCGCATTCGAATGAAGCCCGTGCGCTGGTCGGCATTTTCCTCAATGATCAGTTCGTAAAAGGCCAGGCGAAAAAGCTGACCAAAAATGTCGACACCCCGAAACAGGCCGCCGTGCTCGGTGCCGGGATCATGGGTGGCGGTATTGCTTATCAGTCCGCCTGGAAAGGCGTGCCAGTCATCATGAAAGATATCAATGACAAATCGCTGACGCTCGGCATGAACGAAGCGGCCAAACTGCTCAATAAACAGTTAGAACGCGGAAAAATTAACGGACTGAAACTGGCAAATGTGATT
Organism: Scandinavium sp.; assembly: GCF_036271055.1. Taxonomy (GTDB): domain Bacteria; phylum Pseudomonadota; class Gammaproteobacteria; order Enterobacterales; family Enterobacteriaceae; genus Scandinavium. The sequence goes on along the minus strand of NZ_DATBBJ010000055.1, from coordinate 80,341 downwards.
TCCACGATCCATCCCACGCTTGATTACGCCGGATTTGAACGCGTCGACGTCGTGGTCGAAGCGGTTGTTGAAAACCCAAAAATCAAAAAAGCCGTGCTGGCAGAAACCGAAGACAAAGTCCGTCCGGATGCGGTGCTGGCGTCCAATACCTCAACCATTCCTATCGGCGAACTGGCGAGCGTATTAAAGCGTCCGGAAAACTTCTGCGGCATGCATTTCTTCAACCCTGTGCACCGCATGCCACTGGTGGAAGTGATTCGCGGCGAGAAAACCTCAGACGAAACCATTGCTAAAGTCGTCGCCTGGGCGAGCAAAATGGGCAAAACGCCGATCGTGGTCAACGATTGCCCGGGCTTCTTCGTCAACCGCGTACTGTTCCCCTATTTTGCCGGTTTCAGCCAGTTGCTGCGCGACGGCGCTGACTTCCACAAAGTCGATAAAGTGATGGAAAAAGTGTTCGGCTGGCCGATGGGCCCGGCCTATCTGCTGGACGTTGTCGGAATTGATACCGCGCATCACGCGCAGGCCGTGATGGCCGCCGGTTTCCCGCAGCGTATGCAGAAAGATTATCGCGATGCCATTGATGCCTTATTTGATGCCAGCCGCTACGGTCAAAAAAATGGCCTCGGTTTCTGGCGCTATAAAGAAGACAGCAAAGGCAAACCAAAGAAAGAGGAAGATCCTGCGGTAGAAGCGTTGCTGGCGGAAGTCAGTCAGGCCAAACGCGATTTCAGCGATGAAGAAATTATCGCCCGCATGATGATCCCGATGGTCAACGAAGTGGTGCGCTGTCTTGAAGAAGGCATTATCGCAAGCCCGGCAGAAGCGGATATGGCGCTGGTTTATGGCCTTGGCTTCCCTCCATTCCACGGGGGCGCATTCCGCTGGCTGGATACGCTTGGCAGTGCCAAATACCTCGACATGGCGCAGCAGTATCAGCATCTCGGCCCGTTGTATGATGTGCCAGAAGGCCTGCGCAGCAAGGCGCGTCACAACGAAGCATATTATCCACCGGTTGAACCTGCCCGCCCGGTGGGTGAGCTGAAAACAGCTTAAGGAGTCACAATGGAACAGGTTGTCATTGTCGATGCAATTCGTACCCCGATGGGCCGTTCAAAAGGCGGCGCATTCCGCAATGTGCGGGCAGAAGATCTTTCCGCTCACCTGATGCGCAGCCTACTGTCGCGCAATCCGGCCTTAGATCCGGCGGCGCTCGACGACATTTATTGGGGCTGCGTACAACAAACGCTTGAACAAGGCTTCAACATTGCCCGCAACGCCTCACTGCTGGCCGAAATTCCGCATTCCGTTCCGGCAGTCACCGTCAACCGCTTGTGTGGGTCATCCATGCAGGCGCTACACGACGCGGCGAGAATGATCATGACCGGTGATGCGCAAGCATGTCTGGTTGGCGGCGTGGAACATATGGGCCACGTGCCGATGAGTCACGGTGTGGATTTCCATCCGGGTATGAGCCGCAGTGTGGCGAAAGCAGCGGGCATGATGGGCCTGACCGCAGAGATGCTGTCGCGTCTGCACGGCATCAGCCGTGAAATGCAGGATCAGTTCGCCGCCCGTTCTCACGCTCGCGCCTGGGCAGCCACACAGTCCGGTGCGTTCAAAAACGAAATTATCCCGACCGGTGGTCACGACGCCGACGGCGTACTGAAGCAGTTTTACTACGACGAAGTGATCCGCCCGGAAACCACCGTTGAAGCACTGTCTGCTTTACGCCCGGCATTCGATCCGGTGACGGGTACAGTAACCGCAGGCACGTCTTCCGCTCTCTCCGACGGCGCAGCCGCAATGTTGGTGATGAGTGAAAGCCGCGCCCGCGAATTGGGGCTGAAAGCACGCGCTCGGGTACGTTCAATGGCCGTTGTCGGCTGTGACCCGTCGATCATGGGCTACGGTCCGGTTCCGGCGTCAAAACTGGCGCTGAAAAAAGCCGGTCTTTCCGCGAGCGATATCGATTTGTTTGAAATGAATGAAGCCTTCGCCGCGCAGATCCTGCCATGCATTAAAGATCTGGGGCTGATGGAGCAGATCGACGAGAAGATCAACCTCAACGGCGGAGCAATCGCTCTCGGCCATCCGCTAGGATGTTCCGGCGCGCGTATCACTACCACGCTGCTGAATCTGATGGAACGCAAAGACGCCCAGTTTGGTCTGGCGACGATGTGTATCGGTTTGGGTCAGGGGATTGCGACGGTGATCGAGCGCGTCTGATTAGGAATGTATTCGGGTGATTTGTTCACCCGGAATATCGCATATCTCAAAGCCATTGACGCCAGAACAAGGCGGCAAACGAACACATCCCGATGAGCTTACAAAAGTAAGTGATTCGGGTGGGTGAGTGCAGCCAACACAGTTATGGCGACAATGGTGAAGAGAGAGTTTAGTTGCCGTTTTTCCCGCCTGTCAGGGGCGGGTTTTTTATCTGCTTAGATGAACGCGAACGCGTCGCCAAACAGGCGATCTTCACGTGCATTACGTTCATTACAGAACAGGTCGCGGGCGATTTTCGCCATCTCGAAACGACCGGCGATATAAATATCGTGTTCCGCCAGCGTACCGTAATCCTGCAACACCGCCGTTAACACCGTGCCAGAACGACCACGCCAGCCCTCTTCCGGCTGCTCAACCACCGGCTCAATGCGCAGATTCGGATGGTTTAAGGAGAGTGCTTCCAGTTCAGACAAATCATACAGATGCTTCTCTTCACGCCCGCCCCAGTAAATCGCGATGTCACGATTCGGGTTTTGTGAAAGCGCAGTCAGCAGAATCGAACGCACATAGGAGAACCCTGTACCACCGGCAATCAGCACCAGCGGACGCTCTTCATCGTCACGCAGCCACGCTTCACCGTGCGGGATATCGACCACAATCTCATTCTCTTTGAGAATTCTGTCCATCACAGCCATGGCGTACAGATTCAGCTCGGACGCGCCGATATGAAGCTCAATGCTGTTCTGCTCGGCCGGCGTAGACGCCATTGAGAACGGGCGCTTATCACGCTCGTCCATCACCACCATCAAATACTGGCCCGCGCGGAAGGAAAAGGCCGCTTCCGGTTCTAAACGAACGCGATATACCGTGTCGGTAATGGCATCTACCGAAGTGACTTTACAGCTTAAGGTTGTCATGCGCTCCCTCTGTCGGGTCTATAAGGCTAACACGGCGCGCGTCAGGCGCTTTTACCGTCATTAAAGATGGCCAGATCATCCCAAATGGCGTCAATTCGCGCCGTCACTTCGGGATCTTTCTTGATCGGGCGTCCCCACTCACGCGTGGTTTCGCCAGGCCATTTGTTGGTGGCGTCCAGCCCCATTTTCGAGCCTAAACCGGAAACCGGCGAGGCAAAGTCCAGATAATCAATCGGCGTATTTTCGACCAGCACCGTATCACGGGCAGGATCCATACGCGTCGTGATGGCCCATATAACGTCGTTCCAGTCACGGGCGTTAACGTCGTCATCGCAGACAATCACAAATTTGGTGTACATAAACTGGCGCAGGAACGACCACACACCCATCATCACGCGCTTCGCGTGACCGGCGTACTGCTTTTTCATGGTGACGACAGCAAGGCGATAAGAACAGCCTTCCGGCGGCAGATAGAAATCGACAATTTCCGGAAACTGCTTTTGCAGGATCGGAACGAAAACTTCATTCAACGCCACGCCGAGCACCGCAGGTTCATCTGGTGGACGGCCGGTGTAAGTTGAGTGATAAATAGCATCTTCGCGTTGAGTCACATGTGTGACGGTAAACACCGGGAAGCTATCCACTTCATTGTAGTAACCGGTGTGATCGCCGTACGGCCCTTCCGGTGCCATTTCGCCGGCTTCGATATAGCCTTCCAGCACGATTTCCGCACTGGCAGGCACTTCCAGATCGTTCGACAGACACTTAACCACTTCGGTTTTGGTGCCGCGCAAGAGTCCGGCGAAAGCGTATTCAGATAAGGTATCTGGCACGGGCGTCACAGCTGCAAGGATAGTCGCCGGATCTGCGCCCAGCGCCACCGCAACCGGGAAACGTTCGCCCGGATGGGCCGCACACCATTCCTGGAAATCCAGCGCGCCGCCGCGATGAGACAACCAGCGCATAATCAGCTTGTTTTTGCCGATCAACTGCTGACGATAAATGCCTAAATTCTGCCGCTCTTTGTGTGGCCCGCGCGTCACCGTTAACCCCCAGGTGATAAGCGGAGCGGCATCTTCCGGCCAGCAGGTCATGATTGGAATACGGGTTAAATCAACGTCGTCGCCCTGCATCACTTTTTGCTGGCACGGGGCGCCGCGCAGCCGTTTGGTCGGCATGTTCAGCACTTGCTTAAATTGCGGCAGTTTATCGAACAGGTCACGGAACCCTTTTGGCGGTTCCGGCTCTTTCAGGAACGCCAGCAATTTTCCCACTTCACGCAATGCGCTAACGTCTTCCTGCCCCATGCCCATCGCCACGCGCTTCGGCGTACCGAACAAGTTGCACAGCACCGGCATGTCGTAGCCTTTCGGGTTTTCGAACAGCAGCGCCGGACCGCCCGCACGCAGGGTACGATCGGCAATCTCGGTGATTTCCAGGTGGGGATCGACCGGCAGGGAAATGCGTTTCAGCTCGCCCTGTTGTTCCAGTTGTGTCAGAAAGTCGCGTAAATCGTGGTATTTCATGGGGTCAGTCATGGCCTCTTTGTAAGCGCCTCATTATACGGCGTTCAGTCGCGGGATGCTGTAATTTTGTTAAATTAGCGTGAACTCCCGGACTCCGTATGAGGCAACAATCCCTTTCGCTATCGCGCCTGGCTTTTGTTATGCTTTCCCAAGAATTACGGGAAAGAGTCATTATGCAAGCCTGGTATTTACTGTACTGCAAACGTGGGCAACTTCAGCGTGCCCAGGAACACCTTGAACGCCAGGCAGTTAATTGCCTGATGCCAACTATTGCGCTGGAAAAAATCGTCCGCGGTAAACGCACTACGGTCGACGAACCGCTGTTTCCCAACTATCTGTTCGTGGAGTTTGACCCCGAGGTCATTCACACTACCACTATCAACGCTACACGTGGGGTCAGCCATTTCGTTCGCTTTGGAATGCAACCCGCGATGGTGCCGTCCGACGTCATTCATCAGCTCTCCATCCACAAACCGGAAGGGATAACCGATCCGGAAACGCCGTACTCTGGCGATAATGTGGTGATCACCGAAGGCGCATTTGAAGGGCTACAGGCGATTTTCACTGAACCCGACGGCGAAGCGCGTTCCATGTTACTGCTGAACTTGTTGAATAAGCAGGTTTTACAGAGCGTGAAAAACACCGACTTCCGCAAAGTCTGAATTCAAAAATCGACACCAAACACTGCTTTCACATTCTGATCGGTAATGGCCGACAACGTTGGTAAGTCTTCCCCACGCCACTGTGCGATTCGCGCCAAAATATGGGGGAGATTCTTAGGCTCATTTCGGCGTGAAGCCGGTTTGGGTGACAAATCTCGCGGCAGCAGCCACGGTGCATCGGTTTCCACCAGCAAGCGATCCGCCGGAATCAATGGCAATAATTCGCGTAATTCCAGCCCGCGACGCTCATCGCACACCCAACCGGTAATGCCGATATACAGCCCATTGGCGAGGCATTCTTCCAGTTCTTGTCGCGTACCGGTAAAACAGTGCAGCACTGAGCCAGGCAGTTTCGATAACCACGGTTTTAATAGCGTAATAAAGCGTTCATGCGCATCACGGCAATGCAGAAAAACGGGCATATTCAGCTCTGCGGCGAGAGATAACTGAGCACTGAAAGCAATCTCCTGTTCCTGCGGCGTGGAGAAATTACGGTTGAAATCAAGTCCACACTCACCGATAGCAACCACGCGAGGCTGCTGCGCCAGCTGGCGAATCGCCTCTGCGACTTCCACCGTCCAGCTACTGCTATTGTGAGGATGTACGCCTGCCGTTGACCAGCAGTGCTCATAACGCTGAGCCAATTGTTGCGCCGCTTCGCTTTCTTGCAGGTTGGTGCCGGTTATCAGCATTCCGCTAATTTCTGTGGCGAACGCTCGCGTCACCACCTCATCACGATCGCGGTCAAACTGAGAACTGGTTAGATTCACGCCAATATCAAACATGGTGACTCCCATACAACAACCGCCCTTTCGGGCGGCTGGTTTATTCTTCTTTTTCGCTGGCAGCGGCTTCTTCTTCCGCCGCTGCGTCTTCATCACGCGAGAGCCGTTTACCGGTATAGAAACGGGCAAAGAAGACGCCCACTTCAAACAGGCAATACATCGGAATGGCGAGCAACGTTTGCGAGAATACGTCCGGCGGCGTTAACAGCATGCCGATAACGAAAGCAGCGACCAGCACATAAGGACGCTTCTTGCGCAGGTCATCTGGCGTAGTGACGCCCACCCAGCACAGCAACACTATCGCGACCGGCACTTCAAACGACACGCCGAAGGCCATAAACAACGCCATGACGAAATCGAGATAGCTACGGATATCCGTCGACACCTGCACGCCAATCGGCGCGGTATGCGTCAGGAAACCAAACGCCAGCGGGAACACCACAAAGTAAGCGAAAGCCATGCCGATATAAAACAGCAGCGTGCTGGAGACCAGCAATGGCACGACCAGACGGCGCTCGTGTTTATACAGTGCCGGGGCCACAAACGCCCAAACCTGATAAAGGATCACGGGAGCAGAGAGGATAACTGAAACCATGAAGGTCAGTTTGATAGGCGTAAAGAACGGCGAAGCCACATCGGTGGCGATCATCGTTGCCCCGACAGGCATCTGCTTGATAAGCGGTGCGGACACCAGCTGATAAATGTCGTTAGCGAAATAGACTAACGCCAGAAAAATTACAAATACCGCGATGATGCAATTGATGAGGCGCTTACGCAGCTCAATCAAATGCGAAATCAGCGGTTGAGTCTGTTCTACGCCCATGTTTACGGTTTATCGCTGGTTGCAGGGGAGGGATCAGAAGCCGATACGGCAGCTGGCGCTTTCACCTTCTCCACAGAAACAACTGTTTCCGGGGCTTTCTCGATGGTTTCAGCTACATCAGGAGCCTGTGCTTCGGCGCTTGCCTGATGCTCTGGCGTAACCGGTGTGACGCCTTCGCGCTGCGCTTCGCTGCCTTTCACCACTGGATTGCGGATGGTATTGGCTTCATCGCTTGAGTGCTCAGGATCCTGCTGAGTGTAGGAACGCTTCATGGATTCCGCCGCTTCGCGCAGCTCATCCATCGAGTCCTTCAACTCCGGAGAAAGATTGCCGAGGCTCGCCTTCTCAACTTTTTTCAGGCTGTCCTGAAACTCCTGGAGTTTCAGCTCCTGAGCCAGTTCGTTTTGCACGGTAGTCGCCATCGAGCGAATAGCCCGGATCCAGCCTGCTACCGTTTTCACTGCCACCGGCAAACGTTTTGGCCCAAGCACAATCAGACCAATAATGAAGACCAGCAGCAGTTCACTGAAACCAATGTCGAACACGAATTACACCTGCTCTTTATCGTGGCGTTTTGCGTCGTCTTTGCTGGCTTCATCCTGCTTTTCAGATAATGATTTCGCAGGGAAATCAGCGTCCTGAGCGGATGTCTCTTTCTGTTCCGGTTTGCCGTCTTCATCACCCATGGCTTTTTTGAAGCCCTTGATAGACGCACCCAGGTCAGATCCCAGTGAGCTCAGCTTTTTCGTCCCGAAAAGCAGAACCACGATAACAACGACGATCAACAACTGCCAAACACTGATACCACCCATACATATTCCTCTGTGTCAGATGATAATGAATCCACTGACGTGTAGCTTACACGCCTTCGTCTAAATGATGCAAAAATCAGCGGCCTTTAAACCAGCCAATCAGCCAGGCAACTATCCCCGCGCCCATCAACCCTGTAGGTTGGAGCCCCAGATCAGGACGGGTTATCAACAGCAACGTGCCGCTCAGCATGAATACAGCCCCCACACCGAACAGATAGCGAGATTGCCCCTGCCGGACGCGATTGGCTCCCAATTCGTGAGCGATTTTATCAATACTTCGCTGAAGGCTTTTGCCCTGGCGCAAACTGTCGTAAATCAGTTCCGGCATTTCCGGCATTTTTTCTATCCAGAACGGCGCTTTTTCTTTAAACGCACGAACCAGCGCCGGAAGCCCTACCTGATCTTTGAGCCATGACTCAAGGAAAGGTTTCGCTGTCTTCCATAAGTCTAACTGAGGATAGAGCTGACGTCCTACCCCCTCAACGTAAAGTAGTGTTTTCTGAAGTAAAACCAACTGCGGCTGTACTTCCATATTGAAACGGCGAGCGGTGTTGAACAAATTCAGCAATACGTGACCAAACGAGATCTCCGAAAGCGGCTTTTCGAAGATAGGTTCACAGACCGTGCGAATCGCAAATTCAAACTCTTCAACGTTGGTATCCGGCGGAACCCAACCAGAATCCACATGCAGCTCAGCCACTTTGCGGTAGTCGCGATTAAAGAAAGCGATAAAGTTTTCCGCCAGATAGCGCTTATCGTCTTTGTTCAATGAGCCAACAATACCGCAGTCGATGCCAATGTATTTGGGATCTTCGGGATGCTCGTAACTGACGAAAATATTGCCCGGGTGCATGTCCGCATGGAAGAAACTGTCGCGGAAGACCTGCGTAAAGAAGACCTGCACACCACGTTCAGCTAGCAGCTTCATGTTGGTGTTTTGCTTTTCCAACGCTTCGATATCAGAAACCGGAATCCCGTAGATGCGTTCCATCACCAGCATGTCTTCGCGACAGTAGTCAGAATAGACTTCAGGTACATAGAGCATCGGGCTGGTTTCAAAGTTTCGGCGTAACTGAATAGCGTTCGCCGCTTCGCGAAGAAGATTCAGTTCATCGAGCAGCGTCTTTTCATATTCGCGCACCACTTCTTGCGGACGCAGACGGCGTCCGTCGGGCAGCAAACGAGGCACCCAGCGTGCAAGACGGTAAATCAGTTTCATGTCCGCTTTGATGACCGGCAGAATGTCAGGGCGGATCACTTTGATGACAACTTCTTTACCATTTTCTTTCAGGCGCGCTGTGTGCACCTGAGCGATGGACGCGGAAGCCAACGGTTCGACCTGGAAATCATCAAACCAGCTTTCAACAGGAATACCGCCCATCGATTTCTCAATTTGCTGTTGCGCGAGTTTGCCGTCAAACGGTGCGACGCGGTCCTGCAACATGGCGAGCTGATCGGCGATTTGTAAAGGGAAGAGATCGCGGCGGGTTGAAAGCATCTGGCCGAATTTTATCCAGACAGGGCCGAGCTCTTGCAAGGCAAGGCGCAGACGCTCACCTAATGGCAGATCTTTATGGCGATTTGGCATCCAGAACAACGTTCGCCGCCAGATACGAATTGGCAGGGTGATACGCATTTTGGGAATGAGCTCATCAAGCCCGTAACTCAAAAAGGTGTGGATGATAAAATACAGGCGCCGAATTTCCCCTGGCGTCATTTCCCCTCCAGTTTTTCCAGCCGTTTGGTTAAGGCCTCGACGGCGCGCGCAACGGCGGCACTCTCTTCGGCAAACCAGGCGACTTCCAGCGAACCGGGCGCCATGCGCCACTCTTCGGTAATGACTTCAGACACATAGCGCTGCTGGCGTTGTAAACCGCGCTGAAGAAACTTCGCCCCACCGCGCAATACTTTGCTGACACCTTCTGCGGCGATATCACCGGTATAGGGTGCCAACAGTTCGGCAGGATCGAATTCCGCGAGATCGGCCAGCGCGACAAAATTTTGAACAACCTGAAGGTCGCCCTGCACTTCGAGATCGCCAGAACGAATCAACGAGGTCAGCTGTTGGCGATTGCGCAACTGTGGCAGCACACCAATACGCGTCGTTACCGTGCAGTCAGCCTCGCCTTCCCATGCGCCCAGCACATCAATCTGTTGCTCGCTAAATACAAGCACCAGCGGCGAAGAGAACTCTTTCATTTCAACGCGCAACACCTTACCCAGCAGACGCTGACGGGCCGGTTTTAACGCGCGCTCGCGCCACAAAAAGGTATTGAGCGCACCTTCAATGCCCGCAGTAACCAAAGGTTGAAAAGGCATGGCGAACTCCTGTCAGAACTTATAACCACGGTGCAGCGCGACAATACCGGCTGTCAGGTTGTAGTAATCCACACTTTCAAAGCCCGCATCCTGCATCATCGCTTTCAGCGTGTCCTGATTAGGATGCATACGGATGGATTCCGCCAGGTAACGGTAGCTTTCGCCGTCATTTGCGACCATCTCCCCCACACGCGGCAGCACGTGGAACGAGTAGGCATCGTAAGCTTTGCTCAGCGGATCAATAATCGGTTTGGAAAACTCCAGCACCAACAGGCGTCCACCGGGTTTCAGCACGCGGTACATAGAACGCAGCGCTTTCTCTTTGTCGGTGACGTTACGCAGACCAAAAGAGATGGTGATGCAGTCAAAGGTATTGTCCGGGAACGGGAGCGCTTCGGCGTTGGCCTGCACGTATTCAACGTTGCCAATCACGCCAATGTTGCGCAGCTTTTCGCGGCCCATTTTAAGCATTGATTCGTTGATATCCGCTAATACCACGCTGCCGGTTTCGCCCACTAAACGGGAGAATTTCGCCGTCAGGTCGCCAGTACCGCCTGCTAAATCAAGCACTTTTTGCCCACGACGAACGCCGCTGCAATCAATGGTGAAGCGCTTCCACAAGCGATGGATCCCGAACGACATCAGGTCGTTCATGACATCATACTTAGCGGCAACAGAATGGAATACATGCGCCACCATGTCCTCTTTCTGCGATTTGGCTACTGTCTGGAAGCCAAAGTGCGTCGTTTCTTGTGAATCCTCAACCATCTCAATGTCTGCCTATCAAGAAAATGTTCCGGGAGTGTAACAGATTGGGCGCGTTTCCCCTATGCCTCAACCGCGCTGTGAAACGCGAGAAGGCTCCGTTTCAGCGGGGTCGTCTGAGTCAGAAAACCGCGCTTCATTTTCATCAAATGTGTTATCGCTATAACCCAAGGTCTCTTCTTGTGCGGTCGCCTGTTCGACGAGATCCGGGTTGATTTCGCGTTTGACTTCAACACCTAAACCACGGAAGGATTCTGCCTGCGCCAGCAGGTTCCCCCGCCCGGAAGTGAGTTTTTTCATCGCCTGGCGGTAGTTATCCTGGGCTTTATCTAAACCTTGCCCAATCGCAGACATATCATCGACAAACAGCCGCATTTTGTCGTACAAGCGGCTCGCGCGGTCGGCAATCTGTTGGGCATTACGACTCTGATGCTCATAACGCCAGAGGTTGGCGATAGTACGCAGCGCCACCAGCAGCGTGGTCGGGCTCACCAGCATAATGTTGTTTTTCAACGCCTCGGTGATGAGCTCGGGCTGGCGGTCAATCGCCAGTAAGAACGCGGGCTCTACCGGGATAAACATCAGCACATAATCGAGCGAACGCAGGCCCGGTAACTGCTGATAATCTTTGCGCCCCAACAGACGAATGTGATTACGCACCGAGGCGATATGTTCCTGCAACGCAGCTTCACGAATGTAGTCGTCTTCGGCATTGAAATAACGCTCATACGCGACGAGAGTCATTTTGGCATCAATCACCACATCTTTGTCCTGAGGCAAACGTACAATCACATCGGGCTGCATCCGCGCGCGGGTATCGGTTTCAATACTAACCTGCGTCTGGTATTCGTGGCCTTCACGCAGGCCAGAAGCTTCCAGCACGCGCGTAAGCACCACCTCGCCCCAGTTTCCCTGCGTTTTGTTATCGCCTTTCAGTGCTTTGGTCAGGTTGACCGCTTCCTGAGTCATTTGCGCATTCAGCTGCTGCAGATTCCGAATTTCATGAGCCAGCGTGTGACGCTCCTGCGCCTCTTTGCCAAAGCTGTCCTGCACCTGACGACGAAAACCGTCAAGCTGTTCGCGCAACGGGGTCAGCAAGCCATGCAGGCTCTGGCGGTTCTGTTCGTCTACCCGGCGATTACTGTGCTCAAAAATTCGATTGGCGAGGTTTTCAAACTGCTCACTGAGGCGCTGTTCGCTGCTCACCATCTGGCGAATTTTGTCTTCGGCGTGCAACTGTGTGGACTCGAGGCGGGTGGTGACTTCACGCAGATCGGCCTCCAGCGAAGTGTTGATTTCCCGCAGGCTGCGCAATTCGTTATTGAGGAGTTCGCATTCGTCGCGCCAGTGGGCATGCTGCATGAGCTGCTGTTTCGTGGCGCTGAATTCGATGTCGAGCTCATGCCGTTCTTCAATGAAATCGGCACGTAACCGGTCGGCATGCGATTTAGTGGCGAGCCAGCCAAACGCCGCCCCGACAATCAGTGCTGCCACTGCGCTTATAATAATTGAAATGTCCACCGCTCCCCCTGCGTCAACGACTTACCGGCACAACATAGAATTGTGCTGTATAAACGTCCAGTTGGAAAGGTCTTTCCTGCGAGGATGCACGCAAAAAAGAAAAGGCCGAACGCGTCGGCCTTATCAGAGATAAAGAGGATTACAGCAAGCGGCGAGCCGCTTCGACCACAATTTTCACCGCGTGGCTTTCGGTTTTCTTCATGGTTTCCGCGTTCGGAATTTCTTGCTGGGTGCGGTTGACGATTACGCCCGCCACCATCCCGGCGCGCAGACCCTGGCTGGAACACATGGTCAGCAGCGTTGCGGATTCCATTTCATAGTTCATCACGCCCATCGACTGCCACTCTTCCATTGAGCCTTTGTAGCGGTTCACCACACGGCCGGAGAAGGTGTCGTAACGCTCCTGGCCTGGGTAGAAGGTGTCGGAAGAGGCGGTCACGCCGATATGCGTGGTCGCACCTACGGATTTCGCGGCTTCAACCAGCGCAGTGGTACATGCGAAGTCAGCCACTGCCGGGTATTCCATCGGCGCGAAATGCAGGCTTGCGCCGTCAAGTCGTACGGACGCAGTGGTCACCAGCACATCACCGACATTAATATTCGGTTGGATCGCGCCTGTGGTGCCGACACGCAGGAAAGTGCGAATGCCCAGTTGTGCCAACTCTTCGACAGCAATAGAAGTTGATGGGCCGCCGATACCGGTGGAACACACGATAACCGGTTTGCCATCCAGCTCTGCACGCCAGGAGGTGAATTCACGATGCGATGCCAGCTTAACCGGCTTGTCCATCAGCGCGGCGATCTTTTCCACACGCTCTGGATCGCCCGGGACGATAGCGAGCGTTGCCCCTTGTAAATCATTTTTGGTGAGGCCGAGATGAAAAACATCAGACTTAGACATAAAAAACTCCTCTCTGGGTCGAGTTGTCAGCAGAAGCAAAAACGCACTTTACCGAAGCTGCAGACACATTTTCGTGACAGCCATCACTTTGGGAGAAAATGTTTGCATTGAATTTCTTATAAAAAGTGATTTACATCACATTAACAAGCGATAACGATAACCACTGCACATAAGATAGCCGTTTTCTGGCACTGTGAATTGTTAACCTGCGGACTATAGTTATTTTTGCGCTAATGGGTACGGAGAATGCCATGACTGACAAACAACCCGGTTTTGCACCGGCTGCTGCACCTCACGCATCAACCCCGATTCTGACACCTGAAGATGCCATCATCGCGGGTGAAACATCGATTCCTTCGCAGGGCGAAAACATGCCTGCGTTTCACGCCCGCCCAAAAAATACCGACGGCCCTTTGCCGGTGGTGATTGTGGTGCAGGAAATCTTTGGCGTGCATGAGCATATTCGCGATATTTGTCGTCGTCTGGCAGGTGAAGGTTATCTGGCGATTGCGCCGGAGCTGTATTTCCGTCAGGGCGACCCTAACGATTTTGCCGACATCCCGACACTGTTCAGCGGCCTGGTGTCGAAAGTGCCGGACGCACAAGTGCTGGCGGATCTCGATCACGTCGCCAGTTGGGCCTCGCGCAACGGCGGCGACGCCAACCGTCTACTGGTCACCGGTTTCTGTTGGGGCGGACGTATTGCCTGGCTGTACGCGGCGCACAATCCACAATTAAAAGCGGCTGTGGCGTGGTACGGCAAACTGGTTGGCGACAAGTCGCTGAATTCGCCAAAACATCCGGTGGATGTCGCAACCGATCTCACCGCTCCCGTGCTGGGTCTGTATGGCGGCCAGGATACCAGTATCCCGCTTGAGAGCGTGGAAACGATGCGCCAGGCGCTACGGGCGGCGAACGCCAAAGCGGAAATTATCGTCTACCCGGAAGCAGGACACGCATTTAACGCCGATTACCGCCCAAGCTATCACGAAGAGTCCGCCAAAGACGGCTGGCAAAGAATGCTGGCGTGGTTTACGCAGTACGGCGGGAAGAAGGGGTAAGACTTTTACAGGCCGCCCGGCCATTCCGCCGGGCGTGGCACCTAAGCTCAGGCATGCGTGATAAACGGCGTTTTGAGTTGGTCGACTAGCAAGTAAATCAGATCGTGCAGTAATCCCACCAGATCCTGACTGTTTCTGTCCAGCAGCGTCTTCCCGGACAGCGCCAGTGTCAGCGCATCAGCATAATCCAGCAGCATTTCCGTATCGTGCCAGAAGTCCGGCACGTCAGTCACAGGCACCGTTTCCGTCGTTAATTGGCTGACCAGGTTTTCAGGCAAATCTTCAGCGCAGCGCTGACGCAATACGGTTAAGGCATGCGCCAGTCGTCCGCATAACGCCAGGCGATAATACTCATCCTGACATTCCACCATGACGCAGACAAACGCTGCACATTGATCGAGAGCGGTAAAAAGATCGGCCGATCCGGGCAGCGGGACATCGAGGACGTCTTGTATTTGATGTTTAAAATTTTCTGAGCAGGTCTGAATAGTCGTCGTCATAAGGCAGCTCTTGTGTTTTTGATTTAAGGAGCCACCACCGGAGTTCCTACACTCACAGGTGGTGACGCTGACGGGGGTAGGAAATACCGGGAACACAAGAAACCGGCCAACCTTTCGGTTGCCCCGCCAGCGACACCATAGAGTTTACTGTGATGTACGTCGGCCTGACACATAAAAATGCGCCATCTCGTATTCAACACGGGTTCCTACGCCCGGCTGCGGGATTGACCGCAACGCCATCACCTTATGAATTTCATGGTTATAAAGAAAGCGGTTTTCCGCGTTGCAGCGAAGTTGCTTTCGCTTTTGCGAGCACGTTCGAGGATTTGCGCTTTTGCTCATCCAGGCTCCGGTGTTGTTCCCCGCTGAAACCGCCGAGCTGGCGACCGGATGACAAGGTCAGGCCGCCATGGATGGCGGACTGAGGCGAAATGAGCCAGGGACGTCGAGTCGAGCCGACCTTAGGCAGCCGGTCGGCAGGGAGGGAAGTGCGAAGCACCGGTTTCATTCGCGGGGTCGCAGGGATTGATAAGGGAGCCGCGAGAGGCTCCCTTATCCCGTTCACGAGCTGAAAAACTTTAGGGAGAAATTGATCTAATAGTGAACGGAACAATACTCAGAACTTAACTATCTCCCCAACTTAATAGCAATAATCACCTGCCAAATTACAGACATCCATAAGAAAAAGCCCGGTGGCGGCTTGCGCCTTACCGGGCCTACGCTACTTCAGCACCAACGAAAAGGTAGACCCGGCAAACGCAGTGCCGCCGGGCAACAGCTCCTTAAGCCTGACGCAAATTCTGCGCCGCCTTCACCATGTTCGCCAGCGCGGCGCGGGTTTCTGGCCAACCGCGGGTTTTTAGGCCGCAGTCTGGGTTCACCCACAGGCGTTCTGCTGGAATACGCTGGGCGGCTTTTTGCAGCAGCGCTTCAATCCATTCCACGCTTGGCACGTTCGGGGAGTGAATGTCGTACACGCCTGGGCCGATTTCGTTCGGGTATTCGAACTCTTCGAACGACTCCAGCAGCTCCATGTCTGACCGCGAGGTTTCGATGGTGATAACGTCAGCGTCCAGCGCAGCGATGGAATCCATGATGTCGTTGAACTCGCAATAACACATGTGGGTGTGGATCTGCGTTTCATCTTGCGCCACCGCGGCGTTGATGCGGAAGGCTTCAACGCCCCACGCCAGGTATGCTTCCCAGTCACTCTGACGCAGCGGCAACCCTTCGCGCAGCGCCGGTTCGTCAATCTGGATGATGCCGATACCCGCCGCTTCCAGATCCGCGACTTCATCCCGCAGCGCCAGCGCAATCTGTTTGGCGATGGTTTCACGGGTCACATCTTCACGCGGGAACGACCAGCAAAGGATCGTCACCGGGCCGGTCAGCATCCCTTTCACCGGTTTGTCGGTCAGAGACTGCGCGTATTTCGCCCATTCCACGGTGATCGCTTCCGGGCGGCTGATGTCGCCGATCACGACCGGTGGTTTCACGCAGCGGGAGCCGTAGCTCTGCACCCAACCGTTTTGGGTGAAGACGAAGCCATCCAGATGCTCGCCAAAATATTCCACCATGTCGTTACGCTCGGCTTCGCCGTGTACCAGCACATCCAGTCCCAAACGTTCCTGCTCTACGATCGCCTGTTTGATGTGCTCGGCGATACCGGTGCGGTAGTTATTCGCGTCCAGCGCGCCTTTTTTGAAGTCCAGACGCAGGCCGCGAATTTCGGTGGTCTGCGGGAATGAACCAATCGTCGTGGTCGGCCAGGCTGGCAGATTAAAACGGGTGCGCTGAGCTTCGGCACGCTCGGCGTAAGGACGGGCGCGCTGGCTGTCCTGCGCGGTGATCGCCGCCAGGCGTTTTTCCACCGCCGCATTGTGTACACGCGTTGAATGACGACGCGCCTGAATCGGAGCGCTCCATTCAGTGATGGCGGCCGTGTCGCCGCTGTTCAGCGCATCGCGCAGCAGCGCCAGTTCCTGACATTTTTGCAGCGCGAAGGCAAACCAGCTTTTCACTTCGGCATCGAGACGGGTTTCAACACTCAGATCGATTGGGCTGTGCAGCAGCGAACATGACGAAGCCACCCACAGATCACGTTTGCCCACGATGTCCTTAATTTGTGCGTATTTCTCAGTGAGATCGGCACGCCAGACATTACGACCATTGACCAGACCGGCGGACAACAGCCAGTCGGCAGGCAGGCGTTGATGCAGTTCGGCGACCTCATCTTTACCGTGTACCAAATCGACATGCAGCCCCTGCACTGGCAGTGACGTGATGGTGTCGAGGTTCGGGGTGACGCCTTCGAAATAGGTGGTCAGCAGTAGTTTCGTCTGACCTTGCAGCGCGTCATAGGCTGGCTGGAAAGCCTCGAGCCATGGACGAGGCAGTTCAAGCACCAGAATCGGTTCGTCGATTTGAACCCACTCCACGCCGCGTTTTGCCAACTCTGCCAGCACCTGCTGGTAAACCGGGAGAATATCTTTCAGCAGACTCAGGCGGTCAAACTGTTCACCTTTTACTTTACCTAGCCACAGATAAGTGACCGGGCCGAGCAGGACGGGTTTTACTTTATGACCCAGCGCCAGCGCTTCATCGACTTCATCCAGCAACTGTGTCCAGGTCAGTTTGAACTGCTGGCCCTGGCTAAACTCCGGCACCATGTAGTGATAGTTGGTGTTAAACCATTTGGTCATTTCCGCCGCTGCTGCCGGTTCGCCGGTTGGGGCACGACCGCGACCAAGACGGAACAGGGTGTCGATATCAACTGAACCGTCTTTGTTCTGATGACGAGCCGGCACGTTGCCCAGCAGCAGGCTGGTGGTCAGAACATGGTCGTACCAGGCGAAATCGCCGACCGGGAGTAAATCTACGCCAGCGTCTTTCTGCTGTTGCCAGTGACGGGAACGCAGCTCGCGGCCCACATTCAGCAGTTCTTCACGGGTGATGTTACCCGCCCAGTAGCTTTCCTGTGCTTTTTTCAGCTCGCGGCGCAGGCCAACGCGGGGAAATCCGAGGGTGTGGTTCTTAATCGTCATATTGTCGCCTCTTAATGATGTAATCCGAAAGATTTCGGATTCAGGGCAGGCGGCAAGATGGCTTATCCCCGGGAGCTTACTTGAGTAAGTGACCGGGGTAAGCAAGCGCTGCCAACGCACCATGAATTCGAAAGATAAAGGATTTAGCCGTCCAGATGTTTACACATCCATAATTGACAGGTAGTGTGTATTTCACAAGCGCAACATTTTCATGCCGAAGTGAAGGACTTTCATGATCGAGATTAAACACCTGAAAACGCTGCAAGCGTTGCGGAACAGCGGATCGCTTGCAGCAGCGGCGGCGATGCTGCACCAGACGCAATCCGCGCTTTCTCACCAGTTCAGCGATCTGGAACAGCGCCTTGGCTTCCGCTTGTTTGTGCGTAAAAGTCAGCCGCTGCGCTTTACGCCGCAGGGCGAAATCCTGTTGCAGTTGGCCAATCAGGTTCTGCCGCAGATTAGTCGTGCGCTACAAGCCTGCAATGAGCCGCAGCAAACCACACTTCGTATCGCCATTGAGTGCCATAGCTGTATTCAGTGGCTGACGCCTGCGCTGGAGAACTTCCGTGCGGGCTGGCCGCAGGTGGAGATGGATTTCAAATCCGGCGTGACGTTCGACCCGCAGCCTGCTTTACAGCAAGGCGAGCTGGATATCGTGCTGACCTCGGACATTCTGCCGCGCAGCGGTCTGCATTATTCGCCGATGTTTGATTATGAAGTGCGTCTGGTGATGGCCCCGGAACATCCGCTGGCGGCGAAAGCACGTATTACGCCAGAAGATCTCGCCACTGAATCACTGCTGATTTACCCGGTGCAGCGTCAACGGCTGGATATCTGGCGTCACTTCCTGCAACCGGCTGGCGTTAGCCCATCGTTAAAAAGCGTGGATAACACATTGCTGTTGATTCAGATGGTGGCGGCGCGAATGGGCATTGCCGCCCTGCCGCACTGGGTGGTGGAGAGTTTTGAGCGCCAGGGTCTGGTAGTGACTAAAACCCTGGGTGAAGGCTTGTGGAGTCGGCTGTACGCCGCCGTGCGCGATGGCGAGCAGCGTCAGCCGGTAACAGAAGCGTTTATTCGTTCAGCGCGGAATCACGCCTGCGATCATCTGCCGTTTGTGCGGAGCGCGGAGCGACCCAATGGCGATGGACCCACAGCGAAGCCACAATTACCAACGCACCTATGATAAAACTCGGCCAGTGGGGCTGCTGTTGCCAGATGGCGAGATTCACCAAAAGCCCGGCAGGCACATGCATATTGTTCATGATCCCAAGCGTCCCGGCGTCCACCTGTGTGGCGCCGTAGTTCCACATGAAGTAACCGAGACCAGACGCCACCACACCGAGCCACACCAAAATGCCCCATTGCAGCGTCGTCGTGGGCAGTTTTTGCGGATTGCCAAGCATGAACCACGCGACGACCGCGACAATACACGCCCCCAGATAAAACCACGCGAAGGCGTTATGCTGCGGCATCGGGTGAATTTCCATCAAGCGCTTGTAGCCCACCATGCCGAGAGCAAAGCTGATATTCGACAGTTGCACCAATAACAAGCCGGTCCAGAAATGCGGGCTGACGTGGTCATAACGAATGATCGCCGCGCCCACCACTGCCAGCATGGCGCTCAGCAAATAGCCCCAACGTAATCTGCGTTTGCTCATCAGGTCATAAATCAGCGTGATATACAGCGGCGTGAGCACCGTGAACAGCAGGAATTCAGAGACGGTCAGGTACAGATAGGCACGGAACGCGAGCAGATACATGATACCGAGCTGCATCGCGCCCACCAGCATGTACATCAGTAGCACTCGAGCGGATTGCCCGCGCGCTCGCAGAAACGGCAGGAAAACCAGCGCAGCCAGCCCCACGCGCATCAGCACGGAAAAATAGCTGTCGACGCTCCCGGCCAGGTATTCGCCAATCAGGCTAAAGGAAAACGCCCACAGAACAGTGGTAATGATCAATAACGGCACGATGAGGCTCTCTCAGGATAACAAGCGCTCATTGTAGCG
The DNA here is from genome assembly GCF_036271055.1 of Scandinavium sp. Taxonomy (GTDB): domain Bacteria; phylum Pseudomonadota; class Gammaproteobacteria; order Enterobacterales; family Enterobacteriaceae; genus Scandinavium. The sequence continues at coordinate 60,464 of NZ_DATBBJ010000055.1, read as the reverse complement.
GAGTATTCAGTTGACAACTGGTCAAAGATAAATCAATCATGTTCTAAGCAAGCGTTTTCCTTGCCCGAATTAGGCCATTACTGATAGTTAAACCGCTAATTTCGAGGAATACTGGTCCCCTTCCCCCATCAGGAGCGCTTTCAGGATGGAGTCCGTGTCCGACAACAGTTTTATTCCGGCTTTACTTTGCCAACTGAACGCCTCGCGCGCCCGGTTGAAAAAGGCCATTCATTCTCAGCAGCTTGAAATGTGGTATCAACCCATTGTGCAGCTGGAGAGTGGTTGTGTTGTGGGCGCAGAAGCACTGATCCGCTGGCCACAGCCGGATGGAAAACTGCTGCCGCCGGACAGTTTTATTCCCTTTGCACGTGAAACCCATTTATTGACCCGCATGACGAAATGGGTCATTGAACAAGTGCTTAGCGATTTAGGCGACTGGTTACGCCAGAATCCGCGTCAGTACGTGTCGATCAATATCGAGCCCGACGACCTGCAATCCACCGACCTGCTGTTCCATCTCACCGCGCTGTGCAGTGACTATGGCGTCCGCTCGCAGCAAATCGTTCTGGAAATCACCGAAAGCAGCATGATCGATCCCGAAGCGATTGCCCCGATGGTCGAGTGCTATCGCAAGGCAGGTCATGCCATCTATCTGGATGATTTTGGCAGCGGTTACGCCAATCTGAACTATCTGCAGGCGCTGAAATTCGACATGCTGAAAATCGACAAAACACTGGTTGATCCGGTCCCTGGCAAGAGCTTACTGCCACAGGTGATCGCCCTGGCTCAGTCATTGTCGCTGGAGCCACTGGCGGAGGGGGTAGAAACACAGGCGCAGGCCACATGGCTGAAGTCACATGGCGTGAAGTACGCTCAGGGCTGGCTATACAGCAAAGCCCTAACGAGTAGGGCTTTTATTGAGTGGAGCGAATCACGCTACGCTACGGCTGATTGAGATACAGTCGGCGCAGATAATGAGGCACGGCGTCGTCCGCGTTGGTGCCAATCACTTCCAGTTCAGGATGCAAATCTTTCAGGCGCTGATGCGCGTTTTCCATGATGCAGCCTTTGCCTGCCATGGAGAGCATTTCGGCGTCGTTCATGCCATCGCCGAAGGCGATGCAATCCGGCAGACCGTAACCCATCATTTTCGCCACAGCTTCCAGCGCATGCCCTTTCGATACACCGCCCGCCATCACTTCCAGACAAGTCAGGGTCGAGAAACTCACGTTGACCCGATCGCCCCAGCGCGCGTTGATCGCCTGTTCCAGCGGCAGCAGCACTTCGTGGTTTGGTGAGGAGAAGAACACTTTGCTCACGCCTTCCGCTTCCAGCAGGCCCGGTTCATACAGCTCGTAGTTGAAGGTAGCTTCTTTAAAGAAACGCATCTCTTCCGGACGGTGACGGTTCATGAACCATTCGTCGTTGCGATACACGTTGGTGACGATATCCGGGTTGTTGTTCACCACACCAAATAAGTCAGACGCGATATCGCTGTCGAGGTTGTGGGCAAACACCAGATTACCGTCGGTATCGTGCACGCGTGCACCGTTAGAGGTGATCATGAAAGCCTTGATACCCAGGCCATCACGGATCTGTCCAACGTCAATATGGTGGCGACCCGTTGCAAAAACGAAGTTCACACCTTTCTCAGTGAGAAGGGTCAGCGTTTCTTTGGTGTAGGGGGAAAGACGATGGTCGGGATTGAGCAGCGTACCATCTAAATCAGACGCAACAACCTGGTACATAAACGAATTAAACCTCTGGTAAGAGCGGCATGAGCGCCGGATTAATTATGTCGATCAAAAAACTCGACGAGGGTCTTGAGCGCGACTGAGCGCATATCGTCCTTTTCGAAAAGGATCTCATGATAAGCACCTTGTATGACAAGCGGGCGGTCACCTTCACAAGGTTTTCCCGCTGCGGCGCGGCGTTCACAATAACGATCGTGCATTCGGTTATCCACGACCTTTTCTTCTTCGGCCTGAATCAGCAGCGTTGGGGTGTTGTCGTTCGCCGCACCGGCCAATATTTCTTCTCCGGCAAGTATCCCTTCCCGCACCCAATGGTACGTTGGCCCGCCGACGCGAATATAAGGATTGTCGGCATAGAACCCGAGGTTACGCCGATAACGTTCACGGCTGTGAGTCAGGATGTTGAGGCTGAACGGTAATGCGTGCCAGCGCCCGGTGCCCATGGCATAGCTTTCTCTGATGCGCTGATGGCCCTCAGCGAAATCAAGAATAGGCCGCACCATCCAGTCAGGCAGACGCATGATAATACCGAACATTGGCGCACAAAGCGCGAGTGCATCGCACTGCCCAGGGTTTCGCTGCGCAAACAGCGTGGAGATGGCACCACCCATTGAATGCCCCAGAATGTAGCGCTTACGCCACGGCCCCGGTGCCACTTCCTGTTGCCAGAAGGCGGTCAGATCATCGACATAATCACTGAAATTCACCACATGTCCGCGATGGCTGTCGTCGAGCATTCGCCCGGATAACCCCTGACCACGATGATCGATAATCAGCACGTCGAATCCGCTGTAGAACAGATCGTAGGCCAGCTCCGCATACTTCACGTAGCTTTCGATACGGCCCGGACAGACGACAATCACCCGATCGTGCTTTTTGGCACGAAAGCGAACAAAGCGTACCGGAACATTGTCCACGCCTGTAAATTCGGCTTCTTCACGTTGTCGCCAAAAATTATTCAGCGGCCCCATCGTGAAAGCGGCAAACGCGTTTTCTCTGGTTTTCCAGTCCATTTCCTGCCGAAACATCGGCTATCTGCCCCCTGCTAACGCGGAAGATCATATTTTGAATGGCGTAACTTACAACACCTGTGCAATGAGGTATTGTGGCATAAAAACAATCAACCAGGGAGTCTCTCGTGACCTTTGAATGGTGGTTCGCCTATCTGCTAACGTCCATTATCTTAAGCCTTTCCCCGGGCTCCGGGGCTATCAACACCATGACCACGGCCATCAATCACGGGTATCGTGGCGCAGCGGCGTCGATTGCCGGGCTGCAAACCGGGCTTGGCATTCATATCGTGTTAGTCGGCGTAGGCTTAGGCACACTGTTTTCCCGTTCGGTGCTGGCGTTCGAGATATTGAAATGGGCCGGTGTCGCCTATCTTATCTGGCTTGGCATTCAGCAATGGCGAGCCGCAGGCGCTATTGATCTCAATGCGGTGGCAAAAGTGCAGACTCGCGGGCATTTGTTTAAACGCGCGGTGTTTGTGAATCTGACCAACCCGAAAAGCATCGTGTTTCTGGCCGCGCTGTTCCCGCAGTTTATCGTGCCGCATCAACCACAGGTGATGCAGTATGTGGTGCTCGGCGTGACGACCATTGTAGTGGATATCATCGTGATGATTGGCTATGCGACGCTGGCAACGAGAATTGCCGGGTGGATCAAAGGCCCTCGTCAGATGAAGGCCCTGAATAAGATTTTTGGATCGTTATTTATGCTGGTGGGCGCACTGCTTGTGTCAGCGCGCCATGCATGATTAGCGGGAGATAATCAGGTGAATGCCAAATCCGGCAAACAGCGTACCGGCTACGCCGTCAATCCATTTGGCCATGCGCTGATAGCCACGGCGCATGGTCGGCAACGCGAACAGACTCGCGACCACGGTAAACCACGCGAAAGTTTCGACAACAATCAGCACAAAGATGCCCCAGCGCTCTGCACCGCCGATGTCATCTCCGACGAACAGTGAGAACACCGAGCCGAAATAGATAATCGCTTTCGGGTTGGCAAGGTTGGTCAGCAGGCCTTTGAGGAAACTTTTTCCGCCCTGCGCCAGTTCGACTTCCGGCGTTTCAACGGGGGCTTCACTCTTTTTGAGTGCGCCGCGCAGCATCTGATACCCCATCCAGCACAGATACAAACCGCCGCCGACCATGATGATGTTGTGCAGCCAGGCCATTTTTGCGATCAGCAGATGCAGGCCGAGCAACGCCACGCCCGCCCATACCATCACACCTGCGGTAATGCCGAGTACGCCCATCATCGCTTCTTTACGGGAGCGACTGACGGCCGTTTGCGACACAAAGAAAAAGTCCGGGCCGGGGCTCATCAGCGCAATTAAATGCACCATCGCCACGGTGAGAAATAACATCAGCATAGGAAACTCGCGGAGAGTATTGATTCAGTGAATAGTTATCCTGGCACTTTTTCGCCCGGATGACTACTCCTCATCATCCCCGTCGACGTGAGAACGGATAAGTGCCAGAAACTCCTGACCAAAACGCTCCAGCTTACGCACTCCGACGCCGTTCACACTGAGCATTTCACCCGGCGACGTTGGCATTTGTTCGGCCATTTCAATCAGCGTGGCGTCGTTAAACACCACGTAAGGTGGGATGTTTTCTTCATCGGCGATGACTTTACGCAGCTTGCGCAGTTTGGCGAACAGCTTGCGGTCGTAATTGCCGCCGTAGGATTTCTGCGCCACACGCGGTTTGAGCGCTTGTACGCGTGGCACTGCGAGCTGCAAGGGAATTTCAGCACGCAGGACAGGACGCGCAGCCGCAGTAAGCTGTAAAGCCGAATGCATAGCGATATTCTGCGTAGCAAAACCGAGGTGAATGAGCTGGCGGATAACACTCACCCAGTGTTCGTGGCTCTTGTCGCGGCCCATCCCGTACACTTTGAGCTTATCGTGGCCCATTTCGCGAATGCGCTGATTATTGGCACCGCGCAGCACTTCCACCACGTAGCCCATGCCAAAACGTTGATTGACGCGACCAATGGTTGAGAGCGCAATCTGTGCATCGTTCACGCCGTCGTACTGCTTCGGCGGGTCGAGGCAAACATCGCAGTTGCCGCACGGCTCCTGGCGCCCTTCGCCAAAATAGTTCAGCAACACCAGACGACGACAGGTTTGCGCTTCGGCAAACGCGCCCATCGCGTTGAGCTTATGACGTTCGATGTCCAGCAACTGACCTTGCGGTTTTTCCTCCAGACAGCGGCGCAACCATGCCATATCCGCCGGATCGTAAAACAACATCGCTTCGGCAGGTAGCCCGTCACGCCCGGCACGGCCCGTTTCCTGATAGTAGGATTCGATGTTGCGTGGAATGTCGAAATGCACCACGAAGCGTACGTTGGGTTTGTTGATGCCCATCCCGAAGGCGACCGTCGCCACCACGATTTGCAGGTCATCACGCTGGAAGCGTTCCTGCACATCGGCGCGCACGTTATGTTCCAGTCCGGCGTGATACGCGCCCGCGCTGATGCCACGGCTTTGCAGACGCGCGGCGGTGTCTTCCACTTTCGCGCGGCTGTTACAGTAAATAATGCCGGATTTGCCGCGCTGTTCCTGCACGTATCGCATCAACTGATCGAGCGGTTTGAACTTCTCCATCAGCATGTAACGAATATTCGGGCGGTCGAAACTGCTGATCTGGATCAGCGGATCGTTAAGACCCAGCAGGCGCACAATATCACTGCGGGTAGTGTCATCGGCGGTGGCGGTCAGCGCCATAAACGGCAGCGTCGGATAACGCTGACGCAATTGACCCAACGCGGCGTATTCCGGGCGGAAATCGTGACCCCATTGGGAAATACAGTGCGCTTCGTCGACCGCCAGCATCACCGGATTCCAGTGGCTGAGATTGTCGAGGAAGTTGTCGAGCATCAGGCGTTCAGGGGCGATATACAGCAGGCGAATTTTGCCCGTGCGGCAGCCTGCCATTACATCCTGTTGCTGTTCGCGACTTTGCGTGGAGTTCAGACAGGCCGCAGACACGCCGTTGGCGAGCAGTTGGTCGACCTGATCTTTCATCAGTGAGATCAGCGGAGAGACGACAACCGTCAGGCCGTCGAGCACCAGCGCGGGAACCTGATAGCACAGGGATTTCCCACCGCCGGTCGGCATCACCACCAGACAGTCTCGCCCTGCGAGCGCCGTCTCGATGATGGTTTCCTGACCCGGGCGGAACTGCTGGTAGCCAAAGGTTTCCTGTAAAACCTGTTTTGCCAGCGTTACCTGATTGATCACTTCCGCCTGCGCCACACTCACCCCAATCCTGAAATTAAAACAGGCGCTATTTTCAGCGCCTGAGAGCAAGAGTGCAACGTTTAAAACAGATCGTTGAGCATTACACCTACGCCGACTCGCGTCTGGTTGTAGTTGTAATCGATCAGCGACTCGCCGTAACCACTGTACAGTTGGGTATAAATCCGCACATGTTTGGTCATCGGATAGCTCAGACCCAGCTCTGCGCCGCCGTAGCCTGTATTCCAGTTGTACTGGCCTTTGACGCTTAACACGGCATCGCCCAGGTGGTAACCCACTTTGAGCTGGTAATAGCCCATGTACTTGGTGATGTCCGGGTTGTCATCGGTATCGCCCACCACATACCACGGTTTCACTTCTACCTGCCAGTTACCGTGTTGCGCCATCAGACGCGTGTAAAGACGGTTCCAGCTACGGGAAGTGGGATCGGAACGCCCGTTAGAATCGTGGTTAAAGCCAAACTCGACATCACGCAGCGTCCAGCCAGCAAACTGATAATCGGTGGCAAAACCGAGGAACAACTGCGGCTCGTAGTTGGTTTCACGGAACGGCGCAGACTCAGAAGTGTTAGAGAGCTGCCACCAGGACTTCTGGGTATAAGACGCGCCCAACACCGAGTTATCGCCCAAAATACCGCGCCACAGCGGGAACGCTAAACTCAGTTGAAATTTCACCTCATCCTTGCGCGCATTGTCGGCCCAGTTGTAACTCTGGATCGCCTCTTTGTTCATGTCGCTGGTATAGGTGTAAATCACATAATTGCTGTCGTACGGATAGAGCGTAAAAGGATTGTCGTGTTCTTGCAGCATATTAGCGATGATGCTGCCACGCACGGCGGGCGCATCATGTACGTCTTTAATTGTCGCTTCCTGCGCATAAACGGAAAGTGGCAGCCCTGCTACTGCCAGTAACCAACCCAGCCTGGTTCGCATTGGGAGTTCTCCTGAGAAAATTTATTATTAGATAATGAGTCGTGGCTCATTTTACATACTTATCCATTTCTTGCGCGGTTATCGGTTCTGAAAGTAGAAATCAACATTCCATCGGCATAAAATCAACATTTCATTTACCAATGGACAGGTGCTATGTCAGCAGAATTGACCGCCGAAGCCGCGCTGAAACTGGTCGGCGATATTTTTGTGTATCACATGCCGTTTAACCGTGCGCTGGGTCTTGAGCTGGAACGCTACGAGAAATCTTTTGCTCAACTGAGTTTTAACAACCAGCCGATGATGGTCGGCAACTGGGCGCAAAGCATCCTGCATGGCGGGGTGATTGCCTCAGCGCTGGATGTCGCCGCAGGCCTGGTCTGCGTGGGCAGTACGCTTACCCGTCACGACACCATCAACGAAGATGAATTACGTCAGCGTTTATCACGAATGGGCACCATCGATTTGCGCGTCGATTATCTGCGCCCCGGACGCGGCAACCGCTTTACCGCCACCAGCAGTCTGCTGCGAGCAGGGAATAAAGTCGCCGTCGCGCGGGTGGAATTGCATAACGAAGAGCAGGTCTATATCGCCAGCGCAACCGCCACTTATATGGTGGGTTGAAGCAGTAAAATCGGGTAACATCCCTTTACTTTTATGTAACGGATTTTCCCATGGATGCGAAACAAACGCGGCAAGGGGTGCTACTCGCCCTTGTCGCTTATTTTATTTGGGGCGTGGCACCAGCGTACTTCAAGCTGATTCACTACGTACCTGCCGACGAAATTCTCACTCACCGTATTATCTGGTCGTTCTTCTTTATGGTGGCGCTGATCACCGTCAGCCGTCAGTGGGATGGCATTAAACGGCTGTGCCAGACACCGAAAAAGATCTTCCTGTTGGCGCTCTCTGCGGTGCTGATTGGCGGCAACTGGCTGCTGTTCATTTGGGCGGTGAATAACCAGCATATGCTGGAAGCGAGTCTCGGCTACTTCATCAACCCGCTGGTGAATATTGTGTTGGGGATGATCTTCCTCGGCGAGCGCTTCCGTCGGATGCAGTGGTTCGCGGTATTCCTCGCGGCTTGTGGCGTACTGGTTCAGCTCTGGACGTTCGGTTCGCTGCCCATCATTGCGTTAGGGTTGGCGTTCAGTTTTGCGTTCTACGGCCTGGTGCGTAAGAAAATCGCTGTCGACGCGCAAACCGGCATGTTAGTGGAAACGCTGTGGTTGCTGCCGATCGCAGCGATTTATCTGTTCGGTATCGCCGACAGCGCCACCAGCCATATGGGGCAAAACTCATGGTCGCTGGATCTGCTGCTGATGGCAGCGGGCGTGGTCACGACCATTCCTTTGCTGTGCTTCACTGGAGCGGCTACCCGATTGCGCCTTTCAACGCTGGGCTTCTTCCAGTACATCGGCCCGACGCTGATGTTTATCCTCGCTGTCGTGTTCTACGGTGAAACGCCGGGCGCGGATAAAATGGTGACCTTCGCGTTTATCTGGGTCGCGCTGGCGGTGTTCGTCGCGGATGCGCTTTATACCCTGCGCCGCACGCCAAAACTCTGATACCACGGGCTTTGCCAAATGGCGGCAAAGCTCTTTCAGTTAAATTCTTTGTTATTTCAAACGGCTTCTCACATCTTCAGCGGATAACCCCTTTGGATGTGAAGCCGGATGCTTATCCCCGATACCGCTAAACGAACCGCCTGGCTGCATGACGAACAACGTCAGACCGTGCGTCTGCTCGCTAAAAGCTGGCTATGGCGCAGCGAACTTCCCACGTGGCTCCTGATGTTCGTTATCTACGGCGGCTGGTTCGCAACGCTGGCTTTCAACGCCACGCTGGGGATTTTTGCTTCAACCGCCCTGCTGATTCTGTTCACTACCTGGTATCTGTCGCTTCAGCATGAGCTGATCCACGGGCACCCGACGCGCTGGCCACGATTCAATCAACTGTTCGGCCTGCTGCCGCTGGCGGTGTGGTATCCCTTCGGGTTGTATCGCGATTCCCACCTGGCCCATCATCGCAATCAGCTGCTGACCGTGCCGGGCGAAGATCCTGAGACCTATTATTTTTCTGCCGAACGCTGGCAGCAGTTTAGCCGCTGGCAGCAACGCATTATTCATATGCGAAATACTTTTTTGGGCCGTTTGTTCTTAGCTCCACTGTTAGATATTTTCGGCGTGCTTTCAGGAATGGTGACCTCGTTCAGACGAAGGGAACGCCGCGCCATTGTCATGTGGCTGGTGCATTTTGCGCTGTTAGCACTGGTGTTTGGCTGGCTGAACCACAACGGATTTTCCGTTGTGTGGTATCTGCTGGCGGTGAGCTATCCGGCGCTGGCAATCACCAAAATCCGTTCGTTTCTGGAACACCGGGCGGCGGACGACCCGCTGGCCCGGTCAGCCATCACCGAAACCTCGCTGCCGTGGCGTTTACTGTTTCTGAATCTGAACTATCATTCGGTCCATCACGATTTACCCGGCGTGCCGTGGTACGGCTTGCGTAACGTGTGGCTGCGCGACAAGGCGCAATACGAAGAGCGTAATCAAGGCTTTGTGGTGAAAGGCTATCGGGAATGGTGGCGTAACTATCGATTTAGCCCGGTAGATGTCACGGTGCATCCGGGAAAACCAGAGGGAAATCAGCATGGCCGGTAATATCGCGTTCCCGATGTATGACGTTAATCGCATCGCCACGGACGCGCTGGCAAAAGCCTTGCAGCAACGTTTTCCCGACGCGCAGCTTCAACATCCGGCAGATTTGCTCGCGCACTGGCAGGACGAAAACCTGCTGTTGAGCCAGACCTGCGGTTATCCGTTGGTAACGCTACTGACAGACGTGCAGGTGGTGGGTCATTTTCACTACACTGCACCCGGCTGTGAAGGCGGCCACTATCGCAGCCTGATTGTGGTGCGTGATGCCGATAAGCACAAAACCGTGACCGATTTTCGCGGACATATCGCCGCGTGCAACTCACCGGACTCACAGTCGGGCTATCATGCATTGCGTAATTATCTCAATCATGACGACACGTTTTTCCGCTCGATTGTGTGGAGTGGCAGCCATCGCCAGTCGCTAAAGACTGTGCAAAACGGAACCGCAGATCTGGCCGCGATCGACTGCGTCACTCTGGCGTTGCTTACACGTTATGAGCCGCAGGCTCTGAGCGGTTTGTCGATTATTGACGAGACAACATTAACGCCAGGTCTGCCGTTGATAACGTCACGCCACACATCCGCACAAACGCTGGCAGCGTTGCGACAGGCATTACGGGAAATTGCAGAGGATAAAAAAATCGCGGAACCGTTGTTGATCGGCGGCTTCAGTCCGGCAAGCCGCCGCGAGTATGACGTGATACTTACAGCCAGTTCCGGCGCTTGAAGTAGAGATACGGCGCGAGACCCGCCAGGATCATCAGAATAATGGCCGCAGGGTAACCGAAGCTAAGATCCAGTTCCGGCATAAACTTGAAGTTCATCCCGTAACTTGACGCCACCAGCGTCGGCGGCAGGAACACCACCGAAACCACCGAGAAGATTTTGATGATGCGGTTCTGCTCGATGTTGATAAAGCCCATCGCCGCCTGCATCAGGAAGTTAACTTTCTGGAACAAGGATTCGTTGTGCGGCAGCAGGGATTCGATATCTCGCAGGATTTCACGCGCTTGCTCAAGCTGAACCGCTGGTAAACGCGCTTTACGCACGAGGAAGTTCAGCGCGCGTTGGGTATCCATCAGACACAAACGCACTTTCCAGCCGATATCTTCCAGCTCTGCTAACGTCGACAGCGCTTCATCATATTCATCGCCCTGATGGCCTTCCATAATGACGCGGCTCAGCTTTTCCAGATCGCTGTAGATGTTTTCGATTTCATCCGCCAGCTGTTCGATTTTGGTTTCGAACAGATCAAGCAGCAGCTCAAACGCGTTACCGTCGACCATCTCCTGACTACGGGCGCGCATACGGTATAAACGGAACGCAGGTAATTCACGTTCGCGCAGCGTAAACAGGCGACCTTCGCGAATGGTAAACGCCACTGTGGAGTTACCGGCGTGGTCATCAGCATCTTCGAAGAAGAAGAAGGAGTGAATGTGCAGCCCGTCTTCGTCTTCAAAGAAACGGGCCGAGGCTTCGATGTCTTCCAGCTCAGGACGTGTTGCCAGATTTTGGCCCAGTTCTGTCTGTACGCGGTTACGCTCTTCGTCGTCCGGCTCCACCAAATCAACCCATACCGAGGTGGCAAGGTGTTCGATGTCATCCGACTCAAGACGCGTTAAGCGATTGTTTTCCAGTTGAAATGCGCTCAGCATGACCGGGACTCCCAATGCAAAAAATTATCGGACAGTACGGTGGGCACACAGAAACATCGGGGGTTTCAGACCATTAAGCCTGACTCAGAGCGACGGGAATATTGCATGTCACTGACAACCTCTAAGGCCATCAGCGTCGGGTGATAGCCTTAGGAGTTGTTCCTGGATTGCAGGAAATTGAGCCAGTATCTACTGGGTGTGTCCAAGGTATCAGTCCTCTTAGCGTATTCGTGTGCGCATGTTACGCCAGCCTAAATGCAGCGTCAACAGAGAGCGAAGCGCCAGGGCGGATTTCCCCCACTCTGGCGTTTAAGACTCACAGAATATTAAAAATTTATTATGTATTTCTTATGGTTATGCATTTTCGAGGCGTGCATAAGCCGCCACTAACCATTTGATACCCTGGCCCTGGAACGCCACCTGTAAACGGCTGTGTTCCCCGCTTCCTTCCAGATTCACAATCGTGCCTTCGCCAAATTTCGGGTGACGTACGCGCTGGCCCAGCTTGTAGCCCGTGTCGTTTTCCGACATCGGCGTGCCCATCTGACGATGGCTTACCGGGCGGCTCACAGTGGCGCGTAAGCGAACTTCTTCCACGCACGCTTCCGGCAATTCGCCGATAAAGCGAGACGGGCGATGGTAAACCTCTTTGCCGTACAGACGGCGGGTTTCGGCATAGGTCAGCGTCAGCTTTTGCATCGCGCGCGTCACGCCGACATACGCCAGACGGCGTTCTTCTTCCAGACGCCCGCCTTCATCCAGCGACATCTGGCTCGGGAACATGCCCTCTTCTACGCCGACAATAAACACCTGCGGGAACTCCAGTCCTTTCGCTGAGTGCAATGTCATCAGTTGCACCGCATCTTGCCAGGTGTCTGCTTGCCCTTCGCCCGCTTCCAGCGCCGCGTGAGACAAGAACGCCTGCAATGGCATTAAATCTTCTTCTTCGTCGTTGTAGCTGAACTGGCGCGTCGCCGTCACCAGTTCCTCTAAGTTCTCAATGCGCGTCTGGCCTTTCTCGCCTTTCTCTTGTTCATACATCATGAACAGGCCGGAATCTTTGATTACGCGGTCGGTTTGCACGTGCAGTGGCATGTCGGCCGTTTCCTGCGCCAGTGCGTCGATAAGCTCCATAAAGCGTTGTAAGGCGCTAGCCGCACGCCCTGCGAGGGCTTTATCTTTCAACAGTTCACGACAGGCTTGCCACAGCGTCAGTTGACGATCACGAGAGGCCTGACGCACCACGTCCAGCGTGCGATCGCCGATGCCACGCGTTGGCGTATTCACCACACGTTCAAACGCTGCATCGTCGTTGCGGTTGGCAATCAGACGCAGATACGACAGCGCATCTTTGATCTCCAGGCGTTCGAAGAAGCGCATCCCGCCATAAATACGGTACGGCATACTGACCTGCAACAACGCTTCTTCCAGCACACGCGACTGGGCGTTGCTGCGATAGAGAATGGCGCATTGTTCAAGCTGACCGCCGTTGTCCTGCCAGGCTTTAATACGACTCACCACAAAACGCGCTTCGTCCAGTTCGTTGAACGCGCAATAGAGTGAGATCGGTTCGCCGTCGACGCCATCGGTCCACAGCTTTTTGCCCAATCGCCCGTTGTTGTTTTCAATCAGGGCGTTAGCGGCACTCAGAATATTGTTGGTTGAACGGTAGTTCTGCTCCAGACGGATAGTTTCCGCACCGGGGAAATCGTTCAAAAAACGCTGGATGTTTTCGACCTGTGCGCCGCGCCAGCCGTAGATCGACTGGTCATCATCGCCGACGATCATCACTTTGCCGCTGTCGCCTGCCAGCATGCGGATCCAGGCGTACTGAATGTTGTTGGTATCCTGGAATTCGTCGACCAGAATGTTGGTAAAGCGTTCGCGGTAGTGCTGCAAAATGTGCGGCTTGTTGAGCCACAGCTCGTGTGCGCGCAACAATAGCTCGGCGAAATCCACCAGCCCTGCGCGATCGCAGGCTTCCTGATAGGCCTGATAAACCTTTTGCCAGGTTTGCTCCACCGGGTTGCCGAAACTTTGGACATGATGCGGGCGCAATCCTTCGTCTTTCTGACCGTTGATGTACCACATCGCCTGGCGCGGCGGCCACTGCTTCTCATCGAGGTTCATCGCCTTGATCAGACGTTTCAACAGTCGCAGCTGATCTTCGCTGTCGAGGATCTGAAAATCCTGCGGTAAGTTAGCGTCCAGATGGTGCGCACGCAGCAAACGGTGCGCCAGGCCGTGGAACGTACCGACCCACATGCCGCCCTGCGTTGTGCCCATCAATTGACCGATACGATGGCGCATTTCTGCTGCCGCTTTGTTGGTAAACGTCACGGCCATAATCGAATAGGGCGAGCAGTTTTCCACGCTCATCAGCCACGCAATACGGTGCACCAGCACGCGCGTCTTTCCGCTTCCCGCCCCTGCCAGCACCAGCATGTTAGTGCGCGACGCCGCCACGGCTTCACGCTGTTTGTCATTGAGGCTGTCGAGCAGGTAAGAAACGTCCATTGGCACCGCCGAAGAATGTCGGGGTTCACAGAACCCCTGGGAATTTATACAGAGTTGCTGATGATTATATCAGCGTAGTGAGGGATGCCAACCGCGAAATTTCGAGGTGAGGTAACAGACGGCTGTCGGCTATTTGCATCAAATCGCCGTCGAGCAGGTTTATCCAGCAGGCCTGCATGCCACAGCGGATCGCGCCTGCGACATCCGTCGTTAGATCATCGCCCACGTGCAGGATCTGCTTCAGCGGCACATCAAGGCGTTCTGCGGCCAGATGGTACATGTCGCTGAACGGCTTCGAGCGCCCATCGGGGCCCGCACGCAGCACAAACTTAAAATAGTCGTTCAGGCCGAACAGCTCTGGCTGCGCGTTGCCGTTAGTGATAGCCACCAGCGGCCATTTTTCTGCCAGACGCGCGAGGGTGTCGTGCGTTTCCTGCGGCACGTCTATCGCACTGCGCCATTGGGCAAAATTCGCCATCGCTGCATTGGCGCCAACGGTCGCTTCTCTCGCCGTCAGCCCGGCGTTCAGCATCGCCTGCTCAACCGCACGACGTCGCCATTCGGTCACGTCGTGATAAATGTCCGGATCGGCCTGGCGCAGCGATTGACGCAATTGATGAAAATCGCTGTTTTCCAGCGCCTGTAACGCGGGATGATAATTGCGAACGAACGCTAATGACTCTTTTTCCGTCCGGCGAATCACCTGCCGGTTGTCGTAAAGGGTGTCATCCAGATCGAACGTGAGAGCGGCTATCTGGCCGAGTGGGCGGTAAAAACGCATTATTTTCCCCGTTTGGCGCGTGGGTGTGCCTTGTCATACACCGAAGCAAGGTGTTGAAAATCAAGATGGGTATAGATTTGCGTCGTCGAGAGATTGGCGTGACCGAGCAATTCCTGCACGCCGCGCAAATCACCGCTGGATTCCAGCATATGGGTGGCAAAGGAGTGGCGCAGTTTATGCGGATTCACATGGCTGTTCAGCCCCTGCTTGATACCCCACTCCGCAAAACGTTTTTGCACGTTACGCGCCGAAATACGGTTCCCGAGCTTCGACAAGAACAGCGCGTTTTCTTCACTGCCAAACAGGCCACGCAAATCTAACCAATGCTCAATCCAGTGCACGGCATTGCGGCCAATCGGCAAACGGCGCTCTTTGCTGCCTTTGCCCATCACCCACACTTCACCGGATTCCAGATCGAGATGCTTAATGTCGAGATTGACCAGTTCGGACAGACGCAATCCCGCGCCGTACATCACTTCGAGCATCGCCCTGTCGCGCACTGCCAGCGGATCGTTGAGATCGATATCCAGCAGCCGGTTAACATCATCGACATCAATATTTTTCGGCAGGTGACGAGGGGCTTTCGGTGCAGAGACCGCTTTCGCCGGATTAGCCGGTAATTCGCCCTGGCTCACCAGCCAATCGAAAAAGCTACGCAAGGCCGACAAACGCAGTGCGAGACTTGCCGGGCCTAGCCCTTTACGACGGCTACGCACAGCGAAATTGCGCACCACCGCAGCGTCACATTGTTGCCAGCTTTTCACGCCGCTTTCTTCGGCTAAAGCAATAATGGCATCAAGCTGACGCTGATAGTTGAGCAAAGTGATGGGGCTGAGCTGGCGTTCGACGCCGAGATAGCGCAGGAAGCGTTCGGTGGACGCGGCAAGCGGAGACGACGTCATACGCGCTCGACCCAACGCTCCAACAAACCGGGCAACATCAGGGAGATTTCCTGCAGCAGATGCGTGCCTTGACCCGCCTGATAATGATGTAGATCGCGGCTGCTGAATAGCACCACGCCGAGATCGCCATCGCTGCCCAGCATCGACATCGCCACCGAGCCAATGGCTTTAGCATCGGGCATCATCACTAATAATTCAGGACCGTTCAGCGAGCCGAGAAAATGCGGCCCCTGACCCAAACGCTGAATGCGGATCGGTTCGAATGCCTGACGCGAGAGCGCCAGTTGAGTGAATTTAGACGGTGCGCCAATGCGCCAGCGATCGGCAAACAGGCGCACGGTTGCCCCTGCCAGGCCCAAATCACGCGCCCAACGATGGAAGCGATTAAGCAGGTCATCCAGACTTTCCGCTGCCGCCAGACGCGTTTGCAGATGCAGCAGGCGATAGAACAGGCTTTCGTTCGCCGTCGCCTGTTCCACCAGCATCGTCATGTTCTCTTCCAGCGCGTTAATGTGATTTCTCGCTCGCGCCATATGCCATTCGACCAACGACACCGTACCGCGAACCGGATGCGGCACGCGCATCTGCTCTACTGCCGGAGCATTGCGAATAAAGAACTCAGGATGTTGCAGCAGATAGTCGACCACCGCCCGATCATCGAGCGCGTTCAATTCTGCCTGCTGTTCTTCCCCGATTGGTTTCATAAATGAATAAATCCGTCGTAGACGTGTGCCGCCGGGCCCGTCATAAACAGCGGTTGACCCGGTCCTTTCCAGGCGATATCCAACCGCCCGCCTGGCAATTCTACGCGTACCTCTTCGGCCAGCAGCCCCTGCTGAATGCCTACGGCAACAGCCGCACAGGCGCCGCTTCCACAGGCCTGGGTTTCACCCGCGCCGCGCTCGAAGACGCGCAAACGGATGTGGTCGTTTTTTACCACCTGCATAAAACCGATATTGGCACGCTCAGGAAAACGTTCATGGCTTTCCATCACTGGCCCTAATGTTTCCACCGGAGCAGTATCAACGTCATCGACCTGAATCACGCAATGCGGATTCCCCATCGAGACAACGCCGCACATTATGGTTTGCTCGGCTGCACGCATAATATAGGTCTTTTCCGCTTTGTTCGCCCGGAAGGGAACCTGCGAAGGCTCGAAGTTAGGCTCACCCATATTCACCCGCACCAATTCGTCATCCGTTACGGTTAATACCATACGGCCATTGGCGGTACTGACGCGAATATCACGTTTATTGGTCAGGCCTTTGATACGTACGAAGCGTGCAAAGCAGCGCGCACCGTTGCCACACTGAGACACTTCGCTACCGTCAGCGTTAAAGATACGGTAGTGGAAATCGAGATCGGGGTCGTACGGGGGTTCAACCACCAGCAGTTGATCGAAGCCAACGCCGTGATGCCGATCGGCCAGGCGGCGGATCAGCTCCGGAGAAAAGAACACATTCTGCGTTACCGCATCGACGACCATGAAATCATTGCCCAGGCCGTGCATTTTAGAGAACTGCATCATTGACTCCATCCACGCAGAAACAACGGCTTCTTGTTAGTAGTTGACCTGAGTTGGGCCACCATTATCGCCACGATCGTTACGCGTCGGTTCGGTGGTCTGAGTACCCGGATTCACCGGCTGAGTCGGCGGAGCCGCGCTTTTATCTGCCGGCGGAAAATAGAGCGGCCCCTTCAGGCCACAGCCCGACAGAGTCAATAATGCAGCCAAAAGGACCAGCGGTCGAAAAAAGTTCTTCATTCTTATAGTGCCTGTGGTTGATGCTTTCTGCTTTCTATCATCGCAGGAGAAGATGTAAAAGCAAGCGTTTAGCGCCTGACTGCAACGGGAATTGTTTCGCGTTATACTGCCGCCATCACCTGATAATGGAAAAGAACAATGAACGACAGTGAGTTTCACCGCCTTGCAGACCAGTTGTGGATGACCATCGAAGAGAGCCTTGACGACTGGGATGGCGACAGCGATATCGATTGTGAAATTAACGGCGGCGTGCTGACGTTAAGCTTCGAAAATGGCAGCAAAATCATCATTAACCGCCAGGAGCCTTTGCATCAGGTATGGTTAGCCACCAAACAAGGCGGCTATCATTTCGATTTAAAAGACGATGTGTGGGTGTGCGATCGCAGCGGTGAAGCCTTCTGGGATTTGCTGGAGCAGGCCGCCACGCAGCAAGCAGGCGAAACCGTGACTTTCCGTTAAGAAAAGTACTGCTGTAACTGCGGAGCCGTTGCGTCCTGATTGGCAGGCGCAACGGCAGCGATAGCCTGGGTGCGGAACGGCACTACTTGCACGCGGTTGTCGACTTTCACAATCTGGTAGAACTGCGGCAGGTTGAAGTTGATAAAACTTGAGCCGTAGGTAAAGCGGTCATGCGAGGACGAGTAGAAACGACTGACGTCGCGCACCAGTTCCTCTTTGCTGCCTTCGCAGTGGTGATACACCTCTGCCCGGTTGCTCTCATCCAGAATGTAGATATTAAAACCGTTGTCTTCGCTGCTCTCTTCAAAGAAGAACTGGATAATGCCTTCGCTGGCGAAACCGTCGACCACTGGCGGCAATTTCACCTGGTTGGTTTCAACCTTCACCGACAGACCGTGCAGTTTGTTGTGGGAAATTGCACCATAAAACTCAATGGCGTTTTCCAGTTTCTGCACCGACACATTCAGACGCTCGAAGAACAGTCCCCAGGTTTGCCCCGCCACACGCAGCGCTTTGAAGCGCCCTGTTTCATGACGCGTACTGGAAAGACGCAGTTCGATGCATTCAGAAACCAGCTGCTGCACGCGGGTACGGATTAGGCCACGCAAATGCTGGCTGTAGCAGAACACTTCCACGCTATCCGGCGGGGCCGCATCCTGATGCATTTTGCCGAGAATCGTTTTCAGCGCTTCAATCATCGCCTGCTCGCCGTTGAAATGCAGTGTACGCACTTCGTTCCACGAGTTGCGATACAGCAGATCGACGCTGCCCACTAAGCAGTTTTGCTCTTCGCCGAAGCTGAACACATCCAGCTTACGGAAATCGAAATGCACGACCTGATTACGGAACGCAGCGGTCGGGTCATACTCGAGATTGACGATGATCGCCAGATGGCGAATTTCGCATGGGCTGTACAACGCTTTCGGCGTCGGCGCTGGCAGACGCAGCGGGAAGTGGTGCGATACGTCGGCGACCATCTCCTGCAATTTTGCCAGGTCGGCAATGCCGTTGCCCTTAATAAACAGGCGGGTGCGTGACGTCAGCAGGCCGTTGAACCAGGCCCACGCCACCAGCTTATTAAGATAACGGTTATATTCGAGCGGTTGATGACTGACGATCGATTCCATGTTTGGCGCGCGGTTGTAGAGATACCAGCCAGTGCGGTTAGCACGGCCCGGCGGCACATGGATAAAGGTCAGGTTTGGTTCGGAAAGATCCGGGGAAATTTGCGGGTTCACCAGCGTGACTTTGCCCGGCAGCGCTTCAAACGCCGCGTACAGTTTACGCGTCAGAACGCCGATATCCTGCGGGCTTGCAGAAACGCTGAGATTATTACGACGCGCGAAGCGAATCAGATTGCGGTAGCTCTGCATCATCGCATCGAGCAATTCGTTGTGCGCATCGCGAACTTCGTCAATCTTCCAGTTGGCGCGGTTATCCAGCATCGCCAGACGCTCTTCGCTCCAGCCCCACTCTTTCACCAACTGACCAATCACTTCACGACGCCAGCCGACACAGGCGCGTTCACGGCTGAGTTTCTCGCACACTTTCAGATAGAAACATCGACGCACCAGATCCAGACGAGTGTGGTCATCAATGGCTTGCAGATAGGTCGTTACGCGCTCAAGCATCATGCAGTACGGGTCGAGGCCGAATGACACAATCTCGCCATCGTGCAGACGCTGTTTAATATCTTTTGCCAGCAGACGACTGTTTGGATATTCCCAGGAATAGGCTTCGAGCAGCAGGGTTTTCAGCACCGCTTTGTACGGTGAATCGATGCTTTTATAGAGCTGCCACAGGCTGGCACCGAAATATTCTTCAGCAGAGAGCGAACTCATGCCGCCGAGATCCAGCCATTCGTTTGGCGTGAGCACGCCCTGCGAGTAGAGCTTCATGACGTAATCGTCGTAATGCTCTTCTTCTTCGCATGGCACCATATTCCACAGAATACGTTTGCCTGCGAGACGCACGGCGGTGCGATAAAATTCGTCGAGCAGCAAGATGTGCTGGGTTGAACCGCAATCTTCGCCGCCGAGGCTGCCACTTTCGTTATGGCGGAAACGGTTTTCGTCGATCAGGAAGAAGCTGACTTCGACACCCAGCGACGCGGCCCAGCTTTCAAGCAGGCTGCATTTACGCTGCAACAGCTGACGTTCTTCATTATCAAGCCAGGCCTGATGACAGACCCAAATATCGAGATCGGAAGAACAGCTTTGCCCCACGGAGGAAGTGCTCCCCATTGAGTACACAGCGGTGATCGGCAGTTCGCCTTTGACAGTGGTCTGCGGCGGCATGCCGCGATGCAGTTCCAGCTCGTCAAGGTAGTGGCGTTGGGTTTCATCAGGCGTGTAGAGGCAAATGCCTTTGGGTACATTACCGTCAAGGTAACCCGGCATCAGCGGATGATGATAGTGAAGCAATGTCGGCAGAAGACTATAGACCTGCTGAAAAGCCGGCCCCATGGCAGCAAGCGCGCGATCCACGCGCAATTGATTAATGGCATCCAGTCTCTGTTTCAGTGTCTCAATATAGAGGTACAAGACATATCGCCTGATGTTAAAACCTGGCGTATCGCTAAGGCGGTGAACTGCAAGGGATACGGAGGCTTTTAGAATTTCAACAAGAACCGCTACCGTCTGTCGCCATGATGGTGTGGTGCGGGCTAACAAACGGTTTAAAACGTGATCAATCTAACACCTTGCCGATTGACCGTAAAGAAAGTTGCGCTACTAACAAGTTTAGCATCAATTAACAACTGTAAATTCTTCAACACGCCCTCGCATCCCTTTTTGCTCATTTTCAGAAAAACTCGAAAACTAACATCCTTATAGCAACAATGTTAGGATGACTAGCGGACGATAACGACGGTAACAAGCATGTTAGACAAAGTTTTAAGAATTGCCACACGCCAAAGTCCACTCGCACTTTGGCAGGCACATTACGTGAAAGACAGGCTGATGGCGTGCCATCCAGGGCTACAGGTAGAGCTGGTGCCAATGGTGACGCGCGGTGATGTGATCCTTGATACGCCGCTGGCGAAAGTGGGCGGTAAAGGGTTATTTGTCAAAGAGCTGGAACTTGCGCTACTTGAAAACCGCGCCGATATCGCCGTGCATTCTATGAAAGACGTTCCGGTAGAATTTCCCGAAGGTCTCGGCCTGACGACGATTTGCGAGCGTGAAGATCCGCGTGATGCGTTTGTCTCCAACCACTTTGATTCCATCGACGCATTGCCAAAAGGCAGCGTGGTTGGCACGTCAAGTTTACGCCGTCAGTGCCAACTGGCTGCCGACCGCCCGGATCTGGTGATTCGCTCGCTGCGCGGTAACGTTGGGACTCGCCTCGGTAAGCTCGATAACGGCGATTATGATGCGATAATTCTGGCAGTGGCAGGGCTGAAACGTCTGGGTCTGGAAGACCGAGTCCGCCAGG
The DNA here is from genome assembly GCF_036271055.1 of Scandinavium sp. Classification (GTDB taxonomy): domain Bacteria; phylum Pseudomonadota; class Gammaproteobacteria; order Enterobacterales; family Enterobacteriaceae; genus Scandinavium. Next base: position 39,331 of record NZ_DATBBJ010000055.1, on the reverse strand, counting down.
CGTTATCGCCTGAACAATCTCTGCCAGCTGTAGGTCAAGGTGCCGTGGGCATTGAGTGTCGTCTCGACGACGAACGGACTCATGCACTGCTCGCACCGTTGAATCATACCGACACTGCCGTGCGCGTCTGCGCCGAACGAGCAATGAATACTCGCCTCGAAGGAGGCTGTCAGGTGCCGATTGGCAGCTATGCTGAATTAAGCAACGGTGAAATCTGGCTGCGCGCTTTAGTTGGCGCACCGGATGGCAGTCAAATGGTACGCGGTGAACGTCGCGGGCCTGCAGAAGACGCCGAAAAACTCGGCATTTCACTGGCTGAAGAACTGCTGAATAACGGCGCCCGCGAAATCCTCGCAGACGTCTATAACGGAGAAGCCCCTGAATGAGCATTCTGGTCACTCGCCCGTCTCCCCAAGGGGAAGAACTTGTCAGCCGCCTGCGCGCGCTGGGGCGAGAGGCCTGGAGCTTTCCGTTAATTGAATTTACCCCCGGTCGTGAACTGCCACAGTTGGCGGCGCATCTGCACGCATTGGACGACGGCGATCTGCTCATCGCCCTTTCGCAGCACGCCGTCGAGTTTGCCCACGCGCAGTTACAGCAGCTCGGGCAACGCTGGCCTGACGCACCACGCTATTTCTCCATTGGCCGCACCACCGGCCTGGCATTGCATAAAGTCAGCAGCATTGACGTTCGCTATCCCCTCGATCGGGAAATCAGCGAAGTGTTGCTACAATTACCTGAATTACAAAACGTTGCAGGCAAGAAAGTGCTGATTTTGCGTGGAAACGGCGGTCGGGAGTTGCTCGGCGAAACGTTGCAAAGTCGCGGTGCCACGGTAATTTTTTGCGAATGTTATCAACGCAGTAACCGTCATTATGACGGTGCGGAAGAAGCCATGCGCTGGCAATCGCGCGGGGTGACCCGACTGGTCATCACCAGCGGCGAAATGTTAGAACAGTTGTTTTCGCTTATTCCGCAATGGTATCGCGAGCAATGGTTGTTACACTGCGAGGTGCTTGTGGTGAGTGAGCGCTTGGCAGAACTGGCCCGGGAATTGGGCTGGAAAAACATCAAGGTAGCCGATAGCGCCGACAACGACGCGCTGCTGCGTGCTTTACAATAACTCTCAACATTGGAAGCCATAATGACGGAACAAAAAGAGAACTCCGCCGTGGTTGAAGAGACCAGGGAGGCCGTGGATGTAACGCCACAGCCGGAGAATGCTGAAAAGAAAAGCGCTGAGAAGAAAAGCAGCAACAAAGCCCCTTTGGCGCTGAGCGTGTTGGCAATTGCCATCGCACTGGCGGCAGGCATTGGCCTGTATGGTCTCGTGAAACAGCAAGGCACCAGCCAGACCTCTGCTAACGACACGCTGGTCAATCAAGTGACCGCCCTGCAAAAAGCGCAAGAATCGCAGAAAAGCGAACTGGAAGGCGTGATTAAACAGCAGGCTGAACAGCTTAGCGCCGCGAAACAGCAGCAAGCCGCGCAGGATAAACAGCTAGACGAACTGCAACAAAAAGTGGCAACGATTTCCGGGAGCGATGCTAAAACCTGGCAACTGGCGCAGGCCGATTTCCTGGTCAAACTGGCGGGTCGCAAACTGTGGAGCGATCAGGATGTCACCACCGCAGCGGCGTTGCTGAAAAGCGCCGATGCAAGTCTGGCAGACATGAATGACCCGAGCCTGATCAACGCCCGTCGCGCTATTACTGACGATATCGCGAGCCTCTCTGGCGTTGCGCAGGTCGATTACGACGGTATCATTCTCAAGATTAATCAACTGTCTAATCAGATAGATAACCTGCGTCTGGCCGATAACTCTACCGATGATTCCCCGATGGACGACGACGGCGGTGAACTCTCCAGTTCACTCGGCGAATGGCGCGTTAATCTGCAAAAAAGCTGGCAGAACTTTATGGATGGCTTTATCACCATTCGTCGCCGTGATGAAACCGCGGTTCCGCTGTTAGCGCCGAACCAGGACGTCTACCTGCGTGAAAACCTTCGCTCACGTCTGTTGGTTGCCGCCCAGGCTATCCCGCGTCATCAGCAACAAACCTATAAACAGGCACTGGATAACGTCTCCACGTGGGTGCGTGCGTACTACGACACCGACGATGCCACCACCAAAGCGTTCCTGGATGAGCTGGACTCTCTGAGTCAGCAGAACATCAATATGGATGTGCCGGAAACGCTGCAGAGCCAGGCGCTTCTGGAAAAACTGATGCAGACCCGCGTGCGTAATCTGTTGTCACAGCCTTCCGTTGCACCGAGTGCAGCATCGCAGGCTGACACCGCACCCGCTACTGCACCGCAAGGAGAATAAGCATGCTGAAAGTCTTACTGCTCTTTGCATTGCTGATCGCCGGGATCGTTGTGGGCCCGATCGTCGCAGGTCATCAGGGCTATGTCCTGATCCAGACGGATAACTACAACATTGAAACCAGCGTCACCGGTCTGGTGATCATTATGGTCCTGACCATGGTGGTGCTGTTCGCGATTGAATGGCTGCTGCGTCGCATCTTCCGCACCGGGGCACACACCCGTGGCTGGTTTGTCGGACGCAAACGACGTCGCGCACGCAAACAAACCGAACAGGCGCTGTTGAAACTGGCAGAAGGCGATTATCAGCAAGTAGAAAAGCTGATGTCGAAGAATGCCGATCACGCTGAGCAGCCGGTGGTGAACTATCTGTTAGCCGCTGAAGCGGCGCAACAGCGTGGCGATGAAGTACGTGCTAACCAACATCTGGAACGTGCCGCAGAAAGTGCTGGCAACGATTTGATCCCGGTTGAGATCACTCGCGTGCGTATACAACTGGCACGTAACGAAGATCATGCCGCACGCCATGGCGTAGACAGATTACTCGAAATTGCTCCACGTCATCCGGAAGTCCTGCGACTTGCTGAACAGGCCTATATGCGCACAGGCGCATGGGGCTCGCTGTTGGAAATCATTCCATCAATGGCGAAAGCTAACGTGGGTGATGAAGCGCATCGTGATGCACTTGAACAACAAGCGTGGATTGGTTTGATGGATCAGGCGCGGGCCGATCAGGGCAGCGATGGCCTGCGCGAATGGTGGAAAAACCAGGGCCGTAAAACCCGTCAGCAAGTACCATTGCAAGTCGCCATGGCCGATCACCTTATCGAGTGTGACGATCATGACATGGCTCAACAAATTATCATTGATGGCCTGAAGCGCCAGTATGATGACCGTCTGCTGCTGCCGGTTCCACGTCTGAAAACCAACAATCCTGAGCAGCTTGAAAAAGTCCTGCGTCAGCAGATTAAAAGCGTGGGCGACCGTCCTCTGCTGTGGAGTACGCTGGGCCAGTCGCTGATGAAACACGGTGAATGGCAAGAAGCTACCGTGGCTTTCCGCGCGGCGTTAAAACAGCGTCCAGACGCGTTTGATTACGCCTGGCTGGCAGATGCCCTCGACAGACTGCATCAGCCGGAAGAAGCCGCCGCCATGCGCCGTGACGGACTGTTACTGACGCTACAGAACAACCCACCATCCTGAGTGCTGCGCGTGACATAATCTGAAGGAGCCTTTGAGGCTCCTTTCTTTTTTCCACTTCCGGTCACGCCTTTCTCTTCGTTTATTCCGCTATCAGAATTAAACCCATAAAAAAACGCCTGCTCTGAAAACAGGGCAGGCGTTAAAACAGATCTTTTGACAACAATGGGTGCTTCACTCAACGTTATGTCCATGGTGTTTGATGAGGCCGAAGCGACATCTGTCGGTGGACGATAAGCACCGTAAACGGCTCTGCGTCATTCCTGGATTTATGAGGCGTAAACGCGAACATAAGAGATGGAATGAGCATCTACACCGATATTATTGCACAAGGTGTGCCACTCTTGCACCCCTCATTATCAGGGGTTTACGCTATTTAGGAATAGATGAGATGTCGCTAAACGGCGACGCAAAAATAAGGCAAATACGATTTTACTTAAAATCAGGGAATTAAATGTCGCCATCTGGAGACATATTCATTTGTGCGGGATTTAGAACCTGAGATTTTATTGCTTGAGGCAGAAATGCCGAATTCAGAATAGAAAAAACCCCGCCTAAGCGGGGTTCAAAATTGGTCGGCGAGAGAGGATTCGAACCTCCGACCCACTGGTCCCAAACCAGTTGCGCTACCAAGCTGCGCTACTCGCCGATGTACTGCTTTTTGAATTTTTAGTTCAATTCTTTAAGTCGTGGTGCGAGGGGGGGGACTTGAACCCCCACGTCCGTTAAGACACTAACACCTGAAGCTAGCGCGTCTACCAATTCCGCCACCGTCGCATGTCACAACTTATCAATAATGGGGTGGCTAATGGGATTCGAACCCACGACAACTGGAATCACAATCCAGGGCTCTACCAACTGAGCTATAGCCACCACTGATATTCTTTTCACGCGGCCCTGTAATTTCATTACAGACCACCGCAGCTCCAGCACCGGGTAAATGGTGCGCCCGACAGGATTCGAACCTGAGACCTCTGCCTCCGGAGGGCAGCGCTCTATCCAGCTGAGCTACGGGCGCTTAGCGCCGTTGCGGGGTCGGATATTACGGACTTCACGCGATGCTGTCTAGTCTCTTTTTAAAGAAATTTCTCGTTTGGTTATGCTTTGCACGTTTTGATGTTTATTCCTGCGATTTATGTGCCTCACCCACACGACCAAGGCGTAATACTCTGTACAGCAACGTCACGACGGCGAGGAAGATAGCACCAACAAAGAGAGACATACGTGTATCTTCGTTGAAGCCCATGCCAATCAATACGCAAACCAGGAACGCCATCGTTAAATAGTTAGTCCATGGGAACAATACCGAGCGGAACGGGTGGCTGGTCATCGCTTGTTTATGTGCGTCGCGAAAACGCAGCTGGCTTATCAGAATAACAAACCACGGCACCATGCCAGGCAGCACGCTGGCGCTGTAGACATAGACAAACACACGCTGGGGATTCGGAATGAGGTAGTTCAGGCAAGAACCGAGCAGCAGCACGGCAATCGATACAGCCACACCGACCACCGGCACACCGTTACGCGAAACTTTCGCAATCGCCGATGGCAGTTGGCGGTTTTTCGCTAACGCGTAGAGCATACGGCCACAACTGTACATGCCGCTATTACAGCCGGATAACGCCGCCGTCAGCACCACAAAATTGATGATCCCTGCCGCTGCCGTGATGCCGATTTTGGCAAAAGTCAGTACGAACGGACTGCCATTGCTGCCAATTTCGTTCCACGGGAAAATCGTCACAATGACGAAAATAGCGCCCACGTAGAAAATCAGAATACGCCACAGCACTTTCCCGACCGCGCTACGCAATGTGACTTGCGGATTTTTCGCCTCGCCTGCGGTAATGCCGATAAGCTCCACGCCCTGGTACGACGCAACCACGATACATAGCGCGGTCAGGAAGCCTTTCCAACCACCCGCGAAGAAGCCGCCATTTTCGGTCAGATTGCCGAAGCCCAAGGCGTGACCACCGTTACCGAAACCAAAGAAGATAACGCCCAGCCCCACGACAATCATCACGATAATGGTCGTGACTTTGATCATGGCGAACCAAAACTCAAGCTCGCCGTATAAACGCACCGCCGCCAGATTCGCCAACCCCACTAACGCGACGGCGATAAGTGCAGGTATCCATTGTGCCATCTCCGGGAACCAGAATTGGGTGTACACGCCAATCGCGGTTATCTCTGAAATCCCGACCGCTATCCACATAAACCAGTAGGACCAGGCCGTGAGATAGCCGAAGAATGGACTCATGTAACGATGCGCATAAACGGCAAACGAGCCAGTAACCGGTTCGAGGAACAGCATTTCGCCCATCGAACGCATAATGAAGAAGACAAACAACCCGGCGATGATGTACGCCAACAATACTGACGGACCCGCCCACTTGAGCGTGCTCGCTGACCCCATAAACAAACCGACGCCAATGGTGCCGCCGAGCGCAATGAGTTCAATGTGTCGCGCTTCCAGCCCTCGCTGCAGCACCGGTTGTTTCTCCGTCATAAATCCTCGTGTGTTTGTCGCGTGCCGGTCAAAGCCGGTTATTGTTCTGAACAGAATCACTGCTGTGAAATGTCTGCACGCAGTGATGCACAGGCTTGAAGGGTGCGCATGGTTAATTAAAATGGCTGAAATGGCAAACAAAGTATTAGTTACGTGAATGTATTGCACAATTTCCGTGCAATACATTTTTAAGCGAGGGAGATTAAAGCTGGCCGGTGTAGTGCCAGCGAAGATAGCGCAGAAGGCGCAGCTGACGGGTAAGACGGCTTGGCTGCGACAGTAAACGGTAGAGCCATTCCAGCCCCAGCTTTTGCCATATTTTAGGCGCACGTTTTACGTGACCGGTGAACACGTCATAGGTGCCGCCAACGCCCATATACAAAGAATCCGGATGAACCAGACGGCAGTCGCGCATCAAGATTTCCTGCTTCGGTGAACCCATCGCTACGGTGACAATCTTCGCGCCGCTGGCGTGAATGCGCTCAAACAGCGCCTGCCGTTCTTCCGGTTTGAAATACCCGTCCTGGCTTCCGGCGATATTGACGTTCCACTGCTGGCGCAGTTTAGCTTCAGTTTGAGCGAGAACATCTGGCTTTCCACCGATCAAGAAAACGGGCGTGCCTTCCGCTCCTGCTCGCGCCATCAACGCTTCCCATAGATCTGCACCCGCGACGCGTGAAACGTTCGCCTGCGGGTATTTCTTGCGAATCGAGCGCACCACACTGATGCCATCGGCATATTTGAATTCCGCAGCGTCTATCAACGTTCGCACCTCGGCGTTATCTTCCGCCGTCAGCACTTTTTCGGCGTTGATCGCTACCAGCGTCCCCTGCCTCATCTGCCCATCGGCATACAGATAGTCGAGCGCATGCTGCATATCGCGCCAGCCGATAAGCTGCAAACCGCGAACAGTGTAAAGCGGCGCTGCTGTTGGATCCGTCATGTGTTTCCTTATCAAACCAGAGGGTGTGGCAACGGCCTTGATCGCTTATTGATAAGCCCGGCGCTGTCCAGCAGCCAGTAAAGCATTTTGGCGATCAGCAGGCAGAGCCCGAACACCACCAGGAAAAAGACCACGCGAGAAACGAAAGAGTCGAGTCCTTCGCGGGCCAGCACAATCATGTTGAAGATAGCCCCAAAACAGAAACTGTGCAGGATCGCCGCTTTGTAGCGGTTCGTTTCACGGTTGCCAAGCAGATAGAGCCAGTCAAACCATTTAATGATTAGGCCGACCACCACCGCGCCGAGCGGAATAAACCACGCGCCGCCCATCACCAACAACGAACCGATAAGCGTCGGGGAGATCGCCAGCCCGGAATGGTTATTCAGCACTTCCCAGGTAAAGTAGTTGGCGGTGTTCAGCACAATGCCAGGCCGCTCGGGCCACAACCAGGTGGGGATAAACACATAGAAATCGCGCACGATCGGCGCCAGTCCCTGAAAATCAATTTTGTCGTAGTTTTGCAGCAGCAGCGCCAGGTTTTCCCACGGCGAGAAGGTATCGCGCGTCAGATAGAGGAAGGTGTAGAACGCCTCGTCACCGCTGACGTTCAAACCATAGCGTTTCAGCGCCAACCAGAACATCCCGACAATGCCCAGCACACCCGCCGCCGCCAGCATCCACAGAGAGATCCAGCCGCGAATGATGCCGATAAACAGGAAAATGGCGAAAGCGATAATGATGTTGGCACGCGTCCCGCCGACGATCACATAAGTCAGCAAACCAAATGCCACAGTGCTGACAAGGAAGAAAATCCACGCTTTGCTGTCCTGGCGTAAGAAGTACACCACTAACATCGCCGGAATGAAGAAATAGAAGAAGCGTTTAAGCGCCACGCCAGAGACTTCACTGGAGAAAATTTGGCTATAGGAGTGCAGTTTGAACAGCAGGAAGCCGTTATGCATAAAGAACACGCCGACGCAGAACAGCGCAACCAGCGCCAGTATCATCCACGTCAGATGCGTTTCCACCCGGTTCATGGTGAACAGCGGACGGCGCTCTGAGAGTGGCCGCGAGGCACGCAAACGCGTTTTGTACGCCACATAGTAAACCGCATAAAAACAGACCGCCGACAACTGTGCCTGAAGCAAAATTTCAGGCGGCGCGATACCTACGTCGAAGCGGAAGACTAACATCATCGACAGCGGGAAGCCGAAGAAAAACGTCAGCAAAAACAGCAGCGAGAAGAAGACATTAAAGTTAAAGCGCACCCGACGAAACTCAAAGTAAGTCAGTGTGGCGATAAACAGCGATGAAAACAGCCAGACCACAAACAGGCCGGTAAACTGCATCAGGCTCATTGCGCTTCTCCTGCTGCAACCCGCAACGCTTGGTTCCACGGTTCAAGATAGTTTGGACGGAAAAACGCGATCTGTGTTTTATCCACACCCGCCAGTTGTCGCTGTGCTTCACGCACAATGTCGACGTTCAGCGTGTCAGCGGTAAACAGTACCGGAATGTGTTGCTCAACCATATCCTGCCAGAACGGGTTTTCCCGGTTCAACACGCAGGGAATGCCCGCCTGGATTAGCAGACACAATGTGCCAATGCCCTGCTGGCGCGGGAAGAGGAAGTAACCCAAATCACAGCGACGTAGCAGCGCCAGATAATCGTCGAACGCCAGTTTTTCACTGAGGATTTGCAAGTGTTCTGTGCTAAACAACGCCGCACCCGCCGCACGAACCTCGGCAATATAAGCCTCGTTACTCGCCGGATAGCCCATCGGCAGCACAACATTGACTGTGTCGCCAAACTGCTGATGAATCGCTTTCAGCGCGGCAATGTGGTCATTGCTGCGATCGCCGGAGTTGCCGACCAGAATGGTCAGCGTCGGGTTGTCACGCTGCTCATTTGCCATCTCGTTCAATGATGGATCCATGCGCGTCGGGAAATAGAGCAACTCACCCTGCACGTTTGGATGCACACTTGCAAAGGTATTCAAATCGCCACGCGTCGCGAAAACACGGCCCACGCGCCCTTGTGCCAGGCGGCGAAGCGGATAAAACAGACGGAATTTCAGGCCGCGCGACACTTCGTAAAGATCCGCGCCCCAGATATGCCAGTTAAACTGCGCGGGCTTAATGCCGCCGGAAAGCAGAGCCAGCCACAACCCGGTATTGAACTGTCCGTGGAAGAAGAAGCGCTGTTCACGGTTCACTTTGGCTTTCGCCACCACGGCTGTCGCCAGCGCTTTCTTGTTGGGATAAAAAGTCACCGAGAGATTCGGGCCAGCGGCGCGTAATTCGTTTTCATCGCCCACCACCATAAACGCGCGCGCGTGCTCACTGCCAGCCGCCAGCTCTTCGCTGAAAAACCGCAGGACGGTCTGGTTATGGTGCGGGATATCCGATCCCAATACATGTATCAGTGCAGTCATGCGCGTTTACGCCAAATTAAAAATACGCCGCTACACAGCGCAAAATAAACGATATAGGTCGCCATGTAGGCCTGTGCTGCTCCCAATGCGCCATGCGCCGGGATCAGCCAGTGTGAGAACGCAGTCAGCAAGGTGAACTGGCTGATTTCTGTCAGAATATAAAACCGCAGCGAGGCTTTGGCGATCACCAGATAGCCGTAGACGTAAGCGCCTACTTTCAGCACATCACCCACCAGTTGCCACGCGAAGAGGTCACGCATCGCAGTGAACTTCGCGGAGAACAATAACCAAATGGCAAAATCACGCAACAGCCAGACGGTGAGACTTGCCGCCGCCACCGCAGGAAGCACAAACTTGAGTGCTTTACCGATTTCACGGGTGATGTCTGTTTTGACCGTCAATCGTGAGAGCGTCGGCAGTAAATAGACGCTGAACGAAGCGGTAATAAATTGCAGGTAGGCATCGGAAATACTGCTCACGCCCTGCCAAATACCGACTTCATCCCAGCTGAAATGCGCCGCTAGCAGATTTCGCATCATCACGTAAGCCACCGGCAATGTCACCGAGGTTATCAGCGCCATCAGGGTGAATTTGCCTAACTGCCCGGCATAAAACGCATCCCAGCGTGGTTTAAGGTAAGCAAAAGGAATCGCTTTGCGTTTCGCCAGCATGATGCCCGCCGGAAGTACCACCAGCGCAGGCACTAATGCCAGACCCAGCAATGCGCCCTCGTAGCCGCCAAGATGCCAGCTTACAAAATATGCCGCGACGCCAATAAGGCTACCGGCAATCAGTGCCAGTGCGTTTCCGGACGCATCACGAAAACCTTTCAACAACGCCAGCAACAGGTTCGCCCAGGCGATCCCCATTTGGACCAGCGCCACTAAACGCACTAAACCCTGATAATGAGTATGACCGAACAGGCCCTGGCTAATGGGCGCGGCCGCAAGCACGAAAATGACCGCCAGCAGCGTCGAGAAGCCGAGCACCATTGTCGATGAAGTGCCTACGACTTTACGTAAATGATCAGGGTCGTCGTGATACTGCGCGACAAATTTAGTGACGCCGTTGAAGATCCCCGCGCCTGCCAGCACGCCCAATACCGTGACCAGCTGACGGAAATTCCCCGCCTGACCCACGCCAGACGGACCATATGAGACCGCCAACAGTTTTACGACCAGCAGACCCGCACCAATTTTGACCAGCGTGCTGGCTGCCGTCCAGATTGAAGCTTTTGCCAGTGACATATCAGGCGAAGTAGCTCAGCAGGGAGTTAATCACCGTACGTTGATTCACTGTCGCCAGATTGTAGAACAGCGGCAGGCGCAGCAAACGCTCACTTTCCTGGGTGGTAAAGCGATCGTCACCACGGAATTCGCCGAATGCTTCACCGGCAGGCGAAGAGTGCAGCGGGATATAGTGGAACACCGCCATGATTTCCGCTTCTTTCAGCCAGGCAATCAGTTTGCCGCGATCGGCCTCATCGCGCAGCTTGATATAGAACATGTGCGCATTGTGAACACAATCGGCAGGAACAGTTGGCAACTCAATACGACCCGCATCCGCCAGCGGTTTCAGCGCATCGTAATAGGTTTGCCACAGGCTCAGGCGCTGCTGATTAATGCGGTCTGCCGCTTCCAGTTGCGCCCATAAATAAGCGGCCTGCAAATCGGCCATCAGATAGCTGGAGCCAATATCGCGCCAGGTGTATTTATCGACCTGACCACGGAAGAACTGACTGCGGTTAGTGCCTTTTTCGCGGATCACTTCAGCACGCTCAACCAGCTTGCTGTCGTTAATCAGCGTCGCACCGCCTTCGCCACCCGCAGTGTAGTTTTTGGTTTCATGGAAGCTAAAGCAGCCAATGTGCCCGATGGTGCCCAATGCGCGGCCTTTATAGGTCGACATCACGCCCTGTGCGGCATCTTCCACCACAAACAGATCGTGTTTTTTGGCAATTGCCATGATGGTGTCCATTTCACAGGCCACGCCTGCGTAATGCACCGGCACGATAGCGCGGGTTTTGTCAGTGATCGCCGCTTCAATCAGCGTTTCATCGATGTTCATCGTATCGCGTCGAATATCGACAAAGATGATTCTCGCCCCGCGCAACACGAATGCGTTGGCGGTGGATACGAAAGTATAACTCGGCATGATCACTTCATCGCCGGGCTGGATATCCAGCAGCAGCGCCGCCATTTCCAGCGATGCGGTGCAGGACGGTGTTAACAGCACTTTGGCGCTGCCAAAACGTTGCTCCATCCACTGCTGACAGCGACGGGTAAAACCGCCATCGCCGCACAGTTTTCCACTGCCCATGGCAGATTGCATGTAATCGAGTTCGGTACCGACAACCGGTGGAGCATTAAAGGGAATCATCGTGTCACCTGTATAACCAGTAGGCGGTGCTTTCAAGAACAGCCCCGCTTTGAATGTAACGTTTAAGGGCTGCGGTGTTGCCCATTTGGGTGCCCACCCGCAGCGTTGTCAGCTGATGCTCATGCGCCCAGCGCATTGCCGTCTGCATTAAGACTTCACCCGCGCCGCGCCCAGCCAGCAGCCCAATGCGGGCTTCACTTTCGTTTAACTGACGCAGGGAAACAAAAGCGCGGACATCGGCGCTATTGTCACGAAAAATCAGGCATTGATGGTCAAACGTGCCGCGAACGGCATTTTCAATCCATTGCGCGTAGAAGCGCCCGCTTACGTCTTCGGCATACCATGGCGCGCGAAAACGGCTCTGAGCAAACGCCTGTGCGGCGAGCTCCCGCAGTTGCGGAATATCACGCTCGGTGGCGATTTCTGCCTGTGGATTAACGTCGTCTATCACAGCCAATTTAAAATCGACTTCGCCTTCTACCAGTTGGAAGCCCAACTGTTGCAACGCATCGAGCCAGTCGGTGCGCTGCGCTGGAATTTTAGCCTGCACCCGCGCCCAGTTCGCTAAATCATTGGCACACAGTTCCGGAGAATCATCGCTAAAGCGCAAAATCGCGCTGTCGATACCGAAAAACTGCGACTCCCAACTGAGAGGCTCAATACTGGCGTGGACGCGCACGAAGCAGCTCCAGCAGATATTGGCCGTAGCCGGTTTTGAGCAGTTGGTTAGCCGCGCGTTTTACGCCGTCGTCATTCAGCCAGCCATTACGCCAGGCAATTTCTTCCAGACAGGCGATTTTGAATCCCTGACGCTTTTCCACCGTCTGCACAAAGGTGCTGGCTTCAATCAGGCTGTCGTGCGTGCCGGTATCGAGCCACGCAAAACCACGCCCGAGCAGCTCGACCGTCAATTTGCCATCATCGAGGTACATTTGGTTGATGGAGGTAATTTCCAACTCACCACGCTCGGACGGTTTTACGCGCTTCGCGTAATCCACCACGTTGTGGTCGTAGAAATAGAGGCCGGTGACAGCCCAGTTGGATTTTGGCGCTTTGGGTTTTTCTTCCAGCGAGATCGCACGGAAATTATCGTCAAACTCAACTACGCCAAAACGTTCCGGATCCATCACCTGATAGCCAAATACGGTCGCGCCTTCGGTGCGTACCGCCACGCTACGCAGTTTCGGGCTGAACCCCTGACCAAAGAAGATATTATCGCCCAGCACCAGGCACGATGGCTCTCCGGCAAGGAAGGTTTCAGCGATGATAAACGCTTGTGCGAGGCCGTCCGGGTTTGCCTGCTCGGCATAATGCAGCTCAATACCAAATTCCGAACCGTCGCCCAACAGGCGCTGGAAAGCGCTTTTGTCTTCCGGCGTAGTGATGATAAGAATTTCGCGGATCCCCGCCAGCATCAGCACTGACAGCGGATAGTAGATCATCGGCTTGTCATAGATCGGCAGCAGCTGTTTCGATACGCCACGGGTGATGGGATGCAGTCGGGTGCCGGAACCGCCGGCCAGAATAATGCCTTTCATATGTCCTCCCGGGAGGGTTAGCCTTTCAGGCCGAGACGTTCGCCTTGATAACTGCCGTCCAGCACTTGTTGCCACCATGACGGGTTGTCGAGATACCACTGCACGGTTTTGCGCATGCCTGTTTCGAACGTCTCTTCGGGCGTCCAGCCCAGTTCACGCTCTATTTTGCTGGCGTCAATGGCGTAACGCACATCATGTCCGGGCCTGTCGGTCACGAAGGTGATTAAATCCTGATACTGCGCCACGCCTTCTGGTTTTTGCGGCACCAACTCTTCGAGCAGCGCACAAACGGTGCGCACAACGTCGATATTCTTGCGTTCGTTATGACCGCCGATATTGTATGTCTCACCCACAGTACCGGTAGTCACCACGCGATAAAGCGCACGCGCATGATCTTCAACATACAGCCAGTCGCGAACCTGTAAACCATTGCCATAAACCGGCAGCGGTTTGCCTGCGAGTGCATTCAGGATGGTCAACGGGATCAGTTTTTCCGGGAAATGATACGGCCCGTAATTATTAGAGCAATTGGTGACGACAGTGGGTAAACCGTATGTACGCAGCCACGCGCGCACCAGATGATCGCTTCCCGCCTTTGAGGCTGAGTAGGGGCTGCTTGGCGCATACGGTGTTGTTTCAGTGAAGAAGTCATCGCTGCCGTGCAAATCGCCATACACTTCATCGGTCGAAATGTGGTGGAACCGGAACGCCGCTTTTTTCTCTGCTTCCAACGAATTCCACCAGCCACGCGCGGCTTCTAGCAGGGTGTAAGTCCCCACAATGTTGGTTTCGATAAACGCCGCGGGCCCATCAATTGAACGGTCAACATGGCTTTCAGCAGCCAGATGCATGACCAGGTCAGGCTGATGGCGAGATAACACGTCGTCCAACGCCTGGCGGTCACAGATATCGACTTGTTCAAAAGCGAAGCGCTCGTTTTGAGCAACGGGAGCAAGTGAGGCAAGATTTCCGGCGTAGGTCAGTTTATCCACAACAACGACGCTGTCAGTGGTTTCACTGATGATGTAACGCACCACAGCGGAACCGATAAAGCCCGCGCCGCCAGTCACCAGAATCTTTTTCAACGCCACACTCCTTTGGTATCGACCACAAACGCCTGCTGAATACTTTCACCATCGATAGCCTTGAACTGTTTATGATCGACCAGCATCACCAGCACGTCGGCTTGCGCCAGTGCATCCTCAAGGGTTAAGAGTATGGCTTTATCGGTGAGTTTTTTCGGCAATTGATGCACGTTAGGCTCAACCACCAGCGTTTCGCCACTGTGCCAGTCGGCAATCAGTTCGGCGATTTCCATCGCCGGGCTTTCACGTAAGTCATCGATATTCGGTTTGAACGCCAGGCCGAAGCAGGCAATTTTAATTTCGCTGGCGCGCTTGTCTTTGGCGGCCAGGCAATCTGCAACCATCGCTTTGACTTGATTCATCACCCAGTGCGGTTTGTGATCGTTCACTTCGCGCGCGGTGCGAATCAAACGCGCCTGCTGCGGATTTTGCGCCACGATAAACCACGGGTCGACGGCGATGCAGTGTCCACCCACGCCAGGGCCTGGCTGGAGAATATTGACGCGTGGATGACGATTCGCCAGGCGAATCAACTCCCAGACGTTAATCCCCTGGTCGGCACATATCAGCGACAGTTCGTTGGCGAAAGCAATGTTGACATCGCGGAAACTGTTTTCAGTCAGCTTGCACAACTCAGCGGTGCGCGCGTTGGTTATCACGCATTCGCCTTCGAGGAAAATATTGTAGAGTTCGCTGGCACGAGCGGAACAAACAGGCGTCATACCGCCAATCACCCGATCGTTTTTAATCAGTTCAACCATCACTTGCCCTGGGAGCACGCGCTCCGGGCAATAAGCGATATTCACATCAGCCTGCTCACCGGCCTGCTGCGGGAAGGTTAAATCCTGACGCAGTTCAGCCAACCACTGAGCAACCTGCTCGGTTGCGCCCACTGGTGAAGTGGATTCCAGAATCACCAATGCCCCTTTCTTAAGCACCGGAGCAATGGATTTGGCTGCCGCTTCGACAAACGCCATATCCGGCTCATGCTCGCCTTTGAACGGCGTTGGCACTGCAATCAGGTATGCATCCGCTTCAACCGGCGTGGTACTGGCTTTCAGATAGCCGCCAGCCACTGCCGTTTTAACCACCTCATCAAGATCGGGCTCAACGATGTGGATCTCGCCGCGGTTGATGGTATCTACCGCGTGTTGATTGATATCCACACCTACCACCTGTTTCTGACGGGAGGCAAATGCTGCTGCCGTCGGCAGTCCTATATAGCCAAGGCCAATCACAGAGATGGTCGAAAAACTCATAGTGTTACCTGATTGTTTTTGAGAGCTGATAAAATTCGACTACAGGCCTGACCGTCACCATAAGGATTGTGTGCACGGCTCATGGCCTGATATTCCTGTTCATCACGCAGCAATCGTGTCACTTCATTCACAATATGCTGACGATTGGTGCCTACCAGCCTGACCGTTCCGGCATCGACGGCTTCTGGACGTTCCGTGGTGTCACGCATAACCAGAACCGGTTTACCTAACGACGGCGCTTCTTCCTGAATGCCACCGGAATCGGTGAGAATGAGCCAGGCGCGGTTCATCAACCAAACGAACGGCAAATAATCTTGCGGCTCGATCAGGAAAACATTATCCACCTGACTCAGAATACGGTTTACCGGTTCGCTCACGTTCGGATTAAGATGTACCGGGTATACGACCTGAACATCCGGGTTTTCAGCAGCGATTTCTGCCAGTGCATGGCAGATTTGCTCAAACCCCTGACCAAAGCTCTCACGGCGATGGCCCGTTACCAGGATCAGTTTCTTATCACTGTCTAAGAATGGGTAGCGCCCGGCCAGTTCAGCACGCAGCGACTCATCACTTAACACGCGATCACGCACCCAGAAAAGCGCGTCAATCACGGTATTCCCGGTAACCACAATACCGTTGTCGGAAATGTTTTCGTGCAGCAGATTCTGGCGTGAATTTTCCGTTGGCGCGAAGTGATACATCGCCAGGTGACCCGTCATGGTGCGGTTCGCTTCCTCCGGCCATGGCGAATAGAGATCGCCTGTACGCAATCCTGCTTCAACATGCCCTACCGGGATACGCTGGTAAAACGCGGCAAGACTTGCCGCCATCGTCGTTGTGGTATCGCCATGCACTAACACAACGTCCGGTTTAAAAGACTCAAGCACGGGTTTTAAACCCTGCAAAATACGGCAGGTAATTTCCGTCAGCCCTTGCCCTGGGCTCATCACATTAAGATCATAATCAGGAACGATGGAAAAGAGCTTTAATACCTGGTCGAGCATCTCCCGATGCTGCGCGGTTACGCAAACTTTTGCCTCAAAATGAGGGTCCTTTGCCAGCGCATGAACCAACGGCGCCATTTTGATTGCTTCTGGTCGGGTGCCGAATACAGTCAATACTTTCACATCAATTCTCTTTGAAAGGGTGGCGAAAGCAGTGTCTCTCTTGCCACAAAAAATTCTTTTATCGTGTACGACGACGAACCAGTGCAATACCCGCGCCAATCAACGCACCGACAATGCCCCACATCACCATCAAAAAGACACGGCGTGGGCTGTCTCGTTTTACCGGTTCTTCTGGCGTTCGCAAATAACGATAGGTCTGAAAACGTGAGTCCATGCTTGGGCCAACATTCAGTGTCGTCAACATCGCTTTATTCTGATCGTAATCCAGATCGAACTCCGGGCCGACCGATTGCAGATTTTCGAGTCGTGCCTGTAACATCGGACGACCGAGCATGAACAGTTCTGAGTCGGGTAACTGCTCCGCTGGTACATCGGTTTCACTTCGCGAGATGTTGTTCTGTTGTGCCACTTTCAATGCTTGCTGAACGCTATGAAGCTTGCGGTCAAAAATGGTCTGAGCAACCGCTTCCTGGCGTTTTACCTGCGCTTTCATCTGAACAGTGCGTGCCGCCCAGGCACCTTTCAGTTCGTCATTCAAATGACCAGCGGCACGTTGGCTGGCGAAAGCAACATACTGACGCAACAGGTTGTTTGCATCCGGGGCCGTTTCAGCCACCAGCTTGACGCTGTCATTCAGATTTTTCAGCGGATCGCCCGGCGTAAACTGAATATCGTTGATTTGATCGTCAAGCAATGCCGCATCTGCACGCGCATTGCCAGATTTACGCTGTTTGAAATAATCCGTTTGCAGCCAAAACTCACGACGCGTATCCCACGACGCCAGTTGCATGATGAACTCTTTGTAGGATTCATCCATGACTGAAGGTTGATCTGTGCTCGCGAGATTAGCGTTGATGTCAAGATTGCGTAAAAACTGCTGCTGTGAATAGTAGCCGCCGAGCATGTTAACCGTCGGTCGGTCCGTAATCGCCGTAGCGCTCCATTCCTGTCTGGCGAAAAAGGTATAGACGAGAACAATCAGAGCAAAAAGAACAGCGGTCCCGACAATCCAGCGTTTCCCAGCCCATAACGTGCAAAACAGACCGCGAATATCCAGTTCATTTTCAGCGCTCACTGAGCTTGCTCCCGGTAATTGTTGTGTCATCTTTCTTCCAGATTTATTTGGTTAAATGGTGCGTTTTACCATTATGCCGACGAATTCGTCGCTTCACCCGTTTGATGAAGCGCGCCACTTTCCATGCTCGTTTTATACAGTAACCGTACATAAAAAAAGCAAGTATAAACAGTAGTAACATGCCCCATTCTGGAATAACTCGCGTGTATTCTCCTACAACGCCGACAGCAGCCAATAGAGCCGCAGCCAAGGTAATCAGCACAAAAGCCTGCCTGGATGTAAAACCCGCCCGCATGATCAAGTGGTGAATATGTTGTCTGTCCGCAGAAAAAGGACTCATCCCCTTACGCAGACGCCGGAACATGATAGCGACCATATCCATCAGCGGAATAGCGATAATCCACAGTGCCGTCACCGGGCTTATAGGGTGGGTTTTTCCTTGGGTCGTTTCCAACAGTATCCAGATAACAGTGAACCCCAACAGCGTGCTACCCGCGTCCCCCATAAAGACCTTATAGCGACGCCCAAGCACACCAAGATTGAGCAAAACATAGGGAAGGATTGCAGCAATCATAGCGAAACACCACATGGCCAGACTGTATTGCCCGTCGAACCATAGGATTATCCCCATCGCGGCAAAAGATACGCTGGAAAGTCCACCCAAAAGGCCATCTATACCGTCCACCATGTTGAACGCATTGATAGCAGCCCATACTGCAAACAACGTCAAGAAGTAACCAAACGGGCCGAGGACAAGTTCCCAAGAACCGAAGATGTACCCGAGGCTGCTCAGATACAGTTTTCCCTGCACCATCATCACAACCCCGATCAGGGCCTGAACCATTGCGCGAAACTTCACGCTGATGTCATAACGATCATCAAGAGCGCCAATTGCCACCAGCACAGCTGCGCAGCTTAGATAAAGCCTGGCATGGGGGATATAGTAATCAATAAGACCGAAGGTAAAGCAAACTCCCGCGAACACAGAAATACCACCGACCAGAGGGATCATCCCCTGGTGGCGTTTACGGTAATTGGGTTTATCCACTAAACCCACCCTTTTAGCTGCCTTGCGCGCGAAAAAAAGGAATAAGGTTGTGAACAAAAAAATACTGATCAGATCAGCGCATGCTGTCAGTAAATTCACAATGCGTGCTCTCTGGGAAAATTATTAGCAAAAGTATACTCATGATAGTGATTCTCCAGAAGAGGAATCAGCCCGAGTTTTGCAGGAGTTGTTTGTATTCTAACCAAAAAATGCAGATCAGTGAGAGAGATTCGGAATAAAGGTACATTGTCGTCGCAGAAAATGAGCTTTCTTATGCACCAAAAACAAAAACGCCACGCAGGTGCGTGGCGTTTTTAGCATTACGAGACTTACGAACGTTTCATCATGTCGAAGAAATCATCGTTCGTTTTGGTCATCGCCAGCTTATTAATGAGGAATTCCATCGCGTCAATCTCACCCATTGGGTGGATGATTTTACGCAGGATCCACATTTTCTGCAGCTCTTCCTGAGTGGTGAGCAGCTCTTCTTTACGCGTACCGGAACGGTTGTAGTCGATAGCAGGGAACACGCGTTTTTCGGCGATTTTACGCGCCAAATGCAGTTCCATGTTGCCAGTACCTTTAAATTCTTCGTAGATAACTTCATCCATTTTAGAACCGGTATCAACCAGTGCGGTAGCGATGATAGTCAAGCTACCACCCTCTTCCACGTTACGCGCAGCACCGAAGAAGCGTTTCGGACGGTGCAAGGCGTTAGCATCCACACCACCGGTCAATACTTTACCGGAAGCCGGTACTACGGTGTTGTAGGCACGCGCCAGACGGGTGATGGAATCGAGCAGAATGATAACGTCTTTCTTGTGCTCAACCAGACGTTTCGCCTTCTCGATAACCATTTCCGCAACCTGAACGTGACGAGAAGCAGGTTCGTCAAAGGTAGAAGCGATAACTTCACCTTTCACCAGACGCTGCATCTCGGTCACTTCTTCCGGACGTTCATCAATCAGCAGCACCATCAGCACACAATCTGGGTGATTGTAGGCGATGCTCTGTGCGATGTTCTGCAGCAGCATGGTTTTACCGGCTTTCGGCGGTGCAACAATCAGACCACGCTGACCGCGACCGATCGGCGATGCCAGATCCAGTACACGAGCGGTTAAGTCTTCGGTTGAGCCGTTACCACGTTCCATACGCAGACGAGAATTTGCGTGCAGCGGCGTTAAGTTCTCAAAGAGAATCTTGTTACGCGCATTTTCCGGCTTGTCATAGTTAACTTCGTTAACTTTTAACAATGCAAAGTAACGCTCACCCTCTTTCGGAGGACGAATCTTACCGGAAATGGTATCACCTGTGCGGAGGTTGAAACGGCGGATTTGGCTGGGGGAAACGTAGATGTCATCAGGGCCGGCGAGGTAGGAGCTGTCTGCGGAACGGAGGAAACCAAATCCATCCTGCAGAATCTCCAGCACACCGTCGCCAAAGATATCTTCGCCACTCTTCGCGTGCTGCTTCAGGATGGCAAATATGATGTCCTGTTTGCGCATACGGGCCAGGTTTTCCAGCCCCATATTTTCGCCGAGAGTAATCAGCTCAGAAACCGGCGTATTCTTTAATTCGGTAAGATTCATAGTGGTGTGAGGGGTAAATCTCGAACGTATGTGTGAATGGTATGGCAGGGTCATCCATGCCTGTTTGCGGCCATCAACTCATGTCTGTACGTTGCCTGGTCAAAGGAAAGGACGCAGAACTGAAACGACGAGACGGAAAAAGTGACGAGCCTGGAATCTATCAACTTCACGCGTAATAAAGAGGTGGTACGGGAAGTTTTGGCTAAATCAGATTCAAACTAAATAAGGTATGTTTAAAACGAAGTCAACGTTAACTTAGCACGACTCAGAGCGGGCGTCCAGCGGTCCCGACATTTTCGGAACAGTGGACGCCGCATCAACACCCGTGCTGGATCAGGCGAGGTTTGCTTCGAGGAACTCTTTCAGCTGGCCTTTAGACAGCGCGCCTACTTTGGTTGCGGCAACTTCACCGTTTTTGAACAGCAGCAGCGTTGGGATACCACGAATGCCGTATTTTGGTGCCGTACCCGGGTTCGCATCGATGTTCAGTTTTGCGACGGTCAGCTTACCTTCGAACTCTTCGGCGATTTCATCCAGAATCGGGGCAATCATTTTGCATGGACCGCACCACTCTGCCCAGAAATCAACGAGGGTCAGCCCGTCAGCTTTGAGTACGTCCGTGTCAAAACTATCGTCAGTCAGGTGAATAATTTTATCGCTCATATATAACTCCACAGGAATAAGCCTGGTGTGTTGGTGTAGCATTAATCAACTATCAACGTCGTGCTGATGTTGCTTTAGCCAACTAAAAGGTTGACGTTATTTCACCGGATACGCTTTCTTAATGCAATAGTAAGCTGATATTCTACCACACTATGAGCAAAACACATTTAACAGAACAGAAGTTTTCCGACTTCGCCCTGCACCCTCTGGTGATTCAAGCCCTTGAAACAAAAGGGTTTCATCATTGCACGCCCATTCAGGCACTCGCACTCCCGCTGACGCTGGCGGGTCGTGATGTTGCAGGTCAGGCGCAAACCGGAACCGGCAAAACGATGGCGTTCCTGACGTCAACGTTCCATTATCTTCTCTCTCACCCTGCCGCAGAGAACCGCCAGGTTAACCAACCGCGTGCGCTGATCATGGCTCCAACGCGTGAACTGGCTGTTCAAATCCATGCTGATGCAGAACCGCTGGCAAGCGCCACCGGCCTGAAGCTGGGTCTCGCCTATGGCGGCGACGGTTACGACAAACAATTGAAGGTCCTGGAAAGCGGCGTCGATATTCTGATCGGCACCACGGGCCGTCTCATTGATTATGCGAAACAGAATCACATTAACCTGGGCGCGATTCAGGTCGTGGTGCTGGACGAAGCCGATCGCATGTACGATCTGGGCTTTATTAAAGATATCCGTTGGCTGTTCCGCCGTATGCCGGCAACGAATCAGCGCCTGAACATGCTGTTCTCCGCCACGCTGTCTTACCGCGTGCGTGAACTGGCGTTCGAGCAAATGAATAACGCCGAGTACGTGGAAGTGGAGCCGGAGCAGAAAACCGGACACCGCATTCAGGAAGAACTTTTCTACCCGTCGAATGACGAGAAAATGCGTCTTCTGCAAACGTTAATTGAAGAAGAGTGGCCCGATCGCGCCATTATCTTTGCCAACACCAAGCATCGCTGCGAAGACATTTGGGGCCATCTGGCCGCCGATGGTCATCGTGTCGGTCTGCTGACTGGCGACGTAGCACAGAAAAAACGCCTGCGTATTCTTGAAGAATTCACGCGTGGCGATCTCGATATTCTGGTGGCTACTGACGTTGCTGCTCGTGGCCTGCACATCCCAGCCGTGACCCACGTCTTTAACTATGACCTGCCGGATGATTGTGAAGACTACGTACACCGTATCGGTCGTACCGGTCGTGCTGGCGCCAGCGGTCACTCCATCAGCCTCGCCTGTGAAGAGTACGCCCTGAATCTGCCGGCTATCGAAACCTATATCGGTCACTCGATTCCGCAGAGCAAGTACAACACCGATGCACTGATGAACGATTTGCCGAAGGCATTGCGCCTGACGCGTCCGCGTCCTGGCAACGGCCCACGCCGTTCTGGCGGCGGCGCACCACGTAATCGTCGACGTTCAGGTTAAAAACCTTATGCTCAGCGCCGCCTCTTCGCTTTATGCAGCTATCGATCTCGGTTCCAATAGTTTTCATATGCTGGTTGTGCGCGAAGTGGCGGGGAGCATTCAGACCCTGACACGCATCAAGCGTAAAGTCAGGCTGGCCGCCGGGTTAGGCAGTGACAACACACTGTCGCCTGAGGCCATGGAACGGGGCTGGCAATGTCTGCGTTTGTTTGCCGAACGTTTGCAGGACATTCCACACGCTCAAATCCGTGTCGTGGCAACCGCCACGCTGCGTCTCGCCGTTAATGCCGATGCCTTTCTTGCCAAAGCGCAAGACATCCTCGGCTGCCCGGTGCAGGTCATCAGCGGTGAAGAAGAAGCGCGCCTGATTTATCAGGGCGTGGCGCACACGACCGGTGGCGACGATCGCCGTCTGGTGGTGGATATCGGCGGAGCCAGCACCGAACTGGTGACCGGAACCGGTGCCCAAACCACCTCGTTGTTCAGCCTTTCCATGGGCTGTGTTACCTGGCTCGAACGCTACTTTACTGACAGAAATCTCGAACAAGCCCATTTTGATGCTGCCGAACAGGCCGCACGCGATGTGCTGCGCCCGATTACTGACGAATTGCGCCACCATGGCTGGAAAGTGTGTGTTGGCGCATCCGGCACCGTTCAGGCGTTGCAAGAAATCATGATGGCGCAAGGCATGGATGAGCGCATTACGCTCGCCAAGCTCCAGCAACTCAAACAACGTGCGATTCAATGTGGTCGTCTTGAAGAACTTGAGATTGAAGGCCTGACACTTGAACGCGCGCTGGTTTTCCCAAGTGGACTTGCCATTTTACTGGCGATTTTCAGCGAACTGGATATCCAATGCATGACGTTGGCTGGCGGTGCGCTGCGTGAAGGTCTGGTATACGGCATGCTGCATCTGGCCGTCGATCAGGACATCCGCAACCGTACGTTACGCAATATCCAGCGTCGATTTATGGTCGATACCGAGCAGGCACAACGTGTCGCGCAGCTGGCCTCCCATCTTGTCGATCAATGTGAGAAAAGTTGGGAAATCGAACCATTAAGCCGCGATTTGTTGCTAAGTGCCTGCCATTTACATGAAATCGGCCTGAGTGTCGATTTCAAGCAAGCTCCACAGCACGCCGCCTATCTGGTGAAAAATCTCGATTTACCAGGCTTTACGCCAGCACAAAAAAAGCTGCTCGCCACGTTGGTGTTCAACCAGACTAACCCGGTCGATCTGCCTTCGCTTCATCAGCAGAATGCTGTTCCGCCGCGTGTCGCCGACAGACTGTGCCGTTTGCTGCGTCTGGCTATTTTGTTCGCAGGGCGTCGCCGCGATGATCTGTTGCCAGAAATTATGCTGAGCGTGGAGGGGGAAACATTGACCCTGAAACTGCCGTCAGGCTGGCTGGAAAATCATCCACTGGGTGCGGAACTGGTATTGCAGGAAAGCCAGTGGCAGAGCTATGTCCACTGGCCTTTGATCGTCGAATAATTCTGTCTGGAGGCGCGATGCATCCGCGCCCATCCCATCACATTACTTCTCTTTGGCTTTCGCCAACATCGCTTTGATATTCGCCACGTTAGCCTGCCCTTTGTGCATCCGCTCTTCCGGCGACACCACTTTGCGCTCTTGCTCCCAGACGATATCGTCCTGCGGTAATTCCAGCAGGAAACGGCTCGGCTCCGGGCGCACCAGTTCGCCATATTGACGACGCTCTTTACAAAGCGTAAACGTCAGCTCTTTTTGTGCGCGGGTAATGCCTACATACGCCAGGCGGCGCTCTTCATCCACGTTATCTTCATCGATGCTGCTCTGGTGAGGCAGTAGCCCTTCTTCCATACCGACCAGATAGACATACGGAAACTCCAGTCCCTTTGACGCATGCAGCGTCATCAACTGCACCTGATCAAGGTCTTCGTCGCTTTCGCCACGCTCCATCATGTCACGCAGCGTGAAACGAGTGACGACCTGAGTCAGCGTCATCGGCTCATCCAGCTCGGAGCCTTCCAGCATTTCGGTCATCCAGCCAAACAGCGTATTGACGTTTTTCATCCGCATTTCAGCGGCTTTCGGGCTGGGCGAAGTCTCAAACAGCCACGATTCATAATCAATGCCGTGGATCAGATCACGCACCGCCGCCACTGGTTCACGCTCTGCCAGACGCTGTACTTCGCCCAGCCAATGCGTAAAACGAGTCAGCGATTCGTAGCCGCGCCCGGTCAGGGTTTGTGTCAGCCCCATATCGAAACTGGCGGCAAACATGCTTTTATTGCGCGTGGTTGCCCATTCGCCCAGCTTCTGCAACGTTGCCGGGCCTATCTCGCGCTTCGGTGTATTGACGATACGCAAGAACGCGCTGTCGTCATCCGGATTGGTCAGCACACGCAAGTAGGCCAGCAAATCTTTGATTTCGGGCCGCGAGAAAAACGACGTGCCGCCGGAGATGCGATACGGAATACGGTTTTGCATCAGTAACTTTTCGAACACCCGCGACTGATGGTTACCGCGATAGAGGATCGCGTAATCTTTGTAAGCCGTTTTATTGATGAAGTGATGGGCAATCAGTTCCCCAGCCACGCGTTCCGCTTCATGTTCTTCGTTATTGGCGCTCACCACTTTGAGTTCCGTGCCGTAGCCCAGCTCGGAAAATAGCTTTTTCTCAAAAACGTGCGGGTTATTGGCAATCAGGATGTTGGCCGCTTTCAGAATACGGCCAGAAGAGCGGTAGTTCTGCTCCAGTTTAACCACCTGCAATGCCGGGAAATCCTGGCTCAACAGCACCAGGTTTTGCGGACGCGCACCACGCCAGGAGTAAATTGACTGATCATCATCACCGACCACGGTAAAGCGTGCGCGGTTACCCACCAGCAGCTTCACCAGTTCATACTGGCTGGTGTTGGTATCCTGATATTCATCCACCAGCAGGTAGCGGATTTTGTTCTGCCAGCGTTCACGCACTTCTTCATTGCGCTGCAACAGCAGCGTCGGCAGCAAGATCAGATCGTCAAAATCCAGCACGTTGCAGGCTTTCATGTGCGCATCGTACAACCCGTAGCAGTGGGCAAAAATACGATCGCGCTCGCCTTGCGCATGAGCGGCCGCCTGTGAAGGCGTCATCAGATCGTTTTTCCAGTTGGAGATCGTCGAGATCAACTGCTGAAGCACCACTTTATCGTCATCGATCAGCCCTTCTGTCAGCTCTTTCAACAAGCCAACCTGATCGGTATCGTCAAACAGCGAGAAATTCGATTTCATTCCCAACGCGGCAAACTCACGCTTGATGACTTCCAGACCCAGGGTATGGAACGTGGAAATCATCAACCCGCGTGCTTCTTTACGGCCCATGGTCTGGGCGACACGTTCTTTCATTTCGCGTGCGGCTTTGTTGGTAAAGGTCACGGCGGCAATGTGTTTCGCCTGATAGCCACACTGGTGGATCAGGTGCGCGATTTTATTGGTGATCACACGGGTCTTGCCGGATCCAGCACCCGCCAGCACCAGGCAGGGTCCGGTGACGAATTCGACGGCTTGTTGTTGTCCGGGGTTTAAACGCATTAGAGTCACTCAATGAAAAACGGGAGGGCGGAAATAGAGCGTGGTAGTATAGCGAGCCTGAACCATACCACTCAAGGCACGATCATGGCAAAAACAGCAGCAGCACTGCATATCCTTGTAAAGGAAGAGAAACTGGCTTTGGATCTTTTAGAGCAGCTCAAAAACGGCGGCGATTTCGAGAAACTGGCGAAGAAGCACTCCACTTGCCCGTCAGGCAGAAAAGGCGGTCATTTAGGTGAATTCAAACAGGGCCAGATGGTGCCAGCGTTTGATAAAGTGGTGTTCTCTTGCCCGGTGCTGGAGCCAACAGGCCCACTGCACACCCAGTTTGGTTACCACATCATTAAAGTGCTGTACCGCAACTAAAGAAAAAGCCCGGTGGCGCTAGCGCTTACCGGGCCTACATTGCGGGTCAGCGAAGCGCCACCCGACATTTTCTCTTAGCTGGCAACCGCGATACGTTTCATATCGGTCATATAACCGCGCAGTTTTTTACCCACTTTCTCGATCTCGTGGCTGCGAATCGCTTCGTTCACGTCACGCAATTGAGCGTTATCTACCGCGCCTTCGGCAATCGCTTTGCCCAGGTCACCGGTTTGCAGCGTGGTCATGAACTCTTTCAGCAGCGGCACGCAAGCGTAAGAGAACAGGTAGTTACCGTATTCAGCCGTATCAGAGATAACGACGTTCATTTCATACAGACGCTTACGCGCAATGGTGTTAGCAATCAGCGGCAGCTCGTGCAGTGATTCGTAGTAAGCCGACTCTTCGATGATGCCAGAATCCACCATGGTTTCGAACGCCAGCTCAACGCCCGCTTTAACCATCGCAATCATCAGCACGCCTTTGTCGAAGTACTCCTGCTCGCTGATTTTACCGTCAAACTGAGAGGCGTTTTCGAACGCGGTCTTGCCGGTATCTTCACGCCAGGTCAGCAGATTTTTGTCGTCGTTGGCCCAGTCAGCCATCATGCCGGAAGAGAATTCGCCGGAGATGATGTCATCCATATGTTTCTGGAACAGCGGCGCCATAATCTCTTTCAACTGCTCGGACAACGCATAAGCACGCACTTTCGCCGGGTTGGACAGGCGATCCATCATCAGCGTGATACCGCCCTGCTTCAGCGCTTCAGTGATGGTCTCCCAGCCGAACTGAATCAGTTTTTCCGCGTAGGACGGGTCAGTGCCTTCTGCCACCAGCTTGTCGAAGCAAAGCAGAGAACCGGCCTGCAACATGCCGCACAGAATGGTTTGCTCGCCCATCAGGTCAGATTTCACTTCCGCAACGAAGGAAGATTCCAGCACGCCCGCACGGTCGCCACCGGTTGCCGCAGCCCAGGCTTTCGCAATCGCCATGCCTTCGCCTTTCGGATCGTTTTCCGGGTGAACAGCAATCAGCGTCGGCACACCGAAACCACGTTTGTATTCTTCACGCACTTCCGTACCCGGGCATTTCGGTGCGACCATCACCACGGTGATGTCTTTACGAATTTGCTCGCCCACTTCCACAATGTTGAAACCGTGGGAATAACCGAGCGCCGCGCCGTCTTTCATCAACGGCTGAACGGAACGCACAACGTCGGAGTGCTGTTTGTCTGGCGTCAGGTTTACAACCAGATCCGCCTGCGGGATCAAATCTTCGTAAGTGCCAACTTTAAAACCGTTTTCAGTCGCTTTACGCCATGATGCGCGCTTTTCAGCAATCGCTTCTTTACGCAGAGCGTAGGAGATATCCAGACCGGAATCACGCATGTTCAGGCCCTGGTTCAGACCCTGCGCGCCGCAGCCGACGATGACCACTTTTTTACCCTGAAGGTAGCTCGCACCATCGGCGAATTCGTCACGCGCCATGAAGCGGCATTTACCCAGCTGTGCCAGCTGCTGGCGCAGATTCAGAGTATTAAAGTAGTTAGCCATGGTGATACCTCGTGATGTTGTACTGTCTTATTGTTCGGTTCGCGTTTTGCGAGAATGAAACCACATTACAACAGGAAATTTGTTGCGGAAATTGATATATTCACAACATCACGTTGCAATTTATGCAATGTAAAACGGTGGAGTGCAGCCTGTGGATTTACGCGATCTAAAAATGTTCCTGCATCTGGCGGAAAGCCGCCACTTTGGCCGCAGTGCGAGGGCGATGCACGTCAGCCCTTCCACGCTTTCCCGGCAGATCCAGCGGCTGGAAGAAGATCTCGGTCAGCCGCTGTTTGTGCGTGATAACCGTACCGTCACGCTCACCGAAGCGGGCGAAGAACTGCGCGTTTTTGCTCAGCAGACGCTACTGCAGTATCAGCAACTGCGCCATACGCTCGATCAGCAAGGTCCGTCGCTTTCCGGGGAACTTCATATTTTCTGTTCGGTTACCGCCGCCTACAGTCATCTGCCGCCGATTCTTGACCGTTTCCGTGCTGAACATCCGTCGGTAGAAATTAAACTGACGACGGGTGATGCTGCCGATGCGATGGAAAAAGTCGTTACCGGCGAAGCGGATTTAGCCATTGCCGGTAAACCTGAAACGCTGCCCGGCGCGGTGTCATTCGCGATGCTGGAAAACCTGGCGGTGGTGCTGATTGCCCCGGCGCTCGCCTGCCCGGTGCGCAATCAGGTGTCACAAGAAAAGCCCGACTGGTCGACGGTGCCGTTTATCATGGCCGATCAGGGGCCCGTTCGTCGGCGCATCGAACTGTGGTTCCGCCGTCATAAAATCAGCAACCCGTCAATTTACGCCACCGTTGGCGGTCACGAAGCGATGGTGTCGATGGTTGCTCTCGGCTGTGGCGTGGCTCTGATCCCCGAAATCGTGCTGGAAAATAGCCCGGAGCCGGTGCGCAATCGCGTAATGATTTTAGAGCGCAGCGATGAGAAAACGCCGTTCGAACTCGGCGTGTGCGTGCAGAAAAAACGGCTGCACGAGCCACTGGTCAACGCGTTTTGGGGCATCGTGCAGGAGAAAAAATAGGGATTACCCACCCCGTAAGGAGTGGGTAAAAATATCAGGCAAGGAAGAAACGGAACGCCGGGTTTTGCGTTTCGTCGTGGCACTCGTAGCCCAGCTCGTTGAGTCGGGTTTCGAAATCCGGCTCATGTTCGCCAAGCTCAAATGCCGCCAGCACGCGACCATAATCGGTGCCGTGACTGCGGTAATGGAACAACGAAATGTTCCAGTGAGTGCCGAGGGTATAGAGGAATTTCAGCAACGCACCGGGGGATTCCGGGAATTCAAAGCTGTACAAACGTTCCTGTAACGGCTTCGACGGACGCCCGCCAACCATGTAACGCACGTGCAGTTTCGCCATTTCATCGTCAGACAAATCCACCACGCTGTAACCGCCATCATGCAGCAGACTGAGGATCTCTTTGCGCTCTTCCAGCCCACGACTCAGACGGACGCCCACAAAAATGCAGGCATCTTTGGCATCGGCAAAACGGTAGTTAAATTCCGTTACCGAACGCCCGCCGAGCAGTTGGCAGAATTTAAGGAAACTGCCTTTTTCTTCCGGAATGGTTACTGCCAGCAGCGCTTCGCGTTGTTCGCCCAACTCGCAGCGTTCGGAAACGTAACGCAGTCCGTGGAAGTTAACGTTCGCACCGGAAAGCACATGCGCCAGACGTTCACCGCGAATGTTGTGCTGTGCGATGTATTTTTTCATGCCTGCCAGCGCCAGCGCGCCGGAAGGCTCTGCCACCGCTCGCACATCTTCAAACAGATCTTTCATCGCCGCACAAATAGCGTCGCTATCGACGGTGATAATGTCGTCGAGATATTCCTGACACAGACGGAACGTTTCATCGCCGATACGCTTTACCGCCACGCCTTCTGCAAACAGCCCGACGCGCGCTAAATCCACCGGATGCCCGGCATCCAGCGCCGCTTTCAGGCACGCTGAATCTTCCGCTTCCACCGCAATCACTTTAATTTGCGGCATCAGTTGCTTGATCAGCACCGCGACACCCGCCGCCAGACCGCCGCCGCCAACCGGCACGAAAACTCTGTCGAGATGCGCGTCTTGTTGCAGCATTTCCAGCGCCAGCGTGCCCTGCCCGGCAATCACCATCGGGTGATCGAACGGCGGCACCCAGGTGAAGCCTTGTTGCTGTGCAAGCTCAATGGCTTTGGCTTTCGCTTCATCGAAATTGGCACCGTGCAGTAGCACTTCGCCGCCGAAGCCGCGCACCGCATCAACTTTAATATCTGCGGTAGCTACCGGCATCACAATCAACGCTTTGATCCCAAGACGCGCCGAAGAGAACGCCACACCCTGCGCATGATTGCCCGCCGAGGCTGTGATCACCCCGCTGGCTTTCTGTTCTTCCGTCAGGCTCGCCATCATTGCGTAAGCCCCGCGCAGCTTGAAGCTGTGAACCGGCTGACGGTCTTCACGTTTCACCAGCACCACGTTGTCGAGACGCGCAGAGATTTTTTCCATCTTCTGCAATGGTGTAACCTGCACGGCCTCATAGACCGGGGCGCGGAGCACTGCGCGGAGATATTCCGCCCCCTCAGGGGCGGTGGATAGCGGTTGGGATTCGGCCATCATTAGCCCCCAAGTTTGGATTTATCGCGCACCGCGCCTTTGTCCGCACTGGTCGCCAGACTGGCGTAGGCTCGCAGCGCGAAGGAAACCTGACGCTCACGGTTACGCGGTGTCCACGCCTGATCGCCACGAGCTTCCTGCGCTTCACGACGCGCCGCCAGTTCCTGATCGCTCAGTTGCAGTTGGATGCCACGGCTCGGGATGTCGATAGCAATCATATCGCCGTCTTCGATCAGCGCGATGTTGCCGCCGCTGGCCGCTTCCGGGGAAACGTGACCGATGGACAGACCTGATGTACCGCCGGAGAAACGCCCGTCAGTGACCAGCGCACAAGCTTTGCCGAGGCCCATCGATTTCAGGTAGGTGGTTGGGTAGAGCATTTCCTGCATGCCCGGCCCGCCTTTCGGCCCTTCGTAGCGGATAACGACGACGTCGCCCGCGACAACTTTCCCGCCGAGGATCGCGTCAACCGCATCGTCCTGGCTTTCGTACACTTTCGCCGGGCCGGTAAATTTCAGGTTACTGTCATCCACGCCTGCGGTTTTTACGATACAGCCGTTTTCCGCGAAATTACCGTACAACACGGCAAGACCACCGTCCTGACTGTAGGCGTGTTCCAGTGAACGGATACAGCCTTCGGCGCGATCGTCATCCAGCGTGTCCCAGCGGCAGCTTTGCGAGAACGCTTTGGTGGTGCGAATGCCCGCCGGACCTGCACGGAACATGGTTTTCACCGCCTCATCTTTGGTCAGCATCACGTCGTACTGATCCAACGTTTGCGGCAGAGAAAGGCCGAGTACGTTCTTCACGTCGCGATTCAGCAGCCCGGCGCGGTCGAGTTCACCGAGAATACCGAGTACGCCACCAGCACGGTGAACATCTTCCATGTGGTATTTCTGCGTACTTGGCGCGACTTTACACAGCTGCGGTATTTTGCGGGAGAGCTTGTCGATATCGCTCATGGTGAAATCGATTTCGGCTTCCTGCGCTGCGGCCAGCAGGTGCAGAACGGTGTTAGTGGAACCGCCCATGGCGATATCCAGCGTCATTGCGTTCTCGAATGCTTCTTTGCAGGCAATGTTGCGCGGCAGCGCGGTTTCGTCATCTTTCTCGTAATAGCGTTTGGTCAGTTCAACAATGCGTTTCCCCGCATTGAGGAACAGCTCTTCACGGTCAGAGTGCGTGGCCAGCAGCGAGCCGTTGCCCGGCTGCGAGAGGCCCAAAGCTTCGGTCAGACAGTTCATCGAGTTGGCGGTGAACATACCAGAACAGGAACCGCAAGTCGGGCATGCGGAGCGTTCAATCTGATCGCTCTGCTCGTCAGACACGTTCGGGTTCGCGCCCTGAATCATCGCATCGACCAGATCCAGTTTGATAATCTGATCGGAGAGTTTAGTTTTCCCGGCTTCCATCGGGCCGCCGGAAACAAAGATCACCGGAATATTCAGGCGCAGCGACGCCATCAGCATCCCCGGGGTGATTTTGTCGCAGTTGGAAATACACACCATCGCATCAGCACAGTGCGCATTGACCATATACTCCACGGAGTCGGCGATAAGCTCGCGCGACGGCAGAGAATACAGCATGCCGCCGTGGCCCATGGCGATCCCGTCATCCACGGCGATGGTGTTGAACTCTTTCGCGACGCCGCCGGAGGCTTCGATTTGCTCAGCAACCAGTTTACCGAGGTCGCGCAGATGAACGTGGCCCGGCACGAACTGGGTAAACGAGTTCACAACGGCAATAATCGGTTTGCCGAAATCGTCGTCAGTCATCCCGGTGGCGCGCCACAGTGCGCGGGCACCGGCCATATTACGGCCATGAGTGGTTGTGGCGGAACGGTACTTAGGCATGCTCTGTTTACTCCGTCTGTCTGTTAAAGGGGACGATGCGTGCCGTCCCGTTTTTATACTTATGAATTAACCTGATCCAACCAGCCCCATTTGTCTTCGGTTTCGCCCGTGAAGAGGCCGAAGAAAGCTTGCTGGATACGTTTGGTGACCGGGCCGCAACGGCCTTCGCCCACCTGGATACCATCGACGCTGCGTACTGGCGTAATTTCTGCGGCGGTGCCGGACATGAACACTTCGTCGGCCAGGTACAGGGATTCGCGAGACAGCACCTGTTCGCGGACTTCGATATCTAACTCTTTCGCCAGCTTGATGATCGCATCGCGGGTAATGCCCGGCAGCGCAGAAGAGGTAAACGGCGGCGTGAACAGAATGCCGTCTTTCACTTCAAACAGGTTCTCGCCTGCGCCTTCAGAGATATAGCCGTTCACATCCAGCGCAATCCCTTCCTGGTAGCCGTGGCGGCGCGCTTCGCTGCCAACCAACAGAGAGGAAAGGTAGTTACCACCGGCTTTTGCGGCGGTCGGAATGGTGTTTGGTGCGACGCGATTCCAGGAAGAAACCATTGCGTCGATTCCCTGATCCAGCGCTTCGGCGCCCAGATATGCACCCCAAGGGAAAGCGGCAATGATAACGTCAGTGGTGTAACCATCCGGCGGATTTACGCCCATACCTACGTCGCCGACAAAGACCAGTGGACGGATATATGCGCTGGTCAGACTATTTTTGCGAATGACCTGACGACAGGCTTCCATCAGCTCGTCAACGCTTTGAGACACCGGGAAACGATAGATTTTGGCTGAATCACGCAGACGTTGCATGTGTTCACGATGACGGAACACTACCGGGCCTTTGTGAGAATCGTAGCAACGGATGCCTTCGAAGACGGACGTTCCATAGTGCAACGCATGGGACATCACGTGAACCTTCGCTTCACCCCATGGAACCATCTCACCGTTAAACCAGATGTAATCAGCTTTTTTCGTCGTCATTATTCTTCCTTTTGCGCTCAGGCGCGGATTTGTTGTGATGTTGTTGTTCGTTGCTGGATCTCGACGCGGGCGACGTCGACCAGTTTACTTAACTGGCTAAACAGTAATTCGACTGGACGGAGACTGGCAACGGTCAATTCAATATTTATGTTCTGCGAGTCGGTGGCGGTTTCCATATTCATGGCGCAAATTTGAAAACCACGATGGCGTACCACGCGCAAAACACGTTCTAACGTTTCCGGATTAAAGCGCGCCTGTACGGCAACCTGATGATGCATCATGATAATTTCTCCAGCATTTCTGCATTACTGGCACCCGGTGGTACCAGCGGCCAGACGTTTTCGAGCTCGTCGATGGAAACATGAAGCAGATAGGGCCCTTCGCTGTTCAGCATGGTGTCGAGTGCCGCTTCAACCTGATCTTTACGGGTGATGTGCTGACCTGGAATACCAAAAGCGCTGGCCAGCATGAGGAAATCGGGATTATCGGTCAGCGTGGTTTCGCTGTAGCGCTCCTGGAAAAAGAGCTGCTGCCACTGGCGAACCATGCCCAGACGTTGGTTATCCAACAACAGAATCTTGAGCGGCAGCTGTTTGCGCTTCACCGTGCCAAGTTCCTGCACGTTCATCATGAAGGAGCCATCGCCCGACACACAGATTACTGTATCGTTCGGACGCGCCACCTGCGCGCCAACCGCAGCAGGCAGGCCGAAGCCCATCGTCCCTAAGCCGCTGGAGGTAATGAAATTTTCTGGTCGAGTGTAGGTCATATGCTGCGCGGACCACATCTGATGCTGGCCCACATCGGTCGTAACGACACTGTTTGCGGGCTTGCGATCGGAAAGTTGTTTGAGCAACAACGGGGCGTAAATAGCGTCACCCGGATGGTCATATCGCCAAACGTTTTCGACACGCAATTCAGCGGTGTGTTGACGCCACGCATCAATGTTCAAGGGCTGCTGCAAGGCGGGCAATAAAGCATTCAGATCGCCCTGCAAACCTACATGAATCTGGCGCAGTTTGTTCAACTCTGCCGGATCGATATCCATGTGGATGACTTTCGCATGCGGCGCGAAGGTGTTCAGCTTGCCGGTCACGCGGTCGTCAAAACGTGCGCCGACAGCGATCAGTAAATCACACTGCTGTACTGCCAGATTTGCCGCTTTGGTGCCGTGCATGCCCAACATCGCCAGGTAATACGGGTAATCGGCATCAACTGCGCCTAACCCTTTCAGCGTACAGGTCACTGGCATTTGTGTTACAGCGAGAAACTCACGCAGCGCGGGCACAGCCTGCGCCATCCCCACACCGCCACCGACGTACAGCATTGGCTGGCTCGCCGCGGCGATCATCTGACGGGCTTGTTCGACCTCTTCAAACGGGAAATTATCCTCGTCTTCAACCGTGGAGAAATGAGGCTCTAACGCACTCATCGCCACCTGAATGTCTTTTGGGATATCAACTAAAACCGGACCAGGGCGGCCTGAGTTTGCGATTTGGAAAGCTTCGGCCATCACCCGTGGCAACTCTTCCAATGACTGCACGAGGAAACTATGTTTGGTGCAGGCCAATGACAAGCCGAGAACGTCTACTTCCTGAAAAGCATCGGTCCCGATCAGCGGTGAACCCACCTGCCCGGTGATCGCCACCACAGGAACGGAGTCCAGCAACGCATCAGCCAGACCGGTTATCAGGTTGGTTGCACCCGGACCGGACGTCGCCATGCACACGCCAGTTTTGCCGGTCGCGCGGGCATAACCAATGGCCGCTATAGCCGCACCTTGCTCATGGCGACACAGCAGGTGTTCCACGCCGCCGTCATACAATGCATCGTAGATCGGCATGATTGCGCCACCCGGATAGCCGAATACTGTCTCGACTCCCTGCGCTCGCAACGCATGTACTACCCATTGAGCCCCATTCATAGTCACTTCCCCGTCGCTTTTCGCGAGAAACAGAATTTTATGCTAGGCGTCATATTATGTTCCTCATTGTTTTTCGCAGTCATAAAAAAACCCCCGGACCTTTCGGTGCGGGGGTCTTAGTTCGTTAAGGCTTGTTTTCTAAGCCTTTCCTCTTCCAAGTGCAGCCCCGCACGGTGGGATAATAATCACCACCACGCTAATCACGACCAGGCTAATCACTCGTAGAAGGGCTGTCATTTTGTCTACTGTTGGCTTCATGTTCGAAGGAATACCTAAAGAGTTACCACAGATGAGGGAAAGAAAACAAGATTTTTTTATAATGCGATTTCCGATCTGGCTAACGATATTGGCAAAAAGTATTGTTTTTCATAAGAAATACCTGAAATGAAAATTATTCACTCAACGGCCTCATACAAATTGCTTCATGTTTTATCGATCGTGCTTCCAATTGTTTGCAACAGCGATGAAAGATCGCAAAAAGTCAGGAACCACGCACGTAAATTTCCATTTTGTTCATTGTCGCAGGAGGGAGAGACAGCATAGTGTTTTCTCACGGAGGCATTATGTCATTGTCGATTATTTATACCCGAGCAGCACTGGGCGTGAACGCCCCACTCATCACCGTGGAAGTGCATATCAGTAACGGATTACCCGGCTTAACGATGGTTGGCT
Organism: Scandinavium sp.; assembly: GCF_036271055.1. GTDB lineage: Bacteria > Pseudomonadota > Gammaproteobacteria > Enterobacterales > Enterobacteriaceae > Scandinavium. Next base: position 3,202 of record NZ_DATBBJ010000055.1, on the reverse strand, counting down.
TACCAGAAACTGCGGTGAAAGAGGCGCGTGATCGGGTCAGAAGTGCAGTTATAAACAGCGGTTATGAATTTCCAGCCAAGAAGATAACCATTAACCTGGCACCCGCTGATTTGCCAAAAGAAGGCGGGCGATATGATTTGCCTATCGCGATTGCGCTCCTGGCAGCCTCTGAGCAACTCAATACGACCAGACTTAACCAATACGAGTTCCTCGGTGAACTTGCCCTTACAGGTGCGATACGTGGCGTGACAGGCGCTATTTCAGGGGCGATGGAAGCCATAAGAGCTGGACACCAGATTATTCTGGCTACCGAAAATGCTCCCGAGGTTGGCCTGATTGGTGGAACAGACTGCTTTATTGCCAGTCATTTGCAGGAGGTTTGTGCTTTTCTTGAGGGACGAACTGAACTGGAACATCCTGCCATACAGGAAGAAGCCTCGATCATGTCTGACGCCGATATTAGCGACGTTATAGGACAGCAACAGGGAAAGCGTGCACTGGAAATTACAGCCGCAGGGGGTCATAACCTGTTGCTAGTGGGGCCACCCGGTACGGGAAAAACAATGCTGGCCAGCCGGTTACCAGGCATCCTTCCCTCTCTGAGCAATCAGGAAGCGCTGGAGAGTGCGGCAATTCTGAGCCTGGTCAGTACAGGGCATGTGCACAAACAATGGCGCAAGCGTCCATTCCGCTCGCCTCACCATAGTGCATCACTGACAGCAATGGTTGGTGGGGGTGCTATCCCTGCGCCAGGTGAAATTTCTCTCGCCCATAACGGCATACTTTTTCTCGATGAATTGCCCGAGTTTGAGCGGCGGGTCCTTGATGCGTTGCGTGAACCCATTGAATCAGGAAAGATTCATATCTCCCGTACTCGAGCAAAAATTACTTACCCCGCTCGCTTCCAACTCATTGCTGCGATGAATCCCAGCCCTACCGGACACTATCAGGGCAACCTTAATCGTAGCTCTCCGGAACAGGTGTTGCGCTATTTGGCCCGGCTATCGGGCCCCTTTCTTGATCGATTTGATCTTTCGCTTGAGATCCCACTTCCGCCGCCAGGTTTGCTGAGCCAGCCTCCTGAAAAAGGTGAAAGCAGCCAGACGGTAAAACAGAGGGTCGTAGCAGCCCAACAACAACAGTTATCTCGTCAGGGGAAACTCAATGCACTTCTGGAAAGCCATGAAATTAAAATCTGGTGCGCGTTGCAGGCTGAAGACGCGATGTGGCTGGAACAGGCATTGATCCATCTGGGATTATCCATTCGGGCCTGGCAACGATTGGTTAAGGTGTCGCGAACGATTGCCGATCTCGCCGGAGCAGAGCAGATTGCGCGTGAGCATTTACAGGAAGCACTCGGATATCGTGCGATAGAAAGGTTACTTATTCATCTACAGAAAATGATGGCGTAAAAAAGGGGCTTTCGCCCCTTTCTTATTAATCGTCGCTTTCGGTGTAGTCTTCTGCACCTTCTGTCTGTGGCTTACCGCCAGACAGGGTATGGAAGCGTTTTGGCCGTTTGATTCGCGCCATGTATTTAATCCACACTCGCTCAATCTCTGTGGCTGGCTCGCGCTCACCGCGGCATACCGCTACAAACTGTTTTTCGTCTTCAGTTGCAGGTTCACGGTGCCCCAGATCCAGCTCATTAAACGCATAACCGTGGCGCTCCAGCAATTGGGCTTCTTTAATGGTGAAATCACCATGACGAGAGAACCCACGCGGATAATTTTTATTGTCGAAAAAACGATTAGTCGTCGTAAAGCTTTCCGCCATCCTACACGCTCCTAATTCTTTGGCTGAGCTATTTATGGCGCGGAGTATTAGTTACGCTTGACAGAGCGTCAAACAAAACATTTAAATCAACACGACAAATAATTTTGTGGAGAAGGTTGTGGATACGGAATTGCTAAAAACTTTCCTCGAAGTGAGCCGAACACGCCACTTTGGGCGCGCGGCTGAAGCGTTGTACCTGACACAGTCGGCCATCAGCTTTCGTATTCGTCAGCTTGAAAACCAGCTTGGAGTGAATTTATTCACCCGCCATCGCAACAATATTCGCCTGACTGCGGCCGGCGAAAAGCTTCTTCCGTATGCCGAAACGCTAATGAGCACCTGGCAATTGGCCCGCAAAGAAGTCGCCAACACCTCCCGGCATAATGAGTTCTCTATTGGGGCCAGTGCCTCATTGTGGGAATGTATGCTGAACGGGTGGCTTGGGCGACTTTATACTGAGCACAATAACCTGCAATTTGAAGCACGTATCGCTCAGCGACAGTCACTGGTAAAACAATTACACGAGCGTCAGCTGGATCTGTTGATAACCACCGAAGCACCTAAAATGGATGAGTTCAGTAGCCAGCTTCTGGGGCATTTCACGCTGGCCCTCTATTGCGCCAACCCTTCACAGGTAAAGGCAAATCTGAACTATCTGCGGTTGGAATGGGGCCCCGACTTCCATCAGCATGAAGCTGGGCTTATCCCATCAGATGATATTCCACTCCTGACAACAAGCTCTGCGGAACTGGCAAGACAACAACTCGCACCGCTTAAGGGCTGCGCCTGGTTACCGATGGCATGGGCAAAAATGAAGGATGGATTACATACGGTGTCTGATAGCGCGACACTTTCACGTCCGCTCTATGCTATTTGGCTGCAAAATAGCGATAAGCAGGCTCAAATTCGCGAGATCTTAAAACTAACAGTGATGGATTGAGAATTTTCGTAAGTACGGAGTGATGGGTAGCGGATGAAAATCCGCTGAATTTTGAGCAAAAAAAATCCTTTGCCGAAGCAAAGGATCATTATATGGCAGGGGCGGAGAGACTCGAACTCGCGACACCCGGTTTTGGAGACCGGTGCTCTACCAACTGAGCTACGCCCCTAAATGACGCTTATCATTAAGCCCGCAATAAAGCAGGCTTAATTTTCTAATAAGTGGCGGAACGGACGGGACTCGAACCCGCGACCCCCTGCGTGACAGGCAGGTATTCTAACCGACTGAACTACCGCTCCACCGAATTTCTCTACAACTCCCGGTTTCGTTCCCCGGGTTACTGCTTAATTTGATGCCTGGCAGTTCCCTACTCTCGCATGGGGAGACCCCACACTACCATCGGCGCTACGGCGTTTCACTTCTGAGTTCGGCATGGGGTCAGGTGGGACCACCGCGCTGTTGCCGCCAGGCAAATTCTGTATGACC
>NZ_DATBBJ010000054.1:0-19204 GCF_036271055.1 Scandinavium sp. | reverse complement strand
AGAATGCTTGTTGCCCTTCTTCTGTGGACGAGCCGCTTTTGCCGTCGTACGAGTACGGCCACGACCACCCTCGACCTCACGGTCATTTTCGTCTTCTGCCTGGCGAGCGTGCTGAGAAGTGGTGACGTGATAATCGCTCTTATCCTCTTCACCTTTAGCCTTCTCTTGCTCTGCCCATACACCAGCATTTTCTTCAGCCATACGGCGGGCTTCTTCAGCTACGCGACGCGCATCTTCTTCGAGCTTACGACGCGCTTCTTCTTCCGCTTTACGCTTCAGGTCGGCTGCTTCGGTTTCACGACGGGCTTTTTCTGCCTGGGCGGTTTTGGTCATTTCGTCAGTTTGTTGATTGCTCACTTTGTCTTTTTCCGCCGCGTCACGCTTCGCTTTATCACTGGCATCGCGCTTCGCTTTTTCTGCGGCCTCACGTTCAGCTTTTAATACTACCTCACGCTTGGCTGTTTCTTCTGCCTCACGATGGGCTTGCTCTTCCGCTTCACGCTGCGCCTGCTCTTCCGCTGCAAGGCGCTCGGCCTCTTGCGGATCACGTTTTACAAAGGTGCGTGTCTTGCGGACTTCGATTTGTACCGATTTACTTTTTCCACCGGTACCTGGAATGTTTAACGTGCTACGCGTTTTGCGCTGCAGCGTCAACTTGTCAGGCGTAGAACCGTGTTCACGGTTCAGGTGCGCTAACAAAGTTTGTTTTTCTTGTGCAGTTACTGAGTCATCAGCAGCCTTTGGGATCCCTGCATCAGCAAATTGCTGTACCAGGCGGTCCACAGGGGTCTGAATTTCAGCAGCCAGTGATTTTACAGTTACATCAGTCATGCTGTTCCTTCCTGCTACAGTTTATTACGCTTCGTCGCCGAACCAGCAAATATTACGTGCGGCCATGATGAGCTCACCCGCTTTCTCGTCGGTCAAACCTTCGATATCAGTCAAGTCATCAATGCCCTGATCGGCGAGATCTTCCAGCGTACAAACACCGAGGGCAGCCAGCTTGAATGCCATTGCACGATCGAGACCTTCAAGGTTCAGCAGATCGTCAGCCGGTTTGTTATCACCGAGGCTTTCTTCCTGAGCCAGCGCCAACGTAGTCAGTGCGTTTTTCGCACGTTCACGAAGTGCCTCAACGGTCTGTTCGTCCAGTCCGTCAATTTCCAGCAGTTCTTTCATTGGCACATAGGCCAGTTCTTCAAGGCTTGAGAAACCTTCTTCTACCAACACGGTCGCGAAGTCTTCATCAATATCGAGATATTTGGTGAAGGTGTCGATAGCCGCGTGCGCTTCCGCCTGGTGCTTCGCCTGCAGATCGTCAACGGTCATGACGTTGAGATCCCAACCACTCAGCTGAGACGCCAGACGCACGTTCTGGCCGTTACGACCAATTGCCTGCGCCAGGTTGCCCGCTTCTACCGCGATATCCATGGTGTGCTTGTCTTCGTCAACGACGATAGACGCTACATCCGCCGGAGCCATCGCGTTAATCACGAACTGTGCTGGATTGTCGTCCCACAGAACGATATCAATACGCTCACCGCCCAGTTCTGTTGAAACAGCCTGAACGCGCGCACCGCGCATACCCACGCAAGCACCCACTGGGTCGATACGCTTATCGTTGGTTTTCACTGCGATTTTCGCACGAGAACCAGGATCACGCGCAGCGGCTTTGATTTCGATAACTTCTTCGCCGATTTCCGGCACTTCAATGCGGAACAGTTCGATCAGCATTTCCGGCTTAGAACGCGTAACGAACAGCTGAGCACCACGCGCTTCCGGACGTACTGAATACAGTACACCACGAATACGATCGCCCGGACGGAAGTTTTCGCGCGGCAGCATATCTTCACGCAGGATCACAGCTTCAGCATTGCTGCCCAGATCCAGAGAGATGTTATCGCGGTTCACTTTCTTGACCACGCCAGTGATGATCTCACCTTCGTGCTCACGGAACTGATCAACAACCATCGCACGTTCCGCTTCGCGGACTTTCTGCACGATAACCTGCTTAGCGGTTTGAGTGGTGATACGGTCGAAGGTCACAGATTCAATCTGATCTTCAACGTAGTCGCCCACGTTCATGCTTTCATCTTCGTAGCGAGCCGCTTCCAGCGTGATTTCGCGAGTCGGCAGCGTAACTTCTTCGACCACTACCCAACGACGGAAGGTGTCAAAGTCACCGCTCTTACGATCAATGCTAACGCGAACCTCAATTTCTTGTTCGTATTTTTTCTTTGTAGCCGTTGCCAGTGCACTTTCCAACGCTTCGAAAATCTTCTCGCGCGGCAGCGACTTTTCATTGGAAACGGCTTCAACAACAGCCAAAATTTCTTTGTTCATCGGGGCCTTTCACCTCAATCCAGACTGTTAAAAGTGGGGAACCAGGTTCGCCTTCTGGATGTTACTCAGCGCGAACACTTCATCTTTGCCTTCGACTGTAACAGTGATCATCTCACCGTCTACCGCTTTGATAATGCCCTGCCATTTACGACGGTTCTGAACCGCCATTCGCAGGACCAGCGTGACCTCATCACCGAGGAAACGCGTGTAATGTTCAGCGGTGAACATTGGACGGTCGAGCCCTGGTGAGGAGACTTCCAGGTTGTAAGCGACGGTAATGGGGTCTTCGACATCCATGACAGCACTGACCTGGTGGCTCACATCAGCACAATCATCAACATTGATGCCATTCTCACTATCAATATAGATGCGCAGCGTGGATGTGCGACTGCGAATGAATTCGATGCCGACCAGCTCGAAGCCCAGAGCCTCAACTGGCGCCGTAAGCATCTCTGTTAATTTCTGTTCTAATGTGGACAAGCCCACCCCCAAGACATAAAAAAAGGGCATAAAGCCCAGTTATTCTTTAGTCAGATAACAAAAAACCCCGATAAATCGGGGCTTTAGATAACTGAACCCTATAACCGCAAATGCGGTCTGGAGTACTTTCCGTGAGAATTCTTTCAAATCCAGCGACGATTAGGAAGAGTATATTTGAAAAAAAACTCAAAGGGAAAGTGGTTGCGGGGGCCGGATTTGAACCGACGACCTTCGGGTTATGAGCCCGACGAGCTACCAGGCTGCTCCACCCCGCGCCTGAAACGTGGCATATTTTACTCATTCAGAGCAAAAAACGCAAATACTGCTGGGATTTGGTACCGAGGACGGGACGTAAAATCGGCCTGTAGTATATTGAAATTTCATCGGTTCTGTCAACTCATTCATATTGATAATTGCCGGGGCATAAAAAACCTGATGTTATGCATAATGTTAATGTCTTGAAGGGAAGATTTTTACGTTAAAACGTATGAATCACTTCCTGTTCCCGAAAAAAGATGATTAAATGAAAACTCACTTATTTTGCATAAACATGCAGTAAGCGCTAAAGCACTTACCTCACCACAGTCTGGCAAGCAGGGTTTTACTTTATGACGACGATTCTCAAGCATCTTCCATCTGGTCAACGTATTGGTATCGCTTTCTCCGGTGGTCTGGACACCAGCGCCGCACTGCTGTGGATGCGAAAAAAAGGGGCGGTGCCTTACGCCTACACCGCCAACCTCGGTCAGCCCGATGAAGAGGATTACGATGCAATCCCACGCAACGCAATGGCCTATGGCGCAGAAAACGCCCGCCTCATCGACTGCCGTAAGCAACTGGTTGCAGAAGGGATCGCAGCGATCCAGTGCGGAGCCTTCCATAACACCACGGGCGGCCTGACCTACTTTAATACCACCCCACTTGGTCGTGCTGTCACCGGCACCATGCTGGTTGCCGCAATGAAAGAAGATGATGTGAACATCTGGGGTGACGGCAGCACTTACAAAGGCAATGATATCGAACGCTTCTATCGTTATGGCCTGCTGACGAACGCCGAGCTGAAAATTTACAAACCGTGGCTCGATACAGACTTCATCGATGAACTCGGCGGCCGCCAGGAGATGTCCGAATTCATGGTGGCCTGCGGATTCGATTATAAAATGTCCGTCGAAAAAGCTTACTCGACAGATTCCAATATGCTCGGGGCAACGCACGAGGCGAAAGATCTGGAATTCCTGAACTCCAGCGTCAAGATCGTCAACCCCATCATGGGCGTGAAATTTTGGGACGAAAACGTCAAGATCCCGGCAGAAGAAGTCACTGTTCGCTTCGAAAAAGGCCATCCGGTAGCGTTAAACGGCCAAACCTTTAGCGATGACGTTGAAATGATGCTCGAAGCCAATCGCATCGGTGGTCGTCATGGCCTCGGCATGAGCGATCAGATTGAAAACCGTATCATCGAAGCGAAAAGCCGTGGGATCTATGAAGCGCCAGGTATGGCCCTGCTACATATTGCCTATGAACGTCTACTGACAGGCATCCATAATGAAGACACCATCGAGCAATATCATGCTCATGGTCGTCAACTGGGTCGCCTGCTGTATCAGGGTCGCTGGTTTGACTCTCAGGCGCTGATGCTGCGTGATGCGCTTCAACGCTGGGTCGCAAGCGCAATTACAGGTGAAGTGACACTGGAACTGCGCCGTGGCAATGACTATTCCATCCTGAATACAGTTTCTGACAACCTGACTTATAAGGCAGAGCGATTGACGATGGAGAAAGGTGACTCGGTGTTCTCACCGGACGATCGTATTGGTCAGTTGACCATGCGTAATCTGGACATCACTGATACGCGCGAAAAACTCATTGGCTACGCTAAAACCGGGCTGTTGTCTGCATCGTCCGGAAATGGTCTTCCGCAAGTAGAAAACCGTGAAGCGCTGACCAAAAAATAAACAACACTCTTTGTTTTTGGCCGGTTCGCCGGCCTTTATTATTTTTGTATCTAATAATGATTGCCAATCCTACACATTTTTTCGACCATGTGAGGTTTTTAAGTCCATTTTACCTGTCAGTATCCCCTCGCGTGCATTACCATGTTCTCTATAAATTCTGACAGAAGAAATTGTCATTGTTCATGAGGATCTCTATGCACATTGCCCCCCCGATTCGCCCACAACAGGCAATTAATCGACTTCTCGATGCCCTTGAACCACACGCAACACCGATCAGTGCCGTCGCAAGGAAAAAACTGAACTGGCAATACAAAGGGAAACAGCAAATTTATCTCTTCAGAGAAGGAGAGATATCAATTCTACGTGACTCAGATGGACTATTAATGATCACGGTCTATGAAGGGCATGTCTTTGGTATCGCGGAAATTTTACAGCCAATGCGCGGGCATGTTTTGCGCACAGAAATAGAATCGGTTGTCTTACGCATGGATGCCGAAGAGGCCATTCGTATTATCAAAGAACAAAATCTTTGGGAAGATGTCACCTCACTGCTGGCATATCACACCTCTTATTTGGCGTATCGCGACGCCCTGGTTTTGCAGCAACGCACCTATGCTGTCATACGCAGCCATTTAATGGAAATGATCCTTCTTCCTGAAGAAATGCGCATGCGTATATCTATCCTCGATTATATACAGGACAGAACACATCTTTCACGCAGTAGTGTCCTCAACGTATTGTCGGCGTTGAAGAAAGGAAAATATATCCAGTTCATTCGCGGTGGTTATTTGCAACACATTGAATCCCTGCCAGAAAAATTCTAATCTCCCGAAATGCCTTCTGTAAATTAATTACAGCAGAAGGCTTTTACATTTCCAAACAATTATAAACCTTTCGACAATTAACTGTCTAAAACCCCATCCATATTTAAAATTAAACGACTTAGAATTAACCAATAATAACATTCATCTATATCTTAACGGCCTACGCTATTCAGTAACCTCATTGGTTTTCGAATTCAAAATAGGATCGAGATTAGAAATGAAAAAGACACTTGTTGCTCTGATTGTTTTAAACGCGTGTGCCATGTCCACCGCATTTGCTGCTGGTGATGCTGGTACCTGGTACAGCGGTGCTAAATTCGGTTGGTCTCACTACGCTGATGTCAGCGGTAGCAAAAACTTCAATGACAGCCTTTCTGCTTCAAACGATTTCAACGTTGATCATGACAATGTAGGCGGCGGCGTGTTCGGCGGCTATCAGATCAACAACTGGCTGGCAGTTGAAGGTGGTTACGACTATCTGGGCAACATGCAGTTCAACGGTAACCATGGCGTAAACGGTGCCAAAATGAAGAGCCAGGGCCTGCAACTTTCTCTGAAAACCAGCTATGCGCTGACCAATGACTGGGATCTGTATGGTCGCTTCGGTGCCATGGGCTACCGTGCTGAGACCGACGTTGCCGGTCACAACAACTTCGAAACTGGCGTTCGTCCACTGGTTGCTGCCGGTACCGAGTACGCCTTCGCCAAAAACTGGGCTGGCCGTCTGGAATACCAGTGGGTTAGCAACGTGGGCAACTCTAACCAGATCGGTCTGAGCTCTGACATCCACTCTGTAACGGCTGGCGTTGTATACCGTTTCGGTCAGCATGATGACGTAGCACCAGTTGTTGCCGCACCTGTTGTTGCACCAGAAGTAAAAACCTTCAACCTGAAGTCTGACGTGATGTTCGGTTACGACTCCGCCACGCTGACTGACGAAGGTAAAGCTGCAATCAACCAGCTGTACAACACGCCAGAAATGCAGGCTGCTAAAGGTCACTCTACCACTGTGATCGGCTACAGCGACCGCACCGGTAAAGCTGAATACAACCAGGAGCTCTCTGCTCGTCGTGCTCAGGCTGTTGCTGACCAACTGGTAAGCCAGGGTATGCCTGCTGCTGAAATCCAGACCGAAGGTCGTGGCGCAAGCGATTCTGTAACCGGCAGCACCTGTGACAACCAGACTGGAAATGCACTGATCAGCTGCCTGTCCCCGGATCGCCGTGTAGTGGTACAGATTTCCGGTCAATAAGCTTTCTCGCGATAGCAAACACTTGATTCATTTGCCCGATCACACGCATCGGGCTTTTTTTATTTGAAGGACCAATTATGCGTATGATCAAACTCAAAACGGCTCTACTGCTTGCGACACTTACCACCGCAGCGGCAGCCAATGCCTCTATCAATCTTCACGGCGAAGCCGGAGAGAAATTCACTAATCTGTCTGCGAGTTTCGGCGCGAACGACCCTGGCCTGACCTTCAATGGTAATTGGGCCCATAGCGACAACGATGGTGATATTGCAGGTCTTGGAATGGGACTGAACGTCCCGTTAGGCCCCGTACTCTTCACCGTGGGCGGTAAAGCGTTGTACCTGAATCCTAAAGACGGTGACGAGGGTTACGCCGTAGCCGTTGGCGGTGGCGCACAGGTCCCACTGGGTGACTTCATCACCGTGTTTGGTGATTACTACTACTCACCGGACTCACTGTCGAGCGGTGTAGATGATTACATGGAAGCGAATGCGGGTGTCCGCGTGCGAGTCATCAAATCCATGACTATTGAAGGTGGTTATCGCTACATGGAAATGGCGGGGAAAAATGGTCATCGTGATAATACGCTGGCCGATGGTGCCTACGCTGGTGTCAACTTCAGTTTCTAAGCTATACCAGAGATTGCCGGAAAACCGGCAATCCTCTTCACTTCAGTCTATCTTCAGACCGTAGCTTTCAGCGGCTTCAGCATTTCATTAATCGCTTTCAATCCCGCAATATTCCCGTCTTTACGATACGTCTCATTCATTGAGGAAATCTGCTCGAGTTTTGATAACGCCGCAAATACACGGTGGGCATCACTGTGAGTATCAAGAACCTCGGACGTTTTTACATCCTGGAGCATATTGGTTTTCAGCGAATACTGCAGCTCACTGAGGCGTGCAGCATTTTCCTTATAGCAATTATTTACCGTGGCGTTATCTGCCGTTGCGTTATTTTGCGCGTGAACGACATGTACTGGCATATCTTGTATTTCTTCGACTGTCGTTACAGATGACGAACTGCTGCAAGCGGTCAGCATTAATACGCCCGTTAGGGCTACGATTCTGGATATATTCACGACGTCTTCATTCCTGCGAGTTGATGTAAAAACAAACGAAACCGACTTTATCGGTTAATCGCAGAACCCAACAGGAGATCTTCGTTTATAAAAAAACTACGGGGAAGCAGAAAGGACAAAAACAAAAAAAGACGTCTTTCGACGTCTTTCTTCTGGAATATTGGTACCGAGGATGGGACTCGAACCCACAAGCCCGTTAGGGCACTACCACCTCAAGGTAGCGTGTCTACCAATTCCACCACCTCGGTACTGAAAATCTTAGTGCGGGATATCGCTGCTCGGCTGTGCCGGTGCTGCTGGCTGAGTCTGCTCCGATTTAGGTGCAGTCAGGTTATCCCACTCGCTTCCTTTACTGGTCTTATTGGTATTGATGTTACCCAGAACCAGACTGATGATGAAGAACAGCGTCGCCAGAACTGCAGTCATGCGGGTCATGAAGTTACCAGAACCACCTGAACCAAACAGCGTAGCGGATGCGCCTGCTCCGAAGGAGGCTCCCATATCAGCGCCTTTACCTTGCTGCAGCATGATCAGACCAACAAGGCCAATCGCAACAAGAAGGAAAATCACCAGAAGAGCTTCGTACATAATCAACCTGTTCCTTGCGGTATTACCGCATACCAATTGCTTCAACCAATTAAGCGGGACTTTTTAATGTTTCCCACTGAAGCGGGTGTGAATACTAACCAAAGCGAATGGGGTTCGCAAGGGCAATTTTGACGCATTGTATCAAGTGCGGAAAAAAACAGCAAAAACCAAAGTAGCGTTCAACAAAAAGGCAGCAAATGCCGCCTTTTTAGACAGTTAAAGCCAGCGTTACACCGCCTTCACCGCATCAGCAATACGGTTCGCAAAGGCATTAACCTGTGTATCATCTTCGCCTTCAACCATAACGCGAATCAGAGGCTCAGTGCCTGATTTGCGTAACAGGACACGGCCACGGCTACCCAGAGCGGCTTCAACCTCAGCCGTCACGCTTTTCACCGTTTCGTGCTCCAGCGGGTTTTCGCTGCCGTCGGTATAGCGAACATTAACCAATACCTGCGGGAACATCTTCATGCCGCTGCATAGATCTTGCAACGTCATGTGATTGCGCGCCATTGCCGCCACTACCTGTAACGCAGCAACAATTCCGTCTCCCGTCGTGGTTTTATCGAGCAGGATCACGTGACCGGAGTTTTCAGCCCCGATGCTCCAGCCCTTTTCCTGCATTTTCTCCAGCACGTAGCGATCGCCTACTTTCGCGCGGGTGAACGGGATCCCTAACTGTTTGAGTGCAACTTCAAGACCCATATTACTCATCAGCGTGCCGACTGCACCGCCGCGCAACTGGCCCTGACGCAACCCTTCACGGGCGATGATGTAGAGGATCTGGTCGCCATCAACTTTATTGCCTTCATGGTCAACCATGATCACGCGGTCGCCATCGCCATCAAAAGCGATACCCAAGTGCGCTTTCTCGGCCAGGACACGAGCCTGCAGCGCACGGACGTCTGTGGCACCCACTTCTTCATTGATGTTCACACCATTTGGCTCACAGCCGATGGTGATAACCTGCGCACCCAATTCACGGAACACATTCGGCGCGATGTGGTAGGTTGCACCATTCGCGCAATCCACAACAATTTTCAGCTCGTTGAGCCGCAGTTCGTTCGGGAAGGTCGCTTTACAGAATTCGATATAGCGCCCTGCTGCATCGACAATCCGGCTAGCTTTACCGAGTTCTGCAGAATCCACACAGGTGAGATCTTTTTCCAGTTCCGCTTCAATCGCTTCTTCAACCGAATCGGGCAATTTAGTGCCATCGATGGTGAAGAATTTAATCCCGTTGTCGTAATACGGGTTGTGGGATGCGGAAATCACGATCCCTGCCTCTGCGCGGAATGTACGGGTCAGATAGGCAACCGCAGGCGTTGGCATCGGGCCGGTAAAGGAAGCGGACAGCCCGGCGGCAGCCAAACCGGCTTCGAGTGCAGATTCCAGCATATAACCCGAAATACGCGTATCTTTACCGATGATCACTTTACGTGACCCATGGCGAGCCAGCACTTTGCCTGCGGCAAAACCCAGCTTGAGCACAAAATCAGGGGTAATTGGGCTATCGCCCACGCGACCGCGAATGCCGTCGGTGCCAAAATATTTACGGTTACTCATAGCGTTTGTTTTCCTTTGCAGCAAGGGTGGCTTCCACCACACGCATCGCTTCAACTGTCTCTTTCACGTCGTGAACGCGAATAATTTGTGCCCCCTGCATCGCCGCAATCACCGCACAGGCCAGACTGCCGCTCAAGCGCTCGGTCGGTCCGACATTCAGTAATTGGCCAATCATCACTTTTCTCGACATTCCGACCAGCAACGGCAGGTCAAAACGGTGAAGTTCTGATAAACGAGCAAGCAGCGCGTAATTGTGGGAGAGATTTTTACCGAAACCGAATCCTGGGTCGAGTAACAATTTATCTTTTGTGATACCAGCCGCTTCACAGCGCGCGATATGCTCAATAAAAAAGCGATTCACATCCGCAAAGACGTCATCATACTTTGGCGCGTCTTGCATCGTACGTGGCTCACCCTGCATATGCATTAAGCAGACAGGCAGACCCGTTTCGGCAGCGGCTTCCAGCGCACCCGGTTCCGTAAGTGAACGGATGTCATTGATGATATGCGCGCCAACACGAGCCGACTCACGAATCACTTCGGGTTTAGAGGTATCCACAGAAATCCATACTTCAAAACGCTGAGCAATGGCCTCAATCACAGGAATAACGCGGGAGAGCTCTTCGTCAACACTGACTTCGGCCGCACCAGGGCGGGTTGATTCACCGCCGATATCGACAATTGTCGCACCGGCATTAATCATCAGATTGGCATGTTTTACCGCTTCGACCAGCGTGTTATGCGCCCCGCCATCAGAAAAAGAATCTGGCGTAACGTTTAGAATGCCCATCACATGCGGATAAGCGAGATCAAGTGTAGAGCCCTGGGCGAAGAGTTTCATGACGAATCCCTGGTAAAGTGAGTATTAGCAAATAAAAAAACCCCAGAGCGTTCGCCCCAGGGTTTTCAGTTAAAACAGCGTCATCAACGGCGGATAACTTATTTGTCGCCCAACTGTTCTGACATGGTATTGCCTGGGTTCGGCGTACGCGGTTCATCGACCGGACGCGGAGCACGCGGGGCGCCATTATTGTCAGAATTGTTGCTGCTACCGTTACCGTCTTCCCAGCCAGCTGGCGGTCGGACATCACGACGAGCCATCAGGTCATCAATCTGCGGTGCATCGATGGTTTCGTACTTCATCAATGCGTCTTTCATGGTGTGCAGAATGTCCAGATTTTCGTTCAGAAGCTGACGTGCACGCGCATAGTTGCGCTCAATCAGCAGCTTCACTTCCTGGTCGATGATACGCGCGGTTTCATCGGACATGTGTTTCGCTTTTGCTACGGAACGGCCCAGGAACACCTCACCCTCTTCTTCCGCATACAGCAACGGACCGAGTTTTTCAGAGAAGCCCCATTGGGTAACCATGTTACGTGCCAGGTTAGTCGCGACTTTAATGTCGTTGGACGCACCGGTAGAAACATGTTCTGCACCGTAGATAATTTCTTCAGCCAGACGACCGCCGTACAGCGTGGAGATTTGGCTTTCCAGTTTCTGACGGCTGGCGCTAATCGCATCGCCTTCAGGCAGGAAGAACGTCACACCCAATGCACGACCGCGCGGAATAATCGTCACTTTATGCACCGGATCGTGTTCCGGCACCAGGCGACCAATAATCGCGTGACCGGCTTCGTGATACGCGGTGGACTCTTTCTGCGCTTCCGTCATCACCATGGAGCGACGTTCCGCACCCATCATGATTTTGTCTTTCGCTTTTTCGAACTCAACCATCGACACGACACGTTTGTTACCGCGGGCGGCAAACAGAGCGGCTTCGTTGACGAGGTTCGCAAGATCCGCACCCGAGAAGCCTGGTGTGCCACGCGCAATGATTGCCGCGTCAATATCCGGCGCCAAAGGTACGCGACGCATATGAACTTTGAGGATCTGCTCGCGGCCACGAACATCTGGCAGGCCAACGACAACCTGACGGTCGAAACGGCCTGGACGCAGCAGTGCAGGGTCAAGTACGTCTGGACGGTTCGTTGCAGCAATAACGATGATGCCTTCATTACCTTCGAAGCCATCCATCTCAACCAGCATCTGGTTCAGTGTCTGCTCACGTTCATCATGACCGCCGCCCAACCCTGCGCCACGCTGGCGACCTACGGCGTCGATTTCATCGATGAAGATAATGCACGGTGCCGCTTTCTTCGCCTGTTCGAACATGTCACGCACACGAGATGCACCGACACCCACGAACATTTCGACGAAATCAGAACCTGAAATTGTGAAGAAAGGCACTTTCGCTTCGCCGGCAATCGCTTTCGCCAGCAACGTTTTACCGGTCCCCGGAGGGCCCACCATCAAAACGCCTTTTGGAATTTTACCGCCCAGCTTCTGGAAACGGCTTGGCTCGCGCAAGTATTCAACCAGTTCCGCCACTTCATCTTTCGCTTCGTCACAACCTGCAACGTCGGCAAAAGTGGTCTTGATCTGATCTTCCGTCAGCATGCGCGCTTTGCTTTTACCGAACGACATGGCGCCTTTACCGCCGCCGCCCTGCATCTGACGCATGAAGAAGATCCAGACACCAATCAGCAGAAGCATCGGGAACCACGAAATGAAGATAGAAGCCAGCAGGCTTGGTTCTTCAGGCGGTTCGCCAACCACTTTCACGTTTTTGGTCAGCAGGTTATCAAGCAGCTTAGGATCGTTTACCGGAATGTAAGTCGTGTAACGGTTACTATCTTTCTTGGTAACGTTGATCTCACGTCCGTTGATACGCGCTTCGCGTACCTGGTCCTGATTGACCTCTTGCAGGAAGGTAGAGTAATCCACCTTACGGCCATTTGACTCGCTGGGCCCAAAGCTCTGGAATACTGACATCAGCACTACCGCGATGACCAGCCAGAGGATTAGGTTTTTCGCCATGTCACTCAAGGGATTAACCTCTTATTACAACTGTGTTAATAACAGCGTCAGGTTACTATACATCCGACGCATTTCATACCGCTGCCGTACTGGCATAGGCTTAAAACGGTCGGGTTATGGTTTTCGCCCGGTCGCTACAATGTACACTTCACGCGAACGTGCACGCGAAGAGTCCGGCTTACGCACTCTAACTGTGGTAAACAGGGAGCGAATTTCCTTAAGGTACTCCTCGAAACCTTCGCCCTGAAACACCTTCACTAAAAAACTGCCGCCTGGTGCCAATACATCACGAGACATCTCAAGCGCCAGCTCCACCAGATACATGGCACGGGGAATATCCACCGCTGGTGTTCCGCACATGTTTGGAGCCATATCGGACATGACAACCTGGACTTTACTGTCACCTACACGTTCAAGTAACGCTTTCAGGACTAATTCATCACGAAAATCGCCTTGAAGGAAGTCCACACCAACAATTGGATCCATAGGTAAAAGATCACAAGCGATGATGCGGCCGCTACCCCCGATCTGGGTCACTGCATATTGTGACCATCCTCCGGGTGCAGCACCGAGATCGACAACTGTCATTCCCGGCTTAAAAAGTTTGTCACTTTGCTGTATTTCATCAAGTTTAAACCAGGCACGAGAACGTAACCCTTTTTTCTGTGCCTGAAGAACATATTTATCGCTAAAGTGTTCCTGGAGCCATCGACTCGAGCTGGCAGAACGCTTTTTACCTGTCATTTAACATTCCCATCGGGGCAGATCATCATAGCCGGCTACGTAAATATTCACGGCCGATTTGGCGATAGTTGAGAGATGGCGGTAGAATGAACCGTTTTCAATCCCAACGTAAGCAAAAATATACGATGAATCTGAGTACTAAACAAAAACAGCACCTGAAAGGTCTGGCACATCCGCTCAAGCCGGTAGTTATGCTTGGCAACAATGGTTTGACCGAAGGGGTACTGGCCGAGATTGAACTAGCGTTGCAACACCACGAACTCATCAAGGTGAAAATCGCCTCGGAAGACCGCGAGACTAAAGTCCTGATCGTGGATGCTATCGTTCGCGAAACCGGCGCCTGTAACGTACAGGTCATCGGTAAAATGCTGGTTCTTTATCGCCCAACTGCAGAGCGTAAAATCTCTCTGCCACGTTAAGAGTAACCTGAATTGAACACATTTGATGTGTAAAACGAGGGGTTTCCGCGGGCAGGTGAGCAAAATGCCACGCTCTTAACGTTGATAAAAGGCCGCTAAGCGGCCTTTTTCTTATCTTTACATTGTGTCAACAACAGCGATTACACGTAATCCACTTTGATGATTTCATATTCCACTTCGCCGCCAGGCGTCTGGATAGTCACCACATCATCCTGCTCTTTGCCAATCAGGCCGCGGGCGATAGGCGAATTGACGGAGATGAGGTTCTGCTTAAAATCAGCCTCGTCATCACCGACAATGCGCCAGGTGGTTTCTTCATCGTTATCCAGATTCAGCACTTGCACGGTCGCGCCAAAAATCACACGGCCCGTTTTCGGCATTTTGGAAATATCAATAACCTGAGCGTTTGAGAGCTTCGCTTCAATATCCTTGATGCGGCCTTCGCAGAAACCCTGCTGCTCACGGGCGGCATGGTATTCAGCATTCTCTTTCAGATCGCCGTGCTCGCGAGCATCAGCAATGGCTGCAATGATTTCAGGGCGACGAACAGACTTCAGGAAATCCAGTTCTTCGCGCAGTTTTTCGGCACCGTGTAAGGTCATCGGAATCGCTTGCATGAGTTATACCTCTCCATCATTCCTTCAGGCCCAGCGTTGGCTGCAGCCCTGCACTTCAACCGGCAACCCATCCGGGGCCAGAAGATAAGCAAAAAGAAAACTGACCCGGAACAAAAATTCCAGGCCAGCGGCAATTTTTCTGTTTGATGCGTATTTTACCCTGAAAGTTCACTGTGGGTCATCGTTTACTTTACCGGGCGTTGCACCGTAGTATGGCTGTTTGATTCCAGGTTGTTAGCGCGAGATTATGCGATTTTCCAGATTTATCATCGGATTGACCACCAGTTTAGCTTTTAGTGTCCAGGCCGCGAACGTTGATGAGTACGTCACCCAGCTCCCGGCGGGCGCTAATCTGGCCCTCATGGTTCAAAAAATCGGGGCAAAGGCACCTGATATTGATTACCACAGCCAACAGATGGCACTGCCAGCCAGTACTCAGAAGGTGATAACCGCGCTGGCGGCGTTGTTGCAGCTCGGGCCTGATTTTCGTTTTACCACCACTCTGGAAAGCAAAGGCAGCGTAGATAACGGGATTTTAAAAGGTGACCTTGTTGCACGATTTGGCGGCGATCCGACGCTAAAACGTCAGGATATTCGCAATATGGTCGCAGTTTTGAAAAAATCCGGTGTGCAGCAAATCGACGGGAATGTGTTAATTGATACCTCTGTTTTCGCGAGCCACGACAAAGCCCCAGGCTGGCCGTGGAACGATCTGACGCAATGCTTTAGCGCGCCACCGGCAGCCGCGATTGTCGATCGTAACTGCTTCTCTGTTTCACTCTATAGCGCGCAAAAACCCGGTGATTTAGCCTTTATTCGCGTGGCATCCTATTACCCGGTGACCATGTTCAGCCAGGTGCGCACCTTACAGCGCGGTTCGGGTGAAGCGCAGTATTGTGAGCTGGATGTCGTGCCTGGCGATTTGAACCGCTATACGCTCACAGGTTGCCTGCCACAGCGCACCGACCCATTACCCCTCGCCTTCGCTATTCAGGACGGTGCCAGCTACGCTGGGGCGATTTTGAAAGACGAATTGAAGCAAGCCGGTATCACTTATAGCGGCACACTGTTGCGCCAGACCCTGGTTAATGAACCTGGCACCGTCATTGCCAGCAAACAGTCAGCGCCGCTGCATGATTTGCTGAAAATTATGTTGAAAAAATCGGACAACATGATTGCCGATACGGTGTTCCGGACGATTGGTCACGCACGTTTTGGCGTTCCAGGCACGTGGCGAGCGGGTTCCGATGCCGTCCGTCAGATCCTGCGTCAGCAGGCTGGTGTTGATTTAGGCAACACCATTATTGCCGATGGCTCCGGCTTGTCGCGGCATAACCTGATTGCGCCCGCGACCATGATGCAGGTGTTGCAATACATCGCACAGCACGACACCGAGCTTAATTTCATCTCTATGTTGCCGCTAGCGGGTTATGACGGCTCTCTGCAATACCGCGCGGGTCTGCATCAGGCGGGTGTGGATGGTAAGGTTTCGGCGAAGACGGGTTCGTTACAAGGCGTGTATAACCTCGCAGGCTTTATTACCACCGCCAGCGGTCAGCGGATGGCATTCGTGCAATATCTGTCGGGCTATGCAGTGGAGCCTGCCGATCAGCGCAATCGTCGCATTCCGTTGGTTCGCTTCGAAAGTCGATTGTATAAAGATATTTATCAGAACAACTAAAACGACAAAGGCTCCCGATGGGAGCCTTTATTTTAACGACAGAGCAATAAATTAGCGTTTGTAAACGAACTCAACGCCTTCTTCGTCGTCTTCATCCCAGTCGTCCCAATCTTCATCTTCATCGTCTTCAACAGCCACTTCTTCAAGCTGCTCACGATGATAGTCATCCCACATGAACTCAACTTTTTCAGCCAGTTTCTCTTCTTCGACTTTCACCACTGGGTTTTCGATGATGAAGGTCATCACATCCCAGCAAAGATCTTTCACGCCTTGCTGGCTTGCAGCGGAGATCAGGTAGAACTTATCTTCCCAGCCAAGCGCATCAGCAATGGCTTTCGCCTTTTCTTCTGCGGCAGCTTTGTCCATCAGGTCGATTTTGTTGAACACCAGCCAGCGTGGTTTGCCTGCCAGTTTCTCGCTGTATTTTTCCAGCTCACCGACGATGATACGGGCGTTTTCTACCGGATCGGAACCGTCGATAGGCTCAATGTCGATGAGGTGCAACAGCACGCGGCAGCGCTCGAGGTGTTTAAGGAAGCGAATCCCCAGACCAGCGCCTTCTGCTGCGCCTTCAATCAGACCTGGAATATCGGCAACAACGAAGCTTTTTTCGCTATCCATACGCACAACACCGAGGCTTGGCACCAGGGTAGTAAACGGATAATCAGCAACTTTTGGCTTCGCGGCAGATACCGCACGAATGAAGGTAGATTTACCCGCATTCGGCATGCCAAGCATCCCGACATCGGCGAGTAGCATCAACTCAAGCTGCAAATCACGCTTGTCACCTGGCGTACCCATCGTCTTCTGACGCGGAGAACGGTTGACGGAAGACTTGAAACGGGTGTTGCCAAGGCCGTGCCAGCCGCCCTTTCCTACCATCAGGCGCTGACCGTGAGTGGTCATATCGCCCATGGTTTCGCCAGTACCCTGATCGATAACACGCGTACCGACTGGCACTTTTACTGTGACGTCTTTACCACGTTTACCCGTACAGTCACGGCTTTGACCATTCTGTCCACGCTCAGCGCGGAACGCTTTCTCAAAGCGATAGTCAATCAGGGTGTTAAGGTTTTCATCGGCTTCCAGCCAGACATCACCACCATCGCCGCCATCGCCGCCATCCGGGCCGCCACGAGGAATATATTTTTCACGACGGAAGCTAACGCAACCATTGCCGCCGTCACCTGCCACAACCAGGATCGTTGCTTCATCAACAAACTTCATTTTACTCTCCGTAAATCATTCGCCTGAGCGGGGTAACGGTACAACCGCTTCACGCTTACGCCACCGTCCCCATAGACGATGACCAATGGCGGAATACATCGCGCCCGCAACCACGACAAACGCACCGAGATAACCTAAAAGGTTCAACATCGGTCTGGCGAAGAAATCGGGCCAGGCCATTGATAATAAATCTGAAAATAACAACGTAAACAGAGGAGTCAGCGTGATTAACGCGCTCACCTGCGCCGCCTGCCAGCGCGCCATGGCCTCCGCCAGCGCACCATAACCCACCAGGGTGTTTAACCCACAGAAAACCAGGCAGGCAAGTTGCCAGTCGCTCAATTGGGTAATCACACCCGGTTTTGCTAATGGCAGCAAGGCTATCGTACATAAAGTGTACAGCAAAAATAAGATTTGCTGTGAGGCCAGTCTACGCAATAACACCTTTTGCGCGACGCCATAACTCACCCAGACCGTAGCTGCCCCGACGCCAAAAATGACGCCCCAGGTGTAATCAGTCAGGCGAGTAAAAATTTCCAGCAAACTGGTGTTGAAAAACATCACCAGACCGCAGAGCAGCATTATCGCGCCAATGACCTGTGTTCCGCGCATCTTCTCTTTCAGGATAAAGACACTGGCAACCATCATACCCACAGGCGACAACTGACCTATCACCTGTGAGGCGGTAGGGCTCAAATACTGTAGCGACGAACTGAACAGAATAAAGTTTCCGAACAACCCCCCAGTGGCAATAGCGAGCAACACCAGCCAACGAGGCTTACGGAAAAGTTGCAGCGGCGGTAACTTACCTTTGATGGCAAGAATCGCCCCCAGGCCGATGCCGGCCATCAGAAAGCGGTAGAATACGATGGTCGGAGGTTCCATCACCTCCAGCACCTGCTTCATTGCAATTGGCAACGCACCCCAACATATTGCGGTGGTGAGCGCCAAAAGAATACCAATGCCCGCCTGCTGTTTCATGCCCGTTTATCCCTATACGAAATTTTCCGGACTTCTAATGTAAAAAGCCCCGCAACACGTTGCGGGGCTTTCATCCGTTACCGGACCGAAAAACTTACTCAGCAACGATGCTGATGTACTTACGGTTGTTCGGACCTTTAACTTCGAATTTCACTTTACCGTCTGCTTTAGCAAACAGAGTGTGGTCACGACCACAACCAACGTTGCTGCCAGCGTGGAATTTAGTACCACGTTGACGAACGATGATGCTACCCGCCAGAACAGTTTCGCCACCGAAGCGTTTTACGCCAAGGCGTTTTGCTTCTGAGTCGCGACCGTTACGAGTTGAGCCGCCAGCCTTTTTATGTGCCATTTAATCTACTCCTCAGGTCTTAGGCGCTGATGCCAGTGATTTTCACATCAGTGAACCACTGACGATGGCCTTGCTGCTTACGATAGTGTTTACGACGACGAAACTTAACAATCTTAATTTTCTCGCCACGACCGTGAGCAACAACTTCAGCTTTGATTACGCCGCCATCAACGAAAGGAACGCCGATTTTGACTTCTTCACCGTTTGCGATCATCAG
>NZ_DATBBJ010000053.1:0-85984 GCF_036271055.1 Scandinavium sp. | reverse complement strand
CGAAGAAATCGGGCCAGGCTAACGCTAATAAATCTGAAAACAGCAAAGTAAACAGCGGAGTTAGCGTAATAATGGCGCTAACCTGTGCCGCCTGCCACCGTGCCATGGCTTCTGCCAATGCCCCATACCCAACCAGTGTATTCAGGCCGCAGAAAACTAAACATGCCAGTTGCCAGTCACTGAGTTGGAAAATCTTATCCAACTGAGCCAACGGCAAAAGCGCAATAGTACATAAAGTGTACAGCAAAAAGAGGATCTGTTGCGAGGCCAGTCGGCGTAATAATACCTTCTGCGCCACACCATAGGTGACCCATACTGTCGCCGCCAGAACACCGAAAATAACCCCAAGGGTGTAATCTGTGAGGCGGGTAAAAATTTCTATCAGGCTGGTATTAAAAAACATCACCAACCCGCAAAGTAACATTATGGCCCCGATGACCTGTGTGCCGCGCATTTTCTCTTTCAGCACAACCACACTTGCCACCATCATTCCCACAGGGGAAAGCTGGCCAATAACCTGAGATGCCGTCGGGCTCAGGTACTGCAACGATGAACTAAACAGCAAAAAATTTCCGAACAATCCGCCTGTGGCAATGGCGAGTAATGCCAACCATCGGGGTTTACGGAACAGGCGTAAAGGCGGCAGTTTACCGCGTATAGCGAGAATGCTACCTAACCCTAGACTTGCCATCAGGAAACGATAAAAAACAACTGTCGGAGGTTCCATTACCGTCAGGACTTGCTTCATCGCAATTGGCAGTGCACCCCAGCAGATTGCCGTAGTGAGCGCCAACAGAATGCCAATGCCTGCCTGCTGTTTCATACTCAATGTCCTGCGACTTTCTTAATTTACCGGTCGCAGAATGTAAAAAGCCCCGCAACGTGTTGCGGGGCTTTTATCCGTTACCGGGACGCGAAAAACTTATTCAGCAACGATGCTGATGAACTTACGGTTTTTCGGACCTTTAACTTCGAACTTAACTTTACCGTCAGTCAAAGCGAACAGAGTATGATCTTTGCCGCAACCTACGTTGGTGCCAGCGTGGAATTTAGTACCACGTTGACGAACGATAATGCTGCCTGCCAGAACTGCTTCACCGCCGAAACGTTTTACGCCCAGACGTTTAGCTTCGGAATCGCGACCGTTACGAGTAGAGCCGCCAGCCTTTTTATGTGCCATTTAATATGCTCCCCTGTATTAAGCGCTGATGCCGGTGATTTTCACATCAGTGAACCACTGACGATGACCCTGCTGCTTACGGTAGTGTTTACGACGACGAAACTTAACAATCTTAATTTTCTCGCCACGACCATGAGCAACAATTTCAGCTTTAACTACGCCGCCATCGACGAAAGGAACGCCGATTTTGATTTCTTCACCATTAGCGATCATCAGAACTTCTGCGAACTCAACTGCTTCGCCAGTTGCGATGTCCAGCTTTTCCAGGCGAATGGTTTGACCTTCGCTGACTCGGTGTTGTTTACCACCACTTTGGAAAACCGCGTACATATAAAACTCCGCTTCCGCGCACATCTTCGTGTGATTCAGAGTGCGCTATAAATATTCACAATAGGGCGCGAATATTACGCAAAACGTGAGCCTTTGACAAGTGGGATCATCAATCCATGCAGAAAAAAAACACAACGCACACGGTGACGTTTATCTGAGTCGTTTTTTCAGTACAATCAGAGCTACAATTGTAACCCAGACTCTTCGTTATCCCTTATGGATAAGCGGTAAACAGGACATTAAGCCCGGCTTTTGCGATGAATTTAGAAAAAATCAATGAGTTAACCGCGCAAGATATGGCGGGTGTCAACGCGGCAATCCTTGAACAGCTCAATTCTGACGTCCAACTGATCAATCAGTTAGGGTATTACATCGTCAGCGGAGGCGGGAAACGCATTCGTCCAATGATCGCAGTGCTGGCAGCGAGAGCTGTCGGCTATGAGGGGAACGCTCACGTCACGATCGCTGCACTGATTGAGTTTATCCACACGGCAACGTTGCTCCATGACGACGTTGTGGATGAGTCCGATATGCGTCGAGGTAAGGCCACGGCCAACGCTGCTTTTGGTAATGCTGCGAGCGTATTGGTCGGTGACTTTATCTATACTCGCGCGTTTCAGATGATGACCAGCTTAGGGTCACTCAAAATTCTTGAGGTCATGTCTTCGGCCGTTAACGTCATTGCTGAAGGCGAAGTCCTCCAGTTAATGAACGTCAATGACCCGAACATCACCGAAGAAAACTACATGCGCGTTATCTACAGCAAAACGGCGCGCCTGTTTGAAGCGGCTTCACAATGTTCCGGCTTACTGGCGGGCTGTACCGACGAACAGGAAAAAGGCCTCCAGGATTACGGTCGCTATCTTGGCACCGCTTTCCAGTTAATTGACGATCTTCTCGATTACAGCGCAGACGGTGAAACGCTCGGCAAAAATGTGGGCGATGACCTGAATGAAGGCAAGCCTACCCTGCCACTGCTACACGCCATGCGTAATGGTACGCCAGAGCAAACGGCCATGATTCGCCAGGCTATCGAAGAAGGTAATGGTCGTCATTTACTGGAACCCGTACTGGAAGCAATGGCAGCGTGTGGATCGTTAGAATGGACCCGCCAGCGCGCGGAAGAAGAAGCAGACAAAGCCATTCAATCCCTCCGGTCAATTCCAGACTCTCCATGGCGTGAAGCGCTCGTTGCCCTCGCCCATATCGCTGTTCAACGCGATCATTAATCACTTCCCGCGCCATGCGCGGGAAAGTTCCAATAAAATCAAAATCCACTCCCCGCCCCTGTCATGATCTTGATTTAATCCGAATATCGCTTCCTTTTACTTGAACTTTTTAGAACTTAATCGCTTTCAGCGGTATAGTAAGCACGCCACCCCAAAAAGTGGCTTGGTCATCAACAGGGAGGAAGTATGGATAAATTTATCGACTGGCATCCTGCAGATATCATCGCCGGATTGCGTAAAAAAGGAACGTCATTGGCTGCGGAATCCCGCAGAAGTGGGTTGAGCTCATCGACACTGGCAAATGCTCTTACCCGCCCGTGGCCGAAAGGCGAAGTTATCATTGCCACGGCATTAGGCACTGATCCCTGGGTTATCTGGCCCTCGCGCTATCACGATCCAGTAACACATGAGTTTATTGACAGAACGCAGCAAAGAAGACAAACGAAAGAGAAGTAAAAGATAAGCACCCCCACGTCTTGTTGGCGGGGGGATGCCTTTTAGCAGGAAGCGGGATTATTCGCCTTTGATACGTTCGATGTTCGCGCCCAGGCCACGAAGTTTATCTTCGATGCCTTCGTAACCACGATCGATGTGATAAATACGCTCAACAATGGTCGTACCTTCCGCGATACAACCCGCCAGTACCAGGCTTGCGGAGGCGCGCAGGTCGGTCGCCATCACCTGTGCTCCAGATAATTTCTCAACGCCGTGACAAATCGCGGTGTTGCTTTCAATTTCTGCATGCGCGCCCATACGGATCAGTTCCGGCAGGTGCATGAAACGGTTTTCGAAAATCGTTTCGGTCACAACGCCCGTTCCTTCCGCCACCAAATTCAGCAATGTGAACTGAGCCTGCATATCCGTTGGGAAACCCGGGTGCGGCGCAGTACGCACGTTTACCGCTTTTGGGCGTTTGCCGTGCATATCAAGGCTAATCCAGTCTTCACCCACTTCGATGTCTGCGCCTGCTTCACGCAGTTTTGCCAGCACGGCATCCAGCGTATCGGGCTGCGCGTGACGACAAACAATTTTTCCGCCGGAGATAGCCGCTGCAACCAGGAACGTACCGGTTTCGATACGATCCGGCAGTACGCTATAAACGCCGCCGCCCAAACGTTGAACGCCTTCGATAGTGATACGATCGCTGCCCTGGCCGGTGATTTTGGCACCCAACGTATTCAGGAAGTTGGCGGTATCCACAATTTCTGGCTCACGCGCGGCGTTTTCGATGATTGTTGTGCCTTCTGCCAGCGTGGCAGCACTCATGATGGTGACCGTGGCGCCCACGCTCACTTTGTCCATCACGATGTGCGCGCCTTTCAGGCGACCCTGTACAGACGCTTTGACGTAGCCTTCTTCCAGTTTGATTTCTGCACCCAACTGCTCAAGACCCGTAATGTGCAAATCAACGGGACGTGCGCCGATGGCACAGCCGCCAGGCAGAGAAACTTCACCGTGACCGAAACGTGCCACCAGTGGCCCCAGCGCCCAAATGGACGCACGCATGGTTTTCACCAGCTCATAGGGTGCGCGGTAAACGTTAACGTTGCTGGCATCAATCCATACGGAACCGTTGCGCTCAACTTTGGTTCCCAGTTGGCTCAGCAGCTTCATGGTCGTATCGATGTCTTTAAGCTTCGGTACGTTCTGAATTTCAACCGGCTCTTCAGCCAGCAGTGCAGCGAAAAGGATTGGCAGCGCCGCATTTTTGGCGCCGGAAATGCTCACTTCGCCCTGGAGACGTGAAGGCCCCTGTACACGAAATTTATCCATTGGTGATGTCTCTGTATTTGAATTCAAGTTTGCTACCGGCATATCGCCCGTAGCTTAAAATCCGTTGAGTTTGCGATCGCGTTCCCACTCTTGTGGGGTATACGTCTTAATCGACAAAGCATGAATGCGGTTATCAGCAATAAATTCCATCAGCGGTGCGTAGACGGTCTGCTGTTTCTTAACGCGACTCATGTCCTCAAACAGTTCGCCCACGGCAATAACCTGAAAGTGACTGCCATCGCCTGAGACGTGGACTTCCTTTAGGGAGAGTGCGTTCATAAGCACTGTCTGAATTTCATGATTTTCCATGGGGTTCATTTCATCTGATAGTGAAAACAGCCCAACATCTTAGAGGAAAGTGGCGCTGTCTTAAACAAGCAAAAAGCCTCGACGCACAAAACGTTGAGGCTTTTAAGAATAATACATTGAATAAATTAGGGGATCAGATCGGGAGGGAGATTATAAAGTTGAACCAGAGTGTTCATCTTTTCACTTTTGCCGACGATGCTCACCGAAGTTCCTTGCTGACGAATACTGGCGACCAGATGCATCAGTAGCGCCACACCTGCAGTATCTACGCGGGTGATGGCACTGAGATCGATAGTATCGATCCCCTGAGTCACCTCTTCTCGCGCATCCCAGAGGGGAACCAGAAAATCTTGATCCAGCTCCCCCTGCAATGACAGTCGTCCGCCTTCACGCGTCCAACACAATGAGTCGGCCATTATTTTTTCTGATCCAGCGTAATGGGCTGTTTGGCGATGGATTGCAATTGAGCCGTCAGGCCATCAATGCCTTTGGTACGCAGCAAATCGCTCCACTCATTCTGTTTAGTGGTGATCATGCTGACGCCTTCGGCAATCATATCAAAGGCCTGCCAGTTACCCGTTTGGGTATTTTTACGCCACTGGAAATCGAGACGTACCGGCGGGCGACCGTTTGGATCAACAATCGTCACGCGAATCGGCAGAATAGTGGCATCACCCAGCGGTTTTTCTGGGGCAATCTGGTAGGTCTGACCGTGATAGAGCGCCAGCGCCTGGCCGTAAGCCTGAACCAGATAATTACGGAAAGCGGCAAAGTACGCTTCGCGCTGCGCCGGAGTGGCATCACGGTAATAGCGGCCCAACACCAGTGCGCCCGCATATTTTACCTGTACATAAGGCAGCAATTCCTGATCAACGACCTGACGCAGATAATCCGGGTTAGCACGAATTTGGGGCTGCTCATTTTTCAGACGATCGAAGGTTTTCTGTGCCGCTTCGTTCATCAGGCTATAGGGGTTTGACTGATCAGCAGCCGTAGCCGCTGTCAGCGGAGCAATCACCAGCATGGCAACCATAAGTAAGCGTTTAATCATCCGTTTATTCTCCTGAGTTTAGTGCGTCGTTGCTGCAGGCGCCGTGGCATCAGTATGGCCTTCTGCCGGGCTTTGCGCATCGCCTGAATTCTGATTGTCGCTGCCTTTATTGTTATAGAGGAACTGACCGATAAGGTCCTCTAACACCATGGCAGACTTCGTATCCTGAATGGTACTGCCCTCTTTTAGCATAGCGGTGCCCATATCCGGATCGTCAAACCCAACGTTCAGCGCGAGGTATTGTTCCCCCAAAAGGCCTGACGTACGAATCGCCAGCGAACTGGTATCCGGGATCTGATTGTACTGTTCTTCGATATCCATGGTCACACGTGGCAAATACGTTTTAGGATCCAGTGTGATATCAGCCACACGGCCCACAACCACCCCACCGATACGGACCGGAGAGCGAGCTTTCAGGCCGCCGATATTATCGAATGTGGCATAAACCTGATACGTCGGTTCCGTTCTTATAGAGGTAACGTCTGCCGCTTTCAGGCACACAAACAGCGCAGCCAGAAATGCGACCAGCAAAAATACGCCTACCCAGATTTCACTTTTTCTCGTTTGCATGAACTCAATTCCCAAACATCAGTGCAGTCAGCACAAAATCCAGCCCCAACACCGCCAGCGATGAATGCACCACGGTGCGGGTCGTCGCGCGGCTAATCCCTGCGGAAGTAGGGATCGCATCGTAACCGTTGAATAACGCAATCCACGTCACTGTAATGGCAAATACCACGCTTTTAATCACGCAGTTCACCAAGTCTGTCTGCCATTCGACAGCGTTTTGCATGGCCGACCAGAAGAAGCCCGCATCGATGCCCTTCCAGCTCACACCGACCAGCGAGCCGCCCCAAATACCGACCGCAACAAAGATAATTGTCAGCAGTGGCAAGGATATGACGCCTGCCCAAAAGCGTGGAGCAATGACCCGACGCAGCGGATCGACCGCCATCATTTCCATGCTGGACAGCTGCTCTGTCGCGCGCATCAGACCGATTTCAGCGGTCAGAGCCGAACCGGCACGACCCGCAAACAGCAATGCGGCAACGACCGGACCAAGCTCACGCAACAGTGACAGCGCCACCAGCATACCGAGGCTGGTTTCAGCACTGTATGTCGTCAGGACGAGATAGCCTTGCAGGCCCAGCACCATCCCAATAAACACGCCAGACACCAGAATAATCAGCATCGACAGGACGCCGACGTTATAGAGCTGGCGAATTAATAGCGGGGCGTGCTTTCGGAACTCTGGTTTGCCAACAACCGCGTTGAATAACATTAACCCGGCTCGCCCAAAGGTTGAGAGCGTCTTTATCCCTCGATTCCCGAGCGCAGCCAGTGCATTTAACAGCATGAGTAACTTAACTCCCTGTTCCGAGTAGATCGTGATGGTAATCGCCCGCCGGATAGCGGAACGGCACCGGGCCGTCGGCAATACCGTCCAGGAATTGTCGTACCCGTGGGTCGTCATTTTCCTGCAAAGACTGCGCACTGCCGTGAGCGACGATTTTTCGATCGGCGACGATATAGGCGTAATCAGCAATACTCAGCACTTCCGGAACATCGTGAGATACCACGACGCAGGTGACGCCCAGTGCACTATTAAGCTCAGAAATGAGCTTCACCAGCACACCCATGGTGATCGGATCCTGACCCACAAAGGGTTCGTCGAACATGATTAAATCGGGTTCGAGCGCAATCGCACGCGCCAGTGCAGCACGCCGCGCCATGCCACCGGACAGTTCGGAAGGCATCAGTTTAGCAGCCCCACGCAAACCCACTGCTTCCAGTTTCATCATCACGGTGCTTTTCAGCAGAGCCGGAGGCAAGTGTGTGTGTTCGCGTAGCGGATAGGCGACATTGTCGAAGACGTTCATATCAGTGAACAGCGCGCCAGACTGGAAAAGCATGCTCATGCGCTTGCGCACGGCATACAGGCGCGAACGTGACATATTTGGCACGTCTTCGCCGTCGAAAAGGATCTCGCCGCTGTCTGGCGGTATTTGCCCGCCGATCAAACGCAGCAACGTTGTCTTGCCGATCCCTGACGGTCCCATGATGGCTGTAATTTTACCGCGCGGCACCGACAGTGAAATGTTGTCGAAGATACACCGTGCGCCACGCGTAAAGCTGACGCCGCGAACATCGACTAAATTATCCAGTGTCTGGTTCATAGGTTTATCCCTGGTAAAACCTCATCAGGTTAAGCATCGCGTGTTATGACGCCACTAACCCATCATTTTTACAGAATATTACCTGCCACAGTTAGCTAAAGCAGGCATTTGTTTTACTTTTTCAACGCATAAAGTCAAAATTAAGAATTCGTCGACACCTTGCACGCGGTGCGAACGGACTGACGATTATACCTGAAGAAAGGACTTTAGATGCTTTTAGCGACGGCTCTGTTAATAATTGGTTTACTTCTGGTGGTCTACAGTGCCGACCGACTGGTCTTCGCCGCATCGATTTTGTGTCGCAGTATGAATATCCCGCCGTTGATTATTGGGATGACAGTGGTCAGCGTCGGCACATCACTTCCAGAGATCATCGTTTCGGTCACCGCGTCCATTCATGGGCAAATCGATCTCGCCATCGGCACCGCTATCGGCTCAAACATCATTAATATTTTGCTGATTATCGGTCTTGCTGCGCTGCTGCATTCGTTTACCGTCCATTCCGATATCCTGCGTCGGGAATTGCCGCTAATGTTAGTCGTGAGTCTATTAGCGGGTTTTGTGCTGTATGATGGGCAACTCACGACGATGGATGGATTTTTTCTGTTCGCCCTTGCTGTGCTCTGGCTGTTTTATATTGTTAAGATCGCCCGCATTGCGGAACGGCAAGGAAATGACAGCCTGACGCGCGATCAACTGGCGGAACTGCCTCGGGAAGGCACGCTTCCCGTAGCCTGTTTGTGGCTTGGCGTCGCACTGATTATTATGCCAATGGCAACACGCATGGTGGTGGATAACGCCACGGTGCTGGCTAATTACTTCGCCATGAGCGAATTAACGATTGGCCTGACGGTGATTGCCATCGGCACCAGCCTGCCAGAATTGGCAACGGCAATCGCGGGGGCACGTAAAGGAGAGGACGATATCGCCATTGGCAATATCATAGGCTCCAACATTTTCAATATCGCCATCGTGATGGGCATCCCTGCGCTGGTCGCGCCAGGGCCGTTCAACCCGCTGGCGTTTAGCCGTGATTACGGTGTGATGGTGCTGGTCAGCGTGATTTTTGCCCTGCTGTGCTGGAGCCGTAAACCGCAGATTGGTAAAGGCGCTGGTGCGTTACTGACCGGGTGCTTTCTTGTTTGGCTGGCGTTCCTTTGGTGGGGCACGCCGTTTTTCGCAGAGTGAATCGGGATAACATTATGTCGCAAATAGATTTGCAGCCGGATTTTGACTTTCAGCAGGCAGGCCTCGAAGTGCTGGAAATTGAACGTGAAGGTCTGGCGCAGCTCGATCAGTTTATCAATCAGGATTTCGCCCTTGCCTGCGAGAAAATAGCCTATTGCGGCGGCAAAGTCGTGGTTATGGGAATGGGTAAATCGGGTCATATCGGCCGTAAAATGGCGGCGACCTTCGCCAGTACCGGCACCCCGTCATTCTTCGTCCATCCGGGCGAGGCCGCACACGGCGATCTCGGTATGGTTTCCCCACAGGATGTCGTGATTGCGCTGTCCAACTCCGGCGAATCCAACGAAATTCTGGCGCTGATCCCGGTACTTAAACGCCTGCACGTGCCACTTATCTGCATGACCAGCCGTCCAGAAAGCAGCATGGCGAAAGCGGCGGATATTCATCTTTGCGTGAGCGTGCCGAAAGAAGCCTGTCCGTTAGGACTGGCACCCACTTCCAGCACCACTGCCGCGCTGGTTATGGGTGATGCACTTGCTGTAGCACTGCTCAAAGCGCGTGGTTTTACCGCCGAGGATTTTGCGCTTTCGCATCCCGGCGGTGCGTTGGGCCGTAAACTGCTGCTGCGTGTGAATGACATCATGCACACTGGTGATGAAATCCCCCACGTCAGTCAGGACGCGTCTTTGCGTGATGCCCTGCTGGAAATTACCCGTAAGAATTTAGGCATGACGGTTATCTGTGACGATCAGATGAAAATCGAAGGGATTTTCACCGATGGTGACCTGCGTCGGGTGTTTGATATGGGCGTTGATGTTCGCGATCTGAGTATTGCCGACGTCATGACCCACGGCGGTATTCGCGTGCGTCCTGGGATCCTGGCCGTTGATGCGCTGAATCTGATGCAGTCCCGTCATATCACCTGCGTTATGGTTGCCGATGGCGACCATCTGCTGGGTGTGATACATATGCATGATCTCCTGCGCGCTGGCGTAGTGTAAGTAAGGAAAAAACAATGAGTAATGCTGGCGCGTCGGTAACGACCTGCTATGGACCGGTCAGCTCACGAGTGATGGAGAAAGCGGAGAAAATCCGTTTACTCATTCTCGATGTGGACGGCGTGCTGTCTGATGGGCTGATTTACATGGGCAATAATGGTGAAGAACTGAAAGCCTTCAACGTCCGCGATGGCTATGGCATTCGCTGTGCGCTGACATCGGGCATAGAAGTTGCAATCATCACCGGGCGAAAAGCTAAACTGGTAGAAGACCGCTGCAAAACACTGGGCATCACCCATCTGTGGCAAGGGCAGTCCGATAAACTTATCGCGTATCGTGAGCTGTTGAACACGCTGTCTTTGCGCCCGGATGAAGTCGCGTATGTCGGTGATGATCTTATCGACTGGCCTGTTATGGCCGATGTAGGCCTTAGCGTTGCCGTGTCGGATGCGCATCCACTGCTCCCGCCACGCGCGGATTACGTCACGCGGATTGCGGGCGGGCGCGGTGCCGTACGTGAAGTATGCGATTTATTGCTGCTGGCTCAGGGCAAACTGGATGAAGCCAAAGGGCAATCGATATGAGTAAAACCAGACGTTGGGTTATCATTCTGCTTTCGCTGCTCGCGCTGGTGCTTATCGGCTTCAATCTGGTGGATAAAGACGCGCCCACAACGGCAGTGGTCAACAATAACGACCCGACTTATAAAAGCGAACATACCGACACCGTGGTTTACAGCCCCGAAGGGGCGCTGAACTATCGGTTAATCGCCGAACACGTTGAGTATTTTTCTGACCAGGCGATCACCTGGTTTACCCAACCGGTTCTGACTACGTTCGACGTTAATAAAGTGCCGACGTGGTCTATCAAGGCTGATAAGGCCAAACTGACAAATGACCGTATGCTGTATCTTTACGGACACGTTGAGATAAACGCCCTGACGCCAGACTCTCAACTGCGCAAAGTCACAACCGATAACGCGATTGTGAATCTGATCACTCAGGACGTGAGTTCTGACGATCTGGTGACATTGTACGGGACAACATTTAATTCCAGCGGCCTCAAAATGCGCGGCAACTTACGCAGCAAAAATGCCAAGCTGATTGAAAAGGTGAGAACCTCCTATGAAATTCAGAACAAATAAATTCAGCTTTAAGTTTGCCATCGCCAGCGCATTGCTGGCCGCTAGCCTTCCTGCGCTGGCTTTAACGGGCGATACCGATCAGCCGATTCATATTGAATCCGATCAGCAGTCTCTGGACATGCAGGGCAACGTTGCGACCTTCACCGGCAACGTTATCGTGACCCAGGGCACCATCAAAATTAATGCCGACAAAGTGGTCGTGACCCGCCCGGCGGGCGAGAAAGGTAAAGAGACAATGGACGGCTACGGCGATCCGGCCACGTTCTACCAGATGCAGGACAATGGAAAGCCGGTAAAAGGCCACGCCTCGAAAATGCATTATGAAGTGGCGAACGATCTCGTCGTACTGACCGGTAAAGCCTATCTGGAACAGCTCGACAGCAATATTACCGGCGACAAAATCACCTACCTGGTGAAAGAACAGAAAATGCAGGCGTTTAGCGAAAAAGGTAAACGCGTGACCACGGTTCTGGTGCCTTCGCAGCTGCAGGACAAGAGCGGCAACAGCAAACCGGCTGAGCAAAAGAAGAGTAACTAATACGTTATGGCAACATTAACAGCAAAGAATCTTGCGAAAGCCTATAAGGGACGTCGGGTCGTTGAAGACGTTAGCCTGACGGTCAATTCCGGCGAAATCGTCGGCCTTTTGGGCCCTAACGGCGCGGGTAAAACCACCACGTTTTACATGGTCGTGGGCATTGTGTCCCGCGATGCAGGCAACATCATCATTGATGACGACGACATCAGCCTGTTACCGCTGCACGCTCGTGCGCGTCGTGGAATCGGCTATCTGCCTCAGGAAGCCTCGATTTTCCGCCGTCTGAGCGTGTTTGATAACCTGATGGCCGTGCTGCAGATCCGTGACGATTTGAGCAATGAGCAGCGTGTCGACCGCGCCAATGAGCTGATGGAAGAGTTTCACATCGAACATCTGCGCGATAGCCTCGGCCAGGCGCTCTCCGGCGGTGAACGTCGCCGTGTGGAAATCGCTCGCGCGCTTGCGGCTAATCCTAAATTTATCCTGCTGGATGAACCGTTTGCCGGTGTTGATCCGATTTCGGTTATCGACATTAAACGTATTATCGAACACCTGCGCGACAGCGGCCTCGGCGTGCTGATTACGGACCATAACGTTCGTGAAACGTTAGCCGTTTGTGAACGCGCTTATATCGTGAGCCAGGGGCACCTGATTGCCCACGGCACGCCAGAACAAATCCTGCAAGACGAGCATGTTAAGCGTGTGTATCTTGGGGAAGACTTCAGACTCTGATAGGGTAGTGAGTACAGACATTCTGGCCGGAGAAATTTGCCCTGATTATGAAGCAAGGTTTGCAATTAAGGCTCAGCCAACAGCTCGCCATGACGCCGCAACTGCAACAGGCCATTCGCTTGTTGCAGCTTTCAACGCTCGAGCTGCAACAGGAACTTCAGCAAGCACTGGAGAGTAACCCCCTGCTTGAGCAAACCGATCTTCACGAGGAAATTGATTCACAGGAAGAAACCGATAAAGACGAGTTTGATACTGTCGACGCACTCGAGCAAAAAGAGATGCCCGATGAGCTGCCGCTTGATGCCAGTTGGGATGAAATCTACACCGCAGGTACGCCATCCGGCACAGGCAACGACTATCAGGACGACGAATTACCGGTTTATCAGGGTGAAACCACACAGTCTCTTCAGGACTATCTGATGTGGCAAGTGGGGCTGACGCCGTTTTCGGACACCGATCGCGCGATTGCCACTTCGATTGTCGATGCCGTCGATGAAACGGGTTATCTCACTGCCTCTCTGGAAGAAATTCTGGAAAGTATTGGAAATGAAGAACTGGATCTGGATGAAGTCGAAGCTGTTCTGAAACGCATCCAACGCTTCGATCCTGTCGGCGTGGCAGCAAAAGACCTGCGTGACTGTCTGTTGATCCAGCTTTCTCAGTTTACCAAAGAGACGCCGTGGCTCACGGAAGCGAAAACGATTATCAGCGATCATCTTGATCTGCTGGCAAATCACGATTTCCGCAGCCTGATGCGTGTTACACGCTATAAAGAAGATGTGCTGAAAGAAGCGGTGACGCTGATTCAATCACTGGATCCCCGTCCGGGTCAATCGATCCAGACTGGCGAGCCGGAATATGTCATCCCGGATGTTTTAGTCCGTAAGATCAGCAATCGTTGGGTGGTTGAGCTCAATTCTGATAGCATCCCGCGCCTGCAGATCAACCAGCACTACGCCGGGATGTGCAATAACACGCGTAACGATGCCGATAGCCAGTTTATTCGCAGTAACTTGCAGGAAGCAAAATGGCTGATTAAAAGCCTGGAAAGCCGCAATGACACGTTGTTGCGTGTAAGCCGTTGCATCGTTGAACAGCAGCAAGCATTCTTTGAACAGGGCGAAGAGTTCATGAAACCGATGGTGCTGGCTGATATCGCACAGGCCGTTGAGATGCATGAATCCACCATTTCACGCGTAACTACGCAGAAATATCTTCACAGCCCACGAGGCATTTTTGAGCTTAAGTATTTCTTCTCCAGCCATGTGAACACCGAAGGCGGTGGCGAGGCCTCGTCCACGGCGATTCGCGCACTGGTGAAGAAGTTAGTTGCCGCGGAAAATCCCGCGAAACCACTGAGTGACAGTAAGCTAACCACCATGCTGTCCGAACAGGGTATCATGGTGGCACGCCGCACCGTTGCAAAGTACCGAGAGTCTTTATCCATTCCGCCGTCGAACCAGCGTAAACAGCTGGTCTGATTTAACCGATAAGGAAGACACTATGCAGCTCAATATCACCGGACACAATGTCGAAATCACCAACGCCCTGCGCGAATTTTTGAACACCAAATTCGCTAAGCTCGAACAGTTTTTCGAACAGATCAATCAGGTCTATATTGTGTTAAAAGTGGAGAAGGTGACTCATATCTCGGATGCCACCCTGCATGTTAATGGGGGCGAAATTCATGCCAGTGCGGAAGGGCAGGATATGTACGCCGCAATAGACGGTCTTATCGATAAGCTTGCAAGACAGCTGAACAAACATAAAGATAAACTGAAACAACACTAATTGTCCGGCCGTGCGCCTGACCCGACTCCTCGGTTCAGGCGGCACGCAGGTGAAATTATGATGAACAATGATTCAGCTCTGCAACTGAGCACTGTCCTTAACCAGGAATGTACCCGCAGTGGGGTTCACTGTCAGAGTAAAAAACGTGCGCTGGAAATCATCAGCGAACTGGCAGCTAAACAGCTGAGCATCCCGCCACAGGTGGTCTTTGAAGCGATCCTGACCCGTGAAAAAATGGGCAGTACCGGTATCGGTAACGGCATTGCTATTCCACATGGCAAGCTGGAAGAAGATACGCTTCGCGCCGTTGGCGTGTTTGTGCGACTCGAAACACCGATCGCCTTTGACGCGATAGATAATCAGCCGGTTGACTTGCTGTTCGCCCTGCTGGTGCCTGCCGATCAGACTAAAACGCATTTGCATACCCTGTCGCTGGTTGCAAAACGTCTGGCGGATAAAACCATCTGTCGCCGTCTGCGCAGCGCGCAAAGCGATCAGGAACTGTATGAAATTATCACCGGTGAAGAGAGCGGCGATGAAGATGCCTGACGGTAGCCCGGTTGTCGTAAGGAGAAACGACTCATGGTACTGATGATCGTCAGTGGTCGCTCAGGCTCAGGGAAATCTGTGGCTCTGCGCGCCCTGGAAGATATGGGCTTTTACTGCGTGGATAACCTCCCCGTCGTGCTTTTGCCAGAGCTTGCGAAAAGTCTTGCTGACAGGCAGATATCTGCTGCGGTCAGCATTGACGTGCGTAACATGCCAGAATCGCCGGAGATTTTTGAGCAGGCGATGGAAAACTTGCCTGACACCTTCTCTCCGCAATTGCTATTCCTCGATGCCGATCGCAACACGCTGATCCGTCGTTACAGCGATACGCGTCGTCTGCATCCTCTTTCCAGTAAGAATCTGTCACTGGAAAGCGCAATCGATCAGGAGAGCGATCTTCTGGAGCCGTTGCGTTCCCGTGCGGATTTGATTGTCGACACCTCCGAAATGTCGGTGCACGAACTGGCTGAAATGCTGCGTACGCGCCTACTCGGCAAACGTGAACGCGAACTGACCATGGTGTTCGAATCCTTTGGCTTTAAGCACGGGATCCCGATTGATGCCGATTATGTGTTCGACGTGCGATTCCTGCCGAACCCGCATTGGGACCCGAAACTGCGCCCAATGACCGGCCTCGATAAACCCGTCGCCGCGTTCCTCGACCGTCACACAGAAGTACACAATTTTATCTACCAGACGCGCAGCTATCTTGAGCTATGGTTACCTATGCTGGAAACCAACAACCGCAGCTATTTGACGGTTGCGATTGGGTGTACGGGCGGTAAACATCGTTCGGTGTACATTGCCGAACAGCTGGCTGACTATTTCCGCTCACGCGGGAAAAACGTTCAGTCTCGTCATCGGACGCTGGAAAAACGTAAAACATGAGCGTAAAGCACACCGTTGAGATAACCAATAAACTGGGCATGCACGCGCGCCCGGCGATGAAGCTGTTTGAACTGGTGCAGAATTATGACGCCGAAGTGTGGCTTCGCAATGATGAAGGCACCGAAGCGGAAGCCAGCAGCGTGATTGCGCTGCTGATGCTGGATTCTGCCAAAGGCCGACAGATTGAAATTGAAGCCAGCGGCCCGCAAGAAACGGAAGCACTAGCGGCTGTGATTGCGTTGTTTAACGCCGGGTTTGACGAAGACTGATTCGGTGTTTTGGCGGGTAGCGCTACGGCTTCCCCGCCCTAAAAACGCTCGCCCTTTTCTTAATACAGCTTATTTTCCCGCATAAACCCTTCCCCACCGAGCTGACGCATCTGACGTAAAATCCAAGCCTGACGGCTGCGAATATATCCAGACGGCGCATCTGCACGGAATCGAATTGGGTTTGGCAGAACGGCGGCGAGTAACGCCGCTTCCGACATCGTCATTTTACTGGCCGGTTTATGGAAATAGCGCTGTGAGGCGGCTTCCACCCCAAACACGCCTTCTCCGAACTCAGCAATGTTCAGGTAGACCGTCAGAATGCGTTTTTTGCTCCAGACGGTTTCAATTCCTACCGTCAAACCCGCTTCCAGCCCTTTGCGCACCCAACTGCGTCCATCCCACAGAAACAGATTTTTTGCCGTTTGCTGTGACAACGTCGACGCGCCACGGATCCGGCTTTCGTTACGCTCGTTATGCGCCAGCGCTTTTTCAATCGCAGAGACATCAAATCCCCAGTGATCCGGGAATTTCTGGTCCTCAGAGGCGATCACCGCCAGCCCCATCCACGGCGTCATCTCATCCATACTTACCCAATCGGAATGGGCGAGATAGTGAAAATTACCGCTGAAAATGGCACCCAACTGACGTTCAACCATCACTGCGGAAAAGGGCACGGGCAATACGCTGAACACAGCAATTCCGCCGCCCCAAAATACGGCCATGACCAGCAACACTCGCAGTAAAATGTGTTTCAGCCAGGCCATGGGGGATCGACGCCGACTCATTCGCACAGCACCAGCACGCGCGCCACCAGCTTCTCAATGCCGGTCGCTGCTTCGGCAATATTCTGCGCCAGCATATACGCAGGCGTTGTCACCACTTTATGGTCTTCATCGACCACAATGTCATCCACCGGGCATGGCACATGTTCTGCGCCCATCTCTTCCAGTATTTCAGCAGTGTCGATATCAGTGCCGATAGTGAGACGCAGCGGAAAATCAAAAATCTTTGGCAACATTGCCGGAGCAATGCACATAAAACCTAAGGGCTTACCTGCCTGATGCATTGCCTGCGTCAGCGCGGTTAAATCGGCATCCACCGAACACTGGCTTCCCTGTGAGGCAAAATTACTCAGGTTCTTTGCCGCCCCAAACCCGCCGGGCACAATCAGTGCATCAAGATCTTCTGCACGCGCATTTACCAGCGGTTGGATCTCACCGCGCGTAATACGGGCCGCTTCCAGCAGCACGTTGCGCTCACCGCCTTGCGGTTCACCAGCCAGATGATTGATAACATCTGACTGGCTTTTATCCGGCGCAAAACAGACTGCCTGCGCGCCACTACGGGCAATCGCCAGCAGTGTAATTACCGCTTCATGAATTTCGCTGCCGTCATAGACGCCACAGCCGCTCAGCACTACGCCAATATTTTTCATCACACGCTTCCTTCGTTGCAACTGTCTGAACATCATCAATTATTTTGATTTAATCGCGGTGCTTCACACATTTTACTGATTTACGTAACAAATATTATAAGTTTTGCTATCTTAATGAACGTGCAGCCCGAATTCTCAGGCAGCGCCTGTTCAATACAATTAAAATTCTAAGGCGCAGCCACGTTTTCCCTGGTGTTGGCGCAGTATTCGCGCACCCCGGCTTGACCGGGGTCATTTTTATCGGCTCGCCACCCAAGCTTTCAGGGTCGCGACATCTTGCTGCCATTCGGCTTTCATCTCTTCAACCCATTCACCCACGTTATCCCACCACGCTGGAAGATCGGGCGTCTGGATCTGCTGACCCAGTTGCTGAATGTGACGTAAACCAATCGACCCCGCAGCACCTTTAATTTTATGCCCTTCTTCGACAATGCCTTTCTGGTCACGCGCGGTCAGATTAGATTCCAGCACAGCCAGATAGCCCGGCATCATCTTCTCGAATACCGCCAGCCCGTCGGTAATCAGCTTAGGCCCCACCAGTTCGATATATTGCTGAAGCATCTCGGTATCCAGCACGCTGCTTGATTTACTGCTGTCGGTCGTGGTCACGTGGTTCTCCTCGTCGTCAGGGGTATCCCAGAATTTTTGGATCATCGCGGTCAATGCCGGAACCGCCAGCGGCTTGCTTAGCACGTCGTCCATCCCGGCATCGAGATACTCTTTTTTATCTTTCAGCACGTTGGCGGTCAACGCCACCAGCGGCGGCAGCTCATCAGCGTGATAGCGCTGTTTTAACTCACGGGAAATATCCAGCCCGGTCATGTCCGGCAATTGAATGTCCAGCAACACCAGGTCGTATTCGGCCGGAGAGAACATCTCCAGCGCGGCGGTGCCGGTCATTGCCACATCCACGCTGTTGCCGAGTTTCTCCAGCACTGAGCGCGCCACTATGACGTTGAGTTCGATGTCTTCCACCAGCAGCACATGTAACGCTGGCAGCGGCATATCGTCGTCGTCGAGGGTATCTTCCACTTGTTCCGCCACCGCAGGGGCGT
Organism: Scandinavium sp.; assembly: GCF_036271055.1. Classification (GTDB taxonomy): domain Bacteria; phylum Pseudomonadota; class Gammaproteobacteria; order Enterobacterales; family Enterobacteriaceae; genus Scandinavium. Next base: position 67,348 of record NZ_DATBBJ010000053.1, on the reverse strand, counting down.
GAACGGTCAATGTAAAGGTAGAACCGCTGCCCGGCTGGCTGGCAACGGTGATATCGCCGCCCATGCTTTTCGCCAGACGGCGCGAAACGGCGAGGCCAATGCCAGTCCCTGTCGCCGGTTTGCCGCCCTGGCTGTCTTTCACCTGATAATACATGGCGAAAATTTTATCCTGCTCTTCTTGCGGAATGCCGATCCCGGAGTCTTCCACTTCAAAGCGCAGCATATCGCCAGCGTCGTAACGCACACGAACCGAGACATTGCCCTTCTGGGTAAATTTGACCGCATTGCTGATGAGGTTCCACAGGATTTGCCGCAGACGCGTGCCGTCGGTGATGACTTTATGCGGCAACGGCAGCGTCGGGTCCATGATGAAACGCAGCCCTTTTTGCTGCGCCTGCAGGCCTGAAAGGTTCTCAAGATCGGCCAGGAAGCCGGTGAAGTCGATCGGCTGATTATCCAACTGAACTTTACGACGCTCCATCTTATCCATGTCGATAATATCATTGAAGATATTACCCAGCGTCACCGCCGACACATGGATCGTTTTCAGGTATTTTTCCTGCTCGCTGGTTAATTCGGTATCCAGCAAAATACGGCTCAGGCCGACGATGCCGTTCAGCGGCGTACGCAGCTCATGACTGATAGTAGAAATGAAAGTGGTCTTATCCCTACTGGCACGTTCAAGAGCATCCTGATAGCGCTTGCGCTCGGTAATGTCGCGACCAAAACCCATCAGGCCATGACGCTTACCCACGCGGTCGTAATAAGGCACTTTCCGGATTTCGAAACAGGCTTTGCGTCCATCAGGATAATCAAGCCACTGCTCGTAGGTGAGGGAAACGTTGTGGCGGAAAACCTTCTCATCGGTTTCGAGCACTTTCGCCGCCGCTTCCGGGGAATAGACATCGAGCGGTTTGAGATGAATCAGCTGTTTTTCGCTTTTGCCGGTCAGCAACTCCATCGCCCGGTTACAGCCGGAGAATTCTTTATCTTCGTTGCGGTAGAAAACCAGATCCGGTGAGGCGTCGAGGAAGGAACGCAGGAAAGAGGATTGCTGTTCGAGCTGAATTTGCGTCTGCTCGCGCTCTTTCATTTCGATTTTTAACTGTTCCAGCGTGGTCTGGCGCTCGGCTTCTGCCTTTTCGCGATCGCTGATTTCCTGATTCAGTTGCGCGATGTTGTCTTTCAGTTGCACGTTGAGCTTTAAATCGCGGTCACGCATCTCTTCGAGTTTTTCGACCACCCGCGTCAGGCGCTGGCGTGACTCTTCCAGTTGTTCCACCACCACCGAGAGAAAATAGACCGCCCACGGGGTGATCAACAGCCCAAAGAAGATAGAACGGATAACATCAATACTCTCAACCTGACCGTGTAGCACCATGGTCACGGCCATCTGCACCACGATGGCTAACACCACCAGCGCCAGCGCCAACAGCAGCGAGAAGCGAACCAGGCCGAGCTTCATCATCAAGTCGACGTAGTACTGCGCAAGCATTCGAATTTGCTTCATAGGGATTTCCTTCACCACAACATCGCTCAATAATACCCAATTCTGAGCAACGCGTTGAAGGTTGTGCGAAAAATGCGGGGTAAGCTGCTGCAAATGGCCATGAACGCCCGGCGGCACTGCGCTGGCACGGGCCTACGTGCCTTTGTAGGTCGGGTAAGGCGTGAGCCGCCACCCGACAACTGCTTTTATGGCAAAGGAGAAACCCAATTCCGCCCAAGCGCCGAACCCTGCACGCCATGTTCATTCAGATAGCGATCGAGCTCAACCATCCCGGTCCAGCGGTTCTCACACCACAGCGGTGCAAGCAGAGTCGGACGGCGGGCGTTAGCGGAAATACGATGGTAAATCACCTCCGGTGGCGTATGGCGGATCATCTCACCTGCAATTTGCGCATACTCATCCAGTTCGATGCCATTCAATCGTCCTGCTTCCCATGCCTTTGCCATGATACTGCCCTTGACGATATGCAGCGGGTGAAGCTTGATGCCATCCACGCCGGTATCCACCACTTGCTCCAGCGTTTGCAGGCAATCCGTTTTCGTTTCACCCGGCAGGCCTACAATCAAATGAGTGCATACTTTCAGGCCACGTTCACGCGCCAGGCGAGTGGTGGCCTGATAACAGGCAAAATCATGGCCGCGATTAATACGATGCAGCGTTTTATCCTGCGCGCTCTGTAAACCGAGTTCCAGCCACACTTCGTAGCCCTGATCTTTATATTCACTGAGTAAATCCAGCACCGCTTCCGGCACGCAGTCCGGGCGCGTGCCCACGCATAATCCGACAATATTCGCCTGACTCACCGCCTGTTGGTACATCGAACGCAGGAGCTGCACTTCCGCAAAAGTACTGGTATACGCCTGAAAATAAGCCAGATAGCGTTTGGCCCGGTTCACGAGATGCGCCTGATGCGCAAGCTGTTCGGCAATCGAACGGTGTTGTTGCGTTTCATCGGCAAATGACGCCACGTTACAGAAAGTGCAGCCCCCGCGCCCGATGGTGCCATCGCGGTTCGGGCAGCTAAAGCCGCCGTGAAGCGTCAGCTTATGAACCTTTTCGCCATAGCGACGAGCAAGATCCCCACCAAACATATTGACTAATTTCTGTAACTGCATAATCTGATAGACCGCGCCTTTCGAAGAGGTGCAAAGCCTGCCATTTTTAGTCTCTTTCGGCGATGACCTGGATCAAACGCCTCCGAGCCCTCACACCTATTGCATAAACAATCAGCATTACTGCAATTTCATTCACCTGTCAGGTGATTACTTTTCCTTATGTCATACCCCGATTTTCCACTATTGCTGTAGCAGATGAAAAACAGTGTCATCAGGGGTGTTAGCCTCACACGACAGAACAATATTCTGTGATAAAAACGCCATTCAGCACAGATCCGCCATATTAGCGTTCGCAGATAGTGAGAGAGATCACATTCAACAGCCGGTTCGCTGGGGTGAAATGCGTTGTTAAAAAGCATAAATAACAATAACAATCATGATGTTAAGCATCGTATAGCACATTTTTGTATAAATAAGATTGCCATTTGACCTGTGTGCGGATTCCCGATAACTTGAGGATCCGCTGGAAGCTTTCTCGATGAGCGGCCTGCTCATCATATTTATGCAGTAATTAAGATTTCCCTCTGAAGCAAGTCCGCAATACTTGTTTGACCTGTGCGAAAGGATGTTGAGAGGGCGAATGCGAGGCCTGTGCCCGCCGCCTGCTCTTTCTGCGCCTGCGCGCAACGGTCAGGAGTGAGTCCCGTAGAGCCTGGGGAGGTTCCTGATATGTTGTACGATAAATCCCTTGAGAGGGATAACTGTGGTTTCGGCCTGATCGCCCACATAGAAGGCGAACCTAGCCACAAGGTAGTGCGTACCGCTATTCACGCACTGGCCCGAATGCAGCACCGTGGAGCGATCCTCGCCGATGGTAAAACCGGCGACGGTTGTGGCCTGCTGCTGCAAAAACCGGATCGCTTCTTCCGCCTTGTGGCTGAAGATCACGGCTGGCGTTTAGCGAAAAACTACGCCGTCGGCATGCTATTCCTGAATAAAGACGCGGAGCTCGCTGCGGCTTCGCGTCGTGTCGTTGAAGAAGAACTTCAGCGCGAAACCCTGTCGATTGTAGGCTGGCGCGACGTGCCAACCAACGAAGGGGTGCTCGGTGAAATCGCCCTCTCCTCGCTGCCTCGTATCGAACAAATTTTCGTTAACGCCCCGGCTGGCTGGCGTCCGCGCGATATGGAACGCCGCCTGTTCATCGCCCGTCGTCGCATCGAAAAGCGTTTGCAGGAAGACAAAGACTTCTATGTCTGTAGCCTGTCGAACCTGGTCAATATCTACAAAGGTCTGTGTATGCCGGCGGATTTGCCGCGCTTCTACCTGGACCTGGCGGACCTGCGTCTGGAATCGGCCATTTGCCTGTTTCACCAGCGCTTCTCTACCAATACCGTACCGCGTTGGCCGCTTGCCCAGCCGTTCCGCTATCTGGCACACAACGGCGAAATCAACACCATTACCGGTAACCGTCAGTGGGCACGCGCGCGTACGTATAAATTCCAGACCCCGCTGATCCCTGATCTGCATGACGCTGCGCCATTCGTCAACGAAACCGGTTCTGACTCAAGCTCGATGGACAACATGCTCGAACTGCTGCTGGCAGGCGGAATGGACATCGTGCGCGCCATGCGTCTGCTCGTTCCGCCAGCCTGGCAGAACAACCCGGACATGGACACCGATCTGCGTGCGTTCTTCGACTTTAACTCCATGCACATGGAGCCGTGGGACGGTCCGGCAGGCATCGTCATGTCCGATGGGCGTTACGCAGCCTGTAACCTTGACCGTAACGGTCTGCGCCCAGCTCGCTACGTCATCACCAAAGATAAGCTCATCACCTGTGCGTCTGAAGTCGGGATCTGGGATTACCAGCCGGATGAAGTCGTCGAAAAAGGCCGCGTTGGGCCTGGCGAGCTGATGGTGATCGACACCCGTGCGGGTCGCATTCTGCATTCCGCTGAGACCGATCACGATCTGAAAATCCGTCACCCGTACAAAGAGTGGATGGAGAAAAACGTGCGTCGCCTGGTGCCGTTTGAAGATCTGCCGGACGAAGAAGTGGGCAGCCGTGAGCTCGACGATGACATGCTCGCGAGCTACCAGAAACAGTTTAACTACAGCGCAGAAGAACTGGATTCCGTGATCCGCGTGCTGGGTGAAAACGGCCAGGAAGCGGTCGGTTCGATGGGTGACGATACCCCGTTTGCCGTGCTTTCCAGCCAGCCACGCATCATTTACGACTACTTCCGTCAGCAGTTTGCGCAGGTGACCAACCCGCCAATCGATCCGCTGCGTGAAGCGCACGTGATGTCGCTTGCCACCAGCATCGGTCGTGAGATGAACGTCTTCTGTGAAGCCGAAGGCCAGGCACACCGCCTGAGCTTCAAATCACCGATCCTGCTGTACTCCGATTTCAAACAGCTGACCACCATCAAGGAAGAGTATTACCGCGCCGATGTGCTCGACATTACGTTCGACGTCACCGAAGCCAACCTTGAAGATACGGTCAATGCGCTGTGTGACAAAGCCGAACAAATGGTGCGTAACGGCACGGTGCTGTTGGTGCTTTCTGACCGTAACATCGCCAAAAATCGTCTGCCGGTTCCGGCCCCGATGGCGGTGGGTGCGATTCAGACACGCCTGGTAGATAAGAACCTGCGCTGTGATGCCAACATCATTGTTGAAACCGCGAGCGCCCGCGATCCGCATCACTTTGCGGTGCTGCTGGGCTTCGGCGCGACGGCTATCTACCCGTATCTTGCCTATGAAACCCTGGCAAAACTGGTCGACGGCAAAGCTATCGAAAAAGATTACCGTCATGTGATGCTGAACTACCGTAACGGCATCAACAAAGGCCTGTACAAAATCATGTCCAAAATGGGCATCTCGACTATCGCCTCTTACCGCTGTTCGAAACTGTTTGAAGCCGTGGGCCTGCACGATGATGTGTCAGACCTCTGCTTCAATGGCGTCGTGAGCCGTATCGGCGGCGCAGGCTTTGACGACTTCCAGCAAGACCTGATGAATCTGTCCAAGCGTGCCTGGCTGGCACGTAAGCCGCTCGATCAGGGTGGCCTGCTGAAATACGTACACGGTGGCGAATACCACGCCTATAACCCGGATGTGGTGCGCACGTTGCAGCAAGCCGTTCAGAGCGGAGAATACAGCGATTACCAGCAGTACTCGGCGCTGGTGAATGAGCGTCCGGCAGCTACACTGCGTGACCTGCTGGCGATCAATCCAGGCACTCAAGCGGTCAGCATTCATGACGTTGAACCGGCGACCGAGCTGTTCAAACGTTTCGACACCGCAGCCATGTCGATTGGAGCGTTGAGCCCGGAAGCTCACGAAGCGCTGGCCGAAGCAATGAACAGCATCGGCGGTAACTCGAACTCCGGCGAAGGCGGCGAAGACCCGGCGCGCTACGGCACCAACAAAGTGTCGCGCATTAAGCAGGTGGCTTCCGGTCGCTTTGGCGTTACGCCTGCGTATCTGGTTAACGCCGATGTGATTCAGATTAAAGTCGCGCAAGGTGCGAAACCGGGTGAAGGCGGTCAGTTACCGGGTGATAAAGTCACGCCGTATATCGCCAAACTGCGTTATTCCGTGCCGGGTGTGACCCTGATTTCTCCGCCTCCGCACCACGATATTTATTCTATCGAGGATCTGGCGCAGTTGATTTTCGACCTGAAACAGGTCAACCCGAAAGCGTTGATCTCCGTGAAGCTGGTTTCCGAACCGGGCGTCGGCACCATCGCCACCGGGGTGGCGAAAGCCTATGCGGACCTGATCACCATCGCGGGTTATGACGGCGGGACAGGCGCAAGCCCACTCTCTTCCGTGAAATACGCGGGCTGCCCGTGGGAGCTTGGCCTGGTGGAAACCCAACAGGCGCTGGTTGCTAACGGCCTGCGTCATAAAATCCGTTTGCAGGTGGATGGCGGTCTGAAAACCGGACTCGACATCATCAAAGCCGCAATTCTCGGCGCGGAAAGCTTCGGCTTCGGCACCGGCCCAATGGTCGCGCTGGGCTGTAAATATCTGCGAATTTGTCACCTGAATAACTGCGCAACGGGCGTAGCCACTCAGGACGAAAAACTGCGTAAAAACCACTACCACGGTCTGCCGTTCAAAGTGACGAACTACTTTGAATTCATCGCCCGCGAAACCCGCGAGCTGATGGCGCAACTTGGTGTGAGGCGTCTGGTGGATTTGATTGGTCGCACCGATCTGCTGAAAGAACTGGATGGTTTCACCGCCAAACAGCAGAAACTGGACCTGTCGAAACTGCTGGAAACCGCCGAGCCGCATCCAGGCAAAGCGCTGCACTGCACCGAGAAGAACCCGCCGTTTGATAATGGGGTCCTCAACGCGCAGCTGTTGCAGCAGGCGAAACCGTTTGTCGACGACAAGCAGAGCAAAACGTTCTGGTTCGATATTCGCAATACCGACCGTTCCGTGGGCGCAACGCTGTCGGGCTATATCGCCCAAACGCATGGCGACCAGGGTCTGGCCTCTGATCCGATTAAAGCGCACTTCAGCGGCACCGCAGGCCAAAGCTTCGGCGTGTGGAACGCAGGCGGCGTTGAACTGCACCTGACTGGCGATGCCAACGACTACGTCGGTAAAGGCATGGCAGGCGGTCTGCTGGCGATTCGTCCTCCGGTCGGTTCCGCCTTCCGCAGTCACGAAGCCAGCATCATCGGCAACACCTGCCTGTACGGCGCGACCGGCGGTCGTCTGTACGCGGCAGGCCGTGCGGGTGAACGTTTCGCAGTGCGTAACTCCGGTGCCATCACCGTGGTTGAAGGCATTGGCGATAACGGCTGTGAATACATGACGGGCGGCATCGTTTGTGTCCTCGGTAAAACCGGCGTCAACTTTGGCGCGGGCATGACCGGCGGCTTCGCCTACGTGCTGGATGAAGACGGTGATTTCCGCAAACGTGTGAACCCGGAACTGGTCGAAGTGCTGGACGTAGATTCTCTGGCTATTCACGAAGAACATCTGCGCGGGCTGATTACCGAACATGTACAGCTCACCGGTTCTTCGCGCGGCGAAGAGATCCTCGCCAACTGGCCGGCGTTCTCTGCGAAATTCGCCCTGGTTAAACCGAAGTCCAGCGATGTCAAAGCACTGTTGGGTCACCGTAGTCGTAGCGCCGCTGAATTGCGTGTGCAGGCGCAGTAAGGAAAATCGATGAGTCAGAATGTTTATCAGTTTATCGACCTGCAGCGCGTTGATCCGCCAAAGAAACCGCTGAAGATCCGTAAAATTGAATTTGTTGAGATCTACGAGACCTTCTCTGAAGGCCAGGCCAAAGCACAGGCAGACCGCTGCCTGTCCTGCGGTAACCCGTACTGCGAGTGGAAATGCCCGGTTCATAACTACATCCCAAACTGGCTGAAACTCGCCAACGAGGGCCGTATTTTTGAAGCCGCTGAATTGTCGCATCAGACCAACACCCTGCCGGAAGTGTGCGGCCGTGTGTGTCCGCAGGACCGTCTGTGCGAAGGCTCCTGTACGCTGAACGACGAATTTGGTGCAGTGACCATCGGCAACATCGAGCGCTATATCAACGATAAAGCGTTCGAAATGGGCTGGCGTCCGGACTTAACCGGCGTGAAACAAACCGGCAAACGCGTAGCGATTATCGGTGCGGGTCCGGCGGGCCTTGCCTGTGCTGACGTGCTGACCCGTAACGGCGTCAAAGCCGTGGTCTTCGATCGTCATCCGGAAATCGGTGGCCTGCTGACCTTCGGCATTCCGGCCTTTAAGCTGGAAAAAGAAGTGATGACACGTCGCCGTGAAATCTTCACCGACATGGGTATCGAGTTCAAACTCAACATTGAAGTGGGCCGTGACGTGCAAATCGACGACCTGCTGAGCGAGTATGACTCAGTATTCCTCGGCGTCGGCACCTATCAGTCGATGAAAGGCGGTCTGGAAAATGAAGAAGCGGACGGTGTGTATGACGCACTGCCGTTCCTGATTGCCAACACCAAGCAACTGATGGGCTACGGCGAATCGCCAGAAGAACCGTTCGTGAATATGGAAGGCAAACGCGTTGTGGTTCTCGGCGGTGGTGACACCGCGATGGACTGCGTGCGCACCTCGATTCGTCAGGGCGCAACGCACGTCACCTGTGCTTATCGCCGTGACGAAGAGAACATGCCGGGTTCCCGCCGTGAAGTGAAAAACGCGCGTGAAGAAGGCGTGGAGTTCCAGTTCAACGTGCAACCGCTGGGCGTGGAAGTGAACGCTAACGGTAAAGTGAGTGGCGTGAAAATGGCGCGCACCGAAATGGGCGCACCGGATGCCAAAGGCCGTCGTCGTGCAGAAATTGTGGCCGGTTCCGAGCACGTTGTCCCTGCCGATGCGGTTGTGATGGCATTTGGTTTCCGTCCGCACAGCATGGAATGGCTGGCCAAGCACAGCGTCGAGCTGGATTCTCAGGGCCGCGTCATTGCGCCAGAAGGCAATGAAAACGCCTTCCAGACCAGCAACCCGAAAATCTTTGCCGGTGGCGACATCGTGCGTGGTTCGGACCTGGTGGTGACCGCGATTGCTGAAGGCCGTAAAGCGGCAGAAGGCATCATGAACTATCTGGAAGTGTAGGCCTGTGAAAAGCAAGCCGGGCAAGCGTAAGCTTCGCCCGGTTTTTTTATTTCTGTACCAGCATTGCCGCGCCTAACAGTCCGGCATCGTGGCGATAATGCGCCGCTTTCAACATTACCTGGTACGCTTTCGGTTCCTGCGCCAGGTATCCTGTGACCTGCTCTAAATACCCAACCGCCAGCCCAACGCTACCGCCGATGACGACCCGCTGACAGTCCGTCACCGCTTTCACATCCGCAATCATGCTTGCCAGCACTCGCGCAGATCGTTGCACCAGACTTTGCGCCTGCACATCACCTTCCCGCGCTTTGGTGAATATCGCTTTCGCGTCCAGCCCGGCCAGTGCACTCTGCGCCGCAGCAGCAATTCCTCGTCCGGAGGCAATGGCTTCTACGCAGCCAATACGCCCGCAACCGCAGCGTGGTCCATCAGGATCGGCAAGCGTATGTCCGAAATGCCCCGCTAAACCGCCATCCCCCATCATCAACCGACCTCCGCTGACAATGCCACCGCCCACGCCCGTCGACACAGTAATAAAGGCCATGTCGGTTATGTCGTCTTCCAGCGCCTGATATTCAGCCCACGCCGCCGCTTGCGCATCGTTCAGCGCCAGACAAGGCAAATGGGTGATACGGGAAACCGTTTCTTGCAACGGAAAATGCTCCAGTCCCCCGAGATTGGCCGGGTTGATCGCCGTTAAGACGCCCTGATGAATAATCCCGGTGGATGCCACCGCCACGCGCTGTGCTCGATCTGCCAGCGGCGAAAGCAGCGCCTCAAGGCTTGCCGTCAGCGCCTGTGGCGTTTGGCTGGCAGGCGTGGGGCATTCATGACGCTCGATAATGCGGAGATCGTTATCGACCAGCGCTGCTGCCAGTTTGGTGCCACCGATATCCAGTGCCAACACGTTCATCGCGCAGCCTCATGTAATGCATCGCGATACCACTGGCAAATATATTCCAGCCGGGTAATCGCGGAACCCACCGTCACCGCCCACGCGCCGTGCTGCATCCCTTTCGCCGCCAGTTCTGGCGAGTTATAACGTCCTTCGGCAATTACCCGACAGCCCGCTTCGTTAAGCGCAGAAACCAGCGCCAAATCCGGCGCATCCGGAACCGTGCCGCCAAGATAGCCTGACAACGTAGAACCGATAATCTCCGCACCTGCGCGGTGGCAATGCAATCCGTCTTCAAGCGACGAACAATCGGCCATTGCCAGCAATTGATGATGATGAATGCGCGCCAGCAGCGCTTTGACCGACTCAGGCCTGACGCGATCCGTACCATCAAAGGCAATAATGCTGGCTCCCGCTGCGGCAAGCGCGTCCACATCATCCAGGAACGGCGTGATCCGAACGGGTGAATCAGGGAGATCACGCTTGATAATGCCGATAATCGGGATCGTCACCGCCGCGCGTGTGGCCTGCAAATTTTCGACTCCTTCGATGCGTAGCGCCACCGCACCGGCCTGTTCTGCCGCCAGCGCCATTGCCGCCACAATCTCTGGCTTATCCAGCGGGCTGCCCGGTACAGGCTGACAGGACACAATCAGCCCACCGTTGCTGCGAATTTTTGACTCCAGTTGTGCAAGTAACGACATTCAGACTCCCTGATTTTTTATCTGACTACTTTTACCACCACGCAAAGACACTGCACCGCTGAACGGTTTGCCGTCGATGGCATCGTGAGTACGCAGGGCTTCCGGACGGATCCAGCGCTGTACGCGGGTGGGCATATCCAGACCAATCAATAGGACCACCACAAACGTCAGACCAAAAGAGAGCGATCCCAGCGCGGTGCCCAGATCCAGCTTCTGCGCGATCAGTGCGCCGAGCACTGGCGCTATCGCACCGCCAAGCGCACCGACGTTATAAGTGAAGCCCAGCCCGGCAGCGCGTTGATCTGTATCGAAATATCCGCCGATCAGTTTCGGCAAGATCCCGGAGATCCCCTGCCCCAGCATTTGCTGGAAAAAGAGTAACAGCCCAAGCACCCAGACGTTGGTGCCGCCGATCGCAAACACAGGAATTATCAATAATTGCGAGGCCAGCAAACTCCAGACGTAAGCCTTGCGCGTACCGAGCCAGTCACCAAGAAAACCGCCGACACAGCAACCAACCGCCGCGCCAAAGCCGCTGAAAAACAGCACCCGGGCAACGGTCGAATGATCGTATAAGAGTTCCGTTTTCAGATAGGTCGGCAACAGCGCCTGAATCGGCCAGGAGTAGAGAAAGGCGAACAGCACCACAACCATCAGCATCACGCCGGTCGGCCAGCGTTTGCCGCTGCTCTGCACCATAAAACTGATAAAGATGATGGCACTCAGCAGACCTAATAACAGGATCATGCCCGCGTTACGCAGCTCGCCGGAGAAACAGAACCACAGCGATGTCGCCGCAACCACCGTGAGGAAAATGTTGAGGATGCGATGATCGCCGCGATACAGAATGTCGACCATGGTGCGAACCGGCGCTTTCCCGGCGTGCTTTTGTTTCCAGTCTTCCGCTTCCGGGATGTTTTTGCGCAGCCACAGCGCGAACATAATCGGGAAAATGCCGATGAAAAACAGCGCGCGCCAGCCCCAAATCGGCACAACAGCGCTGTAAATTTGCGCCGCAATCACCGCGCCCACCGAGAAGCCCGAAATCAAAAAGCCGCTGGCTTTGTTACGCAGTTGCTTCGGCCAGCTTTCAATCACATAGGTTGCGCTGGAACCGTATTCACCCGCCATGCCCATCCCGATCACCAGACGTGCAATAAACAGCGTCGTGAATCCAGGAGCCAGGCCACAAGCCAATGTACCTATCGAAAACAACACGATACTGGTGACCATCGCCAGACGGCGACCATAACGATCGCCCATCGCCCCCAGCATCAAACCGCCAAACCAGCGGGAGATGAAAGCAGCAGAAATCAGGCTCGCGGCCTGTACGGTGTTCAGGCCAAATTCGCTTTGTACTTCGGTTAACACCAGCGCCATCAACACAAAATCAAAACCATCCAACAGATAGCCGAGCCACGCTGCGGAAAACGCTCGCCATTGTGCCCGGTCGAGATGGCGATACCACGGGATGCTTTGGGTAGTCGTACTCATTTTACTCTCCCGACATCGTTGTGTTGCCCGGCGGCGTTTGGCCTACCGGGCTACAGATTGCACATCAGCGCATTTCTGCCATTAACTTCTCAGCCAGTGCTTTGAGCGCAGGCTGGAATTTTTCATCCACCGGAGCGAACGGTTTACGACACAGCGGCACGTCCACGACGTCCATGTAGTGCAGGACCGTTTTCAGCCCACGGAACACACCGGCCTGAATCAGCAGATCGATTGCCTTGTTGCACTCGCTTTGCAGCTGTTGTGCCTGTGCGACATCGCCTGCTTTCAGCGCGCTGACGATGTTCTGATAACGCCAGCCCATAATGTTGTATGTGCTACCGATCCCGCCGTCAGCGCCCGCAATCAGGCCAGAAGCGAAGATCTCGTCATAACCGTTATAGAGCACCAGATCCGGATGCGCGCGACGGATCTGTTCCATCTGGAAGAGATCGCCGGAGGTTTGTTTCAACGCCCCGACGCCCGGCAGTGTCACCAGCGTGTTGATCTGGTCGAGGCTTAACTTCACCCCACTCAGCGCCGGAATGTTGTAGACCACCATCGGCAGACCTTCCGCCGAATCAATGATCGCGCGGTAGTGATCGCAATGTTCTTCGAAGCTGAACGGGTAGTAGAACGGTGTAACCGCCGAGACGGCATCGTAGCCGTAACGCTTCGCCGCCTGCGCCAACTGCTGGCTTTCCACAGTACTGACACAGCCAACATGCGCAATCAGTTTGATCTGACCTTTCGCTTCATCCGCCACAATTTCGAGCACCTGCTGGCGTTCTGCCCCGGACTGCACAAATGCTTCCCCGGTCGAGCCGCCGACATACAGCCCATCGATTCCCTGACGAATATTGAAACGTACCAGGCGACGCAGGCTCTGTTCATCCAGCTGTTGCTGACGGGTGAACGGGGTTAACAGCGCGGCCATAACTCCACGTAAATTGGCTGACATAGCGACCTCTTAGTCTGAGTGATGTGACATTAACGATATACCTTTATACCTGTTATACCAGCTCATTTATGCGTCAGCGAATAGGGAAAGCTTATCTTGCGATCTGCTTCACTAAACGATCATCAGGATCGGGGGCTTATTTTTTCTTTTTTTGCTTGCCGAAAGCGTGCCAGGTGGCGGAAACGCTGTTCAGATGGGTTTGCAGGGCACGATCGGCTTCCTCGGGATCGCGTCGACGAATCGCCTCTACGATCGCGATATGTTCCTGGAAACTGACGCTGTTGTGTTGATGCAGTTCCTTGTCTGCGACTTTTGGACGCGCGGCAATAAGCCAGTCCAGCAGCGCAACGTGGATAGCCATAAAGATAGGGTTGCCGGGGATCTCCGCCAGAACGCGATGAAAATCGACGTCAGAACGGATAAACAACGCGTTGTCATCCAGCGACTGGCTGTTGATCTCCAGCGCTTTTACGAGCCTTTCCACTTGTTCATCGCTGGCGTTTTCCGCCGCGTAACGCACCAGGCTTGATTCAAAGAAAAGGCGTAGCTGTTCGAAATGCGCGATACCGCCGGGATGGGCGAGAAAATCTTTCGCCATACCTGAGAGTTCACTGATGATGGTATCGGCAGAAGGACGCGACACGCGAGCGCGTTCACCGTTATTAATCTGTACCAGGCCTTTACGCTTGAGCGCCGCCAGCGCTTCACGCACCGAAGGACGGCCCACGTTGAAGAATGTCATCAACTCACGCTCAGACGGCAACGGCTCACCTTCCGCAAACTCACGGCGACGGATCATCTGTTCCAGCTCTTCTTCCACCATTTCCGACAGCTTTTTGCGCGCCAGTGGACGACGGCCCAGGCTGCGACCAATGGTTTCTGACGTCTCTTCTTCCTGAGGATCAAATGCGTTCATAGCGATTTAAGTGCCGAGTGACAGTAAGTGACAGAGGATCCATAGATTAACACAGGATTTTCAGGCTGGCGAAAAGAGGGCAGAAATGAAAACAGGCCCTTTTTAGGGCCTGTTGGAGTTACTTCACTACGCGAAGCGCTGGACGGCCACCGCGCGGTGGCGGCGTATCGTCTGGATCGTTGTCGTCATCGCTGTCTGGCTTATCGCCATCGATAACCGACATCACAGTTTCGTTTTCAGCACCGATACCCATATCGTCATTTACGTGGGCACCGTCCTCATCGTACGCCGCTTCCGGCTCGAACATGGTTCCTGCTCCGTTTTCACGGGCATAGATAGCCAGCACGGCGGCCAGCGGAACTTCAACCTGACGCGGTACGCCGCCAAAGCGCGCGTTAAAGCGCACGTCGTCGTTCGACAACTCCAGATTGCCCACCGCACGCGGTGCAATGTTCAGAACGATTTGACCGTCACGCGCGTACTCCATCGGTACGCGAACGCCTGGCAACGTCACATCAACAACCAGATGCGGCGTCAGCTGGTTATCCAGCAGCCATTCATAGAATGCCCGCAGCAGATAAGGACGGCGTGGTGTCAGCTGTGACACATCCATTCAGTTAGCCCCGGCCCATGCGCATTTCGCGCTCAGGTTCAGTTAAGGAAGCGAGGAAAGAATCGCGCTCGAAGACACGAGTCATATACCCTTTCATCTCTTTAGAGCCCGCACCGACCAGTTCGATGCCCATCACCGGCAGACGCCATAACAGCGGTGCCAGATAGCAATCAACCAGGCTGAACTCATCGCTCAGGAAGTACGGCTTCTGGGTGAATACCGGTGCGATTGCCAGCAGCTCTTCACGCAGCTGTTTGCGGGCTGCATCAGCCTGCGCTGCAGAACCGTTCATCACGGTGTGCATCAGCGTGTACCAGTCTTTCTCGATACGCTGCATGTACAGACGGCTTTCACCGCGAGCAACCGGATATACCGGCATCAGCGGCGGATGAGGGAAACGCTCATCCAGATATTCCATAATGATGCGAGATTCCCAAAGGGTCAGCTCGCGATCTACCAGTGTCGGAACGCTTTGATTCGGGTTGAGGTCAATCAGATCCTGAGGTGGATTGTCCTTTTCCACGAGCTCAATTTCAAAACTGACACCCTTTTCAGCCAGCACAATGCGGACCTGATGGCTATAGATGTCAGTAGGACCAGAAAACAGCGTCATTACCGAACGTTTGTTGGCAGCGACAGCCATGAAAACCTCCAGGTATATTCAGAATTTTTTTACTGCTACCTGCCACAACATTGTGACCGGTCAGTTTGTAGAGTCCCGCAAGCGTCGAACGACATTCCTGTTCAAGAACAAAAACAAAAAATGAACAATCGCCCGCATTTGGGCAGAAATTTGGATGATAGTTTACCAGATTTTGCAGGGTTTGTGGTGAGGCGATTCTGGAAATGCTGAAAAAGGGGTGAAAAGAGAGACAGGGCTTGTGGATAACGCCGGTTTTATCCATAAAAAAACCCGCCGAAGCGGGTTTTTCGCCAATTGTTCTGCGTAAGCAGAAACCAATTAACGTTTGGAGAACTGAGGACGACGACGTGCTTTACGCAGGCCGACTTTCTTACGTTCAACTTCGCGAGCATCACGAGTAACGAAGCCAGCTTTACGCAGTTCGCCACGCAGGGACTCGTCGTACTCCATCAGAGCGCGGGTGATACCGTGACGGATCGCACCAGCCTGACCAGAAGTACCACCACCTTTAACAGTGATGTACAGATCGAATTTCTCAACCATATCAACCAGTTCAAGCGGCTGACGAACTACCATGCGGGCAGTTTCACGACCGAAGTACTGTTCCAGAGAACGTTGGTTGATTACGATTTTGCCGCTGCCCGGTTTGATAAACACGCGAGCTGCGGAACTTTTGCGGCGACCAGTGCCGTAGTATTGATTTTCAGCCATTGCCTATAATCCCGATTAGATGTCAAGAACTTGCGGTTGCTGTGCCGCGTGGTTGTGCTCGTTACCTGCGTAAACTTTCAGTTTACGGTACATAGCACGACCCAGCGGGCCTTTTGGCAGCATGCCTTTAACCGCGATTTCAATCACACGCTCAGGACGGCGGGCAATCATCTCTTCAAAGGTCGCTTGTTTAATACCGCCGATGTGGCCGGTGTGGTGGTAGTACACCTTGTCTTCACGCTTGTTGCCGGTTACAGCAACTTTTTCTGCGTTCAGAACGATGATGTAATCACCAGTGTCTACGTGCGGGGTGTATTCCGCTTTGTGCTTACCGCGCAGGCGACGTGCCAGTTCGGAAGCCAGACGACCCAGAGTTTTACCGGTCGCGTCAACAACATACCAGTCGCGCTGTACGGTTTCTGGTTTAGCTGTAAAAGTTTTCATTAAAAGCTTACCCAAATAATAAGTTACACGTTGGTGAACACCCAAACGTTTAAAAGTTGAGGCTCACACGACAAAGTCCGGCAAACCTACCCCTTCGAATAGCCTATGCCAGCACATAGAAAGTTTTGGGAAAAAAACCTTCTCGTAACGTGGGGTCGCAAGATTATAGAGAAGTCGAGGTCAAAGATCGACCCCTAAATGTGATTTGGCGAGTGTTTTTCATGGCATGTGCGCACGTTTCAAATACTCTTCGCTTTGCATCTCTTGCAAACGGGAAAGACAGCGCTGGAACTCGAATTTCAGACGCTCACCTTTATAGATGTCGTACAGTGCCACTTCTGCGCTGACCACCAGCTTCACATGGCGCTCATAGAATTCATCCACCAGCGCAATGAAGCGTCGCGCTTCGCTTTCCATCAACGCCGTCATGACAGGAACATCAAACAGCATCACCGTGTGGAACAAGCGAGAAAGCGCAATGTAGTCATGCTGGCTGCGGGCATCCACGCACAGCGTGGCGAAAGTAACCGCAAGCGTCTGATTTTCGGCACCCAGCGTCGGTAGCGGGCGATGATTGATCTCCAGCACGGGGGCGTGTTCGCGCTTCGTACCGGCTAACGCCAGCCACAGTTTATCCATCTGCTGATGCGTAACACCATTGAGCGGCGACAGCCACAGATGCGCCTGAGTTAGCGTGCGTAGGCGATAATCGATACCGGCATCGACGTTCATGATATCGCAGTGCTCTTTAATCGCGTCGATCGCCGGAAGGAAACGCGCGCGCTGCAAGCCGTTACGGTATAAATCGTCGGGTGGAATATTGGACGTGGCCACCAGGGTGATCCCGCGAGCAAACAGCGCTTTCATCAGGCCGCCGAGCAGCATGGCATCGGTAATATCCGAGACAAAAAACTCGTCGAAACACAAGACGTCTGTTTCTGATTTAAAGCGGTCAGCGACGATTTCCAGCGGATCGCTTTGGCCCTGTAACGCCGTCAGCTCCTCATGCACACGCAGCATAAATCGATGGAAATGCAGGCGCTGCTTACGTTCGCCCGGCAGGCTTTGATAGAACATGTCCATCAGCCAGGTTTTTCCTCGCCCTACGCCACCCCACATATATAAGCCACGTGCCGGTGCGCAAGCTGTCGGTTCACGTTTGCCTAACAGCTTGCCAAACTTTGCTCGCAAGCCGCCGCTGGCGGGTGTTGTCGTCGGATGGTTAACGAGTTCCTGATAGATGGTATCCAGCCGGGAAACGGCCTCACGCTGAACATTATCGGGCTGGTGCGTGCCCTCATTAAGGGCCTGGAGATATCGCGATGTGGGGGTCATGCTTTGCATAAGTTATTGTTATTTCCTGAAAATCGACGTGCAGCAGTTCACGGTTATCGAAAAAAAGGCCGTTCTACAGTACGCGATGACACGGCAGGATTCCACTTCTAAGGAAATAGCGGTTATAGTGGCAATATCGGGCGCAGGCGAGGAGCCTTATTGCCACCCTAACGGAACCACAAAACAACGGGAGAAGTTCATGACCTGGGAATATGCGCTAATTGGTTTAGTCGTCGGTCTCATCATTGGCGCCGTCGCTATGCGATTTGGTAACCGCAAATTACGTCAACAGCAGGCTTTGCAGTACCAACTGGAAAAAAACAAAGCCGAATTGGACGATTATCGTGAAGAACTGGTCAGTCATTTTGCCCAGAGCGCGGAGTTGCTCGACAATATGGCTCATGATTATCGTCAGCTGTATCAACACATGGCGAAAAGCTCCAGCAGCCTGCTGCCGGAAATGAGTGCTGAAGAGAATCCGTTCCGCAATCGCCTGGCTGAATCCGAAGCCAGCAACGATCAAGCCCCAGTGCAAATGCCACGCGATTATTCTGATGGCGCATCTGGCCTGCTGCGCGGCGCAGCTAAGCGCGATTAATCCCTCTTTTTTACGGGCGCAGCCACTGCGCCCGTCACTTCCTGCCTGACCCAGCTATTATTTAATCATCACCTCATTGTTAGACGTTCGAAAATTCAATAACATCGGACTGTTTATGGGCATACTTTTCTCACATTCCTCAGGTCATGAGAGCCAGCATCAATGAAGAAACAAACCTTATTATTAAGTGCGTTAGCGTTAAGTGTTGGGTTATCTCTTGGCGTCGCGGCGCCTGTGTCTGCCTCTCTGCCTGCCGCAATACCGGGTCAAGGTCAGTTGCCGAGCCTCGCACCGATGCTGGAAAAAGTGTTGCCTGCTGTAGTAAGCGTTCAGGTCGAGGGCACTTCCTCACCCGATCAGCGCGGACAGGTTCCGGAAGAACTAAAGAAATATTTTGGCGATGATGCGCCAAATGAACAGCCTCAGCCGTTTGAAGGGCTGGGTTCTGGCGTGATAATCGACGCCACGAAAGGATACGTGCTCACCAACAATCACGTTGTCAGCCAGGCGCAGAAAATCAGCGTGCAACTCAACGATGGTCGTGAGTTTGACGCCAAACTGGTCGGCAGTGACGACCAGAGCGATATCGCCCTGCTGCAAATACAGAAACCCGATCACCTGACCCAGATCGCCGTCGCCGATTCCGACAAACTGCGCGTCGGGGATTTCGCTGTTGCAGTCGGTAACCCATTTGGGCTTGGGCAAACCGCCACTTCCGGCATTATTTCGGCGCTCGGACGTAGCGGTTTAAACCTTGAAGGGCTGGAAAACTTTATCCAGACCGACGCCTCCATCAACCGTGGCAACTCAGGCGGTGCACTGTTGAACCTCAACGGTGAACTGATCGGGATTAACACCGCGATCCTCGCACCGAGCGGTGGCAGCATTGGGATTGGCTTTGCCATTCCGAGCAACATGGCGATTACGCTTGCCAAACAGCTGATTCAGTTTGGTGAGATTAAGCGTGGCTTGCTGGGTATCAAAGGCATGGAGATGACGGCTGATATCGCTAAAGCGTTTAATCTGAATATCCAACGCGGGGCGTTTATCAGCGAAGTGCTGCCAAATTCTGGCTCGGCGAAAGCGGGCATCAAAGCGGGCGATGTGATTGTGAGTCTGAATGACAAACCGCTCACCAGCTTCTCGGAACTGCGCTCAAGAATCGCGACGACGGAACCTGGCACGAAAGTGAAGCTGGGTCTGCTGCGCGACGGGAAGCCGCTTAGCGTCGAAGTGACGCTGGATAAAAGCACCTCTTCCACCGCCAGTGCGGAGCTTATCACGCCAGCCTTACAGGGCGCTGCGCTGAGCGACGGTCAGATGAAAGACGGCACGAAAGGCATCGTGCTGGATGACGTCGAAAAAGGCAGCACGGCGGCGCAGGTCGGTTTGCATAAAGGTGATGTAATCATCGGCATCAACCGTCAGCGCGTGCAATCCATCGCCGAGATGCGCAAGGTGTTAGAAACCAAACCCGCCATTATCGCGCTCAACGTCATGCGCGCAAATGAGAGCATCTATATTCTGTTGCGTTAAACGAAATTGAAGGCGGACATCGCCTGCGTGTGATGTCCGCATAACTCGTGATATGCTTCACCCGTTTCCTTACCTGTGATAATCGCATCATGCTTGTAAAGCTCTTACGTTCAGTCGCAATCGGATGTATCGTCGGTGGCATTTTGCTGGCCGTTCTGCCGTCATTGCGGCAATTTAGCCCTATTTCATCAGCGACTTATGACAGCACTGATGAGTCCCCTGTCAGCTATAATCAGGCCGTCAAACGTGCCGCACCCGCCGTCGTCAACGTCTATAACCGAGCCCTGAATAACACCAGCCGTAACATGCTGACGCTGGGCTCCGGGGTCATCATGGACGAGCGCGGCTACATCGTTACCAACAAGCATGTGATCAACGATGCGGATCAAATCATCGTTGCGTTACAGGATGGCCGCGTCTTCGAAGCGCTGTTGGTTGGGTCCGATACGCTCACTGACCTCGCGGTACTGAAAATCAACGCTAGCGGTGGCCTGCCCGTTATTCCTATCAACCGTAAACGCACGCCGCATATTGGCGATGTGGTGTTGGCTATCGGTAACCCCTATAACCTTGGGCAGACAATTACCCAGGGGATTATCAGCGCCACAGGCCGTATCGGTCTGAATCCATCAGGTCGTCAGAATTTCCTACAAACAGATGCCTCCATTAACCACGGCAACTCCGGCGGCGCGCTGGTGAATTCCCTCGGTGAGCTGATGGGGATTAACACCCTTTCCTTTGATAAAAGTAATGATGGCGAAACGCCGGAAGGCATTGGCTTTGCTATTCCTTTCCAGTTGGCGACCAAAATTATGGATAAGCTGATCCGAGATGGTCGGGTGATCCGTGGCTATATCGGCATTAGCGGTCGCGAAATTGCGCCTCTGCATACGCAGGGCGGCGCGATGGATCAGATTCAGGGCATTGTGGTGAATGAGGTTGCGTCTGGTGGCCCAGCGGCTCAGGCAGGCATTCAGGTGAATGATGTGATTGTGTCGGTAAACGACAAACCTGCGGTTTCCGCGCTGGAAACTATGGACCAGGTGGCGGAAATTCGTCCAGGCTCAGACATTCCGGTGGTCGTCATGCGTGATGATAAAAAGCTTTCGCTGAAAGTGACTATTCAAGAATACCCCGCCACCAACTGATAGACATAAAAAAACCGGAGCACAGAGGCTCCGGTTTTGCTTTCTGACGCTGAGTTTATTTCACGAACTCTTCGCCCAGCACGATATCTTTCTTCAGCGTATCCAGCATGCCTTCCAGCGACTGCTGCTCGTAAGCGCTCAGTTTGCCGATTGACTGACGCTCTTCAACACCGTTTTTACCCAGCAGCAGTGGCTGTGAGAAGAAACGCGCATGCTCGCCGTCGCCTTCGACATAGGCACATTCCACTACGCCTTTCTCACCTTGCAGAGCACGCACCAGAGACAAGCCAAAACGCGCTGCCGCCTGACCCATAGAGAGCGTTGCAGAACCGCCACCGGCTTTGGCTTCCACCACTTCGGTCCCGGCGTTCTGAATACGTTTAGTCAGGTCTGCGACTTCCTGCTCGGTGAAACTGACACCAGGGATCTGTGACAACAGTGGCAGAATGGTCACACCTGAGTGGCCGCCAATCACTGGCACTTCGATGTCAGTTGGTTGTTTGCCTTTCAGTTCCGCCACAAAGGTGTTGGAGCGGATGATGTCCAGCGTGGTGACGCCAAACAGTTTGTTTTTGTCATACACACCGGCTTTTTTCAGCACTTCTGCGGCGATGGCCACCGTGGTATTGACCGGGTTAGTGATGATCCCGATGCAGGCTTTCGGACAAGTTTTCGCGACCTGCTGCACCAGATTTTTGACGATACCTGCGTTGACGTTAAACAGATCGGAGCGATCCATGCCTGGCTTACGTGCGACGCCTGCGGAAATCAGCACCACATCAGCACCTTCCAGTGCTGGGGTTGCGTCTTCACCGGAGAAACCTTTGATTTTCACCGCGGTCGGGATGTGACTGAGATCGACTGCCACGCCCGGGGTGACCGGAGCGATATCATACAGGGAGAGTTCTGAGCCTGAAGGCAGTTGGGTCTTGAGTAGTAGGGCAAGCGCCTGACCGATACCGCCAGCTGCGCCGAGGACTGCGACTTTCATCCTAAACTCCTTATTATGGTTAGTTTTATCTACCGTAACTCCATTGCGGGCAACCTTAATTCACAAGAAAAACAATAACAACAAGCGTGACTGAAGAATGCGGCACTGCCCGCAGCATTGCAGAGCTACCGCTCACTTTATCGCCTGTGAATGGCCTCCGCGACGGTGTAAACGGTCGATTGCTGGTTACAATACACCCGGCAACAGTGCCAAAACAACACC
The DNA here is from genome assembly GCF_036271055.1 of Scandinavium sp. Lineage (GTDB taxonomy): Bacteria > Pseudomonadota > Gammaproteobacteria > Enterobacterales > Enterobacteriaceae > Scandinavium. The sequence goes on along the minus strand of NZ_DATBBJ010000053.1, from coordinate 44,957 downwards.
ATTTTTATAACAATTGATTTACTTTTGTCGTTATTTTCGACTCGTGACGAAAGCGTGTTTCTTGATAACGTTTTTTGATAAAATCGTTCCCTTTCATAACATTATTTCAGCCTTATTCACGGCAGATCATTTGCATAAAAATTCATCTATATGCATAATAATGTTGTTTCTTCCGCCATGATACAGGTCACTTATGCGAAGCTCTGCGAAACAAGAAGAGTTAGTCAAAGCGTTTAAATCGCTGTTAAAAGAAGAAAAATTTAGCTCTCAAGGAGAGATAGTTCAGGCATTGCAGGAGGGGGGCTTCGAAAACATCAATCAGTCCAAAGTCTCCCGTATGCTCACCAAGTTTGGTGCGGTCCGTACGCGCAACGCCAAAATGGAGATGGTCTACTGCTTGCCAGCAGAACTGGGTGTTCCGACTACATCCAGTCCGCTCAAAAATCTGGTACTTGATATCGACTATAACGATGCAGTTGTGGTCATTCACACAAGCCCTGGTGCGGCACAGCTCATTGCGCGTCTTCTCGACTCTTTGGGTAAAGCGGAAGGGATTCTGGGCAGCATCGCCGGGGATGACACTATCTTCACGACGCCTGCGCGTGGATTTACCGTTAAAGATCTCTACGAAGCTATTCTGGTCCTGTTCGAGCAAGAGCTTTAATCCCCTTCTCTCCGGCGCCTGGCCGGAGAGCGCCTTCTCTTCCGTATACGACTCACGTCGCTACATAAAACTCCCTTTTATTTAACATTAAGTGCGTTTCACTGCCTTTTTGTAATCATCCAGTGAATGTTATTAGCAAAATCGCACAAAATATCAATTTCTCATATCGTCATGATTTTATTAAAAATAAATACTCAACCTACGCTCTGACTGACATTTTTAATGCTTTTACGTTATTAAAATGACGGTTTTTGACACTTAATTACACATGAAACCATTAGTCTGGTATTAATTTTTCCAGTGATTAGTGTATACTTGATTTTGTGATGAGGGTCACGAAACAGGACCCTGATAAAAAATTCGACGAGGTAGAAATCATGAAAATCAAAACAACTGTGAGCGCGTTGACCATCCTTTCTGTTCTTTCTTTTGGCGCTTTCGCCGCTGATTCAATCAACACAGATCAGGCAGCGAATCGCGAAGCCATCGGCACCGTTTCCGTGGGTGCGGTAGGTTCTTCCCCAATGGACATGCACGAAATGCTGAACCAGAAAGCGCAGGAACAAGGGGCTTCCTCTTATCGCGTCATTGAAGCACGTAGCGGCGACCATTGGCACGCAACGGCTGAACTGTACAAATAAGTTTTTCGAACGTAGTCAGTCACTAAACAGAATTTAACATCGCGGCACCAGGCATAAAAAAAGCAGTTCAAACCTTCTGGCCGCGTAGTCAATGAATTGAGGAGTAAAGATTATGAAAAGCGCAATGATTATCGCAACACTGGGTCTGGCATCGGTTCTTTCCTTTAGCGCAGGCGCAGCCGTTCACCAGGTCAGTGCAGAGCAGGCACAAAATCTGCAGTCTATGGGTACCGTTTCCGTTTCTCAGGTAGGTAGCGCCCCAATGGATATGCGTCATGAACTGGCAGCAAAAGCTGAGAAAGAAGGCGCCAGCAGCTACCGCATCATTGAAGCACGTAGTGGCGATACCTGGCATGCCACTGCTGAGCTGTACAAATAAACCCTCGTCGTCTTAACTGACGACTTGCCCCTGGCTTGCCGGGGGCTTTTTTATTGATACCGCACATTGAACCGCAACATCCCTTCCAGTTCTTCTTCCGCTTCATCAAACAACAGAATCAATGCGCCGTAACGCCGACGCTGCCTCTCTTCCAGATGGACAAACTCTATCTCCAGCGGCAACGGAAGTTGAGTGCCGGTCACCACCTCCCAGAGAGAATCCAGATCGCGGACTGACGTGCCGCTGAGCGCGAAAGTGCGGGTGAACTCACGATAGAAATCGTTCTGAGTCTCTATCTCATCAAAATCGAAGGTGTAGATTTTCATGCATGCCCCGCCTCTCTTGCGAGCGGGCGACAATGAATGCCGCCCCGAACGCCGCTTATAATCCCCCCAGATGCAGGGTTTTCACTTCCAGAAACTCATCCAGTCCCAACACGGAGCCTTCACGGCCCAGCCCAGACTCTTTTACACCGCCAAACGGTCCCAGCTCTGTCGAAACGGCACACTCGTTAATGCCAATCATGCCGCTTTCCAGCGCCTGAGAAACCCGGAACACGCGCTGTAAATTTTGAGTATAGAAGTAGGCAGCCAAACCAAACGGCGTATTGTTCGCGCGTTGGATGACTTCCTCTTCACTGGTGAAACGGAAGCAGGCCGCCACCGGGCCGAACGTTTCTTCCTGCGCAAGTTGCATGTTGTCGCTGCAATCGCCCAAAACGGTCGGCAGCCAGAAATTACCGCCGAGGGCATGCGGCTTACCGCCTGCCAAAATGTTGGCCCCTTTCGCGACGGCATCTTCCACGTGTTCACGCACTTTTTTCACCGCCGCAGGCTCAATCAATGGGCCAACCACAACGCCTTCATCCATGCCGTTACCGACTTTGAGTGCGTTGACTGCATCGGTCAGTTTGCGGGTGAAATCGTCATACACCTTTTCATGAATATAGAAGCGATTCACGCTGACACACACCTGCCCGGCGTTGCGGAATTTATTAGCAATCGCCCCTTTTACCGCCGCGTCGATATCCGCATCGTCAAACACGATATACGGGGCGTTCCCGCCCAATTCCATCGACACTTTTTTCATGGTTTCCGCAGCGTTGCGTACCAGCGTTTTACCGACAGCGGTAGAACCGGTGAAGGATATTTTGCGCACGTCATGGCTCGCCATTATCGCATCGCTTATTTCCTGCGTGTTACCGGCAACGGCGTTCAGCACGCCATCAGGCACGCCCGCTTTTTTTGCCAATTGCAGCAGGGCAAATGCGCTGAGCGGTGTGTTGTTTGCCGGCTTAATCACCCCCGTACAACCCGCCGCCAAAGCCGGACCGAGTTTACGGGTGAGCATTGCCATCGGGAAATTCCACGGTGTGATTGCAGCCACCACACCAATAGGTTCGCGGGTCGCGAGAATACGGGAACCGGGTTTTGCCGGTGGAATGATTTCGCCGTTGGCACGCTTGCCTTGCTCGGCGAACCACTGAATAAAGCTCGCGGCGTATTCGACTTCACCTTCCGCTTCTTTCAGCGGCTTGCCCTGCTCGGTGGTCATCAGCTTGCCGAGCCAGGTTTTGTTTTCGATAATCAGCTGATACCAGCGATACAGTATTTCCGAGCGCTCTTTGGCCGTTTTCGCCCGCCACAGTGGGAAGGCTTTACTTGCCGCCGCGATAGCGGCTTCGGTTTCCTGTTTCCCGGCCTTCGCCACTTTGGCGATCGTTTCCCCGGTCGCCGGGTTTACCACATCGAACGTGGTATCGAGCGTTTTCCATTCGCCATTAACCAGAAAACCAGTCTGAAAGAGTTCGTTATCCTGGAGAGCCTGCATTGTCATGTTTCCTCCGACAGTGTTGTCCTGTGATAACAGTTAAGTATAGCCATAAAAAAACCGACGCTTTTGGCGTCGGTTCGGTTTAGGACGATGACGAATTAACTCACAGTTAGCGCATGCTGGTATTTCCGTAACATGCCCACCAGCCGTTTCACCGGCTCGGTGACCTGTGGGGAGGCTTGCCAGATAACCAATTTTTCCTGATAAACATCCAACTCTTCCAGTAAACGCCCAAAATAGCGGTGACGTTTATCATCACTGCTGGCTGAAATCAGTTTATCGGCGGTGCGTCGGAGTTGGCGATGGAACGCAGAAAGATCGTCGTTGACGGGCACTGGCGCATCACGCAAACGCTGATGCGCAATAATCAGCGTCAGCGCCAGACGGAATTTCGCGATATCGCCGGGGAATTTGTTTAACAGCAAAAAAAGCTGTTGATACAGCGCAGGCAGATGGTTCTCATTGCGCCGTGCAGTATTAGTCGTAAGCGATGATACCGCCGCGGAGACAAACTGGTTCAGCAACACGCGTCCGGTACGGGCCTGTGAATTATCGCGCACTAACAAAATCACCATCAGCGCGAGGAAACAGCCCACTAACTGACCGAGTGCGCTATCGAGGAACTGGCTGAAATGGAAAGTCATCGGGTTATCCAGCACCAGGATGTTAATGGTCGAGGCCAAGGTCCCAAGCGAGCCAATCCGCCGTTTCTGCACTTCAATCCCAATAAAGAACGCCAGCACCGCGAGACTAATACAGAGCAGCAACATACTTTGCTGAGTCGAAGGGAGCACGACCAGGAAGTAAAACGCCCCCACCGGCAATGCGGCTATCGTCCCGTACAAAAAGTCGATGGCTGCCATTTTCGGGTTGGGCAAACGCATCGCAAGCGAAGTGACAACAGCAATCATCACCATCGCCCCGCTGCCGGATGTCCAGCCGGTCCACAACCAAAACAGTGTGCCAAGCGCACAGGCAATCGTGGTACGCCAGAAATTCACCATCGCGTGATGGCGTTCCGCCGATTCCACTTTGACCACCACTTCGCCTTGCAAGATTTCCTCTTCACGAACGCTGACTTTTGCGTTGCCTGCCACACCGCGTTTAAGTAACTGGAAGCGGCTGGCAGCACCCACCCAGCTATACAACGTAATCGGCGTGTCGTGTTCACCGGTCCACGAAAGAATACGGCGCATGCGTTTTAACTGTTTATGGACGTCCTGCACGGTTTCAGCAGGCTCGTCGAACATCTCGCGCCATTCGGGAGTGATGAGATCCGGACGGGTATTTTGAATCAGGTAGGTTTCACAGGCCTGGGTAATTAACGTCAGTGACAGCGTATTCAGTGCTTTCAGGCGACGATTCGCACGCGCCCAGCGGGAAGACTCCATGTGCAGATTGCTGCGCATCCCTTCCAGAGCCTGAGTCTGACGTACCAGCGCGCTCCAGGCGTTATCCACTTCTTCACTGTCGCCGTGGCGGATACAAAGTTGCATCAACCGATACTGTGCGACCAGTAACGCATCCAGCTCGCGATCGATTTCCTGTTTGATAGAACGTGGCGAGAACAGCAGATCCGCGACAATCGCGCAGACAATACCAATCACTATCTCGCTGCAACGCTCAACCGCGAACTGCGGGGAAAGCAACGGTGCGTTCTGAACGGTGATGATAATGATCAGTGCGGTATAACCGGAAAGCCCCCAGGCATAGGAGTTCTCCACTTTAACCAGGGAAGAAATCCAGGTGCAAAAACCGGCCCACAGACAGCACACCATGACCATCAGCAACGGTGCGCGGATCATGACGATAATCATCACTAACGCCGCGATACAGCCGATAAACGTCCCGACAATACGCAGCATCCCGCGATAACGGATGGCCCCAGAGTAAGGCTCGCCACCAGCAGCAAACGCAGGACCTGCCGCGACAATCGCTGCGGTCAGAACCGCCCAGCGTGGCGTTTCCAGTTCAAAGTGAAAGCCGACAAAAAGCGCCAGCACAATCGCGCAGGCCAGTTTGACCGCAAACCGCAGGTGCTGATCCGCAATAGAAAAAATGCCCATCGCGATTAACCGAACTCACGCAGACGCATACCTAACTTCTGGAAGAAAGACGCGTTCTGCGTGTCTCTGTCTTTCGCCCCGGTGATGATCACCGTCGCAGTCGTACCAGCAGGCCACAGGTTGTCCTGCTGCGCGTCGAGACGAATACGCACCGGCACGCGCTGCGCTAAACGCACCCACTCCAGATTGGAATCAATGGTCGCCATGCCTTTTGCATCACTGCTGCTGCTGGCGTTAGTCACGCCTGCCGCGATGCTGTCGACAGTGCCTCGGATAACTTTGGTGCTGCCAAGCGGGGTAATTTCCGCACGATAGCCCGGACGCACGCCCTCAAGCTTGGTTTCTTCCATATAAGCGATGACGTAGAAACTCTCTTTTTTCACCAGTGCCACGGCCGTTGAGCCGCGCGTGATAAATTCACCGGTATAAACGTTAAGGTTTGTCACCCAGCCATCGGCCGGGGCGCGGATCACGGTACGCTCCAAATCAAGTCGTGCCAGATCGCGGGTCGCCTGCGCTTTCGCTAACTGGTGCTCCACGGTCTGTAGAATGTTGTTGGCCTGCTCAATTTCTTCACGGGACATCGCCATCGTCCCCAACTGGTTGCGGCGTCCTGCTTCACGGCGTTTTTCCGCGGCCAGCACCTGATAATAAGCAACGTCAGCTTCGGCTTCTTCAAGTGCTTTCTGGTAGCGCGGCTGATCGATGGTGAACAGCACCTGGTTTTTACGCACCAGCTGATTGTCTTTGACATTCACCTCAGTGATAAGCCCTGCCACGTCTGGCGCTATCGCGACGACATCCGCGCTAAAGCGCGCATCACGGGTCCACGGTGATTCGGTGTAATACACCCACGCATGGAAAATAGCGATAAAGGCTAACACCACCAGAATCAGCGTGATGGCAGTTCGGGAAATTTTTCTTGTTAGTGTTTTCACAACGACCTCAAACGAACAGACGCGATATCAAATAGAACAAACAGCAATATAGCGCAGTATTAAACAGCGCTGGATGCCAGACAAAATCATAGATTCCGGTAGGGACCAGCATCCGACGCAGTAGCCAAAAAATGGCGAGCGACAATAGCAGTTCGACGAAGATCGGCGGAAACGAGAGACCGAAAATCACGATGACGGGAAACAGACTCATGTTGACCTTGATGTAGAAATGCAGGTGAGAGCAGTGATGCTTTTATTATTCAGCTAACAATATATTAGCGTAACTGTCGTGGCCTGATCTATATTGTGTGATCTAAATCACTTTTAACTCAGAGTGAACAATGGAACGACTAAAACGTATGTCAGTGTTCGCCAAAGTCGTCGAGTTTGGCTCCTTTACGGCAGCCGCGAGACAACTTGAAATGAGCGTCTCTTCGATCAGCCAAACCGTTTCTAAACTTGAAGATGAACTGCAGGTTAAGCTCCTGAACCGCAGTACCCGGAGCATCGGATTGACCGAAGCCGGCAAGATTTATTATCAGGGCTGTCGACGAATGTTGTACGAAGTGCAGGACGTACACGAACAGCTTTATGCTTTTAACAATACGCCAATCGGTACGTTGCGGGTGGGGTGTTCTTCAACCATGGCACAAAATGTGCTCGCAAAGATCACCGCGGAAATGCTCAAAGTACACCCTGAATTATCGGTGAATCTGGTGACGGGTATTCCGGCTCCAGATTTAATTGCTGACGGTTTGGATCTGGTTATCCGCGTTGGCGCGCTGCAAGATTCGGGGCTTTTTTCCCGTCGCCTCGGATCGATGCCGATGGTATTGTGCGCGGCAAAAAGCTATCTGCAACAGGCTGGTACGCCAGAGAAACCCGCCGATCTTGCCAATCATTCCTGGCTGGAATACAGCATTCGTCCACACAATGAATTTGAACTGATTGCCCCGGAAGGTCTGTCGACCAAACTGATCCCGCAGGGGCGCTTCGTCACCAACGATGCGATGACGCTAAACCGCTGGCTGACCGCCGGGGCCGGGATCGCCTTTGTGCCACTGATGTGGGTGATCAACGAAATCAACCGTGGTGAGCTTGAGATCTTACTGCCGCGTTATCAGTCCGATCCGCGTCCGGTGTATGCCGTTTATACCGAAAAAGACAAACTGCCGCTGAAAGTGCAGGTCTGTCTCAACTACCTCACCGACTATTTTGGCGATGTGGCTATGCGTTTTCAGGGCATGACCGGGCGCGGGAAACCCTAAAGGATTGCTTCGGGTTCAACATCAGAAATGAGATGCGTCACGTCACTGATGGGGCCGATACGCACTTCGCTTGAACGATTGAATTTGCTTTTATCCATCAGCAACAGCGACTGCGACGCCCGCTTGAGCAACAGCGATTTATAGCTGGCGTTGTGGCCGCTCGGATCCCACATCACACCGTTGCGATCGACGCCCTCGCAGGAAAAAATAAACAGATCTATTTCCAGCATTTTCAGTTGGGACACCAGCGCCGGGTTAACGTAATAACCGTACTGGCGCTGCAGTTCTCCACCGGAGCTTATCAGTCGAATATGCTCACGCTTACCCAACTCCATGCACACGGGATGGCTATTGGTGAAAACGGTTATCGGAATGTCCGGCAGCTGACGCGCCAAAAACCAGCAGGTAGAACTCGCATCCAACGCAATCGTCATTCCTTCGTCTATCCATGCCAGCGCGTGCCGGGCAATGTCAGATTTGTGGGCATAATGGCTTTTCAACCGAGCGTGGAAAGGCGCTTCGTTACCCTGATTATCACGACGAATCGCACGCGCTCGCCCGTGGCTACGCTGAATTTTGCCTTGCTGTTGCAGTTCGCTGAGATCGCGACGCACGGTTTCTTTGCTGACGCCCAGGAGGAGAGCCAGTTGATCGGTGGTCAAACTTTGGGATTGGGTGAGAAGCGCAGCAATACGCTGATGACGGGCGATCTTCATCTGCTGTTTCCGTTAAGCAAACAAGGAAAATCAATGTGTTGGTGGAGAATGCCCGGTAATACTGCGTTTACCGGGCATCCGGATATTATGCCGTACCGCCAACCGTCAGGCTGTCGACTTTCAGCGTTGGCTGACCGACACCGACCGGCAGGCTCTGCCCTTCTTTGCCACAGACACCGACGCCGTTATCCAGTTTCAGATCATTACCGACCATCGAGATCTGCTGCATGGCTTCAATGCCCGAACCGATCAGCGTGGCACCTTTCACCGCTTTGGTCACTTTGCCTTTCTCGATCAGATACGCTTCTGACGTCGAGAACACAAATTTACCGGAGGTGATATCCACCTGGCCGCCACCAAAGTTAGGCGCATAAATACCGTAATCAACCGATTCGATGATTTCCTGCGGCGTGGATTTACCATCAAGCATATAAGTATTGGTCATACGCGGCATCGGCAAGTGTGCGTAGGATTCACGGCGACCGTTACCGGTTGGCTTCACACCCATCAGACGCGCATTGAGTTTGTCCTGCATGTAGCCTTTCAGCACACCCTTTTCGATCAACACGTTGTATTGGCCCGGCGTGCCTTCATCGTCGATAGACACAGAACCGCGACGATCAGACATGGTGCCGTCATCGACAACGGTGCAGAGCTCGGATGCCACTAACTGGCCCATCTGACCGCTGAACACCGAAGTGCCACGACGGTTAAAGTCGCCTTCCAGACCGTGACCCACCGCTTCGTGAAGCAGTACGCCCGGCCAGCCTGCGCCAAGTACCACGGGCATAGTGCCTGCAGGCGCTGCTATGGCGTTGAGGTTGATCATCGCCATTCGCACGGCTTCCCTCGCCCACGCGTCGGCACGCACTTCGCCGTCCACGTCACCGAGGAAATAGTCATAGCCGAAACGACCGCCGCCGCCGCTGGATCCGCGTTCGCGTTTGCCGTCCTCTTCTACCAGCACACTGACCGACAGGCGCACCAGCGGGCGTACGTCTGCCGCCAACGTACCGTCTGTCGCCGCGACCAGAATCAGTTCATAAACACCGGTCAGGCTCGCCGTCACTTCCTGTACGCGTTTGTCTGCTGCGCGTGCGGCTTTATCGACGCGACGCAGAATATCGAGTTTCTCTTCACGACTCATGCTTTGCAGCGGGTCGAGACTGGTGTACAGCGGAGAATACTCTTTTGCACCGAGTGCATGGACTTTGCCATCGCCAGTATCGCGAACGATAGTGCGGGCAGCCTGCGCACTGTTTTCCAGCGCCAGCAGGCTAATCTGATCGGCATAGGCGAAGCCGGTTTTCTCACCGCTCACGGCACGGACGCCGACGCCCTGATCGATATTGTACGATCCGTCTTTGATGATGCTGTCTTCTAACACCCAGGACTCGTGATAGCTCGACTGGAAATAGAGATCGCCGTAGTCGAGGCGACGCTCGGCAAGTTGGCCAAGTATGGTAAACAGGTCCTGATGACTCAGGCCGTTCGCCGACAGCAAATGTTCACTTACCAGATTCAGACTCATCGTTTTGCTACTCGTTGGTTGCCGCAAAGGTCGCGGAAATTCAGTTGTCTCTATTGAGAGTGAGGTAAATTGTAACGTCCGTCAAATCATTGCTTTTTATCGCCGCGCGCCTGGCGCAGCACTTCATTGATTTGAGGCTGATCGATAGGTCCGCTGATGTGGTAACGCAGAATCGATACTTTGCTCCACAGTGGCCCCAGCACTTTACTGGCGGCAAACACGGCGGCTCCCACAATCGGGTTGATAGCAAACGCAGTGGCGACACCGACGGTCGCGGAGATCTCAGGTGCCACGACCGCTTCCATATTCAGTTCACGGCGCACCAGATTAACCGAGCCTTTCATTGCGATATCCGCTTCAAGGCCATCGACCAGCGTATCGTCGGTGTGTAACGTACCGTCTTTGATCCACGCGGTGCTGCGAATGGAATCGAAATAGAACCCTTCGCTGAACGTGTCGCTAAAATCGAAGCGCAGCTTGCGCAGCAAGGCATCGACACTCAGCAGTCGCAGCAACTGACCCGCATGACCTGTGCTGATATCGGTAAATTCACCTTTGCCCAAATGCGCTTTCAGGATACCGTTCAGCGAGGCAACGTCTGGCGTCCAGGGCTCGTCACGCCAGTGCAGGTCGTAGTCTAAATCGAAAGAGGAATCGCGGATTGGCGTTGAAATGCCGAAGAAATTAACCGCAGAATCCAGTTTTTTGCCGCGCAGTTTGCCTTTCAACGATGTGCGCTCGTTACCTGGCGTATTCACCCATTCGCCATCCACTGTCAAACGCGCAAACCCGGTGTCCAGCAGACCGTTCGCCAGCGATAAAGTATTGCCTTTGATGGAGAAATCCCCGTCGACGCGGCCATATTTCTGCCCCCATAACCAGCATTCTGCACAGCGTAACTGCATATCCGGCCAGCTCTGGAAATCGATACGATTATTGCTCATCAGCCCACTACCCACCGGCTGCCCGGTGGTATTGTGAGTCGAAGGGTTGTAGTAGAGATAGCGGATGGAAGCCAGCCACGGCGCATTATTACGCAGCGTCAATGTGCCGTTAATTTCACGACCTTGCGCTTCAATGCTGGTGCCGTTTGCCATCGGCTGAGACACAATACTCAAGTTGTTCCAGCGCTGACCGCCCATGGTTAACGCCGGGGTTCTGAGGGTAATACGCTGAGGGAATTCGGCGGCGCTACCGACGCTATCAGCAGCACCCTGGCGGAACAGTGCCAGCCATTGTGCGCCATCCATTCGCGGTAAATTCAGCTCTATGCCGGGCGCATCCGGCAATGGCGGTACGCTGCGGCTGTCTGATGCCCAAATCGCACGGTCGAGCTTGAGTTTTTTATTCAGCAACCAGCGGCTGTTGAGATGGTCTTTCGCGCCCACGCTGCCGGTTAAATCAAAGCGGTTGAGACCGCCTTCAACGTTGAATTTCACCGGCAGAGGTTCACCGGCTTTTTTGTCGACCGGAGCCGGTAAGCGACTGCTCACATTCTTCAGGTCACCCGCGATATCGACCTTGTAGCTGGCGCTGCCTTTATACGGTAGTTCAATCGCCACTTTGCCCTGCCAGGGTATGCTGCCGCTGATCGCTTCGTTGATTTGCTTTGGCAGCATCCCGGTTCGATTCGGCTGCCAGTTGGCGTCCATATTGACCGCCACCTGATAAGCCTTTTGCCCTTCGGTGGTGGAGAAATCAACGTTCAGTGGCTGATTAAACCAGCGAGCGGTCATCGGCCCACTTTTCAGATCACCATTTTCGAAGCTAAATCCACCGCTGAGGTTTTCCAGCGTGCTGTTAAGAGGCTTGATAAACAGGCTGTTGTTATTGAGACGCACTTCGCCTTTCGCCAACACTTGTTTGCCATTGAGTGGAATATCCAAATGTAAGCGAGCATTCACATCGCCATCGAGCTGGAGTTCATCAAGCGTCGCACCTAATGAATCTTTCAGTGGGGATTCTTTAAAATACGGTCCGACGGCTTTACCCGGCCCGGTAATCTGCGAATCAATAATCAGCTTATCTTTCGAGTAGTCAGGGATTGCCGCGTTGAGATTGTGTGCGGTTACGCCGCCCAACGCCACTTTGTCAGCCTGCATAAACAGGCCGTCATTGAGGAAGTTGAGGTCAATATTGAGATTGTTGAGCGCAGGCCAGTCCGGCTGAAAGGCGAAAGTCGCGTTGTGCAACGGCACCCACACCTGGAACTGCCCTTCATTGTGTTTATAGGGGAACAGATGCGGATTACCGCCGTACACCAGCGTGGCGTTATCGGCCTGGCCGCCTTTAATCGCCGAGCTGAGGTAATCGACCAGCGCTTTGCCCATCAGATTTTCCGGGAAATAACGCCACGCCTGGCCACCGTCATCGGTGCTGATCCCGGCGAGAATGCCCAGCCATGGCTCATCATCCTTTGGCTGAAGCCAGCGGAACCCGCCATGCGCATGGAGGGCCTTCGCCTGCACATCGATATCACGCCCATCTAACATGAAGCCTTTGTCATTTTTCACCCATGACAAATTCGCCACGCCTTTGGCGACTTCAAGCGGCGCACGGAACACCGTCTCGTAAGGCATTTTGGCGTTTTGCATGCTGACATTCACGGAACCATTTTCCACGCTGCCTTCTGCCCGACCGGAAAAATGTTCCGCACCTGGCAACAACTTCCATTGTTTCCAACCGAGGTTGCTCCAGGCTGCCTGGAAACGGGTTTTCTCGGTGGCTTGCAAAGGAATATCCAGCGCCAGCGCATCAATCTGCCCGGCGGGTTGGGTTGTTTCCCAGATTTCCCCCAGCGACGGCGAGAGTTTCTCGGCAATCGGCAACAAGCCTGAAAGCCCGCTCAGTTCGAGATTACTGGCGCGAATACGCAGTTCATCACTGCGCTGATTATCTTTTCCGCCTACTTCCTGATTTGGGATCCACGCCATCGCCAGCGCGCCCTGCGGCCAGCGTTTGCCGTCTATCGCAATACGCGTATCAGGAATATGGAATGACCACCCTGTATTTTCACGCGTGATGTGCGCCGTCAGATTATCAACCGAAAGGTCATGAGGTTGTTTATCGCCTTTCCAGCTAGCACCACCTTTCTTCAGCCAAACATCGCCGCTGGAAATATCCCCTTTGTCCAGGTCAATCCAGCCTTCAAGGCTAAAACGTGCCGACGTCAGCGCGATGTTGTCTTCCATCCAACGCCCTAACCACGGTTTCACGTCGATATCATCGGCTTGCACCCATAGCCGGCCTTCATTCAGCAGACCATTCTCATCACGCAGATCCATACGGACTTTCATTAATCCATGCTGGCCCGTAAGACTCGACAGGCTCAGTTCGCCCTCTGCCCGATGGCGATTTTTACCGTTCATCCAGGTCAGTTGAGGAATAGCAAGTTCAGCGCGCTGGCCGGAAAGGGTCAGGAAACTAAGATGGCTATCGCGAAGGGTAAATTGATCGAACTGACGCAGGAACAGATCGCCGATGCGATCGGTTTTCAGCTGACCGCTGCTGTCGTTGTGCTGTAAAGGGGTGTTGGTGCGAATTTGCAGCTGCCAGAACGTCAGTTCGCGGAACTGCCAGCGGAAATGCAGGAGGCTTTGCCAAACATCGAGCGCCAGAGTGACGCGTTTGACGGACATCTGTCCGCCATTTTTCATCCCGGCTTTGATATCCCGGACTTCCAGCGTTGGGCCAAAATTCTGCCAACTCGCCTTGAGCTGTGAAGCTTCAACGGGATGCCCGGTCGACTCGGCAATTCGCTCAAGTAGTTGCGGACGCCATTTGTCCAGCTGTGGCAAGACGAGACGCAAGCCACTGACCAGCAGCGCGACGATAACAACCAACGTTGCCACCGTGATCAGTAGGATTCCAGGCAAACGCCTCACGCATCTCTCCTTGTAACTGCCAGCAAACTACATCATTACCACGTCGAATTGCTCCTGATTATAGAGCGGTTCAATCTGGACTTTTACCTGCTTGCCAACGAAGATTTCCACTTCCGCCAGCGCATGAGACTCTTCGCCTTTCAGCGTTTCAGCGACAGCCGCCGAAGCGTAAACCAGGAAACGGTCGGAATCGTAAGCGTGATGAACACGCACAATTTCACGCATGATTTCGTAGCATACCGTTTCGACTGTCTTCACCGTACCGCGACCGTGACAGGTTGGGCATTGATGACATAACACGTGCTCAACGCTTTCGCGCGTGCGTTTGCGGGTCATTTCCACCAGACCCAACTGCGAGAAACCGTTGATACTGGTTTTCACACGGTCTTTGTTCAAGGCCTGCTCCAGCGAATGCAGCACCCGACGGCGGTGGTCTTCGTTACTCATATCGATAAAGTCGATAATGATGATGCCACCGAGGTTACGCAGACGCAGTTGACGCGCAATCGCCTGTGTTGCTTCGATGTTAGTATTGAATATGGTGTCGTCAAGGTTGCGGTGCCCAACAAAAGCCCCGGTGTTGATGTCGACGGTGGTCATCGCTTCGGTTTGATCAATAACCAGATAACCGCCGGACTTCAACTCTACCTTGCGTTCCAGCGCGCGCTGGATTTCATTTTCGACATCAAAGAGATCGAAAATAGGCTGACGACCGCTGTAGTGCTCCAGCTTATTGGTCATCTCCGGCATGTATTCGGCGGTAAATTCCATCAACGCTTCGAACGTCAGACGCGAATCCACGCGGATTTTATCGAGCTGTGCATCAGCGAAATCACGCAATACACGCTGGGCTAACGCTAACTCGCCGTACATCTGATAGCGCGTTTGAGGGCGTTTTTTACGCTCCATCACTTTAGTCCACACGCGTTTCAGATAAGCGGCATCAGAAGACAAATCCTCTTCACACACGCCTTCTGCAGCAGTACGGATGATGAATCCACCCTGTTCGTCGCAGTATTCCGTGACCACGTTTTTCAGACGATCGCGCTCGGCCTCGCTTTCGATACGTTGGGATACGCCAACGTGTGAAGCGCCCGGCATGAATACGAGATAACGGGAAGGCAAGGTGATGTCGGTGGTCAGACGCGCGCCTTTGGTGCCGAGTGGGTCTTTGACCACCTGAACCATCAAATCCTGGCCCTGGCGTACCAGCTCGGAAATATCGCGCACGGTGAACTGCTTCTGTTCTTCCCCGGCCACGCATTCGGTGTGGGGCATGATGTCAGAAGCGTGAAGAAACGCGGCCTTATCCAGGCCAATATCTACAAATGCCGCCTGCATCCCAGGAAGGACACGGCTGACACGACCTTTGTAGATATTGCCTACGATCCCGCGTCGCGCTTCACGCTCAATATGAATTTCCTGAAGAATACCGCCATCGATATACGCCACACGGGTTTCCGATGGCGTTACGTTCACTAATAATTCAGCCGTCATGTTTATCTCTTTTATCACGCAGTGAGTTGAAATTGCTCAGCAACTCATACGTTTCCACCAGTGGTAAGCCGACTACGGCGTGATAGCTGCCATTTATCTTCCTGACAAAACAGCCACCCAGCCCCTGAATACCGTAAGCACCTGCTTTATCCATCGGTTCGCCGCTGGCGACATAACCGGTGATCTCGTCGTCTGACAGCAGTCTGAATGTCACTTCAGTTGTCACCAGGCAGTCGATAGTCTGTTGGCTGTCCGCTAACGCAACCGCGGTCATCACCTGATGCGTTTGCCCTGAGAGCTGACGCAGCATAGCGGCAGCATGTTCCGCGTTCTGCGGTTTCTCCAGCACTTCGCCGTTCAGCACGACGATGGTATCGGCGCCCAACACAGGTAAGTCGCGTGCGGCAAGCGCAACGCCTGCCTGAGCTTTCTCACGCGCCAGGCGTGCAACATAGTGCTGTGCGCCTTCGTGCGGTTGACGCTGCTCTTCGATTCCTGGCACCAAACGTTCGAAGCTGACACCCAACTGAGTTAACAGCTCCTGACGACGCGGGGAGCCGGAAGCAAGATAAAGCATTGTCATAGAAACCTTTATTGTACAGCGAATTGCTGACGCACTCGGCGCATCAGCAGGAACAACCAGGGCCAGAGTACACCGTTAACCACGCTACTCCAGAACACTTCAGGCCGGAAAGAGACGTTGATCACTAAAAATTCTGACCAGAAAACAACGATATCCACGGCTAATGACAAGAGCATCACCACCAGCGCCTGTTGCCATAATGCCAGGTTGCGGAACAGCTGATATTTCAGCGCCACCAGATAGGCAATAATACTGAGAGATAGCGCGCGAACACCGAGCGTAGAACCGCTGATCAGATCCAGTATGGCACCCATAATGAAACCTGTACCAACATTGACTCGGTGCGGCAGAGCGAGGATCCAGTAGAGCAGGATCAGCAGAACCCAATTAGGCCGGTACACCAACAGATCGTCCGGCCAGGGCATAACTTGCAGCAGAAGGGCTATCAGAAACGAGAGCCAGATAACCCAACGCCCCTGACTTCGGTAGCTCGCCACTACTGCCCTCCTGACGAAGGCACGGGCGTTGCAGCCGCAGGTGCGGGCTGAGTGATCCCGGTTGCAGGCGGTGGCACGGGAGCCGGAGGCCCCATCGTATTAGCAGCAGGAAGCACCTGCGGCATCATCTGCATCAGGCGTTCATTGGCGACACGATGCACTTCTTCCGGCGTCATTGGGTTTGCACCGTTACGATCGGCCCCCCACAGCAACAGCAAATAACGCAGACGTTGCAGACCCGCCGTTGGGCGCGCCTGAATCACCGTATACGCACGCTGCGTATCCAGCTTGACGGAAGAAACCACGGCTACAGGATACCCTTCAGGGAATCGGCCGCCGAGGCCGGACGTCACCAGCACGTCACCCACACGAATATCGGTGTTAGCAGGCAAATGTTCGAGCTGCAAATCGTCAGTACAACCGTTACCGGCCGCAATCACGCGGATATCGTTGCGCAGCACCTGAATCGGCAGCGCATGAGTCGCATCGCAAATCAGTAACACGCGGCTGGTCAGTTTTGCGACCGCAACCACCTGACCGACAACGCCTTTATCGCTGATAACAGGCTGACCTTCGTAGACGCCATTGACGCTACCTTTGTCGATAACGACCTGATCGCTATACGGATCGTTTACGGTGGAGATAACCTGGGTCACCATCTTCTGCTCATCCTGACGCAGCGGCGAACCTAACAATTCACGCAGACGAGCATTTTCCTGCTTGTACTGACCCATCATCAGCAAATCGCTGTTTTTTAACAGCAGTTCCTGACGCAGGGCACGGTTTTCCAGCTCAAGCTGATCGCGGGAAGCCAGAGTCTGCGAAATACCATCGAGCAGTTCACGAGGACCGTTGGAAACAAAATAGAAAGGACTAACAGCAGTATCCATGTACGTTCGAATCTGACTGAACGTACCCAGGCGACTGTCGGCAATAATGATGCCAAGCGCCACCAGCACCGCCAGGATAAGGCGAATCTGTAGCGACGGGCCACGGCTAAAAATGGGCTTCATAGGCTATGCGTATTCTCGTGTCAGGGAAATCAAGGGGCAGCAACAACGCTACCCCAGACTTCTGGCTGACTACTCTTCGCTAAACAAGTCGCCGCCGTGCATGTCGATCATTTCCAGTGCCTTGCCGCCGCCACGGGCAACACAGGTCAGTGGATCTTCTGCAACTACGACAGGAATTCCTGTCTCTTCCATTAACAGGCGGTCGAGGTTACGCAGCAGCGCACCACCACCGGTCAGAACCATACCGCGCTCGGAAATGTCGGATGCCAGTTCCGGTGGGCACTGCTCCAGCGCAACCATCACCGCACTCACGATACCGGTCAGCGGCTCTTGCAGCGCTTCGAGGATTTCGTTGGAGTTCAGGGTGAAGCCGCGTGGAACGCCTTCTGCCAGGTTACGACCACGTACTTCGATTTCACGCACTTCGTCGCCCGGATAGGCAGAACCGATTTCGTGCTTGATGCGCTCTGCGGTGGCTTCACCGATCAGAGAGCCGTAGTTACGGCGTACATAATTAATGATGGCTTCGTCGAAACGGTCACCACCGATACGTACGGAAGAGGAGTACACCACGCCGTTCAGGGAGATAACCGCGACTTCGGTTGTACCACCACCGATATCCACAACCATAGAACCGGTTGCTTCGGATACAGGCAGACCCGCACCGATTGCCGCAGCCATTGGCTCTTCAATCAGGAACACTTCACGCGCGCCTGCACCTTGTGCAGATTCACGGATAGCACGGCGTTCAACCTGCGTTGCACCGACCGGTACACACACCAAAACACGTGGGCTCGGGCGCATGAAACTGTTGCTGTGAACCTGTTTGATGAAGTGCTGCAGCATCTTTTCAGTCACGAAGAAGTCGGCGATAACGCCGTCTTTCATCGGACGAATAGCTGCAATGTTGCCTGGCGTACGGCCGAGCATCTGCTTAGCTTCATGACCGACGGCAGCTACACTTTTCGGTGAACCGGCACGATCCTGGCGAATGGCTACAACGGAAGGCTCATTCAGTACGATGCCTTGTCCTTTCACGTAAATCAGGGTATTCGCAGTACCCAGGTCAATGGACAGGTCATTGGAAAACATGCCACGAAATTTTTTCAACATACTAAGGGATAATCCTGAAAGCTGGGGCGGAAACAAAATCCGCTTACTTTACCAACCACACGCAGCAGCGACAAGGCGCAAAAATCATCTGCAACGGTGAAAATTAGTGCAGTTCGTTTCCTTTGTTACAATTTAGACCTGACACCGTCAGGACCGCAGCATTCATTGCCTGCATTGCAACCTGTTTAAGGACGATCACTGGCTCGTTATCTGTTACCTATCGGCGGGCGTTCAATTACTCCCGCGGAGAAACAGCGCGCGTTATTCTACGTGAAATCACAGCAAACGGCAGATCAAACAGAGTATCTTTGCGAATATTTTTTTACGCTAGTGTCAAGCGGTTGTGACGAAGCAAAAAAATCGCCCTGTCCACCCAACACACCACACTCTCTCAACACTTGCCACTCACTACGACTACGTAGGCCGGTCGCGAAAACCTGTGTCGAGGTGCCCTTACAGGCTTCGACCAGACTTTGCACCAACAGTTGATTCTCGCTACGCTTTTCAATATTACGCACCAAGCCCGGGTGCAGCTTGACGAGTTCTACCGACATCTCTTTGATCCAACTGGTGCTGACCAGCGTCAAACCCGCCTGAATCACCACCACTCGCACACCTAAAGCGTTAATCAAACGCATGACAGGCTGTAAACGGCTGATATGTTGACAGACATCCGCCTCTGCAAGTTCAAAAATAATCCGTTTTCGTTGAGATTTTTCACATTGCATCAATGTATCTCGCAGCCAACGCTGGAATCGAGGTCGAATGATTGACTCCACCGTCACCTGTAATGCCAGATTTTCTTCAGGCCAGAACGAAAGGAAAGGCAATAACCGGGTGATTTGTAAACGGTCATACTCTTCTGCCAGGCCAAACTCCAACACCATCGGCATATATTCAGCGGAAATTACTTCTTCTTTACCATCATAAATGCGACACATCAATTCCCGATGGTGGACTCGGCCGTCGTAATGAATCGCTGGCTTTTGATAAAGACGCGGGCCACCACGGCTGAGCATTTGTTCTATGAGGGTTCGCCAGCGCACGTTACCGCGCCCTTTTTCTGGTAATGAATCATCATAAACGGCCCAGCTGTTGCTGCCCTGAAGCACGGCATTCCGCACCGCCGCATCCGCATGTTCCATCACCTGATTCGCCGTTTGCCCACTACGCCAGGCACAGATGCCGATATGCATCATGTCATCCTGATCGAGGATTTTTGTCGACGGCAAAGAATCCAGGGCTTTCAGTAACTGCCCGGCAATACTATCGGCTTCTTTCAACGTGCGATGTGGCAACAGAACTGCAAAATCGCTGCGGTGATAGCGGGCCAACAGTGCGCCAGGATAACGCATCATGAAGGTCGACAGCATGTTAATCAGCAGGAAGAAATGTTCTTCTGATGCCGTTCGCCCCCATTGATCGCGAACCATGTCGAGCTCCGGTAAGCGGATCAGCATCACGATGCCATGTGCGCCCACTTTTTCCTGATCGTCGAGCAGTGTCGCCAGCTGATTATCAAAAAACATGCGGTTGCTGAGACCCGTTTTGGTGTCCTGCGCGGCATATGAGCGGATCAGCGTATCCAGGCGGCTGCGTTGCTCTCCCGCAAACTGAATTTCAGACAGTAACATATCAAGCGCGCTGCTGGTCCGCGCAGGCCATTCATGCACAGAACCTCTCGCCTGCTGCCCACGAGCGCCATTCAGGATCCGGGTTGAACGCAGTTCCAACAATTCCTGGCCCGCCAGTTGGCTGCGTAACCAGCGCACCGAAAAGAAGATGATCAGCACCATAAACCCGATGGCAATCGTCAGTGGCGCAGTGGTCATCAGGGAGTGGAAATAGTTCACCATCGGATCCAGATACACCATATGAATGGTCATTCCCGGATGTTTGACCGACTCTACGGTCAGCTCACGATATTGATAGCTGCTGCCCATTGGGCGGTAACTGCTCTTACGCGAATGACTGAAAATCGTTTTGTCGTTGAGGATAAAATCAACGCGCACGATATCGACGGGTACGAGAATTTCGTCCAGTTGATGGTCAAGTTGATCAAAGGGCATGTTGAGCAGGCGGGAATCAAGCACCGTTGCCACAGCCCTGGCGCGGTAATCCACCTTAAACTGAATACCGTTATAGAAACTCAGCGAACAGCCAATGAGGGTGACAAAGATGGTCAAGCCCGTCAGCAGAGCCACAAAAGCTGAAAATTTCGTCGTTAATCGCATCCCTGTATTAACTCCGTTAATGAAAAACAGCCCGGTTTTGACCGGACACCCGCGGTGGCTCGCCAATATTAGTAAGCACTAACTAGCACGCCGAAAGGACCATGCATACTACCAGAGTTGGTGAATCTGGCAATTTATTGCGGTAAATCGAATACACGTTTTAGTAAGCAAGTATAGTTGTTGAAATATTTTCCCCATCATTGAACAACTGAGGAACGATTATGCAGGCGTTAATCTTAGAACAGCACGACGGTAAAACGCTCGCCTCTGTGCAGCCCATCGAGGAAAGCCAGCTGCCACAAGGTGATGTCACCGTCGATGTTCAGTGGTCGAGCCTCAATTATAAAGACGCGCTCGCCATTACCGGTAAGGGCAAAATCATCCGTAACTTTCCGATGGTGCCGGGTATCGACTTTGCAGGGACTGTTCATAACAGCGAAGATCCGCGCTTTCATGCAGGTCAGCAAGTACTGCTGACCGGTTGGGGCGTGGGTGAAAATCACTGGGGCGGTCTGTCTCAACGAGCACGTGTTAAGGGCGACTGGCTGGTTGCTCAACCGCAGGGAATGGACGCGCGTCAGGCGATGATCATCGGTACAGCGGGTTTCACCGCCATGCTTTGCGTGATGGCGCTGGAAGATGCTGGTGTTCGTCCGCAAGATGGTGAAATTGTGGTAACGGGCGCCAGCGGCGGTGTAGGCAGTACTGCCATTGCCCTGCTGCATAAACTTGGCTACCAGGTCGCTGCCGTTTCAGGTCGTGAAAGCACGCACGATTATCTACGAAGCCTTGGTGCAACGCGCATTCTTGGTCGCGATGAATTCGCTGAAACCCGCCCGCTGGAGAAACAGTTGTGGGCCGGTGCGGTTGATACCGTGGGCGATAAAGTGCTGGCCAAAGTGTTGGCGCAGATGAACTATGGCGGCTGTGTTGCCGCTTGCGGTCTCGCGGGTGGTTTTGCGCTGCCGACCACCGTGATGCCGTTTATTCTGCGTAACGTTCGTCTGCAGGGCGTGGATTCTGTCATGACACCTGCGGCTCGCCGCGCGCAGGCCTGGGAACGTTTAGTTCAGGATTTGCCTGCTTCCTTCTATAGTCAGAGCGCCACAGAAATTACCCTTGCTCAGGCTCCAGAATTTGCCGACAAAATCATGAATAACCAAATCCAGGGCCGGACGCTGGTGAAAGTCGCCTAATCTTCAAATTTTCGTGACATATTCGCGTTAATCAAACACCTCCGTCATGCTTAGGAAAAAGCATGACGGAGAAAGCCATGAAGTCGAGAAAACTAACGGAAGCTGACGTAACGGCGGAATCCGTTTTTATGCTCCAGCGCCGCCAGGTGCTGAAGATGTTAGGCATTAGTGCCACGGCGATGACAGTCGCGCCTTCCGCTCAAGCCGATATTCTTAGCTGGTTTAAAGGTAATGACAGGCCACCCGCCCCTTCCGGCAAGCCACTGGATTTTTCCCGCCCTGCCGAATGGCAAAGCAAACTGATGCTTACGCCGGAAGATAAAGTCACTCGTTACAACAATTTCTACGAATTTGGGCTGGATAAAGCCGATCCGGCGGCGAATGCCGGTAGCCTGAAAACCGATCCCTGGACCCTGACCATTGACGGTGAAGTGAATAAACCTCTGACGCTCGATCACGACGCGCTCACTAAACGCTTTCCGCTTGAACAACGCATCTACCGTATGCGTTGCGTTGAAGCCTGGTCGATGGTGGTGCCGTGGATTGGTTTCCCATTGCACAAACTGCTGGAACTGGTTGAACCCACCAGCGACGCCAAATACGTCGCCTTTAAAACGATCTTCTCTCCCGAACAAATGCCGGGCCAGAAAGATCGCTTTATCGGTGGTGGTCTTGCCTATCCTTATGTAGAAGGGTTGCGCCTGGATGAGGCAATGCATCCGTTAACACTGCTGACGACCGGCGTTTATGGCAAAGCGTTGCCGCCGCAAAACGGCGCACCGATCCGTCTGACCGTACCGTGGAAGTATGGTTTCAAAGGCATAAAATCCATTGTCAGTATTAAACTGACTCGCGAACGCCCGCCTTGCACCTGGAATCTGGCGGCCCCCGATGAATACGGCTTTTTTGCCAACGTGAATCCCCATGTTGATCACCCTCGCTGGTCGCAGGCGACAGAGCGTTTTATTGGCTCTGGCGGAGTGCTGGATGTAAAACGCCAGCCGACGTTACTGTTCAATGGCTATGCCGATCAGGTCGCTTCGCTGTACCGTGGGCTTAATTTACGGGAGAATTTCTGAGTGCGCTTAACCGCAAAACAAGTAATCTGGCTGAAAGTGGCGCTGCATTTGGCCGCTTTTTTGCCGCTCGTTTGGCTCTTTTGGTCTGCCTCTCAGGGCTATTTCAGTGCTGACCCTGCCAAGGATATTCAACACTTTACCGGTAGGATGGCTCTGAAATTGTTGCTCGCCACCTTGTTGGTTTCCCCGCTGGCACGCTACGCTAAACAGCCTTTATTGATCCGAACGCGCCGCCTTTTGGGCGTATGGTGTTTTGCCTGGGCCACGTTGCATCTCACCAGTTACGCGCTGCTGGAACTCGGGATTAATAATTTGGGTTTGTTAGGGCAGGAAGTGGTATCGCGTCCTTATTTAACGCTGGGTCTGGTGAGCTGGCTGATTTTGCTGGCACTGGCCGTCACATCCTTCCAGCGAGCTCAGCGAAAACTGGGTCCACGCTGGCAAAAATTGCACAACTTCGTCTATCTGGTGGCGATACTGGCGCCGATCCATTATCTCTGGTCGGTGAAGATTCTGTCACCTCAGCCTGTCTTGTACGCTGTTGCGGCTCTTGCCCTCTTAGTCTGGCGTTATAAGAAGTTCCGCCAATGGTGGCGTTAATCCGCGATTGTGTGCAGTTTCCCGCAGTTCTCCCGCAGTACGTCAGGCTTTTTCGCGATTGAGGTTGATTATCTTCCCTGATAAGACCAGTATTTAGCTGCCAAATGCTACGAAATCATTATAATGTGCGACTTTGGTTTTCCTGACAGGGGTTTTTGGCCTCTGAAAAGGTGACAAGCGCGCATCGAAGGTATATTTTGTTTTTTACCGGAGAATGGCAGGAGATAGCAGCACAATGGCCAACAAGTCACGCATTTTGCTTTTAAACGGACCGAACCTGAACATGCTCGGAACCCGTGAGCCAGAGAAGTATGGCACCCTGACGTTAGCGGAGATTGTGAACCGTTTAACGACGGAGGCCGAGGCTCTGAATGTGTCACTGGACCATTTGCAGTCCAACGCGGAGTTCGCGATTATCGACCGAATTCATCAGGCTAAAGACAACGTTGACTATATCCTGATTAATCCGGCCGCATTCACGCACACCAGTGTGGCGATTCGCGATGCGCTATTGGCGGTCAGTATCCCGTTTATCGAGATTCATCTGAGTAACGTGCACGCTCGCGAGCCGTTCCGCCATCATTCATATCTCTCTGATATCGCTGCCGGCGTCATCTGCGGATTAGGCGCTGACGGCTATTCATACGCATTACAGACGGCGGTAAAACGCCTGTCACAATCACACTAAACAAAGAGTACGGAACCCACTCATGGATATTCGTAAGATTAAAAAACTGATCGAGCTGGTTGAAGAATCAGGCATCTCCGAACTGGAAATTTCTGAAGGTGAAGAGTCTGTACGCATCAGCCGCGCGCCGGCTAATGCGGGCTTCCCAGTGATGCAACAGGCTTATGCTGCACCAATGATGCAGCCGCAGATGGCTCCGGCCGCTGCTGCTCCAGCAGCGGTTGCTGAAGCACCTGCTAAAGCTGAAATCAGTGGCCACATCGTACGCTCCCCGATGGTTGGTACTTTCTACCGCACGCCGAGCCCGGACGCAAAAGCGTTCATCGAAGTGGGTCAGAAGGTCAACGTGGGTGATACCCTGTGCATCGTTGAAGCCATGAAAATGATGAACCAGATCGAAGCCGACAAATCGGGCACCGTGAAGGCTATCCTGGTCGAAAGTGGTCAACCTGTAGAATTTGACGAGCCGCTGGTCGTCATCGAGTAACGAGGCGAACATGCTGGATAAAATTGTCATCGCTAACCGTGGCGAGATTGCACTGCGTATTCTTCGTGCCTGTAAAGAATTGGGCATCAAGACCGTAGCCGTGCACTCCACTGCGGATCGCGATTTAAAACACGTACTGCTGGCGGATGAAACGGTCTGTATCGGCCCGGCTCAGTCCGTAAAAAGCTACCTGAACATCCCGGCTATCATCAGCGCCGCTGAAATCACTGGCGCGGTGGCAATCCATCCGGGTTATGGCTTCCTGTCCGAAAACGCCAACTTTGCTGAGCAGGTTGAACGTTCCGGCTTTATCTTCATCGGCCCGAAAGCCGACACCATTCGCCTGATGGGCGATAAAGTGTCTGCTATCACCGCGATGAAAAAAGCAGGCGTTCCCACTGTACCTGGCTCCGATGGCCCACTGGGCGAAGACATGGACGCTAACCGCGCTCATGCCAAACGCATCGGCTACCCGGTTATCATCAAAGCCTCTGGCGGCGGCGGCGGTCGTGGTATGCGCGTTGTGCGCAGCGACGCCGACCTGGCACAGTCCATTTCCATGACCAAAGCGGAAGCCAAAGCGGCTTTCAGCAACGACATGGTTTACATGGAAAAATACCTGGAAAATCCTCGTCATATTGAGATCCAGGTGCTGGCTGATGGTCAGGGTAACGCTATCTATCTGGCAGAACGTGACTGCTCTATGCAGCGTCGTCACCAGAAAGTCGTCGAAGAAGCACCAGCGCCGGGCATTACCCCGGAACTGCGTCGCTACATCGGCGAGCGTTGTTCAAAAGCCTGTGTCGATATCGGCTACCGTGGCGCGGGGACTTTCGAGTTCCTGTTCGAAAACGGCGAGTTCTATTTCATCGAAATGAACACCCGTATTCAGGTAGAACATCCGGTTACCGAGATGATCACTGGCGTTGACCTGATTAAAGAGCAGCTGCGCATCGCTGCTGGTCAGCCGCTGTCAATCACTCAGGAAGAAGTACAGGTTCGCGGTCATGCGGTGGAATGCCGTATCAACGCCGAAGACCCAAATACCTTCCTGCCGAGCCCGGGTAAAATTACCCGTTTCCACGCACCTGGCGGTTTTGGTGTGCGTTGGGAATCTCATATCTACGCCGGTTACACCGTACCGCCGTACTATGACTCAATGATTGGCAAACTCATCTGCTACGGGGAAACCCGTGATGTGGCGATTTCGCGCATGAAAAACGCTCTGCAAGAGCTTATCATCGACGGGATCAAAACCAACATCGAACTGCAGATGCGCATTATGAGTGACGAGAACTTCCAGCATGGTGGCACCAACATCCACTATCTGGAGAAAAAACTCGGACTCCAGGAAAAGTAAATCCTGAGCACTGCGTAAAAGGCCGGATCTTCCGGCCTTTTTTCTTTTTCTCTCCCCTTATCAGCCCCTTCAGGTACAATCCCCGCTTTAAATTGACCCTGGGAGCCTTATGGACGCGCGTTTTGTTCAGGCCCACAAAGAAGCCCGCTGGGCATTGTGGCTCACCCTCCTCTATCTTGCCGCATGGTTAGCAAGCGCTTACATACCAAATTCACTGCAGGGATTCACAGGCCTGCCGCATTGGTTTGAGATGGCCTGCATGCTGACGCCATTGGTGTTTGTTCTGCTGTGCTGGGCAATGGTAAAAGTCATCTATCGCGATATTCCCCTGGAGGACGATGATGCAGCCTGAAGTCATTCTGCCGCTTGTCGCCTACCTGTTGGTGGTGTTTGGCCTGTCGATTTATGCGATGCGTAAACGCTCGACCGGCACGTTCCTCAATGAATATTTTCTGGGCAGTCGCTCGATGGGCGGGTTCGTGCTGGCGATGACGCTGACGGCGACCTATATCAGCGCCAGTTCGTTTATTGGCGGCCCTGGTGCGGCCTATAAATACGGGCTCGGCTGGGTACTGCTGGCGATGATCCAACTCCCGGCGGTATGGCTGTCATTAGGCGTATTAGGCAAAAAATTCGCCATTCTCGCCCGCAGATATAACGCGGTGACGCTCAACGATATGCTGTTTGCCCGCTATCAGAGCCGTCTGCTGGTGTGGCTCGCAAGCCTCAGTCTGCTGGTCGCCTTTGTGGGCGCAATGACCGTACAGTTCATTGGCGGCGCACGTCTGCTGGAAACCGCGGCAGGGATACCTTACGAAACCGGCCTGCTGATTTTCGGTATCAGTATCGCGCTGTATACCGCCTTTGGCGGTTTTCGTGCCAGCGTGCTGAACGATGCGATGCAGGGCATGGTGATGCTAATTGGCACCATTGTGTTGCTTATTGGCGTCGTTCATGCGGCGGGCGGTTTGAGCCACGCGGTGCAAACCCTGGAACATATCGACCCGAAACTGGTTTCTCCGCAGGGCGCGGACGATATTCTGTCACCAAGCTTTATGACGTCATTTTGGGTGCTGGTCTGCTTTGGCGTGATCGGTCTGCCGCATACCGCCGTTCGCTGCATTTCCTATAAAGACAGCAAAGCCGTGCATCGCGGAATTATTATTGGCACCATCGTTGTGGCTATTCTGATGTTTGGCATGCATCTGGCCGGTGCTCTGGGCCGCGCTGTTATTCCGGACCTCAATGTTCCGGATTTGGTGATCCCAACCCTGATGGTCAAAGTGCTGCCGCCGATTGCTGCAGGGATCTTCCTTGCCGCACCGATGGCTGCCATCATGTCGACGATCAACGCGCAGTTATTGCAGAGTTCCGCTACGATAATCAAGGATCTGTATCTGAATCTGCATCCCGAGCAGATGCACAATGAAAAGCGCCTGAAGCGCATGTCTGCGCTTATCACGTTGATATTGGGCGCGCTGCTGCTACTGGCTGCATGGCGTCCGCCGGAGATGATCATCTGGCTGAATCTGCTGGCATTTGGTGGGCTCGAAGCGGTGTTTCTGTGGCCGCTGGTCCTGGGCCTCTATTGGGAACGCGCGAATGCAGCCGGTGCGCTAAGTGCCATGATTGTAGGCGGTGTACTTTACGCCCTACTCGCAACATTTAAAATTCAGTACCTCGGCTTTCATCCGATCGTTCCGTCGTTACTGTTAAGTCTTCTGGCTTTTGTCGTAGGCAACCGATTTGGTCGTCCTGCCACGCAAGCCCCGAATTTCACTGTTAATCATTAAAAGAGTTTTGCCATGCCATGGATCCAATTGAAACTGAACACTACTGGCGCAAACGCTGAAGACCTTAGCGATGCGCTGATGGAAGCGGGGGCTGTCTCTATCACTTTTCAGGACACCCACGATACGCCTGTGTTTGAGCCGCTGCCGGGTGAAACCCGCCTGTGGGGCGACACCGATGTGATTGGCCTGTTTGACGCCGAGACCGACATGAACGAGGTCGTGGCAATCCTTGAACATCACCCGCTGCTGGGCGCCGGGTTTGTGCATAAGATTGAACAGCTGGAAGATAAAGACTGGGAACGTGAATGGATGGATAACTTCCACCCAATGCGCTTCGGCGAACGTCTTTGGATCTGCCCAAGCTGGCGCGATGTGCCGGATGAAAATGCGGTGAACGTGATGCTCGATCCGGGTCTGGCGTTTGGTACGGGTACTCATCCAACGACGTCACTCTGTTTGCAATGGCTTGACGGTCTCGATCTGAATGGCAAAACAGTGATCGACTTTGGGTGCGGATCCGGGATCCTCGCTATCGCCGCACTGAAACTGGGTGCGGCCAAAGCGATCGGGATCGATATCGATCCGCAGGCTATCCAGGCCAGCCGTGATAATGCCGAGCGCAACGGCGTGTCCGCTCGTCTGGAACTGTATTTACCTCAGGACCAGCCAGACGTCATGAAAGCCGATGTCGTGGTCGCTAACATCCTGGCAGGCCCATTACGTGAACTGGCCCCGTTGATCAGCGTCCTGCCCGTTGAGGGCGGCCTGTTGGGCCTGTCTGGTATTCTTGCAAGCCAGGCGGACAGCGTCTGTGAAGCTTACACCTCACTGTTTGCTCTCGACCCTGTGGTCGAGAAAGAAGAGTGGTGTCGCATTACTGGCCGCAAACACTAATTCCCCTTCGCGTGGCCGCCCGGTCACGCGAGCATTTTCTCCTCATAGTCCTTTTCTTGCTCATGGTAAAATACCCCTGTAACTCATTGAGTTACTGAATAATTATATTGTTTCAATTCATTGGATGAATATTATGAGTAAGTCTATTGGCAAAGCAGCGCTACTGGCGCTGAGCATTACCCCTTTCTTCGCACTCGCCTCACACTGGACCTACGAAGGAGAAGGCGCCCCGGAACACTGGAGCCAGTTGAGCGATGAATACAAAACCTGTCAGCAGGGAATGAACCAGTCGCCGATTAATATCGACACTACAGTCAATGCCCATCTCCAGCCTCTGGATATCCATTACGGCAAAGGCCCGGATTTTGTGCTCAATAATGGTCACACCATTCAGGCAACCGTTGACCCAAAAGCCTCGGACAGCATTACTGTGGATGGTCAGATCTACGTTCTGCAACAGTTCCACTTCCATGCACCTTCTGAGAACACGATTCACGGTAAGCACTCTGCGATGGAGATGCATCTGGTGCATAAAAACGCGGCGGGCGAAGTTGCCGTCGTCGCCGTGATGTTTGACGTCGGTGCAGCGAACCCTGAACTGGATAAGCTCTGGAGCGTTATGCCAGAAAAGGCAGAAAGTGATGCCGCAGTGAAAGCGCCTTTGGATATTAATAAGCTAATTCCGACGGACAGAACATACTGGCGCTTTAGCGGTTCATTAACCACGCCACCGTGTTCCGAAGGCGTCGCCTGGTTGGTCATGAAACATCCATTGACGCTGTCAGAAGCGCAACTGGAGAAGTTTACCCATACCATGCATCACCATAATAACCGTCCAACGCAGCCGGTTCATGGCCGTGTGGTGGTTGAATAAGTGCCAGAAAAAGCGTTTCTCATGCCACATTGAAATGAGATCCAGCGCGCAATAATCGGGATAATCTGCTGATAAAAACAGCAGGTTATCTCTTTTCTGCTCCCTTTTGAGCAGGAAAAAACGATAAGTTACGCAAAATTGCATCTGTATGTAATTTCAGCAAATACACATAACACCATGATTTAAATGCCGATTAAATTTTTCACTTTCGACCGACTGGCGATTCCTTGATCTATGACAGAGGATTGCTCAAAGTTTGGCCTTTCATCTCGTGTAAAAAATGCGTAATATACGCCGCCTTGCAGTCACAGTATGGTCATTTCTTAACTCATGCGCATCGGACACCACCAGCTTAGAAATCGCCTGATCGCAGCGCCCATGGCTGGCATTACTGACAGACCATTCCGGACGCTGTGCTACGAGATGGGAGCAGGTTTAACCGTTTCTGAGATGATGTCCTCAAACCCGCAGGTTTGGGAGAGCGACAAATCCCGTTTACGGATGGTGCACATTGACGAGCCCGGGATCCGCACGGTGCAAATTGCCGGAAGCAGTCCTGAAGAAATGGCAGAAGCCGCACGTATTAACGTTGAAAGTGGCGCCCAAATTATTGATATCAATATGGGTTGCCCGGCGAAAAAAGTGAATCGCAAGCTTGCAGGTTCAGCCCTGTTGCAACACCCAAGCCTGGTGAAATCTATCCTGGCCGCAGTGGTAAATGCAGTGGATGTTCCTGTCACTCTCAAGATTCGCACTGGCTGGGCGCCGGACCACCGTAACTGCATAGAGATTGCCCAACTGGCTGAAGATTGTGGCATTCAGGCTCTGACTATTCACGGACGCACTCGCGCCTGCTTGTTTAACGGAGACGCTGAATACGACAGTATTCGGGCAGTTAAGCAGAAAGTTTCCATTCCGATTATCGCGAATGGCGACATTACTGACCCGCTTAAAGCCAGAGCCGTGCTGGACTATACGGGGGCAGATGCCCTTATGATAGGACGCGCAGCTCAGGGAAGACCCTGGATCTTTCGGGAAATCCAGCACTATCTGGACACTGGGGAGCTGCTACCTCCACTGCCTCTGGCAGAGGTGAAGCGCTTACTTTGTGCACATGTTCGGGAATTGCATGATTTTTACGGTCATACAAAAGGGTACCGAATAGCGCGCAAACACGTATCCTGGTATTTACAGGAACACGCTCCAGATGACCAGTTTCGGCGCACATTCAACGCCATTGAGGATGCCAGCGATCAGCTGGAGGCGTTGGAGGCATACTTCGAAAATTTTGCGTAAACAGAAATAAAGAGCTGACAGAACTATGTTCGAACAACGCGTAAATTCTGACGTACTGACCGTTTCTACCGTTAATTCGCAGGATCAGGTAACTCAGAAACCTCTCCGTGACTCGGTAAAACAGGCACTGAAGAACTATTTTGCTCAACTGAACGGTCAGGATGTTAATGACCTGTATGAGCTGGTACTGGCTGAAGTAGAACAGCCCCTGTTGGACATGGTGATGCAATACACCCGTGGTAACCAGACCCGCGCTGCCCTGATGATGGGCATCAACCGCGGTACACTGCGTAAGAAACTGAAAAAATACGGCATGAACTAAGTTCGTTCATGGCGGAAAAAAGGCGCTCTTCGGCATGGGGAAGCGCCTTTTTTATTGCCTGAATTCCTTCCCTCCATCCCCTCTTTCGCGTTGTTATTTTTCGTGTATATTGCCTGCCACTCACCCTATCACTTCTCAGGTACAGTTATGCTTCGCAAGTACGGATGGCTGGTCGTTTTCGCTGTATTCATGTTTGTGTTCGAGGGCTTGCTCATGCAGTGGATCGAGCTGATATCCACCGAAAGCGAAAAATGCCGCAATATGAATTCTGTCAATCCGTTGAAGCTGGTTAACTGCACCGAACTAGAGTGATCATCTGTCGGCAACGTCGTCGAATGCGTTGATATTCCACGTTAAAAACAGGGATTTAAATCACTTTGAGTCCCTTCTGGACGATGGTAATGTCATCAGCCCTCACCCTCCCGTGAACGAGCTGATGACACCATGCAGGCTAGCCATTACGACCCTATTCTGGTCGCTATTTCTTTTGTGATTGCGATTCTCGCGGCCTGGACGGCGCTGAATATGGCGGGACGAGTCTCTACAAGCCACGGTAAAACCGCTTATGTGTGGCTTTGCGGTGGCGGAGTCGCGATGGGTATCGGCGTGTGGGCAATGCATTTTATCGGCATGCTGGCGATGGACACTGCCATGGGCATGCGTTACAGCCCGGGATTAACCGCGCTCTCGATGGTAATCGCCATGGCCGCCGCCCTCTTTGCTCTGTGGTTCGTGAGCGTGGACAAGCTCGGCTTACGTCGTCTGATTGCTGGCGCACTGGTAATGGGTGCAGGTGTTGTGCTCATGCACTACACAGGCATGGCGGCAATGGACGTCTCCCCGCCGATTGTCTGGAATTATCGCTGGGTCACCCTTTCCGTCATCATTGCCGTTCTGGCCTCGTTTGCTGCCCTTTGGCTCACTTTCCGTTTACGGCATGAAGCTGCGCAGGTTGCATTGATGCGTTTCGGCGCAGCAGTCCTCATGGGGATTGCCATCGCGGGCATGCATTATACCGGCATGATGGCGGCACAATTCCCCCACCAAATGCCCATGGCTCATCATGGCGTAAATGGCAACTGGCTGGCGGTGTTGGTCAGCGTGGTGACGCTGTTTATATTGGGCATCACGTTGCTGATTTCGATGCTCGATGCCCGCCTCCAGGCTCGCACTTCGCTGCTAGCCTCGTCGCTTGCTGAAGCGAATAAAGAACTGGCGCAACTGGCGTTACAGGACCCCCTCACCCGCCTGCCCAATCGCGTGCTGTTTGAAGATCGCCTAAGCCAGGCCATCAGCAAAGCCGATCGGGAAGATAGTGCGTTTGCCTTGATGTTTATGGACCTTGATGGCTTTAAGGCTGTTAATGATGCCTTTGGTCATGACGTGGGTGACAAGCTTTTAGTTGCAGTTACTGACCGTTTACAGCAGCCGTTAAATGGGCAATTCACGTTGGCACGCATCGGTGGAGACGAGTTCGTTCTATTGGCAGACATCTCCGCCCCTGATGATGCTGCGCGCCTTGCCAGCGCGTTAGTCCAGGCCATCGACGCACCGTTTATGATTGAGCCGTACGAACTGGTGGTGACATTAAGCGTAGGCATTGCGCTCTACCCTCACGACGGACAGAACGACCGTGAGCTAATGTTTAACGCCGATGCGGCGATGTATCACACCAAACATACCGGACGTAACGGTTACCATTTCTTCCAGCCTTCGATGAATCTCTTTGCTCAGCAGCAGTTGCAACTCATGAACGATTTGTGGATGGCGGTTGAACGGCAAGAACTGCGCCTCCACTACCAACCCAAATGCCAGGCACCTTCGGGAATAATCACCGGATTTGAAGCGCTTCTGCGCTGGGATCATCCAGTCAAAGGATTGTTACCGCCCGATGTGTTTTTGCCGCTGGCAGAGAAAACCGGGATCATCATTCCCATGGGAAATTGGGTGATCAACGAGGCCTGCCGTCAGCTCAGCGAGTGGCGCACCCTAGGGCATCTGAACTGGTCCATTGCGGTGAATCTTTCCGCCTTACAATTTGAACAGCCGATGCTTATCGATACGGTCATGGCCTGTCTGGCGCGGCACCAAATACCACCCGAGATGTTGATTCTTGAAGTGACCGAAACCACGGCGATGAACAATCCTGAGCAGAGCGTAGCGGTGCTGACGCGTCTGACCGAACTCGGTGTGAAGGCATCTATCGATGATTTTGGTACCGGCTATTCGAGTTTGCTGTATCTCAAACGTTTACCCGCATGTGAGCTGAAAATCGACCGGGCCTTTGTCAAAGAATTGAAAGGTGAAGGGGAAGACGCAACGATTGTGTCTGCTATCGTCGCATTGGCGCGCACGCTTAACCTACGAGTGGTTGCGGAAGGAGTAGAAACCCAGGAGCAGCTCGAATTCCTGACCCAGTTGGGCTGCAATGCATTACAAGGCTATCTGTTGGGCAAACCGGTCAGTGCCGATACGATCACCGCCAGTCATCTAAGAGCAGGCTGATCAAAGACCAGGTTGCGAGTGGACTGTCGTGAGATCGTTTCTGATCGGCCACACTGCAGAGTGCGGATGCAGCGTCGCCATAATGTTATCGACTAACTCAGGCGCCTGTTGGTAAAGGTTGATGCGTTCTGGAAACAACAGCCAGTTTTTCAGCACCCCAGAGAAAAAACTGTGCAGTATCACCAGCGTTATTTCAATATGAGTGTTTGCGGGCAGGCTACCCTGTCGAACACACAGCTCAACTATTTTTCTCATGTTGTCATAACTAAAACACAGATGCTGACGAATTTCTGCTTCGGGCATCATCTCGTTATTAAATTCGCATTTATGATACAAAATCTGCATCAAAGCACGCTGTTTAGGGTTTTCTGAAATATATTGCAATGCCGCCACAAATGCTTCTCTAAGCCAGGCCAATGCATTTTCTTTTTCATCATGTATCATTTTATGATGAATAATGTCACGCAACGGAATTTGTAATTTCCACATCTCATTAAACAACTCAGCCTTACTGCTAAAATGCCAGTAAATCGCCCCTCGCGTCACACCTGCAGCATCCGCGATGTCCGTCAGCGTGGTATTAGAGACGCCCCGACTCGCAAACTGTTCGATGGCTGTATCAATCAGCAACTGCCTCGTCACCAGTGCGTCTGCTTTGGTTTTTCTGACCATGAGATGTCCTTACAATACCGATGGATACTTGAACCCGCTAATATATTGCCTCCCGATTAATTTACACAATTATTTATGCTCCAGAGTTGGATTGTTTTCTTTAAAATCACCATACCAATCACCACAAAAATATAATGACATGGATTCATAAATTTTAAATATGATTGTTAACCCCTTTATTACAAAGCCACCAGGACAAACCTCACTTCTTTTGTGTATGAGTGCTTTTACTCCCCTTTACGGAATTATACTGGTTAACATTTCAAACTTTTTATTTGTACTATAACGCGCTGCACTTTTTATTTTCCCACCGGTCTCCGGCGTATTGGCTATATCGGTTATTAAGGAATTGCAATGACGACTCACGCAAGGGTTACGCTTTTATCCAGTTTGCTCGCTTCAGCTTTACTGCTTAGCGGCTGCGATGACGCCGGGGATCGGCAGCCACAAACTCAGGCCCCGCATGTCACTGTTCATGTGGTCAGCCGCGCGCCGCTGTCGGTGACAACCGAACTACCGGGCAGAACCACGGCGTTCCGTATCGCCGAAGTTCGCCCTCAGGTCAGCGGTATTGTCCTGCATCGCAATTTCACCGAAGGCAGTGATATTCAAGCCGGAGATTCTCTGTATCAGATTGATCCTGCGACCTATAAAGCCGCATGGGAAAGCGCAAAAGGTGACGAAGCCAAAGCCGCTGCCGCCGCCAATATCGCCCATTTGACGGTGAAACGTTATTTACCGCTGCTGGGTACGCAATACGTCAGCCGCCAGGATTACGATCAAGCCGTTGCTAACGCCCAGCAGGCCGATGCCAGTGTGATGGCTGCAAAAGCGGCGGTAGAAACAGCAAGGATTAACCTTGCGTATACCAAAGTATCTTCGCCGATTGACGGGCGAATTGGTAAATCCAGCGTAACCGAAGGTGCTCTCGTCACTAACGGTCAGTCTCAAGCGCTTGCCACAGTGCAACAGTTGGATCCGATTTACGTTGATGTCACCCAATCCAGCAATGATTTCATGCGCCTCAAGCAAGAAAGCCTTGAGCGCGGCAGCGACACCAAAAGTGTCGAAGTGGTCATGGAAAATGGCCAACCCTATTCGTTAAAAGGCACTTTGCAATTTTCTGATGTGACAGTCGATGAGAGCACGGGCTCTATCACACTCCGCGCCGTCTTCCCTAACCCACAACATGCACTGCTCCCGGGCATGTTTGTACGCGCGCGCATTGAAGAAGGGGTGCAGCCAAACGCAATCCTCGTACCTCAGCAGGGCGTAACACGCACACCAAGAGGCGAGGCCACAGTCATGGTGGTGAACGAGAAAAATCAGGTTGAAGTACGCGGCGTCGTTGCCTCACAGGCTGTTGGTGATCGATGGCTTATTAGCGCAGGTCTGAATCCTGGCGACAAAGTCATTGTGAGTGGGTTGCAGAAAGTACATCCCGGCGTGACGGTACATGCCGAGCCGGACACCGCAACTTCTTCAGCTCAATAATCAGGGGCCACTATGTCCAAATTCTTTATACAGCGCCCTATTTTTGCCTGGGTGCTGGCTATCATTATGATGATGGCGGGTGGTCTTGCAATTTTGCAATTGCCCATTGCGCAGTACCCGACTATCGCCCCGCCTGCGGTTGCTATTTCGGCCACCTACCCTGGTGCCGATGCACAAACCGTGCAGGATACGGTCACTCAGGTTATCGAACAGAACATGAACGGTATCGATAACCTGATGTACATGTCATCCACCAGCGACTCCTCTGGCGGCGTGACCATTACACTGACGTTCCAGTCCGGCACCGATCCGGATATCGCCCAGGTCCAGGTGCAGAACAAACTGCAACTGGCGACCCCCCTGCTACCGCAGGAAGTTCAGCAACAGGGGATTGGCGTGGAAAAAGCCAGCAGCAACTATTTGCTGGTTGCAGGCTTTGTTTCAGATAACAAATCTCTGAATCAGGACGATATTTCTGATTATGTGGCGTCCAACATCAAAGATGCCATTAGCCGACTGAATGGGGTCGGTGACACACAGCTGTTTGGTGCGCAATATGCCATGCGTATCTGGCTGGATGCCAACCTACTGAACAAATATCAGCTCACGCCAGTGGATGTCATTAACGAGCTGAAAATTCAAAACAACCAAATAGCTGCAGGACAACTCGGCGGCACGCCAGCCGTAGGTAATCAGCAGTTAAATGCTTCTATCATTGCTCAAACGCGTCTGAAAGATCCGCAAGAATTCGGTAACGTGACACTTCGCGTTAATTCAGACGGCTCAGTAGTACGCCTGCGCGATGTGGCCCATATTGAGCTAGGCGGTGAAAACTATAATGTTGTCGCACGCATCAACGGGCAGCCGGCCTCAGGCCTCGGCATTAAACTCGCGACCGGGGCAAACGCACTGAACACGGCAGATGCCATCAAAACCAAGCTGGCTGAATTGCAACCGTTCTTCCCGCAGGGAATGCGAGTGGTTTATCCCTACGACACCACGCCATTCGTGAAGATTTCCATCCATGAGGTAGTCAAAACCCTGTTCGAAGCGATCGTGCTGGTTTTCCTGGTGATGTATCTTTTCCTGCAAAACCTCCGCGCCACGTTGATTCCAACTATCGCAGTGCCGGTCGTGCTATTGGGTACGTTTGCCGTGCTTTCGGCCTGCGGTTATTCCATCAATACGCTCACCATGTTCGGTATGGTGCTCGCCATCGGGTTGTTGGTGGATGATGCCATTGTGGTGGTGGAAAACGTCGAGCGAGTCATGGCAGAAGACCGCCTGTCGCCGAAGGAAGCCACCGAAAAGTCGATGGAGCAAATCCAGGGGGCGCTGGTCGGTATTGCGATGGTGCTGTCTGCGGTGTTTATCCCAATGGCATTCTTCGGAGGGTCAACGGGGGCTATCTATCGCCAGTTTTCGATAACGATTGTCTCTGCAATGGCGCTGTCAGTACTGGTAGCATTGATTCTGACACCCGCCCTGTGTGCAACTCTGCTAAAACCTGTTTCAGCCGATCATCATGAAGCAAAACACGGCTTTTTCGGCTGGTTCAACACCCGATTCGATCTCAGCGTAAGCCATTATACCGACAGCGTGAGCCGTATTTTGCGGGGAACTGGCCGCTACCTGATCGTTTTCGTGGTCATCGTTGTGGGTATGGCATTGCTGTTCCTGCGTTTACCCACCTCGTTTCTGCCAGAAGAAGACCAGGGCGTGTTCATGACCATGGTTCAACTGCCCAGCGGTGCCACGCAAGAACGCACTCAGAAAGTGCTGGATACCCTGACGCATTACTATCTCAGCAATGAGAAAGAGAATGTTGCCAGTGTGTTCACCGTCAACGGCTTTAGCTTTAGCGGTCAAGGGCAAAACTCAGGCATGGCCTTTATCAGCCTGAAACCCTGGGACGAGCGCAGCGGTGAGGAAAACCACGTAGAAGCCATCATTAAACGTGCAACGATGAGTTTTAGTCAGATTCGCGATGCGATGGTCTTCCCGTTCAACCTGCCTGCCATTATCGAACTGGGGACAGCAACTGGCTTCGACTTTGAATTGATAGACCAGGGTGGGCTTGGGCATACTGGCCTGACTCAGGCCCGTAACCAACTGCTCGGCATGATAAAAGAACATCCAGATATGCTGGTGCGCGTCCGCCCGAACGGCCTGGAAGATACTCCGCAGTACAAACTGGATGTCGATCAGGAAAAGGCGCAGGCCTTGGGCGTTTCGCTTTCCGATATTAATCAGACCATTTCCACAGCGCTCGGCGGCTCCTACGTTAATGACTTTATCGATCGCGGCCGTGTGAAAAAAGTTTACGTTCAGGCAGACGCAAAATTCCGTATGTTGCCAAACGACATAACTAACTTGTATGTGCGGAGCGCAAACGGCGAAATGGTTCCTTTCTCAGCGTTCGCTTCTGCACATTGGATCTATGGCTCTCCACGCCTTGAACGATACAACGGCTTACCTTCAATGGAAATTCTGGGGGAAGCAGCACCGGGTAAGAGTACCGGTGAAGCGATGAATCTGATGGAAGCGATGGCCAGCAAGCTACCTTCTGGGATCGGCTATGACTGGACGGGTATGTCTTATCAGGAACGGCTCTCTGGCAATCAGGCTCCAGCCCTGTATGCCATTTCGCTCATCGTTGTATTCCTGTGCCTCGCGGCACTGTATGAAAGTTGGTCTATTCCGTTCTCTGTTATGTTGGTTGTGCCCCTGGGCGTTATCGGTGCCCTGTTAGCAGCCTCACTTCGCGGTCTGAATAATGACGTCTATTTCCAGGTCGGACTCCTGACGACGATTGGCCTGTCGGCAAAAAATGCCATTCTGATTGTCGAGTTCGCCAAGGATCTGATGGATAAAGAGGGAAAAGGCGTCATTGAAGCCACGCTCGAGGCATCCAGAATGCGTCTACGCCCAATTCTGATGACCTCACTGGCGTTTATCCTGGGCGTTATGCCTTTGGTTATCAGCAACGGTGCGGGGAGTGGAGCACAAAATGCTGTCGGTACAGGTGTGATGGGAGGAATGCTGGCAGCTACGCTACTCGCCATCTTCTTTGTGCCTGTATTTTTTGTGGTCGTCCGTCGGCGATTCAGCGGAACGAAATGATAAGTAAAATAAAAAAGGCGCTTTAAGCGCCTTTTTTATTTTCTACTAGTGACTACCGTTTCGTTGACGTTAGCTTTTAATATTTTCTTCTGCATAATTTCTACATAATTAGCGGATAATTCGTCAAATCCTCCACGATGTTTACAGAGTAAATATATTGAGATTATTTGCTTCTGCATCCTTGATAACACCGATGATAAAATGAGCGTCATTCCGTAAGGCTGATGTGTTAACTCCGCCGCGGTCTCATCGAGGTAATATCATGAAAAGATTGATTTCAGTTGCATTGCTGACAGCGTTACTTGCAGGTTGCGCACATGAATCACCCTGCGTGCCAGTTTATGACGATCAGGGGCGACTGGTTCATACCAACACCTGTATGAAAGGTACAACGCAGGATAACTGGGAAACTGCTGGCGCTATCGCCGGAGGCGCGGCCGCACTTGCTGGGCTGACGCTCGGTATCGTTGCCTTAACTAAATAATCATCATAAGCGCGGGCCTCCCGCGCTTTTGCTTCATAACAGTGCACAACGCGTTCAAAAAGTAAAAATTTCGCGCACGCCACCCCATCAATAATTGAAAACCCTATTTCCGATCAACCATCCATAATTAAAAATTATCGAATTCAACGTTTGCTGTGAACAATTTCACAGATTATTGCCCTTCATTCTCACACCAATATTAACCTGTGAAACCATTTCTTCTCGCAGTCTCAATCCTGAAACTTTTTCGCTCCATTTTGTGGCGTAGGTTTCAATTTTGCACCGTCGTAGGGCGCTTATTTTTTTCTTTCCTGTCTACACTCACTCTATTGCCTCCCTGCGCCCCAATATCAGGCGATTGCAATTCTGGCATTCCCTTTGCTTTACAGGAAATGGCCATGGCCACAGACAGGTTTTGGCGTTCCCCCGGACGTCTCTATTTATAACGATAAATTTTTCGCCACACAGGATGCTTTATGAAAAAGATGATGATCGCCAGCCTCACTGCGGCGGGCGTACTGTTTGCACTCTCAAATCAGGCACATGCCGGTACTACTTTCGATGCAGTTAAAAAGAAGGGTTTCGTCCAGTGCGGTATCAGTGATGGTTTACCGGGTTTCTCTTATGCAGATGCCGATGGCAAATTTACCGGTATTGATGTGGATGTCTGCCGTGGCGTGGCTGCAGCGGTATTTGGTGACGCCAGCAAAGTAAAATATACCCCGCTGACCGCGAAAGAGCGTTTCACCGCGCTGCAATCCGGCGAAGTGGATTTATTGTCTCGTAATACCACCTGGACCTCTTCCCGCGATGCAGGTATGGGCCTCTCATTTACTGGCGTCACGTATTACGATGGCATCGGCTTCCTGACTCACGATAAAGCCGGACTGAAAAGTGCCAAAGAACTCGACGGGGCAACCGTGTGTATTCAAGCGGGCACCGATACCGAATTGAACGTGGCTGATTATTTCAAAGCCAACAACATGAAGTACACCCCTGTAACGTTTGACCGCTCTGATGAATCGGCAAAAGCCCTGGAATCAGGACGCTGCGACACGCTGGCCTCTGATCAGTCACAACTCTATGCTTTGCGCATCAAGCTGAGTAAACCGGCTGACTGGATTGTTCTTCCAGAAGTTATCTCCAAAGAGCCGTTGGGCCCGGTGGTTCGCCGTGGTGATGAGGAGTGGTTCTCTGTCGTTCGCTGGACGCTGTTCGCCATGCTGAATGCCGAAGAGATGGGCATCAACTCGAAGAACGTTGACGAGAAAGCCGCTAAGCCATCCAACCCGGATATGGCACACCTTTTAGGGACAGAAGGTGATTTCGGCAAAGATCTGAAACTGGATAACAAATGGGCGTACAACATCGTCAAGCAAGTCGGTAACTACGCAGAAATCTTTGACCGCAACGTTGGCGCTGACAGTGCGCTGAAAATCAAACGTGGTCAGAATAATCTCTGGAACAACGGCGGGATCCAGTACGCGCCACCGGTTCGTTAAGTTACACGCTGTGACGGGCATCGCACTGCGATGCCCAACCTGATGTTCTGGTCATTGAGGTTTCCCTATGTCCCATCGCCACCTGACCGTAAAAGGATCGCTCTCCTTTTCCAACCCCACGGTTCGCGCCTGGCTGTTTCAAATCCTGGCGGTAGTGGTCGTCGTCGCTACTGCTATCTATTTGATACACAACACCATAACCAACCTGGACAACCGTGGCATCACTTCCGGTTTTGCTTTTCTCGACCGAAGCGCAGGCTTTGGTATCGTTCAACACTTAATTGATTATCAGCAAGGTGACACCTATGGCCGCGTGTTCCTGGTCGGGCTACTCAACACCCTGCTGGTCTCTGCTTTATGCATCGTCTTTGCCTCTTTCCTCGGCTTCTTTCTGGGTTTAGCGAGGCTCTCTGACAACTGGCTGCTGCGTAAGCTGTCGACGGTTTATATCGAGACGTTCCGTAATATCCCGCCGCTGCTGCAAATCTTCTTCTGGTACTTTGCTGTCTTGCGCAATTTACCGGGACCGCGTCAGGCAGTGAGCGCTTTTGACCTCGCATTCCTCAGCAACCGTGGGCTCTATATACCGGCACCACAATGGGGAGAAGGTTTACTGGCATTTATTGTCGCGATTATCGTCGCCGGAATGATTTCATTCGGGCTGTTTCGCTACAACAAAATGCATCAGATAAAAACGGGGCAACTGCGGAGGACATGGCCGACGGCGCTGGCATTGATTATTGTCCTGCCAATGATCGCTCATTGGGTATTTGGCGCAGCGTTGCATTGGGATGTTCCGGTGCTTCGCGGATTTAACTTCCGCGGCGGCATGGCGCTTATTCCGGAATTGGCGGCTTTAACGCTGGCCCTTTCAGTCTATACCTCAGCTTTTATCGCCGAGATTATTCGTTCGGGTATCCAGGCCGTGCCTTATGGTCAGCATGAGGCAGCTCGCTCACTTGGGTTGCCTAATCAGGTGACGCTACGTCAGGTCATCATCCCTCAGGCGCTACGCGTGGTGATCCCCCCATTAACCAGCCAGTATCTCAATATTGTCAAAAACTCTTCGCTGGCCGCAGCTATCGGCTATCCCGATATGGTGTCACTGTTTGCCGGAACGGTGCTGAACCAGACTGGACAGGCGATTGAAACGATCGCTATTACCATGTCGGTTTATCTCATCATCAGCCTGAGCATTTCATTGCTGATGAATATCTACAACCGCCGTATGGCACTGGTTGAGCGCTAAGAGGTCATGATGACAAAAGTACTGCTGTCTCACTCTTTGCGACCGACCGGTGCAAAGGGCAACAAATCCCTAGCCTGGATGCGAAAGAATCTGTTTTCCAGTTGGTCAAACAGCCTGTTAACGATCTTTGCGCTGTGGTTAATGTGGGAGCTGATCCCGCCATTGTTGAACTGGGCGTTTATTCAGGCCAACTGGGTGGGAACTACGCGTGCAGACTGCACCAAAGCAGGGGCCTGCTGGGTATTCATCCACCAACGTTTCGGCCAGTTTATGTACGGCCTTTATCCTCACGATCAGCGCTGGCGTATTAATACGGCGCTGATTATTGGACTGCTGTCTATCGTCCCGATGTTCTGGAATGCGATGCCACGCAGGGGTCGTTATATCGCTTGTTGGGCAATCATTTATCCGTTCGTTGTCTGGTTTCTGTTGTATGGCGGGTACTTCGGGCTGGAGCGTGTGGAGACACGGCAGTGGGGCGGGTTAACACTGACGCTGATTATCGCATCGGTAGGGATAGCGGGTGCATTGCCGCTTGGGATTTTGTTGGCGTTGGGTCGCCGTTCAACCATGCCCGTCGTGCGTATTCTGTCCGTTATCTTTATCGAGTTCTGGCGTGG
Organism: Scandinavium sp.; assembly: GCF_036271055.1. Classification (GTDB taxonomy): domain Bacteria; phylum Pseudomonadota; class Gammaproteobacteria; order Enterobacterales; family Enterobacteriaceae; genus Scandinavium. The sequence continues at coordinate 1,862 of NZ_DATBBJ010000053.1, read as the reverse complement.
CGTGCCGCTGATTACTGTGTTGTTTATGTCATCGGTCATGTTGCCGCTGTTTATGTCGGAAGGAACCAGTATCGACAAACTCATCCGCGCGCTAGTTGGTGTGGTGCTGTTCCAATCGGCGTATGTTGCGGAAGTTGTGCGCGGGGGGCTGCAAGCCTTGCCAAAAGGTCAGTATGAAGCCGCAAGCTCGTTGGCATTAGGCTACTGGAAAACACAGGCGCTGGTCATTCTTCCCCAGGCCTTGAAACTGGTGATCCCAGGTCTGGTCAATACCATTATCGCGCTGTTTAAAGATACCAGCCTGGTGATCATCATAGGCCTGTTCGATCTCTTCAGCAGCGTTCAACAAGCCACTGTTGATCCGGCCTGGCTCGGCATGTCGACGGAGGGTTATGTCTTTGCTGCGCTGATCTACTGGATCTTCTGTTTTAGCATGTCGCGCTATAGCCAGCATTTGGAAAAGCGCTTTAACACCGGGCGTACACCGCACTGAGGACACTATGAGTCAAACATTACTACAGCCGGCTGATGCGATGATTACGCTGGAAAACGTTAACAAATGGTACGGTCAGTTTCACGTTCTGAAGGACATCAACTTAAACGTGAAACAGGGTGAACGCATCGTGCTGTGCGGCCCTTCTGGTTCAGGAAAATCGACAACCATTCGCTGTATCAATCACCTGGAAGAACATCAACAGGGACGCATTGTTGTCGACGGTATCGAGTTGAATGAGGATATTCGAAACATCGAGCGGGTACGCCAGGAAGTGGGTATGGTCTTTCAGCACTTCAACCTTTTTCCGCATCTGACGGTACTGCAAAACTGCACATTGGCTCCAATCTGGGTACAGAAAATGCCGAAGAAAGAAGCCGAAGCGTTGGCGATGCATTATCTTGAACGCGTTCACATCGCTGAACATGCCCATAAGTTTCCCGGACAGATTTCTGGCGGTCAGCAACAACGCGTCGCCATCGCCCGTTCGTTGTGCATGAAGCCGAAAATTATGCTGTTCGATGAACCTACCTCGGCGCTCGATCCTGAAATGGTTAAGGAAGTCCTCGACACAATGATAGGGTTGGCACAATCAGGGATGACAATGCTTTGCGTCACCCATGAAATGGGTTTTGCCAAAACCGTCGCTGACAGGGTTATTTTCATGGACCGTGGTGAAATCATTGAGCAGGCGCCGCCGGATCAGTTCTTTGCCAATCCAAAATCCGAACGTACTCGCGCATTTCTTTCTCAGGTCATCCACTGATATTTTCCTCCTCTCACGGGGAGGAGTTCCTTTTCTTTCCAAATGCACAAAAGCAAAAAGCCCAGTCATAGACTGGGCTTTTTGCTTAATTGATGTCTGGCAGTTCCCTACTCTCGCATGGGGAGACCCCACACTACCATCGGCGCTACGGCGTTTCACTTCTGAGTTCGGCATGGGGTCAGGTGGGACCACCGCGCTGTTGCCGCCAGACAAATTCTTTTATCTGCCGAACTTCACCGTTAAAACTGGTGCTGATACCCAGAGTCGAACTGGGGACCTCACCCTTACCAAGGGTGCGCTCTACCAACTGAGCCATATCAGCACACTTAATTTGATGCCTGGCAGTTTATGAATCACTTTGTGATTCACCCTTCGGGCCGTTGCTTCGCAACGTTCAAAAGCTTTGCTTTTGTCCTACTCTCATCGAGTAGTGAACTGCCCTGAAAGTTTACTGCTTACTGCTAATTTGATGCCTGGCAGTTCCCTACTCTCGCATGGGGAGACCCCACACTACCATCGGCGCTACGGCGTTTCACTTCTGAGTTCGGCATGGGGTCAGGTGGGACCACCGCGCTGTTGCCGCCAGGCAAATTCTGTATGACC
>NZ_DATBBJ010000052.1:0-2345 GCF_036271055.1 Scandinavium sp. | reverse complement strand
TACACTTGGAGCTCAGCGCAAATGGTTGCCGATGTACAGGCATGGTTGGATAATCCAGCCGGTAACTTTGGCTGGCTGGTGTTAGGCGATGAGACCTCCATCGCCACGGCAAAGCGGTTTGATACACGCGAAAGCGCCAGTCCGCCTATGCTGACGATCGAATTCATACCGGCTCCGAGGGTAGCGCCTTCACCAAGGCCTCGGCCCACGCCAGCCCCCAGACCTTGATTGCAGTGATGGGGGAAAAGTGATCACGTACCGCGTTTTATGACTAAGGCTTTGTTGGCATTTATACTTGCGAGCGCGCTTGCCGGTATCGGCATTCATTTAGGCAGGGCACCGACTTCCATGGCCCGAAGTCAAAATGCGATTCGTGTCGCAGTGCCGGCAGCCACATCTGGATCTTTTACGCATCCGCTGGTGTTTCCGCCTGTTGACACCAATGCGAACATTTCAGTCAACATTGATGAAGGATGTGTGCAAATCATGGATGGGCCATGCACCAACATGTGGACGTACGGCGGCACATACCCGGGACTGACAGTTCGCAGACCTACCGGCCAGCCGACCAACGTGACCTTCACCAACAACCTCGACGCGAAGGCCGGCGAAATGACGGTGCACAACCATGGTAACCACTCAACCGCCGACAGTGATGGGCAACCGACCTCACTGCTTATCGCGACAGGAGGATCGCGGACGTATAGATATGATGGGTTGGAAGCGGGTGGAAATCAGCGCGGCAAGACACAGTTTTACCATGACCATCGGATGGATGTTACCGGTCGCAACGTCTGGATGGGTCTTACTGGTCTTTACATTGTCGATGACCCTGCCGATCCACCTACGCTCCCCTCAGGCAACTTTGATCTCCCTCTCATAATTGCCGACCGGCAGTTCGATGCGAAAAACCAGATCCCGTACGTGTTTAATCCTAATGGCGTGACTGGTGATAAGTTTCTGGTTAACGGTGTCTACCAGCCTTACCTCGAGGTCGGAGATCGTAAGTATCGTTTCCGCATCCTCGATGCGTCCAACTTCCGCACCTATTTTCTTGAGCTAAGCAATGGCGACTCATTCATCCAAATTGGCACTGAGAGCGGTCTGCTTCCCGCACCTGTTACCCGCACCGGCATGCGCATGGGACCGGCTGAACGTCTGGACGTGGTGGTCAATTTCGCCGGTGAACTCGGACAAAACATCTACCTGGTGGATGCGCTGACCGGCACGCAGTTGCTTGAGTTCCGGGTAACTCAGCACGTCACAGATGACAGTTCAATACCTGCGACGCTCCGCCCACCGCCAGATATAGGTGAGCCAACAGTGACGAGGAACTGGAGCTTCAATCAGGCAGGGGGTCATTGGGCAATCAACGGACTCCGATTCGATCCAAACCGTGTCGATGCCAGGCCCGTCCTCGGCACGACTGAAAAATGGGTGTTCACGAATCCAACAGGACAGCCACATACGGTCCATATCCATGACGTTTCCCAGCAATGCGTGAGTCGCAATGGCGGAGCATGTTATCCGTACGAGACGATGAAGGAAACCTGGTACCTCATGCCGGGCGAAACCTTAGAGGTAAAACTGAAGTTCACTGATCACACAGGGATGTACATGCTCCACTGCCACATGGTCGAGCACGAGGACGACGGAATGATGACCCAGTTTGAAGTGGTGGCTCGTGCAGATCCAACACCGAGGCCACGTCCGACTCCGCGGCAGCGACCGATGGCGCACTAGAGTAGCGTCGGGGTGGTTGTCATACCGGAGCACTGCGCGCACTGCGATATGAAGCTTCAGCCGAGAAGTTTTGCCGGAGCACCTCTCCCGATAATTCTACCCGCCTGAAGGAGTATTACTTCTTCGCAAATTGCAGTCGCTTCCATGGGATCGTGCGTCACGAAGAGCATTGGAACGCCAAACTCGCGATGAAGCGTCTGTAGTTGCTGCAAAATGGCATTTTTCAATTTTGCGTCCAGCGAAGTCAACGGTTCGTCAAGGAGCAACAATTGGGGCGCCGAAAGTAGCGCACGCGCGATCACGACACGTTGATTTTCACCACGCGAAAGCGAACTGACGTGACGATCGAGTAAATGTCCGATCTCCAAAAAATCGATGATATGGTGGAACTCAAACGTGTGATCTTTTGGCTTGCCGTTGCTTCCGAAAAGGAGATTCCGCTGGACTGACAAATGGGGAAACAGCGAGTCGTATTGCGGAACATAGCCCAGGCTCCGAAGGCGAACTGGCAGCGAATAATTTTGCCCGCTGTCGTCGAATAATTGATCATTGAACGAGATTTTTGCGGTCTCGGGTCTACGCAGCCCGGCAATGGTTTCCAG
>NZ_DATBBJ010000051.1:0-1709 GCF_036271055.1 Scandinavium sp. | reverse complement strand
GCTCAATCTGCTTTCTCCCAAAAGCGTGTTGCGCTCGCTCTCCTTCTTTGCGCTGCTTGTTGGATCGTCGCAGGAACAGTGCTCGCTTTCTTCCATGCTGAAGCGCCTACCAAGGCTTTTTATCGCGCAGCTGGGGGACTTACGCTCGCCGATCGAGTAGCTGCCCAGCGAGCAATTGAAGAAGTCTACTGGCGTCACCGCATTTGGCCCACAGAGAATTCGAAGCCTAAGCCGTCACTCGACGAGGTGATGTCGACCCAACAGATTGAAAAGAAGGTAGAAGATTATGTCCGTGACTCGCGAGCGCTGGAAGATTGCTGGCAAAGGCCCATCACTCCCCAGCAGTTGCAAGCTGAAATGGGGCGGATGGCCCGGAACACAAAACAGCCGGAAGTGCTGCGGGAACTGTTTGAGGCTCTTGGGAACGATCCCTTTGTTATTTCTGAGTGCCTGGCCAGGCCGGTGTTAACGAAACGCCTGGCCGCCGATCCAACTGTAGTGGCAGGCGTATCGCCTGCGCGGAAAAGCTTGTTCGCAGCCGACGCGGTTGCCTCTACAGAAAACCGCATCAATACCACGAATCTGAACAAAGCTACCTATACTCTTCCAGAGATTGATCCGTGCACCGACGACACATGGACTCCAACAAGTGGCACCGACGCGCCTGATGCCCGGTCGTATCACACGGCGGTGTGGACAGGCAGCGAAATGATCGTCTGGGGCGGAACCGGTAGCGGCGGCAATTTGAATACGGGCGGGCGATACAATCCCAGCACCGACAGTTGGGCCGCAACCAGCACAACCAACGCGCCCTTTGGCGCGGCTGCTCCAGCGGTGTGGACTGGCAGCGAAATGATCGTCTGGGGCGGAGACCGCGGCAGCGGCTTTTCGGATACTGGCACAAGAAATAATAGACAATTCGTCCCATCAACCCCGACCGGGAGTCCAACACCAGGCCCGGGTACCGGAGGCAGATACGATCCCGCCAATGACACTTGGACAGCTACAAGCACCACCAACGCGCCCAATACCCGAGGCTCCGCCACAGCAGTGTGGACGGGTAGTGAAATGATCGTCTGGGGCGGCGAGGGTGGTGGCGGCAAACCGCCTACACGTTTCGATACGGGCGGAAGATATGATCCCAGCACCGACAGTTGGACAGCCACTAACACCACGGGCGCGCCCGCTCCCCGAGCCTCTCACAGTGCAGTGTGGACCGGCAGCCAAATGATTGTCTGGGGCGGCGTTGGCGTCGTTAACCAAGTCTTGAACACTGGCGGGAGATACAATCCCAGTACCAACAGTTGGACAGCCACTAACACCACGGGCGCGCCCGCTGCCCGAGCCTCTCACAGTGCAGTGTGGACCGGCAGCCAAATGATTGTCTGGGGCGGGCCCGGTAATTCCAACACCGGCGGGAGATACGAGCCCAGCATCGATAGTTGGACAGCCACCAGCACCATCGGCGCGCCAGTAGGCCGAATTGAGCACACAGCAATATGGACCGGAAGTGAAATGATCGTCTGGGGCGGATTTAACACCACTGACTTTTGCGTGAATACCGGCGGGCGATACGACCCCAGTAGCGACAGTTGGACAGTCACCAGCACCAACAATGTGCCCGCTACCCGAGACAGCCACACGGCAATCTGGACTGGCAGCGAAATGATCGTCTGGGGCGGATTTGATTGCTTCGGCTTTGTGAACAC
>NZ_DATBBJ010000050.1:0-3068 GCF_036271055.1 Scandinavium sp. | reverse complement strand
CCAAATGCGGTAGCCCGCATAGGTGGCGATCACGGAACCTGCAACGACGCAGATCGGGTTGATCTTGGACTCGGTGTCTTCGGTGGTCTCAGTGGTTTCATCAAACATGGAACTCTCCTTAGATTAGTAAGTCTTCATTATGAGCCATGTTTTTTCTGCGAGACAAAAATAAGAGCCCGTGTTAGGGGCCCTTACTTTATCATCTACTCAAAGACAATTCTGTCTCGGATGGTCTGAACTGATTCGGCACACGCATTGAGGTCATCGCGGACATCTGTAAGTTCCTGGTATGTCACCTTGTATTCAGGCTTCACCATTTCCTTAAGGACGCCAGTGACGAACTCAAGCTTCTCCCAAACTTCGGGCAGACTTTCCATCTGAACTCCTTCGGGTAGTTGGTCCGTTATACCCGATGTAATATCTGCGACCTGTACCAAATTCTCCCCCCGGGGATTTTTGACAAAAAAAATATGAGGAGTCACGTTTGCGACTCCCCACATTTCTTAAACTCTTTCGTCAGGTCTACTTCACCTGGGCTTGATCAGCGCATTCATTGCTCGCGATGTGATGACGTTCACGTGCTCATGGCGGATGATCAGCAGTATTCCGAGAAGGTTTGCTGCAACCAGCGCGACAGTGTCAGGGCTCACTCCAGGGGATTTTTCTTCCTCCCTCATTTTGTGCAACTTGACAATGCCGTCTAGATTTTTGGCATACTCCTCAGAAGTTACTGTCTGGCCTTTGAGCTCGTCGAATGCACGCATCATCGCGTCTTCAACAAGCGTCTGATCTTTACCTTTGGTAAACATATAGCTCCTTTAGATTGGGGTCCATTATACGCCATGATTTGACTGCGACTCCGCAATCGAAGGATGTATGATTACCTTGAACAGTACTTCGGTTTCGTCCTCAAGTTCTTCAGGTTCTCCAGCAAGCTCAAGCAAATATAACGTCTTCTCGGGTGTTCGGGTCACGTTGATAACCCCGCTGTATGCCTTGTGCTTCTCCAAAAACACTCGACCCACATACCCCAGAAATATACCAAATACGAAGACGCCTAAGACAAATATGATTGTCATAGTTAGCTCCTAACCGAGCATTGCCACCGTTGGGTAAGCTTTCTCTCCTGAGCTATCTTGAGCACGAATATACTCGGTGATTCTCGAACTCTGAACTACGCCGCTATTACCTTGAACCTCGATTACATCGCCAAGACTATAATCAATGTTGTACTGGAACTGATGCAAGGGCACAATCGTTCCATCTACAGCCTTGACAGCTCTGGCATTGTTCATAGCTAGGGTAGCTCTGGAATTCAACAGACTTTGCATAGTACTTGCGTTGCCCCCAACCATATCTGTTGTGATATCTTCCTCGAAGGTTAATTCAGCTCTGAGATCCCATCCTGTAGGACCGGATACAGAAGCTGACCCACAACTTGGCGCCAGACCATCTGGATTAGGCGGACAGAAGGAATATACCAAGTTCTTATACCCAGAAATGGATTGAAGTTCTTTAATGTTGGTCAAAGTGTCCATTTGAGGAGAGAATCTCACAATGGGATTAACCGATTGCGCTGTGGTATGGTCAAGACCTTTATACGATTGGAATAACAATTGTCCAGGTACAGCAACCGTTGGTTCCAACGTTATCCTGATTCCAATTTCATACGCGGTGGCAATAGCGCGCATAGCATCATATACTGGCCCATATGGAACAGCAAGAGCTACCGATCCTGACTGGTCATAACTTTTGAGTCCAAGATTGGGAATCGCCAATACTTGCGGATTTGGAACACCCATTGGAAAACTTTGAGTGGCTATAAGCCAGTAATAGACGATAGCCCATAGATACCATCCGGGTGGTTGTGCGCCTGGGCTCCAATACTTGTCTTCAGGAGCAGCCGTTGCTCGAATAAATCGATTATTCATCCAAGGTAGCAGTCCTTGACCAGTTACCTTCAATGATCCGCTCTCGATATCAATAGTGTCGATCATCATAACTTCTTTGCTGCCATAAAGTCCAACGAAAGTACCTTGAGAGAGGATTTGAATCAAATCCGGCGTAGCCGCTACCACCAGAGTAATATCGCTGTCACCATAATATCGCTCTGTCCAGATGGCTGATTCGAATTTATCAATCTCATAGGTTTTGACGAAATTTCGGTCCATAGTGAAAAGTTCCACTAGAGACCTCCATATTTCTCATAATAAGTCAGCTGATAATCTTGGCCGCCTTGATCGGTTATCACCGAGAATTCGTTCGGTCCAGGCTGCAAGATCGGCCATTGAGAACCGGTTTGAACCTTGGCAAGAAGATTCGTTATGGTACCGCCGCTCAACGCAACGTTTTGAACGTATTTGTTGCCTGATAGTGAACTCATCAGAAAATACTTCGACGAATCTACGCCTGCGGCAACATTGAAATATGAAAGAGACGGATCGCCGATTTGAATACCAATGCTGGTAGGCGCTGGATCTGAAACTCGTGTAACCTCAACGTTTATTCCAGTTGCAACAGATCCGTTATAGTCAATCATGTCTGGAGTTGTGTTATCTCGATCAGATTGTCCCGTTATAACCGTAGGATCGACTGCGGTAAAATATGGATCCGGACAGATGATGGAAACCTGGATCTCAAGGTCTTGCGAGAACTGGTTGACGTTGGTATCTTCGACATACCCGTAAATTTCCACCGGAGGCATATCGTCGCTGTAAAATACTAATCTCGTCTGAAGCTTGGGCATGAAATATGCATAGAGAAGTCTACGAAGACTCTCAAACGACCAAGTATCCCAATTAGGATTTGGATGAAGTGTGAGAACGATGTTTCGAGTTCCTACATCACTGCCCGTGTAAGCCGCTCCATCAACAGATCCGAACGGCGAAGTATTGACAGTAGCTTTGACCGGATCCAGACCCGTGATGCCACGAATCTGGATCAGATCGGTTTCTTCTCTACCAGCATCATCCAAATCCAGTTCAGGTGCTGATAGCCACGAACTATACGCCTGCATTTTCGTCAGCACAGCTATTCAGCTCCTTTCTAACCGATCGCAAGAGCGCTTC
>NZ_DATBBJ010000049.1:0-2687 GCF_036271055.1 Scandinavium sp. | reverse complement strand
ACTCTCTCGAAAGGGGCAATGGTCGTCAGCCCAGAGGGGTCAGCAATAAATCCTCCGCAGGCGCAATAGCAGAGCTCACAGCTTCAGCTGTACTTTGAGACATGAAAGCAAAAACAATCTTTGGTTTAGTCGGCCTCGTTTTATTTGGAACAGTGAGTCCGATCCTGGCAGCTGGCCACGGCGGTGGCGGTGGAGGAGGCGGAGGCGGCTTCCATGGTGGTGGAGGATTCGGCGGCGGCCACTTTGGCGGCGGCGGTTTCCACAGCAGTGGGTTCAGTGGTGGCGGACATGTCGTAACCGGAGCTGGCACGCGTGGAGGCGGCGTAGGCTTTGGTGGAATGCGCACCCGGAATGGTGCTTCGAACTTTGAGGGCGCAGGACCGCGCTTTTCTACATTTGGGCACCCATCGCATGTGCAGTCTCCGTCTGGTGATTCTCGCGCACAAGCTTCGCGCCCGGTAGTCGCAAGGCCATCGAATCAGCGCGTCGGAGACCTTCGTAGTCACATCGTAGCACGTCATGATGCGAACTGGCACGGTGATTGGGATCGGCGGCATGCCCACTTTGACCATGGTCGCTTCTTCGTCTTCATCGATGGGTTTTGGTGCGGATTAGATTCAGGGTTCTATCCGTGGGATTATATCCCGTATTATGCCAACGACTACAACCCGTACGCTTACTACACCGATGCTGATCCGTATGACTACAATGGGGGCACTTATAACACTGGCGCAGCTGATAGCGCGACGGTCCAGGCCGTTCAGACGCGGCTGTTGAACCTTGGCTATTACAACGGGTCGATTGACGGGATTTTTGGACCGTCCACCCGCGATGCGCTAGCGAAATATCAAATCGCCAATCAGCTCGACGTAACCGGAAGTCTATCGCCCGATACGCTCCAGTCGCTTGGCCTACCTCAGCCGGCAGCAGGCTAAGCCGCTCTGCATGATTGCCGCGAAAAAAAGCAACTAACAAAACCGTCGACAAACAACAAACATGATAACTAAACGGCTCGGTAACTCTGATCTTTACATAACCTCCATAGGCTTCGGGGCCTGGGCCATCGGTGGGTCAGGCTGGGAATTTGGCTGGGGCGACCAGGACGACAAAGCATCGATTGCAGCAATCCATCGCGGGCTCGAGCTCGGTGTGAACTGGATCGATACCGCAGCCGTCTACGGCATGGGCCACTCAGAGGAGGTTGTCGCGTCAGCGCTTAAGAGCTGGACCGGCCCTCAGCCTTATGTGTTTACCAAATGCGGCCTTCTGTCGGACGATCAGGGCTATGTTTATCGCAATCTGAAAGCAACTTCGATACGGCGAGAGTGCGAGAATAGTCTGCGCCGCCTGAAGGTTGACGCGATTGATCTTTATCAAATCCATTGGCCGACAGAGGACTTGGAAGAAGGCTGGGCAGAGATGGCCCGCCTCCAAAAGGAAGGAAAAGTCCGCTGGATTGGCGTCTCGAACTTTGATGTCAGTCAGTTGCGGCGCGCGGAGAGAATCGCTCAGATCATATCGCTACAACCACCGTACTCACTGATTCGCCGCGAAATCGAACAAACAATTCTTCCTTATTGCTACTCGCATGGCCTCGGCGTGATCGTCTATTCGCCAATGCAGTCGGGTTTGTTAACGGGCGCGATGACTCGGTCGCGGGTGGCAAAGCTTCCCGAGAGCGATTGGCGGAGCCGCGACTTGGAGTTTACCGAGCCAAGGCTCTCGAAGAATCTCGCGCTGGTTGAGCGCTTGCGAGGAGTTGGTCAAAAATATGGGCGGCCGCCGGGTCAAATCGCAGTGGCGTGGGTGCTACATAATCCTGCGGTGACTGCCGCAATCGTGGGCGCTCGAAGTGCTCAACAGGTCGAACAGAATGTTGGCGCAGCCGATCTGGCTCTCACCGATGACGATGTCGCAGAGATTGAAGGCAGCACCGTGCAAGAACCAGAGCCGGTAACAGTGTTTTGAAGAGAACCATGAACAGCTCAAAACTAATCCTACTTCCGCTCTTAGCTGGCGCACTATTCGTAAGTATGAAAAACACCAAAGCACAACAACCTTCTGCCGGCGAAGACGAGGCATACCTTTCGCCTTCAGCTCCAGTAGCAACTGGAAAGGCGCCGGGCATGAAAGCGCGATTGCTATCGGAGAACCCTGGCGTGAAGAACTACGTCGTCATACTCGCCAAAGGCGACGAAGTCATGTCGGGCCTAACCGATTTTGCCAGGCAAAACAAAGTAACGTCAGCGAGTTTTACTGGCATTGGAGCGTTTAGTCACGCCACGGTTGCCTGGTTTGACGCGCATAGGAAGGAGTACAAGCTGATTCCGATCAAACAACAGGTGGAGCTGGTCTCAATGATCGGCGATATCGCACTGGTGAATAACAATCCTGCTGTTCACACACACGTATCTGTAGCATCAAGCGATGGAACAGTGCGGGGTGGTCACTTGATCAATGCGTTTGTGTTTCCGACGCTGGAGTTGTTCATGACTGTCTATCCCACGCCCTTAGACAAGCAACCTGATGAGGTGACGGGATTGGAACTTATCGACCCGTTATCGAAGTAGAAACAACAGAACTAAAATGAAAATAGGATTCATAGGTCTGGGAATAATGGGCAGCCGTATGGCGGCCAATCTGCAAAAGCACGGCCACTCATTGGTCGTGTTCAATCGTACGCGCGC
>NZ_DATBBJ010000048.1:0-1763 GCF_036271055.1 Scandinavium sp. | reverse complement strand
CCCAAGATCCCGAGAACGAAGCCTACCGCGTGGTTCACGGATGGCCGATTCTAGAAGACGGATACATGCTGGGACAGGTTTCGGGAGTTGCCGTCGACTCAAGTAATAATGTTTACATATTTCATCGTGCCGAGCATTCTTGGTCGGACAACAAATCAAAGCCAATTTCCTCAAATACTATCATCGCTTTTGAGGGAACCACGGGCAAGATGCGTGCGGCTTGGGGTGCCGACACTTTTGTCGAACCTCACGGTCTGCGAATAGACCGGAATGACAACCTGTGGGTAACTGACATTGTACTTAACCAAGTGACCTGACCGGGCTTTTTTGTACCAGCCGACGTGAGAGAGAATTCACGAGGAGGACGGCTGGATATGCCAAACAAGCGGTACAAAGCGGAACAGATCGTGACGTTGCTGCGCCAGATTGAAGTAGGAATTGCGAACGGAAAGACCACCCCGCAAGTCTGCAAGGAAGCAGAAATCACCGTACAGACGTACTACCGCTGGCGGAAGGAATACGGCGGCCTAAAGCTGGATCAAGCAAAGCGACTGAAGGAACTGGAGAAGGAAAATGCAAAGCTCAAGCGAGTGGTGGCAGAGCTATCGCTGGAGAAGCAGGTTCTGAAGGATATTGCGGAGGGAAACTTCTAAGCCCTGAGCGGCGTCGCAGTGCGGTGGAGCATGCGCGGGAGAAGCACGAGCTGTCCGAGCGACATGCTTGCCGACTGGTGAATCAGTGGCGTGGAACGCAACGCTACCTGCCGACCCAGAGAGTGGATGAAGATGCGCTGACCCGAGACATCGTCACGCTGGCCAGTCAGTATGGCCGTTACGGCTACCGGAGGATCACGGCGCTGTTACGGACAGCAGGCTGGCAGGTGGGGAAAGATCGAGTGCAGCGCATCTGGCGCCGTGAAGGGCTGCGGGTGCCCGAAAAACAAAAACCAAGGAAAAGGCTCTGGTTCAATGACGGCTCTTGTGTGCGGCTAAGGCCCGAACGAGCCAATCACGTCTGGAGCTATGACTTCGTGAGTGCCACAACGTACGATGGCAGAACGATCCGCATGTTGACGATGCTTGACGAATACACCCGGGAGTGCCTGACGATTCGAGTGGCCAGAAGACTCGGGAGCTATGAGGTGCTTGAGGCGCTGGCGGATGTGATGATGTTTCGGGGAACCCCGGAACACATTCGTTCCGACAATGGCCCGGAGTTCCTGGCCGAAGATCTGCGGAAGTGGCTGGCGAAGGTGGGCACGGGAACGTTGTATATCGAGCCCGGAAGTCCCTGGGAGAACGGATACTGCGAGAGCTTCAACGGGAAGTTGCGGGACGAATGCTTGAACGGGGAGATTTTCTACTCACTGAAGGAAGCGCAGATCGTGATCGAGAAGTGGCGAGTCGAGTACAACACCAGGCGGCCACACTCGGCGCTGGGCTATAGGCCGCCAGCCCCGGGAACGTTCTCGCCGCAAATAGTGGCTCTCCGGCCGCCTACGGCTACCTGCGAGCCACCCTTTACATCCTTACCCGATGAGGTTGTGATGTAAACTCTCTCACTCGCCTTGGTACAAAAACTCGGTCCAGTCAGTCCCACCGCGCCCGCTCTGGGATGCTGGTACCAAACCCCCGTCTCGCTGCGTCCAAAGCTGCCAGTAGCTTTTGGACCACCCGCGCGGGCACATCTGCGAGGGCCCCTGCGCCGGAGTGAGGCGATTGGATGTGCTTCCTACTGAAAGCATGTCAGAAAAAGACGTGCTT
>NZ_DATBBJ010000047.1:0-2020 GCF_036271055.1 Scandinavium sp. | reverse complement strand
TATACGTCTTGCACGCTGATTTATCAGCGAATTTCACGGATTTGGGTAATTACGGCAGAAGAGGAAAGTCAGAACTGGCATTGCCCGGTACGTGCGCTTGACTTCACTGTTTGGGATTCTCGCTTGTTTTCTGTGATTCGCATCAGCAATGAAGATTGTTCGCCCGCGTGAATCCACGACTGACACGCAGCCGTAACTCCAGCCGGCTTTGCTGAGATTGTCAGCGATGATTTCCCAATACTTCACGCGGCAGACGTTCTGGGCGAATGGCATTTGTATGCCTTTGCGCAAAACACCTAAACCCACCTGGTCTCGCGTCCTTGTTGTTCAATCGCCTGCTTACCAGATGAGCGTCACATTCCCGGGCAGCGTTGCAGAATGGGCATTGTGGATCTGGATCGTGTCTGCGCTGGCCACCTGTATGTCCACATCGTGGTCGAAGTTGATCCAGACGATGTGGGTTCCCGGCATTTTAGTGCCTCCGGCGGTCGTGGTGGTCGTGCTCGGGCCGCTGTACCCCTCCAAGCCGACCCATTCTATGAGAGTGCCTGGAAGACGCAGCAAGCTCACCTGACCCACGCCCCCCTCTGTGGTGCAGCAGCCCATAACCAGCACCGGTTTGCTGGCGGCCGGCGTGATTGCTGCGCTGGTAGCGCCTGATGCGAGGTTGTATGAGATGGATAAAGCGTTGGGCGTTGTGATCGTCTGCGTGGCATTGGCAACGACCATGGAGGTAATGATGGCGACAACGGTTGCCAGGAGGATAGCTCCCGGTCGTGAGAATTTCTGGATTCGCATTTTAATAGCTTTCATTTTGTGTGGGTTTCTTTTGTATTGGTTTTTTTTGGTTTTCCTACGTGTTGTTTTCTTCGAGTAAGATTTTTCGTCCTGCCGCATAGGGGCAGTTTGCGTTAAAACGCTGCAAGATCGCAAGCCCTCTCTCTGACAGCCCGAAGCCGCCCAAGTTGCTCGATCAGGTTCGGGAAGGGTGTCACAACACCAGACAGACTGCCGTTTGAAAGGCCGTAGAGCTGCCTAGAAATCGTTTTTAATAATCATGCAATCCTTAGATGTAAGGCGTTAATCAATTATTTTAATGCTTTTGGGTAAGAGCAGGAGTTTTTCGAGCGATTTAAAGAAGTAATTTATTCTTTGCCTCAATTTTCGAGATCAATGCTTTAAGGCGATTGACCGCACCACAAAGATGCTTAAGCACAGCGAGGCCGACTAGGTCGTTGGCTTCATCCCACGCCGTATCAAATTTCGCTAAATCCCTCGGCCCAACAAAGTTCGCAAGCACATTTTGTCTAGCGCGGTCGTGCGCCTTTTGTCGCCACTCCTCGAGTTCGGGAAAAGTCGGTTTTACGGGTTCTATTTGAAACCTAGAAACGAGCCTTTCACCCTCATTCAGTAGCTCGTTCAATTCATCTATAGCTACCGCGACTGGTTGAGCGTCTTTGGGCGAGACTGTAACTGCCTTCGGCTGGGGTTTGTGCCCTCGATCTGGCTCCGCCTTGCGTTTGTCCCTTCGGATTGATAGCAAAATCATTAACAGAAGCACCGTTCCAATTGGCCCTGTTATCCACGGAGGCGAAAATGGGAAATTGGGAAAGTGTTGCCTAGCCACCCAAACAGCCAGCGGCTCATTCGAAAAGAACGCCCAAGCCGATGCCGCCCATTGCGGTAAGAATATAAAAAGAAACGAGGCAGCGACAGCAATGGCCGCTAACATTGGATGCCTCCTGCCCCATCTCTTGAGGCGCAGTTGCATCCACCAACCGTAGGTCGTTGCCCGCGCCCGTCAAACACTAACCTTGTCTCGAAGTGATAATCCCAACCAATTAGAACGCCGCTTACAAACGCCCTAAAGCCTCAGAAATTATTTTCAACAGTCATTCATCTGAAGCTGCCCAAGCTGCTCGATTAGGTTCGGAGCAGGTCAAAGCACCTGATACAATCCCGTGTTTTGAAGCCGGAAAGCCGCCTAGAAATCGTTTTTCAAACCAATCCTAGACCGAAT
>NZ_DATBBJ010000046.1:0-1674 GCF_036271055.1 Scandinavium sp. | reverse complement strand
GTGTTCGGTGGATGCCTTGGCGCTGAGAGGCGATGAAGGACGTGCTACGCTGCGATAAGCCGTGGGGAGCTGCGAAGAAGCTTTGATCCACGGATTTCCGAATGGGGAAACCCACCTTCGATAGCTGGAACTCCAAGATCTTGTATCTTGGGGTTCGTACAGCAATGTATGAGACCAAGCCGCAAGGTTTTGGATTTCCAGTTATCAAGTGAAGGTATGAAATCTCTGAATTCATAGGAGGTTTTAAGCGAACCCGGGGAACTGAAACATCTAAGTACCCGGAGGAAAGGACATCAAACGAGACTCCGTTAGTAGTGGCGAGCGAACGCGGACCAGGCCAGTGATACATCAAAGACAACCGGAACCTGTCAGGAAAGCAGGGCCTCAGAGGGTGATAGCCCCGTACGGGTAATGCGATGATGTATCCTTGAGTAAGGCGGAACACGTGAAATTCTGTCTGAACACGGGGGGACCACCCTCCAAGCCTAAGTACTCCTCAGCGACCGATAGTGAACCAGTACCGTGAGGGAAAGGTGAAAAGCACCCCGACGAGGGGAGTGAAATAGACCTGAAACCGGACACCTACAAACAGACGGAGCCCAAGATACGTTCTGGGTGACGTCGTACCTTTTGTATTATGGGCCAGCGACTTAATTTAACGAGCAAGCTTAAGCCGATAGGCGTAGGCGTAGCGAAAGCGAGTCTGAATAGGGCGTCAAGTTCGTTGTATTAGACCCGAAACCTAGTGATCTAGCCATGAGCAGGTTGAAGGTGAGGTAACACTCACTGGAGGACCGAACGGGTGTCTGTTGAAAAAGACTCCGATGACTTGTGGTTAGGGGTGAAAGGCCAATCAAACTGGGAAATAGCTGGTTCTCCGCGAAAGATATTTAGGTATCGCCTCGCATGAATGCTTCGGGGGGTAGAGCACTGGATGGGCTAGGGGGACTTACCGTCTTACCAAACCCAACCAAACTCCGAATACCCGAAAGCAATATGCGGGAGTCACACGGCGGGTGCTAACGTCCGTCGTGGAGAGGGAAACAACCCGGACCTACAGCTAAGGCCCCTAATTCGTGGCTAAGTGGGAAAGGATGTGGAAATCCCAAAACAACCAGGAGGTTGGCTTAGAAGCAGCCATCCTTTAAAGAAAGCGTAACAGCTCACTGGTCTAGACAAGGGTTCCTGCGCCGAAGATGTACCGGGGCTCAAGCCGCGAGCCGAAGCTTTGGGTTTGCCGAAAGGCAAGCGGTAGCGGAGCGTTCCGTAGGTCCGTGAAGGGACAGCCGTGAGGCATCCTGGAGATATCGGAAGTGCGAATGCTGACATGAGTAACGACAAACACTGTGAAAGACAGTGTCGCCGAAAGTCCAAGGGTTCCTGCGTAAAGTTAATCTTCGCAGGGTTAGCCGGTCCCTAAGGCGAGGCCGAAAGGCGTAGTCGATGGGAATGCAGTGAATATTCTGCAGCCAGTGGATGGTGACGAATTCCGTATGTTGTCTGACCTTAATGGATTGGTCGGGCCTCGAAGGGGTTCCAGGAAATAGCCTCCACATTAGACCGTACCCCAAACCGACACAGGTGGACTGGTAGAGTATACCAAGGCGCTTGAGAGAACTATGTTGAAGGAACTCGGCAATTTACCTCCGTAACTTCGGGATAAGGAGGCCCATT
>NZ_DATBBJ010000045.1:0-1525 GCF_036271055.1 Scandinavium sp. | reverse complement strand
TCAAGCTCGCAAAGGTAACAGCGGCGTTACTTTTCGGGTGCTGCGTACGATGCGGATCGTTGCGATTCTATGCTATGAAACCGATGGCTAGACCCGTAAGGTTATTATTCACGACTACCTTCGTGTTGGCAGGATTGGTCCTGATGACGCTGGCGGCGAAGCCTCCACATCCGACTCCGACACCGACTCCAAGCCCAACCCCGAGTCCGACGCCAACTCCACCGACCTCAACCGGCTCCTCTTTCGCCACAGCCTACAGTGTCCCATACAGTTACTCGGTGGCCGAGAGCGTCAGCCAAGCGAGCAGCGGTAGTTTCGTCGTAGGCGCGCTGTGCGATGAAGCGGCTGCCACGAGTCCAAACTGCAACGGACCCGCAACAGTCCTGAGGGTCGACTCAAGTGGAAACATACAGTCACAGACGCAGTACAGCTATGGGACCGGACCACAAAGCACCGCGCTGAACATTCTCAAGGCGACCTCGGACGGAGGTGCCATTTACGCCGGTCAACCCCAATCCGGCTGCCCAGCTGAGAGCCTGAACGCCTGCGGGGCAATCGTAAAGGTGGACTCGACCGGTAAAGTTCAATGGGCCAACGACCTGCTATTCGCCACCAGCGCCACTCCCTACTCGTCCCCTGTGACTTGGCCCTTCGACATTCAGCAGACCTCTGACGGAGGGTTTGTCCTCGTAGGCTACGCGATCGCGCCCGGCGAGAATTACAATCCGTGGATTGCCAAATTGAGCTCCACCGGGCAATTACAGTGGACGCATGTATTCGCTGACCCGAACAGTCAGTACAGCGCAGCCTACTCAGTCCGGCAGACAGCAGACGGCGGCTACATTGTCGGGGGCGAGGTAAGCTATGCCGTCACGTCCTCTTACACAGAATCCGAAATCACGGTTTTCAAGCTCGACTCGACAGGAACGTTGGTCTGGCAGCGCGACTACGCGGCCGGAGTAGACGCCTACTTCCAATCCCTCGGCTTGACTTCTGACGGCGGAGTTATTGTCAGTGGGACGGTCAGCACACAAACTCCAACCACCTATGCCAGCAGCGTCCTTCTGTTGAAGGTCGATTCAACCGGGAACGCACAGTTTGCCCGGACCATTCTTCCATCTGGCGATATTAGCGACCTGAATAACGTGGGCGTACAGCAAACAGCCGACGGGGGATACACGTTCGCCGGCTACTACTTCCAGAACACCGTCTACACCGAGAGAGCATGGCTCGTTAAGACAGACTCCGCTGGCAGCGTGCAGTGGGACAAGATCTACGGTCCTGACGTTCAGTATTCCGACCGATACTTCCACTCCTTCCAGCAGGCCAGCGACGGTGGCTTCATCGCCGTGGGCTCCACGAACCAGTTCAACGGCGGTGACAATTCGATATGGCTGGTAAAGACTGATTCCAACGGCAACATCTCGAACTGCGCTGATGTCCATAACGATTCAGCGGTGACCGGCTCAATCGCGGTAACAGTCTCGAACGGGGACCTATCAGCGGTTAAGGACGGCTTCTCCTA
>NZ_DATBBJ010000044.1:0-35844 GCF_036271055.1 Scandinavium sp. | reverse complement strand
CCGGATTCCATCACCATGGTTGAACTGTGGGAAACCGTTGCCCATCTCGAAGCCCATTTGCAAACCGCGCATATGAAAGCGTGGAGCGAAGCCGTCAAAGGCGACGTGCTGGAAAGCCATATCCGTATTCTGGAACCGGCGTTGTAATTTTTTGCTTTAAGTTTGAATCAAGCCCGGTTGCGTGATGGACCGGGCTTTTTTGTTTGTTGGGGATAGGTTTGTACCGACAGCGGACATGACTCTTTTGCGACACAGTGACTAATCGAAACAAATCTGCAATGAATCATGTCCAGACGATAAGTGATTAACGATGTTTAGATGATTTTCCTGATAAATTGTTGCTCAGTAATGGTACTGCCCCATTGATCGCCTTCCCATTCTTTCGACAGTTCAAATCCAAATGACTCATACAATCGTCTTGCTGCAGTAAGTTGATTAAACGTCCATAACTGGACTGAAGAGAACTGTTGCTCATCACAAAAACGCATCGCCTCAGCAATGAGTTTTCTTCCCAGTCCACTGCCACGACAACCATCGTCAAGGATAAACCAGCGCAGATGCGCCTCATTACTCCCCAGATCCTCACCGTCAATTGCAACGGAGCCGACTATGCGCTCGTTCACCATTCCTAACCAAATCTTATTGCATGGCCTATCCAGTCGGGCCGAAAAATCAGCAAGACCTGCGGCAACCTTCGCTTCAAAAAAATGGCCAAAGTTGTGCTCTCTGGCGTAATAGCTGCCATGCATTTCAGTAATGCGGCCAATCATGCCTGCATGATAACCGGAGACTATTTTGAAGCTGTTTCGCACTTTGCCTTCGGTATTTTCGCGACAGGCTTTCAACGCGCTGGCGTATGAAGAAATACCCTGTGAAACCGCTTCCTGGGTAAGCGGATCGAGCTTACCGAGTGCTGCTGCGACCCGTTGGTCAGCGTAAGCATTTATGGTCTGAACTGTCTCTCTGCCCTTCCCGGTGAGGCGTAGTAGCTTCGTCCTCGCATCTTCAATGGACGGATTTTCTTCAAGTTCTCCGGCCTCGACAAGTTTAGCGAGCATGCGACTGACGCTGGACTTCTCGAGTCCCAAAATCTGCACCAATTGAGCGGCTGTCATTGACCCATGTGCTTCAACTTCAAGCATGGAGTGAACGGCTGAGGGAGGATAATCCGTTGCGGCCAGATTCTGGTTCATGAAACCGAGTTCTCGCACCATTAAACGTGATGCCGCACGTATGTTTTTTATGGTGTTCCGTTCTGACATCATTAGCGTTACCTTTCAATTATAGTTGTACAATACAACCATTTGCATCGAGAGTTTGTCAATTCCTTATTTCATGTTTGCTTCGCTGATTGCGGTATTAATGGCAGACTTCGGCCTAACCTTATAACCAGACACAACCTATTGATCTAAATAATGTAACACCCAACCCCAGTTACATCCCAAAATGAGAACCTCCTTCCGAGAATTACCCTTGTCGATATCCGGTTATCGCCGTATTCTTCTTTCGCACCTGCAAAATCAGATGCCGGGATTGGCCTCCTGAAAAACCTTAGTGACGACACAATGGCGCATTTCTGTACCTTGTGAAAACCATCACTCACTGGAGGCTGCCACCATGGCGATAACCCTCAATACCGACTGCGATTTACTGACTGTTCCCTTCAATGCCGCGACGGATTTCACCGATCTGGCTGACTGCTGCGATCGCTTTGCTGAAAACCTGATGGAATGTGACGACCCGGCGTACAAAATGGCGCTATTGGGCCGCATGGGTGCCTGTCTGGCGCTGCTGCGTCCGACGCTTAACGAGCCGATCCCGCCGCATTTGATTGCGCGTTTCACCGCCGATACCCTTCCCGATGTGCAATCCTTCTTCGAACCGGATGCGCAGGCGCTGTGCGATTATTGCCAGACGCTGGCGCAGGTGTTGTGCCAGCAGTCGCTGCTGCCTGAATCAGAGAAAACATTGAAGGGATTGCTGTGCGAGCTGGTGTGGATGTTTGCGGCGGATTTAAAAGCGCCTCGTTGGTTGGGCGAAAACGCGGCGCATTGAGAGCCTGTTGCCCGGTGGCGCTTCGCTGACCGGGCCTACAAGATCATTAAATTGTACGATCTGGTAGGCCCGGCAGGCCTGCGCCGCCGGGCATCTCGCAGGCACTTGAAGGGTGGCCCGCGACGTTAAATTCGATTACCATGACTCAACTTACTGTATAAAAAAACAGGCTTATTCCTATGACGCTCGCGTTGACCGCCGAAAAAATTGAAAGAAACCGCTTCACGGGAGCGAAAATTGAACACAGCACGTTTTTTAACTGTGATTTTTCGGGCGCGGACCTTACCGGCACGGAGTTTATCGGCTGTCAGTTTTATGATCGCGAAAGCCAAAAAGGCTGTAATTTCAGCCGCGCTATTTTGAAAGATGAGATTTTCAAAGAGTGTGATTTATCGATGGCGGATTTCAGGAGCGCCAGCGCGCTGGGTATCGAAATTCGTGGTTGTCGCGCTCAGGGCTCAGATTTTCGCGGCACGAGTTTTATGAATATGATCACCACACGCACCTGGTTTTGCAGTGCCTATATCACTAACACTAACCTCAGCTACGCCAATTTTTCGAAGGTTGTGCTGGAAAAGTGCGAGCTTTGGGAAAACCGTTGGGTTGGTACTCAGATCCTGGGCGCGACGTTCAGTGGCTCAGATCTCTCAGGCGGTGAGTTTTCCTCATTCGATTGGCGAGCTGCTAACTTTACGCAGTGCGATCTGACCAACTCAGAATTGGGTGATTTAGATGTGCGAGGCGTTGATTTACAGGGCGTCAAATTAGATAGCCATCAAGTGTCATTGATAATGGATCGTCTTGGGATCGCTATTATCGGTTAACCCGTTCATTTGTCGGGCTGTTGCCCGGTGGCGCTTCGCTTAGCGGACCTACAAAACCAAACACTCTCGCCTGCGCCGCCGGGCAATTTGCAGACATAAAAAAACCGGCGCAATCGCCGGTTTTTGTGTTTCTCACGAAGATCAGACTTCGAGATCGGCCATGTCGCCTTTGTCCTGCAGCCAGTTACGGCGGTCTTCGGAACGTTTTTTGGCGAGCAGCATGTCCATCATCGCATCAGTCTGCTGTTCCGCGTCGTCGTCGATATACAACTGCACCAGACGACGGGTGTTAGGATCGAGCGTCGTTTCGCGCAGCTGGAGTGGGTTCATTTCACCCAGACCTTTAAAGCGCTGCACGTTCGGTTTGCCTTTCTTGCGTTTCAGCTGATCCAGCACGCCTTCTTTTTCCTGCTCGTCGAGCGCGTAGAAAACTTCTTTCCCGAGATCGATACGGTACAGCGGCGGCATAGCAACGTAGACGTGCCCGGCTTTCACCACGTGGCGGAAGTGTTTGACGAACAGCGCGCACAGCAGCGTGGCGATGTGCAGACCATCGGAGTCCGCATCCGCGAGGATACAGATCTTGCCGTAGCGCAGCTGGCTCAGATCGTCGCTGTCCGGATCGATACCGATCGCCACGGAAATGTCGTGCACTTCCTGCGAGGCCAGCACTTCGTCGGACGACACTTCCCAGGTGTTCAGGATCTTACCTTTCAGCGGCATGATCGCCTGATATTCACGGTCACGCGCCTGTTTGGCTGAACCGCCTGCGGAATCCCCTTCGACGAGGAACAGTTCGGTGCGGTTCAAATCCTGCGCGGTACAGTCTGCCAGTTTGCCCGGCAGTGCAGGGCCGCTGGTCAGCTTTTTACGTACCACTTTCTTCGCCGCACGTAAGCGGCGCTGAGCGCTGGAAATCGCCATTTCAGCCAGCATTTCTGCCGCCTGCACGTTCTGGTTCAGCCACAGACTGAAGGCGTCTTTTACTACGCCCGAAACGAAGGCCGCACACTGACGCGATGACAGACGTTCTTTGGTCTGCCCGGCAAACTGCGGATCCTGCATTTTTACCGACAGCACGTACGCGCAGCGATCCCAGATATCTTCCGCTGACAGCTTCACGCCGCGCGGCAGAATATTGCGGTATTCGCAGAACTCACGCATCGCGTCGAGCAGGCCCTGACGCAGACCATTGACGTGCGTACCGCCTTGCATAGTCGGGATTAGGTTGACGTAGCTTTCGGTCAGCAGTTCGCCGCCTTCCGGCAGCCAAAGCAGCGCCCAGTCTACGGCTTCGGTGTCACCGGCAAAGCTGCCGACGAACGGTTTTTCCGGCAACAGTGGCAGGCCGTTAACGGCTTCACACAGATAGTCGTTCAGACCGTCGGCGTAGCACCAGGTCTGCTCGCTGTTGTTCACTTTGTCTTTAAAGACGATTTCAACGCCCGGGCAAAGCACCGCTTTCGCTTTCAGCAAGTGCGACAGGCGAGAAACGGAGAAACGTGGGCTGTCGAAGAAACTGCCGTCTGGCCAGAAATGCACGCTGGTGCCGGTGTTGCGTTTACCGACTGTGCCAGTGACGTGCAGATCTTCCACTTTGTCGCCATTTTCGAAGGCGATAGTGTAAATCTGACCGTCGCGGCGCACGTTCACTTCTACACGAGTAGAAAGGGCATTCACGACCGAAATCCCTACGCCATGCAGGCCGCCAGAAAATTGGTAGTTTTTGTTGGAGAATTTACCGCCTGCGTGCAGACGGCAAAGGATCAGTTCGACCGCCGGGACACCCTCTTCCGGGTGAATATCGACAGGCATACCGCGGCCATCATCGATAACTTCCAGCGATTGATCGGCATGTAAGATAACTTCCACGCGCTTAGCGTGGCCCGCCAGTGCTTCATCCACGCTGTTATCAATAACTTCCTGACCCAAATGGTTAGGACGCGTGGTGTCGGTGTACATTCCCGGGCGGCGGCGAACCGGCTCAAGCCCAGTGAGTACCTCAATGGCATCAGCATTATAAGAAGATTGCGTCATGGTATGTTCACGAGTTGTTAGGGCTGATTAACGCAGACCCAGAAAATCGATAATCTGTGTGAAATGATCTTCAAAGCCGATAAATGCATGATTACCGCCCTCCTCGACCGTTTGACGGCAGGCAGCGAAGTAGTCCACAGCCTGTCGATAATCGAGCACTTCGTCGCCCGTTTGCTGGAGCAACCAGAGCAAGTCCGGCGCTTCGAGCGGGTCGATTTGCATCACTTTCAGATCGTAAATATGGCGTGACTCTAGCACATATTGCTCCCCGGTGTAGGGATTCTCATTATGTCCCAGATAGCCTGCGAGCAGCTCAAATGGACGCACCGCCGGGTTGACGACCACGGCAGGCAACATGAAGCATTGTGACAGCCAGGTGGCGTAATAACCGCCTAACGAGGAGCCTACAATGCCCAACGGCGCACCACCATGTTGCAGAACAAGTTTTTCTAATAATTCAGCGGCTTCCGCTGGAAACGCAGGCAGTTGTGGCACCACCATCTCGATATGCGGATGATTTTCGGCAAGCCACGATTTCATCGCCGTCGCTTTGGCTGAGCGCGGTGAGCTGTTAAATCCATGGAGGTAAAGAAGCGTAGACATCAATATCCTTCTGAAGCCGTGTCCGGGCGGAATTGCGTGCCATCCAGGCGGCAAACTTCGGTGGTTAACGTGCCGTCTGCATGCAATTCCAGCCAGCGCCAACCGGGGGCGACAGTATCAAGTGTAAAATTCGCGCAGTGCGGTTTGAACTGCACGCAGGTGGACGGCGTCGCCATCATGCGGCGTCCGTTCCAGTCCACATCCATCTCTTGATGAATATGGCCGCAGAGCAAATGTTTCACTCGCGGGAAGCGCATTAATACGCGATCCAACGCGCCAGCGTTACGCAGGCTGTGCTGATCAAGCCAGCTACATCCTGACGGCATCGGATGGTGATGCAGCAGCAAAAGCGTTGAGCGCTCTGGGGATTCGGTCAGGCGTTTTTCCAACCATTCAAGCTGAAATTCGCTTAATTCACCGTGTGGCACACCAAAAACCTGGCTGTCGAGCATCAGAATTTGCCAGTGATCACCGGCAAAAACATGTTTTGCTGGCGAAATCCCCGCATCCTGCAACGCGCTGTACATGGCAGGTTGAAAATCGTGGTTACCGGGCAACCAGACGCAGGGCGCAGCAAACCCCGCGATGCCTTCCGCAAAGTGCTGGTAGGCCGCAGAGGAGTGATCCTGTGCTAAATCCCCGGTGGCGACGACGAGATCGCAATCACGCTGCGAGGTGCGGTGGATAGCCGCAAGGATCGCCTGGTAGCTATCCCAGGTGTTCACCCCTAACAACGTTTCGTGTTTTTCAGCAAACAGGTGAGTATCTGTAATTTGTAAAACTCTGAACCTGGCCTCACCAGCCAGAGAGAGATTTAACAGGCTTTCCAAATGGTGTCCTTTGGTTTCACGACGCTAACAAACCGGAATCGCCATCGCTCCATGTGCTAAACAATACCTCAGCCAATCGGCCAAAAACTGGTTAATTTGATGCTTTTCGTCGCGTTGATGCAACTTTTTATTCGGATAATCATACCGCGCTTTGAAGCGAAAAATCTGCTGACTCGAACACACTTCAGCCACCATCGCGTCATGGTAAAGGCGCACCGACATTGACGGCAGGCTCCAGTAGCTGACGGCGGGCACCGTCTGTTCGATTTCCACCAACGTAGTGTAGCGGGTGGATTCACGGATGGTTAACCGGTATTGCGCATTGGCCACCTGATAACTCACCGTTTCGCCAGGCGCATCTGTTTGAGGCAGCAGGCGGCGCAGCTGTGCGAAATTGGTTTCGCACAGGCGCATCATTTCAGGGAAGTCAGGTGTATAGCGCTTCATTTTGTCCACTCGTCTCGTAAAGCCAGATGATGCAATTGCAGCCATTGCAGGGCGATGACAGAGGCTGCGTTATCAATTTTTCCCTCTTCTACCCATTGGTAAGCCTGCTCCCTGCTTACCACATGAACCCGAATATCTTCGTTTTCATCTGCCAGACCGTGAATGCCTTGCGCGGTTGCGGCGTCCACTTCGCCCACAAAGATGGTAGAACGCTCACTGGCACCACCAGGGCTTGCCAGATAGCTCAACACATTTTTAGTACGTTTGACCTCAAGACCCGCTTCTTCAACCGCTTCCCGGCGAGCCACGTCTTCCGGGGTTTCGCCCTCTTCGATCATGCCAGCAACCATTTCGAGCAACCACGGGCTTTCGCTGGTATCAAACGCAGCGATGCGAATCTGTTCGATCAGTACCACTTCATCACGCACTGGGTCAAAGGGTAGCAAGACTGCAGCGTGCCCGCGCTCAAAAATTTCGCGCGTAATGTCTCCACTCATTTCACCATTGAACAAACGGTGACGAAACCGATACAAATCAATTGAAAAAAAACCGCTGTATCGCGTATCCCGTGCAATAATTTCTACATCGTTTTTGCCGTGCGTGACGACAGATTCATTTTTTAGGGTCATCGTCGATGTCCTGTCAGTAAAGTGGTGGCGAAATCAGGGATTTCGGCTCGCTATTGGCTTCTGTTTTACTTTTGCTGTGGTAGATTGGTGCAAATTAACGCCAGATGGCACGATACGCCAACTTTTTACGCGACCGGACTCTGATACAATCGACGCATCTTTTTGAATTAGATCAGCGCTAAATGCTTCACAACAAGGAATGCAAATGAAGAAATTGCTCCCCATCCTTATCGGCTTGAGCCTGACGGGCTTCAGCGTAGTAAGCCATGCGGAAAACCTGTTGCAGGTTTATCAGCAGGCACGTTTGAGCAACCCGGACCTGCGTAAGTCCGCGGCCGATCGCGATGCTGCATTCGAGAAAATTAACGAAGCACGCAGCCCGTTATTACCGCAGCTCGGTTTAGGTGCAGATTACACCTACACCAACGGCTTTAAAGATAATGACGGTATTAATACTAACGCAACCAGTGCTGCACTGACATTGACGCAGACCATCTTCGATATGTCGAAATGGCGCGCACTGACGCTGCAAGAAAAAACCGCCGGTATCCAGGATGTCACGTATCAGACTGACCAGCAGACGCTGATCCTGAACACCGCGACCGCTTATTTCAACGTACTGAGCGCGATCGACTCGCTCTCTTACACCGAAGCGCAGAAACAAGCGATTTACCGTCAGTTAGACCAGACGACTCAGCGTTTTAACGTGGGCCTGGTGGCTATCACTGACGTGCAGAACGCCCGTTCACAGTACGATACCGTGCTGGCGAATGAAGTCACTGCCCGCAACAATCTCGACAATGCGGTTGAACAGCTGCGTCAGGTGACGGGTAATTACTACCCTGAACTCTCTTCGCTAAACGTCGGCAACTTTAAAACCGACAAGCCACAGCCGGTGAATTCGCTGCTGAAAGAAGCGGAAAGCCGTAACCTGGCCTTGTTGCAGGCTCGTCTGAGCCAGGACCTGGCACGTGAGCAGATCCGCTATGCGGAAACGGGCCACATGCCAACCGTTGGCCTGACGGCGTCCACTGGTGTTTCCGACACCAAATACGACGGCAGCAACGCGACCAGCAGCCAGTATACCGATCGCAATATCGGTCAGAATCAGATTGGCCTGAACTTCAATCTGCCGCTGTACAGCGGTGGCTCTGTGACTTCACAGGTGAAACAGGCGCAGTACAATTTCGTGGGTGCCAGCGAGCAGCTTGAAAGCGCGCACCGCAACGCGGTTCAGACCGTGCGTTCTTCCTTTAATAACATCAATGCCTCCATCAGCAGCATCAACGCCTACAAACAGGCCGTTGTTTCTGCGCAAAGCTCTTTAGATGCGATGGAAGCGGGCTACCAGGTCGGTACTCGTACCATCGTTGATGTGTTGGATGCAACCACCACGCTGTATAACGCGAAGCAGCAGCTTTCCAGCGCACGTTACAGCTACCTGATTAACCAGCTGAACATCAAGTCCGCGTTGGGTACGCTCAACGAAAACGATCTGTTGGCGTTGAATGGCACGCTCGGTAAAGCCGTTTCTACCTCACCAGAAACCGTTGCACCGGAAAACAGCCAGCAAGACGCCAATGCTGATGGTTACAATGGCAACAGCGCAAGCACCGCTCCGGCGGCACAGCCTGCCGCTCAGCGTTCCAGCAGCAGCCAGGGCTCTAACCCGTTCAAAAACTGATTCGGGCAACCCCGGCGACATCGCTCGCCGGGGTTAAATCACTTCTCCCCGCGTTCCCGCAAAAATAAACGTAAGGCAACGTAAAGATCCCCCTCTGCAGTCTCTCATCGCTTCAATTTCAACCACTCATCCTCTATCCTGAGCGCTACCACTGGGTCCAGGATGAAAAATAATGAAACGGACAAAAACAATTAATCACGCTTCGTTCCGCAAGAACTGGGGCGCACGCCACCTGACGCCTGTCGCGCTGGCGATCACCGCCGTCTTTATGCTCGCGGGCTGTGAAAAAACAGACGAAACGGTGTCGATGTATCAAAACGCCGATGACTGCTCGAGCGCGAACCCGGGCAAAAGCGCCGAATGTACCGCGTCCTACAACAATGCGCTGAAAGAAGCCGAACGCACCGCGCCGAAATACGCCAGCCGTGAAGATTGCATCGCGGAATTTGGTGAAGGCCAGTGTCAGCAGGCACCTGCTCAGGCAGGCATGGCACCGGAAAGCCAGGCGCAGGCACAAAGCAGCGGCAGCTTCTGGATGCCACTTATGGCGGGTTACATGATGGGCCGTATGATGAGCGGCGGCATGCAGCAGCAGCCACTGTTCAGCTCTAAAAACCCAAGAAGCCCGGCCTACGGTCAATACACCGACGCCAGCGGCAAAGGTTATGGTGCAGCGCAATCGGGCCGTACCATGAACGTGCCGAAAACTGCGATGGCACCGAAACCGGCGACCACCAGCACCGTGACACGCGGCGGCTTTGGTGAGTCCGTGGCGAAACAGTCCAGCATGTCGCGCAGTGCCGCAGGCACGTCCACGCGTTCAATGGGCGGCTAATTGCCATGGAAAGAGTCAGCATTGTCGAACGTCCGGACTGGCGCGAAAAAGCCACCGAATATGGCTTCAACTTTCACACTATGTATGGCGAGCCGTACTGGTGTGAAGATGCGTATTACCAACTGACCCTCGAACAGGTCGAAAAACTGGAAGACGTCACCGCTGAACTGCACCAGATGTGCCTGAAAGTGGTGGAGCGCGTCGTCGCCAGCGATGTGCTGTTGGCGAAATTCCGCATCCCGAAACATACCTGGAGCTTTGTGCGTCAGTCATGGCAAACGCAGCAGCCGTCGCTCTATTCCCGCCTCGATTTAGCGTGGGATGGCAAAGGTGAACCGAAGCTTCTGGAAAATAACGCCGACACGCCGACCTCGTTGTATGAAGCCGCATTCTTCCAGTGGATCTGGCTGGAAGATCAGCAGAATGCCGGAAACCTTCCCGCAGGCAGCGATCAGTTCAACAGCTTGCAGGAAAAGCTGATTGAGCGCTTCGCCGAACTGCGTGAACAGCACGGTTTCGGTCTGCTGCATTTCGCCTGCTGTCGTGACAGCACCGAAGACAGAGGCACAGTCCAGTATTTACAAGACTGCGCCAACGAAGCAGGCGTGGCGAGCGAGTTTCTGTTTATCGAAGATATCGGACTCGGCGAAAAAGGTCAGTTCACTGACGTGCAGGATCAGGTCATCGGCAATCTGTTCAAGCTCTATCCGTGGGAATTCATGCTTCGCGAGATGTTCTCCACCAAACTGGAAGATGCTGGCGTGCGCTGGCTGGAACCGGCGTGGAAAAGCATTATCTCCAACAAAGCGCTGCTGCCGATGCTGTGGGAAATGTTCCCGGATCACCCGAACTTGTTGCCTGCGTATTTCGCCGAAGACAACTACCCGCCGATGGACAAATACGTCATCAAGCCGATTTTCTCCCGTGAAGGCGCTAACGTGTCGATTGTCGAAAACGGCAAAGTGCTGGAAGCGGTTGAAGGGCCGTACGGTGAAGAAGGGATGATTGTTCAGCAGTTCTATGAACTGCCGAAATTTGGCGACAGCTATACACTGATTGGCAGCTGGCTTATCAACGATCAGCCTGCCGGGATCGGTATTCGTGAAGATCGGGCGTTGATCACTCAGGATCTGTCCCGTTTCTATCCGCATGTTTTTGTCGGATAAACTCGGCGAATAAAGCTCGTTTCAAACGCAATAAAGGCCCGGTCAGCACACATGTGCCACCGGGCTTTTTGTATCAACCAATCTGTACCGAAAGCATACTTAAACTGCCCATTTCAACGCCGTCTGTCGGCAACGTGATTGGCTCTTTGCCATCCCACGCGCCCAATACATACAGCAGGGGCAGATAGTGGTCTGCGGTTGGGCTCGATAACGCCCCACCTTCGTGATCGAGATAATTCACCAGCGGGTGTTCTTCGGTCGGACCTTGCCAGCGAAGATTATCTTTCACAAATTCATTGAACGATGTCGCCCACGGATATGGCGTGTTTTCGCCATGCCAGCGTGCTGTTCGCAGGTTGTGCACCACGTTTCCGCTCGCCACCAGCATAATGCCTTCTTCACGCAACGCAGCCAGTTTACGACCCATTTCCATGTGCCAGGCTGGCGGTTTTGTGCTGTCGATGCTGAGCTGCACCATCGGGATGTCTGCATCCGGATACATTTTGATCAGCACGCCCCAGGAGCCGTGGTCAAAACCCCAGGCTTCTTTGTCGAGGGCGACGGGCACCGGAGCCAGCAGATCAACCAAACGCTGCGCCAGTTCAGGCGAACCGGGAGCCGGATAATGCGTGTCGTACAGTGCCTGTGGAAACCCACCAAAATCATGAATGGTTTTTGGCGCTTCCATCGCCGTGACGCCTGTTCCGCGAGTAAACCAGTGTGCGGAAATCGCCACAATCGCCTTCGGACGCGGCAGCGTTTCGCCGAGCTGCCGCCAGGCGCGGGTGTAGACGTTATCTTCCAGCACGTTCATCGGGCTACCGTGACCTAAAAACAGCGCTGGCATACGGGAAGAAGACATGGTGATATCCTTACAGGAACAGTCGATTTGATGGGTCTACATTACGCGTTTTCGACCAGGGAAGAACTCAGATAACGGTGATGGAGATCATCAGGAAATTTGAATGTAAGGACAGGTAAAAGCGCCGTCTTCCCTCTCGCTTTTGGGGACATTGGCCTTTACCATAAATGATAATGATTATCATAAAGGAGTTTTCATGTCAGTACCTTTGCTCCTGACCTTGCTTGCCGGTGGCGCTACCTTCATTGGGGCTATCCTCGGCGTTATTGGCCAGAAACCGTCTAACCGGGTACTCGCCTTTTCCCTCGGCTTTGCTGCGGGGATCATGCTGCTTATCTCGTTGATGGAAATGCTGCCCGCCGCACTTGGCACGCAGGGCATGTCTCCCTTACTCGGCTATGGCATGTTTGTGGTGGGCCTGTTGGGCTATTTCGGCCTCGACCGAATGCTGCCGCACGCTCACCCACAAGATTTGATGCAGGGCGATAAAGCGGTGATGCCGCGCAATTTACGCCGCACCGCTATTCTGCTGACGCTCGGTATCAGTTTGCATAACTTCCCGGAAGGGGTAGCGACGTATGTCACCGCCAGCAGTAATCTGGAATTGGGTTTTGGTATTGCGCTGGCCGTGGCGTTACACAATATTCCTGAAGGTCTGGCTGTTGCAGGGCCGGTTTATGCCGCAACGGGATCCAAACGCAAAGCGATATTCTGGGCAGGGATTTCCGGAATGGCCGAAATTCTCGGCGGGGTGCTGGCGTGGCTGATCCTCGGATCGCTGGTGTCGCCTGTGGTGATGGCCGCGATCATGGCTGCTGTCGCCGGGATTATGGTGGCGTTGTCGGTGGATGAGCTGATGCCGCTGGCGAAAGAAATCGACCCGCATAACAATCCTAGCTACGGTGTATTGTGCGGGATGTCGGTGATGGGGCTGAGTCTGGTTCTGCTTCAATCAATGGGTTTCGCATAGCAAAACGCCGGGATAATCCCGGCGTTATTCATGTCAGCTCAGCAAAACTTAGCTGGCTTTACGTTCGTGCTTTTGGCGGTATTCCACCAGATCTTCAATGGTCACCACTGGCATGTTGTGCTCGGCGGCAAACTTGATGCATTCCGGCGCACGCGCCATGGTGCCATCGTCATTGGTCAGTTCACACAGCACACCCGCAGGTTTGAAGCCCGCCAGCGTCACCAAATCAAGCGTCGCTTCGGTATGACCGCCGCGAGTCAGCACGCCACCCGCCTGCGCACGCAGTGGGAAAACGTGGCCCGGACGATGCAGGTCAGAAGGTTTAGCGCCGTCGGCAATCGCCGCACGCACGGTAGTTACGCGATCAGCGGCAGAAACACCAGTAGTTACGCCATGCGCGGCTTCGATAGTCACGGTAAAACCGGTGCCGAAGGCGCTGGTGTTGTTATCGACCATCATCGGCAGATCGAGTTGTTTGCGGCGCTCTTCGTTGATGCACAGGCACACAATGCCGCTGCCGTGGCGAATGGTCAGCGCCATCTGCTTAACGGTCATGGTTTCGGCGGCAAAGATCATGTCGCCTTCGTTTTCGCGGTTTTCGTCGTCGAGCACCATCACACCGCGGCCTTCGCGCAGCGCGGATAACGCGTGTTCAACGCGCTCAATGGCAGTACCAAAAGAGGAAAGTAGCGTCTGATTCATGGTAAAAGACCTCAATAAAATTATGGTTACCAGAATCAGGGCAGTCTTAGGAGCGCCGGCAAAGCGGCAAAAAAATAACGTGAGCGGGCCGTGCCCGTAGATCGTCACTCTCTCCCATCCGGACTCTAACCGTCGGCCCCGGAATTACACCGGATCTGCTGACCTTCAAACTGACGTCTGAAGCGCTCGCGGGCTTTCAACATACGTTGATTTACCGCCGGTGGGGAATTTCGCCCCGCCCTGAGAATAATCGGGATAACTATAACGCTAATGATTATTGGCGGCAATGCATAAGCTTCAAACATTTCTGGTTTATAGCTCAGGCTATAGGCACTACAATAATCAGCAAAACCGACAAGACTCAGGGAAACCGTAATGATTGATCCGAAAAAAATTGAACAGATCGCCCGCCAGGTTCACGAGTCCATGCCGAAAGGCCTGCGTGACTTTGGTGATGACGTAGAGAAGAAAATCCGTCAGGTGCTGCAATCTCAGCTGACGCGTTTGGATCTGGTTAGCCGTGAAGAGTTCGACGTGCAGACTCAGGTATTGCTGCGTACGCGTGAAAAGCTCGCCCTGCTTGAGCAGCGTCTTAGCGATCTGGAAAACCGTTCTACCGCCGCAACATCCGCTCCGGCGATCCCACCGGTAGACGATCAGGCCTGATTACGCTGTGCATTGCCGGGTGGCGGCTATCGCCTTACCCGGCCTTGTATTATCCCTTCCGTGCAGAGAGAACCGGCCAGTTCTCTCTGCCATGCAGTCCGGATGCCGTACCCGGCCTTAGATCCCCGAATCTGTGTCGTAGATAATTTGCACCGGACTGCGCTTCTCCACATCTGATAAACCGAACAGTATCATGGACCGGTTACCCCGGTACCCCGCATTTGCAAGGATGGTTACAAGATGGAACATGAACTTTATTTTATCGGCATTGATGTCGCCAAAGCTAAACTCGATGTCGACCTGTTGCGCCCTGATGGCCGTCACCGCAGCAAAAAATTCCCCAACACCACTAAAGGCCATGATGAACTGGTCAACTGGCTGCACAGCCATCAGGTTATGCACGCCCATGTCTGTATGGAAGCCACCGGAACGTACATGGAGGACGCCGCCGCGCACCTCAGCGATGCCGGGTATCAGGTCTCCATCATCAACCCGATGCTCAGCAAGGCCTTCGTCCAGAGTCAGGGTATCCGCAGCAAAACCGACGCTGTGGATGCGCGGCAGCTGGCGTATTTTTGCCGGGAGAAACGCCCGGCACTATGGGAAGCCCCCCATCCGCTGGAGCGCGCCCTGCGGGCCCTGGTGCTGCGTCATCAGGCCCTGACGGAGATGCGGGTGCAGGAGAAAAACCGGCAGGAATGTGCGCGGGACGTGCAACTGCCGAGTATCGACATGCACCTGCTGTGGCTGGAAACCGAACTGAAACGCCTGGAAAAACAGATACAGGACCTGACGGATGATGACCCGGACATGAAGCACCGACGCAAACTGCTGGACAGTATCCCGGGTATCGGGCCGAAAACGTCTGCGGTGCTGCTGGCATATGTAGGGCTGAAGGAGCGGTTCGGAGAGGCCCGGCAGTTCGCGGCGTTCGCGGGGCTGACGCCGAAACAGCATGAGTCGGGAAGCAGTATCAGGCGGGTAAGCAGGATGAGTAAGATGGGCCACGTGTCACTGCGCCGGGCGCTGTACATGCCGGCAATGGTGGCGCTGTACAAAACAGACTGGGGGCGGGTGTTCAGGGAAAGACTGGAGAAAAACGGGAAGAGCGCGAAGCTGATAATCGGGGCAATGATGCGCAAACTGGCGCAGGTGGCGTACGGCGTCCTGAAATCAGGACAGCCGTTCGATGCCACTCTGCATATGGAAAATGCTTGCGTGGCATAACAGTATCTACGACAGCCATCAGCATAAAAAAACGGGCCAATCGGCCCGTTTCTCATTTCTGACAACGACTTATTTGCCGCTGTCTTTTTGAATACGCTTGATAATGTTGGTGGTCGAACAACCATCTTCAAAGTTCAGCACCATCACTTCCCCGCCGTTCGCCCAGACTTCTTCGCTACCCGCGATTTGGTCCGGCTTATAATCACCGCCTTTCACCAGCAGATCTGGCAAGATCCCGGCAATCAGACGCTGTGGGGTATCTTCTTCAAAAGAAACCACCCAGTCGACGGATCCCAACGCACCCAGCACGATCATCCGCTGTTCCAGCGGGTTCACCGGACGGGTTTCCCCTTTCAGGCGCTTGGTCGATGCATCGCTGTTGACGGCGACAATCAGACGATCGCCCAGCTTACGCGCATTCGCGAGATAAGAAACATGACCCGCGTGCAGAATGTCGAACACGCCGTTGGTCATCACCACTTTCTCACCACGCTTATGCGCCGCCAGAACAGCTTGTTTCAGCTCGGCTTCGCTCATCACGCCAAAACCGGTATCCGCGCGACCGCGAACAGCATTTTCCAGCTCGATAGGTGAAACGGTAGATGTGCCAAGTTTACCGACCACAACGCCCGCCGCCGCATTCGCAAAGAAGCACGCTTCTTCCAGCGAGTTGCCAGCCGCCAGCGTCGCCGCCAGCACGCCAATCACCGTGTCACCGGCACCGGTTACGTCATACACTTCCTGCGCCTGCGTCGGCATATGCAGCGGGGCTTTGCCCGGTTGCAGCAGCGTCATGCCTTGTTCTGAACGGGTCACCAACAGCGCAGAGAGATCGTAATCCGCCATTACTTTCATGCCACGCTCAACGATTTCTGCTTCGTTTTTGCATTTGCCGGTCACGGCTTCAAACTCAGACAGGTTTGGCGTCAGCAGCGTCGCCCCGCGATAGCGCTCAAAATCCGTGCCTTTCGGGTCGATCAGCACCGGCACACCCGCTTTGCGCGCCAGTTGAATCATCTCTTGCACGCTTTCCAGCGCGCCTTTAGCGTAATCGGACAGCACCAGCGCGCCGATATGACCCAGCGCCTGTTGAATACGTTCGTGCATCGGCTGCGGATCAACGCCAGCAAAACCTTCTTCGAAATCGAGGCGGATCAACTGCTGGTTGCGTGAAAGTACACGCAGCTTAGTGATCGTCGGATGCGTCGGCACGGAGACGAAATCGCACTTAACGTTCACGTCTGCCAGCGCTTTGCTCAGCGCACGCGCGGCATCATCAATACCGGTGAGTCCGACCAGACGAGAAGTCGCGCCCAGTGACGCAATGTTCATCGCCACGTTAGCCGCGCCGCCAGGGCGTTCTTCAATGGTATCAACTTTCACCACCGGGACCGGCGCTTCCGGGGAAATGCGACTCGTTGGGCCGTACCAGTAGCGGTCCAGCATCACATCACCCACAACCATGACGCCTGCACGTTCAAATTCTGGCAGCGTTACTTTCATTCCAGACTCCTGAAATATTCATCAATTGCGCGCGATAATAGCATAATTCATGGCATAACCAGCCACTTCCGCCAGCTGGCTTTGACCTGCTCGCGTTCAGTGGTAAATGCGTCCAGCGCCACATGGCCCGGCTCTTCCTGCAGCGCAAGATGATGCAGCGCATCGCGAAGCGTGGTGTAAGCGCGGCTCAGCGTCAGTGCTTCTTGCTCATCCATGATGTCGTTTTGCGCGAGCAGTTCGAGAATGCGCACATTGTCCGACCAGCGCGTCAGCTTCGGTTTATCATGTGCAAAACGCAGCACCAGATACTGAGTGATAAACTCAATGTCGGTGATCCCGCCTTCATCAGCTTTAATATCAAAGCGATCCCGATGTTTCCCGCCAAGATGTGAGCGCATTTTCTCGCGCATCTCACGCACTTCCGTTTGCAGTTTTTCGCCTTCGCGGACAGAAATCAGAATATCCCGACGAATGGCATCGAACTGTGTTTGCAGCTGCGGGTCGCCATACACTACCCGCGCTCGCACCAACGCCTGATGCTCCCAGGTCCAGGCTTCATTGCGCTGATAATCGGCAAACGCATCCGTCGTGGTGACGAGCATTCCCGCTGCGCCAGAAGGACGTAAGCGAGCGTCCACTTCGTACAGGATGCCAGATGAGGTTCGGGTGCTGAACAGATGCATGATGCGCTGAGCAAGGCGCAGATAGAACTGGCGTCCGTCGATTTCACGTTCGCCGTCGGTCATAACATCCATCGGGCAATCGTGCAGGAACACGAGATCAAGATCAGAACTGTAGCCCAACTCCCAACCGCCTAACTTACCGTAACCAACCACTGCAAAACCGCGCCCCTCACGTTCAGCCAGATGGGACGGTTGACCGAAACGGGCTACCATTTGCACCCAGGCTTGCTGAACGACGGCGTCAATCATCGCTTCGGCCAGCCAGGTTAAGTGATCGCTCACTTTCATCACTGGCAGCGTTCCGGCGATATCCGCAGCCGCCACACGCAACGACTGTGATTGCTTAAACTGACGCAGCGCTTCGAGCTGTTGCTCTTCATCTTCTTCCGGTACACGCAGCAGATACTGACGCAGTTCGTCGCGATACGCGTCGGTGGCTGTCGGCTGATACAACGTGTTTGGATCGAGCAGTTCATCAAGCAGCAGCGGATAACGCGCCAGCTTAGTTGCGACCATCGGCGAGGCGGCACACAGGCGGATCAGATGTTTCAACGCGCCGGGGAATTCACTCAGGAGTTCAAGATAGGTGGTGCGGGTGACGATCCCGGTCAACAGCGGCATGATACGCGCCAACGGCACCGGGGCGTCTTCACGACTGCACACCTCGCTCAGCAGATGCGGCATTAACGAATCCAGCACCTGACGCCCGCGCGGTCCAATGGTGCGCCTGTCGAGTTCTTTGCGGAAATCGGCGATCAGCGCCAACACCTGATGCCTGTCGTTGTCGCTCAGATGCGCCAGCACTGGCGTGGTGTCATCTTCCTGTAATGCGTCCTGCCACAGCTCGCGCCAGTGCTCAGACAACTGCTCATCTGCTGACGTTTCTTCATCATCGCCAATCAGTTCGTTGAAGACCTGACGCACGCGAGCCATGTGTTCATCGAGCGTTTGCGTCAGCGTTTCCCAATCGGCAAAACCCATGCCCCACGCCAGACGCGCACGGTTGAGTTCATCCTGTGGCAGGGTTTGTGTCTGTTCGTCGTTGATGCTTTGCAGCAGGTTTTCCAGACGGCGCAAAAACAGATAGGCGTCATGCAGCA
Organism: Scandinavium sp.; assembly: GCF_036271055.1. Lineage (GTDB taxonomy): Bacteria > Pseudomonadota > Gammaproteobacteria > Enterobacterales > Enterobacteriaceae > Scandinavium. Next base: position 17,021 of record NZ_DATBBJ010000044.1, on the reverse strand, counting down.
CCTGCGCGTCGCCTTCGGGCAAAAGATGCAGCGCGTCGATGGCTTCCAGCGTCGGCAATAGCGCACGGCCTTGCAGCGATGGCTCGCGACCACCACGGATCAGTTGGAAAACCTGGACGATAAATTCGATTTCGCGAATGCCGCCCGCACCGAGTTTGATGTTGTCTTTCAGGCCGCGACGACGCACTTCACGGGCAATCATCCCTTTCATATTACGCAGCGACTGGATCACACTGAAATCAATATAACGACGGAAAACAAACGGTCGCAGCGTGGCGCGTAGTTCATTCACGTACGTACCTTCGCTGTCACCCATGATCCGCGCTTTGACCATCGCGTAACGCTCCCAGTCACGTCCTTGTTCCTGGTAGTAATCTTCCAGTGCGGCAAAGCTCAGCACCAGCGGGCCACTTTCGCCAAACGGGCGCAGGCGCATATCGACGCGGTAGACAAAACCGTCCATCGTTGGCTGATCCAGCGCTTTAATAAGCCGTTGCCCCATGCGGGTAAAGAACTGCGCATTGTCGAGTTCGCGGCGTCCACCCTGAGTCGAACCGTGTTCCGGCCAGGCAAAAATCAGGTCGATATCAGAGGAGAAATTGAGTTCACCACCGCCGAGTTTGCCCATACCTAAAATCAGCAACGGCTGCGGTTTGCCCTCGGCGTTACACGGCGTGCCCCATTCACGGCAACAGGCGTCGTAGAGCCAGTCACGCGTGGCAACAATCAGCGTTTCCGCGAGATGGCTCAACTGCTGCAAACTGCTTTCAGTGGAGATGAGCGACAGCGCTTGCGCCCACGCGATACGTACCATCACGCGGCGACGGAACAGGCGCAGTTCGCGCATCAGGCTGTTCTCATCAGTGACGCTCGCCAGTGCCTCTTGCAGCCAGGCGGCGTAATGCTGCCATTCATCGCCCTGTGGCGGGTTGTTTTCCAGCTCGCTCAGCCACTCCGGCCGGGCCGCAACGCTTTGGCTGATAAAATCGCTAAAGGTCATCGCCGCCTGCGCCTGCGGGCTGAACGAGCGGGACGGGAAATCTTCTGGCAGTCGGTCAATCACCGTCTGCCAGTGCTGCTGTAACTGCAAAGAAAACGGCGTCATGACTACCTCGTTTGACTATCGTCCGGTGACCAAAAAGGCCGTCAGCATCAGTTTGGCCTGAGCAATTTGCGGCTTAAATGCCGCTTCATTTGCGCTGGAGGCCGTGGAAATCGCGTCGCCAATTTGCGCCATTTGCTCTGCGGCCATTTCATGTTCGTTTTGCAGATTTTCCCGGATAAACGCAACGGCCTTGAGCACTTCGGCTTTCGCGGCGGTATTTCCGCGCAACCACAGCTCTTCGTGATACTGCCAGTGCGCCAGCGCCGCTTCGAGCGACGCATTGTCCTGCGCATTGAATTCGGCTTTTTTCAACGAACGTTCGACATTGCCCGCCGCCAGATGGTATCCGCGCGCCGCTTTACTGAGACTTCCCTGACGTAACACACCCGCGGAAAGCAGCTGCTCTGCAAGATCCAGAATATCTTCAACATTACCGTGAAGCAGTTCCAGTTCAAGCTCGCAAATCGGCTCCTGGTGTGCGCCAGCCTTCACATCACCCAAATCCAGCGCCAGTTCGATGCGGCTCTGATTGTGATTTACCAGCCATTTTTCGCGCCAGAAATCGGTGCTGAACAGCGGGTTCACCTGGGACGCCAGCTCTGGCGGCAGTGTTCCTTGCGGCCACACTTCGGCCGGGAGTTTCTCCAGCGCCAGCTCGGCTTTATCGAGATCGATATTGTATTCAGGGCGTTGATGTAAACCGCCAACAACCTTACCGGCGATTTTCATCGTCATTTCAAAACGACCATTGTGACCGCGAATACGCAGACCCATGTCGTGACGACGCAGCCAATTGTCGTTTGTCTCATAATAAATATTGAGCAGTTGAGCGGAGGGAATGTGCTCCGCTGAAAGAGCGTTAAGCTGCGTACGGAGGGTCTCAACGCCCTGCGGCTCAACGATGAACTTCAATTCGATTTCCTGATCCATGACTGTTTTCTTATGGTTGCGAAGCCTTGATTGAACGTTACGCCGAACTTCCGCGCAGCTTTTTTGTCAGTTAGAGTGTATTTCGCGGTACTTTGCCATGCAACGTCCTCCTGGAGGATTCTGATTGCGGCAGAATACCTGGCATCGTCAGACTGATGCCATTATTCTCGATTCACTTTATGACAATAACGATGATCACATGCCTAAATTACGCCTGATTGGATTAACTTTATTTGCGCTTAGCGCTTCTGCCATTGTTCACGCGGAAGAAACGCGTTACGTCTCCGACGAACTGAACACCTGGGTCCGCAGTGGCCCTGGCGATAACTACCGCCTTGCAGGCACCGTTTCTGCAGGTGAAGCCGTCACCCTGTTACAAACCAACGATGCAACCAAATACGCTCAGGTGCGTGACAGCAACGGGCGTACCGCGTGGATCCCGCTGAAAGAACTGACCAGCGAACCGAGTTTCAAAACGCGTGTACCGGATCTGGAAAGCCAGGTTAAAACCCTGACTGACAAACTGAACAATATTGACGGCACCTGGAATGAACGCACTGCTGATATGCAGAAAAAAGTGTCGCAGAGCGATGGCGTCATTAACGGGCTGAAAGCGGAAAACCAAAAGCTGAAAAACGAACTCATCGTAGCGCAGAAAAAGGTGAATGCCGCCAATCTGCAGCTGGATGACAAGCAGCGCACCATCATCATGCAGTGGTTTATGTATGGCGGCGGCGTGCTGGGCGTAGGTCTGATCCTGGGTCTGGTGCTTCCGCGTCTGGTGCCAAGCCGCAAGCGCAACGATCGCTGGATGAACTAACACCCGGCGGCCCGATTAGCCATCTCCTCTACACTTACGTATTATCGTCAGATAAACAGTGTGAGGAGATGAGTGGCGTGAAGACATATCTGGTCGGTGGTGCAGTTCGCGATGCGTTGTTAGGCCTACCGGTCAAAGACAAAGATTGGGTCGTAGTCGGCGCCACCCCACAGCAAATGCTCGACGCGGGCTACCAGCAGGTAGGCCGCGATTTTCCTGTTTTTCTCCATCCAAAATCCCACGAAGAATATGCCCTCGCGCGCACCGAACGGAAATCCGGTTCGGGTTACACCGGTTTTACCTGCTATGCCGCACCGGACGTCACGCTTGAACAAGATTTGCTCCGCCGTGACCTGACGGTTAACGCGCTGGCGCAAGACGATAATGGCGAAATCGTTGATCCGTTTAACGGTCAGCAAGATTTACACAATCGCCTGCTGCGCCACGTGTCCTCTGCCTTTAGCGAAGATCCGTTACGCGTATTGCGCGTGGCGCGTTTCGCCGCCCGCTACGCCCATTTGAGTTTCCGCATTGCCGATGAAACTCTGGCGTTGATGCGCGAAATGACCGCTGCCGGAGAGTTAGAGCACCTCACGCCGGAACGCGTGTGGAAAGAGACTGAAAACGCACTGAGCACCCGTAACCCGCAGGTTTTCTTCCAGACGTTGCGTGACTGCGGCGCACTGAAAGTGCTGTTCCCTGAAATCGACGCGCTGTATGGCGTGCCCGCCCCTGCCAAATGGCATCCTGAAATCGATACCGGCGTGCATACGCTGATGACCTTGTCGATGGCGGCAATGCTGACGCCTGCGCTCGATGTGCGCTTTGCCACGCTGTGCCACGATTTGGGTAAAGGATTAACACCGAAAGAATTCTGGCCACGTCACCACGGGCATGGTCCGGCAGGCGTGAAACTGGTCGAAAAGCTGAGCGCCCGTCTTCGTGTTCCCAATGAGATGCGCGACCTCGCCAAACTGGTCGCGGAATTCCACGACCTGATCCACACGCTTCCGATCCTCAAGCCGGCAACCCTGGTGAAGCTGTTTGATTCAATCGATGCATGGCGTAAACCGCAGCGCGTGGAACAATTAGCGCTAACCAGTGAAGCCGATGTCCGTGGACGCACCGGGTTTGAAGCCTGTGATTATCCGCAAGGGCGTTTGCTGCGTGAAGCGTGGGAAGTGGCGAAATCAGTACCGACGAAGCCGGTGATTGAGGCAGGATTTAAAGGGCCGGAAGTGCGGGAAGAACTGACGCGACGACGCATTGAGGCCGTCGCGCAGTGGAAAGAAAAACGCTGTCCGCAGGTTACATAAACACCGCGTAAACCGCTGCCGCCACGATGAAACGATAGATGGCGAACGGAATAAAAGTGATCCGTTTAATGATGTGCAGGAAGGTTTTGATGGCAATCAGCGCCACGATAAACGCGGTCACAAAGCCCACGGCAAACATCGGAATATCAGACGTCGTGAGGAAGCCGATGCTCTTGTAGACATCAAGAACCGTGGCTCCCATCATCATCGGCACCGCCAGCAGGAAGGAAAACTCCGCAGCCACATAGCGACTGATCCCCAGCAGCATGCCGCCTGAGATGGTCGCACCTGAGCGAGAGAAGCCCGGCCACAGCGCCAGACACTGGAAGCAACCAATCAGAAATGCCTGGCGATAGGTCATATCGTCCAGCCCTGTCGTGCGCGGCTCTTTCGGCTTTAACAGTTCCGCTGCAATCAGCAGGAAACCGCCCACCACCAGCGCGTACATCACGTTAATTGGGTTGAACAATGATTTGATGGTGTCGTGCAGCACCAGTCCCAGCACCACCGCCGGGATCATCGCCAGCAGAACATGGATCAGTGACAGACGCCCTTTTCCTTCGCCTTCATGAACCGGAGGCCGACCAAAATGAATGCCAATAAGACCAAACAGACGACGCCAGAACATCACCACCACAGCCAAAATTGACCCCAGTTGGATGACCACTTCAAACGTGTTCGCTTTATCACCTTCAAAGCCCAACAGATGGCCGACAATAATCATGTGACCGGTGCTGGATACGGGTAAAAACTCGGTCAGTCCTTCGACAATCCCGAGGATTGCCGCCACCAGCAGCGAGTGCAGATCGCTCATCAATAAACCCTTAAATAATAGAAAAAAAGAAGCTGAAAAAATGAATCCAGCTTTAAGCCCCTAAATAATTCAAGTTATAGCCGACACACCTGTAACTTGAAGTATGAAGGAGATAAGACATAGCTATCGGCGTTTCGTTTAACTCTGATGAATCTATTCTTACGCTTTCAGATTTTTGCCACGCTCAATAATCACCCCAACATTCGCCGCACGCGCTACCGCACCGGGTTTGCTGAGTTTGATCCGCACCCATGGCGAGTTAAAACGCGTCAGCAATATTTCGGCGACTTCTTCCGCCACACGCTCCACCAGCGCAAAACGTCCGCCTTCGACGTGCGCTATCACCGCGTCGCTGATGTCGGCATAGCTCAGACAATCCTCAACGTTGTCGCTGGCCGCCGATTTACGGTTGTCCCACGCCATTTCGATATCGAACACCAGCTTCTGTTCGATGGTCTGTTCCCAGTCGTAAACACCGATAGTGGTGATAACCGAAAGTTGCTCTATAAATACAATATCCATCACGCCCCGCCTGCTTTTTGTCTGTGTCGGATACCACTTCCGACAAAATATGCGTATTATCCACAGATGAAGAGAATACCGATACATTTTCAAAACGGAACAGCGTTATGAGTGCAATCGCGCCTGGCATGGTGATCCTCGCCTACCTTTGCGGCTCAATCTCCAGCGCCATTCTGGTCTGCCGCCTCGCGGGTCTGCCTGATCCACGCGACAGCGGCTCCGGCAATCCCGGCGCGACCAACGTTTTGCGCATTGGCGGCAAGGGCGCAGCCGTAGCCGTACTGATCTTCGACATTCTCAAAGGCATGTTGCCGACCTGGGGTGCCTGGGCGTTGGGGTTCACCCCGTTCTGGCTCGGCATGGTCGCCATTGCCGCCTGTCTCGGCCACATCTGGCCAGTATTCTTCGGTTTCCGTGGCGGCAAAGGTGTCGCAACGGCGTTTGGTGCGATTGCGCCTATCGGCTGGGATCTCACAGGCGTAATGGCCGGCACCTGGCTACTGACCATTCTACTGAGTGGGTATTCGTCGCTGGGTGCTATCGTCAGCGCGCTGGTCGCCCCGTTTTACGTCTGGTGGTTCATGCCACAATACACTTTCCCGGTGTCGATGCTCTCCTGCCTTATCCTGCTGCGTCATCACGACAACATTCAGCGCCTGTGGCGTCATCAGGAAACCAAAATCTGGGCTCGTCTGAAGAGAAATAAAAAACATCAGGAACCGCAGGACTAGTTCTGCCGTCGCCGCCGTTCGTGCGGCGACATCAATAATTACATTTTTTTAACATCATAAGCCTTTCCTATGACCGCGAAGCCTGCCCAGTGATCCATACTCATTAGCGTCTGATTAATCACGCAATTGCAGGGGTGCCACAGTGTCTGGCGCAGAACGCGAGAGTGAAAAAACGGGCTGGCGCGCCTCGCTTGCTCTGCAGTTTCGCCACACGCCGGAAAAAACGGTGCTGGCCTCCGCTCGCCATTCCGGTCCGTTAACCGTCCAACGCCCCTTTTATCCCGAAGGCGACACCTGCCATCTCTATTTGCTTCATCCTCCTGGCGGTATCGTTGGCGGTGATGAGCTGGATATCCGTGTCACGCTTGAAGCCGAAAGCCATGCGCTGATTACCATGCCTGGTGCCAGTAAGTTTTATCGCAGTCACGGCCCACAGGCGCGACTTAGCCAGCGCTTCGACCTGGCGAAAAACACGGTGCTCGAATGGCTGCCGCAGGACACTATTTTCTTTCCCGGAGCCCGAGCCACGCTTCACAACGTTTTCCATTTGCAAGAAGGCGCTCGCCTACTCGCCTGGGACTTGTTTTGCCTGGGTCGTCCGGTGATGGGCGAAACCTTTAGCCACGGCGAAATATCCAGTCGTCTGGAAATCTGGAAAAACGACCAGCCACTGCTGATTGAGCGTCTGCACCTCACCGATGGCGATCTGAGCGCTATTGCGGAACAGCCGTGGATTGGTAGCCTGGTGTTTTACCCTGCCGATGAAACCATGCTGGATGACGTGCGCGAAAAGCTCACACCGCTTGAAACATACGCCGGGGCGACGTTGACCGAGGGGCTGCTGATGGTCCGTTTTTTGTCGTCCGATAATCTGATTTGCCAGCGCGCAATGCGTGAGATCTGGCAGACGCTGCGCCCGCAATTGTTGAACAAATCCCCCACGTTCCCCCGAATCTGGCTGACCTGAGAGAATGCTATGGAACTGACGCCCAGAGAAAAAGACAAGCTGCTGTTATTCACCGCCGCCCTCGTGGCAGAGCGCCGCCTCGCCCGTGGCGTGAAACTGAATTATCCCGAGTCTGTGGCGTTGATCAGCGCGTTCATCATGGAAGGCGCGCGTGACGGCAAAAGCGTGGCCTCGCTGATGGAAGACGGTCGTCACGTGCTGACCCGCGATCAAGTGATGGAAGGCGTACCAGAAATGATCCCCGACATTCAGGTGGAAGCCACCTTCCCGGACGGATCTAAACTCGTCACCGTCCATAACCCGATACTCTGAGGCCACCACGATGATCCCCGGCGAATATAAGATTCAGAGCGGCAACATTGCCCTTAACGCGGGCCGCGAAACACGAAAAACGATCGTCGAAAACCACGGCGATCGGCCGATCCAGGTGGGTTCGCATTATCATTTCTACGAAGTAAACCCGGCGCTGAAATTCGACAGAGAGCCGTGCAAAGGCTTTCGTCTGAACATTGCAGCAGGCACCGCCGTACGCTTCGAACCCGGACAAAAGCGCGAAGTGGAGCTGGTCGCCGTGGCTGGCGATAAACGCATTTACGGTTTTCGCGGCGATGTGATGGGTGAACTGGAGACGAAGCCATGACTGATATTTCCCGCCAGGCTTATGCCGACATGTTCGGCCCGACTACCGGCGACAAAGTGCGACTCGCCGACACGGATCTGTGGATTGAAGTCGAAAACGATTTCACTACTTACGGCGAAGAGGTCAAATTCGGCGGAGGCAAAGTGATCCGCGACGGCATGGGCCAGGGCCAGATGCTGAGCGATGACTGCGTGGATCTGGTGCTGACCAACGCGCTAATCATCGATCACTGGGGGATCGTTAAAGCGGATATCGGCGTGAAGGACGGCAGGATCTTCGCCGTCGGTAAAGCCGGCAACCCGGACATTCAGCCTGATGTGACGATCCCGATTGGCGTCGGTACGGAAGTGATCGCCGCTGAAGGTAAGATCGTCACCGCGGGCGGCGTCGACACGCACATTCACTGGATCTGCCCGCAACAAGCGGAAGAAGCGTTAGTGTCTGGCGTCACCACGATGATCGGCGGCGGGACTGGCCCTGCGGCTGGGACTAACGCCACCACCTGCACACCGGGGCCGTGGTACATCAGCCGAATGCTGCAAGCCATCGACAGCCTGCCGGTCAATATCGGCCTGCTCGGCAAAGGCAACGGCTCAAATCCGGACACGCTGCGCGAGCAAGTTGTCGCAGGCGTAATCGGCCTGAAAATTCACGAGGATTGGGGTGCAACGCCTGCCGCCATCGACTGCTCACTGACGGTCGCCGAAGAGATGGACATTCAGGTGGCGCTGCACAGCGACACGCTCAACGAATCCGGTTTTGTCGAAGACACGCTGGCGGCAATTGGCGATCGCACCATCCACACGTTCCACACCGAAGGCGCGGGCGGCGGCCATGCGCCGGACATCATCACCGCCTGTGCGTACCCAAACATTCTGCCATCGTCCACTAATCCGACGCTACCCTACACCGTCAACACCATCGACGAACATCTCGACATGCTGATGGTTTGCCATCATCTGTCGCCCGATATCGCCGAAGACGTGGCGTTTGCCGAATCGCGCATTCGCCGGGAAACCATCGCAGCCGAAGACGTGTTGCATGACATCGGCGCGTTTTCGCTGACGTCATCGGATTCACAGGCAATGGGCCGTGTGGGCGAAGTGATTCTACGCACCTGGCAAGTGGCGCATCGCATGAAGGTACAGCGTGGCGCGCTGGAGGAAGAACAAGGCGATAACGACAATTTCCGCGTGAAGCGCTACATCGCTAAATACACCATCAACCCGGCGCTGACGCACGGCATTGCGCATGAAGTTGGCTCCATTGAAGCGGCAAAAATGGCGGACCTGGTGCTGTGGTCACCGGCCTTTTTTGGCGTAAAACCTGCCGCTATCATTAAAGGGGGGATGATTGCCATGGCCCCGATGGGCGACATCAACGCCTCCATTCCTACGCCGCAGCCGGTGCACTACCGTCCGATGTTTGGCTCACTCGGCGCGGCTCGTCATCATTGCCGTTTAACGTTTCTTTCGCAGGCGGCACTCGATAATAACGTGCCACAGCAGTTGGGATTAAAGAGCCAAATCGCCGTCGCGAAAGGCTGCCGGACAGTGAAAAAAGCCGACATGATCCACAACAGCCTGCAACCCAATATCACCGTCGACGCCCAGACTTATGAAGTGAAAGTCGATGGCAAACTGATCACCAGCGAACCGGCTGAAATTCTGCCGATGGCACAACGCTATTTTCTGTTTTAAGGAGCCACGATGCTGTACCTGACTCAGCGCGTCGACCACGCGCACTCTCTGACTGCCAGCGTCACACTGTCGATTGACGTACGGGTAAAAAGCCGCGCCAAAGTGACGCTCAGCGACGGGCGCGAAGCCGGACTGATGCTGCCTCGCGGCCTGCTACTGCGTGGGGGCGACATTCTGTGCAGCGAAGACGGCAGCGAATTTATCGAAGTGATTGCCGCCGATGAAGGGGTGTCTGTCGTTCGCTGCGCCGATCCGTTCCAGCTCGCTAAAGCCTGTTACCACCTCGGCAACCGCCACGTGCCGCTGCAAATCATGCCCGGCGAACTGCGCTTCCATCACGATCACGTCCTCGACGACATGCTGCGTCAGTTCGGACTGGAGGTGACCTTTGCGCATTTGCCTTTCGAACCGGAGGCCGGGGCATATACCAGCGAAGCGCAAGGGCATCACCACTCGCATTCACATTCGCACAGCCACTGATGACCGACATCACGCAACGTCTGCGGCTATTACAGCTGGCGAGCAGCAACCTGCCGGTCGGTGGCTACAGCTGGTCGCAGGGCCTGGAATGGGCCGTCGAAGCGGGCTGGATAAAAGACACCGCCGCCTTTGCGCATTGGCAAACGCAGCAGATGGAACAGAGTTTTTTTCATGTCGATTTGCCGCTGTTTGCACGGTTGTATTACGCGTGGCAACAGAACGACGGTGAAGCGGCACAACGCTGGACCGCATGGCTATTAGCCTGCCGTGAAACACGTGAACTGCGCGAAGAAGAACGTAACCGTGGGCAGGCATTTACGCGACTGCTGTACGACTGGCAGCCGGATTGCCCTTCCGACTACCGCGCGCTGTTTAATCAGAGTCAACTGTGCGGTATGGCGTGGCTTGGCGTGCGCTGGCAAATCGAATTGAAAGAACTGGCACTGACGCTCGGCTATTCATGGATCGAAAGTGCCGTAATGGCGGGCGTGAAACTGGTGCCGTTTGGCCAGCAGGCGGCGCAAAAAATGATTATGACGCTGTGCGAACACTACGCCACAGGCGTTGAGCGGGGGCTGAATTGCCCCGACGAACATATCGGTTCCGCAACGCCGCTGGCGGCTATTGCCTCAGCCCGTCACGAAACCCAATATTCCCGGATTTTCCGTTCCTGAGGAGAAAGTATGGCAAGTTACAAACATCCGCTGCGCGTCGGCGTCGGCGGCCCGGTCGGTTCCGGTAAAACCGCCCTGCTGGAAGCCCTGTGCAAGGCAATGCGTGATTCTTACCATTTGGCGGTGGTCACCAACGATATCTACACCAAAGAAGATCAGCGCATTTTGACCGAAGCTGGCGCGCTCGAGCCGGAACGCATTGTCGGCGTCGAAACAGGCGGCTGCCCGCATACCGCTATTCGCGAAGATGCGTCGATGAATCTGGCGGCAGTGGAAGCATTAAGCGAGAAATTCGGCAATCTGGATCTGATCTTCGTCGAAAGTGGCGGTGATAACCTCAGTGCGACGTTCAGCCCGGAACTGGCAGACCTGACGATTTACGTCATTGACGTTGCCGAAGGGGAAAAGATCCCACGCAAAGGCGGGCCGGGGATCACCAAATCTGATTTTCTGGTGATCAACAAAACCGATCTCGCGCCGTACGTTGGGGCATCGCTGGAAGTGATGGAACGGGATACCAACCGCATGCGCGGCGAGCGCCCGTGGACGTTTACCAACCTGAAAGCGGGTGACGGACTGGCGACGATTATTGCGTTTCTGGAAGATAAGGGAATGCTGAAGGGGTAATGCATGCTGCCCGGTGGCGCTTCGCTTACCGTGCCTACAAAAGCGTAGGCCAGTGCAAACGAAGTGCCGCCCGGCAAATTTACGCGGCGGGTAATTCCGCCAGAGGCCAGCGCGGACGCACGGTGACGCCGAGATCTGCTGTGGCGCCGGTTTTTAAACGCACCATACCGGCGTACGCGATCATCGCGCCGTTATCGGTGCAAAACTCCGGACGCGCATAAAACACTTCGCCATTACGCTTGTGCATCATCTCTGCCAGTTTTGCGCGCAGCGTACGATTCGCACTCACGCCGCCCGCCATCACCAGACGTTTAAAGCCAGTTTGATCCAACGCGCGACGGCATTTAATCATCAGTGTATCGACCACCGCATCTTCAAATGCGCGAGCAATATCGGCACGCGTTTGATCATCGTTATCATTAGAACGAATGGTGTTCGCCGCGAACGTTTTCAGACCGGAGAAACTGAAATCCAGGCCAGGGCGATCGGTCATTGGACGCGGGAACACAAAGCGCCCTTCCGTGCCTTGTGCCGCCATTTTCGACAGCATTGGGCCGCCAGGATAATCGAGCCCCAACAGTTTCGCGGTTTTATCGAAGGCTTCGCCTGCCGCATCGTCAATGGATTCGCCGAGCAGTGCATACTCACCAATGCCGGTCACGCTTATTAATTGCGTATGACCGCCGGAAACCAGCAGCGCGACAAACGGGTATTCAGGCGGGTTATCTTCCAGCATCGGTGCCAGCAGATGCCCTTCCATATGATGAACCGGGATTGCCGGAACGTTCCAGGCAAACGCCAATGCACGCCCAACGGTCGCGCCAACTAATAACGCTCCCACCAAACCAGGACCCGCCGTATAGGCCACCGCATCAATGTCTTTTGGCGTCAGATTCGCTTCTTTCAGCGCCGCCTGAATCAGCGGCACCGTTTTACGCACGTGGTCGCGGGAGGCCAGTTCCGGCACCACGCCGCCGTAGTCAGCGTGCAGTTTCACCTGACTATACAATTGGTTGGCTAGCAGCCCTTGCACATCGTCATAAATGGCAATGCCAGTTTCATCGCAGGATGTTTCAATTCCCAGTACACGCATGGTTCGTTTTTACCTCTTTTCAATACCGCGCAGTGTAGGGCGAATGCGGGTCGATGTATACCCTGAGGGGTGAGTTCGTGTATACTCGTCCCCCTTACAAAAGTCCCGTTCAAAAACGGCATTGGTGCTTTACAAAGCAGCGGTAGTTGCAGTAAAATTCCGCACCATTTTGAAATAAGCTGGCGTTGATGCCAGCGGCAAACCGAATTTATCAAAGGTGAGAGTTACATGCCGGTAATTAAAGTACGTGAAAACGAGCCGTTCGACGTAGCACTGCGTCGCTTCAAGCGTTCCTGTGAAAAAGCGGGTGTTCTGGCGGAAGTTCGTCGTCGTGAGTTTTATGAAAAACCAACGACTGAACGTAAGCGCGCTAAAGCTTCTGCTGTGAAACGTCACGCGAAGAAACTGGCTCGCGAAAACGCACGCCGCACTCGTCTGTACTAATCTGTTGAGAGCGCACGCTCTCAATCCAGACTGAGTTCAAGCTGTAAAGGCCGTGCTTCCGAAAGGAATGCGCGGCTTATTTTCGTTTATACATTCGCATTCGCGATATCATTCAAATTGTATCAAGACGGCAAGTTAGCGGGTCCCCTGAGCATTCTTTAGGGCAACAAAGCGCCGCTGCCAACGTGAAGACAATATGAAGGATGACGCGTCTGAAATTGCGGGGCTTATGGCTGGACGTATCCCACGTGTCTTCATTAATGACCTGTTGGCGAGAACCGATATCGTCGATCTTATCGACGCGCGGGTTAAGCTGAAAAAACAGGGCAAAAATTTTCACGCGTGTTGTCCCTTCCATAACGAAAAAACGCCTTCGTTCACCGTCAATGGTGAGAAACAGTTTTACCACTGCTTCGGCTGTGGTGCGCACGGAAACGCCGTCGACTTTCTGATGAACTACGACAAGCTCGAGTTCGTGGAAACCGTCGAAGAACTGGCGGCCATGCATAACCTCGAAGTGCCGTACGAAGCAGGTTCCGGCCCGACCCAGATAGAACGCCATCAGCGGCAAAGTCTCTATCAGTTAATGGAAGGCCTGAGCACGTTTTATCAGCAATCCTTGAATCATTCTACCGCCGAACCTGCGCGTCAGTATCTGACAAAGCGCGGTTTAAGCAGCGAAGTCATCGCGCGATTTGCGATTGGCTATGCGCCGCCAGGCTGGGATAACGTCTTAAAACGTTTCGGCAATAACCGTGAAGATAAGCAGTCGCTCACCGACGCGGGAATGCTGGTAACGAACGATCAAGGGCGCAGTTACGATCGTTTTCGTGAGCGGGTGATGTTCCCGATCCGCGATAAACGTGGCCGGGTCATTGGGTTTGGTGGTCGTGTGTTGGGCGATGCCCTGCCGAAATACTTAAACTCCCCGGAAACCGATATTTTCCATAAGGGCCGCCAGCTGTATGGCCTTTATGAAGCGCAGCAAACCGAAGCTGAACCGCAGCGCCTGTTAGTGGTCGAAGGCTATATGGATGTGGTTGCTCTGGCGCAATACGACATTAACTATGCCGTTGCGTCGTTGGGCACCTCCACCACTGCCGATCATATTCAGCTGTTGTTCAGGGCGACGAAACACGTCATCTGCTGTTACGACGGAGACCGTGCAGGTCGTGATGCCGCATGGCGCGCGCTGGAAACGGCGCTGCCGTATATGACTGACGGTCGCCAGTTACGCTTTATGTTTCTGCCTGATGGCGAAGACCCGGATACGCTGGTGCGTAAAGAGGGTAAGGCGGCGTTCGAAGCGCGGATGGAGCAGGCTCAGCCGCTCTCCACGTTTTTGTTTAACAGCCTGATGCCGCAGGTAGATTTGAGTACCCCGGACGGACGTGCGCAGCTCAGTACGCTGGCGCTGCCGCTGATAACACAAGTGCCGGGTGAAACACTGCGCATTTATTTGCGTCAGGAGTTGGGTAAAAAACTGGGGATTCTGGAAGATGCCCAGCTTGAGCGTTTAATGCCGAAACAGGCAGAAAGTGGCACTGTTCGCCCCGCTCCCCAGCTAAAACGCACGACCATGCGTATACTGATAGGATTACTGGTGCAGAACCCTGAGCTTGCTGCTCTGGTGCCACCATTAACCGGGCTTGATCCGAAAAAGCTGCCCGGACTTGGCTTATTTTCTGAACTGGTCAACACTTGTTTGTCACAGCCAGGACTCACCACCGGCCAACTGCTGGAACAGTATCGCGACACAAATGAAGTCGCTACCCTTGAAAAACTGTCGATGTGGGACGATATAGCAGATAAGGAAATCGCTGAGAAAACGTTCACCGACTCGTTAAACCATATGTTTGATTCACTGCTCGTCCTGCGGCAAGAAGAGTTGATAGCTCGAGACCGCACACATGGGTTAAGCAGTGAAGAACGCCGGGAGCTCTGGACATTAAACCAGGAACTGGCAAAAAAATGAATTCAACGGCTTAAGTGCCGAATATCAATCGGGACGATCCCGAAGGCCGCACCGAGGCGCAGCGGCAATAATATAAGCAGGCCCTCGCTTTAAAAGTCGGTAACTAGTTATCGCCGACCGACACCAATCAATGAATTAAGTGTGGATACCGTCTTATGGAGCAAAACCCGCAGTCACAGCTTAAACTTCTTGTTACCAAGGGCAAGGAGCAAGGCTATCTGACCTATGCCGAGGTCAATGACCATCTGCCGGAAGATATCGTCGATTCCGACCAGATCGAAGACATCATCCAAATGATCAATGACATGGGCATTCAGGTGATGGAAGAAGCGCCGGATGCCGATGATCTCCTGCTGGCTGAAAACTCGAACAATACCGACGAAGATGCGGAAGAAGCTGCCGCACAGGTATTGTCCAGCGTAGAATCCGAAATCGGACGTACAACCGATCCGGTCCGTATGTACATGCGCGAAATGGGTACCGTTGAACTGCTGACCCGTGAAGGCGAAATCGACATCGCCAAGCGTATCGAAGACGGCATCAACCAGGTCCAGTGCTCCGTTGCAGAATACCCGGAAGCGATCACTTATCTGCTTGAGCAGTACGATCGCGTTGAAGCCGCAGAAGCTCGTCTTTCCGACCTCATCACCGGCTTCGTCGATCCAAACGCTGAAGAAGACGTGGCGCCAACCGCGACCCACGTCGGCTCAGAGCTCTCTCAGGAAGAGCGGGATGACGACGAAGAAGAGGAAGAGGAAGAAGAAGAGGAAGAAGACGACAACAGCATCGATCCTGAGCTGGCGCGTGAAAAATTCGGCGAACTGCGCACCCAGTACGAACTGGCGCGTGACACCATCAAAGCCAAAGGCCGTAGCCATGCTGCGTCCAAGGAAGAGATCCAGAAACTGTCTGATGTATTCAAACAGTTCCGCCTGGTGCCAAAACAGTTCGATTATCTGGTCAACAGCATGCGTACCATGATGGAACGCGTTCGTATTCAAGAACGTATCATCATGAAGCTGTGCGTTGAACAGTGCAAAATGCCGAAGAAAAACTTCATCACCCTGTTCACCGGCAACGAAACCAGCGAAACCTGGTTCAACGCAGCCGTCGCAATGAACAAGCCGTGGTCTGAAAAACTGAACGACGTGAAAGACGACGTTCAGCGCGGCCTGCAGAAACTGCAACAGATCGAAGAAGAAACCGGCCTGACCATTGAGCAAGTCAAAGACATTAACCGTCGTATGTCCATCGGTGAAGCGAAAGCCCGCCGTGCGAAGAAAGAGATGGTAGAAGCGAACTTACGTCTGGTTATTTCTATCGCCAAGAAATACACCAACCGTGGTCTGCAATTCCTTGACCTGATTCAGGAAGGTAATATCGGCCTGATGAAAGCCGTTGATAAGTTTGAATATCGCCGTGGTTATAAGTTCTCGACTTATGCAACCTGGTGGATCCGTCAGGCTATCACCCGCTCCATCGCCGACCAGGCGCGTACCATCCGTATCCCGGTGCATATGATTGAGACCATCAACAAACTCAACCGTATCTCCCGTCAGATGCTGCAAGAGATGGGCCGTGAGCCAACGCCGGAAGAACTGGCTGAACGTATGCTGATGCCGGAAGACAAAATCCGTAAAGTGCTGAAAATTGCCAAAGAGCCTATCTCCATGGAAACGCCAATCGGCGACGATGAAGATTCGCATCTGGGTGATTTCATCGAGGATACCACCCTCGAGCTGCCGCTGGATTCTGCGACCACGGAAAGCCTGCGCGCGGCAACGCACGACGTGCTGGCGGGTCTGACTGCTCGTGAAGCGAAAGTTCTGCGTATGCGTTTCGGTATCGACATGAATACCGACCACACGCTGGAAGAAGTGGGTAAACAGTTCGACGTTACCCGCGAACGTATCCGTCAGATCGAAGCGAAGGCACTGCGCAAACTGCGCCACCCAAGCCGCTCTGAAGTCCTGCGTAGCTTCCTCGACGATTAATCGTCACGCTGTTAGCTAGACCATCAAAAAAAAAGACCGTACTCAGGAGTAATGCCGATCAGTTAAGGATCGGTTGATCGATCCAGTGGCTGTGTAAGAATCCGGAAATGCTCCCTCGTTTCCGGATTTTTTTATGCACATTGGACAGGCTCTCAATCTCGTTTCCCGATACGACTCTCTGCGTAACCC
>NZ_DATBBJ010000043.1:0-92504 GCF_036271055.1 Scandinavium sp. | reverse complement strand
GATCAGGGATGCTTCAAAAAAATGGAGTATGCCGATCCAGAACTGGCGGCTGGCGATGAGCCGTTTTATTATCGAGTTCGGTGACCGCCTGAGCGATCACCTTTAATACGGTGGCAGTTACACAGAATTATTTACAGGGTCCTTTTCATGGCTTTGGTCTTGATTTGCTCCGACGTTTCCATGATCTATGCGATTTACCTGCGGAGCCCCGCTTAATGGATCGGTCAGAAGCCGTAGAGCTTCTGGAAGAAGAGTTTTTACGTCTTAATCTCGTACATTATCGTAATTTATATGACCCTTCTCAAAATATTGTTGATATTTTGAATGCTATCTCTCGGGCAAAAGATGAAGTTACAGACGCATTGCAATACCGCACCCTTGCCCAGGAAATGCTCAATAATGCCAGTAATGCTGAAGAACGTGAGGCTGCCGAGCGAGCGCTGGAAGTTGCTGTAGTTTATGACACCTACGAGAAGATAAAGAAACAGAGGGGATGTCTGGATTTTGGTGATTTGGTTATGCGTCCGGTACAATTGCTTGAAACAAATGAGGAATTGCGCCAGCAATTGCAGCATAATTATCAACATGTAATGGTTGATGAATATCAAGACGTTAACAGAAGCAGCATTCGGTTATTAAAGGCTCTCAAACCTGATGGTGAAAATCTTTGGGTAGTTGGTGATGCCAAGCAATCAATTTACCGTTTTCGTGGAGCATCATCATTTAATATATCGCGTTTTTGTGTGGATGATTTTCCTGGCGGAGAATCGCAATCACTTGAGATTAATTACCGTTCTGTTTCAGAGATTGTTACAGCATTTTCTGCGTTTGCGTCAGAAATGAAAACGGGGGGGCTCAAGAGCCATCTTGCGGCAAATCGCCCCGCATCGGGATCACTGCCTGAAATACAAACAGTAGGAAGCGGAGATTTGGTAAGTTCCGCTTTAGCTGAGTCTATTATACGAATGCGAGAAATTGGATTTAGTTATCGTGATCAGGCGGTTTTTTGTCGTGGAAATGAAAAACTCTCTGCGTTAGGGCAGGATCTGGAACGATTAGGTATTCCGGTATTATTTCTGGGCAGCCTTTTTGAACGTCAGGAAGTTAAGGATCTTGTGGCGCTAGTTTCTCTTCTGACTGATAAACGAGCAATGGGTTTAATTCGTATTGCATGTTGGCCGGAATTTCAGATGCCGATGGAAGATGTTACTCAGGTGCTGGAACACTTCCGTATAACAGATAATGAGCCCGGAAACTGGGACATATCGTCGCTGTCCTTATCGCCGGAGGGATTGTCCTCGTTTGAGAAAATAAAGAATGTACTACATGGCTTTAGTAGTGCTTCTCATCCATGGTTCGTGCTTACTACGGTCTTGTTAGATCGTACGAACGTAGTGGCTCAAATTGCAACGTCGGAAGTGGTTAATGGACAGGCTCGCGGTATTGCTATCTGGCAGTTTATGAATTTTGCCCGGCAACAGTTCAGGGGAAGTGGCGTTCCGATAATGAAAATGATGACGCGGATACGTCGTTTACTCAAGCTCAACGACGATCGCGACCTCAGACAGCTTCCAGCGGCAACTCAAAATATTGATGCAGTCAAATTAATGACGATTCATGGTGCAAAAGGTCTTGAGTTCCCCGTTGTTCATTTAAGTGGAGTGAATAAGGATACGATCCCTGGTTCATACAGAGGAGTGAAATGCCCTCCGCCTGAGGGGATGGTTGTTGGTGGGTACGGTTCGTCTGAAGATATAGCCAAAGAATCCCATGAGAATGAACAAGAATGTCTTTTTTATGTGGCAATGTCTCGTGCACAGGATCGACTGTTTTTTTACGGTGCAACGACTAAAGGTCAGAATAAATCCTTGCGTCGACTTTCCGACTTTTTGGACAGAATGGGGCCTGTTTCGCACAATGTTACAACTCCCATATTAAAGCTGCCTATAGCGCCAGAAAATACGCCTCTACCTGTTGAATTTCAGGGAGACGTGAATTTCAGTGCTAATGCTTTGGATTTATATAATAACTGTCCCAGACGTTTTCTTTATACACATCTTCTGTGCATCGGTGGCCGTCGACAAGAAACGGCATTTATGCAGATGCATGAAGCGGTACGCGATGTGCTTCAGACCATAACCAGACTGGGTAACGGACACGCGCTTGACTGGCAACCTATTCTGGAAACTGCTTTTGTAAAGCAGGGATTGCATGAACATGGTTACGTAGACGACTATCGCAATATTGCCGAAAAGATGCTCACCTTCTTTACCCAGTCCAGACAGGGGGCATCTGTTGAAATGTTGGATGAGTTCGTGTTGAGCTTTACCGGTGCAAAGGTAACGGTTCGTGCTGATGAAATGCTGATACGAGATGATTTGCGTACGTTACGTTGCATATTTACAGGGCATGCCCCCGGGGCAGGCCCGAAAGGTATCAGACATGAAGCGTTTTCACTTGCCACAAAGAGCGTTTTTCCAGGTTCATCAGTTGAGTTGGTCTACTTAGCCGATAATACGGTTTATCCTCTCAATCTTAAGCCGCAAACACTAAACAAATGCGAAAATAAATTGCGAGAGATTCTCACTCGCATATGTAGTGGCGATTTTAAAATATCTGACTCTACGTTTAGCTGCCCCGGATGTCCTGCGTTTTTTATCTGCGGTGGCGTCCCCGCAGGCCCCCTCAAGAAAAAATTCTAAAAAAATTTACCGACGGCGTTCTGATCACCCGATTAAAGGAATGTAGCCAGAAAACTCCTTCAGGCAAAAACTTTAAAAGGTAGTGATATGAATTCTGTTCAAAATGATTTTGATGATGTTGGCGATGCCGTTCGTGAGAACCGTCCGTTAAGGGCTGCACGTGAATATCGCATCAGCGTAGCCATTGAAAGTGTAGATTTTCAGCCAGCTTTCGTTTCTGATCCGGTGCCTACCGGGCGGCAGATTTTGTCTGCAGCAGGTCTTGATGACCGTGATGAAATTACTCTTTGTGCGATATTGCAGTCTGGTGATTTTGAAGATATCCGACTTGATGAAACCTTTGATTTACGGGGATGGGGTGCTGAACGGTTTATTGCTTTCCGTACCGATCGGGACTTCAAGCTGACGCTTGATGATCGCCAGCTTGTATGGGGTATGCCTGCTATTGAAGGCCATGTTTTGTATGTATTGTCCGGCATTGGGCCTGAGCAGGCCGTTTTTCTGGAGGTTCGGGGAGGGACAGACCGTATTATTGAACCTGATGATTTATTGGATCTTACTGAACCGGGCATTGAGCATTTTATCACTGCTAAACGGCCGGAGCAGGGGTACACCATTATCGTTAATTCTCGCGAGGAATCGGTGTCCGGTAAGTGGGTAACGTTCGAGCAGGTTGTGCAACTGGCATTTCCCGGCGCTCCCGTCGAGTCAAACGTTATCTATTCCATGACTTATCGCCATGCAGAATCCAGACCGCATGCTGGTGAGCTGGCTGAGGGTGGTGTCGTCGAAGTTAAACATCAGGGGACGATTTTCAATGTCACAAAAACTGTTCAGTCTTAATAGTGATTTACGCCAGCTTCGCGAAGCTGGCTATCATGTTCAGGTTATTGGTGCTTTCCTGGTGATGCGGGAAGTCCCCTATGTCAATGCACAAAAATGTGTACGCAAAGGGACCCTCGTGACATCTCTGGATCTGGCGGGTGATCACACCCGCAAACCTGAAAATCACGTAATACACTGGGATGGGGAATATCCGTGCAAAGCAAATGGAGTTCCTTTAAATGAAATCCGTCATGTATCCCAACACTTTGATTTTGGTCATGGCCTTACTGCCGAGCATGGTTTTTCAAGTAAGCCAGGGCCGCAAGGGTATCCAGACTATTTTGCTAAGATGTCAACTTATGCAACCATCCTGTCAGGCCCGGCAGCAGTATTACAACCGGGGATTAGCCCTAAAATATTTCGGACTCCTGACGAAACTGAAATGGACAGTGTTTTTAATTATATTGATACCGCGTCCGATCGTGCGGGAATTGGAAAGCTATCTGAGAAATTAGAAGGTGAGATTGTTTCTATTATTGGTACTGGCGGAACGGGTAGTTACATTATTGATTTAGTATCTAAAACGCCGGTGCGCGAAATTCGCTTATTTGATGCTGATGAGTTTCTTCAACATAATGCATTTCGTGCTCCTGGAGCTCCACTATTGGATGAGCTCCGCAATGCACCGTTGAAAGTGGACTATTTCAAGGGTATTTACGAAAGAATGCATCGCAATATTATTGTACATCCCATCAGATTGAACGATTCTAACCTTAGCCTGATAAACGGTACTACGTTTGCATTTATTTGTATGGATGCCGGTGAAGAAAAAAAAGCGATAATTCAAAAGCTGGAGTCGCTTGGTATTTCCTTCATTGATGTTGGGATGGGCCTTGAATTGGTGAACGGTAGTCTTGGTGGCATTCTTAGAGTAACTACTAGTACTACGGACAAACGCGAGCACGTACATTCTGGACGTATCTCTTTTGCAGGCGGAGGGGAGAAAGATATTTATGCTTCAAATATACAGGTTGCTGATTTAAATGCGCTTAACGCAGCTCTGGCTGTCATAAAATGGAAGAAATTGAAAGGGTTTTACCGCGATTTGGAAAACGAGCATCATTGCACCTATACCACTGATGGTAATATGTTGCTGAATGAGGATTTGAAATGCTGAAAATAAAGAAACTGGAACATCGATTTATTCGTAGCATTCCTCGTGAACTCGATGTTGGCGTGATATATATATCAATGGAGTACGCAACAGCAGTACATTGCTGCTGTTGTGGTTGTGGGGAACAGGTTGTTACGCCATTTTCACCAACTGACTGGAAGATGATTTACGATGGTGAGTCTGTATCGTTGACGCCATCCATTGGTAACTGGTATTCCGCCTGTCGTTCGCACTACATTATTAAACAGGATATTATCATTGAGGTTGGTAGCTGGAATGATGCCCAGATTACGGCAGAAAGAAAAAGAGATAAATTAGCTAAAGCGCATTACTATAATCCATCAGCTAAACCTCCTAACTTGGAGGAAGAGATGAAAGATACCTCAAGGCAGTTATCCAGAGATCTCGGAGTTATGGGGAATTTGTTGGGATGGTTGCGTAATCTGATACGCAAAAACTAATTTGTAACGATAGTCGTACCAATAAGCTGGTTAAAGGGGGGGATCTGCGATTTCCCCTAAGCTTATTTGTATTAGTCGCGACTTGATCTGACACATAACCTTGAAAGGTTGAGGGTTACCGGTTTTGATATGGGTGTCGAATCCTTATACAAAACACGAGGTAACTCTCATGCTTCATACTACCAATCACACCATCAAACACAAAACAGGTTTGCTCAATCTGGCTGAAGAACTCAGCAATGTGTCGAAAGCCTGCAAAATTATGGGCGTCTCACTCGATACATTTTACCGTTATCGTGAACTGGCCGATGAAGGCGGAGTGGATGCACTGATAAACCGTAGTCGTCGCGCCCCTAATCTCAAGAACCGTACTGATGATGCCACTGAGCAGGCTGTTGTTGATTATGCCGTTGCTTTCCCTGCTCATGGTCAGCATCGGAGCAGTAATGAACTGCGTAAACAGGGCATTTTTATCTCAGGAAGTGGCGTCCGTTCTGTCTGGCTGCGCCACAACCCTGAGAACTTCAAAAAACGCCTGAAAGCACTGGAAGAAAAAGTCGCCCGTGATGGTATCGAACTGACCGATGCTCAAATCGCAGCACTGGAACGTAAAGCCAGTGATGACGAGGGCAGCGGTGAAATTGAAACCGCTCATCCGGGTTATCTGGGCTCTCAGGACATGTTCTACGTGGGCAATCTGAAAGGCGTCGGACGTATTTATCAGCAGACGTTCGTTGATACGTACTCGAAGGTTGCTCACTGCAAGCTGTATGTCACCAAAACGCGGATTACTGCGGCTGACCTGATAAATGATCGTGTGCTGCCATTTTACGCGTCTCAGGGCCTGCCAGTGCTAAGGATACTGACAGACAGGGGCACAGAGTACTGTGGCAAAGTGGAGCAGCATGATTACCAGCTTTATCTGGCGATAAATGATATCGACCACACGAAAACGAAGGCAATGTCACCGCAGACGAATGGCATCTGCGAGCGGTTCCACAGAACGATATTGAATGAGTTTTATCAGGTCATATTCCGTAAAAAACTGTATGGCGAACTCGACACATTACAATCAGATCTTGATGAATGGCTGGCTCACTATAATAATGAGCGAACTCATCAGGGTAAAATGTGCTGTGGGCGGACGCCAATGGAAACATTACTTGATGGAAAGCGCATCTGGGCTGAGAAAAATTTAAGCCAGATGTAATCTGACAGATACCTGTATAAATAACCGGTAACTGTCAGATCAGGTCTGAGCTAATACAGCTTATTATATTTTGTTAATTTCCCTCCATTCAAACCCACTTGCTGCTTAACTCCAATCGCAGTATCCGGCACCTGCAAAATCAGGTGCCGGGATTGGAACCCCGAAATATAACCATACTGGTGACGCATCTGCGTCTTTTTTATGTCGCGCGCTTAGCTACATCAAAATTATGGTGGGCTGGGCGGGGGAGCCCTAAGGTGCGCCGATTCCAGTATGGCCGGTAGTTCCAACCTTGTTCATTTAACCACCCATGAGATTGGAACTAGGCATCTCTTTAGCAACTAGTGTCCAGGGACTTGCATTTCTGCCTTGAGATGCCTGTATGTTTTAACTATGATGATTTTTCAGACGATATCCGGCCATCTGGCAAAAATATAGGGTGCGATGTATTCCTCACGGCTTGTGCTCAGATAATCTGACCACCACTGCATCATTTCGAAACGTTCTTCCAGGTATTCTGCTTTATGAAGGTATGCTGCTCTGACAGTATTACGGTCTTTATGGCTCATTTGCCGTTCTATTGCATCTTTTGACCATTTCCCTGACTCGTTAAGGGTGCTACAGGCCATTGTCCGGAATCCATGAGCACAGACATCATTTTTTGTGCTATATCCGATAACCCGTAGTGCCTTGTTAATAGTGTTCTCGCTCATGGGTTTATTTAAATTTCTGATGCTGTGGAAAACAAACTCCGATTCCCCACTGATCTTTTTTATGCGTTCCAGTATCTTCATCGCCTGGTCGGACAGGGGAACCAGATGTTCCTCTTTCATTTTTGAACCACGATTTGAAAATCTTATTCCGTCTATGGCTTTGCGTTTTGCGGGAATCGCCCATATATGTATTTTCATATTAAATTCATCCCATCGGGCAAGTCGTAACTCGCTTGCGCGCAAGAAAACGTGGAGACTCAACTCAAGTGCGAGGCGGGTAAGTTCATGGCCTTTATATTCACTAATTGCTGTCAGTAATTCAGGCAGACGCCTGAGGGGGAGGGCGGGATAATGTCGAACCACAACCGGAGTGATAATGTCTTCTAAATCAAATGCCGGATTGTAGTGTATGAGTCCTTGTTGCACGGCGTAACGCATTATTTTAGTTAAATACTGACGCACACGACCAGCGACATCATGTACACCCTTGTTGTCGATTGCCTTGATGAGTTCAGCCAGATGGAAGGTTTCAATCTTCGCGATATTTTTCTCACCAACATAAGGGAAAACATATCGCTGGAGGCAGACCAGAATTTTATTGGCATGTTCCTCCGACCAGCGATTCAGGCAACTGGAGTGCCATGCAAGGGCAATATGCTGAAATGTGCGGGTTTTGCCGGAGGCCGCTTTTTCAGACTTTCGATGCTCGGATGGCGATATGCCTGATGCCAGCAACCTCCTTGCGGTATCACGCTTTCTGCGGGCTTCTGCGACTGTGATTTGAGGATAAGGACCAAAAGCAATGCGGTTTTGTTTTCCATTGAAACGAAAGCGGAAGTACCATAAACGAGAACCACTATTTGATATAACGAGATAAAGGCCCTGAGAGTCGGCAAGTCTGTAAGGCTTCTCCTGGGAGATTGCATTTTGAATTATATGGTCATTTAAAGGCATTTTAGTGTCTCTTTGTCGAACATAATCTGAGAACCTTTGACCATACACTCCATCTTTAAATTATGGACTGTGAAATGAATTTATATAGATATGTTATCAATTTTGATTATTTGATGCTGATTTGTAATCATTAAACAGCTAATGAATTTTTCACAGCACTCAAGGGGAAATGAATTATGTTATATGTTTTTATGATTTTAATAGGAATTAGGGGCGGTGATTAAACATCCTGAAGTTTTTGAGTATGATGGCTTTTATATGAGTTTTTATCGGTGGGGATAGTAAGTGTGGTGCCGGGATAGGGTATCGAACTTTATATTTTATTTAATATCTAGAGATGCGGTTTTTCAATTATTTATTTTATGTATTGATGTTTTTAGAGAGGTAAGGTATATGAAAATTTTGGTTTTTTAATTCACATAGAAACGCATGAATACATATAAAGACATATAGGGACGATACGTGCCCGGACTCGGAATCGAACCAATGGCGCAGGATTTATTTTATCTCATTGATTTATATATTTATTTGTGATTTGGATGAGCGCTGGTTGATGAGTAGCTGCGCAGGAATGTGGCTTTATTTTGTGTAATATGGATTCCATTAGTTGTATTAAATATATGGTAGGGGGCTGTGTGTTTGATAAGGAACCGATTTTTTTAAGGAAGGTGGGAATATAAAGACAGAAAAATATTAATGTTCTGTCTTTATATCAGTTTTATTTATCTGCAAACGACACTTTAATTATTCCGGGCTGTATTATTTTCTCGAGCATAAATCCAGGGGGCAATATATTTTTCACGACTCATATCCAGATAATCAGACCACCATTGCATCATGGCCTTGCGGGCATCCAGATGTTCTGCTTTATGTATATATGCCGCCCGCACGCTGTTACGTTCCTGATGACTCATTTGCCGCTCCACTGCATCCCGCGACCAGAGTTCAGATTCCACTAATGCGCTACAGGCCATTGCCCGGAAGCCGTGCCCGCAGACATCAGTTTTGGTATCGTAACCCATCAGACGCAGCGCCCGGTTGATAGTGTTTTCACTCATTGGTTTATACGGGTTGTGGTCGCCGGGGAAGACCAGCTCCAGATGGCCGGAGATTTCCTGTATTTGCTTCAGAATGGCAATAGCCTGCCGGGATAATGGCACAATATGCGGAGTGCGCATTTTTGCGCCACGACTTGAAAAACGAACTTTATCTATCGCCTCGCGGGTGGCGGGGATGGTCCAGATTTTGTGTCTATAATCTATCTCGCTCCAGCGGGCGAAGCGCAGTTCACTGGAGCGAATAAACAGATGGAGTGTCAGCACCACAGCCAACCTTGTTAACTGTCGCCCCTGCTGGTAATCACCGATGCGCTCAAATAATTCGGGCAATTGCTCCAGCGGCAGGGCAGGATAGTGATTTTTAATCGGCGGTGCGGTGACACCTTCCAGATGCAGGGCTGGATTGTTTTCCGTCAGTCCCTGCTGCACGGCGTAGCGCATAATGTTGCAGATCTGCTGTCGGGTGCGGGATGCGACTTCCAGAAAACCTTTATCCTCGACAACTCTCAGCAGCGCCGTGAAATGCTGCGTTTTCAGCAGAGTGACGGGCAGATGACCGATTGCCGGAAAGATATGATTTTTCATACTGGCGAGGATGCGCTCTGCATAGTCAGTCGACCATTTTTTGTTGGTTTTGTGCCAGTTCAGTGCGACAACTTCAAAGCATTTTTCCGGTGAAGCCGCGGCTTTCTCAGTCATGCGTTGTTGTGCGGGATTGATATTCTGCGCCAAAAGTTTACGAATACCGTCGCGTTGTTGACGGGCTTCGGCGAGCGAGATCAACGGATACGCGCCCAGACTGATACGGGATTCCTTGCCATTAAAACGATATTTGAGATACCAGATACGCGAACCACCCGGATTGACGAGCAGATACAGACCGTGCGAATCAGACAGTTTTATGCGTTTAGATGTGGATTTTAAGTTGCGGATTTTTGAATCATTAAGGGACATCTGGGGGTCACTCCGATATCGAACCAATCTGACCCCAGATCTGACCACCAATTTCGCCGGATGCGGAGAGAAAAACAGATACGCATCGGGAAAGATTTTCACGCTAACCTATTGAATCAAAAACAAATAAAGACTCATAGGGAAGCATAAGAATCGAAATTTGGCTCCTCTGACTGGACTCGAACCAGTGACATACGGATTAACAGTCCGCCGTTCTACCGACTGAACTACAGAGGAATCGTGTGAACGGGGCGAATAATAGCGATGCCTGAGCGGCATGTCAAAGGCTCGCTATGCCAGGTTCGTTCGACTGCTGACAATTTCAGCAAAATAGGGTTAATTGCTGAAAAATAGCACAGCGCGCACTGGTTTGGTGCGTATCGACTCCTGATGGGGCATTACACAATCTGCTGACCGGTTACTAAAAGCCGGGAAATTATTAGTATCTCTTATTCTGCGGCCTGTCAGGGCTAACTTGTCCACCTGGTCAAAAATTGGCAAGCATATTGCAACTCCTCCGACAACTGAATCGCCGGATTGAATCCTGGCATCCCGAACCGGAGGCAAAATGAACTTAAGACGACTGAAGTACTTCGTAAAAATCGTCGATATCGGTAGCCTGACTCAGGCCGCTGAGGTGTTGCATATCGCTCAGCCCGCGTTAAGCCAGCAGGTCGCCACGCTTGAAGGGGAGATGGATCAGCAACTCCTTATTCGCACCAAGCGGGGAGTAACGCCAACCGAAGCCGGTAAAATTCTCTACACCCATGCGCGAACCATTTTGCGCCAGTGTGAGCAGGCGCAAATGGCAGTCTGTAACATGGGGCAGACGCTGAGCGGGCAAGTGTCAATTGGCCTTGCGCCAGGCACTGCCGCGTCATCTATCACCATGCCTTTGTTGCAGGCCGTACGGAATGAATTACCGGAAGTGATGGTGTATCTGCATGAAAATAGCGGCACCGTGCTGAACGATCGCTTGCTCAACGGACAACTGGATATGGCGGTGATGTATGAGCGTTCGCCCGTGGCAGGGATCACCAGCCAGCAACTGCTGAAAGAAGATTTATGGCTGGTTGGCACGCGCGATTGCCCAGGACAAAGTGTCGACTTGCTTGCGGTCGCAGAAATGAATCTTTTC
Organism: Scandinavium sp.; assembly: GCF_036271055.1. Lineage (GTDB taxonomy): Bacteria > Pseudomonadota > Gammaproteobacteria > Enterobacterales > Enterobacteriaceae > Scandinavium. The sequence continues at coordinate 81,315 of NZ_DATBBJ010000043.1, read as the reverse complement.
CTGCCGCGTGACTATAGCGCCGTGCGGGCCCGCGTCGATGAGGCTTTCTCTTTGCGTCGTCTGACCGCGAAAATCATCGGCGAAATTGAATCGCTCTCTACGTTAACTGCTGCGATTGCGAGCGGAATGGGGGTAACGGTGTTACCTGAATCAGCCGCTCGCGCGCTCTGTGCCACGGCGAATGGATGGATGGCGCGGATCACTACACCGTCGATGAGTTTACCGCTGTCGTTGAATATGTCGGCGCGTGGTTCGCTTTCGCCACAGGCTCAGGCGGTGAAAGAGATCCTGATGTCGCTGGTCAGTCGTCCGTCCCTCGAAAATCGCGAACTACTGATGGTCAGCTAGTCGTTATATCCGAAAGGAATAAGTTGCTGGTTTTTATTATTTGTTCAGCAGGGGCGCAGACTCTAACAATAGCGTTATGTCTGAAGGTCCCTGGAGGAAAGGGTGAATTTCCAGCAACTCAAAATTATTCGCGAGGCGGCACGGCAGGATTACAACCTGACCGAAGTCGCCAACATGCTTTACACCTCACAGTCTGGCGTGAGTCGTCATATCCGTGAACTGGAAGAAGAGCTCGGCATTGAGATTTTCATCCGTCGTGGTAAACGCCTGCTTGGCATGACCGAGCCCGGCAAAGCGCTGCTGGTGATTGCCGAGCGTATCCTCAATGAGGCGAGCAATGTGCGTCGTCTTGTTGATCTGTTCACCAACGACGCTTCTGGCGTACTGACCATCGCGACTACGCACACTCAGGCACGCTACAGTTTGCCGCCAGTGATTAAGGCGTTTCGAGAATTATTCAAAGAGGTGCGGCTGGAGCTGATTCAGGGCACGCCGCAGGAAATCGAAACGCTTCTGCATAATGGTGGGGCGGATATCGGTATCGCCAGTGAGCGGTTAAGCAATGATTCAACGCTGGCGGCGTTTCCGTGGTTTCGCTGGCATCACAATCTTCTGGTGCCAGAAGGGCATCCTTTGACGCAAACTGTCCCGCTAACACTGGAAGCCATCGCCCGTTGGCCGCTTATCACCTATCGCCAGGGCATTACCGGGCGTTCGCGCATCGATGAAGCTTTTAATCGTAAAGGGTTGGTCCCGGATATTGTGCTTAGCGCGCAGGATTCTGATGTCATCAAAACCTACGTAGAACTGGGGTTGGGCATCGGCCTGGTGGCGGAGCAATCAGGCGATAATCAGGAAACCGGCAGGCTAACACGGCTCGATACGCACCATCTTTTTGATGCGAATACGGTTTGGCTTGGGCTTAAACGCGGTCAATTACAGCGTAACTATGTCTGGCGTTTTCTGGAGCTGTGTAATGCGGGTCTGTCTGTTGAGGAAATCAAGCGGCAGGTGATGGAACCGGAAGAAGTGGCTATCGATTATCAAATCTAGAAAGCAAAAAGCCTGCTCAGTTACCTGAGCAGGCTTTTCAAATATGGCTCCTCTGACTGGACTCGAACCAGTGACATACGGATTAACAGTCCGCCGTTCTACCGACTGAACTACAGAGGAATCGTGTGAACGAGGCACATACTAAAGGCGTGCCTTTTTTGTGTCAACACTAAAATTAACTGACTGATTCAATTGCATGAAATAGCTGCAATGTGTCGTTTTAGTGTACTACGCGGAAATTCCTGCCGTCATCATCCCCATTTTCACGAATCCGCTGTAACGGATCCTGCTGATAAAAATGGCAGAAACGTTGCCACAGCGCGGGGAAGCGGGGGGCAAACAACTCCGGTGCACTGAAGAAGTATTCTGAGAGCACGGCGAAACATTCAGCAGGGTCAGTGGCGGCATAGGCATCAATGCTGGCTGCACTTTCACCGACGAGATCGATTTCATCCTGGATATTGTTCATTGCGGCGTGCAGGTCATGCTCCCAACCCGCAACTTCACGCAAGGGGATCAGCGGTACGCCGTTGGCTCGGTCACCGTTGCGAACGTCCAGTTTATGTGCCGTTTCGTGGACAATCAGGTTAAAACCTGAAGCGTCGAACGAATCCTGAATATCCAGCCAATTCAGCACGATCGGTCCTTGCTGCCAACTCTGGCCTGATTGCACCACGCGTTGGTTGTGAATTAGCCCAATATCGTCTTCCCATTCGTCATCCACCACAAAGGGAGCAGGGTAGATCAAAACCTCGTGAAAACCATCGAGCCATTCGATCCCGAGAGACAAGATTGGCAGGCAAAAAAGCAGGGCGATACGGGCGTTTTGCAGAGAGGTCAGTTCGAGCCCCTGAAGAGGAACAAGCCGTTTTTGTTGCAGAAAACGATCGGCAAGCTTTACCAGCCTGAGCTGTTCTTCAGGCGAAAGGCTTGCCAGAACAGGTATGGCAATGGCCTGTTCCCACGGGAGATCCGCGCTATGAGGGGCGTCATGTGCTTTCCAGGGCCATTTAATCATCGCTTTGCTCGCAAACTCGTCACTTGATGCCAATTGAAGGGACAGGGTCTGTTAAAATGCCAAAGAACCAGGCATCATGGCAACCACTCAGCGGAGAGATGCCGGAGCGGCTGAACGGACTAGTCTCGAAAACTAGAGTAGGGGCAACTCTACCGGGGGTTCAAATCCCCCTCTCTCCGCCAATTATTCAAGCAGTTACAAAAAATATTTTCAACGACCCTCGTCACAGATACCTTTTTCTCTTCCTCTTTGAACAGTTTATAACCCGATATTCACTCGCGTGATAGGAATGCTCCCTTTCATTCATAAAAAACACGCATAAAAAAAGCCCGCACGTGGCGGGCTCGAAATGCAAAGTGATTCTTAGAACTGGTAAACCATGCCAACGCCAACTACGTCGTCAGTATTGATACCTGTCGCGGTGTAGAATTGGTCATCGTTGTCCAGCAGGTTGATTTTGTAATCAACGTAGGTGGAGAAGTTTTTGTTGAAGTAGTAGTTGGCGCCAACAGAAACGTATTTAACGAGATTTTTATCGTTCCAGTCGCTGTTGTTGACAAAGTCGTCAGTCAGGTCTTTACCTTTTGACTGCAGGTAAGAGATTTCAGGACGCAGGCCGAAATCGAACTGATACTGTGCAGTGATTTCGAAGTTCTGAGTTTTGTTGGCGATCAATGCATCATTGTTACCAAACGGCGTCATGTTGCGAGTTTCAGCATACATAGCGGCCAGATAGACATCATTTGCATCATATTTCAGACCGAAGGTCCAGGCATCAGCTTTTTCGCCGCCGGCGGTGCTGTAAGATTCCTGCTGGTTGGTACGATCAGACGATGCGTACGCAGCACCAGCACTCAGGCCCATGCCGAAATCATAAACAGTTGACAGACCGAAGCCGTCACCGTTATCGCTACGCATGCTGCTCAGATCACCACGGTTATTGGTGCCTTCCTGATCCATTGCACAGCCAATTTCATTACATTCAGAACCTTCGTTCGCACCCTGATACTGCAGCGCGAAGCTCAGGCCATCAACCAGACCGAAGAAATCGCTGTTACGGTAGGTCGCCATACCGTTACCACGACCAACCATAAAGTTGTCGGTGTAGGTATAAGAGTCGCCACCAAACACTGGCAGCATATCGGTCCAGGCTTCTACGTCGTAGACAACGCCATAGTTACGGCCATAATCGAATGAACCGTAGTCGCCGAATTTCATCCCAGCAAAGCCCAGACGGGTTGCAGAGTCGCTGCTACCTTCGGTGCCGTTTGCCTGGATATTGTATTCCCACTGACCGTAGCCAGTCAGTTCGCTGTTGATCTGGGTTTCGCCTTTGAAACCGAGACGAACATAGGTCTCATCGCCATCGCTGCCAGCATTGTCAGAAAATTGATGACGCGCATCAACTTTGCCGTACAGATCGAGTTTATTACCGTCTTTATTATAGATTTCTGCTGCATTTGCTGCGCCTGCCAGTAACAACGCAGGCATAAGGATCGCCAGTACTTTTCTTTTCATTATATAATTCCTTTGATTTATAAATATCCTGAATATAGGTGCAACCTATCCGAGAAGCGAAATAAATAGTAGCGATGAAGTTCATTTTAATTTAAAGAAAACATGTAAATAAGTTATTTAAAATATTTCAATTTATTTCCATTTGGCTGTAATATATGTATTTGTAATTGAGATTGCTTTGGCATTCATGCCGCTTATCTATTGGGTTGTAATGGATTTGCTAGTGAGTTGAGCGATTTTTGGAAACATTATTTGTTGTGTGAATGATACATTGAGATGTAATCATGGGGGGTATGAAAATGACGAAAAAAAACCTGACCATGGCGAGGTCAGGTGCTATTAAAGTTAATAAAATGAGTGCAGTGTAAAAACAACAAAAGGCAGGGAATAGTTGCACAGGAGGTAAATTAATTATAGTTCGGAAGCAGACATGGGGATATCTACACTTCGACGTAAGAAAATATTCAAATTAACAATGCCAAAAAGAGTAGTTTGAGAATGACACGCCATCGGCGTGACGCAAAATTTGCCAAAGATCAAAAGAACAGCAACTCAATGAAACAAGAAAGCGCCCAACTCTTTTCTGAGCCGTGCGCGAGGCTATAATGTGACGAAATTCACATTTTTGGTGGCGTTAAGTGAAAGACGAAACATTTCAGTATCAACAGGAAGAATCTCTTTTTTTGACCGAAAGGCTTTCGCGTGGTCCCGGTGGCACGCTGGCGTTGTGGTTGTTTTATGCTTTTTGCGGATACTTTATCTGGGCGATGCTGCGTTATGGTTGGGTTGTCAGCCAAATTGAGTCCATTCCTGGTACTACGCTTGAAGGGGAATTGGGTTCGACAGAAGGTAAGTGGTTAGGCGCATTGCTTGGTTTTCTGGTGCTGAGTGTTGTGGGCGCCATTCTGGGCGGAATAGCATGGTACACACGCCCCCGCCATTCCGGGACGTCAGGAAGCTGAAACAAAAAACTGCTATTCTTGCGGCTCTTGCGCGTATGAAAAGGAGCGGTGAATGACAGTACAACTCTGGCAGCAACGTTTTGAAAATTGGTTACGACAACATCATAACGACGACGATGCTGCCCACGATATTTCCCACTTCCGCCGTGTCTGGGCTACCGCCCAACGTTTGTCCGTAGAGGAAAATATCGACGAACGGGTTATGTTGGCCGCCTGTTATTTTCATGACATTGTGAGCCTGGCGAAAAATCACCCGCAACGCAGCCGGTCATCTGCATTGGCTGCGGAAAAAACAGTGTCGATTCTGCGCGAGGATTTCCCTGATTTCCCAGAAGATCTTTACCCAGCAGTGGCGCATGCCATTGAAGCGCACAGCCACAGCGCGAACATCACGCCCCAGACGCGGGAAGCCAAAATTGTGCAGGACGCCGACCGTCTGGAGTCGTTAGGCGCCATCGGGTTAGCGCGTGTTTTTTCGGTAGCAGGCAGACTGAATGTGTCCTTATTTGATGCCGAAGATCCCTTTGCCGATTCGCGAGCGCTAAACGACCAACGTTATGCCCTCGATCATTTTCAGAACAAACTCCTGCGCCTGCCCGCTACGATGCAAACCGAGCAGGGGAAAGCGCTGGCTGAGCATAACGCCCGCTATCTGGTGCAGTTTATGGCGAAAATGAGCGCTGAATTGCAGGGCGATTATCTGCAATATGATGAGGCGATTCTGGCGCGTTTTGAACCGGGCATCTGAGTTCAGTAAGAGAAATTGTGTTACTCTCAGCGAAAATAGTCTGTCCCGGTGACTGAAATGCAGCACACACTTATTCGCACACGCCCCCCACAAGACGCGGAATTTTCCGGGCCAGATGCACAAACGCTGCTCAACCAGCTACTGACGATTTATGATGTGAAAACGCTGGTTGCCACGTTAAACGCAGTAGGTGAACAGCACTGGAGTCCGGCGATCCTCAAACGCGCCATCGACAACGGCAAAATCAATCGTCGACTGGGCGATAACGAGTACGCTCGTCTCGCGACGTTACTGCCTCAGCCGACGTCGAATCCTAAGCATTTTCGTTTTATTGATTTGTTCGCCGGAATAGGCGGCATCCGCAACGGCTTCGAGGCGATTGGCGGCCAGTGCGTGTTTACCAGCGAATGGAACAAGCACGCGGTCCGCACCTACAAAGCCAACTGGTACTGCGACCCCGCAGAACATCAGTTCAATGAAGACATTCGCGATGTGACGCTGAGCCATAAAGCAGACGTCAGTGACAATGAAGCCGCCGCACATATTCGCAGCATTATTCCTCAGCATGATGTGCTGCTTGCGGGCTTTCCATGCCAGCCGTTTTCACTGGCAGGCGTATCCAAGAAAAACGCGATGGGTCGTGCGCACGGTTTTGCCTGTGATACCCAGGGGACATTGTTTTTCGATGTGGCCCGCATTATTGACGCCTGTCGTCCGGCCATTTTCGTGCTGGAAAACGTGAAGAACCTGAAAAGTCATGATGGAGGCAAAACCTTCCGAATCATCATGCAAACGCTGGACTCGCTGGGCTATGACGTTGCCGATTCAGCCGAAATGGGCGCTGATGATCCTAAAATTATCGACGGGCAACATTTCTTGCCGCAGCATCGTGAACGCATTGTGATGGTCGGTTTTCGCCGTGATTTGAATCTGAAACAAGACTTCACGTTGCGGGATTTGCCTGCCTTGTACCCTGAACGTCGCCCAACATTTGGGGAATTGCTCGAACCCACGGTGGACGCGAAATTTATCCTCACGCCGGTATTGTGGAAATACCTTTATCGCTATGCCAAAAAGCATCAGGCGCGTGGCAACGGCTTTGGTTATGGTCTGGTTGATCCGACGCGAGCCAGCAGCGTTGCGCGTACGCTTTCTGCGCGCTACTACAAAGACGGCGCGGAAATCCTTATCGATCGCGGTTGGGATAAAGCGTTGGGTGAGAAAAACTTTGATGATCCACAGAACCAGCAGCGTCGTCCGCGTCGTTTGACCCCGCGCGAATGTGCGCGATTAATGGGTTTTGAGTCTCCACAGGGTTATCAATTCCGCATTCCGGTGTCGGACACCCAGGCCTACCGTCAGTTTGGTAATTCCGTCGTCGTGCCTGCGTTTGCCGCCGTGGCGAAGTTGCTCAAATCCCGTATTCTACAGGCCGCAGAACGACGCCAGGCCGAGAAAGCCGATGGCGGACGTTCATAATCCGGCCACGTGCAGTAAAAATATGCGTGCCATCGGCACGCAGAATACCGCTATCGAAAAACGCCTTGCCGCGCTGTTGAGCGAGGCGGGATTCGATTTCACCGTTCAGGATCCCACGCTGCCGGGTCGCCCGGATTTTGTCCTCGCACAACATCGCTGCATTCTCTTTACGCACGGTTGTTTCTGGCACCATCACGATTGCTATCTGTTTAAAGTACCCGAAACGCGTACGGATTTCTGGCTGCAAAAAATCGGTAAAAACGTGGAGCGCGACGCGCGAGATATTGATCGATTGAAAGAGCAGGGCTGGCGAGTATTGGTGGTTTGGGAATGTGCATTACGCGGAAAATATAAACTGAGCGATGAGGCAATACGGGAGAGACTGGAAGAGTGGATCTGCGCGGGCGTAGGCTGCGCGCAGATTGATACACAGGGCATTGCGCCGCTGACGGTTACTTCTCAACCTCACACGACGTAACGGTCGCGCGTAGCGGGAAAAGCGTTTTCCCGAGTGTCACCAACACCACGGCAAAGATAATCACCCCCAGCGCCAGCCACTCCACCGACGACAGAGACTCCCCGCCAAAACTGGTGCCGAGCAAGACCGCCACCACCGGGTTGACATACGCATAGCTGGTCGCAACAGCGGGTGAGACATTGCGAATCAGATACATATAAGCATTTATGGCAATCAATGAGCCGAAAACTGCCAGATATGCTACCGCCAGAAAGCCCGACAGCGTCGGCATCTGCGTCAATCGCTCGCCGGTTAGCATTGAGGCGCACATCAGCACAATGCCCGCCGCCAGCATTTCAACCGCACCGGCCATCATCCCGGTCGGTAATTCAATGCGCGAGCCATAGACCGAACCAAAAGCCCAACTTAATGAGCCAATCAAAATCAGGATTGCACCCCAAGGATTGCCGCTAAGGTTGCCGCCGCTGTTCAGCAACACAATACCCGCCAGACCGATGGCCACGCCGAGCCACTCGAGCTTACGTGTAGCAATGCCAAAAAAGCGGCTAAAGCACAACGCAAACAGCGGCACGGTGGCAACCACCACAGCAGCAATGCCCGACGCGACATGCTGATGTTCCGCGATAGTGACAAACCCATTGCCGATTGCCAGTAACAGCACGCCAATTAACGCGGCGTTCAGCAGTGGACGGCGAGCAGGGAGTTTATGCCCGGTTAACAGCAAATAGCCCATCAATAACACGCCAGCGGAAAGGAAACGCACACCCGCCATCATCATTGGCGGCCAGCTTTCCACCCCGATGCTGATGGCAAAATAGGTCGATCCCCAGATGATATAAAGTGCAAAAAGCGCTCCAATGAGCGGTAATAGCTGTCTGACGTGCATACGTCCTCACGACGAAAAGAGAAATAAGAAGGGCGCATATAGTTAACGGGAAAACTATCCGTCTGGCGAGCGCTTTAATCAGTGGATTATGTTGTATTTTTGTTGACACTTTGTGTGCCTGGGCGCAACGCGCCTTTTGCCTCATACTGTATGTCAGCTAAATCAACAAAGAACAAAAGGAGCCTCATTTGGCCGGGAGCAGTCTTTTAACGTTACTCGATGATATCGCGACCTTGTTGGACGATATTTCTGTGATGGGCAAACTGGCGGCGAAGAAAACTGCCGGGGTTTTGGGGGATGATTTGTCGCTCAACGCGCAACAGGTGACGGGCGTGCGCGCCAACCGTGAATTGCCCGTGGTGTGGAGCGTTGCGAAAGGTTCATTCATTAACAAAGTGATCCTCGTGCCACTGGCGTTGTTGATCAGCGCATTTTTACCCTGGGCTATCACGCCACTGTTAATGCTCGGCGGCGCGTTTTTATGCTTCGAGGGCTTTGAAAAAGTGGTGCACACGCTGCATGCCCGCAAGCATAAAGAAGATCCCCAGGCTCGCCAGCAGAGACTGGAAGCCATCGCCAATCAGGACCCGTTATCCTTTGAGCGCGATAAAGTAAAAGGGGCGGTGCGCACTGATTTTATTCTGTCCGCTGAAATTGTTGCGATAACGCTTGGGATTGTGGTTGATTCGCCGTTACTCAATCAGGTGATTGTTCTGTCCGGGATTGCCATTCTGGTGACCGTTGGCGTGTATGGCCTCGTCGGTGTGATCGTCAAGCTCGATGATATGGGGTATTGGCTGGTGGAGAAAACCAGTGCGATAGCGCAGGCGGTGGGGAAAACCTTGCTGTTTATTGCTCCCTTACTGATGAAAGTGCTGTCGGTGGTGGGGACGCTGGCGATGTTTCTGGTCGGCGGCGGGATCGTGGTTCACGGGATTGTACCGTTACACCACGCCATCGAAACCTTTGCAGCAGGGCTGGGCGGTGTAATTGCGATGCTGCTGCCGACGCTGTTCAATTTGATTTTTGGTTTAGTGGTGGGCGCCGTTGTGCTGGCGGGCGTCAACCTGGTGTCACGGCTGCGTTCTGCTGAGTAAATCTTTTTCAGGTATTACGCAAAGTGGTCCATTTTCGGCTATCGTGAAACAGTTTCTCTCTGATACCGGAGGCAGTTATGGTCTATTTGGTCAGTGATGAAGTTAAGCCGAAAAGTGGCGGACCGCGAATGGTCGTGACGGGTTATGCCAGCGGGATGGTTGAATGCCGTTGGTATGACGGGTTTGGCGTGAAGCGTGAAGCGTTTCACGAAGATGAACTCTTACCCGGTGATCGGCGAGTCCAGGACGAGGTATAATGACCACGCCCGGCGACTGCCGGGCGTTTTCGTTGGTTGTTAACCGGTATCAGGGAATAGTCAGGGAGTTTGTGTGCCCCACGTAACACGAGTGGAAAGTTCGCGCTGGCTGAACAGACTCAGCCGCCATGCCAACCCGGGTCGGGTGGTCAACGTTTGTTTTTTTATCGTCCTGCTGTTCTCAACGCTGCTGACATGGCGTGAAGTCGCCGTTCTTGAAGATGCCTATATTTCCAGCCAACGCAACACGCTGGAAAACGTGGCACATGAACTCAATAACCAGTTACAGGTCAATATCGACCGGCTGACATTCTACCGTAACGGGATGCAGGCGGCGCTGAAGACGCCGCTGGCCTTCGAAGTGTTACGCAATGCGGACGTCGATTTTGAACGCCTGCGCACGCAGCATCAGTGGTCAATTTCATTGAATAATCAGCGTACGTTGCCGGTGTTCGGCGTTTCGGATGCCTTTGTGAATGAAACGACGATGCTGTCCCGTGAAAACGCGTTACTGAGCAATGAACTGACTGCGACGCTTGAAGTCGGCTATTTGCTGCGCTTGTCCACTACGCTTAAGCGCACGACGCAACAAATGCTGTATGTTTCCCGCGCCGGGTTCTTCATTTCCAGTAATCCGCTGGCGAATAACAATGATGTGGTCGAGCAGTATTATGCGCTGGTCACAAGCCCCTGGTTTGCCGATCAATCACAGGAAAATAACCCGAGCCGCGACATTCGCTGGTTAAGCTGGATGGCCGATACGCCGAATGGCGAGATGCGCCGCGTGGCGGTGTCTCTACCTCTTGATTATCAACACTACTGGCACGGCGTGCTGGCGATTGAGTTTTCGCTGCCACAAATGAAAGAGCTGCTGATGCTGGCAAAGCAGGGGGAAGCAGAAGGCGAGTATCGGTTGTATGACCGCAAAATGAACCTGATTGCCACGTCACTGGACGCCGGAACGACGCCTGCTCCGCTAAGCGAGCCTGAAAAAGCGCAACTGGCCCAAGCGTTTGAGAAGGGTACGCGTGGAGACTTGCGTTTTACAACCCGCTACGTCAACTGGGAAAAGCTACGTAATTACGACGGTGTCCTGCTAAGAATTCATCATCTCGATGAAGGTGTGCGCGGTGATTTCGGCACCATTTCAATTGCGTTGGGAATGCTGTGGCTACTGTTTACTTCAATGCTGATTTTGTCCTGGGTGGTCATCCGCCGGATGGTCCGCAACATGAGTACGCTTCAAGGATCACTGCAATGGCAAGCGTGGCATGATGGCCTGACCCGCTTGTATAACCGTAGCACGCTGTTCGATTTGGCTGATAAAGCCGCGAAACACAGTGAAGCACAAGGATTGCCCGTTTCAGTGATTCAGCTCGATCTCGACCATTTCAAAAGCATTAACGATCGTTTCGGTCATCAGACGGGCGATCGCGTCCTGAGTCACGTCGCCGGAATGATTGGGGCGCAAATTCGTCAGGAGGATTTAGCCGGGCGTGTGGGCGGGGAAGAGTTCTGCATTGTTTTGCCGGGGGCCACCCGGGAAGAGGCATGCGCGATGGCTGAACGGATCCGCGCCCGTATTAATAGCCGTGAGATATTGATTGGTAAAAGTGCGACGCTGCGGATCAGCGCCTCACTGGGCGTCAGCAGCAGCGATGAAAAAGGGCTGTATGGCATTGAATATCTGCAATCCATTGCCGATGGTCGTCTTTATCTGGCTAAACAGAAAGGGCGTAACCAGGTGTGCTGTCAGGATGATGAAAGCCAGTAATCAAGCCCTTCGCGCCAGCCGTTCGGGCCACTCTCCTGAGTGTGATATGCCCGTTCTGGCGTGTCATCCCGCAATGTGATCCCCTCACGATTCAGGCCTTTCACCACCACCGCATAGTCGGTGGTGTCCAGCAACGGCGCGTCATTCGGTCCGTCGCCCAACCCAATAGAAACCCGACGAAATCCTTCCCGCTGCTGATAGCGACCGAGCAGCCAGCTTACCGCCTGTGCTTTGCCGCCGCGTTCATCCAGCACATGCCAAAAGCGCGCACCTTGCACAAATTGCAGGCCGAGCGAGGCAAGTGTTTCGGTAAACGCCAGCATCTTCTCATCGCTGTCGCGCCAGATTAACGTTTCGGACGCTTCATGCAGACGCGCCAGTTCCGCGTGTTTGAGGGTCATTCCGGTCCATTCAGCCACTTCCTGAGCACTCACATCCGAGAAGGTCGTGAATTTGAAACCGTCATTTTCCCGTAACTGTTGCAGGATATGCTGGATTTCTTCATGCGGTGAACCGGTGATGAGTCGCGGAAACATGTCATCGTCTTCCCATTCACCAGCCAACTGAATGACCGCGCCGTTTTCGGCAATGATCGGCTGAGAACCGAGTCCCAGCTCTTTTTGCAGCAGCATCATTTCTGCTGCCGTTTTGCTACTGCACAGTACCACCGGCACCTGATGGTCTTGCAGGCGAAGTAGCCAGTCACTGGCGGCTTGCCACTGCTGTGTATGGCTATCGAGCAGGGTGCCTTCAACGTCAGTGAAGACGATAAGCGGCTTTTGTAGGTCAGGCATTTCCTCTCCTTAAACGTAATTCCATGCAAGTAAAATCCTAAAACCATTCACAGTAATTATGAATAATGCTTGTCTTACAAAAAAATTGAGGATAATGTCTTATCCGCATCAGATTTCCTGGTGTAACGAATTTTCAAGTGCTTCTTGCTAAAGCAAGCTTCAACCCGACCCTTCCATGGTCGGGTTTTTTTTACCCGCAATCTCTGTCAACGATTCACCTCAGTGATGCTGAAGTCATGAATATCCAGTTCAAACGCTTCGGCCAGTTCGCGCCATGTGTGGTACTCACGCCCATCAATACTGACATGATGCGGGTCGTCACCGGCGCGGTGAACTTCGCTTTCACTGATTTCGTTGATGGCGTCCAGCAAGGCATCGACATCCACGTTGACCTCGCGCTTGGCCGTATCGCTATACTCTTTGGCTGTTTTCATTCCAGGGTCCTCATACATTCATCCACCTTAGAGTATAGACCGTCGAAAAAAACAGCCATTGGCGCGGCAGGCGCTGCCAGCGCGGGCGTTTTGTTCTACACTGGCTTGAAGTAAAAGACAGGAGAAAAGGTATGCAGGTTAACGATCGCGTAACGGTCAAAACGGACGGTGGACCGCGTCGGCCTGGCGTGGTGCTGGCCGTAGAGCAATTTAGTGAAGGGATTATGTATCTGGTGGCGCTGGAAGATTACCCGCTTGGCATCTGGTTTTTTAATGAAGTCGGTCACAATGACGGCATTTTTGTTGAGAAAGCGGACTGACGGTTTTTCCACTGGCGGAACTGTTCCGCCAGTGCTTGCACATTATTTCAGCGCATATTGACGTAGATCCCGCTCGTCACATTATCTGTCAATCGGACAACGTGATAAATAACCTGCTTATTGTGGGTTTTTATTTTCTTTTTAATATTACCTTTATGTGATGATACCGTTTTGGCCTTAATATTCATCTGGTCGGAAATTTGTATCGTTCCTTGTCCCGACATCCACATTTTCAGCATACTTGATTCAGTCCTGCTTAATGAAAGAGTGGGGATGTTAACTTTGCTAACATTCTCACTGAGCTTATGCAGGTAGTCGGCCAAAATGCCATCCAGTGATTCAGGTTTAATCGATTTCGAACTAATTAAAAGATTATCCCTGACCATCAGATACTCATCAAAATGAATATTAGCAATAGCCATAAAGACGATAAACAGTGTCCTGGGGTGTTGATTAATGATCTGCTTTATTTGCTGACTGCTGTCTGTATCGTGGATAAAGCAGTCTTCATTAATGAACACGACAGACGGGTGCAGTGTCCCGCAGGCCTCTTCAAGCTCACTGATGCTCTCTACATCGCCGATATCACGCTTCCTTATCCCCCGGCTAGTAAGATACCCGGTTAGTCCAAGCCGGGTGTAACTGCATAGATCCATAATAATCGTTGACATGGCTTACCCTCACTCAATGCGTAACGATAATTAACCCATAGCCCGATTGCATCTTAATTGTCAGAGCGCATTAAACCTGAACTAATAAAGAGCAAAGGAAAGACAATCGGGCGACCTCAACTATCCCGTAAAGTTACGTATAATTTGCCAGGAATCTTCTTAAAGTAAAGTAAATGTTATGTTATGTGAGAAGGGTAAAAGCAATTGAACCGCGCCAGATATATCCTGGTAGATGTTTTTGCAGTTATGTTTTAAGAATATCCTTAGGATGACCCTTTTAATATTAAGGAGAACTTATTTTTGGTAACTCGCTGATAATATCTGCTAATAGATCGAATATTTCACTGAACAGGTGTTCAGCAAAGGGGGCAATAAGTGGCATTAGCGCTGCCATTAAAATAATGCCAACCGTCAGGGTGATGGGGAAACCGATAACGAACACCGACAGCTGCGGCGCCATACGGTTTAACATGCCGAGCGCCAGGTTGATGGTCAGCAGCAGCGTAATAATCGGTAAGGCCAGCATCAGGCCATTGAGGAAAATCAGCCCACCGGCACGACTCAGCGCCATAAACGCATTGCTGTTAAGCGGATGACCGCCAATCGGCAAGGTGTGAAAAGTGTCGACCAGCAGCGAAATCAGCCACAGATGGCCGTTAAAAACCAGGAACAGCAACATGGCCAGCATATCCATGATACGGGCCAACACCGGCATACTGAGATGACTACTTGGGTCAACAAAGGTCGCGAACGACAGCCCCATTTGCAGGCCAATAACTTCCCCGGCGAAACGGATCGCGGCGAAAGCAAACTGCATGGTAAAGCCAAGCGCAGTGCCAATCAGGATTTGCTGTAACGCCAGCCACAGCGCATTAGGCGAAAATAGCGTCACATCTGTTGCGGGAAGGGAAGGCGCGATAATGAACGTAATGATGATCCCCAGCCCCAATTTCACGCGCTTAGGAACGGATTTCTCGCTCAGGATAGGCGCAGTTGAAATCAATGCCAGCACACGCAGCAGCGGCCAGAAATAGAGGCTAAGCCAGTGCAGCCATTGATCGCTGGTGACGTGAATCATGCGTCTTATCCGATGATGTACGGCAAGTTGGTGAACAGCGTGCGCACATAGTCGAGCAGTAAGTTGAGCATCCACGGGCCAGCGACGATGATGACGATGAATACCGCGATAATTTTCGGAATGAACGACAGCGTCATTTCGTTAATCTGCGTCGCAGCCTGCAAAATACTGATCAGCAAACCGGTGACCAGCGCCACCAAAAGCAAAGGAGCAGCCAGCGCCAGCGCGACTTTCATCGCTTCTGTGCCCAGCATCATTACCGATTCAGGGGTCATGACGGCGCTCCTTAACTGTAGAAACTTTGTGCGAGCGAGCCGACCAGCAACTGCCAGCCATCTACCAACACGAAAAGCATGAGCTTGAACGGCAGCGCAATGGTTGCCGGGGGCACCATCATCATCCCGAGCGCCATCAACACGCTGGCAATCACCAGGTCGATAATCAGGAACGGAATAAAGATAGTGAAGCCAATCTGGAACGCGGTTTTCAGCTCGCTGGTGACATAAGCGGGGAGCAGAATGCGCATAGGCACGGCTTCCGGGCCTTGAATCGGTGGCGTATTCGCCAGGCGTGCAAACAGCGCTAAATCGGCTTCACGAGTCTGGCGCAGCATAAATTCGCGCAGCGGCTGCGAGCCTTTATCAATCGCTTGTTCAAGCGTGATTTTGTCCTGGCTGAACGGCTGATAGGCATCGTTGTAAATCTTGTCGATAACCGGCGACATGATAAAAAAGGTCAGGAACAGCGACAGACCGAGCAACACCTGGTTCGGTGGCGCAGAAGCTGTACCGAGCGCGCTGCGCAGCAGGCCAAAGACGATAATGATGCGCGTGAAGCTGGTCATCATCAGCAAAATAGCCGGCAGGAAGGTCAGCGAGGTGATAAACACCAGTGTCTGAACCGGCAGCGACCAGCTCTGACCCCCGCCAGGCATAGGTTGACTCACCAGTCCGGGTAACTGAGCAAAGGCCGCCGGGGACAGCATTAACAGCGCAAGAAGCGAAAGGGACAACAGGCGGCGCATCAGTCTCTCCCAGGGCGCTTAATAACGGATTTCATCAGTGAGGCAAAATCAGGGGTTTCAGGTTTAGGGGTGTTAGGGTCGATGACCGCTGGCGGCAGTTTATGCAGCAGCGTTATCTGACTGGCGGTGACGCCCAGCACCAGGCGGGCATCTTCCACATCAACAATCACGACTTTTTCACGTTGACCAAGCGCCGTACTGGCGCTGACTTTCAACTCTTTGGTGGCGGCGCTTTTCACGCCACTTACACCAAAACGTTTCGCCAGCCATGCCGCTGCCAGAATCAGCAAAATAATCCCCAGCAGCGCGCCGCTCACATCGACAAGTGTGGATGCCGGAGAGGCGGTGATGGGCTGATGAGCAACAGCTATTTGGGGTTTCATCTTAACGACTCAGGCGACGCATACGTTCGGACGGCGTAATGATGTCGGTAATACGCACGCCGTATTTATCGGCGACGACAACAACTTCACCCTGAGCGATCAGGTAACCGTTGATCAGGATATCCAGTGGTTCACCGGCAAGGCCATCCAGCGACACAACCGAACCTTGCGTCAGGCGCAGCAGCTCTTTGATGGTCATCCGGGTGCGGCCCAGTTCAACGGTGAGCTTGACTGGAATGTCCATGATCAGGTCAATGTCCTGCAATGTGCCGCTGACATCACCGCCGCCCAACTGCTGGAATACCGCGTCGGCCGCGCTTTTGTTGACGGTCGTTTTCTGTTCGTTCAACGCCTCAGCCCACAGATCGTCCACGTCACCGCTGTTCTCATCGGACGGATTATTCATATCACTCATTTGGGCTGTTCCTCATTCAGCGAGTTCAAAATCGGGTTGATCAAATGCTCTACGCGCAGCGCGTATTGACCGTTTACCGTGCCATATTGGCTGGTCAACACCGGCACGCCATCCACATGGGCAATGATGCGATCCGGTTTATCGATCGGCAGTACATCACCTGGCTGGAGTTTTAAAATTTGCGACAGGCGCAGGGAGAAATCGGCAAAATTGGCGACCAGCTCCAGTTCAGAGTGCTGCACCTGGCGCACCAGGTTTTCGCGCCAGTTCTGATCTTCGCTGCGGGAGTTCTCCAGCGGCGGGTTGACCAGCAGCTCGCGCAGCGGCTCAATCATGCTGAACGGCAGGCAAATATTGAACTCGCCGGTCAGGTTGCCGATTTCCACATGGAATGGCGTGTTCACCACAATGTCGTTCGGCGAAGTAGTGATGTTGGTGAATTTCACCTGCATCTCGGAACGCACGTATTCCACTTCCAGCGGGTTAATCGCTTTCCACGCATCGCTGTAGCCTTCCAGCGCCAGTTTCAGCATGCGGTTAATCACGCGCTGTTCTGTGTGGGTGAATTCACGGCCTTCCACTTTGGTTGGGAAACGCCCATCACCGCCGAACAGGTTGTCGACCGCTATAAACACCAGGCTTGGTGAAAACACGAACAGACCTGTGCCACGCAAAGGTTTCAGGTGAATCAGGTTAAGGTTGGTCGGCACCGGCAGGTTACGGGCAAACTCGTGATAGGGCTGAATGCGGATCGCGCCGACGGTAATATCCGGGCTACGACGCAGCAGGTTAAACAGCCCCATACGAAACTGACGTGCAAAACGCTCGTTGATGATTTCCAGCGCCTGCAAGCGCTCGCGCACCACGCGACGCTGGGTGTTGGGATCATAGGGACGAATGTCACCTTCGCCGGGCGTACCGGCTTGGGGTTCGTCACTCTTGTCGCTGTCGCCGTTCAGCAGCGCATCAATTTCGGCCTGAGAAAGAATACTGTCGCCCATGGGATTACCGCAGAATGAAAGCTGTATACAACACGTCTGTCACTTCCTGCTTCGGTTGGCCCGCCACCAGAGGTGGTGCAAGTGTCTGTTTGATGGCATCTACCAGGTCTTGTTTTCCGGTATCTGTAGCCAATTTGGTCGCATCCTGACGAGAGAACAGCAGCAGCAGGCGGCTGCGCACTTCCGGCAGGTAATCGTTCAGACGTGTGCGGGTCGCATCATCTTTAAGACGCAGCGTAATCCCAATGTAGAGCACGCGATCGGCGTCGCCCAGATTCACCGTAAAGGTGTCCATCGCCAAAAATACGGGGGCTGGCGGAGGCGGTGCCTCAGCTTTCGCATGCGCGGAGGGTTGTTGCTGCATTCGCCAGTAACTATAGCCTGCAGTAGCGCAGGCCGCGAGTGTCACCAACACCAGCAGCGGGATCCAGATTGAGCGTTTGCTCTTCTTTGTGATCGCGGAGTCTGTCATCTGTTACGGCTTTCCTTTATTAGGTATAGCTATTTCGGTACTGCTATATCCGGTGATTATCCCGACTTAAGTCCAGCTCAAAGGGTGGAAAAGACGGGAATAATCGTGCTACCTCTGGCGTTAGGCAAAAGTGTCGACGGTGCCGTTGCCTCGGGCCTGTGCTTGCAGGCTAACGGGAACGCTCAGGGCCTCTTCATCATCGGCAGCAAATGCGCGACCTTCAGTCGAACGTTGCGATGATTGCTGATTAAACGTGGACTGCTGCTGTTGTCCGGCAAAACTTTCGCTGCTGACGTTGCTTTGCGACAGCTGAATACCGTTTTCGGCAAGCTGAGTACGCAGCATCGGGATAGCCGCTTCCAGCGCGGCGCGAACATGGCTGTGCGCGGAGACCATCTGGATTTGCGCCTGATTGTCGTCAATCTTGAGGGTGATATTCACCGGACCTAGGTTTTCCGGATGCAGTTTCAGCTCCGCAGTTTGCTGGCCCTGACGGGTAAACAGGGTGATGTGCTGACTCACGTTCTGCTGCCACTCAGGTGTGCCCAACTGAGAATTAATGGTGACAACCGGGTGTGTGTTCACCGTTGCGGTTGCATTACTGATAACCGGCGCGATATTTACCGTCGGTGTCGCGGCAGACAGCGAGCTCTCGGTGTCGGCTTTCGCGACCACTGCGGCAGCCAATGGAGACTGTCCGGCAGAGTTATCTGTGGTTTGAACCGCTTGCAGCCCTTGTGTTGTCTGCGGGAGCGTAAATTCTTTGCTTACAGATTGCTCGGGTTTCCTGGACTTATCCGTTTCGACACCCGTTGCTGCTGCGGCTACATCAGCGAAACCTTTTACGCTGGTACCCCCAGTGGCAATTGTCGCAGTGCCCGATGTTGCAGGCAGTGCAGCTGTGGCGGTCGCGGTGTGTGGCAGCATTGCCATCAGCGCGCTTAATCCGGCCATCTCTTCATTACTAAGAGTAGGTTTGTCGTCACTCTTTTGTAGCTCTTTGGTCAGCTGTTTCACAACGTCGATTTTTGCTTCGGGCGTCAGCGCACTCAACACCGACTGCGCATCGGTCAGCGTGGTCAAATCGACTTTTGGCGTCGGCTCGTCGCCTTGCTGCGCCAGCAGTTTGGTGAGCGTGGTTTTGGCGACGCCCTGCGGTAATGTTTGGCTGGCGGCCTGCAGATCGGCCAGCGTCAGCTTGCCGTCTTTAGCGGTTTTGCCAGACATCGCGCCGGAGAGCAGGGCGAAAAAATCCTGTGCACCGTCGGTGGCTCCGACGGTTAAGCCAGTCTGTGTAGCAGAGGTGATGTCGGCATCACTGACGATAAGTTTCGGCAGAATAATCATTCGGGTTTCCTTAAGGTGGCACGCTGGGCGAACTCATCCATTTTTTTCTGGTCCAGACGGTTTTCCGTCAACAGCGTTTCGGCGGCCTGTCTGTCCTGTAGCGTCTGCCATGCCTGCAAACGCTGCTTTTTCTCGCGCCAGGCGTTGAGCGCCTGTTCGACTTTACGATTCCACTGCAACAACTGCTGGCGATGCTGATCGATAGCCTTTTCCAGCGTCTGAATAAACTGCTGATAGTTCTGCCAGCGCAGGCTTGCCATACCCTCAGTCATGTTGCTGTTGAGGTTGTTCTGGTACTCAAGCTGGTAATCCATCAGCATTTTCAGCTGCTCTTCCGCCTGGTGACAGCCGCGTCGCATCTCGCCCAATTGTAGAGCAGCGCTATCGACGTCTTTTTCGGCCAGTTCTTTCAGCGTGGCTAACGCACCGTGTTGTGCCATGATCGTTTACTCCTGCGGTCAGGCGACCGGGAAGATAAGCTCCAGTGCCTGGAGTGAATCGTCCCAATCCGCTTTTTCAAAGATGCCCTGTTGCAGAAACGCTTCCAGCTGCGGCCATAACGCGATCGCTTTGTCGAGCATCGGGTCGCTGCCTTTGGCATACGCGCCGACACTGACCAGATCGCGGTTACGTTGGAAGCTGGAAAGCAGTTGTTTGAAGTTTCTTACCCGCGCGTAATGTTTCTCAGTAATGAGCGACGTCATGGCGCGGCTGATAGAGGCTTCGATGTCGATGGCCGGATAATGGCCCGCTTCCGCCAAACGGCGGGACAGCACAATGTGACCGTCAAGGATCGCACGCGCGGAGTCGGCGATCGGATCCTGCTGATCGTCACCCTCCGTCAGTACGGTATAAAAAGCGGTGACCGAGCCGCCGCCGCTGATGCCGTTCCCGGCGCGTTCAACCAGCGCAGGCAGTTTGGCGAATACCGACGGTGGATAGCCTTTGGTCGCCGGTGGCTCACCGATAGCCAGCGCAATTTCACGCTGCGCCATCGCATAACGGGTCAGGGAATCCATGATCAGCAACACATGCTGACCGCGGTCACGAAAATCTTCGGCGATACGCGTGGCATACGCCGCGCCCTGCATACGCAATAAAGGCGAAACGTCAGCGGGTGCAGCAATCACCACCGAACGTGCGCGTCCGTCGGCCCCGAGAATGTTCTCGATAAAATCTTTTACTTCGCGGCCACGCTCGCCGATCAGGCCCACGACAATCACATCGGCCTGCGTATAACGCGCCATCATGCCGAGCAGCACGCTTTTGCCGACGCCGGAACCGGCGAACAGGCCCATACGCTGGCCGCGTCCTACGGTGAGCAGGGCGTTGATTGGGCGCACGCCGGTATCTAAAACGTGTTCAATTGCAGTACGCTGCAACGGGTTAACCGGCTGGGTGATCAGCGCGCCGGTTTCGGTGGTGTCCGGTGCAGGGAGGCCATCAAGCGGTTTGCCTGCGCCGTCGAGCACGCGTCCGAGCAGCGCCGGACCGAGCGGTAATTGCTTGCCGCTCTGTAAACCGTCGCCAGACGCATTACGCGCATACACACGAGCGCCCGGCAAAATGCCTTCGACTTCTTCCAGCGGCATCAAAAACAGGCGCTGACCGTTAAAGCCAACGACTTCACTTTCGACTTCGCGGGTTTCCGCGCCGTCCTGACGCTCAATCACGCAGGTCGCGCCGAGCGGCAATTGCAGGCCCGTCGCTTCCAGAACCAGCCCGGTGGCACGCGTCAGCCGTCCGTAACGACGCACTGACGGAAGCTGCGTCATTTTGGTCTCGAAATTATCGAGCGTAGTGAGCCAACGGGTCAGGCGCGCGGTCATTACACCACTCCCGGAGCGGCCAGACGGCACAGCTCCTGCCAGCGGGTCGCCACGCTGGCGTCGAGATCGCCTTCTTCGGCGGAAATTTTACAGCCGCCGTGATGCAGTGTCGGGTCACCGCGCAGCCGCCAGCCGTGCAGGCTTAACGTCGCGCCCACCATCTCTTCTACGCGCTGCAAATCATCGGGGTGAACACGCAGTTGCGGCTTGCCGCTGAACAGCGGTTCCTGTTGCAGCAGCGCCTGGATTTGTTTGATCAGCGCCGAGTTATCGACAATCGGTGCCTGACCAATCACCTGACGCGCCGCTTCCAGCGCCATCTGCATCAGGCGCGACGGGATCACACTGTCCAGCGCGTCGAGTGTATGTTGGAACTCGCTAACCAGTTGCTGCATACGGGCGTGCAGTGGGATCTGTTGCTGTTGCGCCTGCGCAAGACCCTGTTCCAGCCCTTGCGCCAGACCTTCCTGATAACCCTGAGACTGTCCGGCAGCACGGCCTTCGGCAAGTCCGGCGTTATAGCCTTGTTCATGGGCCTGCATCTGGATGTGCGCCAGCTGTTGTTGCAGCTTCTGCTCCTCGGAAATCTCTTCAACCGGTTCATCAACGCTTTCGTCGATAAACGCAGGCACAAAGGCTTTAATCGGCGGGGCCAGATCGTCAGGCTGCCAGACTTTCCACGGCGTGGAATCAGACATAAGTGTCTTCTCCGCTGCCAACTACCATCTCACCGGTTTCGGCCAGACGACGCACAATAAGCAGAATGGCTTTCTGTTCGTTCTCCACCTGAGACAGACGAACCGGGCCACGGTTGGCCAGATCGTCGCGCAGAATATCGGCTGCACGCTGAGACATATTGCGCAGGAACTTCTCGCGCAGCGGCTGTTCGGCACCTTTGAGCGCGACCAGCAGCGATTCGGAATCCACTTCCTGCAACAGGCGCTGGATGCTGCGATCGTCCACTTCGACCAGGTTTTCGAACAGGAACATCTCGTCGATGATTTTCTGCGCCAGCTCGCCGTCGAATTCGCGAACGGCGGTAATGACCGCTTCTTCCTGCTGTGTTTTCATCAGGTTGATGATTTCTGCCGCCGTTCTCACGCCGCCCATTTTGCTGCGCTTGAGGTTCTGACCGTCGAGCAGGTTGTTCAGCACTTCGGTCAGTTCTGCCAGTGCGGCTGGCTGTACACCGCCAAAGGTGGCAATACGCAACATCACATCGTGGCGCAGACGTTCGTCGAACAGCGCCAGAATATCCGCGGCCTGACCACGTTTGAGGTGCACAAGAATGGTGGCGATGATCTGCGGATGCTCGTCGCGGATAAGATCGGCCGCGCTTTGTGGCTCCATAAAGTTGAGCGTTTCCATGCCGCTGGTGGTTTCGCGGGTTTCGAGAATATCTTCCAGCAGGCTGGATGCACGCTCTTCGCCCAGCGCTTTTACCAGCACAGAACGCAGGTATTCGTTGGCATTGACGTTCAGCGCAGCGTATTGCTCGGCTTCCTGCTCAAACTCTGCCAGCACTGAGGCAAGCTGGCTGTTGGAAATCTGGCGCACGTTAGCCATCGCGGCACTGAGGGCCTGCACTTCGCGGGCATTGAGGTGTTTGAACACCTCCGCTGCGCGGTCTTCGCCAATGGTCATCAACAGGATGACGCTTTTATCTGTACCTGACAGGACATTACTCATGGTCGTTACTCATCCACTGGCGAATGACCAGCGCGACGACGCGCGGATCGTTGTCTGACATTTCGCGAATACGCTGGCTCAACACTTCTGCACTCAGGCGCTGATTGGCACGGCGATTCTGTTGTTGCTCATCTTTGCTGAGGTGAACCTGAACTGCTTCATTGGCTTCACGTGCAAGTTTTGCTTCTTCCAGCGCGGCTTTGGCGATCTCGTCGCGACGTAACAACTGCGGACGAATCGCTTTACGCCACAGGATCCACGCCACCAGTGCAATCAGCACCCAGCGTCCGGCAGACATCAACTGATCAATAAACGACTGCTGTTGCCAGAATGGCAGCTCACCACCGGTTTCATCGCCTGCGCTAAACGGCGAGTTGACCACGTTCAGGGTATCGCCACGTGGTGTGGAGAAGCCCATCGCTTCGCGAGTTAAATCTTCAATCTGTTTCATCTGATCGGCGGTCAGCGGCAGCGGCTTACCATCCGGCAGATTTTTGTAGTTCACGACCACAGCCACCGACAGACGCTGAATATCACCCACGTTCATTTTGGTGTGGCGAATAGTCCGGTCGACTTCGTAGTTAGTGGTTTCATTGCGCGACGTATTGCGCGGGCCACTTTGGTTGTTAGCACTGGTGGTTCGCTGCTGTCCCTGAGCCGCATTCTGCTGGTTGGCAGGCGGCGTTGAAATAGGTGCGCTCGGTGCCGGGGCAGGGGAGTTGGACAGCGCACCCGGTACGCCACCTGGATTCTGGCCGCCAACCTGTTCAGTTTCATTCAACTGACGGGAACGCATCACCGCTTGAGCAGCATCCCCGTTCGGACTGTATTGCTCTTCGGTTTGCTCTTTATTGTCGAAGTTGATCTGTGCGGTCACCTGCGCATGAACGTTGCCGTTACCCACAATTGGCGACAGAATCGATTCGATACGGCGCTGAACACGACTTTCTACATCAGAGGCATATTTAAGCTGCGCGTCGTTCAGGTCACGATCGCCTGATGTCGATTGCGTCAGCAGATGGCCCGCCTGATCGACCAGTGTCACATTACCCGGCGGCAAGCCCGCTACGGCGCTGGAGACTAAATGCACGACGGCCGCAATCTGACCTTCGTCGAGCGCACGGCCCGGCTCAAGGTTCAGCGTGACGGAAGCCGATGGCAGTTTTTGCTCGCGAACAAACAGCGACGGTTTCGGCATCGCCAAATGCACGCGTGCGCTTTTGACCGGGCCGAGGGTTTCAATGGTACGGGCGAGTTCACCTTCCAGCGCACGCTGGTAGTTCACCTGCTCACTGAACTGGCTGATGCCGAATTTTTCCTGATCCAACAGTTCAAAGCCCACCGCACCGCCTTTCGGCAGGCCTTGTTGGGCGAGGCGCAGACGCAGTTCGTGGACTTTATCAGCAGGCACTTCAATGGCGCCGCCGCTATCGGAAAAGCGATACGGCACGTTCATCTGTTGCAACTGGGTGACGATAGCCCCGCCGTCCTGATCGGTCAGGTTGCTGAACAGCGTGCGGTAGTCAGGCGCTTTTGCCCATAGCACCAGCGCGACGACGATCGCCACGGCTGCTGCACTGGCAACCATTAAAGGGATTTTCGGGTTAGCGCGCAGGCGAGTGACCCACTCAGGCATTTTAGTGTTTGGCGTGGTCGTGGCTGTCGCGCTCATTGCGCACCTCGTGAATCCAGGTCGATGGCGGTAAACGTGTACAAAAGCAAGGCTGACTCCCGGTCGGCAAAGGCAAAGTGGTAGCGATGCCATTATTTGCTTATTCGGAATTTTCTATGGCTCAAATAGTCGGGTTTTTTAACGTTAATTAGCGCCTTTATCTCATTGACAAGCTGCTAATCTCATCCCCAACGACATTGACCAGGAGAAAAATATGGCCATTACAGGTATCGAAGGGGTTTTGACGCAGATGCAGGCTGCGGCCAGCGTCGCCCGCAATCAGCAGGTAGAAGAACAGCCGAGCATCAGCTTTGCCGGGCAGCTCAACGCCGCGCTCGACCGCATCAGCGACACGCAGAACAGTGCCAAAGCACAAGCGGAGAAATTTGCCTTAGGTGAGCCGGGCATCGGATTGAACGATGTGATGACCGACCTGCAAAAATCGTCCGTCTCATTACAGATGGGCATTCAGGTGCGTAACAAGTTGGTATCCGCGTATCAGGAAATGATGAGCATGCAGGTTTAGGTCTAAAGAGAAAAGACGTAACAACAGGCATAACTTTTTCCTCACGGCACTTCCCGTTCCTGCGTTTGCAACCATACTTTGCTTTACGGTTCGCTAATGCAGAGACAACCATGCCAGTGTCCAAATCGTCTTCGTCGCACCACGCGCCAGTGGTGGAGCATCTTTTATGGTTACGGGTGGAGAATGTTGCCCGTCAGTATGGGTTTGTGTTGTTGGTTTTACTGCTGTTAGCCGGGTTCTGTGGCCTGTTTTCAAAAGGTGTCTTAAGTAATGGCGCAGCGGTGAACGCCGATGGCACGCTGCATGCAGACTATGAACGTTTTGGTCGTAGCCAAAGCGACATGGATCTCAAACTCACTATGCAAGTGCCGCCGGGTGAGAGCTACACCGTGACTCTCGGCGGGCAGTTTATGGATACGTTCGAAATTAATGCGCTCTATCCGCAGCCGTGGCGTTTCAGCAGCCAGAATGGCAGCATGACCCTTGAGTTCCATGATCAGCCGGAAGGGGGCACGCATACCCTCTGGTTGAGCGTGCAGCCGCGTAGCGCGGGGAAGGTAAAAACGGCGCTGCGAGTGAATCAACTCCCTCCTGTTACGATCACCCAATTTGTTTACCCGTAAGGCGCGTGCATGGATATGATCCTCAGGGAACATAATCAGTATGTCGGAAGATCTCTAAAAGTGAATGGGCCGTTTTACAGGGATACTTACAGATGCATGAAAAAATGAAACTGGTGGATATCTCCGAAGAGGACATTATGGTGTCGGCGCGCAATAACCAGGGGCTGACGAAGCTTGCGGAGATTAAATTTGCGATCCTCGAAAGTAACGGTCATATCTCCATCATTGCGCAGAAGTAAGGCTGGAAGCGTTAAGGCTTTAATGACACAATATTTTTTTCACGGTTTTCAGGATAGGTGATGAAAAATTTTGCGATGATTGGCGCACTGTTGGCGCTGAGTGGCTGTGCCCAAATAGATGACTATAACAATGTGGTCAAAGCGCCTGCACCAGCGGGCCTTGAAGGCTACTGGCAGTCGGAAGGGCCACAAAGTGCGATGGTCAGCCCGGAGGCGATTGCGACGCTGGTTATCACCAAAGAGGGTGATACGCTGGATTGCCGTCAGTGGAAGCGCGTGATTGCGTTACCGGGTAAATTAATGATCCGCAGTGATGACTTGTATAACGTCACCCATAAAAAAGATGTGTATGCCATCGACAGAGACGGCGATCGCCTCGATTACGACCGTATGACGTTGAAGCGTGTGGACCGTCCGACGCAGGAATGCGCGGATTATCTGCAGAAGAACCCGCTCATTTCCCCGCTGCCTTAAAACGCGCAGCCACTGACCGGCCTACGCCTGCACTGTAGGCCGGTGCAAACAACTTGCTGCTCAGTAATTTTAACGACTCACAACACATCCTCTATAACCCATACGCTCACACTGCCACCTTTGCAGGTAAAGACCCCGTTGCCTTCTATGTCGGTTTCGACAATTTCTTGGCGATTATTGAGAAAATCTTTCCAGCGCTTGTTGCCGTAGTTATCGCCCAGCGCTAACGTTTTTTCACCGTCGTCACCGTTAGAAAGCACGACGACGCAACCGGGCGCTTCATCGGTGCCGCTGCGGCTGAAAGCGATACAGTTAGGATGATCGAAATAGAGCGTCTGCACGCCGTGCGCAAACTTCTGGCGGGCGTCGATCAGCTCGTGGAGTTGCTCAATAACCGGCATTTCGATTTTATAACTGTTGCCGTCGCCGCCTGTGTCTTCGTAAATCGCGCCGAATAAATCCGCATAAAACACAGAAGGCACGCCATTTTCACGTAGCAAAATCAGCGCATAGGCTAAGGGTTTAAACCACGGCTCGACGGGCGCTTCCAGAGCCTGTAGCGGCTGCGTGTCATGGTTGGTCACAAGCGTGATGGCGTGGAACGGATCGGCTTCCACGAGTGTTCCTGTGAAAATCTGACTCATGTCGTAATCGCGTCCAAGCCGCGAAGCTTCGTGGAATTTCATCTGTAGCGGCGCATCAAACAACAGCGTTTGTCCGTCAACCTGGTTGATGTAATTCTGGAGCGTTTCAACTTCATGCGACCAGTATTCGGCTACGATAAACAGCGGTTTGGGCGCTACTTCCTGAACGTGCTCAATCCACTCTTTGTAGAACCAGGCCGGGATGTGTTTGACCGCATCAAGACGAAAACCATCGCATTGCGTTTGTTCCATCACCCAACGCGCCCAGTATTTCAACTCTTCGGTGACCGCATGATTGCGGAAATCGATGTTTTCACCCATCAGGTAATCGAAATTACCCATTTCGCCATCGACCTGATCGTTCCAGCCGTCGCCGGTATAATCGTTTACGATTTTAAAGACGCCGTTTTCATCGGGGTTTTCGATGTGGTCGATGCCGCTAAAACATTTGTAGTCCCAGACGAACTGCGAATATTTGCCGTCGCGGACGGGGAAGGAATATTTGGTCCAGGCATCACACTCGATGACTTCATCGTCGATCTGCGTGCGGTCTTGTTCGTTTACCCGTTGAACCTGGATGCGTTCTTTTTCATCTGCGCCCATTTTGTGGTTCACCACCACATCAAGCAGAACGGCGATGTCATGCTTTTTCAGAGCATCGATGGCGGCCAGCAGTTGGGTTTTATCGCCATATTTGGTGGCGACAGATCCTTTTTGGTCAAACTCGCCCAGATCGAATAAATCATAGCTGTCGTAACCGACAGAATAGCCGCCCGATGCGCCTTTATACGCCGGAGGCAGCCAAATCATGTTGACGCCGATTTCATTTAGATTGGGTGCCAGCGCTTCAACTTCTCGCCACAATTCACCGCCAGTGGGGTAGTACCAGTGAAAACATTGCAACAGGGTTGGGTTTTTCATGTTCCATACTCCAGAAGCCGGCTGGCTGACTTCTGGAGTATGGACGAAAAATGCCAGTGAAGAAGATTATTATTGAGGGAATTTGGGGAAAAGGACATTCCCGGCAAGTTTTCCATAAGCCGTTGTAACTGAACGCTGATTTCCCGTGTTGCTGATTAACTGGCGCAATTCGTCCATGCGTGCATTTAACAAAATTTTTAAGCTTTCCTCATTGAACAGTACCTGTTCGAGGATCAGGCGCGCATGGTCAGACTGTACTTTTTCGTTCAGGAGAATGGGGTTCTTGCCAATGTCTTCCACCAGTTGCAGATACTTCACTTCCTGTGCAATAAGTTCATCCCAGTTACCGTGGTGGGCCAGTTCAAGCATTGTTTTGCTCAAGGCCAGAATAGACTGCCAGTCTTTAAGGGCGTGCGTCACGTTCGTCATCAATACCCATCCTGAACTGCCGATAAGGGAGAACCAACCTGCTTCCATGCATCTGCAATATTGTTGAGTAGTTCCTCAACTTCAGCAATAGCATGGAGATCATTGTGCAAATTGGCATGAAGTAGTCTGCGGATCATGTAGTCGTAAAGTGACGCGAGCTGCGCGGGCAGCTCACTGTCGACAGACGAGTCAAGTGCCGCTTTCAGACCGTTATCAATGATGTTAATGGCCTTGGACAATGCATCTCCTCGTGCCGGAATATCACCCTGTTCAAGAAACAGTCTTGCTCTGACCAGCGCACTGAGTGCGCCATCGAAAAGCATAACGATCAGTTGATGCGGACTTGCACTCATGACAGCGCTTTCAACCCCTACCTGTTGGTAGGAGAGCACGCCACTTTTACTATACATGTTCGTTCCTTAACTACTATTTAGAACTGAATTGTTGTGTCAAATAGCTGGCCGTATTATTCAATTGGCTGATTAATGTATCGAGCGAAGTAAACTGGGCTTTATACCGGGCCATTGTGGAATCAATGGTATCCGACATGTCATCGTAACGTTGGCTGAGGGTCTTCAGAGTACTGTTGATCCCGTCGGTCGCGTTTTTAATGACCCCAGAGCTGCCCGATGAGGTATCCAACATTTTGGTCAGCGTATTGGTCATCAGTGTTGCAAAACCCGTGGTTTTACCATCACCGATAAAGTACTGCTGTACGGCCTGTGGATTATCACTAAGCGCTTTCGTGAGCTTAGTGGCGTCAATTTTCAAATTTCCGGTTGAACCATCACTGCCGGTAATAGGATCCTGGGTAATACCTAACTGAGCTGCGATCGCGTAGGTTCCGCCCTGCACGTTGGTCAGCAAACTGCGCAGCTGAGACTGAATCGACCGGACGTTACCGTCGCCGACAAGCGCGCCATTATTCGCGGACTGGTCACTACCGGCATCAACTGCCGCATATTTCGTCACACTTGCTATTGTCGACTGCAGCGAGTTATAGGCGGTAACCCAGTCGGTGATTGCCTTATTGTTAGAATCTGTAGTACGTGAAACAACCAGCCCTTCATCGGCGGTACTTTTAGATTTCAGCGTCAGCGTCAGGCCTGGCAGAGCGTCAGAAATTGTATTGTCAGAGCGCTCAATAGTGATGTCATTGACCGACACCTTGGCGTTCTGCGATGCGCTTTGCACGGTCAGGCTCATCGCCTGTTGCAGCGTCGGATCATCGCTGGATACCGTCATATCGTAGGCGGTGCCTGTCGATTTTGATGACAGCATCAAGCGGTAATCATTGTCACCGGCTTTCACTACGGTCGCCGTGACATTGCCATTGGCTTTATTAATGGCGCTGGCGATACCCGTCAGGCTCGTGTCGGAATCCGAAAGTGTGACTTCCAGCGGTGTAGTGGTGCCCGGCTGGGTAATGGTCAACTTACGCGTGCCATCACTGGTGGTGCCACCTAACGTGCTGGTACTGCTAGCGAATGAGCCAGAGGTTAAAACTTGCGCTTTAGCCACCTGAATAACATTCACATTGTAATTTCCCACAGTGGCATCACCTGTGGAGGTGGCGGAAAACGCCGTGTTGCTACTGGTTACTGCTGTTGAATTCCAGGTCGCCGTTTTACCAAGATTTGCCGTTGCAGTTTGCAGATTGGTTAATGCACTTTGCAGCTTACCGTAGGCGCTGAGTTGTGCGTTATAAGTGCTCTGCTGATTGGTTATCGTGGTGAGCTTTGTGTTCTCAGCGCTCTCTAACTGGTTATAAAGTGTTGTTAAGTCCAGGTTAGAGCCAACGCCCAGGTTACTAATAGTAGCCATGTCTAATTTCCTTCAGTCTTGAGTAGAACTTGACTGTCTATCGGCACCACACGGGAAAAGTTTATATATAAGGATTAAAAATAATCGGTGGAATAACCCAGTCTGTGAGGGGTATATGAAGGGATTGTTATCAGCCAAAAACGGTAATTTCGAGGTTTTACGATGTGGTGGAAATAAAATAATGAAATAAAACACTGTAAAAACAAATGGTTGAATTTTTTTTGTGGATTATTTCTAAAGTCCTTTCGAGGTGCGTCGATAACCTTGTTGACGGTGAGAGACTCGATGAGTGTCAGGAGCCGAATCTAAACCCATTTTTGAAGGATAATTATCATGGCTGTTATCAATACTAACTTAATGTCCCTGACTACTCAGAACAACCTGAACAAATCCCAGTCCGCACTCGGAACTGCGATTGAGCGTCTTTCTTCTGGTCTGCGTATCAACAGTGCAAAAGACGATGCAGCAGGTCAGGCGATTTCTAACCGCTTCACGGCTAACATCAAAGGTCTGACTCAGGCTTCCCGTAACGCGAACGACGGTATCTCCATCGCGCAGACCGCTGAAGGTTCACTGAACGAAATCAACAACAACTTACAGCGTATTCGTGAGCTGTCTGTTCAGGCTCAGAACGGTACTAACTCCGGTTCTGATATTGACTCCATTCAGTCTGAAGTTAACCAGCGTTTGTCTGAGATTGACCGTGTAGCAAGCCAGAGCCAGTTCAACGGCATCAAAATGTTGGCTAACTCAAGTGGTGCAACGACTATCTCCATCCAGGTGGGCGCGAACGATGGTCAGAAAATTGACATTTCTATCGGTGCAAACAGCGGCTGGAACACATTTGCTTCTGCAGGTGCAGCTGGCTCCACTACTGGTCTGGCAGCGGGCGAGTCACGTACCGTAAGCACCTCTGGTATTGACGTTCTGGATTCTGACGTGCTGTCAAAAGTTGATGCTGCACTGAAAGCGGTTGATAACCAGCGTTCTGACCTGGGTGCTATCCAGAACCGTTTCGAATCCACTATCTCTAACCTGAACAACACCGTGACTAACCTGTCCGCAGCACAGTCCCGTATTCAGGATGCGGATTACGCGACCGAAGTTTCTAACATGAGCCGCGCGCAGATCCTGCAACAGGCGGGTACTTCAGTACTGTCTCAGGCAAACCAGGTTCCACAGACCGTTCTGTCTCTGCTGCGTTAATCTGTTTCGTCCCAACTTTTTTAGTTGATGAATGCCGGCCACGTACTGTGGTCGGCATTTTTTATTTCACCTTACCCTCATAAACGCCTGAGCTTGCGGCTCTGTTTCCCTAAGCGTGGATTAGCCGTACATTTCGTCCTTAATTTGCAATATTGTGTTTGGGAACAGACGATAAAATCATTCACTCTATTGCCATAATAAAGAGTTAATTCCCGCCATGAATGCACACGACTATTTTGCGTCCGGTAAGCCTGAAAGTAGCTGGACCCCTTCTAAGCTGCAAACAGCTGCCGCACTTTATGGCCATCAGTCGCCAGCAATTAAGTATGCGCGCATTTTAGTGTTGGGCTGTGCTGGAGGAGAGACTCTGCTGGCTCTGGCTGCCTCGTTGCCTTTTGCCCGAGTTGTGGGGATTGAACTTATCTCTGAAGCGTTTGAGCAGACGCAACAACAAGTATTAGCGGTAGGGACAGGCAACCTGGAACTCTATTCGCTTACAGTGCAGCAAGTATTAGATATGCAGGATAATGACTGGGACTATGTCATCATCCAGAACAGCTTTGCATTGCTTAATCGCCAGCTAAATTCAATGCTTTTGCAGCGTCTGCAGAGTTTGTTATCGCCTGCGGGAGTGCTTGCAATAGAGTGGGAATGTTTACCGGGGTCAGCTTCACTGGAAACGTTGCGTGAAGCGATGCAGATGGCCAGCGGCAGTGCAACTTCTCTGGAAATGCAAATAGCCAAAGCAAAATTGATGCTAGCTACTTTGGTCGTCATGCCAGGGAAACCTGAAATACAGCAAGAACAAGTAAAAAGCGAGCGGATCTCCGATGAGCTTTTTGCCCATCGCTATCTCGAGAGTTCCCGAGAGAGTGAATATCTCGTTGAATTGAATGCGCGGCTGGACGAATGTGGTTTGTGTTATGTGGGGGATGCGCAGCCGTTCAGTGAGAGTCCGGAGACGGGATCTCACCATACAGAAAGTTTGCTTGCAGCTATGGGCGTCGCTCCCGATAAGATCCTCATTCAGCAACATATTGATTTTCTGGTTAATAGGGCGAGAAGATTTAGCCTTCTTACCCACGAAAAAAACAGACGCACTGTTAAAATGTTGCCTGAGCGTAGGTCGCTTAAAAACTTGCGTTTCGCAGGCGCATTTCGCCGATCGGCGAGCCATGAACGGAATATTGCATCATCCTTAGCCAGCAACGATGGACTCAATATAGCGACGACCGATAAGGTCACGCTGGCAATCCTTGATATTTTGGGTGAGGCCTGGCCAAGGAGCGTCAGTTTTGAGCAACTTCTCTTTCATTGTGAAATTATCGGTGAGGGTGAAGCGAAGGATGCACATGCCGCCGTGGAGAATGCACTCTGGTCATTATTACTGAAAAATATTCCTGGTCTGCATTACCTGAAAGGGCCTGATTCTTACAGTAATGATGGGGACGTTGATTTACATATTATTGACCAGGTTGACGCTCAACTAAAATTCAATCCCAAGGCTGACTGGCTTATCAATGGATGGGGGGAGGTCGTTTCGATTGATGATGCAGAACGAGCTCTGCTACTTGGCCCATTGAATGTTGATGCTGAGCACTGGCAGGCCATGGATTCTCTATGCTTCAAAGGGCTGGTCAATGCGGGTGGCGTTGGATGGAAACATTTTCTCCAGAAGATGATCCTCTGTTGCCCTCAGGACGCCATATTCAGAATAACGAGCGCCTTGTTCCTTTATTCCTGCGATGAAGGTGCATATGGTTTTATGGCCAAAGAGTATAAAGCATTAGACAAACTTAAAAACGTTGCTGAGTTTGTTCAGGATGATGTCGCCCTGACTCATGAACAACAAAACATTATTAGCCAGCATATGCAACGAGGTGAATACAATAAAGGTTTTGAGCAGGCTAGCAAATTCCTTGAAGATAACATTCAAACGGGTGCGAAAGAGTACTATTTGTTTACGCTTGCCCGGAGTATCGGGGATCATAAAACTGCATTAGCTAAATTGTCGCTGGCACTTTCGTTCCATTCTACGAGCCTCTTTCTTTATTCCGAAATGGCATTCGCATTTTTATCCTGTAAGTGCCATTGGCAAGCGTGGCGGTTGGCTAATGCAATTTTACGATGCAATCAAAAAAGTTCCCCTGAGTGGTATTTGCTGGCATCTATTCACTTTGAATTTAAAGAATATGAGAAAAGTGAATACTGCGCACGCAAAGCTTTCGACATCGCGCCTGACAGCCGATTAATTGCGACACTGCTGGGTGGGATCCTGTGTGAGCAGACACGGACCGATGAAGGGATTGCGTTATTGCGCCGTGCTATCAAGAATAAAGAAACAGATTTTAGGTTACTGACAGGACTTGGCTTTGCTATCACTCACAGTCCAAAAGCGACGTTACAGGAAATTCAGCAAGTTCATCTGGATTATGGACATGCCCTGGCCAACTGGGCAAAAACGCAGCATTTCTCTGGTTATATCGAAAAAGATAAAGATCCGCAGAGAAAATTACGCATTGGCTTTGTTTCTGGCGATTTCCGTGACTCTCATCCGGTAAGTTTCTTCTTCTCGCCAATCTGGCATGCGTTGGATCGTAATAAATGCGAGCTCATTGCCTATAGCAATATTCCTGCTCATTATGAGAATGACGGTACTGCGCGTTTTAGGGATACCGCGGATCTTTGGCGAAATGTTTGCCATGTCAGTGATATAGAAATGGCCGAGATGATTAAACAAGATGCCGTTGATATTTTGGTCGATTTATCTGGTTACACGAGTGACAACCGTTTACCTGTTTTTGCATTGAAACCCGCGCCCGTTCAGATTTCGTGGGTGGGTTATCACGCAACAACCGGGTTGTCTGCAATGGACTATTATGCAACCATTTTTCCTGTTAATAAATCAGTAGAACTTGAACAGCAATTTACCGAAAAGCTTATTTATTTGTATCTCCCAAGGAACTTCGATCAGGCCAGTGACAAGGTTAAAGTGAATAAGCTTCCGGCAATGGAGAATAAACATTTTACCTTTGGAAGCTTTAATCGAACAAATAAACTGAATCCACAAGTATTTACGGCATGGACTGACATATTACATGCTGTACCCGATTCTCGAATGATTGTCGGGAATATGCCTAAAGTTGTTTGGGCTGATATTTCTCGACAATTTACCAGCCGCGGAATTAGTGAAGACCGATTTGAACTGCGTGAGTTAGCGGGAATGGATACCTACCTTAGCTATCATAATGATGTTGATCTTTTGCTTGACACGTTTCCATTTACAGGGGGAACGGTAACCAGTCATGCCGCATGGATGGGGGTGCCAACGGTGTCGTTTGCCGGTGATACTTTAGTTTCACGACAGGGCGCATCGATTATGTATTCACTCGGGTTACCTCAGTTTGTTGCGGAAAATATTGACGATTTCGTTAAAATTGCCGCAGGCTGGGCCGATAAAAGAGATGAATTAAATGACATACGCCTTGGCTTGCGTGAGCGGATGAATATCCAGGGCCATACCCAGCAACAAATAGGTGAAATTGTTGAGAGTATGTTCAGGAGATGTTGGGAATTGTACTGTAACAACAAATCCCCAGAAAGTTTCTCGATTGGACAGATGCCAACTTTCTAATTTATAAGCGTTGTCAGTATTTTTTCCTCTTTGGCTGCAACATGAGCAGATAAGAACAGTAAGTTTTCTCTGCTCATGATTTGCGTTAACTCCCCAAATAGCCCCCCTTTTAGCCACTATTCCGTCGATTAAAATCCCTCCAGAAACGGATAATCATGCCGATAACTCAACTATTGCAGGGCTGTTTATCGTGAACTCTTTCTATACCGCTGATGGTGTAATGGATAAACACTCGCTGTGGCAGCGTTATGTACCTTTGGTGCGGCATGAAGCATTGCGCCTTCAGGTGCGACTGCCCGCGAGCGTGGAACTGGATGATCTGCTTCAGGCGGGCGGCATTGGCTTATTGAACGCCGTCGAGCGTTTCGATGCTCTGCAAGGCACGGCATTTACCACTTACGCAGTACAACGCATACGTGGCGCGATGCTGGACGAATTGCGCAGCCGGGATTGGGTGCCAAGAAGTGTCCGGCGCAACGCCCGAGAAGTGGCGCAGGCGATGGGGCAACTGGAACAGGAGCTGGGTCGCAACGCGACGGAAACAGAAGTCGCACAGCGCCTCGGTATTGCTGTTGAAGAGTATCGACAGATGCTGCTGGATACTAATAACAGCCAGCTTTTCTCCTACGACGAGTGGCGGGAAGAGCACGGTGACAGTATCGAGCTTGTGACTGAAGAGAATCAGCAGGAGAACCCGCTTCATCAATTGATGGAAGGCAACCTGCGTCAACGCGTAATGGAGGCGATTGAAGCCTTACCGGAACGTGAGCAGCTGGTGCTGACGCTTTACTACCAGGAAGAGCTCAATCTCAAAGAGATTGGCGCGGTACTGGAAGTGGGAGAGTCGCGCGTAAGCCAGCTTCACAGCCAGGCCATTAAGCGTTTGCGAACAAAACTGGGTCGGTACCAGGAGGGCGGTTAAACTGTCATTCCTGGAGAAATGCCGCACATAGCATTGACTACCAGGAGTTATCATGACGGTGCAACACGTTAAAAGACGGCCTTTAAGCCGCTACCTCAAAGACTTTAAACACAGCCAGACGCATTGCGCCCACTGCCAGAAAATGCTCGACCGCATCACGCTGGTGCGTCGGGGCGAAATCGTCAACAAAATCGCTATTTCCCGCCTTGATACGCTGATGGATGAGGCCGACTGGCAACAGGAGCGCCGGGAGTGGGTCGCGCTGTGTCGTTTCTGCGGCGATCTGCACTGCAAAGAGCAGAGCGACTTCTTCGATATCCTCGGCTTCAAACAGTATCTGTTCGAACAAACCGATATGAGCCCGGGCACCGTGCGCGAATATGTCGTGCGCCTGCGCCGTCTTGGTAATCATCTCTCTGAACTGAACATCAATCGCGAATTGCTTAACGGCGAACCGGACGAAACGCTCGCGCCGTGGTTACCGCTGACCAGCACCAACAATTATCGCATCGCGTTGCGAAAGTATTCGCAATTCAAAAACCTGCGCCCGGTGGTGATGGAACAGAAGTTCGCGTATCAGGCAACCTCTGATATATATTAAATTTGAATGGCATATAGCGGACGGGTATTAGCTGTTTTTCCCAAACGCCTTACACTGCAAAAAATTCAAATTTTCGGGGGAATGATGAAAATAGCATTTCTGGGCCGTCAGGCTCTGATGGGCATGATGGCCGTGGCACTGGTTGCCGGGGCGAGTGTGAAAACGTTCGCCGCGGAAAATCTGCTGAGCCAGGTTAAAGAGCGTGGCTCGCTGCGTGTTGGGCTGGAAGGCACTTATCCGCCATTCAGCTTCCAGGGCGATGACGGCAAACTGACCGGTTTCGAAGTGGAATTCGCTCAGGAGCTGGCGAAGCACCTGGGCGTGAAAGCCGACCTCAAACCAACTAAATGGGACGGGATGCTGGCGTCGCTTGATTCCAAACGTATTGATGTGGTGATTAACCAGGTGACCATTTCTGATGTGCGTAAGCAGAAGTATGACTTCTCTACGCCGTACACTGTGTCTGGTATTCAGGCGCTGGTGAAGAAAGGCAACGAAGGGGCGATCAAAACCGCGGCTGACCTGAAAGGCAAAAAAGTCGGCGTGGGCCTCGGCACCAACTACGAAGAGTGGCTGCGTAAGAACGTGCAGGGCGTTGACGTGCGTACCTATGACGACGACCCGACGAAATATCAGGATCTGCGCGTAGGCCGTATCGATGTGATCCTGGTTGACCGTCTGGCCGCGTTGGATCTGGTGAAGAAAACCAAAGATACGCTGGCTGTTACTGGTGAAGCGTTCTCCCGTCAGGAAGCCGGTGTTGCGGTGCGTAAAGGTAACGAAGATCTGCTGAAAGCAATCGATGGTGCTATCGCTGAAATGCAGAAAGACGGTAGCCTGAAAGCGCTGTCCGAAAAATGGTTCGGCGCTGACGTCACCAAATAAATCGGGATTTGTAGGCCGGCCTACAACTCAAGAAAATGCTTAAAAGGCGCTAATTTAGCGCCTTTTTTTATTTAGTCCGCAACTGTGTGCATAATA
Source organism: Scandinavium sp. (assembly GCF_036271055.1). Classification (GTDB taxonomy): domain Bacteria; phylum Pseudomonadota; class Gammaproteobacteria; order Enterobacterales; family Enterobacteriaceae; genus Scandinavium. Next base: position 43,544 of record NZ_DATBBJ010000043.1, on the reverse strand, counting down.
AAAAGAAAATCAGGAGGTGCTATGTCACTGCAAAATCTCACTCGTTTCCCAAGACTGGAGTTTATCGGCGCGCCGACTCCGCTGGAGTACCTGCCACGTTTATCCGATTATCTTGGCCGCGACATCTTTATTAAACGCGATGACGTCACCCCGATGGCGATGGGCGGCAACAAACTGCGTAAGCTTGAATTTCTGGCGGCCGATGCGCTGCGCGAAGGTGCGGACACGCTGATTACCGCAGGCGCTATTCAGTCCAACCACGTGCGCCAGACGGCGGCAGTGGCGGCGAAGCTGGGCCTGAACTGTGTAGCCTTGCTCGAAAACCCGATTGGCACCCAGGCCGAAAACTATCTGAGTAACGGCAACCGGCTGTTGTTGGATTACTTCAATACCCAAATCGAAATGTGCGATGCATTAACCGATCCGAATCGTCAGATGGAAGAACTGGCGACACGCATTGAAGCGCAGGGTTTTCGTCCGTACGTGATTCCGGTTGGCGGTTCAAATGCATTGGGTGCGCTGGGTTATGTAGAAAGCGCGCTGGAAATCGCGCAACAGTGTGAAGGTGCGGTGTCGCTCTCTTCCGTGGTGGTCGCTTCCGGAAGCGCCGGGACACACGCGGGGCTTGCCGTTGGTTTAGAGCAATTAATGCCTGATGTTGAGTTGATTGGCGTTACGGTTTCACGCAGCGTTGCCGATCAGAAACCGAAAGTCGTGACGTTGCAACAGGCGGTGGCTGAAAGCCTTGAGCTGCAAGCGAAAGCAGACATCACGCTCTGGGACGATTACTTCGCGCCGGGCTACGGCACGCCGAACGAAGAAGGGATGGAAGCCGTGAAACTGCTGGCACGCCTGGAAGGTATTCTGCTTGATCCGGTCTATACCGGCAAAGCGATGGCCGGGCTGATTGACGGCATCACTCAGAAACGCTTTAAGGATGAAGGGCCGATTCTGTTTGTTCATACAGGCGGCGCTCCGGCGCTCTTCGCCTATCATCCACACGTATAATAAGAAGCCACAATGCAAGAAAGTATCCAACTGGTTATCGACTCGCTACCGTACCTGCTGAAAGGGGCGGTGTTTACTTTACAGCTCAGTATTGGCGGGATGTTCTTCGGCCTGGTGCTTGGTTTTTTACTGGCGTTGATGCGCATGTCGCCCATTGGGCCAGTGCGCTGGATCGCCCGTTTCTATACCTCCATTTTCCGTGGCACGCCGCTTATCGCCCAATTGTTTATGATCTACTACGGTTTGCCGCAGTTTGGCATCGAACTCGATCCTATCCCGGCAGCGATGATTGGTCTGTCTCTCAATACTGCGGCGTATACGTCTGAAACGCTGCGTGCGGCGATTTCATCGATTGATAAAGGCCAGTGGGAAGCGGCGGCCAGTATTGGCATGACGCCGTGGCAAACGCTGCGTCGCGCTATTTTGCCACAGGCCGCGCGTGTCGCTTTACCGCCGTTATCCAACAGTTTTATCAGCCTGGTGAAAGACACCTCGCTGGCGGCGACAATTCAGGTACCGGAACTGTTCCGTCAGGCCCAGCTCATCACCTCGCGTACGCTGGAAGTGTTCACCATGTATCTTGCGGCATCGCTGATTTATTGGGTGATGGCGACCGTGTTGTCCGCATTACAAAACTACTTCGAAAACCAGCTGAACCGTCAGGAGCGTGATCCAAAATGAGTGCTATCGACGTTAAAAATCTGGTGAAAAAATTCCACGGACAGACGGTATTGCACGGTATCGATCTGGAAGTGAAAGAGGGCGAAGTGGTGGCGATTATCGGGCCGAGCGGTTCCGGTAAAACCACGTTGCTGCGCAGTATTAATTTGCTCGAACAACCTGAAAGCGGAACCATTCGGGTGGGTGACATCACCATCGATACCGCTCGTCCGTTGAGTCAGCAGAAAGGGCTGATTCGTACCCTGCGCCAACATGTCGGCTTTGTGTTCCAGAGTTTCAATCTGTTCCCACACCGTACTGTGCTGGAGAATATTATTGAAGGACCGGTTATCGTCAAAGGCGAAAGCAAGAGTGAAGCCTCGGCCCGTGCGCGTGAGTTGTTGGCGAAAGTGGGGCTGACAGGTAAAGAGACCAGTTATCCACGACGTTTATCCGGCGGGCAGCAACAGCGTGTGGCCATTGCTCGTGCGCTGGCGATGCGACCCGATGTTATTCTTTTCGATGAACCGACGTCAGCACTGGATCCTGAGTTGGTTGGCGAAGTGTTAAGCACCATTCGACAGCTGGCACACGAAAAGCGCACGATGGTTATCGTGACCCATGAAATGAGTTTTGCGCGTGATGTAGCCGACCGGGCAATTTTTATGGATCAGGGGCGCATTGTGGAACAGGGCGAAGCCAAAGCGCTGTTTGCCAATCCGCAGCAGCCACGTACTCGCCAGTTCCTCGAAAAATTCCTCATGCAATAACGTCTGATGAGGTGGCCTGAGGGTTTCAGGCCACTTTCCCCTGCTGATTTAAATTTCACTTAAGTTTAATTTGTTCTTCAAATAGCCTTCTTGCACCACCGAACAATGGTTTCATCCACAAGTTTGCGTGGGAACAGCAGGGCATAGCAGATTATTTCCACTCTCCACGATATTTCGCATATATAAACGGTGTTTATGTGTTAGTTTGCTTGTATTCATAGGAATGATTATCACTCAGGAGTTTTCTCGTCAGTTATGAGGGACATCGACTTTTTTCATTGGCGGAAGGATATCTCGCAACAATTTCAGGCTGCCACGGCGAACGATCAGGTTTACGCCCTTCTCCAACAGCAAACGAACGCGCTGGAATATGACTGGTATGCGCTCTGTGTGCGCCATCCAGTGCCTTTTACCCGGCCTAAACTCTCTTTGCATACTACGTATCCCAAAGCATGGATGGATCACTATCAGGCCGAAAATTATTTCGCTATCGATCCTGTGCTTAAAGCCGAAAATTACCGCAACGGACATCTTCCCTGGAATGAGCGCTTATTCAGCGAGACGCAGGCGTTTTGGGATGCGGCGCGAGATCACGGCCTACGCAGGGGAATTACTCAGTCGCTGATGCTGCCCAATCGTGCGCTCGGGTTTTTGTCGGTTTCGCGGGAGAGTAATCAGGCCAATCCATTGACGGATGATGAAACAGAACTGCGTCTGCAAACGCTGATGGAGTTCAGTATGGCATCACTGCTGCGGATGGAGGATACGACGGTGATGGCACCGGAAATGCGGTTCAGCAAACGAGAGCTGGAAATTCTTAAGTGGACAGCGGAAGGGAAAACATCAGCGGAAATAGCGATAATTCTGTCGATATCCGAGAATACGGTGAATTTTCATCAAAAGAATATGCAGAAAAAATTTAATGCACCGAACAAAACCCAGATTGCCTGCTATGCCGCAGCAATAGGGATTATCTGACTGCAACCCCGTTCTGCGTGCCAGACGCAAAACCGGCTGCGAATCGCAGCCGGTCGACATTCACTGGCGGTAAGCTTGTTTAATCTGCTTAACGGTGCTGGAAAATACTGCCGCCTGAGCTTCATCTTCCATCTGCGTGATTTGTTTTTCCATTTTCAAAATCACGCGTCCTGCGTCTGCCTGACCCATTGCCTGCAGCATCAGCGTCAGTAACGCTTTCAGGCAAGACACTTCCTGGGACAATTGTTGATTATTTTCAGCAGTGGAAAAATCAGGAGTGCTCATCTATTTCCTCGTTGGATTTCTACGCGCGTACGCGGGTGTAACAGTAAAGGTCGCGCAGTATACCACAAGCATCGGGAAAAACGGGAGTGTCGATTTTTTGTTCTGCAATCAGAGGGGCTTACGCATAATTAATGACAGGTGAGAAATGTCTCAATGATTATTTGTTTAGCATAGGTTCATGCGCGGTTAATTATTGTTACATTTTTGCAATCGTATTTATCATCTGCGCAAAATGTCTTGTTTTTAAGAATTTTTTGGAGATAAGTGTTTAAAAACGTGGTTGCCGTATCTGACTGTTTTATGGTTCTTTCCAGTTGTTGTACATTCTAATTTCCAGAAACACGAGTGAAATCTTAATCGGGACATTTTTTACCTTTCAATGTCGGGATAAAACCCGTTAATATGGTCGCGAATTTAGAGAGAGTTGCGTTATCCCTATTCTGGAGATTATTCCTTTGATCAACATCCTACTTGTTGATGACCACGAACTAGTGCGCGCAGGGATACGACGCATTCTGGAAGATATAAAGGGTATTAAAGTTGTTGGTGAAGCCTGCTGTGGTGAAGATGCGGTCAAATGGTGCCGCGCCAACCCGGTAGACGTCGTGCTAATGGATATGAACATGCCAGGTATTGGCGGGCTGGAAGCCACGCGGAAAATTGCGCGATCCACCTCAGATACTCGTGTCATCATGTTAACCGTTCACACGGAAAATCCACTGCCCGCAAAAGTCATGCAGGCAGGGGCCGCGGGCTACCTCACTAAAGGTGCCGCACCACAGGAAGTGGTCAACGCTATCCGCGCTGTATTTGCGGGTCAGCGCTACATCGCCTCAGACATCGCGCAGCAAATGGCGTTGAGTCAGATTGAGCCAGAAAAAACAGAATCACCGTTTGCCAGTTTGTCTGAACGTGAATTGCAGATTATGCTGATGATCACCAAAGGTCAGAAGGTGACTGAGATTTCTGAGCAGTTGAATCTCAGCCCTAAAACGGTGAACAGCTACCGCTATCGTATGTTTAGCAAATTGAACATTCATGGTGACGTTGAGCTGACTCACTTAGCAATTCGCCATGGCCTATGCAATGCGGAGTCGTTAGCAAGTCAGTGAGTGATGTATTTGATTCAAAAGCCTTTCTTAAAACCGTGACCAGTCAGCCCGGCGTCTATCGTATGTATGATGCCGGCGGCACGGTTATCTATGTCGGCAAAGCCAAAGATCTCAAAAAACGCCTTTCCAGCTACTTTCGTAGCAACCTTGGGTCGCGTAAAACCGAAGCGCTTGTAGGGCAAATTTCCCAGATAGATGTCACCGTCACGCATACCGAGACAGAAGCGCTTCTGCTTGAGCACAACTACATCAAGTTGTATCAGCCGCGCTATAACGTCCTGTTGCGCGATGACAAATCTTATCCGTTTATTTTTCTGAGCAGTGACACACACCCACGCCTGGCAATGCATCGCGGTGCGAAACATGCGAAAGGCGAATATTTTGGCCCGTTTCCCAATGGTTATGCCGTTCGCGAAACGTTGGCACTGTTGCAGAAGATTTTCCCAATTCGTCAGTGCGAAAACAGTGTTTACCGCAACCGTTCGCGCCCGTGTCTGCAATATCAGATTGGCCGTTGTCTCGGGCCATGCGTGGCAGGACTTGTCAGCGAAGAAGAGTATGTTGAACAAGTGGATTATGTGCGTCTGTTCCTGGCCGGAAAAGATGAGCAGGTTGTGAATCAACTGGTGGCCCGAATGGAAAAGGCCAGCCAGTCGCTGGCGTTCGAAGAGGCCGCACGCATTCGCGATCAAATCCAGGCGGTACGTCGCGTTACGGAAAAACAGTTCGTTTCTAACGAAGGCGATGATCTGGATGTTATCGGCGTGGCCTTTAACGGCGGAATGGCCTGCGTACACGTGCTGTTTATCCGCCAGGGTAAAGTGCTTGGCAGTCGCAGCTATTTCCCGAAAGTGCCAGCGGGCACCGAATCAGGCGAAGTCGTAGAAACGTTTGTCGGGCAGTTCTATTTACAGGGCAGCCAGGCTCGTACCCTGCCGGGCGAAATTTTATTGGATTTCAATCTCGGCGATCAAACGCTGCTTTCCGATTCGCTGACTGAACTTGCCGGGCGGCGGATCAATATCCAGACGAAACCGCGCGGCGATCGTGCGCGTTATTTGAAGCTGGCTCGCACAAATGCGGCGACCGCGCTCGTTACCAAACTTTCTCAACACTCGACCATTACTCAACGTCTGCAAGCGCTGGCGACTCAGCTCAAGCTGCCTGAGGTTAAGCGTATGGAGTGTTTTGACATCAGTCATACGATGGGCGAACAAACTGTAGCGTCCTGCGTGGTGTTTGACAGCAACGGCCCGCTACGCGCCGAATACCGCCGCTATAATATTACCGGGATTACGCCGGGCGATGACTATGCGGCAATGAATCAGGTATTGCGCCGCCGCTATGGCAAAGATATTGAAGAGAGCAAAATTCCGGATGTCATTCTGATTGACGGCGGTAAAGGGCAACTCGGTCAGGCCAAACAGGTGTTTGCTGAACTTGAGGTCAACTGGGATAAACACCATCCGCTGCTGCTTGGCGTGGCAAAGGGCAGTGACCGTAAAGCAGGGCTTGAAACGCTGTACTTCGAACCGGAAGGGGAGGGCTTCAACTTGCCTTCGGATTCTCCGGCGCTGCACGTTATTCAGCATATTCGCGATGAGTCACATGACCATGCGATAACCGGTCATCGAAAAAAACGCGCTAAAGTGAAAAGTACCAGTACGCTTGAGACTATCGAAGGCGTTGGGCCAAAGCGCCGCCAGATGTTGTTGAAATACATGGGCGGATTGCAAGGTTTGCAAAAAGCGACAGTCGAAGATATCGCAAAAGTGCCCGGCATTTCGCACGGTCTGGCAGAAAAGATCTTCTACTCGTTGAAACATTAGGGGCTCTGTAGCAACATAGGGCTAATTTTACTGACAACAGATAGTTACCGTCGCCATGCAATTTAATATCCCGACATTGCTCACATTGTTCCGCGTCATCCTGATCCCCTTTTTCGTGCTGGCGTTCTATCTGCCGTTCGTTTGGGCACCGTTTGCCTGCGCGTTTATTTTCTTCGTAGCGGCGATAACCGACTGGTTTGATGGCTATCTGGCGCGTCGCTGGAACCAGAGCACCCGTTTCGGTGCCTTCCTCGATCCTGTGGCGGATAAGGTGATGGTCGCTATTGCAATGGTGCTGGTCGTCGAACACTATCACTCCTGGTGGGTCACGCTGCCTGCGGCAACCATGATTGCCCGTGAGATTATCATCTCTGCATTGCGTGAGTGGATGGCTGAACTCGGTAAACGCAGCAACGTGGCGGTGTCCTGGATTGGTAAAGTGAAAACCACGGCACAAATGGCGGCGCTGGTGTGGATGTTGTGGCGTCCAAACGAGTGGGTAGAGTGGGCTGGTATTGGCCTGTTTATGGTCGCTGCGGTGTTGACGCTATGGTCGATGTTCCAGTACCTGAACGCCGCTCGCGGCGATTTGCTGGAGCAGTGATGCTCGAACGGTGATCGTTTCGACGTAAATTTCATCAAACGATCCGGTGCGGTGAAAAATAACGTTGACTCAGTGCGTCAGGTAAGTAGAATGCATCGCATCGAACGGCAGCACAGCTTGCCAGACGGTAACAAAATCAAATGATTAAGTTAGTCATCTGATCTGCGGGAATAGCTCAGTTGGTAGAGCACGACCTTGCCAAGGTCGGGGTCGCGAGTTCGAGTCTCGTTTCCCGCTCCAGTTTAAACGCATCGGCAATTGCGGGTGTGAGTACTTCGGCGCGTTAGCAAAGCGGTTATGTAGCGGATTGCAAATCCGTCTAGTCCGGTTCGACTCCGGAACGCGCCTCCACTTTATTCCCCGAGGCCGGATGGTGGAATCGGTAGACACAAGGGATTTAAAATCCCTCGGCGTTCGCGCTGTGTGGGTTCAAGTCCCACTCCGGCTACCATGGGAAAATAAAGAATAAAATCAATGATAAGCAGTGTCGTGAAACCACCTTCGGGTGGTTTTTTTGTATTTGCGATCCTGATGTTCTATCTTCTATACCCTTGATAATTCGAGTTGCAGCCAACGTACCAGCAGCTTGAAGTATGACGGGTAAACACACTTCCAACATGAGTACTCAGTAATGAAAACCGGACCGTTAAACGAAAGCGAACTTGAGTGGCTGGACGATGTCCTGGTCCGTTATGGCAACGAACAGGCCGTGATGGATGTCTCGGAGCTGGATGGCATGCTGACGGCGATCCTTTCCTCTCCGGTCGAGATTGAACCTGCTGAGTGGATGCTGGCGGTGTGGGGTGGCGCAGATTTTGTTCCTCGTTGGGAAAATGACCGCGAGCGCGATCATTTCGTCAACCTGGCTTTGCAGCACATGGACGATATCAGCGAGCGCCTTGGCGATTATCCCGATCAGTACGAACCGCTATTCGGCACGCGCGAAGAAGAAGGTCAGGAGATAACCATCGTTGAAGAGTGGTGCTTCGGTTACATGCGCGGCGTTGGGTTAAGTGACTGGTCGGCGCTACCGGAAAGTTTGCAGCCGCAACTGGATGTTATCGCTCTGCACGGCAGCGAAGAGAATTTCCCTCGCCTCGAAGCGCTTTCTGCTGAAGAGTATATTGCGAGCGTCGATCTGCTGAAACCCGCAGCGTTAACGCTCTGCCATTACTGGCTCGATAATCCACAAGTCGCGCCGGTAAAACAGCCGATTAAGAATGAGAGTAAAACGGGACGCAACGATCCATGTCCTTGTGGCAGCGGGAAGAAATACAAAAGCTGCTGTCTGAAATAAGACGCTCATTGTCGACCATAAAAAAACGCCTGATGGATGATTCCCTCAGGCGTTTTGCTTTTCGTTATTATGAATTACCCAACCGAAGGCAGCATTCCAGCAGCAATCGCGATTTGCACCAGAATGACTGCAATCCCACAGCCGAAGACCAGCCATAGTGCAGGTGTGCCACCGACTACGCGATAGGCCGCCTGTGGATGCTGCTGGCGACTTTTCAGCGTTAATAATGAAGGGATGATCAGCGCCAACACCGCCAGGGCCACACCAGCGTAACCGAGCGCCATCACGAATCCGCGCGGGTAGAACAAGGCAAATGCCAGCGGTGGCAGGAAGGTAATCGCCCCGGTTTGCAGGCGTCCGGTCACGCTGTTTTTACGCTGGAACAGGTCGGCAAGGTAATCAAACAGCCCCAAAGCCACACCCAGGAAAGAGGTCGCCAGTGCCAGGTCGGCAAACAGGTGTACTGCAAGCTCTACATGCGGAGAAGCAACCACGGCGCGAATCGCCTCTAACAGCCCATTCAGACCCGCATGGCTCGCCAGCAGCGAACTAAACACCGGGGATTCAATGCTGCCGAGCGTCGCTATCTGCCAGAAGATGTACGCCACCAGTGGAATAAAGCTGCCGATAACAAAAATGCGACGCAGTTTGCGCACATCGCCATTCATATAACTCACGATGCTCGGCACGCTGCCGTGGAAGCCAAAGGAGGTGAAAATAACCGGAATGGCCGATAACGCCAGGCCCTGTTGCAACGGTAAGGTCAGCAGGTTCATCTGATGAATATGTGGCAACAGCAGTGCCAGCATCACTATAAGAAAGATGATTTTTGCGCTGAACAGGAAACGGTTGAACAAATCAACCAGCGTCGTGCCGACACAAATTACGCCACCGCCCACGGCAGTAAAAAGCAGTACGCCTGCCGCCGGAGGCAGTTCGACATTCAGCCACTGGCTGAGGCTCGATGCCAGTAGTTCACCGGCTCCGCTGACATAAGCCGCCGTCAGGGCGTACATCAGGAACAGCATGCTGAATCCCGTTATCCATTGGCCGTAACGACCGAGATAACGCAAAGCCAGCGATCCCAAACCGGTATCGGCAGGCACGTGCTGATAAACTTCGAGCAACAGCAGCGCGGTGTAACACATCAGCGCCCACAGACTTAACAGTAACGCCAACGTTACGCCAAAACCCACGCCTGCCGAGGCCAGTGGCATCGCCAACATTCCCGCGCCAATAGTGGTGCCAGCGACGATTAAAATACTCCCTACGGTGCGGTTCTTCACGCTTTCCTCTGCTTTCCAGGATGGAGACGATAAATAATGCCGCGCAGGGTAGGGGAAAACCTGCAGTTCGTCAAATCTGAATTACAGTGGGTGTAACGAGAGATTTACGTTATCGGGCGGGCTGCGAAAGGATGGTCTGAAAAGCGTGGCAGCGGTTGCCGCTGCCAGCTTGAAATTAATTTTGTGCGTCGAGGGTAGCCAGTTCTTTATCGATAAAGTACAGGCCTTCACCGCTTTTACCGACCAGCGACAATTTATCGAGAACCGATTTAAACAGTTTCTCTTCTTCGTGCTGCTCAGCAACGTACCATTGCAGGAAATTAAAGGTTGGATAATCCTGATTGCTCATGGCGGCATGAGCCAGTTCGTTAATTTTCTGGGTGATCAATTGTTCGTGTTCGTAAGTCGAACGGAACAGTTCATCCAGTGAAGCATATTCAGCAAACGGTGATTCGATGGTCGAAATACGTGGCAGGCTGCCGGTATCGGTCAGGTAATCGAACAGGCGCTGCATGTGGGTCATTTCTTCCTGAGCGTGGCGACGCAAAAACGCGGCGGCACCTTCAAAGCTGTGATAGCTGCACCATGCGCTCATCTGCTGATAAAGCAGAGAGGAATAGAGTTCCAGGTTCATTTGCTCATTCAGTTTGTCGATCATTTCCGTTTTCAGCATGGGATGCTCCGTCATAAATAGGCTCAGGGGAATTACGACGAAAGTCTAATTTGTAATTAACTTATTTGCAAAAGGTAAAATAAAAAATAAATTTTGTTAAATGCTAATGGGAATAAAACGCATTGCGGCTATTAAATAATGAAATGCGAATAGTTATAATTACTGCCGGATTTATTTATCCGGCAGCAGAAAATATCAATAATGTGTGACCGGTGCCGCATTGATGGCAATGCCACGGCATTGATACTGGATAGTGACGCTTTGATTCATGCACAGCGAACCGCTGGTGACGGTACAGGTGGTGACGGGCTGACCGTAGGGCACGGCGGTTGCATACCCCATTTGCTGGCACTGTTTGGTGGCCGTGCCGTTGGCGACGTAATCGTCAGTCGTAGCCGATTGCAACATGGCCTGACCGTAGGTAAGACGCACGATGCCGCTGGTGGCATCGGCATCCGTAACGTTGGCCTGACGGTGAACCGTACAGGCAGAAAGCGCTATCGTCGCGACAACGACGGTGATCAATTTGTTCATGGCCCACTCTGCGTGAATATCCGATCCTGCCATCTTAACGCCCACGCGCGCAGCCAATGCCCTGAATAGCCAACACAATCGCCTTTAGTTTCCACCACCGCCGATGTCAGTCGGCCTGACTGTCATAAATCGTCTGGAATTTTGTGTGTAGCTGGCGGAAGCGGTTGATCAGCTCCGGGTCAAAATGGCGTCCGGCGCCAGCGATAATTAGTGAACAGGCGTGTTCGTGGGTGTAGCCGGGCTTATAAATGCGTTTTTGCCTCAGGGCGTCATAGACATCCGCCAGAGCCAGAATGCGGGCCTCAATGGGGATTTGTTCGCCGCATAGCCCTTCGGGGTAGCCATTGCCATCCCACTTTTCGTGATGATAATGAATGATATTTTCAGCTACTGGCCCAAGGCTAAGGCCCTGGATAATGCGCCAGCCTTTGAGCGTATGCAGTTTCATTTCATTAAATTCTTCTTCGGTCAGCGCGCCTTGCTTGCGCAATATCCGCTCGGGCACGGCAATTTTCCCAACGTCATGCAACGAAGCAAAACGCTCGATATCCTGCACCATTTTTCGTGGCAAGCCGATTTCACGCGCCAGCAGGCCGCAATAAGCAGACACACGGCGAATATGGCTGCCGGTTTCATCGTCATGAGCACGGTTCACTTTTTCCATCGCTTCCACAATGCTGCGGTTCACGGCCCGGCTCTGTTTCATCTGCCGCCACATCAAACCAAGCAGACACAGGCTAAACAGCACGGAAATGAACAACACGATACTGATAATTTTGAAGGTATTTTTGCTGAAGTCCGGGAACAGCGAGGTGTCGGGCTGGCGCTCCATCTGTGTGCGATAGCTTGAGATGCGATGGATTTGCGTCAGCAGTGGGTGCATGGGGTGCGAGTTATCGACCCACGAGACAATGCGATAATCCGAACGCGTCAGGCCCGCAACTTTCAGCACGCCACGGAAAAGATCGTTACCGCGCAGCGAACCTTCGAGCGAGCTTAAATCCCCGAGGATAAAATCAATTTTATGTTGTTCGATGGCGTTGACGAGATCTTCAATCGAGGTGGCGGGAAACAGAGAAACGTCCTTGCCAAAACGCTGTTGCAGATACAATGCAGAAAACGAACCGCTGATCACCCCCACGCGCTTATAGCGAACCTGATCTTCATCCCACAAAAACGGCTGTTCGACACGGTTGTAATAGGCGTTATGCCAGGAGAGCGCCGGGCCAATCATCCCTTCTACCTGGGAATCATCACGGCTTTCAACAATATTCACCATCCGCACCAGCCAGGCTTCTTCGCGCAGGCGTGCAACGTAATTGTCGGTATATTTTACATCGACGTTTATATGCAGCAGGTCGCGCATGTCGCTGATCATATCCATCGCGGTGCCGTGGTAGCCGTGCGTATCTTGCCAAAGCAGCGGGGCAAAGTTCTCGTTTTTCGGCAGCCAAATAGTCAGGCGATTATTGCGCATCCAGGCGGCTTCATCGGGCGTTATCTGAATACGGCTGACCAGATAGTTGCGTTTGCTCTGGTTTTCCAGCGCTTTGAGTTTGCCGTTTTGCTGCCATTCGGTAATCAACTGATTAATGTTATCGCGCATCCCTCTGACTTCCGGGCTAAAGCCCATCACGCACGGCAGGCGTAAATCAGAAAACGGACGCGACAATGTGTAGTAGTGCAGCGTGTCGTCCATCTCTGAATCATCATTGATGTAGAAATCGGCTTTACGTTCACGCAGCAGGGCAAATGCCTCGGTGCTGCTGTTCACCAGAATCAACTGCCGGAAATGAAGATAAGGGTAACGCTGGAGAACCTGATTTTGCGTGGCATCATCGCGACGAAAAATCACCCGCGTGTCGTTGAGATCTTCCGGAAGGACGGCTGTACGACTCAGGCTTGCCGCGAGGACTTCGTTATCGAACAGGCGAGCGGAAAGAATTTTGCTGCGTGAGCGTTCTTCGGTGCGGACCACGCCTGCATACAGGCCGAAACTGTCGCTATTGAAACGTTTACCAATTTCTTCCCCGCCAATAGGCTTTAATTCCAGCTGATAACCAAAGCGCTTATTTATTTCCTGAATGAGTACCGGGTAATAGCCTTGATACTTTCCCTGCGCATCGCGCCAGAATTCAAAGTTATCTGCATCAAAGAGCCAGACCGGAACCCTGGCCTCGGTGCGTGTGGAATTCAAAGGCGCAGCTCGCAGCAAGCAAGCGTGTGAGAGGAGGGTTACCCAGAGCAAAGTGAGCGACATTGTTAGCAAGGAGCGCACAAGGAGGTTCCTGATTTTTATAGTGTCGTTTGTTTTCAGTCTAACTAACTGCCGGGATCCCGGATAGAGATTTATTGATTTTGTGAATAAGCATGCACTATGACGATGAATCTAAAAAACTGTGAAGTTGCCGGTAATTAATGAAACAATATTTCATTAAATTTGAATGTGTGTTTGATGCGCGTTAAGGTTAAGCCATCACGTCTGTTCACTGCGGAGCGTTCCGCGCGGATTTCAGGAGAAGAAAGAATGAAAATTGCACTGATGATGGAAAACAGCCAGGCCGCTAAAAATGCGGTGATCCATCGTGAGCTTAAAGGTGTCGCTGATGAAAAAGGCTTCCCGGTCTACAACGTCGGCATGAGCGATGAACAGGATCACCACCTGACTTATATCCATCTGGGGATCATGGCCAGCATTCTGCTTAACGCCAAAGCGGTTGATTTCGTGGTCACCGGCTGTGGCACCGGGCAGGGCGCATTGATGTCGCTGAATATCCACCCGGGCGTGGTTTGCGGTTATTGCATCGACCCGGCAGATGCCTTCCTGTTTGCGCAGATCAACAACGGGAATGCGTTGTCGCTGCCGTTCGCCAAAGGCTTTGGCTGGGGCGCGGAGCTGAACGTGCGCTTCATCTTTGAAAAAGCGTTTACGGGTCGCAACGGTGAAGGCTATCCGCCGGAGCGTAAAGAGCCGCAGGTTCGCAACGCGGGCATTCTGAACCAGGTGAAAGCCGCTGTGGTGAAGGAAAATTATCTCGATACTTTACGCGCCATCGATCCGGAATTGGTGAAAACGGCTGTTTCCGGCCAGCGCTTCCAGCAGTGCTTCTTCGAGAACTGCCAGGATAAAGAGATTGAAGCGTTTGTACGCCAGGTGTTGGCGTAACGCTTTCATGTCCGGCGGCACTGCGCCGCCGGAAGTCTACTTCTTACGTTTCGACACCGAACTTCCCGCCTCTCTCGTCAACTGGAATGTATCAATCATTCCGATCAAACAAATCAGCGCGATAAACACAAATGCCAGTCGGAAACTGACGCCGGGAACGGCGGTGAGTTGCAGCCAGTCGCTGAGTTTTTCTCCCAGACGAATACCAATCGCGCCCAGCGTTATGCCAAGCCCGACCGCTAATTGTGTCGCGGTACTGAAGAGCGTATTCGCGTAGCTCATTTGTGGTGGCGGGACATCGGCGAACGCCAGCGTACTCACGCCGGTAAACTGCACCGAACGGAACACGCCGCCGAGATACAGGATCAGCAGCGTCAACCACAGCGGCGTTTGCGGCGTAAGGAAAGCGCATGCCAACAGTGCCAGCACGTTTAGCGCGCCGTTCACCAGCAACAATTTGCGAAAACCGAGCCAGCGGATGAGCGGCGTAGTGGCGGGTTTAATCGTCAAATTGCCGACGAAGACCGCCAGCACCAGTAACCCGGCGTGAAACGGATCCATGCCAAAACCCACCTGAAACAGCAGCGGCAGCAGAAACGGCACGGCGCTTATAGACGCGCGAAACAGAGAGCCGCCGTACATCGTGACTCTGAATGTCGGCACCTGTAATGCATCCAGGCGGATCATCGGCCAGGCCACTCGATTGAAATGACGCAGTGCAAACAGGAACGTCGCCGCGCCCACAGCCAGCAACGCAAAAGGGAGCCAGCCTTTGCCCTGTTCGGCCCCAAAAGCTTCCATCGCATAAACCAGACTTACCATCGCGATGGCTGTCGCGAGAAAACCGGGCAGATCAAACGGGCGGCGTTCATCGTCGCGAATGTCCGGAATAATACGCAGTGCCAGCGCAATAGCTATCAACCCGAGCGGAACATTGATGAAGAATATCCAGCGCCAGTTAGCAAAACTGGTAATGAAACCGCCGAGTGGCGGCCCGATAATGGGGGCGACCAGCGCGGGCCAGGTGAGGGTAGCGATGGCGGTAATCAACTGGTGCTTCGGCGTAGTACGCAAAACGGCTAACCGCCCGACCGGCACCATCAACGCGCCACCCACGCCCTGCAAAATGCGCATTGCGACAAAGCTGTCTACGCTGGTTGCCAGTCCGCAAAATACCGAGGCCAGCGTGAAAATGAATAATGCGAGGGTGAAGACTTTACGCGCGCCGAAGCGATCGGCAATCCAGCCGCTGGCGGGGATCAGCACCGCAAGCGTAATGAGATAGGCGCTGATGCCGATATTAAGGGCGACAGCTTCCACGCCAAAACTTTTCGCCATATCCGGCAATGCGGTGGCGATCACCGTGCCGTCGAGAAACTCCATAAAGAAAGCTCCTGCCACCAACAAGGCGGCGGGCGACAAACCCCGGCTCTCCTTTTCGGAGATATTTTCACTCATGATAACGTTGCCATTTTGAAATGAACCGCACACTGTACGCCTACACGCGCAGCGTCACGATGGGCGCATGCCCAGGATTGTTATTTCAGATGACCATAGCGCAAGAAAATGTTGGCTTCAGCAGGTTTTTGATTTCTGGCCCGAAAAATCGGGTTACTATGGCGCTCTGAAAAAGAGGAGTAAAGCATGTCCCAGAACCTGACCGCCAATGATGAACTGGTTTCCGATGTTGTCGCTTGCCAGTTGGTCATCAAACAAATTCTCGACGTTATTGATGTTATCGCCCCGGTTGAAGTCCGTGAAAAAATGGCTAACCAACTGCGTGCGATTGATTTCAGCGCAGGCCCTGCGGGGGCCGACCCGGTCACCCAACGCGCGATCCAGAAGGCCATAGCCCTGATTGAACTCAAGTTCACGCCGCAGGAAAGCAGTACCCATTAATGAAAAGCCCGGCAGGCCCGCGCAAGCGGAGCGCCGCCGGGCAATGGGTTTCTCAATACAACGCTTCAACCAACAGATAACTTGCGACACAAGCGCAACTCACCGCGATCAGACCCGGCAGAATAAAGCTGTGGTTGATGATGAATTTGCCGATGCGCGTAGTGCCGGAGCGGTCAAAACCAATGCAGGCCAAATCGCTCGGGTATGTAGGTAACACGAAATACCCGTAGGCCGCCGGGAAGAAAGCAATCAGCATTTTGGGTTCAACTCCCAGCATCAACCCCATTGGGGCAACGGCGGTCAGCGCAGCCGCCTGGCTGTTCACCAGTTTCGACACCAAAAACAGCACAATCGCGTAAGTCCACGGATGACTCTTCACCACGCCTTCCAGCGCCATTTTGAGTTCAGGCAGATGCGCCTGGAAAAAGGTGTCGCTCATCCATGCCACGCCGAACACCGAGAAAATCGCCACCATCCCGGCTTTAAACACCGCTCCGCTGGAAATGGCAGCGGCGTTTACTTTGCAGACGACCAGCATCACGGCCCCGGCAATCAACATCATCATCTGAATCACCAGATTCATCGACAACGGTGCGAGTTTACCTTTTACCTCGAAAGCAGGGCGCAGTTCCGGCAGTGCGCCGAGCATAACCACCACCACAATGCCGGCAAAAAAGATCCACGTTGACCAGTACGCCTCACGATTAAACCGCTGATTGAGCAGCGTCTCCGTGCTGCCGTAGATAAATTCCCGCTGTTTTGGATCTTTGAGTTTGGCCTGAAATTCCGGGTCCTCAGCCAGATCTTTTCCCCGCCGCAAACTCCACAGCGCAGCAATCGCCACGCCAAACAGCGAAGCTGGCACGGACACCGCTAAAATTTCGAGAATGCTCCATGCGTGACCGATGCCGTGTTGCGCCCCGAGAATGGACACCAGCGACACCACGGCGACCGAAACCGGCGAGGCGGTGATCGCCATCTGCGAGGCAATTGACGCTACTGCCATCGGGCGCTCCGGACGAATCCCTTTTTTCAGTGCGATGTCGGCGATGATCGGAAACATGGTGTAGACCACATGCCCCGTGCCGCACAGAAACGTCAGCATCCATGTGGTGAACGGGGCCAGCAGCGTGATGTGTTGTGGATGTTTACGCAGCAGTTTTTCGGCGCACTGCATCATCACATTCAGCCCGCCCGCAGTTTGCAGCGTCGCCGCACAGCCGATCACCGCAAGGATAGTCAGCATCACGTCTACTGGCGGTTTGCCGGGTTCAAGCCCGAACACAAACGTCAGAATAAATAAGCCAATCCCACTGATAAGCCCGAGACCCATTCCACCAAATCGGGTCCCCGCCAGCAGGCATAAAATAATGACAACAAATTCAAGGGTAATCATGTCGCACCTGTCTCATCCATAAAGAAGAGATAAAGCATTACATTTTGTAGTGATATTGACTGGGAGACAGATCGGATTTACAAACAGCAGTAAAAACAGTCTGTTATATACATTTTATTAACAATTGAGTGAGGTTTGGGGCAGCGCAGAGGCCGCCCACAGCGTGTTAGTGCAGTTGGTGGTTAACGACATTACGCAGGTGCTGATCGGTTTGATACATACAGAGTCCCGCTTTATGGGCGTTGCGCACTTCCTCGAGGATAGTCTGCAACAGCACGCCGTCTTGTTGCTGCTCTTTTTCCAGCGTATTCAAAAACCGCAGCGTGCTATCGTCTTGCAGCGTTTTGGCTTCTCGAGTGAGGGCGCACAGGGTGCGGGTGCGTTGCTGATGTTCTTCCAGAGTTTTAATAAATAACTCTTCGAGCGTTGCGCAGTGTTCTTCACACGATTTTGATTCTTTGACCACCGGATAGGCACCCGCTTTCTTCATAAAATCAAAAACGCGCATCATATGGGTGACGTTGGACTGTGCCTGCGATCGCAGAAAGGCGGCTGTTCCTGTGAGTTTATTGTCGGAACACCACTCGCTCAGGCGCAGATAAAAATTGGAGGCGCAAAACTCGAGATTCATTTGCGCATTGAGTTTTTGAACCATTCCAGGAACTGTCATAGCAATATCCTTATTTCCAGGTGATACCTGCTGACTTTCGCCGCGCAAAAACGTTGGGTGACCACTGCCGCGACAAAACTCAGCGTGAGTACTCAGGGAGGGGTAATGCGACACTGAATGCATGAAACCCTTTTTTAGAATACGCTCCACATTATTATAAGAAAACTCCTGGGTGATATTATTTACCAATCGTTACATGAATCCGTAATTAATTCGGCATGACAGATGAATACCCCAGTAAAACCTGATTTAACAGCATGATAGCTAATATCATTATAGTACCGGATTATTTTCTAAAACTGCGATCTGTCTGGCATTCACCATCCTGAGGACATGAAATAAATAGACCCTTTGTGTCATTTATACTTATTACTATTAGCCGTTTTTGTCTCAGGAATTGCGACAGATCACTTTTAACCATGATGTGTGAATTAAGCATAGAACCGAAAATTGATATCAAGGAGAAGTAAATGAAGAAAGTCGCGGTGCTGTTGGCGCCTGGGTTTGAAGAAGGTGAGGCCATCGTCACCATTGATATTTTGCGTCGGCTCAATCTGCAGGTTGAACTGCTTTCTTGTACGACGACACGGGGTGTCACCAGCTACCACGGGATCCCGATGGTCGCAGACAGTACGCTCGCAGAGCGCAGCGGCACGTTATTTGATGCCGTGGTGTTGCCGGGCGGGCCGGAAGGCAGTGTCAATTTAGCGGCAAACCCGCAGGTCATAGATTTTGTCGCGACACACGATGCCGCAGGCAAACTTATCTGTCCGATCTGCTCGGCGGCGGCACGGGTGTTGGGCGGTAACGGTCTGCTTAAAGGGCGCAAATATGTGTGCTCGGGTGAACTCTGGCAGGATGTTAAAGACGGACATTATGTCGACGCACCGGTTGTTGAAGACGGTAATTTGATCAGCGGCAAGGGCTTTGGTCACGTCTTTGATTTCGCATTTACCGTTGCCGCAAGATTACTTGGCGATGAAGCGCCGGTTCGTGAACACGCAGAGCATATTTATTATCGCTGGTGAGATAAGGATTGGCTGACTGCTGATATAGATTATTATGCTAACCCCAGGGTGAATTGTCTGACAATTCACCCTTTATTTATGTCATTTCTCGCTGAATTTATGCACGCAACTACTGTAATTCTGCGGTGTGATGGCGCTCTCCTATGGATAATTAATTTCCCGCTATTAATGTGACAGTGTCAATGCGCTTATAAGCGAAACCGCTAATGCATTGTTTTACTGTTGATTAAAAAGTGTTGTTCCGAATTCCCCTACGAAAAAGAACATTAAAGCTGGAGTTAACCATGCACAAATTCACTAAAGCGCTGGCGGCCATCGGTCTGGCAGCGGTTATGTCACAATCAGCTGTCGCTGAAACGATGAAACTCGGTTTTCTGGTCAAGCAGCCGGAAGAACCGTGGTTCCAGACCGAATGGCGATTCGCTGATAAGGCCGGGAAAGATTTAGGCTTCGACGTTATCAAAATTGCCGTGCCGGACGGCGAGAAAACCCTGAACGCCATTGATAGCCTGGCGGCTAACGGCGCAAAAGGCTTTGTCATCTGTACGCCTGACCCGAAATTGGGGCCAGCCATCATGGCGAAAGCGCGCAGCTATGACATGAAGGTCATCACCGTCGACGATCAGTTCGTCAATGCCAAAGGCAAACCGATGGACACCGTGCCATTGGTGATGATGGCGGCGAGTGAAATCGGCGCTCGTCAGGGCGACGAGCTGTATAAAGAGATGCAAAAACGCGGCTGGGATGTGAAAGAGACCGGCGTAATGGCGATCACCGCCGATGAACTGGATACTGCGCGTCGTCGCACTACCGGTTCCATGGACGCGCTGAAAAAAGCCGGATTCCCGGAAGCGCAAATCTACAAAGTGCCAACCAAATCTAACGATATTCCAGGTGCCTTCGATGCGGGTAACTCCCTGCTGGTTCAGCATCCGAACGTGAAACATTGGCTGATTCTGGGCATGAACGATAACACCGTGCTCGGCGGCGTGCGTGCCACCGAAGGCCAGGGCTTTAAAGCGCCTGACGTTATCGGGATTGGCATCAACGGTGTGGATGCGGTGAACGAATTGTCGAAAGGACAGGCTACCGGCTTCTACGGTTCACTGCTGCCAAGCCCGGACGTTCACGGCTATAAAACCAGCGAAATGCTCTACAACTGGGTGCAGAAAGACGCCGAGCCGCCGAAATTTACTGCGGTTACCGACGTGGTGCTGATCACTCGCGACAACTTTAAAGCAGAGCTGGCGAAGAAAGGGCTGTAAGGCCTGACGCAGTCGCCCCCGGTACTCACGCCGGGGGCAGAAAAGAATGTGGAGTGCTTATGCAACAGTCACAACCTTACCTTTCATTTCGCGGCATCAGCAAAACGTTTCCCGGCGTCAAAGCCCTGACTGACATCAGCTTCGACTGCTATGCCGGGCAGGTGCATGCGCTGATGGGTGAAAACGGTGCCGGAAAGTCTACCCTGCTGAAAATCCTCAGCGGTAACTATGCGCCAACCGGCGGCACGCTGGTGCTGCGCGGTGAAGAGGTCAGTTTTGCGGATACCCCCGCAGCGCTTAATGCCGGGGTCGCCATTATCTATCAGGAACTGCATCTGGTGCCGGAAATGACGGTAGCAGAGAACATTTATCTTGGGCAGATGCCGCACAAAGGCGGGATCGTTAATCGCTCACTGCTTAATTATGAAGCGGGTTTACAGCTGCAACATCTGGGGCTGGATATTGATCCACAGACCCCGCTGAAATACCTCTCTATCGGTCAGTGGCAGATGGTAGAGATTGCTAAAGCTCTGGCGCGTAACGCCAAAGTCATCGCTTTCGATGAGCCGACCAGTTCGCTCTCGGCGCGTGAAATCGACAACCTGTTCCGGGTTATTCGGGAATTACGTAATGAAGGTCGCGTCATCATTTATGTCTCGCATCGCATGGAGGAGATTTTTGCCCTCAGCGACGCGATCACCGTGTTTAAAGATGGCCGCTATGTTCGGACCTTCGACGACATGCAGCAGGTCAATAACGACCAGTTAGTGCAGGCGATGGTTGGACGTGAAATCGGTGATATTTATGGCTGGCAGCCGCGCGAACATGGCGTGGAAAGACTGCGCCTTGAGAATGTGAAAGCGCCGGGCGTTCGCATGCCGGTGAGCCTATCGGTAAAAAGCGGCGAAATCGTCGGCCTGTTTGGTTTGGTTGGCGCCGGGCGCAGTGAATTAATGAAGGGGTTGTTTGGCGGCACGCGCATTACCGACGGGCACGTTATGCTCGATGGCGAGCGGGTGGATATTCGTACCCCGGCACATGCTATTCGTGCGGGGATGATGCTCTGCCCGGAAGACCGTAAAGCGGACGGGATCATTCCGGTCCATTCGGTGCGCGATAACATCAATATCAGCGCGCGGCGTAAACACATCCACGCCGGTTGTCTTATCAACAATACCTGGGAAGCCAATAATGCAGCGCACCATATTCAGTCGCTGAACATTAAAACGCCGGGCGCAGAACAGCTGATCATGAATCTCTCGGGCGGCAATCAGCAAAAAGCCATTCTTGGGCGCTGGCTGTCAGAAGAGATGAAAGTCATTTTGCTCGACGAACCGACGCGCGGTATCGACGTGGGCGCGAAACACGAAATCTACAACGTGATTTATGCGCTGGCGGCGTCTGGCGTGGCAGTGCTGTTTGCTTCCAGCGATCTACCGGAAGTACTCGGCGTGGCCGACCGTATCATCGTGATGCGTGAAGGGGAGATTGCGGGCGAGCTGATGCATGAAAGCGCCAATGAACAGCAGGCGTTGAGCCTGGCAATGCCGAAAACCACTCAGGCCGTTGCCTGATAGCCTGACGAAGGAGTTAATCATGTCATCCGTTACCACCTCCGGCCCACGCCGGAATACGTTTAGCGCTGGGCGCATTTGGGATCAGTACGGCATGCTAGTGGTGTTCGCCGTGCTGTTCCTCGCCTGTGCGATTTTTGTGCCGAATTTTGCCAGCTTCGTCAACATGAAGGGGCTGTTACTCGCCATTTCAATGTCCGGAATGGTGGCGTGCGGGATGCTGTTTTGTTTGGCTTCCGGCGATTTCGACCTTTCCGTTGCGTCGGTGATTGCCTGCGCAGGCGTGACAACAGCCGTAGTTATCAATCTCTCTGAAAGCCTGTGGCTCGGTGTGTTTGCCGGTTTGCTGCTCGGCGCGCTGAGTGGCCTGGTCAACGGCTTCGTGATTGCCCGTCTGAAAATTAATGCCCTGATCACCACACTTGCGACGATGCAAATCGTACGCGGTCTGGCGTATATCATTTCTGACGGCAAAGCGGTGGGCATTGAAGATGAACGTTTCTTCACGCTCGGCTACGCCAACTGGTTGGGTTTGCCTGCGCCAATCTGGCTTACGGTGGCGTGCCTGATTGTCTTTGGCCTGTTGCTGAATAAAACCACGTTTGGCCGTAATACGCTGGCGATTGGCGGCAACGAAGAAGCGGCGCGTCTTGCCGGTGTCCCGGTCGTGCGCACCAAAATCATTATCTTTGTGTTGTCAGGGCTGGTGTCGGCAGCGGCGGGGATCATTCTCGCCTCGCGCATGACCAGCGGACAGCCGATGACGTCAATGGGCTATGAGCTGATTGTTATCTCGGCCTGCGTGCTCGGCGGTGTGTCGCTCAAAGGCGGTATCGGGAAGATTTCGTATGTGGTGGCGGGGATACTGATTTTAGGTACGGTAGAAAACGCCATGAACCTGCTGAATATTTCGCCGTTCTCGCAGTATGTGGTGCGCGGTTTGATTTTGCTGGCGGCGGTGATTTTCGACCGCTACAAACAAAAAGCGAAGCGTACAGTCTGATTTCATTCCAACTTTTAAGTGTAATACTCACCACGCGCCAGGGGTAATTCCTCTGGCGTTTTCATTTGAAAATGGCGAGCCTGGTCACACTGTCTATACTTACACTGCTAACGTTTAGTTAACAATGCCCCTTAAGCAGGGCAAGTGAGGAGGTAGACAGGGTGACAGACCCGTTAACCGTTCCGCCGGTTTTAAGCGGAAATTATGCCTTTTTCTTTGACCTGGATGGCACGCTGGCAGACATCAAATTGCATCCCGATCAGGTCATCATTCCCGAGCCTATCCGCTTAGCACTGCACCAACTGGCGCAGAAGCAGCAGGGGGCACTGGCATTGATTTCAGGGCGCTCAATGGTTGAACTTGACGCGCTCGCGGCTCCTTATCAGTTCCCGCTTGCGGGAGTACATGGGGCTGAACGCCGTGATATCAAAGGCCAAACGCACATTGTTGCACTGCCCACTTCGCTTGCCGCTGAGTTATCGCAATGGCTGAGCGAGAGCATGGCGGCGCTGACAGGCTGCGAAGTGGAAAATAAGGGGATGGCGTTTGCGCTGCATTATCGTCAGGCCCCGCAGCATCAGCAGGCGATTGAACAGCTGGCACGCGAAGCGGTCTCCCGCTTTGATGGCCTGGCTTTGCAGCCGGGTAAATGTGTGGTGGAAATTAAACCCATAGGCATTAATAAAGGGGCCGCGATTAAGGCCTTTATGCAGGAAGCGCCATTCCTGAGTCGACAGCCGGTGTTTGTCGGCGATGATTTAACCGATGAAGCCGGGTTTGAAGCCGTGAATGCGGCTGGCGGGATTTCGGTGAAAGTCGGGCAGGGGAAGACGCATGCGCAATGGCGTTTGGCAAGCGTCGCGGACAGCCATCAGTGGTTGCTCCAGCTCGCACAACAACACGCGCTAACTGACAGGAGAGAAGGCTATGAGTCGCTTGATAGTAGTATCTAATCGTATTGCCCCGCCGGATGATAAAAAATCCAGTGCTGGAGGGCTCGCGGTGGGAGTACTGGGGGCGCTTAAAGTCGCAGGGGGACTGTGGTTTGGCTGGAGTGGTGAAACGGGTAATGAAGACCAGCCGCTGAAAAAAGTCACGCGGGGGGATATCACCTGGGCATCCTTTAATCTCAACGAACAGGATCACGACCTTTATTACAACCAGTTCTCCAACGCCGTTTTGTGGCCCGCTTTCCACTACCGTCTGGACCTGGTGAACTTTCAGCGTGAGGCCTGGGAAGGCTATCTGCGCGTCAACGCTATTCTGGCTGACAAACTGCTGCCGTTGGTCAAGCAAGACGATACGCTGTGGGTCCATGACTATCATTTACTACCCTTTGCCAGCGAACTGCGCAAACGTGGCGTGGATAACCGGATTGGCTTCTTCCTGCACATTCCATTCCCCACACCTGAAGTGTTTAACGCGCTGCCGACGCACGCGGAATTACTCGAACAGTTGTGTGATTACGATTTGTTAGGTTTCCAGACCGAGAATGACCGTCTGGCGTTTCTGGACTGCGTCTCCAGCCAGACGCGCCTGACCAGTCGTGGCAGCAAGACGCACAGTGCGTGGGGGCATACGTTCCGCACCGAAGTGTATCCGATAGGTATCGACCCGAAAGAGATTGCCAGTCAGGCTCAGGGGCCGCTGCCACCCAAACTGGCGCAGCTCAAAGCTGAGCTTAAAAGCGTGCAGAATATCTTTTCGGTCGAGCGTCTGGATTACTCCAAAGGGCTACCGGAACGTTTTCAGGCCTACGAGGCGCTGCTGGAAAAATATCCGCAGCACCACGGCAAAATTCGTTATACCCAAATTGCGCCAACCTCGCGCGGTGACGTGCAGGCTTATCAGGATATTCGTCATCAACTGGAAAATGCCGCCGGACGCATTAACGGGCAGTACGGTCAATTGGGCTGGACGCCGCTCTTTTACCTCAATCAGCACTTCGACAGAAAGTTATTAATGAAGGTCTTCCGGTATTCGGACGTCGGGCTGGTGACGCCACTCCGCGACGGGATGAACCTGGTGGCTAAAGAGTACGTTGCAGCACAAGATCCCGAGAACCCGGGCGTGCTGGTGTTGTCGCAATTTGCAGGGGCGGCGAACGAGTTAACCTCGGCGCTGATCGTGAATCCTTACGATCGTGATGAAGTCGCGACCGCGCTCAATCGAGCGCTCATCATGCCGCTAACGGAAAGGATCTCACGCCATGCGGAGATGCTGGAGGTTATCAAGAAAAATGATATCTACCACTGGCAGGAGCGATTCATTCACGATCTAAAGCAGATAACGCCGAGGACGGCAGAAAGCAGTTTGCAGAATAAAGTCGCGGCATTTCCGAAGCTTGCGTAATTAAGGAAACGTGCCCGGCTTTATTGTGCCGGGCAGTTTTTTATTCGTCTTCCAGCGAAACCAGCAGCACATCGACGCCGCTATTCCCAACCACCGTTTTGGCGCTACAGGTCGCGCGCGCAAAAAAACTTTTATTGTGGTTACCGCAAATGACCAAATCCACCTGCTGTTTCATGCAAAAGTCCTTAATGTGCTCGCTTAACTCACCACAGGCGATAGTGGTGTTGGCTATCGGGTAATCAGCGCGGGCTGACAGCTCATCGAGAAATTGCCGCGTTTCTTCCTGCATTAATTCACGCAGATTCTCGAGCATCGGGGCGGCAAACTGGTTATACATCTCCGGGTCCGTCGATGAGGTTATCAGGCTGATACGGGCATTAACGGGGCGGGCAATTGAGACTGCTTTTGCAATCAGTTTATGACTTTCCGGTGTCGGTGCGACAGCCACTAACAGATGTGAGTATGTCATTGTGACTCCTTAACGGTGAGGGAAAACGCCTCTTTATTCCTATTACCCTGTTTCGGTCACTGCTGCAAGAGGGGGCAGGCGGCTGAATTGTGAGGCTCTTCTAATATTCATCAATTATTCTTATGTAAAGAATACCGCTTGACAGCATGGTTGAGTGAATTTTTACGCACTTATCTAAAATTTAAAAAAGAAATAATAGTTTTGTAACTTATTACACAACAAAACTAACATAATTCTAATTATTTCATTGTGAAATTATCGTAAATAAATCAACAAGTAACTCACTGTTTTACAAGGGTAAGAAAAAAAGTGATGCAAATCAGGGATCGATGCATTGTTAAGCAAAGGTGTAGGCAATTTGGTTTGTCCAAAAAGAGAGCAACTGAATGTGTTATTCAGAATTATTCGGGTGTACAGAATATAAAAGATCCTATTTTGGATGCTATTTATACAAATGACAATTGTAACTGATGGATTTGGTGTTATGATTCACCCACTTTATGTGACTCGTATCACATAATTTTCAAATTTAATGAAAGGCCACGTTGTATGTGTCAGAACTGACGAGTAGAGTTGCGTCGAATTAGGAAAAATCTTAGTCAATTGTAAGAATTTTTTAAATTGTAGGGTTAGCCTGGTTTCGAAGAAGGTGACCTTACAATTCGCAGGGATGTAAGCCTAAGACAACTATGCATTTTGGCCGTTTCTTTTTTTTACCGGGTATTTTACCCGGCGACATCACGGGGTGCGGCCTTGCCGCATAAAATAATGGTTGGTTATTCGGGATGGGAAAAATGCATACATCCGAGTTGCTAAAGCATATCTATGACATTAATTTGTCTTATTTATTACTTGCACAGCGTTTGATTAGTCAGGATAAAGCCTCTGCCATGTTCCGTCTCGGTATCAACGAAGAGATGGCGACAACGTTAGGCGATCTGACACTTCCACAGATGGTTAAATTAGCGGAGACCAACCAGTTGGTTTGTCATTTCCGTTTTGACAGCCATCAAACCATCACTCGACTCACACAAGAGTCGCGCGTTGACGATCTTCAACAAATTCATACCGGGATTTTGCTCTCTACACGCTTACTGAAGGAAGCTAGCCTCGCAGATGGTTCTGCAAGGAAGAAAAGGGCCTAATCATGAGCGAGAAAAGCATTGTTCAGGAAGCCCGCGACATACAACTGGCAATGGAACTGATTACGCTTGGGGCACGTTTGCAAATGCTCGAGAGCGAAACACAGCTGAGTCGCGGTCGCCTCATAAAATTGTACAAAGAGCTTCGCGGTAGCCCGCCGCCGAAAGGCATGCTGCCGTTTTCTACCGACTGGTTTATGACCTGGGAGCAGAACATCCACTCGTCGATGTTCTGTAATGCCTGGCAGTATTTACTGAAAACCCGGTTGTGCAATGGCGTTGATGCGGTCATCAGGGCTTATCGTCTCTATCTGGAGCAGTGTCCACAACAGGAAAATGGTCCGATTTTGGCCCTGACGCGTGCATGGACTCTGGTGCGTTTTGTTGAGAGCGGTATGCTTGAGCTCAGCGGCTGCAACAGCTGCGGCGGCAATTTTATCACTCATGCTCACCAACCCGTGGGGAGCTTCGTGTGCAGTCTTTGCCAGCCACCGTCGCGAGCAGTAAAAAGACGTAAACTTATCCCAGAAAGTGCCGATATAACACCACAACTGCTGGATGAACAGATAAAACAAGCTGTTTAACTGACGATCAGGTGTGGCAAAACACTCCAGCAGCGGACGCAGGTCCGCTGCTTTTTTTTGCCGCCGTTTCGGTTAATTGTTTTCTGTTCTTCCCGGGCTTACTAATCGTGGAAGGATGATGTCGTGCTTATCTTATTAGGTTACCTGGTTGTTCTTGGTACAGTTTTCGGCGGGTATGCGTTTACCGGCGGACACCTTGGGGCACTCTATCAGCCTGCAGAATTGATCATCATTGCGGGGGCGGGGATAGGGGCATTTATCGTTGGTAACAACGGTAAAGCTATCAAGGGGACGCTGAAAGCGTTGCCGTTGCTGTTTCGCCGTTCAAAATATACCAAAAGTATGTACATGGATCTGCTGGCGCTGCTCTACCGGCTGATGGCGAAGTCACGCCAGCAGGGAATGTTCTCGCTGGAACGTGACATCGAAAACCCAACCGAAAGTGAAATCTTCGCCAGCTATCCGCGCATTTTGGCGGATAAAGTGATGCTGGAGTTTATCGTCGATTATCTGCGCCTCATCATCAGCGGCAACATGAATACCTTCGAAATTGAAGCGCTGATGGATGAAGAGATTGAAACGCATGAAAGCGAATCGGAAGTACCGGCAAACAGCCTGGCGCTGGTCGGTGATTCTCTGCCTGCATTCGGTATCGTGGCGGCGGTAATGGGCGTGGTTCACGCGCTCGGATCGGCAGATCGTCCTGCGGCAGAACTTGGCGCAATGATCGCCCATGCGATGGTGGGGACGTTCCTCGGTATTTTACTGGCGTATGGATTTATTTCTCCGCTGGCGACCGTACTGCGTCAAAAAAGTGCGGAAACCAGCAAGATGATGCAGTGCGTTAAAATCACGCTGCTGTCGAACCTCAACGGCTATGCGCCACCGATCGCGGTGGAGTTTGGTCGTAAGACGCTGTACTCCAGCGAACGTCCCTCGTTCATTGAGCTGGAAGAGCACGTTCGTGCGGTGCGCAACCCAACGGCACAACAGTCGACGACCGAGGACGCATGAAAAACCAGTCCCACCCAATAGTCGTCGTCAAACGGCGTAAGCATAAAAACCACAGCAGTGCCGGACACGGCTCGTGGAAGATTGCGTATGCCGATTTTATGACCGCGATGATGGCCTTCTTTCTGGTGATGTGGCTTATCTCGATTTCCAGCCCGAAAGAGCTGATTCAGATTGCCGAGTATTTCCGCACACCACTGGCGACAGCGGTCACTGGCGGGCCGCGCATTTCAAACAGCGACAGCCCGATCCCCGGTGGCGGCGATGATTACACGCAACAACAGGGCGAAGTGAAAAAAGAGCCAAACATCGATGAGCTTAAAAAGCGCATGGAGCAGAACCGGCTGAAGAAAATTCGCGGCGAGCTTGATCAACTGATTGAGTCCGACCCGAAACTACGCGCGCTGCGTCAGTATCTGAAAATCGATTTAGTCCAGGAAGGGCTGCGAATTCAGATTATCGACAGCCAGAATCGCCCGATGTTTAAAACCGGCAGCGCGGAAGTTGAGACCTACATGCGCGATATTTTACGTGCCATCGCGCCAGTGTTGAATGAAGTCCCCAACAAAATCAGTCTTTCAGGCCACACCGATGATTTCCCGTATGCCACGGGCGATCGCGGATACAGCAACTGGGAACTCTCCGCCGACCGCGCGAATGCGTCGCGTCGGGAGCTGGTCGCGGGCGGCCTGGACGACGGTAAAGTGCTACGCGTGATTGGCATGGCAAACACCATGAAATTACAGCAGCACGGCGGTGATGACGCGATCAACCGCCGCATCAGTTTACTGGTGCTGAACACTCAGGCTGAACAGGCGATCCTCCATGAGAACGCCGAGAGTCAGAACGAACCGTTAAGCGTATTACAGCAACCGGCGGCCTTGCCTCCGGCGACCACAAGTCCCACATCGCCACAATCCGAGCAGAGGTGATAGCGTGAGTATGGATATCAGCGATTTTTATCAGACATTTTTTGATGAAGCCGACGAATTGTTGGCGGATATGGAGCAGCACCTGCTGGATCTCGTGCCAGAAGCCCCTGACTCAGAGCAGCTGAACGCTATTTTTCGTGCGGCGCACTCCATAAAAGGCGGCGCAGGCACCTTTGGTTTTAGCGTTTTGCAGGAAACCACGCACCTGATGGAAAACCTGCTGGACGATGCACGGCGCGGTGAAATGCAGCTCAATACCGACATTATCAACCTGTTTTTGGAAACGAAAGACATTATGCAGGAACAGCTCGATGCCTATAAAAGCTCGCAGGAGCCGGACGCTGCGAACTTCGAATACATCTGTCACGCTCTGCGCCAGTTGGCTTTAGAGGCAAAAGGTGAAGTGGCGGCCCCTGCGGCCGGTGCAAAACTGAGCGTGGTGGAAAGTGAAGAGTCCGAAAACGACGTGGCGATTGCCCCACAGCAAAGTGAAGGCCAGACCCGCATCGTGCTGTCGCGTCTGAAAGCAGGCGAGCCGGAGATGTTGCAGGAAGAGTTGAGCAATCTGGCGCAAATTAGCCAGGTGGTGAAAACGGCGGACTCACTGAGCGCAAATCTCGACGGCGCGGTATCGCAGGACGATATCGTGGCGGTGTTGTGCTTTGTGATTGAAGCCGACCAGATTGCCTTTGAAACCGCATCTGCCGCAGCCACTCCGGTGGCGGAAACGTCTGCACCCGCTGTGGTGGATGTTGCTGATGTGCCAGCGGTGGCAAATGCCCCGACGCTGAAAGCCGTACCGAAAGAAGCGGCAACCTCACCACGCGTTGAACGTGAAAAACCAGCCAAAGCCAGCGAGTCCACCAGCATTCGTGTGGCGGTGGAAAAGGTCGATCAACTGATTAACCTGGTCGGTGAACTGGTGATCACCCAGTCGATGCTGGCGCAGCGTTCCAACGAACTTGACCCGGTGCAGCACGGTGATCTGATCACCAGCATGGGTCAACTCGAGCGTAATGCCCGTGACCTGCAAGAATCGGTGATGTCGATTCGTATGATGCCGATGGAATATGTGTTCAGCCGCTTCCCGCGCCTGGTGCGCGACCTGGCAGGCAAACTGAATAAACAGGTGGAACTGACCCTGATGGGCAGCTCAACCGAACTCGATAAGAGCCTGATCGAACGCATTATCGATCCGTTAACGCACCTGGTGCGTAACAGCCTGGATCACGGGATTGAATCACCGGAAAACCGCATGGCAGCGGGTAAATCTGCCGTCGGTAACCTGACGCTTTCCGCAGAACATCAGGGCGGAAATATCTGCATCGAAGTCACCGACGACGGCGCGGGTCTGAACCGTGAGCGCATTCTGGCGAAAGCGCTGTCTCAGGGCATGGCCGTCAGCGAAAACATGACCGACGAAGACGTTGGGATGCTGATTTTCGCGCCAGGTTTCTCTACGGCCGAACAGGTGACTGACGTCTCCGGGCGTGGCGTTGGCATGGACGTGGTGAAACGAAACATCCAGGAAATGGGTGGTCACGTTGAAATTAAATCGAAGCAGGGTACGGGCACAACAATTCGTATTCTGCTGCCCCTGACGCTGGCGATCCTCGACGGAATGTCGGTGAAAGTGAGCGGCGAAGTCTTCATTCTGCCTTTGAATGCGGTGATGGAATCCCTTCAGCCACGTGATGAAGATTTGCATCCTCTGGCGGGCGGCGAACGCGTACTGGAAGTGCGTGGGGAGTATTTGCCGCTGGTGGAATTGTGGAAAGTTTTCGATGTTCAGGGGGCCAAAACCGAAGCCACTCAGGGTATCGTGGTTATCCTGCAAAGCGCAGGACGTCGCTACGCGCTGTTGGTGGATCAGCTGATCGGCCAGCATCAGGTGGTGGTGAAAAATCTGGAAAGCAACTACCGCAAAGTGCCGGGCATCTCCGCCGCCACCATCCTTGGGGATGGCAGCGTAGCGCTGATTGTCGATGTTCAGGCTTTGCAGGGTTTGAATCGTGAACAACGTGTGGCGTACACCGCCGCCTGATGGTAAGAAGAAGGGAAAAAAATGACCGGTATGACGAATGTAGCAAAACTGGCGGGTGAACCCTCTGGCCAGGAGTTCCTGGTCTTCACGTTGGGGGATGAAGAGTACGGGATCGATATCCTGAAGGTGCAGGAAATCCGCGGTTATGATCAAGTGACGCGTATTGCCAATACCCCGTCGTTTATCAAAGGGGTGACTAACCTTCGTGGCGTGATTGTGCCGATTGTCGATCTGCGCGTGAAGTTCAGCCAGCAAGATGTGGAGTACAACGACAACACGGTGGTGATTGTCCTGAATCTGCACCAGCGTGTAGTGGGTATCGTAGTCGATGGTGTGTCGGATGTGTTGTCGTTAGCTTCCGATCAAATTCGTCCCGCGCCGGAGTTTGCGGTCACGCTTTCAACTGAATACCTCACCGGTCTTGGTGCATTGGGCGACCGTATGCTCATTCTGGTCAACATTGAAAAGCTGTTGAACAGCGAAGAAATGTCTCTCCTCGACAGCGCAGCCATCAGCGCAGCGTAATGATTTCCCCCCGTGACTGCGGGGGGATTACTCCTCTTGTTTTACCCTCTCTAAAATTCTGATTAGCGCCACTTACATATCCCCGTTAACGTTGTGTGATTTACGTCACAATAGACGCAATATATTCTTTGCAGTGTGTCATTTTGTCTTGCCGCTGCGTCTCTAATTAACTGATTTATAAATACTAATTATGTAAATAGGGGAAAAGACTTAATTTTGTGCCCGGAGTTGGTTGAATGAAATCTCCTGAACTAGATTTCAGTTAAGGTACCCGCAACGGTGACCTGTTAACCGTCTGACGCACAACAAAAAAGCGTCAGGACTTCTGACTCCGGAGACGACCCGATGAACAGAATACGTCTTCTTGTTACTTCCGCAGGTTTACTGGCGCTGGTTTCTACAGGCGCGCAGGCTGTCACCAGTCTCGGGACCATTGCGGCGACTTTAACACTGACCAACGGTTGTCTGATTAACGGCTCGCCCAGCCAAAGTGGGATCAATTTCGGTACGCTCGATTTTGGTACGCGTCCTGCCACCTTCTCCACGCTCACCACTCAGTTAACGGGGGCTAGCGGGGGAAACAGTTTCACCGTCCAGTGCACTACCAGCAGCTATTCTGTCGCTATCACGGGCAATACCAACAGTACCGCGCCAGGAACGGTGGTTGGCACGCCGGGCACACCTGCGCGATATCTGGTTAGCACAACCAACGCAACGCAAGGCGTGGCTTACAGCTTGTACAGTGACAGCGGCTACAACACAGTGATCACCAACAATACCGCATTACCGATTGCTTCCACGACGGGAGGTGTTGATAGCTACACCTTGTACGGACGCATCCAGGGCGGCGGTAACAGCGTGACTGTCGTTCCGGGCACCTACACCGACACGATTAACGTCAGCGTCAATTACTAACCCCGCGAATGACATCGGGTGGATCAGGTTTCCTGCGGGAAGCCCGGGAACGGCTACGCCTTTTAGGACTGGTTGTGCTGCTAAGTCAGGGCTTTCCGGTGCAGGCGCTGACGGTCTCCACCCAGTCATTCAAAGTTAACGCCACCATCACGCCGGGGTGTTCGGTGTCGACGGGCAGCGGCGGGGCGATGGGCTCACTGAATTTCGGCAGTTACAGCGGGGTGAAAAGCGGCCAAGTCAGTACCCAGTTTGTACCGAATGCGTCGTTGTCCTTGGCGTGTACACCGGGTGTGGCGCTGAGCATGAGCATTAACGCCGGACAGAATTACACCACGGTGCGCAATATGCAGCGATCCGGTGGCACCGACCGGGTGCCATATCGGTTGTACAGCAGCAGTTCACTGGCGGCCAACAGCGAAATCGGCGTCAATCAGCCAGTATCTGTGACCTACAGCAATGGCGATAACATCGCGTTGACCCTGTACGGGGCCGCGCAACTGACCGGGTTTAGCCCGGCTGGGAATTACAGTGACCAACTCACCGTGACATTGTCATGGTAATGCAGGGAGAAAGAGGATGAACCAGAGTTGTCTACCGCGCACATTAACCGTGCTGGCCTGTCTGAGCGGCACTTTCCTGATTTCCTCTGCGGTACATGCCGCCGCTACGGTACTTATCTGGCCCATCGATCCGTTTCTGACGGCAGATAAAAAAGCCACCGAATTGTGGATTGAAAACCAGGGCGAAAGCGCCACCACGATGCAGGTGCGCATTGTGCGCTGGCAACAAGAGGGTGGTTTTGAGCGTTATCAACAGCAACAGGACGTGGTGGCTAGTCCGCCAATTTTGCGTGTGGATCGTGGCGGCAAACAGTTGATCCGCCTGATTAAGCAGGCCAACGTGCCGCAGGGCAAAGAACTGGCCTACCGAATCATTATCGACGAAATTCCGCAACCGACGGGCGAGACAAAACCGCAGATAGGACTCAAGTTGCAAATGCGTTATTCGATTCCCTTGTTCGTCTACGGTCAGGGGATGCCGGTGGAAACGGAAGGGACGAATCATGTGCAGGTTGATAGCCGCAATCTGAGCTGGAATGCCACCACCATAGACGGAAAACCCGCCATTGAAGTGCGCAACCGTGACCTCGTTCATGTGCGCCTGAGTCAGGTTTCCGTTCGACAAGGGGGGAGCGAGCGGGAAGTCGCGCCTGGTCTGTTGGGCTATGTGTTGCCCGGGGAGAGCCGAAGCTGGCCGTTGCCCGCGGGCATCACGCATCCCACGGGGATCAGCGCGACCATTAATGCACAGGACGCGAAATGGCAGTCCGCCGCGGGCAACTGACGAAACTTGCCGTGTGCATATTGTTAACCAGCTCAGGTCTTTGTCGGGCAGAATCGGGCGACGATCTGCTGCCTCCGCCACCGGACGCGCGCACCATCAACCAGCAGTCGGTGTATCAGCTTGGGCTGATTATCAACCATTACGATACGCAAACCGTGGTGCCGGTGACGCAGCGTGATAACCATTGGTTCGTCGCCAGTGCGGATCTACAACGGGCAGGGCTTCCTGGCGATAAACTGCCTGCAGGCGACGTGGATCTCTCCGCGCTGAGCCAGGTAAAAACCGAATACGACGGCA
Organism: Scandinavium sp.; assembly: GCF_036271055.1. Classification (GTDB taxonomy): domain Bacteria; phylum Pseudomonadota; class Gammaproteobacteria; order Enterobacterales; family Enterobacteriaceae; genus Scandinavium. The sequence goes on along the minus strand of NZ_DATBBJ010000043.1, from coordinate 8,892 downwards.
ACGGCCAACGGTTATTGCTGACGGTGCCTTCCGACTGGTTTGCCGCCAAAGAGGCCACGTTTCAGAATGGGCTCAAACGCGCAAAGCCGCTGGACGGCAGCGGTGCGTTGCTCAATTACGATGTCTACACCAGTCAAACAGAAAATGGCGTCGGTCAGGCCGCTATCTGGCATGAACTGCGTTTTTTCAGCGGTAAAAACAGTCTCTCTTCGACCGGCTACGTCAGGCAAAATCTCAGCGGTGAAAGCCAGATACAAAATGGCTACATGCGTTACGACACCACGCTCAGCTATACAGATGACGACAATGCGCTGGAATGGGATCTGGGCGATACCATCAGCGATGCACTGAGCTGGAGTAATAGCGTGCGCATCGGCGGGGTGCGTATAGGCCGCGACTTTTCACTGCGCCCCGATCTGGTGACCTGGCCGCTGCCAACCTTTACCGGTGATGCGGCCGTTCCGACCTCAGTGGATTTATTTATCGACGGCTACCGCGCCGGGTCCACGCAGCTTCAGCCCGGTCCGTTCACGCTGTCCAATTTGCCGTACATCAACGGGGCGGGGAATGCGGTGCTGGTCACCACCGATGCACTCGGGCGGCAGGTCAGTACTACGCTGCCATTTTATGTCGCCAGTGAAATGCTCAAACCCGGACTCCGCGACGGAGCCGCGACCTTTGGCGCACTGCGGCGCAACTATGGTATCGAAAATTTTGATTACGGCCCGGCGGTCGGCAGTGGGACATACCGCTACGGCGTGAGTGATTATTTGACCCTCGAAAGCCATGCGGAAGGCGCGGAATCATTGGCGCTCGGCGGGGCAGGGGCCTTGGTAAAAATCGGTCAGTTTGGCATCGTCAACGGCAGCTATACCCACAGCCAAATGTACGGCGAAGGCGGTCAACAACTGAACTGGGGTTACCAGTACAGCACGGGCGCATTCAGCTTCATTACGCAACATACCCATCGCGACAAAACCTTCGGCAACCTGGCGCTGTACGACACGCCACGTCTTTATGACGATCAGCACAACCCGATAGCCAGCCTCAGCCAGCGCAGCGATCAGTATTCGCTGTCTCTGAACATGGGCAACTACGGCAACGTCGGCGCGGCGTGGATTGGCGTGGAAAGTTTTGATAGCCAGAAAACGGAGTTGCTGAACCTGTCCTGGAGTCGCAGCCTGTGGGGCAGCAGCAGTATTTATCTGGCGGCAAGCCGTGACCAGCAGCGCGGCGACTGGACGCTGGCGATGTCGCTGCAAATCCCGCTCGGCGACCGGGACAGCGTGGCGGTGAGCACCGAAAATACGCCGGATTACGGCAATACCCAGCGCATTAACTATAACCACACCATGCCGTCGGACGGCGGTTTCAGCTGGAATCTGGCCTGGGCGCGGCAGTCGGAATCAAGCAACTACCAGCAGGCGACACTCGGCTGGCGCAACAGCAATATCGAATTGCAGGGCGGCGGCTACGGTGAAGAAAATGCCATGACCTGGTGGGGCGAAGCGATGGGATCGCTGGTCCTGATGGACGGACAGGTGTTTGCCGCCAATAAAATCAACGATGCTTTTGTGGTCGTCAGCACGGACGGGCAGCCTTCGGTGCCGGTGAATTATGAACATCAGCCCGTCGGGGAAACCAACGATAAAGGCTATTTGCTGATAAGCGGTGTTTCGGCCTGGTATCCGGCGAACTACAGCATCAACGCCCTGAATCTCCCCGCCGATACGCAGCTTAAACAGACAGAACAGCGCATTGCGTTACGGCGTAACAGCGGTTATCTGCTTGAATTCCCAATGGAACAGGAGCGCGTGGCGAGCGTGATCCTTCATGATGCGGCGGGGAATGCCTTGCCGGTTGGCAGTCGAGTGTCACGCGCAGGCAAGCCGGATGCGCCCGTAGGCTATGACGGTATCGCCTGGCTGGAAAATCTCAGCGATAACAATCCGCTTGCCGTCACCACGCCGGACGGAAAACGCTGTGCGACGAGTTTCGCTACGCAGCCGAATCCTGAACATAAACTCCGTACCTACGGGCCGCTTCTGTGCCGGGAGATGAAATAATGCGTCGCGCTTTTGGGCTGTTTATTCTGCTGTGGCTGATGAGTACCACGGTTCACGCCGCCTGTACGGTGACCATCGCCAATGCGTCATTCGGCAGCCTGTCTTCGTTTACCGTCAACAGTACCGAACAGCAAACCTCGGCAAATCTTGTGGTCACCTGCGACACGGTGCTGAATCTTTTAACCAGCGACACGGTGTCAATGAACGTGCTCAGCGCGACTGCGACCTCGGGCACGCGCGCGGCAATGAAGCGCACCGATAACACCACGGTGACCGATGCGGTACCGGTGCGGGTGTGTGGTACTTCGTCCTGTACGAACAGCACCGAAACGGCAGTCGGGCAGACCTACAGCTGGAGCGGCAACACGCTGCTCGGGCTGTTGACGTCAAAAAGCTACACGCTGCCAATTTATTTCCGCACCGTTTCCGGGCAGAGCGTGACCGCCGGGCCGTATCAGGTGAATGTCACGCTGAACATCAGCTACAGCGTCTGTCCGACAGGCGTATTAGGAATTTGCCTCGGCACGCCGCAGGCCGGAACCACGCCGGTGACGACACAGTTGACCCTGAACGTCACCACCGACTGCATCACCATCAGCGCGCCGGATGTTAATTTTGGCAGTGCGCCGCTGATAAGCAATTTCCCCTCGGTTTCACAATCGGTCGCCATCACCTGCACCAAAGGCAGCGCTTACACCGTCGGTATCAACAACGGCGTCAATGCGGGAAGCGGCACGGTGCGCAAGATGGTCAGCGGCAGCAATTCGATGAGCTACGACCTCTATAAAGGCACCACCAGCAGCCGCTGGGGACCGGCTGGCACGGAGCGCTGGGCAAGCAGTGCGGCATCGTCGGTCAGTTCGGATGGCACGGTAAACACCTACAACTACACCGCCAAAATGCTCAGTGGGCAGAGTACGCCACCCGCCGGGAGCTACACCGATACGCTGGTGGTGGATGTCGCCTTCTGACGTGAGCGCATGACTTAACGTAAAGTTCTGTAGCGCCGTGCCGATAACACCGCTATCACGTTATTGAAAAGGTGTTGTATGTTGAACCGTCTCCGCGTTGTCACCCTGTTGATGTTGGTGTTGGTCGTCTTCGCACTGCTTCAACTGCTGTCCGGTGGATTTCTTTTCTCGTCACTCCAACAGAATCAGCAAAGTTTCACCCTCTCGAACGAATTACGCACCAGCCAGACTGAATTGAGCAAAACCTGGGAACTGATGCTGCAAACGCGCATTAATCTTAGTCGTTCTTCCGCACGCATGATGATGGACGCCGCTAATCAGCAGAGCAGCGCCAAAACCGATTTGCTCAAGAATGCGCAGGCGTCATTGGCGGATGCCGCTAAACATTACGCACGTTTCTCCGCTCTGCCTGTTCCAGCAGAACTGGCCGATGAGAACGCCGCAGTCGATGCCAGCTATCAAAAATATTTCAGCGGCCTGACTGAGCTGCTGGGCTTCCTGCAAAACGGCAACATGGATGCTTATTTCGCTCAGGCTACGCAGGGGATGCAAAACGGCTTAAGCGATGCGATGAATCAGTATGCGGTGCAGAGCGAAGCGCTGTATCAAAAGGCCTACAGCACCAGTCAACGTGATTACCACTTTGCCCAGTGGCAATTGGCGATCATCGCGGTTGTTCTGGTCACCATTCTTGCTGCCGCCTGGTATGGCATTCGCCAAATTTTGTTGAATCCTTTGACGGTAGTGATGGGCCATTTGCGTCGCATTGCCCAGGGGGATTTGACGGAGTCGGTGAGCGTGCGCGGACGTAACGAAATCGCCGAGCTGGCGCAAACCGTAAACCACATGCAGCAGTCGATTATCGACACCGTCACGCGCGTCCGTCAGGGCTCGGATGCCATTTATGCAGGCACCAGTGAAATCGCCATCGGCAATAACGACCTTTCCTCCCGCACCGAAGAACAGGCTTCCGCGCTGGAGCAAACTGCCGCCAGCATGGAAGAGTTAACCGCCACCGTGAAGCAGAACGCCGAAAACGCCCGTCAGGCGTCGCAGTTGGCGTTGAGCGCATCTGAAACCGCCCAGCGTGGCGGGAAAGTGGTGGATGGCGTGGTGAAAACGATGCACGACATTGCCGCCAGTTCGCAGAAGATTTCCGATATTACCGGTGTTATCGACAGCATTGCCTTCCAGACCAATATCCTGGCGCTTAATGCGGCAGTAGAAGCCGCACGTGCGGGCGAACAGGGCCGTGGTTTTGCGGTGGTCGCCGGGGAAGTGCGTAACCTAGCCAGCCGAAGCGCGCAGGCCGCGAAAGAGATCAAAGGCCTGATTGAAGACTCTGTGTCGAAAGTGGATACCGGCTCCGTGCTGGTGGAAAGCGCCGGGGAAACCATGAGCGATATCGTCAACGCCGTCACCCGCGTCACCGACATCATGGGCGAAATTTCATCGGCATCCGACGAACAAAGCCGTGGCATTGATCAGGTGGCCCTGGCGGTTTCCGAAATGGATCGCGTCACCCAACAAAACGCCGCGCTGGTGCAGCAATCTGCCGCCGCCGCTGCCGCCTTAGAAGAGCAGTCCAACAGTCTGACACGCGCTGTTTCAGTGTTTCAGATTGCCGCAGTCAGTACCCGTGCAGTGAGTAAAAAAACAACCGCTCCACAGCCGAGCCGCGAGACATTGAGCCCGCGCGCCGTCACTGCCGGAACGGAGAGTAACTGGGAGACCTTTTAACTTTACGCGGCCTGTTGCCGTATATCGGGAGTGTTGATGTTCAATCGAATTCGTATCTCGACCACCTTATTTTTGATTCTGGTGGTGTGTGGCCTGTTGCAAGTGGGCAGCAATGGGTTGTCGTTTTGGGCGTTTCGCGATGGACAACAAAACCTCAGTCAGGTTGAGCAAGGGAATTTGCAGTTAAGCAGTTTGATGGATGCCCGAGTGGTGTTGCTGGAGGCCAGTACCGCGCTGAATAAAGCCGGCACGCTGACCGCCCTGAGCTACCCGCCGGAGGAGATCAAAAAGCTGATGGTTAGCGCCCGGCAGAACCTGAAACAAGCAGACAAAGAGTTTGCCGAGTTTCTGGCTGTTCCTCCGGTGAACGATGAGGCAAAAACGTTGCAGGCGCAGAGCAAGCAGCGCTATGCCGAGCTTCACGCGGCGTTGGATCACCAGGCGACCTGGCTTGAGAGTAATCAGCTCTCTGACTTTATGACCGCGCCAGTGCCAGCAGCACAGGAGGCGTTTGATGCCAACTATCACACCTGGCAGCAGAACATTGGGGTGTATGTGCAGGATGCACGCCGTGCCAGCGACAGCAACTATCACCGTTCGGCGGCGATTTTTATCGCCATGGTGGTGATTGCCGCGCTGCTGACCAGTGGTGCGCTGTTGTGGACGCGCCGAATGATTGTTCAGCCGTTGAACATCATCAGCAGCCATTTCACCAGTATTGCGCAGGGTAATCTGGCGCGTCCGGTGATGGTGTTTGGCAAAAATGAAATTTCGGCGATTTTTTCCGGGTTGAAAGCCATGCAAACCGCGCTGCGCGATACCGTCAGCCAGGTGCGTCAGGGCAGTCATGCGATGCATACCGGGATTTCCGAAATTGCCGCAGGCAATAACGATCTTTCGGCACGCACGGAAGAGCAGGCGGCGTCACTTGCGCAAACGGCAGCCAGCATGGAGCAGTTAACGGCTACCGTCGGGCAGAACGCCGACAACGCTCGTCAGGCTTCTGGCCTTGCGAGTACGGCGGCAGAAACCGCGAAGCGGGGCGGGCAACAGGCATCCCATGTGGCCGAAACGATGCACGAAATTGCCAACAGTTCGAAGAAGATTGGCGACATTACCAGTGTTATCGATGGGATTGCTTTCCAGACTAACATCCTGGCGCTTAACGCTGCGGTTGAAGCGGCGCGAGCCGGTGAGCAAGGGCGTGGATTTGCGGTCGTCGCAGGCGAGGTACGTAATCTGGCGAGCCGAAGTGCACAGGCCGCCAAAGAGATCAAAGGGCTGATCGAGGAGTCGGTTTCACGTGTGCAGGAAGGGTCTGCATTAGTGGATACCGCCGCCAACACCATGACGGAGATTGTTCGCTCGGTAACGCAGGTGAACGACATCATGGGTGAGATTGCCTCTGCGTCTGATGAACAGCGTCGCGGCATCGAACAAGTTGCTTTGGCGGTGAGCCAGATGGATCAAGTAACACAGCAAAACGCCTCGCTGGTAGAAGAAGCCGCGGCGGCGACAGAGCAATTGGCGGGGCAGGCGGACCATCTGACCTCGCTGGTGTCGGTATTTGAAGTAGAAGAAAAACATGTATCGCAGCATGAAGGGGGTCGGCCATTAGCCGTACCCGTTGTTTCCTGAAAGGACGTAAGAAGAAGGCGCTATGACAGCAACTCTGCCCAACGGGCAATCGTCACTACTCACGCAGATGACACAGCGCCTGGCGTTGTCCGATGCGCAGTTTCATCGGATTTGCCAACTGATCTACCAGCGCGCAGGAATCGTGCTGGCCGATCACAAGCGCGACATGGTGTACAACCGGCTGGTGCGGCGTTTGCGCCAGCTCGGCCTCGATGATTTTGGTCGCTATCTGGCGATGCTGGAGGCCAATCAGGATAACGCCGAGTGGCAGGCTTTTATTAACTCGCTGACCACCAACCTGACGGCGTTTTTCCGTGAGGCGCATCATTTTCCCACGCTGGCTGAGCACGCCAAGCGTCGGCAGGGGGAATACCGGGTGTGGAGTGCAGCGGCATCGACCGGTGAAGAGCCTTATTCGATTGCCATTACGCTTGCCGATACGCTTGGCACAGCACCTGGTCGCTGGAAGGTATTTGCCAGCGATATCGACACCGAAGTGCTGAATAAAGCCCAGAGCGGGGTTTATCGGCAGGACGAGTTGAAAACAATGTCGCCGCTGCAGTTACAGCACTATTTCATGCGCGGTACAGGGCCGCACAGTGGATTGGTCCGGGTACGCCAGGAGTTGTCGAACTACGTGGATTTTTCCCCGGTCAATTTGCTCGACAAGGTGTACAACGTGCCAGGGCCATTCGATGCGATTTTTTGTCGCAATGTGATGATTTATTTCGATAAAACGACGCAGCAGGAAATCCTTCGTCGTTTCGTGCATTTGCTAAAGCCTGACGGATTATTGTTTGCCGGGCACTCGGAGAACTTCAGCAACCTCGTGCGCGAGTTCAGTCTGCGGGGGCAGACGGTGTACGCGCTGAGTAAGGATAAAGCATGAGCAAAATCAGAGTGTTGTCAGTCGATGATTCGGCACTGATGCGTCAGATTATGACGGAAATTGTCAATAGCCACAGCGATATGGAAATGGTGGCGACCGCGCCCGACCCGCTGGTCGCCCGGGACTTGATTAAAAAATACAATCCCGATGTGTTGACCCTCGATGTGGAAATGCCGCGCATGGATGGCATTGATTTTCTGGAGAAATTAATGCGTCTGCGGCCTATGCCGGTGGTGATGGTCTCTTCGCTGACCGGGAAAGGATCAGAAGTTACGCTACGGGCATTGGAATTGGGAGCGGTAGATTTCGTCACTAAACCACAGATTGGCATCCGCGAAGGGATGTTAGCCTACAGCGAAATGATTGCCGATAAAGTGCGCGCGGCATCGCGAGCGCAGCTGAGTGCGCATAAACCGCTGGCGGCCCCGGTGACATTGAAAGCCGGGCCAATGCTGAGTTCGGAAAAACTGTTGGTGATTGGCGCGTCGACCGGTGGGACCGAGGCGATTCGCCACGTGTTGCAGCCGCTGCCGTTGACCAGCCCGGCGATTCTCATTACTCAGCATATGCCGCCGGGGTTCACCCGTTCGTTCGCGGAACGGCTGAACAAACTGTGTCAGATTGCCGTGAAAGAGGCCGAGGACGGTGAACGTGTTTTACCCGGTCACGCTTACATCGCACCGGGTGATAAACACATGGAACTGGCGCGTAGCGGGGCTAACTATCAGATAAAAATTCACGATGGACCGCCAGTTAACCGGCATCGTCCGTCCGTGGATGTGCTGTTTCATTCGGTGGCTAAATACGCGGGGCGTAATGCCGTGGGGGTGATCCTCACCGGCATGGGCAACGACGGGGCCGCCGGAATGTTAGCGATGCACCAGGCAGGCGCCTGGACCATCGCGCAAAACGAAGCAAGTTGTGTGGTGTTCGGCATGCCGCGTGAAGCCATTAACAGTGGTGGCGTCAGCGAAGTGGTCGATTTAAGCCAAATAAGCCAGCAGATGCTGGCGAAGATTAGTGCCGGACAGGCAATACGTATTTAAAAGCAGGCTATTTTATTTGCCATTTTGAACCCGGGCAGTGCTCAGAATCCTCACGTACTTTATGTACGCTCCGGTTCTTCCGCGCTAGCCATGTCCAAACTGGCTGCAACAATTACGCCTTCTTAAATAGGCAAAAACCGAAGGAACTCTATAAATGGCAGATAAAGAACTCAAATTTTTGGTGGTGGATGATTTCTCTACCATGCGCCGCATTGTCCGCAACCTGCTCAAAGAGCTGGGCTTCAACAACGTTGAAGAAGCTGAAGATGGCGTTGATGCACTGAATAAACTCAACGGTGGCGGTTTTGGTTTTGTTATCTCTGACTGGAACATGCCGAACATGGACGGTCTGGAATTGCTGAAAACCATTCGTGCCCATGGCGCAATGGCGGCGATGCCGGTGCTGATGGTGACGGCTGAGGCCAAGAAAGAGAACATTATTGCCGCAGCACAAGCGGGGGCAAGTGGCTATGTGGTGAAACCGTTTACCGCTGCAACACTTGAAGAGAAGTTGAACAAAATCTTCGAAAAGCTCGGCATGT
>NZ_DATBBJ010000042.1:0-68947 GCF_036271055.1 Scandinavium sp. | reverse complement strand
CGAGAGGACCGGAGTGGACGCATCACTGGTGTTCGGGTTGTCATGCCAATGGCATTGCCCGGTAGCTAAATGCGGAAAAGATAAGTGCTGAAAGCATCTAAGCACGAAACTTGCCCCGAGATGAGTTCTCCCTGACTCCTTTGAGAGTCCTGAAGGAACGTTGAAGACTACGACGTTGATAGGTCGGGTGTGTAAGCGCAGCGATGCGTTGAGCTAACCGGTACTAATGACCCGTGAGGCTTAACCTTACAACGCCAGAAGCGTTCTGGTGTGCGTTATGAGAGACGCAAAAGAGATTTTCAGCCTGTGACCGGATAACAATTTAGCGGGAACGAAAGATTTTGTGCTGATGCAAGGCGGCAAGCGCAGGAAAGGAAGGAGCATACTGACGTATGTGACTGACTTTAGGAGCGCAGCCAACGCAGCAGCAGTGCAAAAGATTCGTTTCGTGCATCAAGATTTGCCTGGCGGCTGTAGCGCGGTGGTCCCACCTGACCCCATGCCGAACTCAGAAGTGAAACGCCGTAGCGCCGATGGTAGTGTGGGGTCTCCCCATGCGAGAGTAGGGAACTGCCAGGCATCAAACAAGTGGAAAGCCCAGTCGAAAGACTGGGCTTTTTGCGTTATTGTCCATTCTAAAAAAATCAGCAACAAAAGCAGTTTTCTTCTTCACCTGTGTTTCATCCATTGCTCAATAAAATCTACTATGGCATTGATATTATTTAGATCAAGCAATGGCACTGGTACATCAATATTGACGTCACTGGCCACAGCGATGACATGTTCGTCCAGAATCAACTCTTCGATATTGTGTCCAGAACCTTGTCTGAAGAGCAGAATTTTTGCGACAGATTCATGTTTGAACCCTTCAACGAGCATGAGATCCAGCTTAGAAAGATCCATTCGGCTCACCAAATAATTCAGATCGAGTTCCTCACCATCAGGCGTTTCCGTCATTAACGCCCAGCGCTGTGCGCTAGCAACCAACGTTTGTGCGGCGCCCGCTTTACGGAGCTCGTAACTATCTTTCCCTGGTGTATCAACATCCATTCGATGATGCGTATGTTTGATAAGCCCCGGACGTATTCCACGAGTGCAAAGTTCTGAGATCACCGCTTTTAAGAGCGTTGTTTTTCCCGTACCGCTCCAGGCTGCAATAGCCAGAATAGGGATCATGAGTTCACCTGCATGTTTTGTAAATCTTCGAGTGTATTGACGTTGATAAACGCAGCTTTGACATCAATGAAATCAACAGCATGCCCTCCGCATTGCTGAAGAAATACCATCACCCGTCGTTCTCCTGCTGCGAGATACTCTTCCAGAGCCGGGATAACATTGCGATGAACAAGAGAAACGGCTGGGTGATCGCGTTCCCCATCATGAGCCCAAACCACAAGCGCGCTGTCTTTAAACTGTAGAAAGCGATCGGTCAGACAATCTGGAATGAAAGGCGTATCGCAAGGGCAGAACAAAAACCATTCCGATGCTGAATGCTGCATGACTGCGAGCATTCCAGCGAGCGGCCCCGGATAGTCAGGTAATGTGTCCTGAACTACCACAAAACCGCCAGAACGATAAACGTCTAACGATCGGTTAGCGTTAATAATCAGAGTCTCTGTTTGTATTGAAAGTGTATTGGCGACGTGCCGCCACAACGGGACTCCATTAAGTTCTTGTAATCCCTTATCCTTACCGCCCATTCGGCTTGCCTTTCCCCCTGCCAGTACGACACCGGTTATCCCCTGATACTGATTCACGAATATCGCCTCTTTTATTGTGGGTTTGACCCTGCTAACGTGTGAGCGTTAAGCGTAAGGAGCAAATAAATGAAATGTAAACGTCTGAACGAAGTGATTGAACTCCTCCAGCCGGCCTGGCAAAAAGAGCCAGAGCTGAATTTGATGCAATTCTTACAGAAACTGGCGAAGGAGTCAGGTTTTGACGGTGAACTCGCAGATCTTTCCGATGATATTCTGATTTACCACCTGAAAATGCGCGATTCCGCAAAAGACGCGGCGATTCCGGGTATTAAGAAAGATTATGAAGAAGATTTCAAAACCGCATTACTCCGTGCTCGCGGCGTAATTAAAGAGTAAAAGCTTGTAAGTGACGCCACCGAAAAGGCTGTGAAATGGTATTCTGAATTATTCGCAGTCATTTCCGGATAATCGGATGAACGATAAGGCTTTTACTTTCCAGACCCTTCACCCGGATACCATCGTTGATGCCCTTTTTGATCAGGGCATTCGGGTGGATTCGGGTCTGACTCCTCTCAATAGTTATGAGAATCGTGTCTGGCAATTTCAGGATGAAGACAGACGCCGTTTTGTCGTCAAATTCTATCGCCCCCAGCGTTGGTCGGCGGAACAAATCCGTGAGGAACATCAGTTCGCGCTTGAGTTACAAGCTGATGATGTTCCCGTTGCCGCACCCATCGCATTCGAAGGGAAAACGCTGCTAAGCCAGCAGGGGTTCTCCTTTGCTGTATTCCCGAGTGTCGGTGGCCGTCAGTTTGAACCCGATAATATCGATCAGATGGAGTGGGTGGGTCGTTATCTCGGTCGTCTCCATCAGACCGGCCGTAAAAAATTATTTACCGCGCGCCCGAGTATTGGGGTTCAGGAATATTTACTGGAACCTCGACAGATATTCGAGACAACCCCTCTCATCCCGTCTGCACTAAAGTCCGAATTTCTTGCCGCAACGGATAAGCTGATTGATGCCGTAATGCAGCAATGGCACACTCGTTTTAACACACTACGGCTTCACGGCGATTGCCACGCGGGTAATATTCTCTGGCGTGATGGGCCACTGTTTGTCGATCTGGATGATGCGCGTAATGGTCCAGCCGTCCAGGATTTATGGATGTTGCTGCACGGCGATCGTGCCGAGCGCCTGATGCAACTCGATATTGTTCTTGAAGCTTATGAGGAGTTCAGCACGTTTGACACGGCTGAGCTTGCCTTGATTGAACCTTTACGCGCTATGCGTATGGTTTATTACCTGGCGTGGATAATCCGCCGCTGGGGTGACCCTGCTTTTCCTGCTAATTTTCCTTGGCTTACCGAGGAAGATAACTGGCGCAGGCAAACCCACACGTTCCTGGAACAAGTCAGGGTTCTCCAGGAACCTCCATTACAATTAACGCCGATGTATTAACAGACATTTTCAGGAGAGAATTAACAATGAAAAAGATTTTTCTGGCGCTGGCAGGAATGATTCTGGCATTCAGCGCTTCCGCCGCACAAATCACCGACGGTAAGCAGTACACAACCCTTGAGAAACCAGTTGCGGGTGAGCCACAGGTGTTGGAGTTCTTCTCATTCTATTGCCCACACTGCTATGAGTTTGAGGAAGTGCTTCATGTTTCTGATAACGTGAAGAAAAAACTGCCGGAAGGCACCAAAATGACCAAGTATCATGTTGAGTTTCTTGGCCCATTGGGTAAAGAGATCACGCAAGCTTGGGCTGTAGCAATGGCGTTGGGTGTGGAAGATAAAATCACTGCTCCGATGTTTGAAGCTGTACAGAAAACGCAAACTGTACAGACAGTGGCTGATATCCGTCAGGTTTTCGTGAATGCCGGTGTTAAAGGTGAAGATTACGATGCCGCATGGAACAGCTTCGTGGTGAAATCGCTGGTTGCTCAGCAGGAAAAAGCCGCTGCTGACCTGCAGCTGCAAGGTGTTCCGGCAATGTACGTCAACGGAAAATACCAACTGAACCCGCAAGGTATGGATACCAGCAACATGGACGTGTTTGTGCAACAGTATGCTGACGCGGTAAAACAACTGGTTGAGAAGAAATAAAAAAAGCCGATTGCTGATCGACTTTATTACCTGAAGCCCCGCATTGACGGGGCTTTTTTCTGAACGTTATCTGACTTCTGTACCCGCTTTAATCTCTTCGATTCGGGCATCTTTTTCAACCCAAAGAGTATTCAGCCATTGCTGAAAACCGCGCTTAAAGTTCTTATCGTTAACGTAATCACCGTGCAACTGTTCGGCGACCGGGACTAAATCTACCCGCACTACAATACGGGTTAGCTTTCCGCTTAACATATCGAAAAAGGGCGTCCGATCGTTTTCTGGATAGCAGAGTGTCACGTCCATCAATTTATCGAACTGGCTACCTAATACGTTTAATGCCATGGCGATCCCCGCCGCCTTCGGTGGCAGCAGGTGCTTATAAGGCGAACGTGTCTGCTGACGTTTCTCTTCAGTGAAGCGAGAGCCTTCGACAAAATTCACAATAGTGGTCGGATGTTTACGGAATTTCTCGCAGGAGAGACGGGTTGTTTCCACATCTTTACCGCGGCGTTCCGGATGGCGAATCAAATAGCTTCGGGAGTAGCGGCGCATAAAGGGCATGTCGAGCGCCCAGCATGCCAGACCAATAAATGGCACCCATGCCAGTTGCTGCTTCAGAAAGTATTTATTCATTGGAATGTGCTTACGAAACAAGACGCAAAGTACAACGATATCCGCCCAACTGTGGTGATTACAGATAAGCAAATACCAATTTTTCTTATTCAGTCCATCCAGACCTTCAACATCCCATTTCAGCCACGGATTCAGATGCAGTAACAGCGCAAGCCCTGAACACCAGCCGTACATCATCAAATTACAGAATGCCGAGATAGACCGCCACACCGCGGGAATGGGAAGCAGAAGTTTAATGATCCCAGCCAGAATGATTGGCACGGAACAGGCAATAGTCACGACGATGGTCAGGGCGATACTCAATAAAAGCGTTATCGCAGCGAGTAATCTCGACATAATTAATTTATTCAGATAGTTAATTGTATAAAGCGCGGCTTACGCAGGCGCAAGAGGCTGATTTTATCAGAAATCAGCCCTAAACACGGGTCCAACCAGAATGGAAAAATAGCTATTAGTTATATCCACACGGCACAAATTGTCACCAATGATGTGTATAGTTGTCACGATCGTTGATAACATCATGAAAAACATGATCAATATCGTTACATTGAATTTAGGGTGTCCAGGATTTATACGGTGTAAAAAATCTATGCACAAACTTATCCACAGGATTGTTTTGCGAGCGATCCCGAGGATCGACAAAACTTTTACGGCAAAAGGGGCGAAAAACTCATGTTTTACCTCTGTCTGTGGCATCCTTTACGCCTAATCTGATAAACAGGCACGGAAATTATGGTTCAGATCCAAGAAAACCCCCTCATCCTGGTTGATGGCTCCTCTTATCTCTATCGCGCATATCACGCGTTTCCTCCGCTGACCAACAGCGCAGGCCAGCCAACAGGCGCCATGTACGGTGTGCTGAACATGCTGCGCAGCCTGATCATGCAGTATCAACCAACGCATGCGGCGGTCGTCTTTGATGCCAAGGGCAAAACTTTCCGTGACGAACTGTTTGAACATTACAAATCTCACCGTCCACCGATGCCAGACGATCTTCGCGCTCAGATTGAACCGCTGCACGCGATGGTAAAAGCAATGGGCCTGCCATTATTGGCAGTATCGGGTGTTGAGGCTGATGATGTCATCGGCACGCTGGCGCGTGAAGCCGAAAAAGCGGGCCGCCCGGTGCTCATCAGTACCGGCGATAAAGATATGGCCCAACTGGTCACGCCGGAAATTACGCTTATCAACACCATGACCAATACCGTGCTGGGTCCAGAAGAAGTGGTCACCAAATACGGCGTACCACCAGAACTGATTATCGATTTCCTCGCGTTGATGGGCGACTCCTCCGATAACATTCCGGGCGTTCCTGGTGTTGGCGAGAAAACGGCGCAGGCGTTGCTGCAAGGATTAGGCGGCCTGGATGCGTTGTATGCCGAGCCGGAAAAAATCGCCGGGCTGACCTTCCGTGGCGCAAAAACCATGGCGGCGAAGCTTGAGCAGAATAAAGAGATGGCTTATCTCTCTTATAAGCTTGCGACTATCAAAACGGATGTTGAACTGGAACTGACCTGTGAGCAGCTTCATGTTCAGGAACCCGCGGCAGATGAGTTGCTGAGCTTGTTTAAAGAGTATGAATTCAAACGCTGGATAACCGATGTAGAAGCCGGGAAGTGGATGCAGGCGAAGAGTGGAAAGCCTGCTGCAAAACCAACGGCGGCATCGGCTGAGACGATTGAAGAAGTAGCCGAAGAGCCGGCGATAGCGCTCAGTGCGGATAACTATGTCACTATTCTCGATGAAGCGACGCTGAAGCAGTGGATTGAGAAGTTAAAGAAAGCGCCCGTATTTGCTTTTGATACTGAAACCGATAGCCTCGATAATGTCTCCGCCAATATGGTTGGACTTTCATTCGCCGCAGAGCCGGGCGAAGCGGCGTATGTGCCCGTCGCGCATGATTATATTGATGCCCCGGAACAGATTTCCCGTGAGCGCGTGCTGGAACTGTTAAAGCCGCTACTGGAAGATGAAAAGTGCCTGAAAGTCGGGCAGAACCTCAAATACGATCGTGGCATTCTGGCGAACTACGGCGTCGAACTGCGCGGGATCGCGTTTGATACCATGCTGGAATCCTACACCCTCGACAGCGTGGCCGGTCGTCACGACATGGACAGCTTATCCAGTCGCTGGTTAAAACATAAAACCATTACCTTTGAAGAAATTGCCGGGAAAGGGAAAAATCAGCTCACTTTTAATCAGATTGCACTGGAAGAAGCTGGGCGTTATGCCGCGGAAGATGCAGACGTCACGTTACAACTGCACCTGAAAATGTGGCCGAAACTGCAACAGCAGAAAGGCCCGTTGAATGTTTTCCAGCATATCGAAATGCCGCTTGTCCCGGTGCTTTCTCGTGTGGAACGCAATGGGGTGAATATCGACCCGACCGTGCTGCACAACCATTCGGCAGAACTCGCAACGCGTCTGGTAGAGCTTGAGCAAAAAGCGCATGAATTTGCCGGGGAAGCGTTTAACCTCTCCTCACCAAAACAGCTGCAAACGATTCTGTTTGAAAAGCAGGGCATCAAGCCGTTGAAGAAAACACCAGGCGGCGCACCTTCGACTTCCGAAGAAGTGCTGGAAGAGTTGGCGCTCGACTATCCTCTGCCGAAAGTGATCCTTGAATATCGTGGTCTGGCGAAGCTTAAATCGACCTATACCGATAAGCTGCCGTTGATGATCAACGAGAAAACAGGGCGCGTGCATACCTCTTATCATCAGGCGGTCGCGGCGACAGGGCGTTTGTCTTCCACCGATCCTAACCTGCAAAACATTCCGGTGCGCAATGAAGAAGGTCGCCGTATTCGTCAGGCGTTTATTGCCCCAGAAAATTATCTGATTGTATCTGCGGACTACTCGCAAATTGAGTTGCGTATCATGGCGCATCTTTCCCGCGATAAAGGCCTGCTGACTGCGTTCGCGGAAGGTAAAGATATCCACCGCGCAACAGCTGCCGAAGTGTTTGGCCTGCCGCTGGACAGCGTCAGCAACGAACAGCGTCGCAGCGCAAAGGCAATTAACTTTGGCCTGATTTATGGCATGAGCGCTTTCGGGTTATCTCGCCAGCTGAACATTCCGCGTAAAGAGTCGCAGAAGTACATGGATCTGTACTTTGAACGCTATCCTGGCGTGCGCGAATATATGGAACGCACGCGCGAACAGGCGAAAGAGCAGGGCTATGTCGAAACGCTGGAAGGCCGTCGTCTGTATCTGCCGGACATCAAGTCCAGCAATGCTGCGCGTCGTGCAGGTGCGGAACGTGCGGCGATCAATGCCCCGATGCAAGGCACTGCGGCGGACATCATCAAACGAGCGATGATTGCGGTCGACGCCTGGTTACAGAAAGAACAGCCACGTGTGCGAATGATCATGCAGGTACACGATGAACTGGTGTTCGAAGTGCATAAAGACGATCTTGAAGCTGTATCGAAGAAAGTTCACGAGTTAATGGAAAACAGCACCAAACTTGATGTTCCACTGTTAGTGGAAGTCGGTAGCGGTGTGAACTGGGATCAGGCGCACTAAGCGCCTGTCAAAAGACACAAATTCGCCGCTAAATTCGATTTTTTAGTGCAGAGATTTCATCGGTACTTTTTGTAAGTAAGCAACATAACTTATAGCTTTTTGTGATGACTATCGGAATTTGCTATGTAAAGAGTGAAAAAAAACTACAAAAAGTGCTTTCTGGGCTAAGGAAAAAAGAGTAGAGTTATTCGCGTAGGGTACAGAGGTAAGATGTTCTATCTTTCAGACCTTTTACTTCACGTAATCGGATTTGGCTGAATATTTTAGCCGCCCCAGTCAGTAATGACTGGGGCGTTTTTTATTGCGCGCGACCCAGAAAAAACGGGCGAACCCGTTTATTTTCACTCTTCTGGTGCGTCTTCTTCTTCTTCCACCGCTGGTGGAAGATCGTTATACCAGCTGTCCAGTTTATAGCGCAGCTTATCCACACCGATTTTCTTCAGTGATGAAAACACTTCAATCTCGATATTTCCGCCGAATGCAGCGGCTGCTTCGCGCACCATATTAAGCTGGGCTTTACGCGCACCCGATGCCAGTTTGTCGGCCTTGGTCAGCAGAATCATCACTTCAATATTACTGGCAACAGCCCAGTTCACCATTTGCTGGTCGAGATCTTTTAGCGGATGACGGATATCCATCAAAACCACTAATCCCTTGAGACTGTTGCGTTTTTGCAGGTATTCACCCAAAGCACGCTGCCATTTGAGTTTTACTTCTTCTGGCACTTCGGCATAGCCGTAACCCGGTAAGTCGACAAGGCGTTTGCCATCGGCCACTTCAAACAAGTTAATAAGCTGCGTACGACCCGGCGTTTTTGAGGTACGCGCCAGGCCTTTCTGGTTGGTCAGCGTGTTCAGTGCGCTCGATTTACCTGCATTGGAGCGACCGGCAAAAGCCACTTCAACCCCGGTATCGGACGGCAGGTGGCGAATATCAGGCGCACTGAGAATAAAATGCGTCTGTTGATAGTTCAGGTTAATCAAAGGAGCCTCTCCATAAAATCGGTCTATGCCGGGGAGTATACCTGAACAATGGCAAAAGGCGGTGTTTGTCACGCGCTTAGGCTGTCAGCTATATCCCTCCTCCGTGTAGGACATTTGCCATAAGCCTTATGCGAAATTCAGGATAAGTTGCAGACGACATTTTTACTGAATCATTTAAAATCAATGTGTTGCATTTTAGTATTGTTCCGAATTTTCGTTTTCGTCGCCCAAAGCGGCTTGTGCGTTCAGGAATTCAGCGTAAAGTACTCCACATCAGGCGGGGATGCCGATAAGGATAACAACTCAGGACGAGGGTCAAGGAACGCCAGGAGGCGAAGACTAAGGAATTGCCAGGAGGCAACGTCTGGAGACGTAGTAAAAGGATCAGGAAGAAGACACGGATTGTTTTATGCCAAAGGAAAGACAGGGTGTGTTGATGGCAAACAAGGACAGTGTGACCCGTAATGGGTTGTGAGTCAGGAAAAAAGGCGACAGATTACTCTGTCGCCTTTTTTCTTTGTCTGCTTTCTGCTAGATTCCGCCTCAATTCTATACTGTAGTAAACAACGTAAAGACACCCATCATCATGAAAAAACCAACATCCGCACCGCGCAGTAAAGTTCCTGGAAAAGCCCGTCGTAAGACGCGTGAAGAGCTAGATCAGGAAGCACGTGCCCGTAAACGCGACAAAAAGCATCGTGGCCACGTAGCAGGTAGCCGCGCGGGCGGCGGTGAGGCTGGCGCTGGTGGCAAAAAACAGGGCCAACAGAAAGATCCCCGTATTGGCAGCAAGACCCCAATCCCGCTGGGCGCAGTCGAGCGTCCGGTGACAAAGCAGCAAAAACCGAAGAGCGAGAAACCTATGCTTTCACCGCAGGCTGAGCTGGATTTACTGGAAAATGATGAGCGCCTGGATGCGCTGTTGGAACGCCTGGAAGAGGGTGAAACCCTCAATGCTGAAGAGCAAACCTGGGTCAACGCACAACTCGATCGTATTGACGCATTAATGCAACAGCTGGGTCTTTCTTACGATGATGAAGACGAAGAGGAAGAAGACGAAGGCAAAGAAGACATGATGCGTCTGCTGAAGGGCGGAAACTAACGTTTGCACCCCCTCGGACTGCCTGTCCTGCTTATAACCCTTATGGTTATGTGTTATCTGGGGTGGTTATTCGTTAAACTACGACGGTTGTCGCGGCGTAAGCATTGGCTGCGCAACCGGCTGAGCACCTTAAATTTAGGCCAGCCGGCACGTCGTCGCCGTTCGCGATACCACCGCAAGGAGTAAGCATGTCTGAGCAGTTAATCGACTGGGATTTGGCCCTTATCCAGAAGTACAACTATTCCGGGCCACGTTATACCTCATACCCTACCGCGCTGGAGTTTTCCGAAGACTTCGGCGAAACCGATTTTCAACAGGCAGTTGCCCGTTACCCTGAGCGCCCGCTGTCGTTGTACGTCCACATCCCATTTTGCCATAAGCTCTGCTATTTCTGCGGCTGCAACAAGATTGTGACCCGCCAGCAGCACAAAGCCGATCAGTATCTTGATGCGCTTGAGCAAGAAATTGTTCACCGTGCGCCGCTGTTTGCCGGCCGCCAGGTCAGCCAACTACATTGGGGCGGCGGTACGCCAACTTATCTCAACAAAGCGCAAATCAGCCGTCTGATGCAGTTGCTGCGTGGGCATTTTGATTTTCTGCCTGAGGCCGAAATCTCCATTGAGGTCGACCCACGTGAAATCGAGCTGGATGTGCTCGATCACCTGCGTGGTGAAGGCTTTAACCGCCTGAGCATGGGCGTACAGGACTTCAACAAAGAAGTTCAGCGACTGGTGAACCGCGAGCAGGATGAAGAGTTCATTTTTGCCTTATTGAATCACGCCCGCGAGATTGGCTTCACATCGACCAATATTGACCTGATCTATGGCTTACCGAAGCAAACACCGGAGAGCTTTGCGTTTACGCTCAAGCGTGTCGCAGAACTGAATCCAGATCGCCTGAGCGTGTTTAACTACGCGCACTTGCCGACGCTGTTTGCCGCTCAGCGTAAAATCAAAGATGCCGATTTACCCTCGGCCCAGCAAAAACTCGATATTTTGCAGGAAACCATCACCTCGCTGACCGACACCGGTTATCAGTTTATCGGGATGGATCACTTTGCTCGTCCGGATGACGAACTGGCGATAGCACAACGTGAAGGTGTTCTGCACCGTAATTTCCAGGGCTACACCACTCAGGGCGATAGCGATCTGTTAGGTCTCGGGGTTTCCGCCATCAGCATGATTGGCGACTGCTACGCGCAGAACCAGAAAGAGCTAAAAAGCTATTATCAGCAGGTGGATGAGAGCGGTAACTCACTTTGGCGTGGCATTGCGCTGACCAAAGACGACTGTATCCGTCGCGATGTTATCAAGGCGCTGATCTGTAACTTCCGTTTGGAATTTGCGGCGGTAGAAAAAGAGTGGGCGTTGGATTTCGAACAATACTTTGCGGAAGATTTAAAACTGTTGGCACCGCTGGCGAAAGATGGGCTGGTGGATGTGACGGCGCAGGGTATTCAGGTGACGGCGAAAGGACGTTTGCTCATCCGTAATATCTGCATGTGTTTCGATACTTATCTGCGTCAGAAGGCGCGGATGCAGCAGTTCTCTCGCGTGATTTAACCCACTTCCCCGGTGGCGCGGACGCTTACCGGGGCTACGATACGTAGTCCTGATAAGCGCAGCGCCATCAGGCCGCTATGTGTTACTCCATCCCCAATTCTTTCAGCTTGCGAGTCAGGGTGTTTCGCCCCCAACCCAGCAGTCGAGCCGCTTCCTGCTTATGGCCTTGCGTGTGACGCAGCGCGGTCGTCAGCAGCGTGCGTTCCATCTCTGGTTGCGCTTCAGACAGCAAGTTTTGATGACCGGAACGCAGCGCGCGGTCGGCCCACTGCGCCAGTAACGTTGCCCAACTGTCCGGCAATGAACTCGATGGGCTATCTGGCACCGTGCTTTCAAACAATTCTGCCGGTAAGTCCTGAATCAGCACTTCCTGACCCGCCGCCATCACCGTTAGCCAGCGGCAGGTATTTTCCAACTGGCGCACGTTGCCGGGCCAGGCGAGGCGCGTTAATGCCGCTTCCGTTTCGGCATGAAGCTGTTTCGTTTCCACGCCGAGTTCACGGGCGGCGTCTTGCAGGAAATGGCGCGCCAGACGCGGGATATCTTCCCGGCGTTCGCGCAGCGGGGGCAGAGGCACACGGATGACGTTCAGACGGTGGAACAAATCCTCACGGAATTTGCCTTCCTGCACTCGTAGCTCAAGGTTCTGGTGAGTCGCCGCAATAATCCGGACATCCACTTTGACCGGCGCGTAACCGCCCACACGATAAAACTGACCGTCAGCCAGCACACGCAGCAGACGCGTTTGCACATCCAGCGGCATATCACCGATTTCATCTAAAAACAGCGTACCGCCGTCGGCTTGCTCGAAGCGACCCTGACGAATGGTATTCGCCCCAGTAAACGCGCCTTTCTCATGACCAAACAGTTCGGATTCGATCAAATCTTTAGGAATGGCCGCCATATTCAGCGCAATAAACGGTGCTTTGGCGCGAGGGCTGTGGCGATGCAAAGCATGCGCGACCAACTCTTTACCCGTACCAGACTCACCGTTAATCAACACGCTGATGGACGAACGTGACAGGCGACCAATGATCCGGAAAACGTCCTGCATGGCAGGCGCTTCGCCAATAATGTCTGTCGTCGGACCATTGACCTGCACGTTGCGCGGCTGCTGCTGTTCCTGATAATGACTAATGGCACGCTCAACCAGCGCCACAGCTTCATCAATATCAAACGGCTTTGGCAGATAGTCGAAAGCGCCTTGTTGATAAGCGCTGACGGCGGCATCCAAATCGGAATGGGCCGTCATTATGATGACCGGAAGCATTGGATGGCGTTGTTTTATCTGCTTTAGCAGCGCCAGCCCGTCCATACCCGGCATACGGATATCGGACAGCAGCACGTCAGGCGTTTTGCTGGACAGGGCGTCAAGCACTTCGCTGCCGCTTTCAAAGGTGGTACAGGTCAATCCTGCCCCTGTGAGCGCACGTTCAAGCACCCAACGGATGGAACTATCGTCATCAACGACCCAGACTATCCCGCGTTGCATAAAATGCACCTCTATTTCCGAATGGGCAGATAAACCGAGAATTCGGTGTGGCCCGGCCAACTGTTGAATTCAATTTTACCGGAGTGTTGGTCGATCAAATTACGGGCGATGGATAATCCAAGCCCGGTGCCGCCTTCGCGTCCGCTGACCATTGGATAGAACAACGTATCCTGTAGGTGCGAGGGAATACCAGGCCCGTTGTCTTCCACATCGATGCGTGCCGCAAGTCGGTAACGCACGCCGTGAAGCGTTAACTGGAACGCGGTGCGGGTACGCAGAACGATTTCGCCACCTTCCGGGCCTAAAGCCTGAAGGGCATTACGAACGATATTCAGTAATACTTGCTCAACCTGGTCGGGATCGTGCGGCAACTCCGGCAGACTCGGATCGTAATCGCGAGTCAGGCGAACGTTATCCGGCAGTTCCATCGACACTAGTTTCACCACGCGCTCTGCCACTTTATGAATACTTTCAGTGACGTGCATACCAGGCTGTTGTGGGCCAAGCAAACGGTCCACCAGATTGCGCAGGCGATCGGCCTGTTCAATGATCACTTTGGTATATTCCAAAAGCGACGGGTCGGGCAGCGCTTTGCTCAGCAACTGTGCCGCACCCCGCAGGCCACCGAGCGGGTTTTTGATTTCATGCGCCAGGCCGCGAACCAGATCACGAGCCGCCACCTGCTGCGCATGCTGTAACTGTTCCTGGCTCAGACGACGCTGGTTATCCATCGGCGCCATTTCCAACAAAATCAGGCCGTCAGGCAATCGTTGTGCGGTTAACGACAAAATGTGCGAGCGCCCGTCAATCACTAGCGTCACTTCGTTGTCAGTGAACCCTTGGCCTGCCAGCAAACTTTCCTGCATCAAACCGATGTTCAGGGAAAAATAACTCAACAGTTCCGGTAGCGGTGTACCAAATAATTTACGTGAACTCTGGGCGAGCAACTGCTGCGCCGCCGGGTTGGCGTAATGGACCGCCAGCTCGTCATCGACCAGTAAAATACTGTTGATCAAAGAATTGAGGATCTGCCCAGCATCGGGCAGCACGCCTGTTGCCATTTCGCAGTCTCCTTAGGTTGCACCAATACAGTGCATTATAAGCGTAAGTCGATGAAAATTCGCGATCGGCGTACTTTTCGTGGAGAAAAAAGCCCATCCGGAGATGGGCTGAAAGTTTCCACGGCAACAAAATCTCCTAACGTCTTTCACGCCACAGCGGCGTTGACTGCCTTCATTCACCCCAGTCACTTAGTTAGCTAAGCTCCTGGGGATTCACTCAGTTGCCGCCTTGCTGCGACGCGAAATCCGTTGGGTCTAACTTAAAGCTTTAAATTCAGTAATTAAACGCTGTAGTACAGCTCGAACTCAACCGGGTGCGGCGTCATGCGTACGCGGTCGTTTTCTTCAATACGCAGTGCGATGTAAGCATCGATAGCTTCATCAGTGAACACGCCACCCGCCGTCAGGAACTCACGGTCTTCGTTCAGGCAGTTCAGTGCTTCTTCCAGAGAGCCTGCAACCTGTGGGATCTCTTTCGCTTCTTCTGGCGGCAGGTCGTACAGGTTTTTATCCATCGCTTCGCCTGGGTGGATCTTGTTCTTGATGCCATCCAGACCGGCCATCAGCAGTGCTGCGAAGCACAGGTATGGGTTAGCCGCTGGATCCGGGAAGCGAACTTCGATACGACGCGCTTTCGGAGAAGAAACCACTGGGATACGAATAGACGCTGAACGGTTACGGGCAGAATACGCCAGCATTACCGGTGCTTCGTAACCCGGGACCAGACGCTTGTAGGAGTTGGTCGTCGGGTTCGCCAGGGCGTTGATCGCTTTAGCGTGTTTGATAACACCGCCGATGTAGAACAGCGCTTGCTCAGACAGGCCCGCATATTTGTCGCCAGAGAACAGGTTGGTGCCGTTCTTGGACAGAGACATGTGGCAGTGCATACCGGAACCGTTATCGCCAAACATTGGTTTTGGCATAAAGGTCGCGGTTTTACCGAAACGGTGTGCAACATTGTGAACCACATATTTGTAAATCTGAATTTCGTCCGCTTTTTTGGTCATGGTGTTGAAACGAGTCGCGATCTCGTTCTGACCTGCGGTGGCCACTTCGTGGTGATGCGCTTCAACAACCAGACCCATCTCTTCCATGATCAAACACATGGTAGAACGGATGTCCTGAGAAGAATCGACCGGAGGAACCGGGAAGTAACCGCCTTTTACTGCTGGACGGTGGCCTTTGTTGCCGCCTTCGTATTTGGTAGAAGAGTTCCACGCGCCTTCGATATCGTCGATAGCAACATGGGAACCTGAAATAGACGCACCAAAACGGATATCGTCAAACAGGAAGAACTCTGGCTCTGGCCCGAACAGAACGGTGTCTGCAATGCCGGTAGAACGCAGGTACTCTTCAGCACGTTTTGCGATAGAACGCGGGTCACGATCGTAGCCCTGCAGTGTGCCTGGCTCAAGGATGTCGCAACGAATGATCAGGGTAGATTCTTCGTAGAACGGGTCAATCAGTGCCGTGGAAGAGTCTGGCATCAGAACCATGTCAGATTCGTTAATGCCTTTCCAGCCGCCGATAGAGGAGCCGTCAAACATTTTGCCTTCTTCGAAGAATTCGGCATTTACCTGGTGAGCAGGGATAGTGACGTGCTGTTCTTTACCTTTGGTATCGGTGAAGCGCAGATCGACAAATTTCACTTCATGCTCGTTCAGCATCGTCAAAACGTGTTCAGCGGACATACTTAAACTCTCCCGGATTTGTCAGTGTCGTCGTGGTAACGAACTATTCTTGGCACTGCTTAATGTGGCGTTGTTGCCTTGATAAAGATAAAGCGAAATCTGTGCCAACTTTTAAATGCCCCGTAAAAGGCGTTATAATGCGCGCCATAGTGCAAATGGGCTGCACCATGATAGATATCTTGCACCAAAATAGTGCCCGCGTGTGAAATGTTGGCACTGTTTTGGTGCAAATTACGTAATTTAGCCCTTTTTACTCTTCGTGAAAGCGATCACACGACAACTCTGCGATACTTGTTTGCAGAGGATGTTTGTGATCCTGTTTAGTCCTGCGATTAATCCGTGTACAATAACGCGCTATTTCTAATGCCTGAGGCAAAGTTGTGATCGAAAATCTGCGTAACATCGCCATCATCGCGCACGTCGACCATGGTAAAACTACCCTGGTTGATAAGCTGCTGCAGCAATCTGGTACCTTCAGTAATGAACGTGCTGAAGCCACCGAACGCGTGATGGACTCCAATGATTTGGAGAAAGAGCGTGGGATTACCATCCTCGCTAAAAACACCGCTATCAAATGGAATGACTACCGTATCAACATCGTTGATACCCCGGGCCACGCCGACTTCGGTGGTGAAGTTGAACGTGTAATGTCCATGGTAGACTCCGTGCTGCTGGTCGTTGACGCAATGGATGGCCCAATGCCGCAGACGCGCTTCGTAACCAAAAAGGCATTTGCCCATGGTTTGAAGCCGATCGTGGTTATCAACAAAGTTGACCGTCCAGGCGCGCGTCCTGACTGGGTTGTGGATCAGGTCTTCGACCTGTTCGTTAACCTCGACGCAAGCGACGAGCAACTCGACTTCCCAATCATCTATGCATCTGCACTGATGGGTATTGCGGGTAACGATCACACTGATATGGCGGAAGACATGACCCCGCTGTACCAGGCGATTGTTGACCACGTTAAAGCACCAAACGTTGATCTTGATGGTCCGCTGCAGATGCAAATCTCTCAGCTCGACTACAACAACTACGTGGGTGTTATCGGCATCGGCCGCATCAAACGCGGTAAAGTGAAGCCAAACCAGCAAGTGACTATCATTGATAGCGAAGGCAAAACCCGTAACGGTAAAGTCGGTAAAGTCCTGGGCCACCTCGGTCTGGAGCGTATCGAATCTGCTGAAGCGGAAGCCGGCGACATCATTGCTATCACCGGTCTGGGTGAACTGAACATCTCTGACACCATCTGCGATGTGCAGGCGGTAGAAGCGCTGCCAGCCCTGTCTGTTGATGAACCAACAGTAACCATGTTCTTCAACGTCAACACCTCTCCGTTCTGTGGTAAAGAAGGTAAGTACGTAACTTCACGTCAAATCCTCGACCGCCTGAACAAAGAGCTGGTGCACAACGTGGCACTGCGCGTTGACGAAACCGAAGATGCGGACGCGTTCCGTGTATCCGGTCGTGGTGAGCTGCACTTGTCTGTTCTTATCGAAAACATGCGTCGTGAAGGCTTCGAACTGGCTGTGTCCCGTCCGAAAGTTATCAACCGTATGATCGATGGTCGTATGCAAGAGCCGTTCGAGAACGTGACGCTGGATATCGAAGAGCAGCACCAGGGTTCTGTAATGCAGGCAATGGGCGAGCGTAAGGGCGATGTCAAAGACATGATCCCTGATGGCAAAGGCCGTATTCGTCTGGATTACCTGATCCCAGCGCGTGGTCTGATCGGCTTCCGTACCGAGTTCATGACTATGACTTCTGGTACTGGTCTGCTGTACTCCACGTTCAGCCACTACGACGACGTTCGTCCGGGTGAAATCGGTCAGCGTAACAACGGCGTACTGATTTCTAACGGCCAGGGTAAAGCAGTCGCGTTCGCACTGTTCAGCCTGCAGGATCGCGGTAAGCTGTTCC
Organism: Scandinavium sp.; assembly: GCF_036271055.1. Lineage (GTDB taxonomy): Bacteria > Pseudomonadota > Gammaproteobacteria > Enterobacterales > Enterobacteriaceae > Scandinavium. The sequence goes on along the minus strand of NZ_DATBBJ010000042.1, from coordinate 51,172 downwards.
TGGGTCACGGTGCAGAAGTTTACGAAGGCCAGATCATCGGTATTCACAGTCGTTCTAACGACCTGACTGTAAACTGCCTGACCGGTAAGAAACTGACCAACATGCGTGCTTCCGGTACTGACGAAGCCACCACGCTGGTTCCAGCTCAGAAGATGTCCCTTGAGCAAGCTCTTGAGTTCATCGATGACGACGAACTGGTAGAAGTAACCCCTACTTCTGTCCGTATCCGTAAACGTCACCTGACCGAGAACGACCGTAAACGTGCTGGACGTGGTCCGAAAGAAGCGTAAGTTTCTTTTGTTATAGCCTTCAGCCGGACTGAGTTAACGCTCACCCGGTAATAAAAAGCCGCTGATTTCTCAGCGGCTTTTTTGTTTGTATCCACTAATGCCCCAACGTAGTCTCAATGACGTCACCGTTTTCCCATCCTGCTCGTCATCCCGGTAGTCAAACCTCTCCTTTCCCGCTACAGTTATTTTTCCATGACGCAAAAGGAGAGGATCATGCTCTATATCTTTGATTTAGGTAATGTGATTGTCGATATCGACTTCAACCGGGTGTTCGGCGCGTGGAGTGATTTCAGCCGCGTGCCGCTGGCGACGTTGAAGCAAAATTTCGTCATGGGGGAAGCGTTTCATCAGCATGAACGTGGTGAGATTAGCGATGAAGCCTTTGCCGAGGCGCTGTGCCACGAAATGGACCTGTCGCTGAGCTACGAACAGTTCTCCCACGGCTGGCAGGCGATCTTTGTCGGGCTGCGCCCGGAAGTGATAGCCGTGATGCGTAAGCTGCGTGAACAGGGTCATCGCGTCGTTGTGCTTTCGAACACCAACCGTCTGCATACCACTTTCTGGCCGGATGAATACCCCGAAGTGCGCGAAGCGGCTGACCACATCTACCTTTCGCAAGAAATGGGGATGCGTAAGCCGGAAGCGCGGATTTATCAGCGAGTACTGGAAGCGGAAGGTTTTTCGGCGGGGGATACAGTCTTTTTCGACGATAATGCCGATAATATAGAAGGCGCTAACCAGCTAGGCATCACCAGTATTCTGGTGACCGGAAAAGAAACCATCCCTGAGTATTTTGCGAAACAGCTATGCTAAAAACCGTTCATCAAAAAGCCTCCCATCACGCCAGGCCGCTGGTTGCCTGGCTGAAATTGCTCTGGCGGCGTATTGATGAAGACCACATGACGACGCTTGCCGGGAACCTGGCCTACGTGTCGCTGCTCTCTCTTGTGCCGCTTATCGCTGTTGTATTTGCTCTTTTCGCCGCATTTCCGATGTTTTCGGACGTCAGCATCACGCTTCGACATTTTGTGTTTGCTAATTTTCTGCCGTCCACAGGTGATGTGATTCAGCGTTACATTGAGCAGTTTGTCGCAAACTCCAACAAAATGACGGCGGTGGGCGCGTGCGGGCTGATTGTTACGGCGCTATTGCTGATGTATGCCATTGATAGTGCGTTGAATGCTATCTGGCGTAGCAAGCGCGTGCGGCCAAAAATCTATTCTTTCGCCGTTTACTGGATGATTTTAACGCTTGGGCCGCTGTTGGCAGGGGCGAGTCTGGCGATCAGTTCCTATTTGCTCTCGCTGAGTTGGGCGAGCGAAATCAACGGTGTGATTGATAACATCCTGCGTATTTTTCCGCTGTTGCTGTCATGGATATCGTTCTGGATGCTTTACAGCATTGTGCCGACCACGCGAGTGATGAATCGTGATGCCGTGGTTGGGGCATTGGTGGCGGCATTGCTGTTCGAGCTTGGCAAAAAGGGCTTCGCTCTCTACATCACCACATTTCCCTCTTACCAACTGATTTATGGCGTGCTTTCGGTCATCCCCATTTTGTTCGTTTGGGTGTACTGGACGTGGTGCATCGTCTTGCTTGGCGCAGAAATAACTGTCACTCTCGGGGAATACCGAAAACTCAAACTCGCTGCACTCCAACAAGAAGATGAACAGCCATGATTGCATTAATTCAGCGCGTAACCCGTGCCAGCGTTGCCGTGGATGGTGAGGTGACGGGTGAAATTGGTCAGGGACTTTTGGTGTTATTGGGTGTCGAAAAGGATGATGACGAACAGAAAGCGAATCGCCTGTGCGAACGCGTTCTGGGTTACCGAATTTTTAGCGATGCCGATGGCAAAATGAACCTCAACGTTCAGCAGGCAGGCGGCAGCGTGCTGGTGGTGTCGCAGTTTACTCTGGCGGCAGACACCGAGCGCGGCATGCGTCCGGGTTTTTCCCGTGGAGCGGCCCCCGATCGCGCTGAAGCACTGTATGAATATTTTGTTGAGCGCTGTCGCCAACAAGAGATGAACACCCAAACAGGGCGTTTCGCCGCAGATATGCAGGTATCGCTGGTTAATGACGGTCCCGTGACATTCTGGTTGCAGATATGACGCTGCATACTGGCTGGTCGCGAGCCACTAAAGAGAGTGCCGCTATGTATCACCTTCGAGTACCGCAAACGGAAGAAGAATTAGCGCGTTATTACCACTTTCGCTGGGAGATGCTGCGCAAGCCGCTGCATCAGCCGCAGGGCTCAGAGCGTGATGCCTGGGACGCCATGGCGCATCATCAAATGGTGATGGATGAAGCGGGTAACCTGGTGGCGGTCGGACGGTTGTACATCAATGCTGATGATGAAGCCTCGATTCGTTTTATGGCCGTCGACCCTACCGTGCAGGATAAAGGTCTCGGCACACTGATGGCGATGACGCTGGAATCCGTAGCGCGCCAGGAAGGCGTAAAGCGCGTCACCTGTAGCGCCCGCGAAGACGCGGTGGAGTTTTTTGCCAAGCTCGGTTTTGAGAACCAGGGGGAAATCACCACTCCACAAACTACTCCGGTGCGACATTTTCTGATGATCAAACCTGTCGCGACGCTGGATGACATTTTGCATCGCGGCGACTGGTGTGGGCAGTTGCAACAGGCGTGGTATGAACATATCCCATTGAGCGAAAAAATGGGGGTGCGCATTCAGCAGTACACCGGGCAAAAATTCATTACCACCATGCCGGAAATCGGCAATCAGAATCCGCATAACACGCTGTTTGCCGGGAGCCTGTTCTCACTCGCCACGCTGACCGGCTGGGGATTAATTTGGTTGATGCTGCGCGAACGCCACCTCGGCGGGACCATCATTCTGGCTGACGCTCATATCCGCTACAGCAACCCAATCAGTGGCAGACCGAGCGCTATCGCCGATTTAGGGTCGCTCAGCGGCGACCTCGACCGCCTGGCGCGTGGCCGCAAAGCTCGCGTGCAGTTGCAGGTTGAACTGTTCGGCGATGACACGTCCGGCGCTATCTTTGAAGGCATCTTTATCGTCCTGCCAGCCAAACCTTTCGGACCGCTGGAAGAGGGCGGTAACGAGGAAGAATAAAGAATAACCCTCACTCACCCGCTGCATTGATGGGGCGGGCCACGTCTTGTATTTCTCATTCTGGAAAGCGCCTCGCAAAATTGACTTATGCCACAACACCTTACTTTAATTCCGGTTTTTTAAGGCGTATGTTGCCTTAAAATTAACCACTGATGATATACTAGGGTGATATATGAGCATGATGATGGAATTGCATATGGCCAGGATATTGATCGATCTATCAGATGATGTTCTTCAACGGCTTGAAAATCTTAAGCAATTGAGAAATCAGTCGCGTGCAGAACTACTGCGCGAGGCGGTGGAACAATATCTGGATCGGCAGAGTTCATCGGTCATCCGTGAAGCGCTCGGATTATGGGGCGACGGCGTTGAAGATGGTCTGGAATATGAGCGAAAAATACGTGAGGAGTGGTGAGCATGGAACGCATGGCAGTATTCGACACCAATATTCTCATCGACTTGTTGAACAACCGTACCGAAGCCGCAGATGCCATCGAAAACGGCGCTTCTCATCGGGCTATCAGTTTGATCTCCTGGATGGAGGTGATGGTGGGTGCTCGAAAATACAATCAGGAAGCCCAAACACTTGCCGTGATGGGGGCTTTTGAAGTGATCGAGATATCAAGGGAGATTGCGGAGCGCAGCGTTTCACTGAGAAGTGAATACGGTATGAAACTTCCGGATGCGATTATTCTCGCCAGCGCTCAGGCCAGAAATTGCGCCTTGATTACGCGAAATACGAAGGATTTTTCCGGTATTCCCGGCGTCCTCACACCCTATCAACGTTAAAACCGGGCACTTACGCACCCGGCTTGTTAGCGGTCTTTACTCGCCTTCCCCAGGGAACAGGAACGGGTTGATGGAGCTGCGGGCGAAGCCCTCTTGTTCCATACGTGCGTCCAGCACCAGTGAGGCAAGATCGTCGGCGACAGGTTCGACGTTCGGGTCTTTTTCCTGATACAGGATTTTGAGATAGGTTCCGCAATCGCCACAGCTTTCGGCTTTGACAGAGGCCTGCTCGTTATCCAGTGACCAGTAGTGTAAATCGCGGCTCTGCTCGCAATTGCTGCATTTCACGCGCACTACGTGCCACTCGGACTCACACAAGTTGCAGTGCAGATAACGCAGCCCTTGTGAACTCCCGATTTGCACCACGCTTGATACCGGAATCGAACCGCACACCGGGCAGAACTGACGATGTTCACCGTATTCCGCGCGCGCTTTGCCGGGGATCAGGTTCGCCATTTGCGCCCAGTACAGCGACAGTGCAGCCCAAATAAACGGGGCTTTGTCGCTGCTAACGGCAGCAAAATCAGATGCGAACAGTGCGCTCGCCATCTCTTCCAGTTCAGTATCGGAAGCTTTCTCAAGATTCTCGATAACAGCCAGTGCCGGGCCGCTCATCTCGGGTTTAAGCTCAGCAATCATCGACTGCAACAGCTTTTGCCAGTGCTTATCGCGCGGTAGGGTGTGGATATCCAGCGGTGGCTTGCCCTGAGCGGCGGCTTCTTTGATGCGCGCGGTCAGATCCATTTCCAGAGGATGGTCGTACAGCACCACTTCCTGAGCGTGCGCAATCAGCGCCGCAAAGCGCAGAAAATCGCCGAGCGGGTTTTCCTGCGCCAGTTGCAGCAGGCGTTCCGCTCTGCGGTGATAGAGGTTTTTCAGTCGCGGGAATAATAACGGCGGAATGCCTTCCGCCGTGCGTTTCTCGCTACTCCCCAATTCATCTTGCGGGATTATGCGAATACTCATTCGGTCGATTTTTCCTCTTTCTGGCGGACTTCACGGTACCAGCGTGGGTGATGTTTTTTCGCCCATTTACTGGTAACCCAGCCTTCCACCATTGCGGTAATGGAGCCTTTCACCCAAAGGGCGGCGTAGATATGCACCATAATAACCACAATTAACGCCACTGCAGCAAATGAATGCAGCAGCAATGCGATGCGGATAATCGGGATCGGGAACGCTGGCGCAAAGTATGGCCGCCAGATAATCACCCCACTGACCAGCAACAGCACCAGGAAGATAATCGCCGCCCAGAACACGCATTTCTGACCGAAATTATAGCGCCCGGTGTCGCCCACTTCCTCATTGACGATAACCTTGCGGATATTTTTCGCCCAGAAGATATCTTCACGGTTGATGAGATTGTGGTGCCAGTAGCGGAAGAACATGATGATGAACGACGCGAACATCACCACCCCAACGAACGGATGCAGAATGCGCGCCAGCTGCGGCGTGCCGAGGATCTGCATCAGCCAGTTAAATGACGGGAAGAAAAAGCCCAGCCCACTCACCGACGCCAGAATGAAGCAGAAGGCGGTGACCCAGTGGTTGATGCGTTCCGGCGCGGTGTAGCGCACGATGGTGTCACGACGTTTCATTTGCGCACCTCGTCTTTCTCTTCATGCAGATTGTCCTCTTCCTCATCGGCGCGGTTTGGTCCGACCCCGACATAGTGGAAGATACTGGCGGCAAAGGTCGCCGCAAAGCCTACTGCGGCCAGCGGTTTCCAGATACCTTTCCAGAACTTAACGGTCTGGCTGATTCGCGGATTTTCCGGCAGGCCGTGATACAGATTCGGCTTGTCGGCATGATGTAACACATACATCACGTGTGTACCGCCAACCCCGGCTGGATCGTACAGTCCTGCGTTGTCGTAGCCGCGCGTTTTCAGTTCGGTGACACGCTCGCCCGCCAGCACTTTCATATCCTCTTTCGAACCAAAGTGGATAGCGCCGGTTGGGCACGTTTTCACGCATGCCGGTTCCTGGCCCACGGTGACACGGTCTACGCATAGCGTACATTTGTAGACGCGGTTGTCTTCCGGGTTCAGGCGCGGCACGTCGAACGGACAGCCCGCGATGCAATAGCCGCAGCCAATGCACTGCTCGGACTGAAAATCGACAATGCCGTTGGCATACTGGATGATAGCCCCTTCCGCCGGGCACGCTTTCAGGCAGCCCGGATCGGCGCAGTGCATACAGCCGTCCTTGCGGATCAGCCATTCCAGTTTGTCGTTCTGCTCGACTTCCGAAAAGCGCATCACGGTCCATGATTTGGCGGTCAAATCTGCCGGGTTGTCGTACACCCCAACGTTGCTGCCGATTTCATCACGGATATCGTTCCACTCGGAACAGGCCACCTGACAGGCTTTACAGCCGATACAGGTGGTGACGTCGATAAGCTTCGCCACTTCCTGCTGGTGGTCCCGCGCCTGAGGCGCGGGCGTGAAACCGTTAGTCGCGGAACGACGAATGATATCTTGCGATTGATAAGCCATAAGTCGTCTCCGTTACACCTTTTCCACGTTCACGAGGAAGGATTTGAATTCCGGCGTCTGGGTGTTGGCATCGCCCACAAACGGCGTCAGGGTATTGGCGATAAAGCCTTTCTTCGCCACCCCTTCGTAACCCCAGTGAATCGGGATCCCGATGGTATCGACGTCCTGACCGTCCACTTTCAGCGTGCGAATACGTTTGGTCACCACCGCCTTGGCTTTGATAAAGCCACGGTTGGAGGTGACTTTCACCATATCGCCATGACCGATACCGAGTTTGGTCGCCAGCTTCTCACCAATTTCAATGAACTGTTCCGGCTGCGCGATGGCGTTGAGCAACGCGTGCTTGGTCCAGTAGTGGAAGTGCTCGGTGAGACGATAAGTGGTCCCAACATACGGGAACTTATCGGCTTTACCCATTGCTTCCAGATCGTCTTTGAACACGCGTGCGGCCGGGTTCGATATGACGTTCGGGTGCAGCGGGTTGGTGCCGAGCGGCGTTTCAAACGGCTCGTAGTGTTCCGGGAACGGACCTTCCGCCATCTTATCGAGTGCAAACAGACGACCCATGCCTTCTGGCTGCATGATAAACGGCCCAACGTCACTGCCTGGTGCGGCGGTGCTGTAATCCGGAATATCCACGCCGCCCCATTTCGCGCCGTCCCATTTCAGGAGCTGGCGTTTCGGATCCCACGGTTTACCCTGCGGGTCAGCGGAAGCGCGGTTATACAGAATGCGGCGGTTGAGCGGCCACGCCCATGCCCAGCCAAGTGTATTGCCAAGGCCTGACGGGTCGGCGTTATCGCGACGCGCCATCTGGTTGCCGTCTGGCGTCCAGCTGCCGGCAAAGATCCAGCAACCGCTGGCGGTGGTGCCATCGTCGCGCAATTGAGCAAACGAGCTAATCTGCTGACCTTTTTTGACGATAACCGCGCCCGTTGCCGGGTCGGTGATGTCTGCCAGCGCTTTCCCGTTGCTCTCCATCGCCACTTCTTCTGACGAAGGTTCATCCGGCGTGGAGTAATTCCACGTCATGTTAAGCACCGGCTCTGGCACCGGGCCGCCGTCTTTGGCGTACATCTCACGCATACACATGAAAATACCGGCCAGAATTTCGCCATCGGTTTTGGCGATACCTGGGGCATCCGCGCCTTTCCAGTGCCACTGCAACCAGCGACCGGAGTTGACGATAGAACCGTTTTCTTCGGCGAAGCAGGTCGACGGTAGACGGAACACTTCGGTCTGGATTTTCGACGGGTCAACGTCGTTAGACTCGCCGTGGTTTTGCCAGAAGGTCGAGGTTTCCGTATTTAGCGGATCGATGGTGACAAGGAATTTCAGCTTCGACAACGAGGCCACAATTTTGTTTTTGTTCGGGAACGATGCTACCGGGTTGAAGCCCTGGCAGAGATAGCCGTTCACCTGGCCTTTGTACATCATGTCGAAATACTGCAAGACGTCGTAGCCTTTGTCCCACTTCGGCAACCAGTCAAAGCCCCAGCTGTTTTCCGCTGTCGCTTTGTCGCCGAAGAACGATTTCATCATCGAAACGAAGAACTTCGGATAGTTGCCCCAGTAGTTCACCTGGCCTTCTAGCAGCGGTTTAGGCGTGTTGGCGGTGAGATAGGTTTGCAGGTCAGTCTGTTTTTCACTCGGCAGCGTCATATAGCCCGGCAGGCTCTGTGACAGCAGGCCGATATCGGTCAGACCCTGAATATTGGAGTGACCACGCAGGGCGTTTACACCGCCGCCGGCCATGCCCATATTGCCGAGCAGCAACTGGATCATCGCCATGGTACGGATGTTCTGTGCGCCCACGGAGTGTTGCGTCCAGCCCAGTGCATACAAGAACGACGCGGTTTTGTCGTGCGCGCTGGTTTCGGCGATGTACTCGCAAACTTTCAGGAAGTCGGCCTTCGGCGTACCACAAATTTTCTCAACCATTTCCGGCGTGTAGCGGGAAACGTGTCGCTTCATCAGATTCCACACACAGCGTGGGTGAGTCAGCGTGGTATCGCGTTTAGCATGACCGTTTTCGTCCAGCTCATAGTTCCAGCTGGTTTTGTCGTACTTGCGGTGTTCGGCGTCATACCCGGAGAACAGACCGTCATCGAACGCGTAATCTTCGCGCACGATAAGGCTGGCGTTGGTGTACGCCTCGGTGTATTCACGGTTAACTTTTTCGTTATTCAGCAGATACAGAATAACCCCGGACAGGAAAGTAATGTCCGTGCCAGAACGAATTGGCGTGTAGAAATCCGCCACCGATGCTGTACGCGTAAAGCGCGGATCGATAACGATAAGTTTGGCGCCGTTGTGGATTTTGGCTTCCATCGCCCAGCGGAACCCTACAGGATGCGCTTCAGCGGCGTTACCGCCCATCACCACGACCAGGTTGGCGTTTTTAATATCCACCCAGTGGTTGGTCATCGCACCGCGACCAAATGTTGGAGCAAGACTTGCTACCGTTGGTCCGTGTCAGACGCGTGCCTGGTTATCCACCGCCAGCATGCCGAGCGAGCGGGTAAATTTCTGGGTTAAATAGCCGGTTTCGTTACTGGACGCAGACGCACACAGCATACCGGTGGAGAGCCAGCGGTTAACGGTGGTGCCTTCGGCGTTTTGTGCAATGAAGTTGGCGTCACGGTCGGCTTTCATCAGTTTGGCGATGCGCTCGAAAGCGTCGTCCCAACTGATTTGCTGCCATTTATCGGAGCCTGGTGCACGGTATTCTGGGTATTTCAGGCGGCTTGCGGAGTGGATGAAATCCACAAGACCTGCACCTTTCGGGCAGAGCGCCCCACGGTTTACCGGATGATCCGGGTCCCCTTCAATATGGAAGATGGATGCTTTGGCGTTCTTTGCTCCGTCACCGAGGCTGTACATCAACAGCCCACAACCGACAGAACAATATGTGCAGGTGTTACGGGTTTCACGGGTGCGCAGCAGTTTGTACTGCCGTGTCTCCGCCAGCGCGACGCTCGGGGCAAAGCCCAAAGCCGCTGCCGTTGTACCTGCCATACCGCCAGCACAGATCTTAAAGAACTGCCTTCTGCTGACCTGCATGGTCACTCCTTGTTTCGACATTGCTTCCCCTTCGCCCTTCAATACCAAAAACCGCTCGGGGGATGGATTGTTATTAAACTTTGCGGTCGTTGCCGCAAAGGTTCAGAATTAGGGTAAATCTCCCTCTTTCCCGGAGGGATATGTCTTCAGAATACCACAGTGTGTGTAGGTTTGTTCCAATACGGTTAATACAAAGTGAACGAAAATTCAGCAGAACAGGTTGGTAATGTGAGTGATATCACTGGATTGCGCCAGGTGAGTCTCTGGAAACGTCAGGATTTGCAGCACACTCAGCAAGATGAGCTCGCGGAGGAAGTGCCCGTGGCGTTGGTCTACAACGGCATTTCCCATGTGGTCATGATGGCATCACCCAAAGATCTGATGCTGTTTGCCGTCGGTTTTTCATTATCCGAAGGAATTATCGATACCCGCTCAGAAATTTACGGCATGGATGTGGTGCAGGTCTGTAACGGGCTGGAAGTTCAGATCGAGATTTCGAGCCGCCGCTTTATGGCGCTGAAAGAGCGTCGTCGGGCGCTGGCCGGGCGTACGGGCTGTGGCGTTTGTGGTGTGGAGCAGTTGAACGATGTCGGCAGGCCGATTGCACCGCTGCCATTTACTCAGTCGTTCAGCCTCAAATACCTTGATCTCGCGCTTGAGCATTTGAATGATGTGCAACCGGTTGGCCGCATGACGGGGTGTACGCACGCCGCAGCGTGGGTGATGCCGGACGGCAAGCTGGCGGGCGGTCTTGAAGATGTGGGTCGCCATGTTGCGCTCGATAAACTGCTGGGCCGTCGTGCCGATGAAGGTGACGAATGGCATCAGGGCGCGGTGCTGGTTTCCAGCCGCGCCAGCTATGAAATGGTGCAGAAAGCGGCGATGTGCGGTGTGGAAATTCTGTTTGCTGTTTCAGCCGCCACCACGCTGGCGGTGGAAGTGGCCGAACGCTGCAACCTGACGCTGGTGGGCTTTTGCAAACCGGGCAGGGCAACAATTTATACCCATCCACAGCGGCTTTTGGGTGTGTAATTTTTGGTCAGAAAAATTGAATGACGTAAGCAAAACCTTCCGCTATTCGTTGGGTGAATGTGAGACTACTATTTATCACATCAAGGCGACACGCCTTACCAACACAACTTAACGAAAGGGTTTACATCATGAAAAGCATCAAAACTTTTGTCGCAGTTATCGCTCTGGCTACTTCTTTTGGTTCATTCGCTGCACAAACCGTGACCGCAACGTCTTCAACCATTGACGGCGCAGAAGCCAAAATCGCCGCACAGGCTCAAGAAGCAGGCGCGTCTTCTTACACCATTACCCAGGCATTCACCGGTAACCGTGTACACATGACCGCTGAACTGAACAAATAAAACAGCCGCTGTCCCTGGCTCTTCATGAGCCCGGGACAGGTTTTATTCCCGCAGTAAACGCACAAATTCTTCCGCACTTTTCAAACCCGCGATTTTCCCCGGTACATGCTTGTATAACGCCGTTGCGAGATAGCTGAATATTTTCAGTTCATGGCGCGCAGAGGCGCTGGCACAGGCGATAAGCAAATGGCTGACAGGCTCGTGATTGACTATCAACGGGTGGGAAAGCGTAATGAAAAAACCACGGAATGACGTCTCTTTCTCGCTCCAGCAATGGGGGATCGCGAGCTGGTTGACGATCAGATTTTCCCCTTCCTGCTCGCGCTGGCAAATTCGCCAGGCTTCATCAGCGGTTAACTGGCCTTGCTTCATCAGGCGCTGGCTGACCCGGGCGCAAATCTCAAGCCACGTGTCCTCGGGCAAATTCTCATCGTGAAAACAGCCTTCAACAGGAAACAGTCGGTCGAGATTTTGCCGAATAAATACCGTATCGAGAAAATCACGAATCTGACTAATGCCGGCCGGGGTGATGATATTGCGAATATTCAGCACATTATTGATGCTTTCATCGAGAACGAGATGGCTGTTATTGATAATACAGACGGGCTGGATTTCTTCGAGAAGCCCCACCAGCCCTGCCACGCTCCGCGCGATATGCACCCGGCAGTTCAACACATCGCGCTCAATCGCCAGTTTATTGATGGTGGCAATCGCGTTTTGCTCAGCCAGCAGAATGACCGGCCGCCGATCGGTCTGATGGCGTTCCAGCGCGCAGGCAAAGTACAGGCCGATCAAATCGCTGTCCGGGATGATAATTCCCTGCTGTTCCCGTAGTAACCCAATAAAGCGAATGCTCATGTCAAAAGCCACCGGCCATGCGGCTTTCAGGTTATTCATGCTACCCTGACGGCTTTCTGCGATCCACACGGGCGATGCCGCGCAGCGAGTAATATGCCCGGTTAAATCTTCAATCAGTTGTTCGTCCAGCACGCCGCCTGGGTGAGCATTTAGCGTTTCGGCTAACAGTTGCTGAATCAACTCTGGCGTCACTCTAGTGGCCTGACACTGCAATTCATCCAGCAACGAAATAAGCGCGTTAAGGGCTTTTTCGCTGAAATAAAACCCAGCATTTTCAATGCACAACGCCACTTCGTGATCCGCTTTTTTTATCGCGGTGCCGCGCAACAGGTTGCGCATTGCCCACACGGCAAGCACGACGCTGACAACATACTCATGCTCAACCGCAGGCCAGGCCTGGAGTGAAGAAAGGGATGACGTTAACCGTTCAACGGCGGCGAAGTTAAAGCCCGTCAAAGGGGAGATGAACGGGTCTTTTTTCAATAGATTAGCGAGAATAAGGATCTGTCGTGATTCCGGTTCATCAATGAAATAGCCCACACCGGGCCGCCCGGCGATACTGAATACTTTTTCGTAACGTTGACGCAATTTAACGAGCTTATCGGCAATCAACGTTTCCGGAAGACTGAGCGCATCGGCCAACTGGAGGCGCGTGGTGAAGCCGTTGAGCAACAGCAGCGCCAGCAGTTGGTCGTCGTTATCATGACGTTGGAGCAGTTGGAAATAGTGCTTTCGGTCGAGGATTTCCAGCTGTACGCCCGCGCTGCCCTGGCTGGTCACGCGGGCACGGCCGCTGAGGGTGAAATTCAGATAATCAATATCACGCGAAACGGTGCGCGCCGAAACGCCAGCTTGTTGCGCCAGCTCCGCTAAGGAACTCGGTTGATGCTCCAGTTTGACCAGAAGGGAAAGCTGACGTTCGTTAAGCATCCGTGTTTACCTGAAATCCCGCAAAGCCGCCACCGTATCACCATCCAACTTCTGCAACAGTGCGCGAGTCATCGTAAACAAAGCGTCATAATCATTTTCAGAAATCATCCCGCTATTGGCGTGCAGATAGCGTGTGGGCAGGCACAACGCCAGCACCGGACGCCCGCCGCCCATCACGTTATAGCGACCGCCGTCGGTGGCGCCCGTTTTCATGATGCAGCACTGCACGTTATATTCTGTCTCAGCGGCGCACGCTTTCAGCAGCGCGGTTAATTTCTGGTTCGGGAAATAACGCTTATCAAACAGCATTGCTGCCGGACCGCTGCCCAATTTCAGCGGGAATTTCACCTTATCAATGCCCGGCACATCGCCTGCCACGGCGGTATCGAGCACAATCACAACGTCCGGTTTGATATGCTCCGCCGAGGTTTGCGCCCCGCGCAGGCCCACTTCTTCTTCCACGCTCGCCACGCCATACAGCGTAATGTTTGGGTTATTTACGCTGAGAAAAAGCTCTGCCATCAAGGCGCATCCGGCGCGGTTATCCAGCGCCTTACCGACAATTTTATCGTCGCCCCATTTGGAAAAATTAGCCTCCGGGCTGACAAAATCACCCATCGATATACCACGTTTCTCCACTTCTTCGCGGCTGTTAGCACCAATATCGATAAACATCTCGTCAAACTCGACCGGCTGCTGCTTTTGCTTTTCAGTGAGTGCGTGAGGCGCAACCGAGCCGATCACGCCCGGAATATGCTGCCCTGAACGGGTACGCACGGTGACGCGATGGTTAAGCATCGACTGGCTCCACCACCCGCCGATAGTCACGAAACGCAGAAAACCGTCGTCGGTGATGTGGCTGACCATAAAACCGACTTCGTCCATATGCCCGACAATCGCCACTTTCGGGCCACGGTTGCCTTTACGGGCGATAAAGCTGCCGAGGCCGTCGAAACCAATCTCGTCTGCACTTTTTTCCAGCGTTGCGCGCAAAATATCGCGAACTTCCTGTTCATCACCGCTCACGGCGGTGGCGTCGCACAGTTGTTTAAGCAGTTCGTTGTTCATGGACGGTTTCCTGTTTAGCGGTTTTACGTTTCAGCCAAAGACCTTTCAGCAAAATAATCAAAGAGATGTTGAGCGCGAGCCCAATCGCCAGCACCAGATAGAACGAGCCAACGGGCGACATCAGCCCGATCAGCGGGTCGAACACGCCCAGCCCTGGCGCGAGGCGCTTAATGCCGAAGGCAATAACCAACATGCCGGTAATACCGCCGCTCAGTGTGTTGGCGGTGATCATCGGCAGTGGCGCTGCCAGTGCGTAGGGAATGGCCGGTTCAGTCGCGACCGTTGCACCCACCACAATCGCACTGCTTGCAGCGCTTTTTTCCTGTTGAGTGAACAGCTTTGGTGCCAGATATGTGGCGATACCCGCAGCCATTGGCGGCATTAACGCCACCACGCCGACAATCGCGTACCAGTCATAAATGTGTTTTTCGAGCAGTGAGAAGCAGAAGAACCAGGCGGTTTTGTTGATAGGCCCGCCCATATCAAAGGCCAGCATCGCGCCGACCAGGAAAGCCGCGCCGAGTTTCATTGAGGGCGGAATGGTGTTGAGGAAATGCAGTAAACCGCCCATCACATCGGACATAAACGGCCCGACGACGTAGTACGTCAGCACGCCAAAGACCAGTAGCGTGACGAAGGGGATAAGCATTGAACCCAGCAGCGGTTGCAGTGCTTTGCCGAGCCGCACTTTACGGAACCACAGCACAAAGTAGCCGATTGCCAGCCCCAACACGACTGCACCCAGGAAGCCCGCGCCGGATTGTGTACCGAGCAAACCTTTATCGTTGGCGAGATAGCAGACCAAAAACGCCGGGGCGAACGCCGGTTTATCGGCAATCGACGAAGCGATATACGCGCCCATAATCGGGATCATAAAGGTGAAACCGAGATAGCCGATGGATTCGACAACCCAGGTAAACGACGGGGCGCCTTTCGCCATATCGGTATACGGCAAGCCCATTTGCACCAGCATGTTGGCGATAGCAACCAGAATACCGCCGCCGATCACGAACGGCAGCGCAGCAGAAACACCCGCCATCAGGTGGCTCATCACGCTGCCCTGCACCACGTCCTGTTTACCGAGCTTCATGCTGCTGTCTGCGGTGAACGTCTGCGAATGGGTGGCTAACTGAGGGAAAATGCCATCGATATTTTTCAGCGCTTGCGAGATAGGGATTTCATAGACTTTTTTGCCGACGAAACGCTGCCGATCATCGTTACTGATGCCGCGTCCGGTGGCGAGTATGACGTAATCGGCGGCGGCGATTTCAGCGTCACTCAGACGGTTTTCAACGCCGCTCGACCCCTGCGTTTCCACGCGAATGGTGTGTCCGAGCTGACGGGCTTTTTGCTCCAGCGCTTCGGCGACCATATAAGTGTGCGCGATCCCCGCCGGGCAGTTGGTAATGGCAACAACGCGTAATGATGATTCCATAAGAGGTTCCTTTTTACTCGCTGAGCGTCTGGTTAAGCTGCGTCAGGATGTGGCTGACATCGCCCTGTTGCAGCTGGCTGATAAAATCGGCGTGGATAATTTTTCGGCACAGCGCGCCAATCATCTTCACCTGATTTTCTTCCCCTTCCTGCGGCACGCCGATGCAAATCCAGCAGTTGACCGGTTCGCCGTCGGCGGCCTGCCAGTCAACGGATTCAGTCTTGCGGGCGAACAAAACGAATGGCTGTTTGATGCAGGCGCTTTTACCGTGCGGGACGGCGATGCCTGAACCAAAGCCGGTTGAGTGCAATTTTTCGCGTTTAAGCAGCGTTTGCAGGAATTGGCTTTTATCGCTAACAAAGCCGCGCGCGTAAGCCATGTCGGCCAATTGCTTGAGGATCGAGTAGGCGGTATTGCCGCTGATGTTCAGATTGATGCAGTCGGGAGTGAGAAGCGCCATGCTGAAAGTCCGTCTAAAAAACAGACTCTCAGTGTAGCGATGAGCGCCAGGAAAGCTGACGGGCATTATGTCAGCCGGGGATGACAGAAACAGCGCTAAGTTTTGCGGGGTAGCGCACACTCAGGCCATAAAGCCCGAATGTGCTGAGCGGTTAATGCAGGCCGAAGTAGCGCAGCAACGCCGTCACAACGGCAGCGGCGACAATCACTACAATCAGCGGCATTTTGCGCCAGGCGAGGAACACCGCGACCGCCACACCGATGACGCGAGCGCTGCCTGCGAAATGGCTGCCTTCAAAGAAAGTGGCGGCCAGCGCGACGGCAAACAGTAACGTGGTGGCGGCATCATTGAGCAACGCCTGGGAGTGCTCGGAAAGCGCCAGTTTGTTGCCGAGCTTTGTACCGCCAAAACGCATCAGGTAAGTCCCGACGGACAGCACCACGATCCCGGCAATAATCCATAAAGTCTCGCCCATTATTTCTTCCTCGCGAAAAGGCCGAACAATGACAGCAACACCGGCACGCCAGCAGGGGCAAGCGGCACCGCCGCCAGTGAAATCACCGCGCCACTCATCGCGCGGATAAGCGTGGTGCGCTTTTTAAAGGCCGGGATCACCAGCGCGACCAGAATCGCCGGGAATACGGCATCAAGGCCAATGGTTTCCGGTGACGGCAATAATTTCCCGACGCCGCTACCCAGCAACACGCCGAGCGGCCAGAGGATGGCCACGCCGCAGCCGCAAAGCCAATAAGCGGCTTTACGTTGTTCGGCAGTCGGCTGTGACATGCCGAAAACCACGCTTTCATCGTTCATGATGTGGCAGCCAAGCAAGCCGGCGGCGCGTTTACCGACCAGATCGCGCACCGCGACACCAAATGGGATATGGCGGGCGTTAACCAATAATCCCGCAGCAGCCGCAGCCAACGGATTTCCGCCGCTGATGATGATGCCGAGGAACATAAATTCAGACGCACCGGCTAACACCAGAGTAGAAAGCGCAAGTGGCACCCAAAGCGGGAAGCCCCACGACATCGCCAGCGATCCATAGGAAACGCCGACCACGCCGACGGCGATATCGACCAGCAGGATTGCTTTAATGGTGTCGCCTTTCAGGCTGGGGAAGTAACGTCTGAACATACAATTTTGGCCATATCGAACGAGTTTCCATTATAATGAACGCTGTCAGATCGTTTTACAAGACGAACGATTCGTTCGATTTACACTTTATTGCGAGAAATACGGAGCCGTGAATGACACAGCCAATCAGCATGATCGCCAAAAGTCTGGTGCGAGAGCGTCAGCGAACCGGGCTTTCATTGGCGGAAATCGCGCGCCGCGCCGGGATTGCTAAATCTACGCTGTCACAGCTGGAAGCAGGTAATGGCAATCCTAGCCTGGAAACGCTGTGGTCGCTTTGTGTCGCACTGGATATTCCTTTTGCCCGGCTGCTTGAGCCGCAAACACCGACAACGCAGGTTATTCGTCGCGGTGAAGGCACAAAAGTGGTGGCTGAGCAGGCCAACTATCAGGCTATTTTGCTGGCAAGTTGCCCGCCGGGCGCACGTCGCGATATTTACTTGCTGATGACGCAACCTGGCGCAGACCGCATCTCTCAGCCGCATCCACCGGGTTCCGTTGAGCATATTATTGTGACGCAGGGCCGCGCGCTGGTTGGGCTGACAGATGCCCCGGAAGAGTTAAACGAAGGGGATTACATTTGCTATCCAGCCGACCAGGAACATGTTTTTAAGGCGCTGGAAGACGACACGCTGGCGATTCTGGTGGCCGAGCAGAATTAATGTAATTATGAGCGCTTTCGGGCGAAAGTGGCTCAGCCGTTATTGATAAGTAAAATTAAGCGTTGCAACGGCGTTAGCGGGCCCGGCGGTCACACTTGCTTTGGTTTGATAATATTGCGCGCTAAACGGAAACAGTTCTTGCCCACCTTCCGATTGCTTTAAGACGATATTTTTATTTAATTGAAGAGGTTGGTCATTATAGAGAATTTGTACACCCACGCCGCTGGCTGTCGAGTCACCAATTGCTAGCACACTTTTATCCGTCGTGTCACTATTCTGTACGCCGGTTAATGATACATTGATATTCGCATCGGGGTCGCATTGTAAGCCGACTTCAAAGCCTTTCTTTCCAACCTGACTGCCTACGCCTGTAAAGTTATCCAGAGTGATATTACCTAAGGCGGCTGTGATAGTTGATGAACTGGAAACGGAACAGGCGACAGGAATGATTTTCGTTGAGCTATCAAGCGTGATTTCTGCTATAGGCATTGAATCCGCTAATAATTTAAAAACCACGCCGGGGTTGATTGTACCGGCAGTCACCGGCCCGGTTTTAATGAGTTGGGCATGCATCGACCATTCCGCACTCGTATAAACACCGGCCCTATACTTCATATCTGACGGGATCGCGGAAGTGACAATAACACCGTCTTTAACTCTTATGCCAATACCCGGGACATTCGTATTATATGTCTTATAGACACCAGAGGCCTCTGTGTAAATCCCAAGGTTATCATGCTCTGTCCATGCCGTATCACAGCCGTACATACTAATGCCGGGCTCACCTGAATCCCAGGGCGAGGACTGGTAGGCAGTGGCAAGGACTGTACCAACGTCTGCATCTCGCTGCACAGTAACAGGGCCAAAATGAAATGATCTCGTTTGGTAACTGACACCCGTGGAAAAATAACATGTCGCCATTGAGGGCAAAGAGAAGCAGAGCAAGATAAGGGTGAATATCTTACTTTTTGAAATCCAGAAGTAACGAAATAACAAATTCAAAATCGAAATTCCTACAGTTAAATCAGGTGGCTATGGCGATTGGAAGGAGCATTAATGTTGCTGAAGTATTGCGTATGTGCTTTGAATAGAACGCTATGATATCCAGGTGAGGCTTGAGTTCTCTAGCGAAAATTCATCTCTTTTAGTACTGCTTTCTTCTTGCTCTCAATATGAAGGATTCAGCTTTTCCAATGTCACGTAAAACCCTTAATAAAGTGCAACTACGGAAACAACTAATAAACGCTATCAATAATAATGCGTGATTTTTTGTTTATTCATTTGTTTTTTATATGTCAAATAACAAGTGTGTTATCTGGCTCACGTTGTTGCTTATTTTTAATTCCTTTGATGTGCTCTTAATAATATGGTTTTTTGCGATGTGTTTATCCAGCGGTTCTGAGTGGCAAAATTCGCTTACTCACCACTGTTGTATTTCTCAAAATAATAACAATTAGAAATCTATCAATCGCAAATATATGTACTCGATGCGGAGTACATTTTCCCTATTATTGCCTCAAGGAACGTCGCGTATGAAGAAAACCACCCTGGCTATTGCTGTTGGGTTATTACTGGTAGCCCATTCAAGCACGGCAAAATCATCATCACTGACCGTTGAGCAACGTCTGCAACTGTTGGAAGAACGGCTGATCTCTGCCGAGAACCGAGCGCAAACAGCTGAAAAAGAAGTGCAGCAGCTTAAAGCGCAGCAAATTGCAGACAGAAAAGAAATTAAAGCTGTTCAGGAAAATGTAGAAGTACAAAGCGTCACGCCAAAATCTGAAACGGTGAAAAATGCGACGACCCCCGCATTATCGCTTTCCGGCTATGGTGATTTGAAAGTTTATGGTGATGTGGAATTCAATATGGATGCTGAAAGTCGCCACGGCTCAATCATTTCCAACCAGGATGACAGCAACGAACGTTGGGATTTGAATGGACGCATCCTGCTTGGGTTTGATGGCATGCGGAAATTGCAGAACGGCTATTTCGCTGGTTTCTCCGCGCAACCGTTGGCCGATATGCACGGCTCAATGAATCTCGATGATGCGGTGTTCTTCTTTGGTCAGGAACAAGACTGGAAAGTGAAAGTCGGGCGTTTCGAAGCATACGACATGTTCCCACTCAACCAGGATACGTTTGTTGAGCACTCGGGTGATACCGCCAATGACCTGTATGACGACGGTCATGGTTACATCTACATGATGAAAGAAGGTCGTGGCCGTTCCAACGATGGCGGCAACTTCCTGATGAGCAAACAGATCGATAACTGGTATTTCGAGCTGAATACTTTGTTGGAAGACGGAACCTCGCTGTACAACGAGAGCGATTATCACGGTCGTAATATGGAGCAGCAGAAAAATGTCGCCTATATGCGCCCGGTGGTGTCGTGGAGTGAAGGCGCATTCTCGGTGGCGGCTGCGATGGAAAGCAACGTGGTCAACAATGCCTATGGCTATTATGACGTAAACGGCCGCTTTATCGATCAGTCCGACCGTACCGGCTACGGTATGACAATGACCTGGAACGGCCTGAAAAATGATCCTGAAAACGGCGTCGTGTTCAATCTCAACACGGCCTATATGGATGCATCGGGCGAAGAAGATTTCACCGCCGGAGCCAACGCCTTATGGCATCGTTTCGAGCTGGGTTATATTTACGCGCATAACAAGATTGATGAATACAACGGCATGGTTTGTGATAACGACTGCTTGTTTGATGAAGCAGGCACCTACGACATTCACACCATTCATGCGTCCTACCAAATCCCTAACGTAATGGATATGCAGAACTTCAATATCTACCTCGGGGCCTACTGGTCGAAACTGCAAGGTGACAGCAGCGCCAGCAGCGACGACGATCGTTACGGCGGGCGCGTGCGGTTTAAATATTTCTTCTGATGACATAACGTCAAACCACCTACCCGGTAGCAGCCCTGCCGGGTATTTTGTACCCCTTCTTATTTCGTTTTATCCCTCTCCCTTCAGGCGTTTTGTTACAACCATCACTAATTTATTGCATCAATGCTTATGAAACAGAAAAGCGTTTGACTTATCAGTTGCTGCCAATCATTATTCTGCATCATCGATGATGAAGTGGAGTGGTAAGTGGAACATTGCCTGTTAAAAGAGCTCGCGAATATTAATGCAGGCTATCCGTTTCGCGGGAAAGTCCCAGAAGCATCGGCAGGTGAAATCGTCGTGGTGCAGATGAAAGACATTTCTCCTCAGGGCGATATTCAGTGGCAGAGCTGCATCAGAACCGAGCTTGAAAATAAACGCGAGCCTGACGGGCTATGCCCTGGCGACATTCTTGTCGCCGCTCGTGGAAACCGTAACTATGCGGTTCTGGTGGATGAAAATGGCCCGAAAAGCACGGCGCTGGCCGCCCCTCATTTTTATGTAGCCCGTATCAAGCGGCAGGATGTTTTACCGGAGTTTGTCGTCTGGTGGCTCAATCAGGGGCAAAGTCAGCGCTACTTTGAGCAAAGTGCGGAAGGCACGCTCACCAAAAGTATTCGCCGCACGGTGCTGGAAGAGGTGCCGGTTGCTTTACCCGACTTAGCCACGCAAAAAAGTATCGTGGCGTTAGCCCGCACGATCGCGAAAGAACGTCAGACAGCAGAACAGTTAATAGCCAACGGTGAGCGCATTCTTGCTGCCGTTGCCAGTGATTTAGCGTCAACGAAGACGCATTAATAAGGACGCCATCTTCATGAGTGAAAAAGTTAATCAGGACAGCATCAACAAGGCGCTGTGGTCAGTGTGTGATACCTTCCGTGGCACCATCAGTCCTGATACCTATCGGGATTTCATTCTCACCATGCTGTTTCTGAAATACATCTCAGACGTCTGGCAGGACCATTATGACGGCTATAAAGCCGAATATGGCGACGAGCCGGATCTGATCCGCGAGATGATGAAAAACGAACGTTTTGTTCTGCCGCCCGAGGCCAGTTTTTACGCGCTGTATGCACGCCGTCATGAAGCGGGCAACGGCGAGCGTATTGACCAGGCGCTGCACGCCATTGAAGAAGCTAACGGCACCAAGCTGAAAGACTCCGGTAAAAGCGTGTTCCAGGATATCTCGTTCAACACCGACAAACTCGGTGAAGAAAAACAGAAAAACACCATTCTGCGCCAGGTGCTGGAAGATTTCGCCAAAGCAGAGCTTAACCTGAAACCCAGCCGCGTAGGCTCGCTGGACGTGATCGGCAACGGCTATGAGTATCTGATTAAAAACTTTGCGGCCAGCGGCGGGCAAAAAGCCGGTGAGTTTTATACCCCGCCGGAAGTGTCTGACCTGTTGGCTGAGCTGCTGGACCCGCAACCGGGCGATACGATTTGTGACCCGGCGTGTGGCTCCGCTTCACTGCTGATGAAGTGCGGTCGCAAAGTGCGCGACAACCACAACAGTAAAAGCTATGCGCTGTACGGTCAGGAAGCGATTGGCTCCACCTGGTCATTCGCCAAAATGAACATGTTCCTGCACGGCGAAGACAACCACAAAATCGAGTGGGGCGACACCATTCGCAACCCGAAACTGCTGGATAAAAACGCCGATCTGATGCTGTTCGATATCGTGACCGCCAACCCGCCGTTCAGCCTCGATAAATGGGGCCATGAAGATGCGGCAAGCGATCGCTTTGGGCGCTTTGCGCGCGGCGTGCCGCCGAAAACCAAAGGCGATTACGCGTTTATTCTGCATATGATAGACACCCTGAAACCGAAAAGCGGACGCATGGGCGTGGTGGTGCCGCACGGCGTACTGTTCCGAGGTTCAACGGAAGGCAAAATCCGTGAAAAGCTGATTGAAGAAAACCTGCTGGACGCGGTTATCGGCCTGCCGGAAAAACTGTTCTTCGGCACCGGTATTCCGGCAGCAATCCTTATCTTCAAAAAAGAGAAGGTCGATGAAAACGTGCTGTTTATCGACGCCAGCCGCGAGTTTACTTCCGGTAAAAACCAGAACCAGCTCAGCGCTGAGAACATCGCCAAAATCGTCAAAACCTACCGCAACGGCGATAACGTAGAGAAGTACGCGCACCTCGCCACGTTGCAGGAGATCCGCGATAACGACTACAACCTCAATATCCCGCGCTACGTGGATACTTTTGAGGAAGAAGAAGAGATCGACCTGATGGCAGTCCGCACCGAGCGTCTGGCGTTAAAGAAAGAACTGGATGCGCTGGAAGTCGAAATGGCGGGGTATCTGAAGGAGCTGGGTTATGGCGCGTGAAATGAGTGAAAATATACTACCCGCTGGCTGGAAAATGTGTTTGCTAGATTCTGTGGCTAAAAGAGGAAGTGGTCATACTCCTAGTAAAAACTTCCCTGAATATTGGAATGGCGGCATAAAATGGGTTTCATTAAGTGATTCCAGTAGATTAGATAAAGGTTATATTTCCAAAACAGATAAAGAAATATCTGATTTAGGAATTAAAAAATCTTCTGCAGTTGTTCATCCAAAGGAGACGGTTGTTGTTTCCAGAGATGCGGGTGTTGGAAAAAGTGCTGTATTAGCCGAACCAATGGCTGTAAGCCAACACTTTATTGCATGGCAATGTGACAATGAATGTCAGATGAATAGCTGGTTTTTATATTATTGGTTGCAATCAATGAAGTCTGAGTTTGAACGCCAAGCGATTGGCTCTACAATAAAGACCATTGGACTTCCTTATTTTAAAAAACTTAAGTTAGGGGTTCCCGTTTATAGTGAACAACAGACAATCGCCAAAATCCTCTCAACTTGGGATAAGGCTATTTCTGTTACAGAACAGTTGATCAGCACTGCTCGGCAGCAGAAAAAATCGCTGATGCAAGAGTTGTTAACACATCAGCGCAGGCTTCCAGGATTTGATGGGGAATGGGAGCTGAAGTTTTTAGGAGAGATTTCAAAGCCACAGCAATGGGCTACGATCACATCATCTGAGTTATTGGATGACGGTTTTCCTGTTTATGGAGCGAATGGTTTTATTGGTTACTACAGTGAATTCAACCACGAGGAAGAAACAGTAACTGTAACTTGTCGAGGGTCAACCTGCGGAGAAGTATCACTTATTCCTGCGAGGAGTTATATAACAGGCAATTCAATGTGCCTTGATGAAATAGATAATGAAATAACTTCATATGAATTTATTTATCATCTGCTTACATTTAGAGGGTTTAATGACGTTATTTCAGGTTCAGCGCAGCCCCAAATTTTTGGTAATGCTATTAAGAAAGTAAAAATTAATCTACCCCCTTTAAAAGAACAACAAAAAATTGCCCAGGTCCTAACAGCTGCCGACCGCGAAATCGAATTGTATCAACAAAAACTCGCGGGTTTGAAGCAGGAAAAACAGGCGCTGATGCAGCAGTTATTAACTGGCAAGCGGCGCGTGGTGGTTTAACGTCACGCTCTCTGACTCTACAACATTAAGGATAACGTTATGACCCATTCATCTCTTTCTCCGGCACCTGAAGGGGAGTTCATCTTTTTTCAGTCAGCTGATGGGAAAGTACGGCTGGAGTGCCGTTTTGAGTCGGAGACGCTGTGGCTTTCTCAGGCGATGATTGGCGATCTCTATGGCAAGGCCAAAGCGACGATCAGCGAGCATATCAGCAATATCTTTGCCGAAGGTGAAGTTGATGAAAATTCAGTTGTTCGGTTTTACCGAACAACTGCCGCTGATGGTAAAAACTATAATGTTCAATATTTTAGTCTGCCGTTGATCCTTTCTGTTGGCTATCGCGTGCGCTCTTCGCGCGGTACGCAGTTCCGCCAATGGGCAACGCAGACCCTGCAAGAGTACCTGATTAAAGGCTTCGCGATGGATGACGAACGCCTGAAGAACCCGCCGGTCGGCAAATCGCGGGTGCCTGATTACTTCGATGAGATGCTGGAACGCATCCGCGATATTCGCTCCAGCGAACGGCGTGTTTATCTGCGCGTGTTGGATATATTCACGATGGCAGCGGACTACCAGCCTTCGAATAAAGACACCACGCTCTTTTTCCGCGTCATTCAAAATAAACTGCATTACGCCAGCACGGGGTTAACCGCAGCGGAACTCATTGCACAGCGCGTGGATGCCAGCTTGCCCAATATGGGGCTGACCAGTTTTAAATATGATGAAGTGCGTCGCACCGATGTCACCATTGCCAAAAATTACCTCAGCGAAACGGAAATCGATGAGCTGAACCGCATTGTCTCCATGTGGCTGGATTTCGCCGAAGATCAGGCTCGACGCCGTCAGCAGGTCTTTCTGCAGGACTGGCAAACGAAACTCGACCAGTTCCTGGCTTTTAACGATCGTGAAATATTGACCAATGGTGGCTCAATCAGCAAAAAAAAGGCGGATGAAAAAGCGCAACACACCTTTGATGATTTTGCACTGCGCCGACGTCGTCTAAAAGAAGCAGAAGGTGAGCGCTGTAATATCGACGTTTTACGCGCCATCGCCAGCAAAGAAAAAAAGGACCGCTAAGATGCATGCATTGCCGCCAAAATTTCAGGAAGCCTACAGCGCTAAATATCCGGCGCTGGTGCTGCTGAGCCAAATGGGCTGGTCTTATCTCAATCCTGCACAGGCGCTGATGGCCCGCAACGGTAAGGCCGATGAAGTGGTGCTGCGTACAGAGTTGCGCCAGCAGCTCGCTAAACGCCGTTTTACCTTTGCGGGTCAGGATTATCCGCTGTCGGAAAAATCCATCGATAACCTGATTCATGAGGTGTGCAGCCCGGCGCTGAATGAAGGGCTGAGCACCGCCAACGAAAAACTGTATAACCATCTGCTGTACGGTATTTCGGTTACCGAGTTTGTGGACGGTAAAAAGGTCAGCACCACTGTGTCGCTTATCGACTGGCAGGATGAAGCCAACAATAGCTTCTTATTTACTGATGAATTTACCGTCACGCGCGCGTCCGGTATTGGCGTGCGTCGGCCTGATATTGTCTGTTTTGTGAACGGTATTCCACTGGTCATTGTTGAGGCTAAACGCCCTGACAGCCACAGCAGCAAAGGGCCGACCGTCGAGGAAGGTATTTCCCAGAGCCTGCGAAACCAACAGGTTGACGAGATCCCCCGTCTTTTTGCCTATAGCCAGTTATTGTTGTCGGTTAATGGTATTGATGGGCGCTATGGCACTTGTGGTACGCCGCAAAAATTCTGGGCTGCCTGGCGTGAAGAAGACATCTCCGACGCGCTCATGCAGACGTTAAAAAATACGCTTCTTACGCCAGAACAAGTCAGTGCTCTGTTTGCGCATCGCCACGAAGGCGATCTGGCGTGGTATGAGACCTGGCGGGCCGGTGGGCTGGTGGTCAGTAAACAGGATCAATTATTTATCAGCCTGCTTTCCCCCGCTCGTCTTCTGGAAATGACGCGTCTTTTCACTCTGTTTGATAAGAAAGTGGGCAAAATTGTTGCCCGTTATCAGCAGGTGTTTGGCATTAAGCGCCTGATTGAACGCATCAGCACCAAACGGTCTGACGGTGGGCGCGAAGGGGGCGTTATCTGGCATACGACCGGTACTGGCAAGTCGTTCACCATGGTGATGTTGAGCCGGGCACTGCTGATGGTCGAAGGCCTCAAGCAGTGCCGGATTGTGGTGGTGACGGACCGAACCGATCTGGAAACGCAGCTCAGTAATACGTTTGCGTCTGGCGGTGAGCTTGCCGGGAAAAACGACCGCAAGCTGGCGATGGCGACCACGGGCGTGCGTCTGGCGGAGCAAATTGGTAGCGGCACCGAACGCATTATTTTCTCGCTGATCAACAAATTTAATACAGCCACGCGCTTGCCGGAATGCGTGAATACCAGCGCGGATATTATTGTGCTGATCGACGAGGGCCACCGCAGCCAGGGCGGGGAAAACAATATTCGCATGCAACAGGCGTTGCCGAATGCGGCGTTTGTTGCTTTCACCGGTACGCCATTGCTGAAAGACGATAAAACCACCAATAAATTTGGCCCCATCGTGCACGCTTACACCATGCAACGTGCGGTGGATGACGGCACGGTGACGCCGTTATTGTACGAAGAACGGCAGCCCGATTTAGACACTAACGCGCGCGCGATTGATAAAGGGTTCGAGCGGATCACGCAAGGGCTGACTGAAGAGCAGCAAACTGATCTGAAACGTAAATATGCGCAAAAGGGGCAGGTTTACCATGCGGACGATCGTATTCGGTTAATTGCGGAAGATATCGCGGACCATTTCTCAAAGCACATGGGAAATCACCTGAAAGGGCAGTTGGCGTGCGACAGTAAAGCGTCGGCGATTAAATATAAAAAATATCTCGATGAGATTGGGCTATTTGAATCGGCCGTCGTCATGAGCCCGCCGGATACCCGTGAGGGAAATACCGATATCGACGTTCAGTCAATGCCGGAAGTCAGTCGGTGGTGGAAAGAGAATGTCGGCACAACCGATGAAAAAGCCTGGACCCGCCATTTAGTTGAGCGCTTTGCGGATGACGATGCGCTGAAAATACTGATTGTGGTTGATAAGCTGCTGACCGGTTTTGATGAACCTAAAAACACGGTGCTGTATATCGATAAACCCCTCAAAGGCCATAACCTGATTCAGGCGATTGCTCGCGTTAATCGTCTGCATCCGGAGAAAGAATTTGGCCTGTTGATTGATTATCGGGGCATTCTGGCGGAACTGGATACCACCCTCGCGCAATATCAGGATTTGGCCTCTCGCACACAGGGAGGCTATGACATCAATGATATCTCAGGCTTATACCGTGCGATGAGCAGCGAATATAAGCGCTTACCGCAGCTGTATAAAACGCTGTGGGCTATCTTCAAAGACGTCAAAAATAAGCATGACCATGAACAAATGCGTCAGGTTTTAGTGCCGAAAATAGAAGATCGCGACGGGGAACTGGTTGATGTGAATCTCAAAGTCAGGGAAGACTTCTACCAGGCGCTGACGGCTTTCGCTAGCTGCCTTAAAGTCGCGCTTCAGTCAGTGACGTTTTTTGAAGATAAGAGTTTCAGCGAAGCGGACCGACAGCATTATAAAGAGGCGTTGAAAAACTTTTCCAGTCTGCGGCAGTTGGCTAAACAGGATGCCGGTGAAAGCGTGGATTATGGTGAGTACGCCGGGCAAGTGAAGAAATTACTCGATAAACATGTAGTGGGTGTTGAGGTTCGGGAGCCTGCCGGTGTTTATGAAGTCAACAGAATGGGGAAACGGTTGGCACCTGAAACCTGGTCTGAAGATAAAACGCGTAATGAAACGGACATCATTAAAACGCGGGTAACCAGAATGATTGAGCAGACGTTGCGTGACGATCCTTATGCGCAGGAAGCATTCTCATCCTTGCTCAGAAAAGCGATAGAAGAAGCGGAAAGTCTGTTTGACCACCCTATAAAACAGTATCTGATATTTGATGCGCTTGAGGAACAGGTGAAGTCCCGAACGCTGGAGAGCATTCCGGATGTTTTTGGCGGTAATCACCATGCGCAGGCTTACTACGGCGTGTTTAAAAAAATCCTGCCGCAGGTTTTTGATATTGCAGATGAACAGGTACAAACCCATTGGAGCAAACTGGCCTTTGCCGTTGACGAACTGGTGACCCAATCCGTGTCTGAAAACTCTGTTAATCCACAGAATATCGAGGCCGACATTCGAAAAAACCTGCTACCGAAGATGTTCCTGGAGTGCAAAAACATTGGCGGCGGCATGGATCAGGTGAATCGCATTGTCGAAATGGTGGTGCAGATCACCCGGGTCGGGCTGAGCGTGGTGTGAAGGGAATAAAATGAGCGTGAGAATTCCGCGAGCCGTCGTGGAGGCGAATCGACCCGGCCTCTCTTTCTGGTATGGCGATGAACCGATTCGTTTCGAACGGGTAAACCGTACGAGCCAAAAATCGCAGGTGCTGATTAAGGTTCATCCTGACTGCCGGATTCAGGTTGCGGCCCCTCATGCGGTCAGCAACGATGAAGTGCTTAATGCAGTTAAAAAGCGGGCGCGCTGGATTTGGTTGCAACTGCGCGATTTTCGGCAACAGCTTGAGCATGTGACGCCTCGCCGTTATATCAGCGGAGAAGGCCATTATTATCTCGGCAAACAGCATATGTTAAAAGTAGTTGAAGATAAGGCTGAGATCCCACGTGTGAAATTGCTGCGCGGCAGACTTGAGGTCGTGGTGCGTGAACGCCATCCCGAAACGGTGCGCCAGCTGCTGGACAGGTGGTACAAGCAACGCGCCAGGGAGGTCTTTGCCCGCAGGCTGAACGAGGTCATGGCGCAGGCGCTGTGGGTCGAAAAGCTGCCAGCGATGCGAATACAAACGATGCAAACACAATGGGGAAGCTGTTCACCTTCAGGGCGCTTAACGCTGAATCCTCACCTGGTTAAAGCCCCGCGCGAATGCATTGATTACGTGATTCTGCACGAGCTTTGCCATCTTGCGGAGCACAATCACAGCGAACGTTTTTATCGTTTGATGAATCAGGTGATGCCCGGATGGGAAAAAGTGAAAACCCGGCTGGATAATATGGCCAGTAAGCTGTTGTCCTCTGCCGCCGAAGCCGCAGAGGACAGTGGAGTTTAAGGCAGCCAGAACACCTCTTTCAGTTCCGCACTCACCGGGCTGTTGTCCGGATTGGACGGCATCACTTCACCCATGTATTTCCACCAGCGCTGGCAGACATCGGTGCTGGCAACCGCATTCCAGCGTTCTTCTGACTCAATCTCAACCGTGGCGAACAGCAGGTTGCGCGCCTTATCGAGATAAATGGCGTAATGGTGCGCGCCATGCGCTTTCAGCACCGCTTCCAGTTCCGGCCAGATAGGGTTGTGGCGGCGCTCATATTCTTCATGGGTATGTGGATGTACCTGCATGACAAACGCTTTGCGGATCATAATGCCTCCAGATACAGCTCGCGAACTTCATCACGGCTGGCGGTGCGCGGGTTGCACGGTGCGCATGGGTCGGCGAGCGCTTTGTCCAGCCAGCCTTCGATATCGGCTTTGGTGACGCCGAGTTGGCTGAAACCGGATGGAATCCCGACGCGGGCGCTTAAATCGCGAATCGCCTGAATCGCCGCCATGCTGGCCGCTTCGTCGCTCATGCCGCGCGTATCAACGCCCATCGCCTGTGCCACGCGAGCGAAACGGACCACCGCGTTCGGGCGGTTAAAGTTTTCGATGATGGGCAGCAGGATAGCGTTGCAGACGCCGTGCGGCAGATTGTGCGTCGCGCCTGGCTGATGTGCCAGCGCGTGAACCAAACCCAGACCTGCGCTGTTAAAGGCCATTCCCGCCAGATATTGACCGAAGGCCATTTGCTCGCGCGCTTCCAGATCATGCCCATTATCGACCGCTTTCGGCAGCCACAGAGTGATCAGGCGAATCGCTTCCAGCGCGTTGGCGTCAGTCAGCGGGTGTGCGCCGACGGAGACAAACGCTTCAACGGCGTGGGTCAACGCATCCATCCCGGTCGCAGCGGTGACAGAGGCAGGGATGTCGAGCATTACGCTGGCATCGTCCACGGCGATGTCCGGGATAATGTTTGAATCGATAATGACTTCTTTCACCTGGCGTTCGCTATCGATGATTACTGCGTTGCTGGTCATCTCTGCCGCTGTTCCGGCGGTGGTGTTGATCGCCACCAGATGCACGCCAGGGTTTTTCACTTTGCCGACGCCGGAGTAGCTTGTTGACGGCCCTGGGTTTGCGGTAAGAATTTTGATCGCTTTGGCGGTGTCGATCGGGCTGCCACCGCCAAACGCAATAATGTAATCACACTGCGCGTCCTGATAAGCCTGATAGCCTTTCTGCACCAGCGCTTCGGTTGGATTAGGGAACACGTCATCAAACAGGTGATATGACATCTCGTGGTGGTCCAGCGCGGCAAACAGGGTGTCGAGCAGGCCCATTTTGACCAAATGTCCGTCGGTGACAATCAGCGCTTTACCCCACTGTTTATCCGCCACCAGATTAACCATATCACCAATAGCGCCCGCGCCGTGCAGGCTGATTTTCGGCAGTGCCAACATAAAACTCATGCTTATTCTCCTTAATATTGCTGTGATTTTACGCCCGGCGGCGCTGCGCTCATTAGGCCGACTTTCGTCGGCTCAATAGATGCAATGCCACCCGGCGTTAATTCCGTCTTCGCTGTAAAATGTGCCGCGTAATAATCGGCAGCGAAATCACTACGATCAGCATCGCGCCGATGATTATTGACATCACAATGCCCGGCACGTTAAGCAGGCTCAGGCCAAACGTCACCAGTCCCATCAGGAACGCGGCAATAATCACGCCGACCATGCTGCCGGAGCCGCCAAGAATATTGACGCCGCCGAGCACCGCCATTGTCACCACAGATAACTCCCAGCCGAGCGCAATGGTCGGGCGCGTGCTGCCCAAACGTGATGTCAGCAGCACCGCTGCCAGCCCGGACATCAAACCGACCAACACGAACAGGATCAGGTTGTGGCGTTTAACGTTTATGCCTGAATACCAGGCCCCGGTGGGGTTGTTGCCGATGGCAAACGTGCGGCGACCAAAATTGGTTTTGTGCAGCACGAAGGTGAATACCGCCGCCAGCACGATAAACAGGGCGAACTCAAACGACAGCGCGCCCCACACATAGCCCTGACCAAACCAGGCAAAACTCGGCGGGTACTGGTTCAGCGCCTGATCGCCAAGCAGGATGTAGGAAATCCCGCGAAACAGGCTCATGGTGCCGATGGTGATCACGATGGAAGAAAGGTTCAGCCGTGTGACCAGCAAGCCATTCACCAACCCACACAACACGCCCACGCCAAGCCCTACGCAGATCAGCAATGGCGTATCCACTCCCGCCGCCGCGCAGAAGCCCATCGCCGTGGAACTGAGCGCGATAATGGCCGCCACCGACAGGTCAATTTCACGGGCGATAATCAGCATCGCCATCGGCAACACGATGATCGCTTTTTCAGTGAAGTTGAACGTGGCATCCGACAGGTTCCAGATATTGAGGAAGTAGGGCGATGCGAACGCGTTTACCACGAACACTGCCAGCGTGACCGCCAGCAAAAAACCTTCCCAGCACGCCAGGCGCTGGAAAATGGACGGTGTGGATGACGGGGTTTGCACTTCGTCAGTCGTCAGCATTTTGCTCATGATTTCACCGCCATTTTTTGCCGGGCCAGCGCCGCATCACGCAGGATCAGACGGCCTTTGCGTTTGTTGCCGCGCTCGTTGAGCACCACCGCAATCACAATCACCGCGCCGGAAATCGCCATTTGCCAGAAAGGCGATACGCCGATCACCGGCAGCGCGTTGTTGATGACGCCGAGGAACAATGCGCCGAACAGGCAGCCGAGCACGCGCCCGGTGCCGCCCATGGTGCTGATCCCGCCGATCACACAGGCTGCAACGACCTGTAATTCGAAGCCGTTGGCGACATCCACATAGGCCACCGCGAAGCGAGAAATCCACAGATATCCGCAAAATCCGGCGAGTGCACCGGAAAGGCAAAAGCTGACGAACTGCATTTTCCCGGCGTTGATCCCGGTGTAATACGCCGCCGTGGCGTTGCCGCCAGCGGTGTACAGTGCGCGTCCGGTGCGGCTGTAACGCAGGAAATAACCGACCAACAACAGCGCGGCGATGGCGCACCAGCTCAGCACCGGTAAGCCCAACAATGACGCACGCGGCAGGCCGAGAAAATCAGCGCTCATTTGGTTGGAGTTCACCCAGCCGCCGTTGGAGAGCAGAAAAATAATCCCGCGATAAATGCTCATGGTGCCAAGCGTCACCACAATCGCCGGGATGCCCAGTTTCCACACCAGCAACCCGTTGATGACGCCCATGATGAGGCCGAGCAAAGTCGCCAGCGCCAGCAGCGCTATGACGGGAATCTCCGGATGATGGAAATTCAGCAGCGCCACAATCATGCCGGTGAGCGCCAGATTGGCGGCCATCGACAGGTCAATGCCTTTGGTGAGTAGCACCATCATCTGACCGAGGGCGAGGATTATCAGGATCGCCGTGTCGTTGAACATTTCCACCAGATTACCGGGGGCGATAAATGACGGTGTACGGCTGCCGATGACAGCAACCAACAACACGATCACCGCCGCGAGCAGTGCTTCACGGTGTTTAAGCAGAGATCGCCACATCATGCCGCCTCCCTTCCCGCACCGCTGGCGGCGCTGACGATCACTTCCGCCGTCGCTTCGCCTGCGCGGTATTCCGCCACCATCAACCCTTCGTGCATCACGATGATGCG
This sequence comes from Scandinavium sp., assembly GCF_036271055.1. Taxonomy (GTDB): domain Bacteria; phylum Pseudomonadota; class Gammaproteobacteria; order Enterobacterales; family Enterobacteriaceae; genus Scandinavium. Next base: position 18,286 of record NZ_DATBBJ010000042.1, on the reverse strand, counting down.
GTCCGCCATGCCCATCACTTCCGGCAGTTCAGACGACACCATAATTACCGCCAGGCCTTGCCCCACAAGTTCAGACATAAACTGGTGAACGGCGGCTTTTGAGCCGATATCAATGCCTTTGGTCGGCTCGTCGAGAATAATGACCTCCGGATGCGTGGCGAGCCATTTGCCGATCACCACTTTCTGCTGATTGCCGCCGGAAAGCGTTTCTACCGGCTGTCGCCAGTTTGCGGCTTTGACCTGCAAGCGCGTGGCGTAGTTATCCGCCAGTTGCCATTCGCGATCGTCATGCAGAATGCCGTTCGGATTGAGCTTGCGCAGTTGCGGCAGGCTGATGTTCTGCGCGATCGGTAATTCGATAATTGCGCCCTGTTTTTGCCGCTCTTCCGGCACGCAGACAATCCCGGCGTTGATGGCATCGGCAGGCTGGTGGAAATGAACGGGTTTGCCATTCAGGATAATTTCACCTGACGACGGTTTGGTTACGCCCGATAGCGCCTGCATCAGCTCGGTGCGTCCAGCGCCTACGAGCCCGTAGAAGCCCAGAATTTCGCCTTTGCGCAGGTTGAAATTGATGTGCGCAAACTCGGTGGGATGACACAAGTCTTTGACTTCCAACACCGTGTCGCCGGGTTCGCACGCCACTTTCGGGAAGGTCTGTGTAATGGCGCGCCCAACCATCATCGCCACCATTTTCTCTTCGGTGATGTCGTGAATGTTGCCCGCACCCACGAACACGCCATCGCGCAAAATGGTGTAGTGATCGGCCAGTTCGAAGATTTCATCGAACTTGTGCGAGATAAACAGGATCGCTTTGCCGTCCTGTTTCAGACGCTCAACAATCTGATAAAACTCCAGAATTTCATGTTGCGAAAGGGCCGCGGTGGGTTCGTCGAGGATCACGACTTGCGCATCGAACGACAATGCTCGGGCGATGGCGACCATGTGCCGTTGAGCGATGCTCAGGGTTTTTAGCGTCGCACGCGGGTCAATTTGCACTTCGAGACGAGCGAGCAGTGCCTGCGCCCTGCGGTGCATTTCCGGCCAGTCGAGCTTCTTCAAAAAGCCTTTATACAGATACTGGCCGACGAAAATGTTCTCGGTCACCGAGAGTTCATCGAACAGTACGGTTTCCTGGTGAATCGCGGTGATCCCCACTTTATGCGCAGAGTCTGGCGTCGGCAGCTGGATAGGGATCGCTTTATAAAGGATCTCGCCCTCGTCGGGCTGATAAATGCCGGTCATCACTTTGACCAGCGTGGATTTTCCGGCACCGTTTTCGCCAATCAGGGCGGTCACTTTGCCGGGCCACAGGCTGAGCTGCACGTTTTCCAGCGCGCGCACGCCCGGAAAGAACTTGCTGATGCCCGTGAGCTGTAGCAATGGGGTGGATTCGGTCATGAAAGTTCTCCGTCAAAGGGTCCTGTAGGGCGGGTAAGCGACTGCGCCCCCGCCGTGTTGCCGGATGGCGCTACGCTTATCCGGCCTACAAAACGCATCAGAAAATTTTGGAGAACTTATCAATATTGCTGGCATCGTAAACGAACGGCTTCGCCATCGCGCCGTTACCGTCAGCGTCCAGTGTAACTTTGCCGAGTTTACCCATGCTGGCCTCGGTTTTGGTGGCACTGCCTTTCACCAGATCGTCGGCTAAATAAGTCGCCGCATAGCCGAGATCGATAGGGTTCCAGATAGCAAAACTTTTGCTCGCACCCGATTTGATTGCGCCTGCCATTTCGGACGGCAAGCCTAAGCCCGTCACATACACTTTGCCGATTTTGCCCTGATCTTTCACCGCCTGCGCCGCCGCCACAATGCCGACGGAAGAAGGCGAGACAATCACTTTCAAGTCAGGGTAGGTTTTCAGCAAACCGACCGCTTCGCGGTAACTTTTATCGGAAAGGTCATCACCGTAGGCAACGGTCACCAGATTGATGGACGGATACTGCGGCAGTACTTTTTTCATCTCCGCAATCCAGATGTTCTGGTTGGTGGAGGTTGGCGTGGCGCTAAGGATCGCCACATCGCCTTTTTCGACATTCAGCGCTTTCAACGCATCGGCGGCCAGCTTAACGTTGGTTTCGCCAATCAACGCGTTATTGGAAGGATTCAAATGGATCTGACGCCCAGCCTGCGCGACGCCGGAATCCCAGGACACCACTTTGATACCCCGCTGCATCGCTTTTTTCAGCACCGGCACCAGCGCGTCCGGATCGTTGGCTGAGATGGCTATCGCATCCACCCCTTGGGCGATCAAGCCGTTCAGCACTTCGATCTGCGCTTCTGCGGTGGTGGTGGTTGGACCGGTATAAATGACTTTGACGTCACCTAACTCTTTTGCCGCTTCCTGCGCGCCAACGTTGGCGGCCTCAAAAAATCCATTTCCCAGCGATTTTGCCACCAGGGCGATTTTTACTTCAGCAAATGCAGAACTGGACAGCGCCAGTGCGGCAACGGTGAGGATCAAGCTTGGTTTTATTTTCATTGCTTTTACTCCACTTCGAGTTAGTTCCCGTCGTCTTTCACGCTGCAGATGCGTTGGCTTCTTGCACCGCGAAATCCATAGGGAATGGTAGGGTTGCAGGTGTAATTTCGCCCCGTCTCAGTGAGCGGGGCGCGATGTTGTTATGCGTAAAGTGCTAATGCTGAAGCCATCGGGGTCACGCCAAAGCGTTTGCCGAGGGCGATCAGTTCTTCCCGGGTGATGGTTTGTTTCATGCCGCCCATTGAGTAAACCTTCACCAGAACTTCTGCCGATTTCTCGGCGGTATCAATCAAGCCAAAAGCTTCATCGAGTGTTGGGCCGCTGCCGAATACGCCGTGGAATGGCCACAGCACCAGCGAATGTTTCTGCATGTCGGTGGCCGTTGCCTGACCGATTTCATCGGTGCCCGGCACCATCCACGGCAGAATGCCGACACCGTCCGGGAACACCACCAGACACTCGGTGCTGCCTTCCCACAGTTTGCGGGTGATGAAATCGCTGCTGTTTTCCAGCACGTAGGTCAGGGCGATCAGGTTGGTGGCATGGCAGTGCATGATTACGCGGTCTTTGCCGTTGGTCGCTTTGATACGCTCGCAATGGGAAAGGAAATGCGCTGGCAGCTCTGACGTTGGCACTGCTTCGTGCGTCAGCCCCCAAAGAATGTGGTAGCCCGCACCGTCGCTGTCCACTTTCACCACGCCTAAATTCGCGGAGGGATCGAGCTGCACGTTGCGGAAGAATTTGCCGGAACCGGTCACGATGAACGGCGTGTTAGCCAGCGCAGGCATCGGTTGGCTTAAGGCGATGTAGCGTGGTTTCTGATGGAAATCTGCTTCAAATGGCGCGATGTCGGCTTCGTCGAGGCGCAGCGTCAGGTTGCCGCCGTTACGTTCGTCCCAACCTTTCAGCCACGCGTCGGTGGTGGCTTTGATCATGCCCTGAACGAACCAGGAATGGGTGATGGTCTGCATAGTCTTGTGATTCCTTTGAAAATGCCGGGTAGCGTTTTGCTTACCCGGCCTACATGTATTCGTTGGCCCGGCAAGCAACGCGCCGCCGGGCGGTGTTTTATTTACGTTTCGTTAAAACGTTTTTCTCGTAAGAACGAACGCTGTCGAGCCACTGACTGCCCGCTGGCGTGTCGTTGCGCTGGCAATACATTTCCCACACAGCCTGCCACGGCAGGCATTTCTGCTCTTCGAGCAGCGCCAGACGCGCGGTGTAATCGCCGTCGAGTTCCAGCTGACGCAGTTCTGCGGTCGGCTCCAGCAGCGCGCGCAGCAGGGCTTTTTTCATGTTGCGTGTGCCGATAACCCACGCCGCGATACGGTTGATGGAGGCGTCAAAGAAATCGAGGCCGATATGCACGCGGTCGAACAAATCGTGACGGATGATTTCGCTGGCGATGGCCTGCGTTTCGTCATCCAGCAGCACCACGTGGTCACTGTCCCAACGCACTGGACGGCTGACGTGCAGCAGCAGACGCGGCACGAACAGCATCGCGGCTGAGATTTTGTCGGAAATCACTTCGGTCGGATGGAAGTGGCCCGCGTCCAGACACAGCGCGGTCTGGCGGCTGGTGGCGTAGCCCATGTAGAACTCGTTAGAGCCGACGGTGTAGCTTTCCGCGCCAATGCCAAACAGTTTGCTTTCGACGGCGTCGATGTGGTGCGCCGTGCTGAATTTTTCGCTGATGATTTCGTCCAGCGCGTTCATCAGGCGTTGGCGTGGGGCGAAACGATCAACGGTCAGGTCTTTCATGCCGTCCGGGATCCAGATGTTCATCACTGACGGTGTGCCAAGTTGCTCGCCAAAGTAAGCCGAAACGCGGCGGCTGGCTTTGCAGTGGTCAATCCAGAACTGACGGATTTCATCATTGGCGTGGGCCAGCGTGAAGCCATCGGCACTGTTTGGATGCGAGAAGCAGGACGGGTTGAAATCCAGCCCCAGCTTGTTGGTTTTTGCCCACTGCACCCAATTTTTGAAATGCTCAGGTTTGATTTCGTTGCGGCCAACCGGGGTATCGGATTCCAGATAGATAGCGTGCAGGTTCAGGCGTTTTGGGCCAGGGATCAGGCTTAATGCCTGCTCCAGATCGGCACGCAGTTCGGTGGCGTTACGCGCTTTGCCCGGATAGTTGCCGGTTGCCTGAATGCCACCCGTCAGCGCGCCGCCTGGATTTTCAAACCCGGCGACGTCATCGCCCTGCCAGCAGTGCATCGAAACAGGCAGGCGGTCGAGCTGACGCAGCGCCTCTTCGACGTCGACACCTACGGTGGCGTAACGCTGTTTTGCCAGTTCCCAGGCTTGTTCAAGTTGAGTGGTCATGCGCAAAGCTCCTTCGTCTGTTGTGACTGAAACTGCGCGACATAGCGGGCAATTTCACTGTTCGGATCGGGATTAAAAGTGGTGAGGGCGTGATTACCGCGCACCACTTTGCGGAAATCGTCCACGTTGTGGAGTTCATCGAGTGTCATCAACTGAATGCCGATATTGCCAAGCGTTGAAGCTTCAATCGGCCCGGCGATCACCGTGATGCCGCAGGCGTCGGCACAGAGCTGATTGAGCAGTTCGTTCTGGCAACCGCCGCCGACGATGTGTAACTGCGAGAATGAATGTCCGTGCAAATCGGCAAGTTCATGAAGTACTCGGGCGTATAGCAGCGCCAGACTGTCGAAAATACAGCGCGCCAGTTCGGCAGCACTTTCTGGCACCGGCTGGTGGCTTTCGCGACAAGCGGCCTGGATTTCGGCGCTCATGTTGTCCGGGTTGATAAAGCGATCGTCATTCGGGTTAATCACGAATGTGCAGGCCGGGTGTTGCTGCGTACTGGCAATCAGCGCCGCGAGATCGCTAACGTTTTGCTCTTTCAGTACGCGTTGCAGCAGCCATAAGCCCATGATGTTTTTCAGCACCCGATAGCGGCCTTCTGCGCCGCCTTCGTTGGTGATGTTGTTTGCCAGTGCGACATCGCTGGTACACGGTGTTTTGCTCTCGTAGCCCATCAACGACCAGGTGCCGGAGGAGAGATACGCCGCGTGTTTACCTTCGAGTGGCGAAGCAATCACTGCGCTGGCGGTGTCATGGCTGGCAACCGCCACGACCGGAATTTTGTTGCCCAGCGGGCAAATCCAGTGACCGATAACGTTGCCCGGATGCGTCGGCGTACCAAACCAACTGCGTGGCGCGCCTGCCCAATTGAGCAGTTCTTCATCCCAGTTATCGGTGTTGATATTCACCAACTGGGTTGTCGTGGCGTTGGTGTATTCCCAGTTCATCTTGCCGGTCAGGCGGTAGCTGAAATAGTCAGGAATAAGCAGCACGTGGGCGACGTGTTTTGCCGCTTCCGGCTGCTGTTCAGAAAAGGCGCGAAACTGGTAGAGCGTGTTAAACGGCAGGAATTGAATGCCGCTGCGGCGGTAGATTTCAGCGCGTCCGAGCTCATTTTCAGCGCGTTGCATCACGCCCTGAGTACGGCTGTCACGGTAGGAAACGGGCAGGCCAACGCGCTTGCCGTCTTTATCCAGCAGCACGTAATCCACACCCCAGGTGTCGATCCCGATGCTGTCGATAAGAATGCCGTCATCGCACACTTTCTTCAGCCCACAGCGGATTTCGGCTTCCAGGCTGTCGATATCCCAGCAGTCAGTGCCGTCCACTTTTTGCAGCGTATTCATAAAACGGTGGATTTCACGCAGCGCCAGGGTCCTTTTTTTGCGGTCGTAACGGGCAAGCATTACGCGTCCGCTGGAGGCGCCTAAATCAACCGCCACACAATGGCGAAAACTCATGGCAGGGGTCCTTCTGATAGTCATTGCAGACAGTCTGGAGTACCGCTGAGATCGCTACCTTCTTACTACTGACAGCCGTAAAAGGCGGCTGGCAAGAAAGCAAAGGTGAACGTGAGGGGGTTCACAATTTCCAGTAATGCAGGCGTTGCATACCGGTGTGACGCTGAACGCATTTCCTGATTTTTCCTGTCGTTTCTTGAAAAACGAACAGGGTTTGCGCGCTTTGCTGTCAAAAATTCAAGGTGAGAATGACGGGGGCTGATTATTATCCTGATAACTTTTCTCATTTCGTGGGGTCGTTATGACCGTACTGCACAGCGTGGATTTTTTTCCCTCAGGGCATGTGCCTGTCGCCATTGAGCCACGGCTTCCACAAGCGGAGTTCCCGGAGCATCATCATGATTTTCATGAGATTGTGATCGTGGAACACGGCACGGGCATCCATGTCTTTAATGGTCAGCCCTACACCATTACCGGCGGGACGGTATGCTTCGTGCGTGATCACGACCGTCATCTGTATGAACACACCGACAATCTGTGTCTGACCAACGTGCTCTACCGTTCACCGGACGCGTTCCAGTTTCTTTCTGGTCTGCAAAAACTGCTGCCGCAGGAACAAGACGGCGTTTATCCGTCGCACTGGCGGGTGAATCAGGCGGTGTTGTCGCAAGTACGACAGATTGTGCAGCAGATGGAAAATCTGGATGAAGACAGCGACACGCACGCTATCGCCAACCGTGAAATTCTGTTTATGCAGTTGCTGGTTCAGCTGCGTAAAGGCAGCCTGGCGGCAGAGGCGAATAACAACGATGCGCGCCTGAATCTGATGATGGCGTGGCTGGAAGACCATTTCGCTGACGATGTGTGTTGGGAAGAGGTCGCTGAGCGCTTCTCATTGTCGCTGCGTACCTTGCACCGCCAGTTAAAACAGCACACTGGCATGACGCCGCAGCGTTATCTCAACCGCATTCGCCTGACCAAAGCGCGGCATTTGTTGCGCCACAGCGACGAAAGCGTCACAGACATCGCATTTCGCTGCGGTTTTGGCGACAGTAATCACTTTTCGACGCTGTTTCGCCGCGAGTTTAATTGGTCACCCCGTGACATCCGTCAGGGGCGTGATACCGTGCTTCAGTAACGCGAGTCCAGTCACCGTTTTATGCCGTAAAAACAGCTATTAATACGCCGTTATCCGCTGTTTGAGGTCTTGCTGTGTCAGCACCGCTTATTCTACGCAAAGCCGATTTTTTCACGTCACCGCAGCAAGCGGTGGCGGTGGCCGATCGCTATCCGCAAAACGTGTTTGCTGAGCACACCCATGAGTTTTGCGAGCTGGTCTTAGTGTGGCGTGGCAACGGTTTGCACATTCTTAACGATCGCCCGTATCGCATCACGCGTGGGGATTTATTCTACATTCGCGCTGAAGACAAACACTCCTACGCGTCCGTTAACGATCTGGTTTTGCAGAATATTATCTACTGCCCGGACAGGCTGAAGCTTAATCTGGACTGGGCGGCGCATATCCCCGGTTTACACGGTACGGTTTGGACACCGCACTGGCGCATCGGCAGTAGCGGCATGACGCAGGCACGGCAGGTGATCACGTCGCTGGAACAAGAAAGTCATAAGACCTGTAGCCATGCGAACGATATGGCAGAGCTGCTGTTTGCGCAGTTGGTGGTGACGCTGCGCCGTCATCGTTATGCGACCGATAATCTGGCGGCGACCGAAAGCGAGGCGTTGCTCGATAAATTGCTCACGGCACTGGCGGGAAGCCTGAATCGACCTTTCGCGCTGGATATTTTCTGCGAACAGCAGGCGTGTAGCGAACGTGCATTGCGCCAGCAGTTCCGTAGCCAGACAGGAATGACCATCAACCACTACCTGCGCCAGTTGCGTATCTGCCACGCGCAATATCTGCTCCAGCATTCAGAATTGATGATCGGGGAAATCGCCATGCACTGCGGCTTTGAGGACAGTAACTACTTTTCGGTGGTGTTTAACCGGGAAGTGGGAATGACGCCAGGGCAGTGGCGTCATCGGAATAAAACGGCAGCGTAATCAGTTCGCCATACCCAAACCGACAATATTTGCCGCGATGATAATCACTACGCAACCAAGACTCAGCACACCGACCGGACGACGGCCTGCGTTGTTCCACTCTTTCATGATCAAGCCGACAAAACCGCCACACAGCACGTAGAAACTCATGTGCAACATCCAGCTCATGTAGTCGTACTGCGCTGGAATGCTGGCGTGGCCCCAGGCATAGAAGAAGAACTGTAGATACCACATCAGACCCGCGAGTGCGGAAAACAGGATATTGCCGATGATCATCGGTTTTGCCAGCGAGAAGTCTGCTTTTATCGACAGGTTTGATTTGGTGGCCAAACGGATAAAGCAGAAGCCGAGGTTAACCAGCGCACCGCCACCCATGATCACCACATAGCTTGGCAACGCCACGTACAGCGGATCAACGCCGAGTGCAGCCGCCGCTTCGTGCATCGGCTTTGCGGCGTTCATGGCAAATGACATCCCTGCGGAGAAAATCCCGCACATTACCGCCAGGATCAGACCTTTTTTGAGATTGAACTCTTCCGCTTTAATGCCCATTTTGCGTTCTTTCAACTGCCCGGCGCGGGTCACAATGCCGACGCCGACTACCGCAACCAGCACACCTAATAGCGTCATACGACCACCTTCGGTGCCGACCAGCACGTGGAACTGACCGTTCAGAATTGGCGTCATCAGCGTGCCGACAATCAGCGTGATACCGATGGCAATCCCGATGCCCATCGACATGCCAAGATAGCGCATGGTCAGGCCGTAGTTGATATTGCCGATGCCCCACATTGCGCCGAACAGAAACACGGGCAGCAGCGTGGATGCGCTAAAAGAACGGTAGTAGGCCCAGAAATCGGGCAGCAGCATGGCGCTGATGGCCCACGGAAGGATAAGCCAGGAAACAAAACCGCCAATCGACCACATTGTTTCCCAGGACCAATTTTGAACCTTTTTAAACGGGGCATAGAAACAGGCTGCACTGGCTGCACCTATCAAATGCCAAAAAATACCCATCGTAATCGCGTGACTCATTTTTTTATCCTCAACGTTTTACGTCGATGAATCTTTCATCTGACGTGATGAGTGTAAAAATCAGTCAATTGATTAACCTTCAGGCCGCTGCCGTGTAAACCCCAGACCTGGCAAAAAGCGCGTGTTCGGCTTGAGCGGGCTCACAAAATCAGCGACATAACCAAAAGTTATAACCTTATTAAAACTACGGCATTGATAAACATTTTCAATATCATTTAATTAACTATAATGAACCAACTGCTTACGCGGCGTAACACTATAGCCGCCCGATAATAAATGGAGATGAATATGAGTTATACCCTGCCATCCCTGCCGTATGCGTACGACGCCCTTGAGCCGCACTTTGACAAGCAGACGATGGAAATCCATCACTCTAAACACCACCAGGCTTATGTGAACAACGCGAACGCTGCGCTGGAAAGCCTGCCAGAATTCGCTAACCTGCCGGTTGAAGAGCTGATCACCAAACTGGATCAGCTGCCAGCAGACAAAAAAGGTCCACTGCGTAACAACGCGGGCGGCCACGCTAACCACAGCCTGTTCTGGAAAGGTCTGAAAACCGGTACTACGCTGCAGGGCGACCTGAAAGCGGCTATCGAAAGCACCTTCGGCTCTGTTGAGAAATTCAAAGAAGAGTTCGAGAAAGCGGCAGCAACCCGCTTTGGTTCTGGCTGGGCTTGGCTGGTGCTGAAAGACGGCAAACTGGCTGTTGTGTCTACCGCAAACCAGGATTCCCCGCTGATGGGTGAAGCCATTTCTGGCACCTCCGGTTTCCCAATCCTGGGTCTGGACGTGTGGGAACACGCTTACTACCTGAAATTCCAGAACCGTCGCCCTGACTACATCAAAGCTTTCTGGGATGTGGTTAACTGGGACGAAGCTGCCGCGCGTTTTGCCGCTAAAAAATAAGTTGCAAAGCGGCTGATGAGAAGCGAGCCTGATGGCTCGCTTTTTTTATGTCTGGCACAAACAGGGAGCAGCAGATGCGCCATCCGCTACAGGTTTATATCGGCAAAATTCGTGAGTACAGCGGCAGCAGGCCGAGCGCTATCGGAAAATACCAGGTCGACGGAGAGCTAAAGCTGACCGAGCTAGGTCTGGAAGGAGACGAGCAGGCTGAAAAAGTGATTCACGGCGGGCCAGATCGCGCGCTGTGCCACTATCCGCGTGAACACTATCGCCACTGGGCGCGGGAATTTCCCGAGCAGGCCGAGCTGTTTAACGCCCCCGCCTTTGGTGAAAATCTCTCAACCGAGGGGATGACGGAGCGCGAGGTGTATATCGGGGATATTTTTCGTTGGGGAGGCGCGCTGATTCAGGTTACGCAGCCGCGTTCACCGTGCTTCAAGCTGAATTATCATTTTGGGATTAGCGATATGGCATCACAGATGCAGCGGGCGGGCTACTGTGGCTGGCTGTATCGCGTGGTGATGGCCGGAAAAGTGGCTACCGATTCGCCGCTGGAGCTGGTTTCACGCGTCAGCGATGTGAGCGTGGCAGAAGCGATTGCTATCGCCTGGCATATGCCTTTCGACGACGAGCAGTATCACCGTCTGCTTTCTGCGGCGGGCCTGTCGACAAGCTGGACGCGCACCATGCAAAAACGTCGTCTGTCCGGACAGACTGAGGACAATTCGCGGCGGCTGTTTGGAAAGTAGTTGTGTCGCTGGGAAGGAATCCCGGAAAAGAAAAAACCCGCCAGAGGCGGGTTTTAGAATCTTTGCTTTATAAGCTAATGCTTACAGGCTAGTAACGTTACCAGCAGCTGGACCTTTAGCACCACTTTCGATGGTGAAAGATACTTTCTGGCCTTCGTCCAGGGACTTGTAGCCATCGTTCTGGATAGCAGAGAAGTGTACGAATACATCTTTAGAGCCATCGTCAGGAGTGATGAAGCCGAAGCCTTTGTCAGAGTTGAACCACTTAACCAGACCAGTCATTTTAGCAGACATTGATATTACCTTTTAAATAGAGTTTGCCTTGCGGCGCATTGGTATGCTTTACAGATTTTTGAAGCGATAAAGGAGAAACTCACTTTGAAAGGTATCTACGATAACTTCTGGAGGACTGCTTTGCTTGAAAGGTCTGTGCGTCAAACCGATGAGGCATTAACGCATATTTAACCTCGGGATGACAAGAACTATTTCAGCCATCCAAAGGGCTGGAGCTAAAGCCACCTGAAAAACCCCGCCGTTTGACGGGGTTTTTATCTTATTGCAGGGTGCTTTGTGCAGAGGAATAAGCCTGCATAAATGCCTGATGCTGCGAGGCTAGCGGGCCAATCAGCGAGTTATATTGGCTGGCCTGCTGTGAAGTCGGGAACTGAATGCCGCCCGCGGTAAAACCAACCTGCGTTCCCTGCTGCTGGATAAAATCACCGACCTGAACCAGCTGCTGGGTAAAAGTTTGCGCGGCCGGGATCAGCGGAGCCATAGCGTTTGCCGGGGCGGTGACCACTTTTTGATAGACCCGATCGTAAACGGTTTTCAGCTCATCCGGCTGTTTCAGCGTGGAACGAGCGCTGTCCGCCTGCATTTTTGCATTCTGTACCTGCTGGCCGAGCACGTTCAGCGAGCCGTTCGCCTGGCGCAGCGTATCGCGCTGATTCATGTAATCCTGCGGCACGCGAATGCTGTTTACACTATCCACCACCGGCTTCATGCCGTCGTCCATCGCCTGGCTAACCTGTTGGGAAAAGCCGTAAAGGATGGCGTAGTCGGAGACCAGCGGGCCAAACTGTTTTTTCTGATCGGTGGTCAGCGTTGGCAGACGTTCGCCGCTGCGCATGGCCGTATTTTGCAGAAAATCGATAAACGCCTTGCGCTGATCGCCTTCTTTATCAAAGCAGCCGCTCAGACTCACCACCATTAATAACGCCGCCAGCGGCGCAAACCAGCGAGAGCAGGACTTACCTGTCGCCATCTTTTCTACTCCTTTCACCAAATCTATGCCAATGCGCATAGGCGTACTCAAGAATGTAGCTAATGATAGTCCAGGCCGCCCGTGCAAGATACCCTTTGACGACAATCTCTTTGAGGTAGATTCAGGCTGGAGTCGTGAATTTTTATCCGTTTTTTCGATGGCGCTATGGGCAGGAATTCGAAGCTGAATTGATAGCCTTAAGCGGGATGAATTTAGGCCAAAAGCATGAGGGTAAACTCGTCAACAGCGGTAGGTTTAAGCCCAGCGCTAAAGCAGATTTTGCATAACCATTTACAAATTTATACTAACCCCCTCTCCAGGCCCGCTTTTCAATCTCTTACGCCGCTTAATTCTTCAGTTGAAACGCATAAGTCTCGCGACGCGCATACTTAGTCCGCTAAGAAATCATCAGCCTGCTTTTTTTCGGGCTACTCTTAATAGGCTTCTTTACGTTCACGAGGTCAATGTGTGATTAATGAGGAGTTCTCAATGGAATACAAAGATCCAATGTTTGAACTGCTTAGCAGTCTTGAGCAGATTGTTTTTAAAGATAATCAAATGGTTACCATGAAACAAAAGCCTAACGCTTTTTCCGAGTTCGAGCAGTTACGCAAAAGTACGGGACTTAAGATTGATGATTTTGCTCGCGTGATGGGCGTTAGCGTTTCAATGGTGCAGGAATGGGAATCAAAACGACTCAGACCCTCCAGCACCGAACTGCAGCTGATGCGACTGATCCAGTCAAATCCGATGCTCAGCAAGCAGCTGATGGAATAATTTTGTACTTTGTACCCTAACTTGCCTTACCCAAAACCCCGCTCACCGACGCGGGGTTTGTCGTTTTAGCTAAGCCTTAGAACGTTTCCCAATTGGCGTCTGAACCTGCTCCAGCAGCCTGCGGCTTTAACGCTGCTGCCGGGCGTGGAGCTGTAGCTGAAATAGAGACCGCTCTTCTTTCGCCCTGCTGGATCTGGAAGGTGGCTACCGCTTCTCGCAGCTGGCTGGCCTGGTTCTCCAGCGCCGCCGCCGCCGTGGCGGACTCTTCAACCAGCGCGGCGTTCTGCTGCGTCACGCTGTCCATTTCTGAAACGGCCAGTGCCACCTGCTCAATGCCCTTGCTCTGCTCGTCAGACGCGGAAGCTATCTCGCCCATAATGTCGGTGACGCGAGTCACGGCTGAGACAATCTCTTTCATCGTATCGCCCGCTTCGCGCACCTGATTTGACCCGGTTCCGATGCGAGAAACGGAGTTCTCAATCAGCACCTTAATCTCTTTCGCAGCCTGTGCGCTGCGGCTTGCCAGCGTGCGCACTTCTCCCGCTACGACGGCGAAGCCGCGACCCTGCTCGCCCGCTCGGGCCGCTTCAACCGCCGCGTTCAGGGCCAGAATATTTGTCTGGAAAGCAATGCCGTCGATCACGCTGGTAATATCAACAATTTTACCGGAACTCTCGGCAATTTCGCTCATCGTGCTGACAACGTTCTCGACGACCCGGCCACCCTTCATCGCCGTTTCAGAGGCATTTTTGGCCAGGTGAGTCGCCTGGCGGGCGTTATCGGTGTTCTGTTTTACCGTAGCGGTAAGCTGCTCCATGCTGGCCGCCGTTTCTTCCAGCGCCGCCGCCTGCTCCTCGGTTCGTGAGGAAAGGTCGCTGCTGCCCGCAGAAATTTCACTGGTGCCGGTATAGATAGCGTCCGTGTTGTCGCGCACCGTGCTGACCGTGCGGATCAACGACTGCTGCATTACCTTCAGGCTGGCGGCGAGGCGGCTCATTTCGCTGCGGCCTTCGGCGTCGATACGGCGGGTTAAATCGCCTTCGGAAATTGCCTGAATATTATCCATGACGCTTTGCAGCGGACGCAGCAGCACGCGCTGCAGGCCAAGCCAGATGAGCGCCAGCACGGCAATGACGATGACCAGAATGGTGCCTAACGTCCACTGCATACCGGTGAAACTGCGCTGGTTTTCTTCGCTGGCCGCTTTCAACAGCCGGGTGTTTTGGGCGAGCCACTCGTCGTAGACGGCTTTCATCTCATCCTGCGCCTGCTGGGCATCAAGGTTACCGTAGGCCTCATAGTTGTCGGCTTTCAGAAACTGAATCGACTGGCCCAGCACGTCGTGCATCTTCTTAAAGCTGGCTACTGCTCGAGCATCCAGGGCTGCCTCCTGGCCTGCAATATCATCCGAGTCCATGTAGCTCTGGAAGTGCTTATCCGCTTCGTTCAGCGAGGCGCTGGCGGTGGTCAATAGCTTGTTCATTGCCTCCAGCGAGGCCGGGTCGCGCTGATTTTTGAGCATACGAATGGCGACGCGGTTAATCGTGACGCGGGTTTCAACCAGCGTCTGGAAGCTGCCGCCCAACTGCTGCTGCTGGTAGTTAAGCACGCCGGTATGCTGGAAGTTTTGGCGGTCACTGCTGACCGAAGAGTAAAAAAGTGCGCCGGTAATCAGCAGCAGTGCGCTGAAAATTCCAAGCGTGGCGACGATCCCTGTGATGACTTTGATATTTTTCATGATGCGCAAAAGCCTGTAATTGTGGATGATAATTAATCTATCGGTGTTACGAGGCTTAACTTTAATTTCTATCCGGCGGGGAAGTGATTAACGATCTGATAACCAAGAGTAATTAAATTATAAAAAAACCCGCCGAGGCGGGTTTATCGTCAGACGGCGGGTCAATTATTGCAGCAGGGAAATGTCCGCCACCTGCAGGAACAGCTCGCGCAGTTTAGACAGCAGCGTCAGGCGGTTGATACGCAGATCTTTATCTTCCGCGTTAACCATCACCTTATCGAAGAACTCATCTACCGGCTCACGCAGGTTGGCCAGCTCTTCCAGGGCTTCCTGGTAGCGGCCTTCCGCGAAGAACGGCTGGAGCTTATCGCGCAGCACAACCAGGTTGGTTGCCAGACGGATTTCTTCCGCTTCTTTGAGCACCGAGGCGTGAACAACGTCGTTCAGCTGTTCGTCAGACTTCGCCAGAATGTTGGACACGCGTTTGTTCGCTGCGGCCAGGGCCGCCGCCGCTTCCAGAGTTCGGAAGTGGGAAACCGCCTTCATGCGCGCATCGAAGTCTGCCGGTTTGGTTGGGCGACGAGCCAGTACCGCCTGGATAGTATCCACGCTGTGGCCTTCTTCCTGATACCAGGCGCGGAAACGGCCCAGCATAAAGTCGATCACGTCATCCACAACCTTCGCGTTGGTCAGCTTGCTGCCGTACAGGCGCGCGGCCTCTTCGGTCAGGGTTTGCAGATCCAGCGGCAGGTTTTTCTCCACGATAATGCGCAGCACGCCAAGCGCGGCACGACGCAGAGCAAACGGGTCTTTGTCGCCTTTCGGATGCTGGCCGATGCCGAAGATACCCGCAAGGGTGTCCATTTTGTCGGCGATAGCGACGGCGCAGGCAACGAGGTTGGACGGCAGCTCATCGCCGGCAAAGCGCGGCTGATACTGCTCGTTCAGCGCAACGGCTACGTCTTCTGCTTCGCCGTCGTGACGCGCATAGTGCATGCCCATCACGCCCTGAGTGTCGGTGAACTCGAAGACCATGTTGGTCATCAAATCGCATTTAGACAGCAGGCCCGCGCGGGTGGCGTGGTTGACGTCAGCCCCAATCTGTCCGGCGATCCAGCCGGAAAGCGCTTCAATACGATTAGTTTTGTCGCGCAGCGTGCCGAGCTCTTTCTGGAACAGAACGGTTTCCAGACGCGGCAGATTATCTTCCAGACGCTTTTTGCGGTCGGTATTAAAGAAGAATTCGGCATCCGCGAGGCGCGGACGAACGACTTTCTCGTTCCCGGAAATAATCTGAATCGGATCTTTCGACTCAATGTTGGCCACGAAGATGAAGTTCGGCAGCAGCCTGCCGTCGTTGGCGTACACCGGGAAGTACTTCTGGTCACCTTTCATGGTGTGAACCAGCGCTTCCGCAGGCACTGCGAGGAACTTCTCTTCGAACTTAGCGGTCAGCACGACCGGCCATTCAACCAGCGAGGTCACCTCTTCGAGCAGGCTTTCGCTCAGGTCAGCGTTGCCGCCGATTTTGCGAGCGGCTTCTTCAGCGCCTGCTTTGATAGCGGCTTTACGCTGCTCGTAGTCAGCGATAACTTTGCCGCGCTCCAGCAAAATCTGCGGATACTCATCGGCGTTATCGATGGTAAATTCAGGCTCGCCCATAAAGCGATGGCCGCGAATTACGCGATCTGAGGCGATCCCCAGAATGGTCGCCGGGATAACCTGGTCGCCCAGCAGCAGGGTCACGGTGTGAACCGGACGCACGAAGTGCGTGTCGTTTGCACCCCAGCGCATCAGCTTTGGAATGGGCAGCTTAGTCAGCGCGGTGGCAATCATCGCGGGCAGCAGTGCTTCAACGCTCTCGCCTTTCACGTGCGCGCGGTACATCAGCCATTCGCCTTTGTCGGTCGCCAGACGCTCGGCCTGGTCGACGGTAATGCCACAGCCGCGAGCCCAGCCTTCAGCGGCCTTGCTCGGTTTGCCTTCGGCATCAAACGCGGCGGAAACCGCCGGGCCGCGTTTTTCGACTTCGCGATCCGGCTGGGAAGCGGCCAGACTGGCGATTTTCAGCGCCAGGCGGCGAGGTGCCGCAAACCATTTCACTTCGCCGTGAGCGACGTTCGCCGCATCCAGCTCCGCCGTTACGTTCGCAGCAAAAGATTCCGCCAGGCTGCGCAGGGCTTTTGGTGGCAGCTCTTCAGTGCCGATTTCCACCAGAAAAGTTTTATCAGACATGGCAGCCTCTTATTTATTCTTATTGCACATCGGGAAGCCAAGCGCTTCACGAGAAGCGTAGTAGGCTTCGGCCACGGCTTTGGTCAGCGTACGAATACGCAGAATGTAGCGCTGGCGCTCGGTCACCGAGATGGCCTTGCGCGCGTCCAGCAGGTTAAAGCTGTGCGCCGCTTTCAGAATGCGTTCGTAAGCCGGCAGCGGCAGCGGGTTTTCCAGCGCCAGCAGGTGCTGCGCTTCTTTCTCATACTGATCGAAGCAGGAGAAGAGGAAATCCACGTCCGCGTATTCAAAGTTATAGGTCGACTGCTCAACTTCGTTCTGATGGAACACGTCGCCGTAGGTAGTTTTACCCAGCGGGCCGTCGCTCCAGACCAGATCGTAAACGCTGTCCACGCCCTGGATGTACATCGCCAGGCGTTCTAAACCGTAGGTGATTTCCCCGGTGACAGGCTTACATTCGAGGCCGCCAACCTGCTGGAAGTAGGTGAACTGCGTCACTTCCATGCCGTTGAGCCACACTTCCCAGCCCAGACCCCAGGCGCCCAGCGTTGGGTTTTCCCAGTTGTCTTCTACGAAGCGAATGTCATGAATC
Source organism: Scandinavium sp. (assembly GCF_036271055.1). Classification (GTDB taxonomy): domain Bacteria; phylum Pseudomonadota; class Gammaproteobacteria; order Enterobacterales; family Enterobacteriaceae; genus Scandinavium. Next base: position 650 of record NZ_DATBBJ010000042.1, on the reverse strand, counting down.
GTCGGGTCCATACCCAGCTCTTTAAGAGACCCGAGGTACAGCTCCTGAATGTTGTCCGGAGACGGCTTAATCACTACCTGGAACTGATAATAGTGCTGTAAGCGGTTCGGGTTCTCACCGTAGCGGCCATCGGTTGGACGGCGGGACGGCTGAACATATGCGGTCGCCATAGGTTCTGGCCCTAAAGCGCGCAGACAGGTCATTGGGTGAGAAGTGCCGGCGCCGACTTCCATGTCCAGAGGTTGAACAATGGTGCAGCCCTGGCGAGCCCAGTAGTCCTGTAAAGTCAGGATCAGGCCCTGAAAGGTCTTGGTATCAAACTTTTGCATAGTATTTCGTGCTGGATACGTGTGGTTTAAATGGAAGGGATCAGTATACCCGCTGACTGCAAGATATACAGTACGAAACGGGTTTGTTTAGGGAAAATTGGGGAAATAAGGCGCTTAGCGCATTGAGAGATGCAAAAACTGCCCGTCTGCGTCAAAAGAGCAAACAAAGCCCTCTTTACGTGCCGTAGACCCGCGCATCTCATAGCTGCCCTGAAATTGCTCAAAGCCTGTCACATCAATTTTCTGTGTGCCGGTATTATAGCGATGGGCGGCCTGATCCTTACACAGCTGCTCCATATTTAACGAACGCTCCGGGCTGAC